>NZ_BCVP01000021.1 GCF_001591805.1 Neobacillus novalis NBRC 102450 | reverse complement strand
CCCGAGCGAGCAGCTTATTGTCATTTTCTGGCCATGAAACCGACTTTCATGGCTCGAGCGAGCAACATTTTGTCAATTTCGGGTCATGAAACCAACTTTCATGGCCCGGGTGAGCAGCTTTTTGCCATTTCCGGGCCATGAAACCGATTTTCATGACCCATGTGAGTAGCTTTTTGCCATTTCCGGGCCATGAGACCGCCTTTCTGAGTAAAAGGTATACTCATTTTTTTATATAAAACTTTGAACTATAGAAAAGAGCCCCATCCAGAAAAAGATTGGGCTCTTTTAAATCGTCAATAATGATGTTATTAGCGTTTTGGTCATTGGTAACTCACGTGGAGTGGCTAATTTTCACTGCAGCGCTTGTCTGGCTGCTTGAATGGAGATTTCAATTGAAGCTGTAATGGATGCAATACATATGAGGAGTTTCTCTTCATTTAACATAGATACTGTTCCTAGTGTTTTCCCCACATCTTTCACTTGCTTTTGCAGAGTTAATTAGATACTAGGAAAGCCCCATCGTTTTTTGAACTCTTAAGATACTTTTCTTATTATTCCATGTCTCTTCTTTTAATATTTCGATACTGTCTTCATGGTCTTTTAATTTCTCCTTCATTTCGCCAAAATCTTTAGCGTTTTGAAGTTTCATTTCACTTATTTCAGCCTTTAGAAATTCTTGTTCTGTCCTTAATGCGCTTAAAATTCTACCGTGTTCTTTAAAGGTTTCACTATGGCTATCTAAGATACCGCGATACTCTTTCAAAATTTCACTATGCTCTTTCAATGTACCTTCTAAATGATCCAGCTTGTTATTCATTTCTTGTAGTAGGGGAAAAATCTGCTTCTCGATTTATATCACCTCCATTTCATCGTCAATATTATATCATTTAATATAAGTTTCTGCTCAATATATTAGAATTATGTCGAAAGAGAAAAACGATGTCGGATATGGATGGTGCCTAACACTTTTTTAGTAACACTAACATTTCTGGCAAAATATAGTTTGCCGCCCCTCCTGTTCATTTTCCTCATAAAAAAGAATCTTCCAATCTCCAAATTCGGCCAGCAGCTCTCCTGGTTGTAGTTTATATTGATTGGATACCCCTTGATTTTCGTGCTTTGGTGACATATAAAAGGTTTCCATGAAGAAATACCCATCCTCTTTAATAATCGACTTAACTAATGGAAATAGTGACCGATCCAGGTAATTCGTGATGACAACCAAATTAAAAGAATTCTTTGGTAAATTAAGGCTGGTAATTTCCGTAAGATCAGAAAGCTGAGCGTAAATGGCAAGCTTTTTCTTTGCTGCTAATTCCTGGAGATAGTTGATAGCCACGTCAGATATATCGATTGCCTGCACTTGAAAGTTTAATCGTGCCAGAAATAGGCTGTTTCCACCAAGACCACAAGCAAGATCAAGAGCTGGCCCACCCGTCAAATAAGAAGAAAGGTTCTTTAATCTGACATTCGGTACAGGTTCTTCCCGTTGATTTATTCGTTCTTTGTATTTATTATTCCATTTAATTCTCAGGTTCATTTGGGCACCGCTCCTTTAAATGAATAAAGGGAATCTCCTCTCTGAATAGAGACTCCCCTTATTAATATTATGGAACTCTTACTGTTTAAGGATAGAAAGATTGGCTAAATTCTTATTGTTGGTTCATAAATGCTTCAATTTCCTCAACAGAACGGATAATATCCTTGGAAAGAACATCGTGGCCGTCTTCGGTGACTAATACATCATCTTCAATTCGGATTCCGATTCCTTCTTCCTCAATATATAAACCTGGCTCAACCGTTAACACCATTCCAGGTTGTAAGATTAAATCCTTATAATTGCCAACATCGTGGGTATCTAGACCAAGAAAGTGGCTGACACCATGATAGTAATAATTTCCGATTTCACTTTCTTCCTTAATCAATCCAACTTTGATGCACTCTTCGGCTAAAACTTTTTTTGTTTGCTCATTTAGTTTTGCAAATGGGACACCCGGTTTAATCAGTGCTGTCGTTTCTCTTAGTGCTTTTAAAACAATATTGTAGAATGTTTTTTGTTTTTCAGTAAAGGTACCATTTGCTGGAAAGGTATAGCTTATATCCGCATTGTAATAGTGGTATTGGGCACCTAAATCAAGCAGGACAAGACTCTCTTCCTCAATTGTCGCATCATTTTTGTCATAATGAAGAATCGTTCCATTTTTACCGCTTGCGGCAATTGTTGGGAAAGCATAGTGTTTTACACCTTCTGACTTAAGTGTAAAATCAAAATAAGCCTCAAGTTGATATTCTTTCGTTGCTGCTTTCGCATGACTCATAAGGTTTTTTATACCTTTATAGGTAATATCAATTGCCCTTCTGATCTTTTCGATTTCTTCAGGTGTTTTATAAACGCGCAGTTCACAAATTTCCGGATAAACATTTTTCATTTGCAGGTATGGATAATTCGCCTGGATTTTACTTGCAAATTGTTGTGCTTTCGTCGTGGTCTGATCTAGTTCTCTTCTCTCCAGATCTAAATAGATATTCGAAAGCGAGTTTGTAAAAAGAATGCGTGACAACAAGGATTCAAATTGTTCAATATATTGGATATTCCCGATTCCCGAAACTTCTAAAGCCTCTTCCTTTGAGATCGATTTACCAATCCATTTTTCTAATACAGGGTCTGATTTTTCGATAAAAAGATATTCTTCTACTTTATTATTTGTTTTAAGGGCTAAAAAGATAAGATTTGGTTCGTCAATTCCGGTTATGTAATAAAAATTTCGATTTGGCACGAATCCGTAAGCCTCATCTGCCGATTTTTGCGGAGCCTTTCCGGCAAACAAGACAAGTATTGAACTATCTTCAAGCTTCTCATATAAACGATTACGATTATTTAAGTAAAAATCCTTACGCATTTCATTCCCTCACTTCTAAATATTTTAAGTTACTAGTTTAACTATACTATACTACTAATCATCAAAATATTATAAATATTTTTTATCAAGCGATTGATTAACAAAAAACCTCGCTACATTCAAATTCATGTACACGAGGCTTTTTGCGCATTATTTAGCTAATTGATAAATTTGATAAACATCAGCCTCATATAACTTGATAAAGTTGCCTAGCGGGCCGTTTTCTGTTGCCTTTTTAGCCATTTCCTCAAGGTGTTCTTCACCAATTTCAGCCTCTTTAAGGGTAATTGGCATGCCAATGGACGTAAAGAATTGTTCTGTTTTCTTAATACCGGCTAAAGCAGTTTTTTCCAAATTGTTCATATCAATTTCGATATTCCATACTCTGTTAGCAAATTGTACGAAACGATTGACGTCATGTTTATAAACGTACTTCATCCACGCCGGAAAAATAATGGCTAAACCAGCCCCATGTGCAATATCATAAATACCGCTTATTTCATGCTCGATATCGTGGCTTCCCCAATCACCAATTCTTCCAGTCCCTAACAAATCATTATGTGCAATTGTCCCAGACCACATAATCTCAGCTCTTGCATCATAATTGGTTGGCTCGTCTAAAACCGTATGGGCATTATGGATGATCGCTCTTAAAGCAGCTTCACATAAACGGTCAGTTAGATCCACATTCTTTTCATTTGTAAAGTATCTTTCTAAAATATGTGCCATCATATCGGTAATCCCACATGCAGTTTGATAGGCAGGCAAGGTGTATGAAAGTTCCGGATTTAGGATCGCGAACTGAGGCCTCATTGTATTATGTCCTGAAGATTTCTTATACCAGCCGTCCTCGTTCGTAATAACAGTACCTGAACTCGATTCACTGCCGGCCGCAGGGATCGTTAGCACAACACCAATTGGCAAACACTCTGTAACAGCAGCTTTCCCGGTAAAGAAATCCCATACATCCCCGTCATACTTTGTTCCGGCTGCAATAGCCTTGGCAGAATCAATCACACTCCCGCCGCCTATAGCGAGAATAAAGTTGATATCATGCTCCTTACAAAGGGCAACACCTTCTCGAACTAGGCTTACTCGGGGATTGGGCTGAACTCCGGCTAACTCAATTATTTCAATCCCCTGGTCCTGCAATGACTTCACAACCGTGTCATATAAGCCATTTTGTTTAATGCGGCCACTGCCATAATGCAGAAGAAGCTTTTTTCCGTAAACAACGGCTTCTTGCCCAACTAATTTCTCTTTTTCCTTGCCAAATATTATCTTCGTACTGTTTTGAAAAATAAAATCATGCATTCTATCACTCCCAATCATATTTTAAACCATTTTGCAAAAACAATAAATCGCTTTCTTTTGATAGCACAGGCACAATTAATTTTACGAATCAGATCCCTTTGTGCTGCTTTTAATAAATTCTGCAAACAAATTATTCATGGCCTGGCTTGTACTTGCCATGGATTCAGGATGCCACTGAACTCCAATCATAAATGTGGCCGGTTTGATATACTCAACAGCTTCAATGATTCCGTCGGATGACTTTGCAACGATTCGTAAATCGGATGCTACAGTATCGATTGCTTGATGATGAAGACTATTCACTCTTATTCGTTCAGAACCTATTATTTTCAAAAGTTGGCTATCTTTGGAGATGTTTACCCAATGGGAATCCCTGTATCTATCGATTTTCTGTGTGTGTTGGATGGAGTCTTTGACTTGACTCGGGATGTCCTGAATTAATGTTCCACCAAGGGCTACATTCAAAATTTGAATACCTCTGCAAATCGCAAACAGTGGAATATTGTTCTTTATAGCGTATTCCACAATGGCTAACTCTACCAAATCTCGCTCTAAAATGACTTGACCTAAATGGGGATGTGGATCCTGCTTGAAAAATTCCGGATCGACGTCCTCTCCGCCACTGAGGATAATTCCATCGCACATTGGCAGTGTTTCCAAAGACATATCAGGGTTAATAAAAGGAAGTATAATCGGTATACCGCCATTAGCGGCAACGCTTCGATGATAATCATGGTGCACATATACCCCTTCGCTATTTTTGTTATGGTTAATATACGCACCGCTTATGCCAATAATTGGTTTCTTGTTCATCTTGCTTCCCCCTATGAAATCAATAATATGATCAATATCATATTAGCTTTTTCAAATCCTCAATAAAAGCTGCTACCTTGTCCTCTTTTGTTGCCCAAGAGGTTACAAGGCGAATCGCCGAGTGGTCGGCATCAACTTGTTCCCAAACATGAAAGGAATACTTGCCTTGAAGTTCGGTAATCAGTGCATTCGGCAGGATTGGAAAGATTTGATTTGATGGTGACTCGGTCAGAAATGGTATTTTTGCTTTGCCTAATTCAGTCCTAAGCATTTCTGCCATCCTGTTGGCATGTGCAGCCAAGTCAAAGAACAGATTGTCGCGGAAAAGTTCAAGAAATTGAATCCCCAACAGTCTCCCTTTTGCAAGCAGCGCACCCTTTTGTTTTAAATGATAACGAAAATCTTCTTTAAGTGAATCACGACAAATCACTAAAGCTTCTCCAATGAGTGCTCCATTCTTGGTTCCGCCAATATAAAAAGCATCGACAAGCCGTGGGATATCGCTCAGCATAAGGTCATTTTCTGACGAGCAAAGGGCTGAGCCTAATCTCGCACCATCCATATATAAAATAAGCTGGTTTTCGTCACAGAATTCCCTTAATTGCACCAGTTCATTCTTCAGATAAATCGATCCTATTTCTGTTGAATTCGATATGTAAACGAGCTTCGGCTTCACCATGTGTTCATCTGAATGTGTATCAAGGACAGTCCGCAAATGGGCAGGAGTCAATTTCCCATCTTCGGTTTCTATCGAAAGGATTTTATGCCCTGTTGCTTCGATTGCACCTGTTTCATGGCCAAGGATATGGCCAGTACTGGCAGCCATCGCCGCTTCATGAGGTCTTAAGAAAGCTGAAATAGCGGTAAGATTCGTTTGGGTCCCGCCTGATAATAGGTGAATATCAACATCCGTACGCCCGATTCTTTCCTTTAATAGTTCTACCGCTTTTAGGGTAAATCGATCTTCCCCGTAGCCCTCCTCCTGCTCGAAGTTGGATTCCACTAAAGCATTCAAGATTCTAGGATGTGCGCCTTCGCTATAATCGTTCTTAAAGCTGTACATGAGAAATAACCCCCGTCTTATTTTTTTACATTGTACCATTATTTTCATTTAAACATAGATATCAACGACTCGGCGAATTTTAGTGCTGAAAAGAAAGACACTATCCAATTTTATGGATAGTGCCTGACTGGGTAACCTTTTAAGTTGAACAATTATGTAATAAAGATACCATCACTGTTCAAAATTATTTTTTGGTGATTTTGTAATTTTTATGGTTAACAATCGTTGTAAGTGGTTCATCTTTCGCTTTTGAATAACCGTATTGGACTATAACGGAATTTTCCCTAATGCCAGAAACGACACCTTCGAGGGTTTTTCCATCACGTTTAAACGAAATCATATCGCCAATTTTTGCCGTGGACATCCCATCACCTCGCCATTATAATCTCCAAAAAATCTGAAGAAATACTTTTAATTGTGATCAAAAATTGTTTAAGAATTCTCTGACTTGGTCTTGTGTTTTAGCGTTGGCACTATGTAAATGAGCTAATTTTTCTCCATTTTTAAATACTAATAATGAAGGAATCCCCATGACATTTTGTTCCTCGGAAATTTCCGGAAACTCATCACGGTCAACTTTTATCCACTGTTTGTCTTGATTCTCTTCGATAACTTCATCAATGAATATCGCTAACCGTTTACAGTCCGGACACCATGTGGTGGTAAAGATGCCTACTGTCAGTTCATCCTTTGTAATTTGCTCACGATATTCTTGCTCTGTTGTGACTTGTTTCATATTCTATCGCTCCTGCTTCATTGAAGTGTTTTTTACTCTCTGTCTTAGATTAAAATCATTTAACGTAGAAAGCAAGGAATTAACCTTTAATTTGAATAAGTATAGTTATTTAATTAATCCCTCTTCTTGTAAAAATTGCTTCGCAACCTCTTTTGCGCTTTTACTGTTGACATTTACTTGATAATTCATCTCGCGCATTTGATCGTCCGTTATTTTTCCCGAAAGCTTATTTAAAGCAGCTTTGATTTCGGGATATTTTTGCACGGTTTCCTTTCTTAATAATGGCGCACCTTGGTAGGGAGGAAAAAGATTCTTATCATCCTCTAAAACAAAAAGGTTATATTGCCTTAATTCACTATCTGTTGAATAGGCATCCACTAGCTCAATATCCCCTGATTTAATCGCGTTGTAACGAAGTTTTGGCTCCATCGTAATGACGTTTGCAAATGCGATGCCATAGAGTTTTTGAATTCCGCGATACCCATCCTCACGATCGGCAAACTCCAAAGTAAAACCGGCCTTGATGTTCCCGCTCCTAATTTGCAAATCAGAAATCGTCTTTAAAGCTTCCCTATCAGCCAAAGTCTGTGGAACCGCCAATGCATACGTGTTGTTGTAACTCATTGGTTCCAACAATTCCATATCATACTTTTTTAACATGCCAGTCCGTGCTTGGTCATACACCTGGCTTCTGTCCGTACTTATAGCCGTTTCTTTTAAAAATTCCGAAATGGCTGTTCCGGTAAATTCAGGGTACACATCAATACTGCCTGACTTTAAAGCATTGAAAACAAACGAAGTTTTGCCGAGGCCAGGCTTAAGTTCCACCTTTAAGTTTGTATCTTCCTCGATTAACAGTTTATACATATTGATCAAAATTTCTGGCTCTGAACCCAGTTTTCCGCCGATGACAATTTGTTTCTGGTCATGGTTTGTAATCGATGGAATCGCGATAGTCAGGAGCGCTGCCGCTCCGATTACGACAAAAGTAATCAAGGACTTTTTGAAAGATATTCGTTCAAATTGCCGCAAGCAAATATCAATCAAAATGGCGAGGGCTGCTGCTGGGATGGCACCAAGAATAATCAGTGCTGAATTGTTTCTGTCAATCCCAAGAAGGATAATGTCCCCTAATCCTCCAGCGCCAATCAGTGCCGCCAATGTTGCTGTTCCAACAATTAACACCATAGCCGTTCGTATCCCCGCCATTATCACCGGAGTGGCAAGGGGAAGTTCGACCTTTACTAGTCTTTGTCTTCTGTTCATCCCCATCGCTCTTGCTGCTTCGATAAGCGAGGAATCTACCTCTTTGATACCGGTATATGTATTTCTAAGAATGGGAAGCAGTGCATAGATCACTAAGGCAATGATAGCGGGCACTTTTCCGATGCCAAACAAAGGAATTAATAGACCTAATAGGGCTAATGATGGGATTGTTTGCAGGATGGCTGTAATGCCAATCATCCCTTCGGCAATCTTTTGCTTTTTTGTCAAATAAATCCCGAGGGGAATTGCAATAAGGATGGCAAAAAATAAGGCTATCAGGGAAAGTTCAATATGCTCGAGCAAGGCACTCCACAATTGTGATTGTCTTTCTTTGAAAACATCTGCAAATTTATCCATTGCCGTGACCTACTTCCTGCAAACCTTCCGCCAGATATTGTAAAGCTGTTTGCCTTGTGATTATACCGATGATTTGACCTTCTTTTTCTACTGACAATTGTTCATACTCAGTTAGCAACATAAGTGCCTCTCTTAATGATGCCGTGACTGGAATTATTACGGTGGAAGGTGCCACGCTATGGCTAGTCAAGAGTTGCTCGATGATGTCTTCTAAGCAGATATTCTCCTTGACTGCAGCTGAGTGCGTCCCGACGAAATCTCGGACAAAATCATTGACCGGGTTCTCGATAATTTCTTTAGGTGTCCCAACCTGAACGATTTCTCCATCCTTCATAAGGCAAATTCTGTCCCCAAGCTTAATCGCTTCCTGCATATCATGGGTAACGAAAACAATCGTTTTATTAATTTTTCGCTGCAGTTCAAGGATGTCATCCTGTAATTTCTCCCTGCTAATCGGGTCAAGTGCACTGAATGGTTCGTCCATTAACAAAATTCCAGGATCCGAAGCTAGTGCACGTATCACGCCAATTCGCTGCTGCTCGCCGCCAGAAAGTTCTTTCGGTTTCCGGCCCCGATATTTTTCCGGCGTCATTCCCACCATTTCCAACAATTCATCGGTTCGCTGCCGAATCTTCTCATTGTTCCATTTTTTTAATTCTGGGACTACCGCAATATTTTCCTCAATCGTCATATGGGGAAACAGCGCGATTTGCTGGAGGACATAGCCCATGTTCCAACGAAGCTCGTGAATGTTATAGTCACTTATTTTTTTATCATCTACAAAAATAGTACCGTCCGTTAATTCAATTAGTCGGTTCATCATTTTGAGCAGCGTGGTTTTTCCGCAGCCGCTAGGACCAATAATCACAAAAAACTCCCCATCATTAATTTTCAGATCAAGGGACTTAATCGCAGCGTTACCGTCTTGATATCGCTTTGTTACGTTTTCAAAGTGGATCATTCTCTCACTCCTCGTATTGATTCAGGGGGTATTTACTCTTTCTACTAAGATAACAGGGAATTGGGTGGGGGGCAAAAGAAAACGCATTTGAATAGTAAAATTCAATCCTTATGCAGAGGAAAAAACAAAGCTACCGAAACCGCCGATAGCTTTGTTTATTACTATTTATTTCAATGCACTAACTGCGCTAATTAATCCCTTGCCAGATTTTTCATCGTTTCCTGGTTTGAATACATCTTCAGCCGATTTCAAAATGATGTGTTTTACTTGAGCTGGATTCAGTTTATCCTTCCCGTGTTGGGCAATAATAACGCCCGCAAGTGCAGCTACTTTTGGAGCCGCCATTGAAGTCCCAGCTTTATAACCGTAACCGCCAGAGACAGTAGCAAAGCAAAGGTATGAATTATCTCTACCTACACCAGTTTGTGGATTATAGTTTGGTCCTAAATCGCCACCCGGAGCCATTACATCAATTTTCCCTACTCCATAGTTTGAGTAGTAAGCCAAATTCTTCAATTGTCCTCCAGCAGAAACCCTAATCATGTTTTGATTGCTTGGGCTTCTGTGTGTAGCACCTTTATTATCACCTGAAAGTTTTCCAGGGCTGCTAATATCAACACCGTTATTTCCCGCAGATCCAACCACTGTAACGCCTTTTTTGATGGCATAATTAATAGCGCGATTGAACATTTGTACATCTGCTACAACATCTTTAGTTGCATACTCTGGATCCTGGAACCAATCATAGCCGCCTAATGACATATTGACTACATCGACATTATCATCGGCAGCAGTCATTAATGCCTCCGCGATATTGGCTGTAGAAGCTTCTCCGGTTGGGCCAAATACACGATAAGAAGCAACTTTAAGATCGGGACCAACTCCCATTGTTCTTCCTTTTGCTGCAATTGAACCTGCTACATGTGTGCCATGACCATTTTCGTCCTTAGGGTCCGAATAGCCCGGAACAAAGGATTTTCCGTAAGCATAATTTGCTTTTAAATCTGGGTGGGTATAGTCAATGCCTGTATCAATAACCGCAACGACAATATCTTCCCCCGAAACTGGCTTGCCAGTCCCCCCAGGAAGGGTCCATGATTCCCCATTATTGGTTACTTGTTTAATATCCCATTGATTCTGTTCATATAGATCTGGCTTAACAGAAATGGCTTCCTCATAGGAGAACGTTGCTTCAACAGCGGGTGCATCGGCATAAATTTTGTGCTCTGCTCCAGCTTCGGACACGATTGAAGAGTTATTAACTTCCTTTAGAAAATTGGGATTACTGGAGGAAACCTCAACAGCACCTAGTTTTTCCAGCCTGTTTTGAACCTGGCCGCCAGCTTTTTTTAGTAAATCCTCATAACCTGATGGCAGCTTAGCCTCATCTTTAAAAACCACTATGTATTTCTTTTCAACTGATTGGGCATATCCAACACCTGCACCACTAGCAAAAACCGTAGATGCACATAACGATAAGCTAAGTGCACTTGCAAAAAATCCTTTTTTAATTGACATAAAGAAACCTCCTTTTTATATTCCAATTTTCATTATATTGCAAAATATTATTTCAACAATCTTCTTTTTTCGGCAGCGAAAAACCACATAACCTACTTAAGGATTGTATAAAATGTATTTTTTTCCACTAATCTACGGATATTTAGGATAAAGGAAATATACTTTAGGAGGGATTGCTTGCATATTTTGTCGAAAATATCAAACTAATTTCTTAGCTTATTCCCCCATGTTTATAGGTACATAAAATGAGCATAAGCATCCTCAAACATTTAAATATATCATCTTTCTGATAATTCATGAAAATTAATTTTGACAATTTTGTGAACAAAGTGAATAATATAGAAAAGGAGGTTGAAGAAAAATGGTATCAAATTTAAAAATCTTGAATACTGTAAAGGTTTCCGGCGGTATTTTACTAACAATTGGAATTTTAACTTTTTTCTATAGTTTCCTTGTAAACGGTTACAGCAATTTAATTGGCATTTCCATTGGGATCATCATGGGTGCTGTGTTCATCTTTCTAATGGGTGTGTTTTTTGTAGCAACAGAGGAAGTGCTGAAGAAAACAGATAAAGGTCAGAAAATGACACCGAATAAATACAAATAGGAGCGTCTCGGCTAAAGACGCTCCTTTTTTTATTTAAAGATAACCCCAAATCATACATAATAATGTACCGAATACGGTAACTAAAGCAATAAAGATTCCATAATAGATGTTCGTATAGATGGCTCCCCTATCCTTCGTTTCACCCGCATGCATAAATACTACCAGCTGTACGGCAGCTTGAATGAAGGCTGTTACAAGAAGGAGCGTCATTCCAATTGTGATCGACATGTCTAAAAAGTAAACAGCAAGTGCAACGATAGTAAGGAGCAGGGAAAAGACAAACCCCATTACCTGCTTCATCGGGAATAACTCTCTCATGACTACATCATTCCTTTCAGATAGACAAAGCTGAAAATAAAGATCCAGACGACGTCTAAGAAATGCCAGTACAATGAGAAGATAAATGATTTATTGGCGGTTTCGGGGTTCAAACCACGCTTTTTCACTTGCAGAATGATAAATAATCCCCAGAATAAGCCAAATGTTACGTGCGCACCATGCGTTCCTAATGTCGTTAATAGAATCGCGGTAAAGGCACTTGTTTGCAGTCCTGCGCCAATATGAACATAATGGACGAACTCATAAATTTCAACTCCCAAGAACCCAAGACCAAGGAGCAGTGTGACAGAAAAGAATGCCATCATCGCTTTCTTATTGCCTAGCCGCATCGCATGAATCCCAAGGCCAATCGTAAAACTACTCGTTAACAGTAGAAATGTTTCAATTAGGACGGGAGTAATTTCAAAAATCTCTGCCCCTGATGGCCCGTTTCCCGTGCGGTCCACTAATGTGAAATAGGCTGAAAAAAGCGTAGCAAACAGCATAATTTCCGCACCAAGAAATATCCAAAAGCCTAAAATTTTATTACTATTTTCTTCCGTACTATATTCAAGCGGCAGCGAGTTATCTATTTTCATTTGTTAAGCACCTCGCAAATTATTTTCAGTCTCTTCGATTTCATCAACGGAAATGTAATGACCATGGTCTTTTTCAAAAGAACGAAGTCCCATACATACGAATATTCCGATGGTT
Source organism: Neobacillus novalis NBRC 102450 (assembly GCF_001591805.1). Lineage (GTDB taxonomy): Bacteria > Bacillota > Bacilli > Bacillales > Cytobacillaceae > Neobacillus > Neobacillus novalis. The sequence goes on along the minus strand of NZ_BCVP01000021.1, from coordinate 82,283 downwards.
GTCAAAATAAGTGGTATCCATAAGCTGAATACAAAGGAAAATCCCCATCCAAAGAAGATACAGCTCATGATAAACGGTACACCGCTGTTATTTGGCATATGAATTTTTTCATATTCACCTGGGAATAACTCATGACCATGTTTCTTCGCATCCCATAAAGCTTCAGATGATTTCACCTGCGGTAGAATCGCGAAATTATATGCCGGTACCGGGGTATGCGTAGCCCATTCTAAAGAACGTGCATCCCAAGGATCTGCGGCGATATTCCTTGAGGCATAGCGAGTACTGTAGTAGATGTTGTATACGATTAACGCAAAACCTACCGCAAGTCCGGCTGCACCAATAAACGAAACCATATTCCATGGTCCGAATCCAGTAGATTCAGAGTAGGTGTACATCCGGCGCGCCTGCCCATCTAAGCCAGAGAAAAACATTGGGATGAATGCCATTAGTGTGCTCATGGAAATAATCCATGCCGCCCACTTCCCGATTCTTTCATTCAACATGAATCCGAACATTTTTGGCCAATAGAAAGTAAGACCAGCCAGCATCGCAAATACGACACCCGGAATAATAACCATATGGAAGTGCGCGACTAAGAACATCGTGTTATGGTACTGATAGTCGGCAGCAGACATCCCAAGCATTACTCCTGTGACCCCGCCGATGGTGAAGGTTGGAATAAACAGCAATGCATAAAGCATTGGTGTCGTTACCTCAATTTTTCCTTTCCAAAGTGTAAATAGCCAGTTAAACAGTTTCACACCTGTCGGTACAGCAATCGCCATGGTCGTAATCGAGAAGATACTGTTTGTCAGTGCGCCTTGACCCATGGTAAAGAAATGATGTGTCCAGACTAAGAAAGAAAGCAGTGAAATAATCACCATGGAGCCGACCATCGATTTATACCCATAAAGGTTTCTTCGAGCAAAGGTTGAAATGACCTCACTATAAATCCCAAATGCCGGTAAAATTAAGATATATACCTCTGGATGTCCCCATACCCAGAAGAAGTTCGCCCAAAGCATATCCATCCCGCCATTTGTCGTGGTAAAGAAATGGGTTCCAAATAGGCGATCCATTGTTCCCATCGCTAGTAATACTGTTAATACTGGAAACGCAAAAACGATAATCGCGTTCGTTACTAAGGAAGCCCATGTAAACATTGGCATTTTCATTAATGTCATGCCAGGAGCTCTCATTTTTAAAATAGTAGTGATGAAATTGATCCCTGTCATTAATGACCCAATACCGGCAATTTGAATCGCAATCATATAATAATTCGATCCAACCGATTCACTAAATTCGGTTCCTGCCAGCGGGAAATACGAGGTCCAGCCTGCATCTGGTGAACCGCCGATGACGAAAGAAATATTAAAAAGCATGGCGCCCATGAAGAATAACCAGAAACTTAGGGCATTCAAGCGTGGGAACGCTACGTCACGCGCCCCGATTTGTAATGGCACCACAAAGTTCATTAACGCCATAATGAATGGCATCGCCATAAAGATAATCATCACGATTCCGTGTGTCGTGAAAATTTCATTATAATGCTGGGCATCGAGCAGTTTGTTTTCCGGTACGGCTAGCTGCGCCCGCATCATTATCGCGTCTACTCCGCCGCGGAATAACATTAACAAAGCAGACAATAAATACATAATTCCAATCCGTTTATGGTCAACTGTCGTTAACCATTCGCGCCAAAGATAACCCCATTTTTTAAAATAGGTTAAACCGGCGAGTATCGCAATCATTGTTAATCCAATGGCGACCATCGAGGCATATATCGCGGGACTTGGATTCGGGATAGCAAAGCGATCAAAGAAATCCATACTATTGTGACTCCTTTCAAGAGAGAGATTACTTATGATAAACTTGAAAACTATTAATGATGATGTTGTTGTGATTCCGAACTATTTTCACTTTCATTTCCATCTTTTTCCATTTTCGTAGAATGACTAGATCCATGGTTATGTCCACCATTTTCACCTTCCGGCGGCGGCAAAAATTCTAAATGCGTTCCAGTATATGTGGACTGCCCCAGGTGACCCGGTTTAAGTAATTCGGCAAATTTGTCTTCTGTCAATGGTTTTGCGGTTTTCTTAACCTCTTTAACCCATTTATCAAATTCAGTCTCAGACATAGCCTTTACATTGAACGTATTTTCAGCGAAACCCTTCCCGCTAAAGTTTGCATTTCGTCCCATGAATTCACCTGGAACATCTGCTGCTAAGTGCAGGGTGTTGACCATGTCTGACATCGCGTATTTTTGTCCGCCAAGCTGTGGAATCCAGAAACTGGTGATTGGCCCATAAGAATAAAGTTTAAATTCAATTGGCCGGTCTGTAGGTATATACAAATAATTAACTGTTTCAATGTTTTCTTCCGGGTAACTAAAATGCCATTTCCAATTTGAGGAGGATGCGTATATTATTAATGGTTCTTTATCACCATACCCCGTCGGTTTGGCCTCAACTTTATAGTTACTTTGAACAGACACAATTGAGAGGAAAATGACAATTAGTACTGGAATTCCCACACAAATCGTTTCCACCAACGTACTTCCTTCAATGTGGGGAGGTTCATAATCCTTGCTTTGTTTAGAAGCACGATATTTTATTAACATAATAACCAGGATCGAAAAAACAGCAAGGACGATAACCGACATGATTCCGATTGATAGCATAATGTCCTTTGCTTGTGTGGCAGCTTGTGGTCCTTTAGGATCCAAAACCATTAATGGTTCACAACCTGTTAGCACAGCGGCTATAGTAAAAAGAAGTGTCAATAAAGCCCATTTCATTTTGTAGTAATTCCCCTTTCTATTATTCTAGAAAACTAATTTTAAAGATTAGTATGTGATATAAATCACACTTTGACTATATCTTAATACCAAATCATCAGAAAGAACACCTGCAAATGGAATGTGTCACTGAATGTTCATAATCACTTTTCCAATAAAAAATTATCGAGCAAATCATTAGCTTTTAGAATAAAGTTATATTATTATAATAGGTTCGGTCAATAGATTCACAATGAGAAGTGAGTTTTCAAATCAGCGATAACAAGAATAAAGGCACCATCCAATTTTTTGGATGGTGCCTGACACCTTTTTCCCCTTCATCAGTGGTATTTTTCTATTTCATCATTCCCCATCTACCACTTCTTTCAATATTTCATACGAACGTTTTTGTTTATTTGGATCGTAAATATAGGACACAGCCATGACTTCATCTACGTTATATTTTTCTTGAAAACGGATCAACTGTTGTCTGACTGTCTCTTTGCTTCCCAATAACGTCACACTAGACATCGATGCGGCCATTTCTTTTTCCATTGGATTCCAAAGCTCTTCCATGTTTTCAACGGGAGGCTGTAACGGATTTCGCGAACTACGAACCACATTCAGGATAAATTGCTGCATCGTTGTCGATAAAAACTTCGCCTCTTCATCGGTCTCTGCTGCAATGACATTTAAACAGACAATCATATACGGTTTGTCCAAATACTCTGACGGTTGGAAACGGTCACGATAAATCGAAATCGCTTCTTCCATGAATCTCGGTGCAAAATGGGAGGCGAATACATACGGAAGACCCATTCTTGCTGCCAAATAAGCGGAATCCGTGGAAGAGCCAAGGATATAGACCGGGATATTCGTGCCAACACCAGGATAGGCTCGCACAAAATCTTGCTGTTCTTCCGGGCCAAAATAGGTAAGCAATGCCTTAACATCATCTGGAAATGTATAAACAGAATCATTTTTCGAGCGTCTTAGGGCATTTGCAGTCATCATATCGGTACCAGGAGCGCGGCCTAGACCCAGATCGACACGATTAGGATAAATGGTCGCCATCGTTCCGAATTGTTCAGCTACCACTAACGGGGAATGGTTAGGAAGCATAATCCCGCCCGATCCAACACGGATGTGATTGGTATGCTCTAATGTATGTTTAATTAAGATGGACGTTGCTGAACTGACGAGCGTCGGAGAATTATGATGTTCCGCAATCCAATAACGTTGATACCCCATTTTTTCTGCTGCTTGCGCAAGATCCACCATTGCCTCAATGGCTTGCCTAGAAGGCTGTCCCTCTCGGACCGGGGCGAGATTTAAGACAGAGACAGGTATATGAATGTTTGCCATGTGAATTTGTCCTTTCATTAAAAAAGATTACTACTATAGTACCAATTGAAATACAGGAAACAAACTTAAATGCTTACTGAACAAAAATCAGTTCAAATCACTTTCTTTAAATCCATCTGTAAAAATTGTTATAATAGGAATATACAACCATCTAAAGAGGAGTAATCAATGGAGAAGGAAAATAAAGAGTATAAACAAGAACAGACGGATGAAGAAATGGATTGGGAAGATTTTTTTGCAGGAGAAGAGCCCCAGAAATGGGAAAAAGAAAAAGCACAAAGAAAAAAGCGGAAAATAGTTATCGGTAAAATAGTTAGTTCACTGCTCGTGATTGCCCTGTTAATAAGCGGATTAGGGATGTGGTTTGATGTCTTCAATCTCCCCGCTTTCCGTTTTATTGAGGTGTCAAACAGACTTTCAAAAAAACCGGAAGTGAGCGAATACAAGAAATCTGTCGTGACCATTGAATGGAATGGAGTAAAAGGAACAGGCTTTAATGTCGCTTCCGAAGGATTAATCGTAACAAATGCACACGTTGTCGAAAACACAAATAGGGTGAATGTCCATTTAAATACAGGAGAATCCTATGTGGGAAAGGTCATCACGAAGCATCCGGAACTTGATCTTGCTATTGTTGATATAGAGGCCAATAACCTGCCAGTTCTGCCGCTTGCTGTTGAAAAAGAGTGGGAGCAGCGGGTAGGCGAGAAAATTACCTTTATTGGGAACCCGTTAGCCTTTACCCAAATAGCAAATGAAGGCACGATTGTCGGTAAAGTCATGTTAAAAGACATCGAAGCTCCGGTTATGATGATAAATGCGCCCATCTATAAAGGAAATAGTGGAAGTCCAGTTATAAATCAACATGGAGAAGTAATTGGTGTAATCTTCGCCACAATACAGGATCCTGCTGTTGAAACAAAAGAAATTATTGGGGCTGCAATACCTTCTTTTTACATACAAACCATCCTCGAAGAATAGGGACGCGCACCTTGTCCCTAACCTATCCATTGACAGCAAAAATAAAGCGTGATATTATTTATCTTGAATTTGAGATATTTTAATTAAAGACAGTTACCATGCCATTTTTCATTATGTAACTGTTTGAGTCCTCTATGGATGCCTTTTTTCCTGAGTAGGAAAACAGCTTAAATGGAAACATATTGATACACACAAATTGAGAATTATTGGAGGAGATAAAATGAACGGATTAAAAGGAATTCACCATGTTACAGCGATTACCAGCAGCGCAGAAAAGAATTATCAATTTTTCACGTATGTTTTAGGGATGCGTTTAGTAAAGAAAACGGTCAATCAAGATGACATTCAGACCTATCATTTATTTTTTGCCGATGATGCTGGGAGCCCTGGCACCGATATGACTTTCTTTGATTTCCCTGGCATTCCAAAAGGAATCCATGGGACCAACGAGATTTCAAAAACTTCTTTCCGTGTTCCAAGTGATGCTGCCATCGAATATTGGCTAAAACGCTTTGACCGTTTAGAAATTAAGCATACAGGCATCAAAGAACTTTTTGGTAAAAAGACGCTGTCTTTTGTCGATTTTGATGACCAGCAATACCAATTGATTTCAGATGAAAACAATCAAGGGGTTGTGAGCGGTACGCCATGGCAAAATGGACCGATTCCAATAGAATTTGCAATAACTGGATTAGGACCCATCTTTGTTCGCGTGGCAAACTTTGATTACTTTAAAGAAATGATGGAAAAAGTTCTATTATTTAAAGAAATTGGAAAAGAAGGTTCTTTTCATTTATTTGAAGTGGGTGAAGGCGGTAATGGAGCCCAAGTGGTTGTCGAATATAATACGGTTCTTCCTCCTTCCCAACAAGGTTTTGGTACCGTTCACCATGCAGCCTTCCGTGTTGAAGACCGTACTGTTTTGGAAGAATGGATTAAACGGATTGAAGGCTTCGGATTTGGTACCTCTGGATTTATTGACCGTTTCTTCTTCGGATCATTATATGTAAGAGTTGCCCCGCAAATCTTATTTGAATTTGCGACAGACGGCCCCGGATTTATGGGAGATGAACCGTATGAAACACTTGGAGAAAAATTATCCCTCCCTCCATTCTTAGAACCAAAACGAAATCAAATCGAAAAAATGGTTCGCCCGATTGATACCGTAAGAAGTACAAAAGAAATAGTGAAAGAATACAATTAAGCTATTTAAAAAATAAAAAAGCCCATTGGGCTTTTTTATTTTGGCTCCTCCCCTTTTTTCTCTTTGACATCCTGTAGAAAATAATGTACATTACCAATGTACGAACGTTTTTATTATAATTAACTTAAATATTCGTGTTTAGGGGTGCGATTAATGGAAAATGTATTTGATTACGAAGATATTCAGTTGATTCCAGCAAAATGTATAGTAAATAGCCGATCCGAGTGTGATACAACTGTCACTTTAGGCGGCCATAAATTTAAATTACCTGTTGTGCCTGCAAATATGCAGACAATCATCGACGAAAAGATATCGGTTTTCTTAGCGGAAAATGGCTACTTCTATGTGATGCATCGTTTTGAACCAGAAAAGCGCCTGGCTTTTATTAAAGATATGAAATCCCGCGGATTAATCGCCTCTATTAGCGTTGGCGTTAAAGAGGAAGAATATCCATTTATTCAACAATTAGCAGAAGAACAGCTCACGCCTGAATTCATTACCATTGATATTGCACATGGTCATTCCAACGCTGTGATTGAGATGATTAAGCATATTAAGAAACATTTACCGCAAAGCTTTGTTATTGCTGGAAATGTCGGAACTCCAGAAGCTGTAAGAGAATTAGAACATGCAGGTGCAGATGCAACAAAAGTAGGCATTGGACCGGGGAAGGTATGTATCACCAAGATTAAAACTGGCTTCGGAACGGGCGGCTGGCAATTGGCGGCACTGCGCTGGTGTGCCAAGGCGGCAAGTAAGCCTGTTATTGCTGACGGTGGGATTCGGACCCATGGTGATATCGCAAAATCCGTCAGATTTGGTGCCACAATGGTCATGATTGGATCCTTATTTGCTGGACATGAAGAGTCACCAGGAGAAACAGTTGAGAAAGATGGTAAGCTTTATAAAGAATACTTTGGTTCCGCTTCGGAATTTCAAAAAGGTGAAAAGAAAAATGTTGAAGGCAAAAAAATGTTTGTCGAGTACAGGGGTTCTTTAACCGATACTTTGATTGAAATGGAACAAGATTTGCAGTCCTCTATTTCATATGCGGGAGGAAACAAATTAGAATCCATCCGTAATGTCGATTATGTCGTCGTTAAGAATTCCATCTTTAACGGGGATAAGATCTATTAATGGGAATGAATGTTAGCTCCGATGAGCGGTACTTTGGTACCTGCTCATCTTTTTTTATACATGGAAGACAAATCAAAAAAAGACTCTGCAAGAGAGTCTTTTTATCTATTGGTTATTATTATGCTTTACGAACGTTAGTAGCTTGGGGTCCACGTTGACCTTGTTCTACTTCAAATGTAACTGCTTGACCTTCGTCTAGAGATTTGAAACCTTCGCTTTGGATAGCTGAGAAGTGTACGAATACATCGTCTCCTGCTTCGCGTTCGATGAATCCGAATCCTTTTTCTGCATTAAACCATTTTACTTTACCTTGTTCCATTGTTGTTTCCTCCTCGTGTGCTTGGCACACATTGTGTTACTATCCTTGCTTAGTTCTTCAAGACAGAAAGTTTATAACTTAATAATCCTACCGACAAACAAAAATAATTCTCCCTTACTATAACAGAGATTAAATAGTAATGCAAATTAAGTTTAATGTAAAAATGAGGAATTGATTTTTTAAAAAAATTTGATATAATTTAAAGTTGTTAACTTTATTGAGGGGGAACAATAATAATATGTCAGTTGAAGTCGGCAGTAAAGTACAAGGAAAAGTAACAGGAATCACTAATTTTGGAGCGTTCGTTGAATTACCGGGAGGCTCCACAGGTCTTGTCCATATCAGTGAGGTTGCAGATAGCTACGTAAAAGATGTTAATGACCATCTTAAGGTTGGCGATCTGATTGAGGTAAAGGTGATTAGTGAGAAGGACGGAAAAACTGCCTTATCGATAAAAAAAGCAATAGATCGACCTGAGGGACAACCCTCATCTTATTCACAACGCCCACCGCGGCAAGGAAGAGCTGATAGCCGTTCAAAAGACTTCCGTTCAAAAGGAAGTTTCAAACCGAAGGAAAATTTCGAGGATAAGATGGCTAAATTTTTAAAGTCAAGTGAAGAGAATTTATCTAGCCTCAAACGCAACACGGAAACAAAAAGAGGCGGCAGAGGCGGAAGACGCGGTTAACCCGTTCAGGAAGTTGGAGCTTCGACTCTTTCATTCCTAATAAAGACAAAGAAAAAAAGACCCTAAGCGGTCTTTTTTTCGTTTCTATCCTATTTCTTGACCCGTAACGACAATATAACCAATTAAAAATATATTCAATGCCACAATCACCACGGTACATATCCATGCTAATATTTTTACTGGTAATTTATTGGCGAATTCACCCATTTTCTTTTTATCACTTGTAAATAAGACTAAAGGGACAACGGCAAATGGGAGCGCCAAGCTTAAAACCACTTGACTCCACAACAGTAGTTCACCAGTTCCTTTAGATCCTGCCACCCATGTCACAATGAAGGCAGGAACGACTGCTAATAACCGGGTAATCAAGCGGCGAAGCCATGGTGATATACGTAAATGAATAAATCCTTCCATGACGATTTGACCACTTATCGTTCCAGTAATCGTCGCATTTTGCCCAGAAGCAAGTAAGGCAACCGCAAATAACGTACTCGCTATCCCTACACCTAATGTTGGACTTAATAATGCATAGGCTGCTTCAATTTCTGATACATCTAAATTTGTTCCATAAAAAGCTGCTGCTCCAAGAATTAAGATAGCTGAATTGATGAAAAAAGCACCTGTTAAAGAAAATGTGGAATCAATTAATGAAAATTTAATTGCCTCTCGTTTTCCTTCAATTGTTCTTTTGTATTGTCTTGATTGAACAATGGAAGAATGCAAATATAAATTATGCGGCATGACCGTTGCTCCTAAAATCCCAAGAGAGATAAAGAGCATGCTGGGATTTGTGACAATTTCCATTTTCGGAACAAATCCCCCAAATAATGCCGAAATTTCTGGTTTAGAGGCAATCACCTCAAAGGCAAATACCACAAAAATAGTTACCATTAACACGATGACAATCGATTCAATTATGCGAAAGCTTTTCTTTTGTAAGTACAGCAGGAGCAATACATCCAAGGTAGTGATCGCAATCCCTAATAATAAAGGAATACCGAACAATAAATTTAAGGCAATTGCTGAACCGATGACCTCTGCTAAGTCGGTTGCGATTATCGCAAGTTCCGTTAGTATCCAAAGGAAAAAGCCCGTTTTCCTTCCCGTTGCATCTCTTGTTGCCTGTGCCAAGTCCCTTCCTGTTACAATACCAAGTTTTGCTGACAACGCCTGCAAGAGCATGGCAACTAAATTAGAAAGGAGAATGACAATCAATAGCGTGTAACCAAAACGGGCACCACCTGCAATCGAAGTCGCCCAGTTTCCTGGGTCAACGTAGCCAACCGCTACTAAGGACCCTGGCCCGGCAAACGCCAATAGCTTACGCCAAAATCCGCCTTTATTTGGAACACTCACTGTGTTATTAACTTCTTCTAAACTTGTATTAGAGCTTTGTTTTAACCACCCCTGCTCTTCCGACACAGGTTTTGTTTGTGTTTGAGTACTCATTAATCATCCCCCCTTAAAAATTGCATTAACCTAAATCAGTTTCCTTAGTGCAACTTTTTGAGCAATGAAGTTTGCTCATTTATATATATGCAAGTATAGTATCATGGTTTCTTGTACTTGTAAATATTTTTTGCCTACACGCAACTTTTTGTTTTAAATGAAACATTAAATGCAAAAAGTGTCAGGCACCCTCCAAGTTTTTGGACGATGCCTGACACTTTTTCTTATTTCACTTTATCAACGAATTTATTTGTGTAGGTTTTGCTTAAATCGATATTGGCATCCTTTAGCTTTGGATTAAACGTTGTTAAAATTTCGTACACTTTATCCGGTCCATCTGAAGGCATTTTTCCATCTGGAGAGAACATCGACAAACTGGATTCTAACGCCTTCAAATATAAATTCTTGTCCCCTGCATAATACTCCTTTGGCAGTTGATCAGCAATTTCTTCGGCGCTATGTGAGTTGATATATTTCAACGTTTTTACAAATGCGTTCGCTAACCGCTGGGCTACTTCTGGATTCTCTTTTACATAATCGCTGCTCATGTACAAACTAGATGCTGGATAGGTACCACCCAAAGTTTCCTTTGTTCCATCCAGACTTTCTAAATCCTTGAATGAAGTAGCAAGACCTTTTGCTTCTAGCAAGGCAATTGTTGGCTGAGATGTAACAGCTAGTTGAATCGTCCCCTGCTCCATTGCCGCAATCAATGGGCTCCCCGATCCTACTGGTACTGGAACGTAGTCTTGTGGACTATTTCCTCCCTTTGTCACCAAATAACTGGCTAAAAAGTTTGTTGATGCCCCTAGACCCGTAACTCCAATATTTTTTCCTTTTAGGTCGGCTAACGTTTTAATTTTATCCTTTGCCTTATTCGATACCATTAATCTTTGACCAGGAACCAGTCCAAATTGGACGACGGTCTGAATATATTTCCCTTGTGATTGAATATCGATGGTGTGATCATAATAGCCTACCACACCTTGAACCTCACCTGCGATTAAGGCCTGCTCTGAATTGACTCCAGAGGCTGTACTCGATAGCTCCACGTCAAGTCCTTCTTCTTTAAAATAACCTAAATTCTCCGTTAATTTAGCTGGGCTGTAAATGATTTTTTCCATGCCCCCCACCATTATTTTCACTTTTGGAAGCTTTTCAGAAGAAGCATCGGTATTTTTAGATCCGGCTGTTTTATCAGTATTACTGCAGCCAGCCAAAAATAGACTAAGGAGAAGGACAATACAAGTGCCTAATAGTGTAAATTTTTTCATTAACATTTAACAATCCCCCATTTAATTAAAAGTAGTTTTCATGTTTTATCTACGGAACTACAAACTTCATAGCTTTAGGAATTTTCCTTATTGGCGGACAAAGCGCCAAGCAACAAACCGTTTCTCTAGTTTGCCGACTCCCCATGTCGCGAGTAAGGAAGTAATCGATAAAATTACCATTCCAGCGAAAACACCGGTAGTATTAAAGGCACCTTGAGCTTGAGCAATAAGAAATCCCAACCCTTTAGTCGAACCGATAAATTCTCCTACAACTACACCCACAAGGGCGAAGCCAAAACTAGCATGGAGACTTGATAATATCCATGTCAATGCGGAAGGAATAATAACATGTTTGGCCAACTGCTTTTTGTTTGCCCCCAGTAAACGAGCATTATTTAGCAAGTTGCGATCGACTTCTCGTACTCCTTGAAAGGCATTGAAAAAGACAATAAAAAATGTAAGTGTTACGCCTAGTGCTATTTTCGAAGGCATTCCTAAACCAAACCAAATGATAAAGATCGGTGCCAAAACAACCCTTGGCAAAGCATTTAGCATTTGAATATAAGGTCCAAAGATGACAGCAAGAATATCATTGCTTCCTAACATATATCCTGCAAGTACCCCTAAAACGACGCCAATTATAAAGGAAAGAATTGTCTCCTCAAAAGTTACAATGAAATGAATATATAGAGGTCCTTGGCTTGTTCCTTCGAAAATCCATTCCTTAATCTGATTTATAATCGCTCCCGGACTGGAAAAAAAGAAGGGATCAATGTAACGATTTGAGGCTAATAATTCCCAAGAACCGAAAATAATCACAGCGACTGCAATTTGCAAGCTTAGGTTTCGTATCTTGATTTTTGCCGCTTTCATTTGTAGTTCTTTTTTGCGAAGCAAAACTTCATCTTGTTTATTGTCAAGCATTGTTTGCGTGTGCATAACTAATGAACACCTCATCTCGTAGATCGTTCCAAATTTGCTCATGCAGTTTCATAAACTGTGGGTCAAACCGAATTTCAGATACATTACGCGGCCTCTCTAGATCGATTTTATAATCCCCTTTTATCGTTGCTGCCGGGCCGGCTGTCAACACAATTACTCGATCGCTTAGCGCAATCGCTTCTTCCAAATCGTGGGTGATGAAGATGACAGATGCTGAGGTTTCTTCCCAGATTGAAAGCAGTTCATTTTCCATTAGCGCCCTCGTATGAACATCTAGAGCGGAGAAGGACTCGTCCATCAGGAGGATCTCAGGCTGCGTGATTAAGCACTGCGCCAAGGCAACCCTTTTCCTCATTCCTCCTGATAGCTGGTGAGGATAATGTCCTTCGAAACCTTTTAGACCGACTTTCTCAATCCATTTCCTTGCCTCGCTATAGGCTTCTTCTTTTTTGACACCGTCTAATCTTAAACCGAGAGAAACATTGTCAATAACCGTTTTCCATGGAAAGGCATTCTCCGTTTGGAAAACGCATGCAGCATGTTTGTTGATTCCTTGCAGTTGTGTTCCTTGAATTTGAACCTTTCCTTTTGAAGGTTGTTCAAAACCAGCAATTAAATTTAATGTCGTTGATTTCCCACATCCAGTTGGTCCAACAATGGAACAAAACTCGCCTTTCCCTACTATGAGATTAATATTGTTTAAGACGGTGTGAATCTCGCCAGAAGGCTTGATAAATTCCTTGCTGGCCCCGATTAATTCAATCATTTTCTACCCTTACCCCCTTTTTGATAGAGCTTAACAAAAATATTATAAGAATTTTCAGAAACTTGATATATTATGGCTAAAAGTTTAATAAAATCGATTTTTACCATTTTGGCGATATTGGCAACGAAAAATACTTTTTGCTTTTAAGGATTATTGTTAAACTGTTTGTATATTCTTTTTTTTCTAATAATTAATCCAAGGGGAATGGAATGCAGCTTATAAAAAAAATGAAGTTAAGAAGTAAAATCAATTGGCTTGTTTCTTTTAATATTCTTTTCGTCCTTATCCTAGTTATTTCAGCCTTTTCCTATATGTTTGTATCTAATGAATTTTCAGAAACCGGCAAACGTGCCCTTACTGTAGCGAAAACAGTAGCCGGTCTGCCGCAAATTATTACGGCATTTGATGAACAAAACCCATCAGCTGAAATTCAACCGATTGTTGAGACTATCCGTTTGAAAACCGGAGCAGAATTTATTGTTGTCGGGAATATGGATACCCTTCGCTATAGCCATCCGAATCCAGAAAGAATAGGAGAATATATGGTGGGCGAGGACAACGACATTGTCCTAAAAGGCGGGGAAAGTATCACAAAAGCCAAGGGTACGCTCGGATACTCGATACGGGGAAAAGCACCTATTTATAACCAAAATCATCAGCAAATAGGGATTGTCTCCGTCGGTTTTCTTGATAAAAATATTTGGCATCAATTACACTTATTTTTAGTAAAGTTTATCGGCATTGGTCTAATTACCCTTCTTTTCGGTTTGACAGGCGCCTATTTCTTATCAGGCCATGTCAAAAAACAAATTTTTAATTTAGAACCCTATGAAATTGCCTTTGAAATGGAAAAGCAATCTTCCATTTTCGAGGCCATTCGCGAAGGAGTCATCGCCGTCAATAGTGATGGGAAAATCGTTACGTGCAATCGTGAAGCAAAAAAAATGCTTGGTATGGACGATAAGGAACTAATCGGGATACAACTTTCAGCAATTTTACCGATGAGCAGTTTGCCTGATGTTCTCCAAAAAGGCATTCCCCTAAACGATCAGCCGATGATTGTCGGCAATACGCTAGTCGTTTCTAATTGGGTACCGGTCATTATGTCGGACAAAGTAATTGGAGCGGTCAGCACTTTTAGGGACAAGCTCCAACTAGAAAAAATCGACCGGCATTTGGACGATATTGGGAAATACGTTGATACATTACGGAGTCAAAGACATGAATACATGAATAAATTACATTTAATTTCAGGACTGATCCAGATGTCTGAATACGATTTGGCTGAATCGGTTATTAAACAAGAAAATGAAGACTATCAACATACAATCCAGTATTATTTGACGAAGGTCCGCGACCCAGCGATTGCTGGAATCTTAGTTGGTAAAGCACATCGAGCACAGGAGCTTGGAATTCAATTAAATATAAATAACGAATCCTTTGTGTCTGAGAACTGCCCATTTAGAGAGATTGTCATTACAATATTAGGAAACCTTGTCGAAAACGCGTTCGAAGCGATACAGATATCCGGTTTTCAGCATGTACATCCTTTTGTTTCCATTTTTATTAAAGAAGAAATAAATAAACTAGAAATACATGTTAAGGATAACGGACCAGGAATAGATTCAGCGGTCAAAGAATCGCTTTTTAAAGATGGAATTACTACGAAAGGTAAAGGACGAGGATATGGTTTAGCGTTTATTAGTCGCTTACTATCTAATATTAATGGATTCATTACCTGCGAGAGTAGTTTAGAAGGAACAAACATGATTGTAACTTTGCCTGTAGGGGAGGAATTGAAATGAGTGGAGTACAGCAACGTGTGTTAGTCATTGATGACGATTTCATGATTGCCAATCTTCATGGCAAATATATTAATCAACAGGAAGGATATACGCTTATCGGGGTTGCCAAAAACTTTGAAGAAACCATGTCCCTTACAAGCGAGCTCAGCCCCGATTTACTCTTGCTTGATGTCTATTTGCCAGATTGTTCAGGTCTTGAAGTATTACGGGACATTCGCTCAAGGAACCTTCCTTGCGATGTCATTTTGATTACAGCCGCTACTGAAATCAATATTATTGAAGAGGCATTTAGATTAGGCATATTTGATTATTTAATCAAACCATTTAGACTAGATTTATTGAAAGAGACGCTAAAGAAATACAGTCAGTATAAATTTCACCTACTTTCCAGCAGCCAGCTAGATCAAAACTTTGTGGAGGGTCTGAAAAAATATCGAGCCCCAAAGCCTCATGCTGAGGAACAGATGCCCAAGGGTCTTGACCTACGTACTTTAGAAAGGGTGAAACAATCCTTAATACATGATCAGCATCTGCGCAGTGCAGCCCAAATTGCCCAAATAGCAGGAGTTAGCCGCTCAACTGCTCGCGCTTATTTGGATTACCTAATCGAACAGGAAATGGCTGAGGAATTCCTGCAATATGGAACAGTCGGCAGACCACAAAGACTTTTCCGTCTGAAATAGCAGTGTCAGGCACAATCTATTGGACGGTGCCTGACACTATTCTATTTAGGTTCTACCTCAAACTTCTCAATCACTTTTTGCTCATGTTCATTTTCTTTATAAACAAATGAAACATGCGCGCCTTCTTTAAGTGATTTATATTGTTGCTGCGCTTCTTCCGTTAACTGGAATGCTGTTTTTATTCCATCGATATCAATCTCAACTGTATGGTTATCTATTAGGCCGACTAGTTTACCTGATCCTTTGGAAAAAGAATTTTTAACGATTAAGTCCGTAACTGCTTTTGCTTCCTCTTCCTTAGCTGTTAAGAATACTTCTATTTTATAGTGCCCATTGGTAAAATCGGAAATGGTAAACTCTTTCGATATTTCTTGATTATTTTCTAACAGTATCTCCTTCATGACTTGCGTGGACATCACATCATCGGAATATTGTTTGACTTTTTTCCCTGCTTGATCATATACAATGAAATCTGCCTCTAACCCGCTAGAAAATGTTAGCTTTTGTACTTTTCCCGATATATTTTTAACCTTGTACTTGACGATAATGGTATGTTTATCTTCTTTTGTTTCAATGTTGGAAAGGAAATTAGCAGCAATTTCATTCTCTCTAGGGTTTTCTGTTTTGATTCCTTCAGAGCTCCCATTTGTTTTAGCACCCGTTCCGCAACCAGTTAATAGCCCAATTACTAAAGCTGAACTCATGATCAAAATCATTTTTTTATGTGACATAATTAATCCCCCTTTATCAACATTAGGTTTCATTTTTATAGTCGTGGAAAAGGAGGATAAAGTTACACTATAAAATCTCGGTGCTAATTCAAAAAAATAAATCGCTGGTCAATCTTGCTTAACACTCCACCTTTAATTCCTCTAATAGGCTACACAGCTCTTCCAAATGCTGAATTTCATAAGCGGGTATTACTTCATTTCGCTCTTTCTGATCGCGGTTAATCCAAACTGAATTGATTCCGGCACGATTAGCACCGAGAATATCTGTCAATAAATTGTCCCCGACCATGATCACCTCATTTTTCTCCAGGTTCATCAGTGACAATGCATATTCGAAAATAGCCGGATCTGGCTTCCCTTTGCCAAAATCACCCGAAATGACAATTTGGTCAAAGTAAGGGATAAGCTCAGGTGACAGGCCTAGTTTCGTTTTTTGCAAGTCCGGTGATCCATTAGTTAACAGGAGAAGTTGATAATTTAATTTTAGTGAGTCCAGCGTTTTGATAGTTTCCTCATACACAAACGGCTGGTTTCTGCGTTCATTCGGGAACCGTTCTGCTAATTCGCATCCCAATTCAAGATCATCCACACCGATCGCCTTTAGTCCCGTAGTCCAGGCTTGTTTTCGATAGCCGGGAACAATTTCTTTCATTTTTTTAAATTCATCGTGATCATCTAAGAAATTACCCCACAATCCTTCAAACGGATTGATCCCAATCATTTGCGTAAAAGCGTAAGTTTCATAGGAAGAATATAGGTTTCTAGCAGCTTCGCGAACTGTTTCTTCGAGTTGAACAGCGTCTGCCCCACACCGTTCTTCGGCAAATTTGCAGGTCGCCGCAAACGCTTCCTTGACACTTTTTTGATCCCAAAGGAGTGTATCATCTAAATCGAAAAAAATGGCTTTTATCATTATGTACACCTCTTTAATCATGTTTATTAAATAGTTTACCATTTTTTGATACGGTTTTAATTTATTTACTTAAAAACAAGGCATTTCCTGAAATCGATGATCAATGATTTGGTCTAATGTCTTCAATTTCTAGGTTTGTGCCCTTCCCATTTTTAATTTTTCACATATTTTATAAATAAATAATGGCAAGGGAGGTTTGTGGAATGTCTGATGGTGCAGGTGGAGGTTTTGCTTTGGTTGTAGTCTTGTTTATCCTGCTAATAATTGTAGGTGCTTCCTTTATGGGCGGAGGCTATGGCGGTTACTATTAATAAAATAAATTCATAAAAGGAGAGAGATACTATGTACGGTGGATATGGTGGATTTGGTGGTTGTGGTGGTTGTGGCGGTTATGGCTACGGCGGTGGTGTTGGTTTCGGCGGCGCCGGTACATTTGTCTTAATCGTTGTCTTGTTTATCCTTTTGATCATCGTTGGAGCATCTTGCTTCTATTGATTTCTTTTTTTTAAAAACAGGGAATTTCCGCTACTTGGAAGTTCCCTGTTTTTCACTTATGGTCTTTTTGCAATCATTTCAATTTCAACTTCTGCGCCAAGCGGCAAAGCTAAAACAGCCACACATGTCCTCGCAGGATAGGGTTTGGAAAAATACGCTTGATAAACCTCATTCATGGCAGAAAAATGATTCATATCAGTTAAATAAACATTTACCTTTACAACATCATCCGGTGTCAGATTTGCTGCCGCTAACACTTCGAATAAATTGATAAAGCACTGCTTTGTTTGGTCCCCTATGCCCCCTGTCACTAGTTCTCCCGCGGATGAGTCCAATGGTGTTTGACCTGATAAATATACCAATTTCCCCGCATCGACAGCATGAGAGTATGGTCCCACTGACACTGCACCTTCTGCATTATAAGCCTTTCTCACCATTATAATCCCCCATTTTTAAAAGTATTGATAATAATAGGATAATAGCACAATTATTCAAGGCTCTTCAATCAAGCAAGCTTAATTATTCCAAAATTCCTACTTTATTAAATCCGTTTGCAGCAGCCGCAGCTTCTGAACTGCCTGCTCCATAAAGGTCAACAGCTGATTGAATAATGGCTTTCCGAGCCGCGCTAAAATCAGATGTTGGCGTTAAATAAACAGACAATGCACGGTAGTAGATTTTCCCTAATTTTTCTCGTCCAATTTCTTGTGCTGTGGTATAGGCAGCATGATTGATGATGGAAGAATTAATATGAACACCGCCATTATCTAAATTTCGTGGAAGGTCATAGAACTCATTCATGTGGGCAGGATATTTACCTTTTCCATTCCCATATGGAACATACGCTGCACCTACTGGGTATTTACTTGGGTCACTTAAGCTCCGCAAAGATTCACGGCCATCTGCTTTCGCGCCAGGGCCCATAATATCCTCACCAATTTCCCAATTGGCATCATCAATTAAAGCACCGAAGATGTCAGAAAACGCTTCATTAAGTGCTCCAGGCTGAAACCGATATTGTAAATTTGCTGTATTTGTCGTAACACCATGGGTCATTTCATGGGCTGCGACATCAAGTCCGGCGGAAAGAGAGATCATGTATGAACCATCCCCGTCGCCATAGGTCATTTGCTGGCCATCCCAAAAAGCGTTGTTATAGTTTGTTCCATAGTGAACATAAGAATTGATTGCCATGCCCTTATCATCCAGTGAGTTTCGGCCGTGTTCATCAAGGTAGTAGTGATATACTTTTTCTGAATTATAATGAGCATCAACGGCAGCCCTGTCGTAATCCTTCTTAAAGGAAGCACTATTACTAGTAAATAAAGAACCTGTCGGAGCATCATAGGTAAAAATTCCGCCTAAGTTTTTATGTCCATAATCTGCTAATTGAAAGACGGTACCCGTATTCGGATTTTTACTTTGAGAAATATGTAGGAGTCTATGCGCCCCAAGTACACCTGTACCCGTACCGGTTTGTGTTTTGATTTCATCTGCGTCCATTAAAGCATTGTATTTGTCAATCACTTTACCTGATTGGGCATCGACAAAAACAAACCAGTTGCCAGGCTCTTCTCCATGAAAATTAACATTAACTTTATAGGCTAAACTACTTTCTCCCTCAAATGGATAGACGACAAGTTCTGTTGTCGGATCGTATTGTAATTGAGCTGGAGCATCTACAGATGATTTTGCCGACGCCAAGGCCACTACACTATTTACTTCAGGTTTAGTATTGAAGTTTTGTTCGTCTACATCGACGTTAACAGTACCATTGACAGCAACTATCTCATTCTTTTCGTTGTAGTGGACGAGTACTTCCGCACCTTCTACCGGTATTCCATTTTTCGTTTGGTTAAAACGGACATGCGTCATTCCAAGTTCATCTTTATTCGTTTTTTTAACTTTTAAATCCGCTTTTGGATTCCTGATTTTTACCTTACTCTTTTTTTCTTCTAAATAGTTTAAGGCATCACTAGCAGTACTAGAGTTCCGTTTATCTAGCTGTTTCTCGCGAACAAAAATGGGAACATTCATCTTTTCATTCCACTTATTTGTTAGAGAAATTGTTGCGGTTTCCTCAGGTTGTTTCGCTAGAACATTACTAAATGGAATGCTCCCAGCAAGAAGCGCAGTAGATAAAACAACTGGTGCAATTAGTTTCTTCTTCAAATTATTTCCTCCTTTAGATTTATTCTCACTTAGTATATTTTTTATTATTCACAATTGCATGATTAGTTCGAATTATCTTACCGACGATACTTACTAGGACTGAATTTCTATGAAATGGTCTCTCCCTATGAGGAATGAAGGATAGCAAGAGCAATATTTATTTGTTTCGATTCTCGAAATAATAAAATCGAACTAATTAATGTCGAAAATTGGCGGAGGACGATACAAGGAGAGAGATAGGACAAATGGCCAAATTTCTCTAGTATTTAACTAGGTCAAATCTACCAAAATAAAAAACTAGCTACTTTTGAAGAAGCTAGTTTTTTGCATTTCCTGTCTTTCGTGTATAAATGGACAGAGCTTTCTGATAATCCTGTGGCGTATCAATATCAAAAATAACACCAATATCATTTGTATCTATGAATTCACGATTTTTCAATTGTCTAATTTGCGGTTTTGCCCCAATATCTCCGTGGAGATCGCTCCAGTTTAACCCCTGAAAATTGCCGATAAACACGGGATGTCCCTTTTGAAACTCGTACCGCGGCTGGATGGCAAACGGCTCACCGATACGATTTAGAAGAATAGCTCCGGCTTCAAAAACTTGTTTAATTGTCTTCAACTGGATTAGCGGCAAGTCGACTGGCATCAACAACACAGCATCATGTTTTTCCGTGGCATACTCCAATCCAAATTTCAAGGAGGAACTTAATCCCTCCTGATAAGTCTGGCAATTGAGCAAACTAACCCTTGAATCCACAATCGAAACCTGATTAATAATTGTATCTGCCTTGTGGCCAAGGACCACGATAATTTCTGAAAATGGAAGCATTGTCAGCTGATTGATTTGATATTCAAGTAAGGGTTGTTCCTGCCATTGAAGCAATGGTTTGGGAAAGTTCATCCTCGATGAATTTCCTGCCGCTACTATCATCGCACACGTCTTTTTCATCTATGCCCGTTTATGGGGATTCGAGATTTTTGGTGAATAAAAGATTGCTCCTTTAAAAATCCCCCTTGATGACGATTACGAAAAGCGATGATTTCCGCCATAATACTTAAGCCAATCTCTTCCGATGTATCAGCACCAATATCAAGGCCAATCGGGCTAAATAATTTTTTCATCTCCTCCTTTGAAAAAACAATTCCTTGGTTTTGCAAATGAGCGATCATTTTTTCGCGTCTCGATCTTGGTCCTAACACCCCAACATAGAGGGCAGCTGATTGTAATGCAAAGGTTAAGGCATTTGTATCCCTTTCAAACTGATGGTTCATGATCACAATATAGCTGCGAGAATCAAAGACCGATAGATTTTCGTATTGCTCCGTTCCTGCTATCAAAATTTCAGCAAAAGGAAAACGCTCTTTTGTGTTAAAGGCCGGTCTAGGGTCAATCACGGTTGTTTGAAAACCAAGCATGGCACCTAAATTAGCAAGCGGAATGGCATCATCACCTGCCCCAAATATCACAAGCTGTGGCGCTGGAAAATGAACATCAAAGAAAACGAAAACCTCTTCTCCATTTTTCGCTTTCAAACAGATACTTTCGGAGGCGGATGCTTGTTGACTTAATTTCTGGTGAGCAATCGACACTGCCTTTTTTTGTAAAATCTCATCCGTCCAATCCCCGAAGACATCTGAGTTGGTTACGAGGAGCAATGGACTGCAAGTTTCTTTCGTTTGAAGAACTTTACAGACTACCATTTCCTCAGCGTTCACATAGGCATCAGCTAAATGTTTCCATTCAGCAGAAAAACTAACCGGCTCAATTAGTATTTCAACCGTACCGGGGCAGCCTAAGCCGAGCCCCCAGACTAACTCTTCATTTAACTCATATTTTTTTATCATTGGTATTCCTGTTTCCTCAACTTGCACTGCTATTGCCGAGACATCTGACTCTAGGCACCCTCCGGAAACCATCCCATGGTAATCCCCATCCGCTCCGACAATCATTTTTGCCCCTTCCCGTTTATAGGCCGATCCCTGGACAGAAACAACAGAAGCCAAAACTCCCTTTTGGTTGGTTTTTATCATGGTTGATAATCGTTCGGTTATATTTTGTTTTGATTGCATTTTCTACCACTTCCTCGTCGTTATGGTCCTTTTCTTAAAAACTCTATTCAAACAGCCTCAAAATCATTCATTTATACTACGAAAAACTGCCAGGTACCTTCCACTCCTGGATGGTACCTGGCACTTTCTTTGCTTCAATAAGATATTACAGTTTTCAATTTATTTACCGGTAGATTATCTTCTTCGATCATTATGTCAACGGTTTCCCGATTTCCGACGACCATTATATGCTCAGCAGGATTCCTCGAGACAATGATCACTCCTTGTTTTATTAATGATTGGCTTCCGATTACGGCATTTTCAATCCACACGTTCTCTTCCACAATCGTATCAGGCAAGATGACGGCGTTTTTAATCCGAGCCCCCTTACCTACCTTAACTCCTTTAAACAAAACAGATTGTTCAATTGTGCCGGATATTTGGCAGCCTTCACTTACTAAACTATGATGCACCTTTGCCTTTTCATCTAAATACAACGGCGGCTCATTATTTTCCACGGTATGAATTCTCCATTCCGTGTTTTGCAGGAAAATATTTTTCTGCTTATCTAATAGGTCCAGATTCGCTTCCCAAAAACTATGGACAGTGCCGACATCCTTCCAATAACGATTAAAATAGTAGGCATACAGCCCCAATCCATCGTGCAGCATAGCTGGAATAATATCCATGCCAAAATCTCGATGAGTAAATTCTTTCTGTTCCTCCTGAATTAAGTACTCTTTTAAAACCGGCCATTTAAAAATATAAATGCCCATGGAAGCCAAATTCGATGTCGGTTTTACCGGTTTTTCAACAAAATCCTTAATTTTATAGGTGGTCTCGTCTATTTCTAAGATGCCAAATCGATGGGCATCTTCCCATGGGACTTCGACAACCGCAATCGTACAATCCGAGTTTGTTTCAATATGTTGCTTAAGCATCAACGAATAATCCATTTTATAGATTTGATCTGCAGAAAGAATCAGAACATAATCAGGACTATGCTGCTCGATAAAGTCAATATTTTGAAACACCGCATGTGAAGTGCCTTCATACCATCCGACACCTTCGTTATCCCGTTGATAGGGCGGAAGGATTGTTAAACTGCCGTACCGATTGTAAAAGTTCCAATAGCTGATATGGCCAAGATGGGCATGCAATGCCTGCGGCCGATATTGTGTTAAAATCCCAACGGTCTCGACTCCAGAATTTTTACAGTTGCTTAAAGCAAAATCAATGATCCGGTATTTCCCGCCAAACGGCACGGCTGGTTTCACAATCGTGTTTGTCAGCTGGTTTAATCTTGTCCCCTTTCCACCAGCCAACAGCATGGCGACCCATTTTCGATTTTTCATGTGTCATCCTCCTTTAAATAAAAATTTTCTTCTTTTCCATTGCGTAGGTTTTTTGCATTTATTTATACTTTTATTATCTCCTGTTTTTACCATTATTTTTTTTCAGTTGTTACACCTTTGTGAAAATGGCCCGTTTTTTTATCGACAGAAATTAGCGCTCAACCGCATGAAAAAGCTAATATTGTCAGATTTTCGCAAAAAAGGTGTCAAAAGAAGGTGTCACAAAAGAAGGTGTCAGGCACCATCTTCCGTTTTCTGGAAAATGGTGCCTGACACCAATATAATTACACCTCTATTATTTTGATGTTAAAATTCGTTTTTCCCCGTCTATTGCTAGGATTGGGTTAATATTTTGTGTGAATTCCAGGGTGCCGATGTAGTTTCCGTTTTCATCGCGAACGGCAAAATAGCGAATGTAAACATATTTATCTTTGAATTTAATCCAGAAATCCTCGCAATCCTTCTTCCCTGCTTTAAAGTCTGCTAGTAGTTCCTCAACAACATGGACGCTTCTTGGCGGATGGCAGTTTTGGACCGTCCGTCCAATAACCGCTTTTGTCCGGGCAAAGATTCTTTCTTTTCCGTGAGAGAAATAGCGGACAACATCGTCTTGGTCAATGAATGTAATGTCTACTGGCAGATGGTTCAACAGCAGCTCCAGTTGTTTTAACGAAAGAATCCCAGTTTCCATCTTGATATATCCTTCCGAGATTGCTTTCTCATCCAAAGCCCTTCTATCAGGCTTCCAATCTTCTGCTGGACAGATTAAACAAAAGCCAATTTCATCACTTTCATGGGCAATTTTCACCCATTCATCTTCTGTGAAGTTCTTTAAGGCCATTGGAAAGAGAATATTTTCCTCTTTATAGATCATCCCGTCTACTTCTTCGATCACATAGTTAACAGTTTCAATGACAGCCAGCTTATCTCCAAGATAGTTGGTTAATTTTTGTTTCGCATCTTTGATGGCATCGCGAATGAAGTCATCGATTCTCCACATATTGGTAGTTGGGCCGTAAATTCCGTACTTTTCTAAGTATGGAAAAATCAAATTTTCCTTACGGCTGTAGTGCTTATCAATATCTAATAACAGATTAAGATCATCGAGGATTTTATAGACATGATCTGCTGAATCTTCTTTTTCGAACTGCAATAAGTGGATTTGAAGCTTCGTTTTAAGTAGTTTTTCAATTTCTTGGTTTTCCAGCTTAAATGTGTGAACCGGATGACCTGGCTGTTCTTCTGGCCAGCCTGGCTGATGGTTTTCTCCCGCTATGGAACCTCTAAAAAGTTCGCTGTGCAGAGAATATAGGCGCTGCAGTTCCGTAGCAGATATACCGTCAACAAAATCGTGCTGGAGCTGTGAAATTTCATCAACAGTTATTTTTCCGATAAACGCATCAAAATGAGCTTTAACCTCATCCACATTTCGGCCGTTATGAAGATCGGTAAAGAGTTGTTTTAACATTTCTAGTCGTTCCGTATTTTTAATGATCTGGTGTTCACGATTATTTATGAATTCACTCATTGTGATTCTCCTTCGCTGGGAATATGTAACAATATAAACTAGTGATAATATTTCTCATTCATAAAATAACACTCATTCCTGCTCGTGTTTGTGATGTAAATCATTCATATCGTGTAGAAATTAGGCTAATTTGTGACACCCAGTAAATGGAAGATTGAAAGGAGAATGATTTGCTGGTTTTCATATTTTCTTTCGTCTTGGCATAATGTTTTATGATGGGAAAGGAGAATAATGCGTATGGCCAGTGTTGAAACGAGCAAGAAAATTGAGAGTATCGTACATCCAAAGGTACGAAATATTGTAAGAGTATGCGTTGAACAAGGGTGCATGTTTAAAGCACATCCAAGCAACCCAAATTTAGTTCATTTATTTGATCCGGTCCAAAGGAAAAAAATCATCGGAGATATTAACCTGTTAAGTGAGCGGGGATATTTCACCCTGGAAGTGGAAAATGGACGGTTCAAGCCCTTTAGAAATGAAATTTTAGGATTGGATATCAATCATTCAGATTTTGAAGAACATGTCCTTAAACGCTTAAAACGATAGCCCTGTTTAGTGTCAAGGGCTTTATTTTTCTTACTGTTCAAGAACGCAGAAAGGGTCAGTCTTATTGCACATCTGTGCAATAAGACTGACCCTTTGAAGTTTTCACTGAAACAACTTAACCAAATAGTGGCAAGGTAACAATAACCATCAAAACAAATAAGATAGTTATATAATTGACCGAATAAATAAAAACCACTCGTGCCCATCCTTGATCATCTTTCGTAAAAAATCCGTAAATACTTACAGCTAACCAGCCGATATTTAGAACAGTGGCAATCACGATAAATGTGATACCAAGTGATGTCAAATAAAATGGCAGCGGCAATAAACAGGCAACATAGACGAAAATTTGCCGTTTCGTCATGGCAAAGCCGTGAACAACGGGAAGCATCGCTACCCCTGCGGCTTTATATTCATGATACTTCCGCATCGCAATCGCAAATGTATGGGGCATTTGAAAAACAAACAAAATAAGAAATAGGATAATCGGGACGATGTGAAAACCAGATTCAATTGCCGTCCAGCCGATAAGTGGCGATACGGCACCTGAAACACTGCCAATTACAGTATTAAGTGTATATCTGCGTTTTGACCACATTGTATACATAATCACATAAGTAAACCAGCCCACGAATGCCCAAATGGCTGCTTCAATCGTTGTAAACAGCAGCAGAATAAAGCCAAGAACTGAAAAGGCGATTCCCAGTGTTAATACGACCTTTAAAGAAATAGTACCAGTAACGGTTGGGCGGTTTTTCGTTCGGTCCATCACCGTATCAATATCAACATCATACCAGTTATTAATAACCAGTGCCCCGGCCATAACCAGTGTACTTCCAATCATCGTTAGCAAAAAGACGTCCCAATTTGCGCTAAAAGCAGAACCCGAAAAATAGAGCGCTAACCAATAGCCCGTAAATACTGGAAGCACATTAGCAAGTAAAACATTTGCTTTAAAAAGTGCTTTTAAATCAGATAAAAGAGTTGACGTATTTTGCTCATTCGCTAATAAAACTGTCCCATCCTTCTGTGAGGAAGGTAACCAATCTTTTTTCAATTATGATCCTCTCCTGAAACTAGGTTCTAAATGATTCCCAATGATAATGTTTTTCACCCTTCATATTTTAACATAATTATTGAACAAACCGTATAGAAAAACTCAAAAAGAGCCTTTCTTAATTGGAAAGGCTCCAAGTTGACTCGATTAGGTCCCATTTCCCTTAAAAAATGAATGTCTAAATAATTTAAGTTAATGCCAAAAATTCGCAATTTTCTCTCGTACAAATTAATATTAAACTGTAAATACAATAAAGGTGTTGATATAATTGGAGAAAATTAGGGTTGGAATTATCGGTACGGGGTTTGGAGCTAAAGTGCATGCACCAATGATGAATTTTCATGATGGCTTCGATGTGGTTGCTATTGCCAGTGTTTCTAGGGGAAATATCGAGGAAATTAGAAAAGTGAGCAGGATTGAAAATGTCTATACTGACTGGCGGCAAATGCTAGATCAAGAGCAGTTGGAGCTTGTCGTAATCGCTTCTGCAGTTCAATTGCACAAGGAAATGGTGCTGGCTGCTTATGAAAAAGGATTACATGTTATGTGTGAAAAGCCGATGGCATTACATATAAAAGAAGCGAATGAAATGATTTCTGCCAGAAACAAAGCCGGTAAGTTTGGTCTCATCAACCACGAATTCCGTTACCTCCCTGCAAGAACAAAGGTGAAAGAGATTTTGGATAGTGAAGCTCTCGGCAGGATTTTACATGTACGTTATCTGTGTTCGTTCCCGACATATAATGCTCTTGTCTCAAAACCTCGTGGATGGCTTGGTCAAACTGAAACCGGCGGAGGCATGCTTGGGGCGATTGGTTCTCATATGACTGATTCGCTACATTGGTGGTTGAATAGCAGATATAGCGAAGTGTTTGCGAATCTTCCCATTCATGTGCCAACACAGACGGCTCCCGATGGTATCGTAGAAACCCGTACTGCTGATGATGCCTTTCAAGTGATTGGAAAATTAGAAAGTGGCCCTACGGTGACGATGGACCTAATTTCGGCTGCTTGTCAGACCGCCACCAACTGGCGTCTGGAAATATTCGGCACCTCCGGAACACTCGTTATGGTTGACGATAATCAAGTCTATATCTCATCTGGGGATGCCCCGCTTGAGGAAGTTGAGCTTGGATCAGAAATAACTGCTCCTCCCGGAATGCCTGCGGTCGCTGCACGGTATTATAACGGGTTCAACCGGGCACTGGATGCACTTAATGACACCTTGGTAACAGGAACTAAACAGCCTTACCTAGCTGATTTCGAAGATGGACGTGCCACCCAGTTGGTGCTTGATGCCATTCGTCTATCGGCAAATGAAGGCAAAAAAATCGAAATTACCTATTAAGTGAAAACACTTTTGAGAAATAGAATATCTTTCCCTTGAGGAATTAAAATTCATAATTCTTAGGTAAGAGATCACAGTGAATGAAATATTTTTTGTATTGAATCGCTAACAATATGAGACAAAAAGAACGATCCAAACTAAACATGGATCGTTCTTTTTTGTCCCCTCGTAAGTTTGGGATGGTGCCCGTGCACGCTGTAAGGACAAACTTTTTTCCATTAATAAGCAATTCCCCCATACAAAAAAAAAAGCACCGACGTAGATTAACAGGAGAGGAGGAAGAGCGGAGCCAATAATGGTTATTATGTGTTCGGCCTTCCTTTTCAAGAAATAAAGAGGTGAAAAAATGAGAAACTTTTCTCCAGATGATATTCAAAAGGCAGCGGAAGAAGTTAAAAAATCTGGGCATGGAAAATTCATGTTTAGGGATCCGGGTTTAAAGCACAAATCACATCACAAAAAACATAGTAAAAGGAAACCCCACCCACCACACCACCGGAAAACTTCGCGCCGGAAAACTTCTAGGAGACGGCAAACTTCTAGAACTCGGCAAACTTCCATTCTCATAACTACTAGACGGAATACCTCCAGAAATCGCCAAACTTCAATCATGGTGACTACCCGAAGGAATACTTCTAGACAGCGGTATACTTCCGTCATGGTGACTTCTAGAAGGATTACTTCCAGACAGCAGCCGGTTTCCTTCAGGGTGACTTCAAGGAGGATTACTTCCAGAAATCGCCAAACTTCGGTCGTGGTAACATCTAGACGGAATACTTCACGTAGGAACACGTCCAGACGCAACACTACTAGACGCAATACCTCACGGAGAAATACGTCCAGACGCAATACCTCACGGAGAAATACGTCCAGACAGCGGAATACTTCACGTCGAAATACCTCAAGACGGAATACCTTACGCAGAAACACATCTAGAAGGATCACTTCGCGAAATAGATCACAGAGACGATCAAGATGTTGTAATCGTCCAGGCAGGAGCAATGTTGGACAAGGAAACTGGGGCTGGAGTACAACACCAAATGATAATTTTCAAATGGAGGAATATTACAGAAGCCGTAACATGTGGCTTCCAAAAAGAAGCTAATTCTATCCTCGGCTGAAAAAAAGATGCCAATCGGCATCTTTTTTTCAATCAATAATCTCCACTAGACACTAACAGCCTCTTACTTTTTAAGGCTTGCATACTGTAGGATTCCATCGGCAACGTTGGTGAGAAGATTGGTAAGATACGTTGGGTCTGAAAGGTTTCTGTCTTCCACAGGATTGCTCATAAAACCCATTTCAACTAATGTGCTTGGCACCTGTGACCAGTTAAAACCTGATAAATCACTTCGATACGATATTCCATTCACCTTTACAGCAGTATTTTTCTTCGTTTCATCTAAAATCAGCTGAGAAGCTTTTAAACTCTCCTCGTAAATTGCTTTTGTGTACGGGTCGTTTTTTGCAGGAGTCAACACTGATAGACCGCTAACACTTTTATCGGTGGACCCATCCGCATGAATCCTTATGAATAAATCGGCTCTATTTTGATTAGCAAATTCCGCCCTTTCCTTGTTGCTTAAATTGACATCGTGTGTTTTCCGTGTATAAATGACCTTTACCCCTTGTTTTTCCAATAATTCACCTAAAATAAGTGAGGCTTCCAACGCTAACTGATATTCCGGCTTCCCCGTTGCAACACCGGACGTGCCGCCTGTAACCTTCATCTTCGTCTCCGCTGCACCTGGTCCTACAGGCTCTTTCCCTACATTAGCATGCCTTTGGTGACCGGGGTCGATGACAACCAAAAAGTCCCTTTGAATCTCCTTTGTTACATCAGAAGAAGCAGTTTCCGTCGTAACTGATTCCTCTTTTACTGTTTCTTCGTTCTTATTTGCTGCCGTTATGTCTTCCTGGTCTTTTTTCTGGCTTTCGTTTGCAGCATCTTTCTGTTCAGCCTGTTTTTTTGGAGCTGCACTCGCTTTCGCATGCAGCTCAGATTTTTCATTCTTACTTGTGGAAGCCTTTTCTTTTGCCACGGCAGGATTGAAAAAATAATAGAGAGGGATCATTGCTAACAGGATGATAAGGGAAATTCCGATCTTGACCGCGCTTCTGTTCACTTCAGGGACTCCTCTCGACTCTTAATCAAATCTACGTTATATTTTTCTATCGGACTTAATGTGTCGGTATAGGCTGCATCAGGGAAGTACCACGATTTCTGTTCGAAATAAACACGCAGCTCCTCCTTAGTAAACACGTGACCATGGCGTGCAAAGATTTCATTTCTCGCCAAACCAAGCTCTTCAAGTGAAAGCGACGTAATTTCACTTTCGGTTAACCTTCTAACGTCACTATTAGGAAGAATAAAATCATCAGTTACGGAAACTGTGGTATTTTCGGAAGAGCCAAATACCTTACTATGAATCAATAATGATAAACTTCTCTTATCCGAACCCGACAATACTGGTATAGAATAACCGCATGATCCAGAGTACGCCATTAAATCCGCTTGAGAAAGGGTAATCGGATAGTCAGACACACATCCATTACCAACTTCAATGTCCCATTTTGACTTTAATTTCCCCGATAAATCATCAGCAATGAAGTACACTTCTTTTGCCCAATCTTTTAAGGGCGATAGCTCCCCGCTATCGTAGAGATCAAAAATACGGGTTAAATTTCTCGAAGGGATCTTATTGGCTTCCAAAAATAAAGTACCATTCCGGTTCGTAATGTCCCACTTACCTAGCGAAATATCCGAACCTGAAGCATTGATTATTAAACTGTTTAATTTTCTCGTATAGTCATTAATAATCGAGTTCTCATCATTTTCAGCTGCCTGTTCTTTCTTTTTAGTGTCAGCCTTAACTAAGTCGCCTCCACTCTCCTTTGCTCCTGATGTTACATCATAAGAAACAGCTTGAGGCTTCGTTTCTTTTAATCCAGTTACAATAAAATAGGCACCAACCAATAATGCTAAAACTCCAACAATTGAAAATACTGTTATTAATAGGTTGCGATTCTGTTTGTTTTTTGTTTGTTTAACGAATGATGTCCTCTCCGTTGCCGAAACATTCCCGGGATACTCAGTTCTTTGACCACCTACTTTAGTTCCGCAGCCATTACAAAAAACTTGTCCAATCTTTAATTCTTTTCCACAATTCGTACAAAATTTCACCACTTTACTACGCTCTCCCTCATACCCCAATTTTTAATAAAATTTCGACATCATCACTAAAAACCCTACTTATTCCAATTTAAAAAGAAAGGCACCATTTAGCAATTAGATAGCGCCTAATGTGATAGCCCAAATAATCCCGATTATGATGAGACAAATAAACATGACTACGATCGGAATAACAATGGCCAAGAACCCTCTGAAAAACCCGACCTTACCATGTGTAACGACAAAACCGTATTCTTTGTCCCATTTGGTTACATTATTTTTATTTAGATGGTCAATCGAAAGCGCGAGACAAATTAAACTGGCAATCGGAATCCCTAAGCCCAGCCCTTTAAGCCACACCGAAAATGTCCGTTTTAATGCTGTTTGATACGTGATTTTACGGCCATCCGCCATACTTATTTTTATATTTAATACCGCTTTTCCTAGTGTATTACCAAAAAGGGTTAACATAAGCGGCTCAACAAAAAGCCAAATCAGCATCGCAAAAAAGCTAAAAAAGGTACCGATAGAATCCTCCATGAAAGAAGGAGAGAGGATACTCACAACAATGGCCATCGCCATTCCGAAAATAATCATATCTATTGTCCGAGCCCAATATCGAATCCACGGTCTTGCCTTAGAATATCCGGAGGGGTTTGTTATCTGCTTTGAAGTCCCAACAGCGTCTTTTTTTGGCGGTGCTTTCCGAAAGTCAATCGATTCGGAAATTCGCGGTGAAACCGGAATGGGCGGCGGTACAATTAAAACATCGGCAAATTGCTGAAACTTTCTGGCCTTCTCCCAGCGCTCCATGTTTTTAGTCCAAACGAGTGCATCCCCGTTTAAGAACCCTTCTCGAAATAAATAAAGCAATTCTGACTCGTTCACAGGACCAATTTGTTCACCATTTTTTATATAATACCATTGACCTATTTCTTTTTGTCCTAAATTCGCTTGCAATCATAATCCCCCTTGCTATTGCCTTATGAAACTAGTAAATTATCGTAGTTTTTTGGCTGCGGCAAATCTTTTTCTATATTACAAAAATACCAGAAATAGCAAAACTTCTCCATTGTTAATTGAAAAATAAAAAAGGACTAGCTGTCCTTTCAGATTCCTTCAAACTATTAAATTCTAATCTAATTTTGCTAATTTCCGCTGCAGATACCTTCTTCTTTCTTCAATATATTTCGCGATAACCGCTGACTCCCTGTCAAAGTCGCCAATCGTATGTTTTTTATAGGGATCCTGTAATACATAAGGACGCACCAATTGGAGCAGATTTTCAACCTTAGGAATCATAAAATCAACCGTAAATTGGTGGTTCATGATGTCTTCAAGGAGGGTTCGATATTGCTTGCGAAAACTCTTTACATCCAGCAGCCGTGCCGTTAAGGTATTAAAACCGTCTATCGGGACATAATTCGCTTCCATCACCTTTCCGTTTACATCCCGGCCCCAGGTGGCATCATAATCCCACGGGATGACTTCAAATAGACCAGTATCTCCATTCCTGTAAAGCGCATAGTTATGGACGAATCCATCGTAGTTTGAGGTAAAAATAATTCCCGCTATCCAGCGAAGGTATTTGTCGACATCGACAAAATTCAAAATTTCCTTTTCAAATTCACTTTGGCGGATCGTATTGATTTTATAAATAAATTCCTGTAAATAATGATCCTCTGTTGCGGCGCCGCATTTTCTTTCATAGCCCAATTCCAGTGATTTTTTTGTTTCCTTATCCAAGTCGCTCATTAGTGAAAAATTGGCATCCCCATCGACTGCATAAAAAATACTTCCATCGGGGAGGCTTCTTCTTTTCAAAAAGTTTTCATCCACCGATTCGATTTCTAAATAGACCCCTTCTGCTTTTCCGTTTTGCGTTAAAAAAATATGATGTGATTGCGGTGCTAACACGCCGATTTCCGTAAAAAAATCAAATGATAATTTATTCCGTATCAACGACGGGTCCTTGAATTCGGCGTTTAAATGAATTTGTTTTGCTCCTTTGAATTTTGTCGGTTTATAAAAAGAAATTTGATATGACTTTTTCGGAAAATCCCGGATATGGGAGCCGCGATAGCTTAAATCAATTTCAAGCCTTTTCCCCTCCAACGTTAACTGCGCTGGAATCGGATCATCAATCCAAATATCTCGTCTCAGCTCTCTTACGTCATTGGGTTTTATAAACAGCTTATATTGTGATATTTTTTCAGCCTCGTCCATTTTCAATCCCTCCTCCTTTATTCGTATGTAAGAAAAAAGAAGGATGTCACGTTGAAAAAGCATTTTTTCTGCTATTAGGCTTATGTCCCATACAAAAACAGACCTGGATACGTAACTTGGTAAAAGAAGAGTGAGTTTTATAGACAAATGGTCAGTTAAGTTTTCGTACTCCCTTTTCTATATTTAAAGGAGGTGCTAAAATGGAGGAAATTACACCGGAAGAGATTTCACCGGAGAAGATTCAAAGTGCAGCAGATGAGGTTAGACGCGGCGGTTTTGGGGATTTCATGTTTAGAGACCCTGGCTTTGACCGTGGTGCGTCGCGGAGGAGAACGACCAGACAACGAACTTCTAGCCGTGGAACGACTTCACGAAGGAATACTTCTAGACGCAATACATCCGGACAACGCAACACATCAAGAAGGAACACTTCTAGACGTAAAACTTCTAGACGCAGGACAACAAGAAGGAACACAATCAGGCACAGAAACTGCCAAACCACGATTCAAGGAAATTGGCAAATTGAAAGATGTTGGGATGACAGTAACCAGTCTTATTTTAGAATGAAAAGCAAATAACACCTTAATTATTCAAACAAAAATGGGAAAGGACTCGAGAAGCCTTTCCCATTTTTATTGATCTCGGTTTATTCATCCATTAAATCCTTCAAATTTATGATTTCGGAGAATTCTATTCTTTCTCTGGAATCACACAGTTCCCATCGGCACAGCTGGCATCTTCGGTAGTGGAAAGGTCCTGGAGCATGGGGGAAGCAGATTCTTCCTGCCATACTTTTTGAAGGGCACCGAAAAAGGTTTCCGTCGGCTGGGCACCGGAAATCGCATATTTTTGATTAATCACGAAATAGGGAACACCGCGAACGCCGTATTGCTGGGCAAGGGATTCATCCTGGCGGACATCAGCGGCAAAAGCATTCTTATCATTCAGGATCGATATTACCTCTTGCCGAGTTAAACCTGCATCTTCGGCAATGTCTGCCAAGGTTTCAAGATTGCCAATATCCTTCGATTCTGTGAAATAAGCATGTAAAAGCTTTTCAGAGACCACTGCTTCTTTTCCTTGTGTTTTCGCAAACTTGGCCAAACGATGAGCATCAAAGGTATTGGTAGGCTTCATTTCATCAAAATTGAATCTTAAGCCAACAGATGCAGCTTGAGAACCAACACCTTGGTTCGCCTGTTTAGCTTTTTCAAGACTCATGCCATATTTTTTTGCTAATACTTCGTGAATATTTTCTCCACTATTCTTTGGTGAATTTGGATCGAGCTCAAAACTCTTGAATTCAACTTCAACTTTATCCTTATCTGGAAATTGACTTAACGCCTCTTCTAACCTTCTTTTCCCGATATAACAAAATGGACAAACATAATCTGACCAAACTTCAATTTTCATCTCAATACACCTCATTTTTTTCGGTTAGCTATTATAGTAACACAAGGTGCTTGAAAAACTTGAAAAGTTGCTTAAAGAAACGCGAAAAAGTGCCCTGTACGATTCATAGGGCACTTTTGTGATTTTTACCTGCTATTCCTTCTCATGCTCAAACTCATCTTCCAATTTTTGAATCTCTTCGATTGATTTTTCAAGGGCAGCTTGCGGACCTTTGAAGTGCTTTTTGTAATAGCCTAAGTCCATGATAATCAAGATAATAAACATCCCGCCCAAGGCATAGGCGGCCATTTGGTTTGGCGGAATCACCATCATAATGGAAATGAAGAGAATCCAGATGATACTGAGAATATTAATCGGCTTGCTCCATTTCCCAAGACTCCAAGGACCATAATGCTTTCGTAAAAAGATTCCTTTCGCCTCGGCTTCCAATTTAAGATAGATTGGAATGCCATATGCAACATACAAGCCAACGACACTGACCCCGGTCAAGAAGGCGATAGTGGAATAACCTGCGTTAGGATTAATGATTTTTGTGAGATAATCAATTAATGCTAAAGCTAATGAAAGGATAACGGCCAGCCAAATTGCTTTTGCCGGTGTCCGGAATTTGCGGCTGATTTCTGCCCAATGACGGCTGAACGGCATACCCTTGTCTCGCGAAAACGCATACATCATCCGTGAGAATGAGGTAATCGACGAGAGACCGCAGAAGAACATCGCAAAAGTGACGAGCCAGAGAACGATCGATCCAAACGTACCGCCCAAGGCCTGACTGATGACATAGATAAAGGCGTTGTCAGAGTTCACCGCACCAGCCGCATCGTGAATCGAAAGGGTCACGAAGGCAAGCATGATAAACCCAAAGACGAAGGAAAAGGCCACAGAATTATAGATCCCCCACGGGGCACGGACACGCGGATGAACGGTCTCTTCAATCGTATGGGCTGATGCATCATAGCCGGTAAAGGTCCATTGCGCCTGCAATAAACCAATTAAGAAGGCTAAGAAATAGGGCTTATCGGAAAAAGTCTGCCCAACCTGGAATAAGTAATCAATTGGCTGCAAACCGTTTTTTGTAAAAAAAGCCAAGCTAACAACCAAAATAGCGACGACCAGCATATGATACCAGGCTGAAAAGTCATTTAATTTGGCAACGATTTTAATTCCGACGTGGTTGAGGATTCCGTGTAATAGAAGAATTACGCCAAAGACAATTAGAATGGTAGTATCGGTGGAAGTATAACCAAAGACTGTTGCTAAGAGCGGGTCAGCGAATAAGGCGCATGAGTAATCAATTCCCGCTACAATTCCGATTTGACCGATAAGATTAATCCAAGCAGTATACCAGCCAATCCTTCTCCCTTTTAGAGTGGCTGCCCAGTGATATAGGGCTCCCGCGGTTGGAATTGCCGACGCTAATTCGGCTAGTGAGGCGGCAACTAATAGCACGAAAAAGGCGACAATCGTCCAGCCAAAGCCCATCATCCCCGGTCCGCCGTAGGTTAATCCATGACCGTATAAGGAAACGGCGCCTGTTAAAATAGAAATAATCGAAAACGAGATCGCAAAGTTTGAAAATCCGCCCATATCACGCAACAACTCTTGGGCATAGCCATACCTGTTTAGCTGTTTTCGATCCTCCACCATTTGCTGGTCTTTATTTTTCATCCCTTTCTCCCCTCTCTAGTTTAATTTCTTACGTCTTTATCAACAAAAATTTCATGTTCCTCCTCTTTAAAGGCACGCACGTTTTTATTGGCATGCATGCCAATGGCAGTGCCAACGCAAAGGGTAATTATCACTAAAGCAAAACCGATAAATACCTCCATTTAACTAACCCCCTTTCTATTGTTTTTGCTATAATTCCAGTTTCACACCGCTTGCTTTTTGCTCCAACATTTTTTGTAAAACGGTGCCGATATGGGCACCGGCCTCAACTGGCGGAGTGCCCAGCGGATGAATATTCGAGATGACATTGCGATCCGATTCGACAATCCCTTTTCGGGGACGATAACACATATAGGCACTCATTGAGCTTGCCGAAACAAGACCCGGCCGTTCGCCAATCAGGAGAACAAGTACCTCCGGCTCAAGGATTTCGCCGATATGGTCCATACAGGCGACCCTGCCTCCTTTAACAAAAAAGGGCGTTCCACAGGTCAGATTGTTAAGTTGCAATGAATCTAGTAATGCGGGATAGACATCCTTTAAATTGGTTTCTACGGCACAGGCGCTCAGCCCATCTGAGACGACAATTTGCACCTGCGGCCGGTTGTGACACCGCTCCGTTATGGTTTGGACGGCCGCATCGGTTAGCACCCTTCCCTTATCAGGCCTTTTCAAATAAACTTCCTTGTTCTCATAGCATGTTTCCACCGTGAATAAAGCGAATTCCTCAAGATAGTTCTCGAGCACCTCGCCGCCGACTGCATCGATAGCAGCCGCATGGTCGAATTGCAGCTTTAACATTGTTTTCGTCAGCGGGCGGGTTCCTGTTCTCCAGACGCCAATCCGTGCCGGGGTGGAAGTAATCAAGTCCGCAACTCCTTCCTGAAAAGCAGGCTTCGGAATCGATGTTTCCCAGTCTTTTTCCGTAAATATAAGTCCTTTATCAATTGGATCTGCTCTATTCTCCGTTGGAAACTTTGCCTGCAGCTGCTCCATTACCTTTTGAACAATCAATTCAATTTGTTTTTCCTTCAAAAATGCTCGCCTCCTTTCGATAACTATGCTCGTTCGACAGTAGTGGTGTCTTATCCGACAGTTAGAGCACTCTTGGCGACAGTTGAAGCGCCCTGCGCGACAGTTGG
Organism: Neobacillus novalis NBRC 102450; assembly: GCF_001591805.1. Lineage (GTDB taxonomy): Bacteria > Bacillota > Bacilli > Bacillales > Cytobacillaceae > Neobacillus > Neobacillus novalis. The sequence goes on along the minus strand of NZ_BCVP01000021.1, from coordinate 45,070 downwards.
AGCACTCTTGGCGACAGTAACGCCACCAATACCTCTGATCAATCTACATAAATATGGTTGGGTCCCCTGCCCGACCAGTTAATCTCCCGTCCTCGATAATCCCCATTTTCTCAAGCCATTTTTCAAAATAAGGCGCCGGTCTTAGCCCGAGTACGCTGCGTACTGAGGCGATATCATGAAAACTCGTAGATTGATAATTGAGCATGCAATCATCCGCCATCGGTACCCCAATGAGGAAATTTACCCCCGCAGAACCCAGTAAGATAGCGAGGTTTTCCATATCATTTTGATCGGCTTTCATATGGTTCGTATAACAAACATCTACCCCCATCGGAATCCCCTGGAGCTTCCCCATAAAATGGTCCTCTAGCCCTGCCCTAATAACCTGTTTGCTGTTGAATAGGTACTCTGGTCCAATGAAGCCCACCACCGTGTTCACGATAAATGGTTTATATTTTTTGGCGAGGCCATAGCATCTCGATTCGAGCGTCACTTGGTCAATGCAGTGATGGGCATCGGAAGACAGCTCTGAGCCCTGTCCAGTTTCAAAATACCAAAGATTCGGTCCATGGGAAGTGCCTTCTTTTTGTATTAACTCATTTGCCTCGTTTAAGAGGTCGATACTAATTCCAAATGCCTTATTCCCAGCCTCCGTGCCCGCTAAGCTTTGAAAAAGCAAATCGGAGGGAGCGCCATTTTTGATTGCCCGCATCTGCGTCGTCACATGCGCTAAGACACAGTTTTGCGTCGGGATTTGGAATCTATCTATTTCATCTCTAGTCATTTGTAAAATTTGCTTCACACTTTCAGCCGTATCAATAACCGGATTAATGCCGATAACAGCATCGCCGATTCCATAGCTTAAGGCCTCGTAAAGTGAGGCTTTGATTCCTTGGATGCTGTCGGTTGGATGGTTCGGTTGTGCCCTGCCAGCAAGAGTACCTTTGTGACCAATTGGATAATTACACTGGGTAATGATTTCTATTTTTGATGCAGCCTGGATTAAATCCAGGTTGGACATAATTTTGGCAGCGGCAGCGGCCATCTCACTCGTCAGCCCTCTGCGGATACGGCTGATTTCATGGTTTGTCGTGTTATCAGATAGCAGTGTTTCGCGGAGCTCGCTTACGGTCCAGTTCGCGATAGATTGATAGATTTTTTCATTGATGGATTCCTCAATCAAGCGTGAAACCTCGTCCTCTTCGGGTGCGAGCACAGGGTTGTTGCGAATCTCGCTAAGTGTTAAATCAGCTAGCAGATGCCGTGCGGCGAGCCGCTCCTGGGCATCATTCGCGGCAATACCGGCAAGCTGGTCCCCAGACTTTTCCTCATTTGCTTTAGCAAGAATTTCTTTCAAATCGCGGAATTGATAGGTTTTATGGAGTAACGTTATCGATGATTTCAAAATTATCACCTCCTATTTCAGGTTGTTTAAGAACTTTTTCAAATGCCTTAGCAAATTTTTGGGTTGATTCTACAAATTTACGGTTGATTCTACAAAACTAACCGTTATTTTACAAATTCAAAAGCATACTCTATAATTCGAAATATTCTGATATCTAAAACCCTAAGAAAACGCCAATGTTTTGACAACCACCGGCACCAATTCGTCTTTCAACGGTGCTCCAATATCAATATAGTCACCATGTTCAATCCCAATTTGATCAATGCAAATCACTTGAAACTTAGTTTGCAGCCGTAATGCCTGCCCTAGGGCCTTGGCCATGTCATTTTCACATACGACGGCGAGAACCTCAGCACTAGGGAAATACTTCGCATACAGATTGCCGATACTACCGGCGATTTCCTTAAGCATTAAGTACGATAAATAGAGTGTGCCGCCTAAACCAATAGCAAATGGTAAACGGTCATTCCCCACAAACCATTCCTTTCCCTTTAAAAATGCCTGTTCCATCTGTTGTTCAAAATCCATTTCCGATAAGGCCGCCTTCACTACAGGAATATTCCGTAATGGCAGGAGCTCCGGTTGAATGGAAATGGTCGCCCCGCTCAGCTTTGTCGTTTGCGTTCCAGCCCCAATAACGGTTGCGCTCGATGTCTGTGCCGCCTCCACCACATTAAAATGATACCTTTTTACCGCCTTCATTAGCTCGCTAGCCAAAAGCGGACCAATGTCGTTAAATTTTGCCACATCTGCCAATGTCGCAGGGGGTGCTTCCAATGCAAGCCGCCCCACTCCCCCAGAAACCATTACCTCCTGAATTCTTGGTAAACCCTGGCAGGACGTACTGTGGACCAAGTTTTCAAGTGAGGAAATTGTTTTTTCCCCTGCTAACACATCAAGTAAATCGCCGCATAGTCCTGAAGTGATTTCGATTAGCTCCGTTAACGACAAGCGCATGCCCTTTTCTACTCGAAATTTTTTAAAACATAGCCATGGTTTCAAAGACGGTGATACCCTTAAAACCTCACCAAGTGAATTAATCTCAATCAATCGTCCGCCAACATGAAAAGTGATAGTCTCAAGCACTTTCCCTTGTTGAAAAACGACAACATTTGCCGTACCGCCGCCAATATCAATGTTCGCAATCGCCGCCCTAGATGACTGCGAGTGCCTGGCCGCCCCTGAACCTTTTCCTGCTAACACAGCTTCCAAACTAGCACCGGCTATTGCGACCACAAAGTCACCTGAGCGTTCAGCTAAATAATGAATTAGGGCATCGGCATTCTTTTTGATTGCCGTTTCTCCGGTTATGATGACAGCTCCTGATTTAATGTCTGAAAGTGTTAAACCAACTTGCTGATACTCCTTCTCAAGCCAGGAAACCAGCGACGGCAGATCAATTTCCTCTTCATTTTTTAAAGGAGTGGCAATAATCTCACTTACATAGGTGACCTTGCGTTCAATGATATCGAACTGCGGCAGTGAAAAATGGCTTGATACCCGGCCCAGCGTCAATTCACTCATCATAAATTTGGATGTGCTTGTACCGATATCAATGCCAACACTTTTGATTACTACAGTGCTCAAATGCACCTCACTCCCAATATTAAAAGGTTTGTACATGTTATTCGAACTATTCAAATAATATTCACCAAGGATGGATTAAGGGGTGCTGAACAATCCCTCTACAGATATTTCTGGATGACTGTCCGCAGCTCTGAAATTCCCTTTAAAGTGACGGAGGATACGTGGAAAATCTCATTTTGCGGTAGAACCTGTCTTAAAAATTTCTCCGCCATCACCAAATTCGCATCCGGATGGTCTATCTTTGTAATCACCCCTAATGGCACAATCGGAAAGCCTTGGGCAAAATTCGGAGGCAGAATCTGATGAAGCCTTGTGGCATCTTGAATCACCAGCAATACGCGCGCTTCCAACGATGTCGCCATCAACGAGCGGTAAAACAGCGGATTTTCGCTATATTCACCAGGTGTATCGATAATCCACTCGTTGTAACTGAGTGCTTGCGTTTTTAACACAGGCGACGAATCCTCTAATAGACGCTTCGTTAACGTCGATTTCCCGGACCCAATCGGACCAATCATCATCACTTTGCCTGTTTTCATGAGCGGGTAATCTCCGCTGGTTCAAATTTTAAATGCCTGCTTAAAAATTGATTAATGGCTTGGATGGCCATGTCGACATCAGATACCGTTCCGCAAATGACCAAGGAACCGGTAAATCGATCCAGGTAGCCGATTTCGATATCGGCGGCTTTTGTAGCAATATCGGCGGCGATTATCGCGGTTTCCGTCGGCGTTAACGTTAAAATTCCAATCGCACCGGCCTGCCCGATTCCAAGTTTTGTGTACAATGCTTCATCGGGATTGGCGATGATGTGTGCTAATGTCAGCTGTTTCCCGGGAACATACTCTTGTATGACGCGCTGCTTTTTCTCCGTCAATTTTCTCAACACCTTTTAAAAAGCTAAAATGAACTATGGGGGGAAAGGGCAATTTTCTTAACGGTTTCAGCAAAGGCTTCTGCTGCTGCCGCACAGGACGATTGACTGCCGGTTAACAGCCCGCCGCCGAAGTTTGTTTCCGTTGGCGGTCCATAAAAGACACAAATCCTTACATCCGCCGCCTTCAAAGCAGCATCCAAACCAACCATTGCTTCAAGCGGCGGAGCAATCAAGTAGGCTAACGGCTCGCCCGGATTAATGCCTGCCATTTTTGACAAATACGTTCCCGTCCGTGAAATTGTATGGGCAAAATAGGCATGATCCCATGCCTCGTCCACTGCATAAAACGCCGGTCCCTCATTGATCAGCTGAACCGCCGCCTCGAGACCGCTTTTTACCTCTGAAGGTGTTGCCCCGCCTAAAATACCTAAGAACTCCCCCGATAATGGACCCGAAGCATGGGCCGCTCCGGCATAAAAGGACTTCGCATAAACGACCTCCACCGCTGCCATCTTCGTTGCCTCATCTAATGCGGTATAGCCGACATCATCGCTCGTGCTTGTTACGAGACCTAGGCTTTTAATATTGGCGGGTACCTGAAAGGCCTCTCTTAAACCATCATCAATGTTAGGAATGATTTGACTTGCCAGGGCAAAAGCCGGAACTCGTTTGACATCCATTTTCTTCACCTCCTAAAAAGTTGCCCTGATGACTAGACTGCAACCAAGGTGCATTGCCGTTTTCTATTCACTTATATTATTCAATCTATTATTTAATGGCCTATTTATGACTTCTATTTAATTCAAACTCCGTAGCGTGAAATCGTAAATAAGCGTTGATGTTAATGGATATACTTTTACTAAATAGTCGATATACTAAAAAAGAGCACCGGCTGCGTGCCGGAAGCTCTTGCTGAAACTGCCTTTATTATGTTGGAACAATACCCATTTTCAATGCTTTTCAAGCACTATTTTAAATTTTTATTTTTTTCGATATTCGTTTTAAGATATCCCCATTCCGATTTGAAAATTCCTTGGTCCATCTCTTTTAAATGTTTTGATATTTTTGGTGTAAATCCCATTAACGGTAAAATATCCCTTTCAAGAGCAATTCCTGGAGCGATCTCTATTAATATCATTTCTCCGCCTTCTAGCTTAAAAACTGCTCGTTCTGTCACATATAATACCTTTTGATTGAGTTTTTGTGCATAATTTCCACTAAATGTGATCTGTTCAACATGATTACAAAACTTCCTACCCTCACCCTCTTTAAAAATAACTAATTTACCGTCCTCAATTCCTATTTCAGCCCCATGAGTAAATGTGCCACAAAAAATAACGCTTCTAGTATTCTGAGAAATATTAATGAAACCACCCGGGCCTGCAACTTTTGAACCAAATTTACTTACATTTACATTTCCGTATTTATCAACCTGGGCCAATCCTAGAAATGCGATATCTAAACCGCCGCCGTCATAAAAATCAAACATGTCTACCATTTCAATTGTGGCTTCTGCATTTACAGAAGTTCCAAAGTAAAAACCTGAACCCAGAACTCCACCGAATGACCCTATTTCGGTAGTTAACATAACATCGTCAATCACTCCTTCCTCAACTGCTATATAACCAACTCCTTCTGGCATCCCTATTCCCAAATTAGCAACCGATTTATTTGTAAGTTCCATAGAACAGCGACGAGCAATAATCTTTCGTACATTTAGTCCCATTGGTTTTATTTTATCTAGTGGTATACGTATATTACCCGATAAAGATGGATTAAATGCTTCAGGAATTGTCTGTAAATGGTTCTCCGGTTTTGCGACCACAATATAGTCAATTAGATTGGCTGGAACTTTAACCTGCTTCGGGTGTAATGTATTTGCTTTAACAATATTTTCAACCTGCGCAATAACAATTCCTCCGCTGTTTCTTGCGGCCATTGAAAGAGTGCGTTGCTCAAGCAATACGGCCTCCTTGTCCATACTCAGGTTTCCATTTTCATCGGCATAAGTTCCTCTTATAATAGCGACATCTATTGGAAATCTGTTATAATGCAGCCATTCCTCGCCATTAATCTCCGCTAATTCAACTAACTCCTCTTTAGTTTTTGTTGTAACCTTTCCCCCATCAATACGTGGATCAATGAAGGTTTCCAAACCAACTTTGGAAAAAACACCTGGTTTATTTGCAGCAACGGCTTTCCAAAGTTGGCAAATAACACCTTGCGGTAAAAAGTAACATTCGATTTTATCTTGTTCTACTAAACTAGCCAAATTGGGAGCTGCACTTGTATGGCCGCATATTAATCTTTTTATTAAACCTTCGTACCCAAAATGGTGTGTTCCTCTACCTTTAAAATCTCCAATACCAGTGGCATGTACTAAAGTAATATTTTGGGGATGCCCAGTTTTCAAAAACCTTTCTTCAACAGCAATTGCAACTTCCTCTGCAAAGCCACCCACCCAATGGCCGGTTACTCCGACAGTAGCATTATCTGGGATTAATAAAGCAGCTTCATCAGCTGAAATAATTTTCACCACCTTTTCCCCTCCAATTATATTCCTACTATTTCCTTGTTTTATTTGAGTATCTCTTTCGCAATTACAACCCTTTGTATTTGATTAGTACCTTCATAGATTTGCGTGATTTTTGCGTCGCGCATATATTTTTCTACTGGGTATTCACGCATATACCCATTCCCGCCAAAAATTTGGACAGCATCCGTGGTAACTTTCATTGCTGTATCTGATGCAAAACACTTAGCAAAAGCACCAACAGTAGGTGAGGGAGTACCTTGCTGTAAAAGATACGCAGATTTGTAAACCAACAACCTCGCAGCCTCAATATTCATTGCCATATCTGCTAACATAAATTGTATCGATTGAAACTGTGAGATTGGTTTTCCAAACTGTTTGCGCTCTTTGGCATAATTAAGTGCTGCCTCATATGCACCTTGCGCAATACCAACCGATAAAGCTCCAACCATAGGCCGCCCATAAGCAAGCGCCTTCATAAATAGTTGAAAACCTTCCCCCTCACTACCAATACGATTCGCAATAGGAACACGGACATCTTCAAATCTAATCGATCCTGTAGCAGAAGCTCGTAAGCCCATTTTCTTCTCTTTTTCCCCAACGGATACTCCTCCAAAATCGCGGTCAACAATTAGCGCTGTAAATCGTTTCGGTTTCTCCGACCCTTTATGTTTAGCTAAAACTACATAAAAATTTGAATGATTTGCATTTGTAATAAAAACTTTCTCTCCATTCAGGATGTATTCATCACCTTTCCTTTCAATTGTTGTTGAAAGGGATGCAACGTCACTTCCTGCTTCTGGCTCTGTTAGAGAAAAAGAACCAAATTGTCCTCCATATGTTAACCGGCCTAAATATTTCTTCTTTTGCTCTTCGGTTCCACTGATAAGAATCGGGTATGAAACTAAAGAATTCCCTTCACAGGATGTAGCAATACCCGCACATCCTCTTGAAATCTCCTCCACAATTAATGCTTGAGAGATTTTATCAATTCCCGGCCCTCCATACTTCTCTGGAACAGCCAAATTAAAAAGCCCGATATCTCTTAATTTTTGAAAAACTTCTTCCGGAAATTTTTCTTCCTCATCATATTTTCTGGCAACCGGCATAATTTCCTCGTTTGTAAAATCTCTTGCTAATGCTTTAATTGCTAACAGTTCATCCGATAATTTAAATTCCATCCACTCTTCTCCTCCTTTTTGCCTTCTTAATGGAAAAGATTGTTCAAAAGGCAAGTAGTTTTGTTGATAAGGGACTTTCTTCTATTCTATTATTTCCTTAATACATCTTCCCTTAAAATAAATTGGGCTAACTCTTCTATTTGGTCTGAGATTGCTCTGTCACTTTCCAGCTGCGGGCAAATTTGGCGAACCTTCTCCAAATAGTTTCTTGTTTCCGTTGCCATAAGATTTTCTGCTTTTTCTAGATAAATTGCTTGTGATGCACAAATCATTTCAATTGCAATCACTCTTGCCGTATTATGGATAATCTCTCTTGCTTGTCGTGACGCAATCGTTCCCATACTAACGTGATCTTCCTGGTTGGCCGAGGTCGGAATAGAGTCCACACTTGCCGGGTGGGCAAGAACTTTATTTTCCGAAACAAGTGCAGCTGCTGCATATTGGGCAACCATTAAGCCGCATTCTAATCCTGGATTGGGTGCTAAGAAAGGGGATAAACCGCTTAGTTGCGGATTAACAAGTCTTTCGATTCTTCTCTCAGAAATATTTGCCCACTCTGCTGCCCCAACTTTCAAAAAGTCCATCGCAAGAGCCATCGGCTGACCGTGAAAATGCCCTCCGGATACAATCTCTCCACTTTCTAAGACAATCGGATTATCTGTGGCGGAGTTCATCTCCACTCTTAGTCGTTCATCACCATAATTGAATGCTTGCCAAGACGCGCCGTGCACTTGCGGGATACAACGAATGGAATAGGCATCCTGAATCCGAATTTCACCTTGGTGGGTAATACGTCGACTTCCTTCAAGCCACTTTCTCATTCGAGAAGCAACAAATTCAAATTCGGGATGTGGACGAACAGCAAGTAATTCACTTTCAAATGCAGATATTACCCCCTGAAGCGCCTCCATTGTGAGGCAGGCAGCCATATCTGCAGCTAAACCCACACGCTCAGCTTCGTTAATTGCAATCGTGCCAATCCCTGACATTGCCTGCGTTCCGTTTATTAAGGCAAGCCCTTCTTTCGCTTCTAGGGAGACCGCCTTCAACTCTGCCCGTTTTAGTGCTTCTCCCCCTGGGAGAATTTCTCCTTTGTATTCTGCCTTCCCTTCACCTACCAGCACAAGGGCAATGTGGGAAAGAGGTGCTAAATCTCCGCTTGCCCCTACGGAACCTTTACAAGGCACTACCGGATGAACTTCTTTATTAATCATATCAATGAGCAATTGCAGTGTTTCCTCTTTTATTCCTGAAAATCCTTTTGCGAGTGCGTTTGCACGGAGTATCATCATTGCCCTTACAATAGAAATTGGAAGAGGATCGCCAACACCAACAGCATCTGCTCGTAATAAATTCAACTGTAATTTTGCAATTTCATCTTTTTCGATTTCAATATCGCTTAGTTTACCGAAACCCGTATTTACCCCATAGATAATTTTCCCATCATTAATTTGTTTTTCAATTCGATTGCGGCTTAATCGAACTCGTAAAAGATTTTCTTCAGGCAGGAAAACCTTTACTTTCCCATCAACAACACGTTGTACCTTGTAGCGATCTAGTGTAAAACCATCTAGTTTCACGTCTTCAAAATCGACTATCTTTTCACTTTGCATTCCCTGTTCAACTCCCCATCCTTTTTATCTAAGTATCCTAATCTAAATGCAATTTTGACTATTTTTTTGACATGTTCGTATCTATTGTGCCATTTCCTGCCTCACTCCCTAAAAGGGTTTACTGCTATTATCTTTGTGATTTACATACCATTGTTCGATAAGTGCAGCCGTTAGTCTTCCTGTGTTGACTAGGTTTTCGATGCTGATACACTCTCTGAAGGAATGAATATTTTGGAATCCCAGCCCCAGAGTTGGACATGATAAACCGTTTTCGTTTAGTACATTTGTGTCGGCTCCGCCTAATGTTTCAGTAAAATATGGCTTCACCCTAATATTGTTTGCCGCAGATTCAGCTGTTTTCACTAAAATATCATCCTTCGAAATATTAAAGCCACTGTATTTTTTCTCAATTCTTATCTTTACTTTTCCCGCGTTCTTCTCAGCTGCTTGCCTCATTGTTTCAGCCATATGCTCTAGCTGAAGGTCCAACTTAGTTTTTGAGTAGCTTCGAACTTCCCCAGCCACAGTGACGTTGCCAGGAATAATCGATGTCATTTCTCCACCTTTTATAATTCCAACATTTGCAAGAGTCTCATCATCGATTGTGCCTAATTTCATTTTCGTCAAACCCTCAGCTGCAATCAAAACCGCACTATTCCCTTCCTCGGCATTCAGTGCAATATGTGCAGCATTGCCTTCTACTTCCATCCAAATTCTTGAGCTGAAAGGACCTTTCAGAATGATTTGTCCTACTTCACCACTACTGTCGAAAATATAGCCGGCCTTACTCCTTACTTTTGTGTAATCCAAATATCTTGAACCCACTAAACCAGGCTGTTCATTGACGGTTAGGATGAATTCAACTGGACCATGTGGAATTTTGCTTTCTTTAATTGCCAGCATTGCTTCCAAATAGGCTGCCAGTGCAGCCCTATCGTCCGCACCTAAAATCGTTGTTCCGTCGGAGTGGATGATTCCTTCTTTAATAACGGGTTTTAATCCTTCTGTTGGAAGGACAGTATCCATGTGTGTAGAGAAGAATAATGGTGGAATTGACGGGTCTGTTCCTTCATTCCAAGCAATTAAATTCCCCACCTCGCCATCGAAGCTTTTATGGGCCTCATCAAATTCAAACGTAAATCCAAGCTCTGGCAAAGCTTTAATCAAGTAGTCCGCTACAGGCTGCTCTTTTGTGCTTGGAGCATTAATCTTTGCCAATTCCAGAAATAAATCTTGTAAACGATCCTCTTTTACAAATTCAACAGCACTTGATGTATGTTTTGTGGTCATTACAATCCCTCCAAAAATTAATTTACTCGTGACTAATAACGACTTTTCCCTTTTTAATAACCGTTTCAACAATATTTGTTCCAAATTTGTAAGCAATATGCTTATAAGTAGGAACATCCCATATTTGCAGGTCCGCTAATTTTCCTTCTTGAATAACTCCGCGGTCATCTAAATCTAGAGCCTTCGCACCACCAAAAGTGGCGGCTTTAATTGCCTCTTCAACAGAAAATTTATATAAACGGCAAGCAAGGTTTATGACAAACTGCATTGATTCTGTATAACAAGCTGGGCAAAGATCAGTAGCAAGGGCAATATTCATCCCTAAATCCAGCATCTTCCTTGCTTTAAATGGCTGCTTATGATTGACTGCAAAATCTAAGGCTGGCATTAAAACACAGGTTACTTTCGCTTCTGCCAGCTTTTCCATTACCTCATCTGGAGTGTAGTTCAAATGGTCTACTGAAACCATTTTCATTTCCGCCGCTAAATCAGAACCGCCTATATAGGAGTAAGCATCGGCATGTATTTTTGGCTTCATCCCATACTCTAAGCCAGTTTTTAGAATTATTTCCGATTCTTCTGCTGTGAAATAGCCCTCATCACACCAAACATCACAAAACTCAGCAAGTCCCAGCTCCCCAACCTTAGGGATCATTTCGTTTATGATCACGTCAAGATACTCGCTTTTCGTCAATTTCTCAGGAAAGCCGTGTGCCCCTAAAAATGTATTTACCACATCAAGAGGGGTCTCATTCCCAAGCCTTTTGCTAACTTCTAAAATTTTGATTTCACTTTCTGTTGTAAGGCCATATCCACTTTTGCTTTCCACAGTTGTAACGCCATGCTCAAGCAACGTCATTAAACGTTTCTTTGACTGCACAAACAATTCCTCTGCCAGTGCGTTACGAGTAAGCTCTACAGTTCGGTTTGGCCCCGTCGTAACACCGAGGTTTTTTAGCTTTTCCGGATTCTCTCCCGTTAGTTTTACTGCATATTCTTCCACGCGCGTTCCGTAAAAGACTAAATGGGTATGTGAATCAACAAAACCAGGTACAATTACTTTGCCTTTTGCATTGATTTCGTTGCTGCTATTTATATCAAATTGATTCCTTATATTCTCCTCAGTACCTATACCAACAATTTTTTCATCTTTTACTGCAATCCAGGCATTTTCTAAAACTCCTATATCCCCCATACAATCACCGACACAGGTAACTACCTCCGTTGCATTACTAATTACTAAATCTACCTTTGTCTTCACCTTTAATTCTGACACCTTTTTCCATACCTCCTCCATTTTAAATAGTTTACTATTGAAAATTGAGCGGACAAGTGGACAAAGCACCGAAATTAATCCCCGGTGCTTCACAGATTGTACTGATATTACTAGTTAAATCATTCTATTAGCTATTTAAATAGGTACAAACAGAATCTGGAAGTGGAATTCCTTCTAACCTGCGTTTCTCCTCTTGCAATGCCTCGATTTCTCCAGGAACTAATACTTTTGCAAAACCTTTGGCAGGAGTAAGTGAATGAATTTCATGTATCATCCGATCCATGTTTTTCAGGAAGCCTTCAACCGCTATGAACCTTTCTGGGTCTATCACCATAATAAAGTGCCCAATATCCAACATCTTTTTATAATCGACAAACATTTTGGGGATATGAGGGCCGAAGGCGGATCCACTTAACAACCCTGAAAAAATTTCGACCACCATCCCTAGTCCATATCCTTTTGCTCCACCAAATGGGGATAAATAAGCCAGCTTGCTTGGATCTGTCGTTGAATTTCCTTCTTCATCAATTCCCCAATCTGAGGGGATTTGTTCACCATATTCCATTGCATTTAAAACCTTCCCAAACGCAACATTACTCGTTGCGAAATCAAGAATAATCGGCTTTTCTGATTGAGTCGGAAAACCAAAAGCAATTGGGTTTGTGCCGAAATATGGTTCAGCTGCGCCAAAAGGTACAACACAAGCTTCTATATGTGTCATGGCAATTCCGATAAGCTTTTTTTCAATCGCTTGATTGACAAAATAGGATAACGCTCCGCAATGACTGCTATGCTTGGCAACGACTAATCCGACACCATGATCCTTTGCTATTTCAATAGCATGTTCCATCGATTGTTTCGCAATGACGTGTCCAAATCCATTGTCACCATCGTACACAGCAGTGGAATTACTTGTCTTTTCTATTTTGGGATTTGAACGAACATTAAGCCCCCCTTCTTGAATTCGGTTCACATAATGTTCTACACGTAAAACACCATGAGAATCAACACCGCGTAAATTTGCATGGATGAGAACATCTGCCACTATTTCAGCCTCATTCTGACGAACGTCTGCCCAATCTAGTTTCTTTATAACTAATTCCTTTAATGTCTTATACGATATATTATGATTCATAAAATCTCTCCTAAATTCGAGCTACTTCCCGGGGGAATTACAGATTTATCATATGATCATCTGATTTATCTTTATTTTTATACTTTTTTATTAACTGGGTTTCCTCAAAGAACTTATCGGCCTTTTCATACTCTGGCTTTGACAAGAAGCTTCCTATAAAATAGGCGCTAAATCCTATTGCAACCCCTATTAAAATTCTTCTTGCATCTCCAGGCCAAAATGATGGCAGTTTAAATCCGAGGTCAATAAAAAAGTTATATAACACAAAGCCACATCCAAATATAGTACTACTTAAAGCTCCTACAGATGTCCCCCTGCGCCAAAAGAATCCAAAAATCATAGGGACAAATAATCCAGCAGCTAAAATATCACTAGACATCCACAATACCCAAAGTGAATCAGGAATTCGTACAGCGATGAACATTCCAAAGGCACTAATAATAACTGTTGCAAGCATTCCAAATCGCACCAGCTGCTTTTCTGTTGCATTTTTGTTAAAATGTTTTCGATATAACTCTGTCATGTACAATGAGCCACCGTTCATAGTAGTAGTGATGGTTGACATAATTGCTGCGCCAATTCCGACTAAGACAATTGCTCCTAAAAATGGGTGCATATAATCTTTAACTAATGAGCTAATAACCCCTCCCTTTGGCAGCTCAGTGAAGATTGCCCCTGCTGCCACTCCTGTAAATACTACAAAAAAGTAGATTGGAATAAAGTAAATTAAGGTGGCAAATGAAGTTTTTCTTGCCTCTGCTGGACTTTTTGTAGCTGATATGCGCTGCCATGCCGAAGCATCTATAACCCATGCAAGTCCAAAGGAGAAGAGGAACAAGAAATTTTTGCTGAAATTAGCCATGAAGTTGAAATATTCTGTCTTTTCTTTCACTACGGCAGCAGCCTTGATCGCTTCAAATCCATTAGAATAATATAAAGCTGCACCAAGTGTAATAAGGAGACCCGCCAATAATAGACCAAACTGCAGCATTTCAGTAAAGACAACGGCCCGGAATCCGCCAATGGTTGCGTACACAATACAGATAGCAACACAAATGAATAAAGTAAGAAGATAACTAATTCCAAAGATGCTGGAAAAGAAATTACTAATCGCAACCATCTGCGATGCTCCCCATGTTATCATGTACCAGACAATAAGAATCGAAAGCAATGTGCCACTTAATTTATTATATCGCTTTTCCATTATTCCAGATTGAGACATTGATCCCACCCTGCGGATAGCCTTAGCAAAAATCATGAGCGCCAATACGGCAAGTACTGATGGGGACCCAATTATCCACCAAGCACTAATCCCTTGTTCGTATGCTTGATCGACAGAAATAAGCGCTGAGTTTCCTCCAAACCAGGAGGCAACAAAGGTGAGAGCTAAAGCCCAATGTGGAAATCTCCGTCCTGCCAAGAAAAAATCTTCTTTCGTCTCATTTTTATTTTTCCTTAAACTTATTACTAATAGAGCCGCAAAATATATTAATAAACTAACAATCGCCCAAATTTTATATGCTTCCAAATTCCTTCCCCCTCATTCAATTAGTAGTGCAAAAACAAACTTTAATTTTGCTTTACCTGTTATCCCTGGCATTTATGAGTGGAATTCATTATGTTCTAACTTTATTTTGATTTACCACATTTGGAAGCGAAACTCCGTTGATCCCATCTATCATATGCTGACAAGTCCGTTTCCTAAGTTCAGTGACTGATTCCTCTGAAATATAAGAAGCATGGGGTGTAATTAGAACTTCAGGCATATTTAAAAGTGGATGGTCTACACTGGGAGGCTCTTGCTTTAATACATCAAGCCCTGCACCACCTAAATGGCCTGAGTCAAGTAATCTAGTTAAGTCTTCCTCATTTACTATCCCCCCGCGGCTAGTGTTAATAATAAACGCACCTCTTGGCATCATTTTCATACGATCATAGTTAAGAATATTAGCCGTTTCCGGAGATAAGGGTACATGTAGACTAAGCAGATTAGACTGTTGTATTAATTCCTCAAATGTTACTGGGGTGACTGCATACTCTTCAAATACTTGCTTGGGTACATAGTTATCATGAGCAATTAGGCGGGCACCAAAAGGTTTCAATTTGGCTGCGACTGCCCGGGCAATGCGCCCAAATCCTAATAATCCGACTGTATTATCCTTAAATCGTTTAATCGGCAGTGTATTAAGTGCATCCCAATGTCCTCTTTTTACCTGCGCACTATAGCTTTGAATCCGTCTGGTTACTGAAAATATAAGTGCAATTGTGTGGTCCGAAACTTCTTCTACACAATAATCAGGGACATTGCATACTGGAATACCCTTCCTCGTAGCGGCAGCTATGTCAATGTGATTAAAACCAACACCATAGGTAGCAATTACTTTACAGGAGTTTAATTCATTGATGATAGTCTGATCGCAACTAAATCCTACCTGCGCTATGACCCCATCTGCATATGGAGCAAATAAAGGGAAATCCTGCTCCACTGTTTTTGACGAGGTAACTTTTAATAAAAAACCATTTTCATTAAAAATTTCCTTTTCCATTTGATGATTTGTCCATTCGTCATCCAAGATCCAAACAAGCGGTTTTCCATTTTTCATTTTATCTCAACCTTTTTCCTTATTTGATTGAAATTGTTGCTTCTTGTATCTCTTTTAAGGCATTTATTAATGTATCATTTTGTTGGATTGTTCCGATCGTGATGCGTGCATATGTGTCTAATTTCCACGGTCCACATGGACGAATTAAAACACCTTTATGCATTAGTTTTGTGAAAAGCTCCGATGTATCTCGTTTCATATTAACAAATAGAAAATTAGCATGAGAGTCTGTCACGTCAAGCCCAAATGATAGTAATTGCTCGGTCAGTCGTTCCTTTTCTTTGTTTACCTCCAAAAGCATCCGTTCTCCATAATTAATATCATCCAATGCAGCCAAAGCCCCCGCCATCGCTATTCGGTTCACTGAAAAGGTTTGCTTAACTGCCTGCAAAGGTTTGAGATACTTTTCCGCGGCTACAGCATAACCAACTCTTACCCCCGCTAATCCAAAATATTTAGAAAAGGTTCGAATAGAAATGACTGGATATCCCTCTTTAACAAATTCAATTCCCGTACGATAGTGGCCGACTGAAATATACTCTGCATATGCTTCGTCAAGTACAACTAAAACACTTTCAGGTACTTGATTTAGAAACGAAACTAATTCCTCAGTATCAACGATTGTTCCGGTAGGATTGTTCGGATTACAAATAAAAATCAACTTCGTTTTATTTGTTATCGAATGAAGTATTCCTTTAAGGTCAGTTACGAAGTCATTTCTTGTTGGAATCTCAATGGGCTTCCCTCCCATGAGAAGTGTGATTTCCCTATAACTAGAGAAAGTCGGGTGACAATAGATCACTTCATCACCCGGATTAATGTAAGCGTTGCCAATTAATGTGATAATATGGTCTGCCCCGTTTCCGACAATTATTTTCTCTGCAGAAAGTTCATACCTTTCAGCCAATTTTTCTCGAAGTTCTAGGCAACTCGGTTCGGGGTATAACCAGCAATCTTTTACTGCTGCTGCCATTGATTCTAATGCTTTAGGGGAAGGCCCCATCGGATTCTCATTTGAAGCAAGGCGGATTACTTCATCCAAACCTAATTCCCGCTTAACTTCTTCAATAGGCTTACCTGGAACATATGGGGTTAAATGGCTCACGCCATCTCTCCACAACTTTTTCATCATATTCTCTTCATCCTTTCCCTATTAAAATTGCATACTGTTAAAATGGTTCTCTTTAATTAGCTCTAACCATACAGGAGTGATTACGCCTTCACATCCTCTGTTTGTACATCTTTCGGACCAAAGGTAGCTTTGGGTGACCACCAAAGTGGAATTTTGATACTCTCTTTTGTCAATTTTCCTTTTCCGTTTGCAACATCTCGAGCAGTTTCATAACCAGCCTGGGCATGGCGAACGACACCGATTCCAGAGTCAACGGTCATCGCAACCTCAAGTCTCATATCAGATTCAGCTGTTCCATCTGCGACCATCGTTACTCCTGTATGAACAGCTTCTCCCATGGAATAGTTCGCTTGTAAGGCAATAAGATCACACATCCCAATCGCGTTTAAAAGTCCATTCAACATCGGCCAGTCGGAAATCAAGTCACCGCCATCCTTCATGTTTTCTGATTCAAAGGTTGGGTTTACGATAGAACCAGAATCTAAGTTATCACGTGAAAACGCTACCGGTCCTGAGAGTTCACCGCGGCGAATCATGTCATTTACTTCTAATGCAAAGGCTTTCCGCTGACCAAAACCCATGTAACAAATACGTGCTGGCAAGGCTTCAATTGGAATATGTTTCTTCGCAAGCTTAATCCATCGTGTCACAAGAAGGTCATCGCTAAATTTCTCTAAAATCATATCATCAATTTTTCTTAGGTCTGCAGAATCACCTGATAGGCACACCCAGCGGAAAGGTCCACGGCCTTCACAGAAAAGCGGACGAATATATTCTGCGACGAAACCTGGCAGGCGTTTCGCTTCTTTCTCCTCCATACCGGCATCGATACACTCCTTACGATGACTTGTTCCATATTCAAATGAATGAACACCTAGGTCCATAAATTTAATCAGCGCTTTCAATTCACGAACCATGGTTTCCCGCGCCTTTTCTAAGTAAAGCTGCCGATCTGTTTCACGCAGCTGTTCAGCTTCCTCAACAGTGTACCCTGCCGGTAAATAGGAAATAGGATCATGCCCCGGCGTCATTGAGGTGGAAATATCCGGTAAAAACCCTTTTTGAATAACTTCTTCAAAAATATCAGCCGCGTTTCCAACTACAGCTACTCCGAGCGGTTTCCCTTCTGCAGCATGTTGTTTTGCCATGGCAATCGCTTCATCTAATGTTTCTACTAAACAATCAATAAATCCTTTTTCAATTCTTCTCTTAATAATCTCAACGTTAGAGTCACATAGTATGGCAACACCTCCATGCATGGTCATCGCTCGTGTCTGGTTGCCGCCCATTCCACCGGCACCAGCGGTTAGTAGAATTTTTCCAACTAATGAATCATCATAATGAAGGCGGGCAATTGCCGATAGCGTTTCAAATGTGCCTTGAATTACCCCTTGTGTTCCAATGTATTCCCAGGGAGCTGCCGTATAGTTAGCATACATCGTTAAGTTTTTATCCTGCAGGTCATAGAAAGTGGGCCAATCTGCTT
Source organism: Neobacillus novalis NBRC 102450 (assembly GCF_001591805.1). Taxonomy (GTDB): domain Bacteria; phylum Bacillota; class Bacilli; order Bacillales; family Cytobacillaceae; genus Neobacillus; species Neobacillus novalis. The sequence continues at coordinate 26,952 of NZ_BCVP01000021.1, read as the reverse complement.
TCATAATATTTGTATTGGCCATAACAACTGTCGGAGCGTATTTGTGTGTCCTAAATACCGCAACCGGCATACCCGATTGGACAACAAGCGTTTCATCGTCCTCCAGTTCTTTCAATGATTTTACGATTGCATGGTAGGACTCCCAGTTACGTGCAGCTTTCCCTATACCACCATAGATGATAAGCTCTTCCGGCTTCTCGGCATTTTCCATATTATTTTCAAGCATCCGCAAAATTGCTTCCTGTCTCCAGCCTTTACAACGGAGTTCAGGACCCCTTTGAGCTTTAACTGAAAATAAAATTTCTGGTCTTGACATGAACATTTCCTCCTAGACTTATTATTTGAACTTTTCACTATTATTTATTGCAAGTACTGTGCCAAAAATTTGTTTAGGGCTAATGTTATCTTATTTAATAAAAATAGACTGATTTAAACATCGTTTTTAATAAAAAACCTTAGATAGGAATTTTTAAGGTCTAATTTATGAGTCCTACAAGATTTGGTTGCCGCAGATAGTTTTGGCGTCTTTTGAGGCATTACATCTATTTATATCCTTGGAATAGATGGTAGTAACAGAAATTATTTATGCAGATACAATTTGCGCAAAATACTTTGATTATTCAAAATAGATGGTATATTTAGAGTTAAGGGAAAATTATTGTTAATCAGGAGGTTAGGGGATGATTGAAGCAGCTATCTGTTCTTTAATAAGGAGTTTTACTGACGGGGTTATCGTGCTTAATCTTAACCACGAGGTCCTATGCCATGATACCAGCAGAGTTGGTGTAAACATTATAGAAGGCACGCACATTTCAAAATCTCTTCCATATGCGCATGAGGAATTTGCAGATAATCAAGCTTTTTCGATAATGATTAATCAGAGAAAGCTTGCAATTACTGCGAAAACTTTTTCCGCTGATAAGCACTACATAATTCTTTGCATAGAGGATATATCAAATTTAAAAAACAATCCAAAAATGCGATTATATTGTCTTGAGAAAATAATTGAATCTCTTGATGAAGGAGTGATGATGAGTAATCAAGAAGGGGAAATTATCTTATATAATCTTGCACAGGAGAAAATGGAAGGATTAAACAGGCAGGAGATTATCGGTAAGCATCTATGGTCTGCGTATAATTATGATAACCCACAAAATTCCGAGCATAGGCACACATTTAAAACCGGTAAGCCCATTTTTTCAAGATATAGGGCACATTCAACCATTAATGGGATCCCAAAGTATGTGAATTACAGTACCTTCCCTATTAAAAAGGACAATGAAACGATTGCAGTATTTTCTTTAAGTACTAATGAATCCAAACTGAAGGACATGCTTCACGAGACCATCGAACAAAAACGAAAAATAACTGAAGTAGAAAAAATAGACTTTAAACCAAAGAATGGAACTGAGTTTACCTTTGAAAATATTAAGGGAAATAGCCTCGTTCTTAAAAACTTAATAAAAGAGGCCCAAAACATTGCGGTTCACAATACAGATGTTTTAATTGTTGGAGAGACTGGTACAGGAAAAGAATTGTTTGCACAAAGCATTCATAATCACAGTCCAAGAGCAAAAAGTCCTTTTGTCGCAATAAATTGCGCCGCGATTCCTGAAAATCTTTTGGAAAGCACCTTATTTGGAACCGTTAAAGGCGCATTTACCGGTGCAACAAATCAAGTCGGACTGTTTGAATATGCTAAAAACGGGACTCTTTTTCTAGATGAAATAAATTCAATGCCAATTACATTACAATCAAAACTCATGCGTGTTTTACAGGAACGTTTTGTTAGAAGGGTTGGTTCAAATGATGTAACCCCAGTTAATTGTATTGTCATAAGTGCCTCAAATGAAGATCCCGAAAAGTTGATTTCAGAAGGAAAAATGAGGCTGGATTTATATTATAGAATAGCTCGTACGAGTCTGTACATTCCTCCATTAAGGGAGCGAACAGAGGATATTCACTTTTTTATCAATTATTTCTTAAACATATACAAAAAGAAATTCAATAAGTCTGTACCAAATATTTCCAAATCATTGATTACCACTCTTCTTCACTATCATTGGCCTGGCAACACGCGAGAACTTGAGCATTTAATCGAGAACATGATCATTCGGGTAAGTGAAATAGATAAAGCTCTCGAAATAGACCATCTTCCATCCAATATAAAAAGGAAAATTTCCCCCGACGAAAGCCAAAAATCAAGCAAAATAAAGAGAATGGAAAAGAAACCTTTTAATTCAATTTTTTCAAACTCACAAGAGCACTATATCCGAATAACCCTAGAACAAACAGATTGGAATATTTCAAAAGCAGCAGCAAAGCTGGGAATTACCCGGCAAAGTCTTCAATATCATATTAAAAAGTATCGAATAAATAAACCAATCAGTTAAACAACGCCATACCTATCCATGTTTTAAGGATTCTTCTGTAATTGTTCGTAAAAATTTCACAAGATCACTTCAAAACCAAAAAGACTCCCAGTGAATTAATACTTCACAGGCAGCCTTTTTGGTTACTTTTACCAGTCCTTTAAAAATAGTTGTTTTTTATGTTATTTACTGAATAGGGCTATCCGATTGGGTGTAAGAAAATAAAGACATTCAGCTTCAACTTTCTCCCCCGTCAACGCCTCCCAGGCATCTTTATAGAACGCTAGCTGGCTGCTATAAAATGACTGAAGAGTATCATAGTCTTCCTCATGCTTAGCCCGGTCTGTTTTGTAATCCACGATGGTCCAGGAACCATGCCTTTTGTAGATTAGGTCAATTGTTCCTTTGACAAAGAACGGATGCTTATCTATTGGATTCTTTGTGATTAGCGGATAAAGTTTGTGACCCTTTTCGACCTTTAACGTAAATGGTACCTCTGTCAGCACTTCTTCTGCTGTTTGTAAATTTCCCCAAAGCTCTGACTTCTTAAGATTTTGCAGATATGTTTCAACCTCCGCTTCTCTCGCTGGCGGAAGCTTAAATTTGTTCAAAGCCGTTTTCAGATAATGGGTCAGGTCGTAGCCTTGAACCGCTTTTTCGAGCACATCATGAATGAGCGTCCCCCAGTCTTTTCCGCCGCCGGATTCCCGTTCAATGGTGATTACACTATAATCCTTGTCCTTTGTCGGTGTCCAAAGATCATAGCTCTTTTCACTGCTTGAATCAATCCAGACGTGTTTGCTGATGGTTTTGGACTGGAAATCTCTTAAGGTAATTTCCGCTTGAGGGTTCTTTCTTGCAACAGCATCTAACTCTGAAATTTCCAGTTCTTCGATTGTTTCCATTTCAAAAAGAGTGTTCCAAGGGTTTTTCTTATTACTGCCGTTTGCGCTAATAATCAATGCCTTCTCGGCACGGGTGGAGGCTACGTAAATAATCCGCAGCTCTTCTTCGCTTAAGTACATTAATTCCTCCGCCTTATGGGCAGCCCAATTAAGCGGTATCGCCATCTCTTTTGATTGGTAACCGGTATCGACAGTAAACGTGAAGAATCCTTTCGAGGACAAGTCCTCCCGTTTAATATGCTTTGATAAGAACGATTCAGGGCTAACCGCTTTTGCCGGGTGTGCCAAAAAGACAATGGGGGCTTCAAGGCCCTTGGCTTTATGGACATTCATGATTCGAACCGCATCAGCCTCTTCCTCGAGGTTTGTCACAACTGTTTTTTCAAAAATCATCTCTGTAAGAGTTTCTAAAACCTGTTTATAGGTTGTATTTCCTGCTGCCTCCTGCTTCCTTAGGGCTTCTATCACTTGCAGCAAGCTTTTATACATGCGTTTACCGCGGCCATTTGTTAACAGTAATGGATAGAATCCTATCTCTTCGCTGATTTTTTCGATGGCAGCGGTAGGTGAAAAGGTAAGAATCTGCTTTTGGCAGTGCTGTAATTTGCTTAAGGCTAATGCAAATTTAGCTTTTACTTCTGCGGATAGTCCGTCCGGTATGTCTGCATATACCGAAAATCTCCCCTTGGCTTGCTTCCACTGATACAATTCCTCGTCACTTATGCCGAAGAATATTCCCCGTAAGACAGCCACAAAGCCGACTTCATCCGTTGGGTCCAAGAAGGATTTTAAAAGGATCCACAAATCCTGGAACTCCCGTGTCTCCCCAAGAATGACTTCACCACTGATACTGACCGGAATCCCAATATCTTCTATCCGTTTCGCATAGGTGGCAATTCCGTCGTTGTATCTTGTCAGCACCATGAAATCCTTAGCGCGATATCCTTGCTTTAATAGATTGTGAATCGTCAAAGCAATGTTTTCGGCATCCTTTAACATAATCTCTTCCTTCTTTTTAACATCTGCCGGCACTGACAGTAATTTAACCCCCGAAAAGCCAATTCCTTTATCCTCATGATAGGAAATCAGCGGACGGTAGGCTGCTTGATAAACGGTTTCTACTATCGGTAAATGCTGTTCAAAAACGGTATTTAATGGTTTCGTTACGGTGTCGAGGGTGCGGAAATTCGTTGTCAACTGCAATACCTCTCCTCCATGCTCCTCCATTAACTGCTTAACTCGGTTGTATGTATCAATATCGGCCCGGCGGAAACGATAAATCGCCTGCTTTGGGTCGCCAACCACAAATAGCGAACCCGGTTTCGGTTTACAGCTGGTCCAGTTTTTTTCCGCGCTATCTTCACTGGTTAAATAGAACATGATTTCGGCTTGAAGCGGGTCGGTATCCTGAAATTCATCGACAAGTAAGAAGCGATATTTCCCTTGGAAGTACCTGCGGACCTCACGAATTTCTTTTAGCAATGTTGATGTATGCATCATTAAATCTTGAAAATTTAATAGCGACCGTTCCTTTTTCAGCTGCTCATAGGATTGTACCGCCCCTTTTAGGAAACTGACAATCTTCGGGTGACAATGTTCTTTCCATGCCTGGATGAGCGGATTGATATTTACCTCAAAGGCAGCGGTGATTTTCTCTTGATAATATTGAGCGTCTTCTTTTGAAGGCCAGCGGTTATAGGTAGGCTTGAGATTTTTAGCAAATAAACTAAAAATGCCGATGATGTCCTTATCCTGCAATGAGTCGATGAATTTTTTCTTTTGACAAGCGGTTACGATGGCTTTCTGGAGGGCATCATAGCCTTTTAGCGGCTCCGTATCTGGAATGAACTTTTTCGCTTCCTGGATCAACATCATGAAATATTTGTAGTCCTCGTGCAGCTCCGGTTTCGAAACTGTTTCTGTCACCCACTCAACATCGGAATATTCCTTTAAATCCTTCAGCCATGGAAAAATATCATCCACGTTAATCCCTAATTCGGCGATTTCCCCAAAATGATGTGAGTCCTGATCCATTAATTCCTGCAAGTAGAGCTGCCATGCTTCTGCTAAAATATCCAAATCATCGGCTTCTTCAAGTTCCTTAAAGGTCAAATCTAAATGCGCTTCGATTGGACGCTCGCGCAGGAGCTTGGCGCAAAAGGCATGAACCGTTCCTATAAAACAGCGTTCAATATTTTTTAGTGCCACGTCTAAACGATATTCGGCGTCAAGATTCTTTTCCTTTTTCCAGGCTTCCTCTAATTTTGCTTGGAAGCGAACTTTTAATTCGTCTGCCGCTTTTCTTGTAAAGGTGATGGCGACAATTTCTTGAATTTCTGCGGTTCCAGTTTGGATGAGATTCACCATTCGCTCGACTAAACTTGTTGTTTTTCCCGAACCGGCACCGGCTTCTACTAAAAAATTGGCGCCGAGCTTGGATGTAATCTTGTCGCGTGCGGCCTGGTCTTGAATGACCTTAGTCATAGGCTCTAACCCCCTTTAGCTTCTGATTGGATTGTTTCAATTTCAGCATGTCTTTATCATAAAAATGCCGGCGGCAGACTAGCTTAAGCTCGCAGAACTTACAATCATTTTCATCATCGGTCATTTCAAAATGACCGTTTTTGATGATATCAACTAATTTTTCAAGAATATCTAAGCCATTTGTTCTAAGGGTGCTATTCTGTTTTCGGATAAATCGCTCGGCCATCCCTTTCACAGTTGGAAAATAATACGAGCTTTCTTCCACTGCCCCGGCACCAAGATTTAAGTGCTGTTCAATCGCTAAGGCGTATATCAGATGCTGGAGTTGACGTCCGCCATTAAAAGCGCCATTTTGCTTATAACTGTAGGTGCTTCCCGTTTTATAATCGATAATGTGGTAGCTGCCATCATTTGATTGATCGACGCGGTCAATAATTCCCGAGATTTTCACTTCCCCTGATGGAAGTGTGATAATGGCTGGGTTCGTTTCGCCGATGCCGAAGGAATATTCAAAATGAAGCGGATTGTAATTTTCGCAGTGACGCTCTTCTTCTTTCAGAAAAATTTTGCAGCAGGCCAAAATATCGTTTAACTCACGAAGATAGACTCTGTCATTTGGCGGCGGCAGATTTTCTTTTTGCTGTTCGACTAGATTTGCTGCAATCGCTAAGATTTTGTCCACATGCAAGGCATAGACAGGCTTGGCTTTTTTCCCCTTTAATTGCTTATAGAAATTTTCAAAGATGCTGTGGAGCAGGCTTCCCCGTGTCGCGGGGTCGAGCCATTTGTTGGCATCAAACGAAACATCCTCAATTGGTCTTACTCTCAACACTTCCTTTAAAAAATAGGAATACGGACATTTCGCGAGTGTTTCAAGTTTGCCGGCAGTCAAGGTTTTTTCGGGATTAAGGCGCGGGTCATACTGCGTTTCATCAATTTGTACGAGTCCCTCGAATTCCGAAAAATTGTTAGTATGGCGAGCCGTTTCTGCTTCCATTCCATCTTTAACATTTTGAAAATGGTTTAAAATCCCTTCCGTTAGTTGAACATTCACGAAGCTGATTAATTTTTCATCCCAATAGTCCTTATCTTCAAAAATATCATTCGCAATGATGGTGGAAGGCAAGGATGCTAACTCTTTAAATTCGGCGTCTTTATTACCAGCGATTAATCGGTAACACTGCAAAAAAACAAAGGCAGGGTTAACGACACGATTAGCATTGATATCAAAATTACAGTAGCTGACTGTTACCGTTCCTGTTGATTGCGCCAAAACCTGTACTAGTGTATATAAGTTCACCTGGCCTTTTTCCCGCAGTAATGGCAGCTTGTTTCCTAACTGAATCCGCTCCATGTCCAGCAGTAACGGGTCTTCACTGGAATTACCAGGGAACTTTTTATTATCTAAGCCCGCGATAAAGACAGTTGTCCGGCTATTGTAAATGCCCTCTCTATAGGAAGAAACATGCAGATGACCTGGTTTTGGACGCGATTTGTTAATCCGGACGGATAGCAGTAAGTCCTTTACCTTTTCAAACACGTCGTAGCTTGCTAACGATTCATCTGCATACGAGATAATCTTATCGATTTCTTCCAACAAGGAAACTTTCGAAATTTCATCAAGAGCGGAGCTCATTTTACTATTATTTTTTAGAAGATAGGCTATTCCAGTTAAGCATTTTTTATAGTTCATTCTTGTTTCTAGGGGCGGAAGCTTTTTAAAAAGGGACGCAAACCAATCCTTTATCCATGAAATATCTTTCAAGCGGTTTTCATAAGAATTATTTGCTTCCACTTGAATCAGCTTTTCACCCAGCCGGTCGATTTCCATATCGAGATGTGTTAGGTAGCGTTCCTGCGCCCAGCCAATCTGTAAATCCCGGAGTAATCTAGCGATTTTTGATTTAGAAGGAGCGTCTTGTCCAAGTACAATCAAGCCCTCATTCAACAAATCAAGAAAGGCTTGGACACTATAATTGGACTGAATCCAGCCTATTAACCCGGAAACTAACCGTCCCGGCCGGCTGAAAGAAACCGGAAGCCCCTCGCCAAAGGTAATCGGGATGTCCAGCTTTTGTGACAGGTGATAAAAAAGCGTTATGTAGGAATCAGCGTTTGTATAATAAACAACGCACTCATCAAGTGGTGCCTTTGTTGTTTTAATTTTTTCTAAGATTTGTTTAACTTCCATTTCCTCAGTTTTTGCGGTAATAATACATAAGTCCAGCTCGCCGCTTGCTTCTTCCTGTTGGTAGAGAAAGCTTAGCGGTGTCGGTTCTCCTGTTCGAATCGAACCAATGCTTGTCCCCTCAGGTGGATTGATGCCATAAACGGGTGCAAGCGGCAGTTTATATCCATACTCAGGTATAATTTCACCAAGGAGAAGTTCTTCTAGGTGTGAAAGATTTAGGCCGGATTGTAAAATATATGCTGCCTTTTCATCGATTTGCGCGAATTCCAGCGCTTTAGCTATAAGAGCTGCTTTGTCGGTAAATTGATGGGTGGTTAAGGCCTTTTCATATTCAGAAAGGATTTCATATAGATCTTCCGCCTTATCTCCTGTGATGAAAGCATCCTTTTTCAACGTGTCTTTTGTATATCCAGCAAGAAGCAATGTTTGAATAGTAGTATAAATAGCATGGCTAAAGGAAGGCGTAATCTCCATTTCGCGGAAGTAACGAAGCCTGCCTTGTTCCTTCAGTTCCGTAAGCAATGTTGAAGTAAAATGGACCCCGACGGTATGATCCAAACTATTTAGTGGTTGGTCTGTATGCAGCTCTACTAGGTTCTTGGCAAGATCATAGACGGTTTTATACTTCAAATTGATTGCCTGATGGCCTTCCTTGATAAACGCCTCATTGATTTGTTCCCCGATGGCATGGGAATCAACGATAACGACTTTTTCTCTTAGGGGAAAGTTAGTGCAAATTTGACTTAATTCATTTACTAGAAAAGTCATGGGAAAACTCCTATCATCTCGATAATCTTGTCTCGAGTATATCATTTTTTCCCAAGATGTATCCAAGTATTTACATTATTTAAACCCCAGGATGAACATAAATTTTTAAATGTTGGTAATAATAACCTCGATTAAGATTGAAAGGATGGGATGTTTAATGTCGTTAGAATGGTTTGACAGAGTATGTGGAGAATTGCAAGAACACCTGGAGTCAATTTGTGACGAATATGATCAGGTTGGCCAAATGACAATTGAAAGAGCGGCTAAACATCCGAGGATTGAGTTTTTCGTCGATACGGCAGATATTGATACCGAAGAACTTGACCGTGATTATTTCTGCTCGCTGTTCTTTGACCCGCAAAACGAGGAATTTTATATTGATACCTTCGATGCTGACAGCGGACTTACGGCGAAAATCATCCTTTCAGACATTGAAGACATTATCGAGGAAGTCCATGGGAGTCTACATGATTACATGAACGGCGATGATGACGATTCAGATGATGGCGTCTACCTCCAGTCAAATGAAGGGTTCGACGATGTGGAGGTTTTTGAAGCCGTTGACGAAGAAGGGGACTATTATCAGGCTGAACAACTCAACAGTAACGACATTTTTGAAGAAATTGACGTAGACTGGTCCACTCCTGAGGTTACTGCCTTTAAGCATGCAGATGAAGTAGAAGTTACCTATCAATTTGGGGTCGTTCAAGCAACAGGAGACGGCGTCCTTAAACGTATCAACCGAATCTGGACAACCGAAGACGAGTTGATTAGAGATGAATCACATTTCATTTTTAGCAAAGAAGAAGCTAGTACAATTATTGCGATGATTGCCAGCCACATGGACCAACTAAGCGAGTTTGATTTTGCCGATAATCCATAAAGAAAACAAGGGAGCATGCCATTTGGATGCTCCCTTTCCTTAATCAACTGTATAATCAATTTCTATCAGATCCCAAGCAGTGATTATTCCTAGCGGTGCCTCGTCGGTATTGCCGTTTTCAGTAATAATGACGCCTTCTAATTTCCGTTTCTTTTTATGTGCTTTTTCGAAAATATTTTCAACCTCAAAAATATTAATCTCTTTTGGAACGATTTCAATCATAAGTTCTTTTTGATAATTCATGATATCCCAAACATGGATATCGGATAGATTTACTAGACCGCTCTCCATATTTTGCGCCATCCATTTAACAATCGATCCTGCAGTCAGAAGCCCAACGCATTTTTTATTTTTATAGATTGGAAATTTGGAATAACCATGCTCCTTTATCGCTGCCGTCACTTTCAAAATGCTGTCATGATAATCAAAATAAACCACATGTTTCGTGGCGATGGAAAGTGCGTAATTAGGGCGGCTAAACACATTGGCGATTTTTTCAATATGGGAAACCACTTTTGCGTTGGGCTCTGCTATATAAAAGCCTACCTCCATTTTTTCATGGACAATCGCATTTCGAAGTCTAGCATATTGCTCAAGATCTTTTTTATAGGTTTCAATGATTTGATATTTTTTTGCCCCAAGCTTGACCAAAACTACAAATCTATCATCATTAATTTGCACAATATCCCTCAAAGCATCGTGTACCTGGTTGTACGCTACCTCAAACCGTTCTGACAATAATGGCCCTTGTTTTTTATTCATATTCATTTTGCGCTCCTATTACAGTGCTTTTCTTCCTTAATACTATCTAATCATTAGTTCGATAGAAAAATCAATACTTGAAAATTTTAAAAAGTATGCTAATAAATTGAAAGGACCGCCCTTTTAATATAGGGCAGTCCTTTGTATGGTATGAAAATTCATCCGGTTGGTAACTTTATTTTATCGATAATGGTTGATAAATAACTTTTTACGGTTCCATTGATGGTACTTTGCTGAGTTGTGCAATCTATTTGGCCTTGCCCATCGCCCAGTGCCCGTTCGGTAGGATTGGATTCTTTGTCGATTAATTCGGGGGAGTAAATTCGCTCACCCTTCATAATGCTGCGAATCGAAAAGGCTAACTCCTCACTTGGGCTGTCCTTCAATAAATAACCTCTTACATCCGCTTGTAATACCCGTTCAAAATAACCGGTCCTAGCAAAGGTGGTTAAAATGATCACTTTGCACTCAAATTGCTTTATGGCTTCTGCTGCCTCAAGTCCGCTCATTTCAGGCATCTCTATATCCATAACACAAACATCTGGCTGGAAACGATCCACTAGAACAAGGGCCTCTTCTCCATTTCTCGCCTGACCCACCACTTCCATATCATCTTCCAAATTGAGGAGGGAACCGATTGCCTCTAACAGCATTTCCTGATCCTCAGCAATTACAATTCGAATCATCCCAGTTCTCTCCTTATCAGGCAGCTGTTAATAAACAGAGACTCCCCGTATATTAAGGAGAGTCAGCCAAAATGGTGTGCTTATAGTTCAGGTTTAGCTTGAATAGAAATACTTCTTTTAGCTACAGCTTTAACGTCTTTAAAGGTGACAAAATTCTTTTTTTCCTCATCCCATAAGCGGAATCGGAGTGACTTCAAGCTTGTAGCAAGAGTAATTGTCGGCACATTTTGTAATGGTGGCGTATTAGCGTGCGCTTCTTCAAGTTTATAGTTAGGAACCCTTGGACTTAAATGATGCACATGGTGATAACCAATATTTCCAGTTAAGAATTGCATCAATTTTGGCAGCTTATAAAATGAACTTCCTTCCACCGCTGCTTTCACATATTCCCACTCTTTATCTTCTTCAAAATAAGAATCTTCAAACGTATGCTGTACATAAAACAGCCAAATACCGACTGAACCTGATAGTAAGAAAATCGAGCCTTGGACTAAAAGAAACGACTGCCAGCCGACCGCCCAGCAAAGCAAGGCAATTGCAGCAACAATGAGAACATTTGTCAAATACGTGTTGTTGCGTTCTTTCTTTTTAGCACCTTTGCGATTAAATCTATTTTTTAATAGGAAAACATAAATTGGACCTAATCCAAACATCACAAATGGATTGCGATAAAAACGATAAGCTAGACGTAGTTTGAGTGGTGCTGCCAAATATTCATCTACTGTAAGCGTCCAGATATCACCAGTACCCCGCTTATCCAAATTTCCGCTTGTCGCATGATGAACGGAATGCTCATGTCCCCATTGATCAAACGGGAAGATCGTTAAAACGCCCATGGCTGTCCCAACAATTCGATTGGCTCGGCGGTTTTTGAAAAAGGAATGGTGTGTGCAATCATGAAAAATAATGAATATTCTTGTCAAAAAGCCTGCAGCAATCACAACGGGAACTAATGCTAGCCAATAAGAAACGGAGAGGCTTAAATAGGCAAGATACCATAAGGTAATAAACGGCACCACCGTATTGATGAGCTGCCATACACTTTCTTTCGTTGTTGATTTTTCAAAAGGAGCTATTTGTTTTTTCAATGTTTTCGTGTTTTGTAAGGTCATTTTATTCGAATTCCCTTCCTTAGTTGTGTTGTTAATTCGAATTATAAAGGAAGGGAGTTGGACTTGTTAGTAGCAGGTGTCATGTGCTGGGTATGACAAACGTCATGTACAAGACGATTTTAATGGTCATACGCATTAAAACGCTTCCAATTTATTTTGCATTTAAACCTTAACTATCAATGAAAAATACCTTCACTACGAGGAAAATCATGAATTTGCTAACAGCTGAACAATTCGGTCCTCAATTTTTTTTCCTTTTTCGTCGTCCATCAAATTATTTAATAAAATCGAAAAAATTAATTTTTGCCCACTTTTTGTTTCCAGATAGCCTGATAACGAACTGACAGTGGATATGGTTCCCGTTTTCGCTTGGACTTTTCCTTGGACTTCTGGATCTTTCAAGCGATTTCTTAGTGTGCCGCCGACCATCTTTTCCCGTGCACCGGCTACAGGTAAGGAATAAATGAAGCTTGAAAACCACTTTTCCTTCTTTACTGCAAATAACAGTTGCGATACTTGATTGGCTGGAATTAAATCTACATGAGAAACACCTGATCCATCACGGATAACCATCGTTTTAGGGTTGAGGCCCCATTTTGCGATTTCGGTTTCCAACACTTCGATTCCTTTTTCCCAGCTGCCCTCCCCTTTGACCACCTTGCCCATTTCCTTCATCAACATTTCTGCATGGCCATTATTACTCAACTTCATAAATGGCACCAGCAGCTCTGATAATGGCATCGAGCGGTGAGTCGCCAAAATTTTTGCGCTGTCAGGCACCAATCCTGATTTAATTTTTCCCGTAACGGTAATCCCCTGTTCTGATAATGACTGTTTCATTAGGGTTAAGGCGTATCGGGTTGGGTCCCAGACACTGATCCAGTCTTTCTCTCCCATTGACTTATGTGGAATCGTTCCTTCTATTGTTATCGTGTTCGTGGCATGAATGCGTACTATGTTGATTTCCTTTTTACCGTCATCCGGAACCGTTGCTGCATGATTTACTATTTTTACATAGTTCGTTTTCGGGGTGATTTCTACCACAGGTTTGTCCCCAATTTTTGTTCCAGGTTTCACCATAACCATGACTGAGCCCGCATCGTAGTCTGTTGTCGGTGAAGCTGTAAGTGCGGAAATTTGCGCCCCATAATGAGTGGTTTCATCGCTCCACGGTAAGTCAAACGAATAGCGGACATCATCATACCAGGAATCATCACCAACGAGATCTCCGGTTATTTTTTTGATACCAATCTCCTGTAGCTCAGCTGCCATTTTATCAAAATCGGATTTTAACAGAGTGGGGTCACCTTTCCCTTTTATAAAAAGATTTCCCTGAAGTATTTTCTTTTTCATCGTTCCATCCGTAAGTATTTCCGTCGGAAAGCTGTAGTCTTCTCCCAAAATATTGAGCGCTGCTGCCGCAGTTAGCAGCTTCAGATTTGAAGCTGGCCGCAAACGGACATCACCTTGATGATCATAAATGATTTCCCCGCTTGCATCAGAGCGAATACTCACACCAGCGATCGCTCCTTGTAAATCTGGTTCATTTTTAATCAATTGATTGAGCTGCTGAACCATTTTTTCTCGGTCATTCTTTGCGGTAACTTGACCGCAGGGGATAATTACCATTAATAAAATTAGTACGAAAAATTTAACCTTTTTAATCAATCTATATCCAGCCTTCCTTAAAACTTTTCCACTTCATATTTGATAAATTGAATGTAATTTCTAAATTCTATTCTAGACCACCTGAATGTTTTTCATAAGGTACGCCCAATTCTGTGGTGCTGGCAGGCTGATTTGCCAAAAGGTTGTGCCTGTCAATTGGTAGAGATCGATGAGCCGATATTTTTCTATTAAACTACGAATATCTTCAAACCAGACAACGTGCTCCTCTACACCATGCCAATACCGATACCACGGCGATTTAGCGGTGTTGTCGAATTCAATCGGTGAACCGGTGGAAATAGCCTTATTTTGAGCAGCAAGCACCGATAGGGCATGGGCGGCATTCGTAGGAACAACCTTATCATACCCATAAAGCGGCATTGCGATTTGCAGCTTTTTCGGATTGATTTGGGTGATTGAGTACCGGATAACTTGTTCCATCCACGATATCGGGGCAATCGGGTCAGGCGGGCCGCCAGGGTAACCGTAATCCATAGTCATCAAGGCAACGAGATCGACCACACTGCCAATCGCGGCATAATCGTAAGCACCAATGATTCGATTAGTCGGAATATCCGCTATTTTCGCATGAACATTCACATGCAGGATTAGCTCGCCTAACGCATTTTTTAAATCTGTTAGAAAGGAAATAAAATCATGCCGTTGTGCCGGCGGAATAAATTCAAGGTCGATGCTGACGCCTCCAAAACCCCTTTGTCTCGTTAAATTCACCAAACTCGAGACCAGATTTCCACGATAGGTTGGATTTTGGAGTACTCGCCCTGCCAATTCCGCACTAAAATCATTTTCGGCAATATTTCGTATCATTAATAACGGAGTGATGTTCCGTTGATTGCTTCTTGAAACAAGGGATGCATCCTTTATCACATTAAACGCAAATCCTTCCTCAGTAAACGAATAAGCGACAACTGCTAAAAACGTCAGCTGTCCCGCTAGACTATCTATCGTTGCGAGGTTTGCACTTTCAGACGAGGGAACTAAAAACCCGAGTGTGGCTATTTCTAATTTTAATGGTGAAGGAATATTGATAGATTGGCCGATAAAAAGGTTCTTCGGGATAATTCCGGGATTTGCCGCTAAGATGGTTGGAATGTCAATATTGTATTGTTGTGCCAGCTGCCAAATGTGATCGCCGGCTTTTATTTGATAAAGACGGATTGGCGGCAGGGTGTCAGGAAGGTATAATGCAAGACCTGGAACGAGGGTATTTGCTGATAATAATCCATTCATCTCTACAATCGTTTGAATTGAAACTCTATAAATCGAGGAAATCGTCCCCAAGGTCTCGCCCTTCTTAACCACATGAACTGCCATAAACCTCTCACACTCCTTTCTATCCATCATATGGGCGAACAAAGTTAATATACTTGGACTTTGAAGTAAAAAAAATCGAACTTGCCGGCTGACAAGTTCGTTTTTAAAACTTTCATAGTCGTGGATCAATCGGTTCGGCTTCTAACGCCAAAACCCCGAGCACACATTCATGGTACCGCTCCAACGACTCTCGTCTAACAAAGCGATTCACCGCTTCAACCCCAAAGGAAAACTCCTTCAAGGCATTACGCTGTTTCTTGCCGGCATTTCGCTGCTTTAACCGGGTCAAATTCTCAGGTTGCAAATAATCCATTCCATAGATAATATGCAAATACTTCCGGCCTCTCACTTTAATTGCCGGCTGAAGAAGCTTGCCTTTATGCCGTGCAACATACATTTCAGGTTTGACAACAAAGCCTTCATGGCCGTCTTCGGTCATTTCTTCCCACCACTGGATAGCGGCATTCAACGATTCTTCATCATCAACAACCCGGTATTCCGTTTCGACAAACAAATCCGATAACCCGCTAAACTCTTTATTTTTCTCCATATGCCAAGTATGCGGTTGAGTAAAAAATGTTTCCGTACTGTGGGCTAATGTATGGAAAGGGGCAATTTGTATTCCGTCCAGCCCTTCCGTTTCCCAACAATATTTTTGGTACACTTCATTAAAAACCGTGGCATTGGTAATCTTTTCATCCGTTTCCTCTATCCAGCTTCCCACATCTTTTCCATTTTCGCGGGCTTTTTGCAGCTGACTCCGCAATTTGCTCCGATCAAGCAGCGCCATTTCACCGACATGGGCATATTGATTCATGATTAACTCTTTTGCTTTCAAATTCCACGGAAGAATTTCTGCATCCAGCAGGACAAAATCGGTGTTGTATTTTTCAAAATAACCACTGAGGTCTGCAGATAATACTTGTAATATTCGTTCCTCCAATTCTTTTTGAAAAAAGGCGCGGCCAGTCCTCGTGTAAATCGCACCTAATGATTCCCTGCCAATATACGGTTTTGCTGCTTCCTTGTTTTTAAAAAGAAACAAAATCCCGCGGCTGCCCATATGCTTTTTCTCAACAACCATCCTCTCCACGCCATTTGCCTGATAATATTCAAACGCTTCTAACGGATGTTCCAGGTACCCCTCCAATCTTGAAGGTTTCGGGGTCGGACTCATCGTCGGCGGCAGATAAACAATTTCCTCAAGCGGCAGCGTGAAATGGGAAAGATCATCCAAAGCGGATTTAGCGCCATCAGCATAAATGGAAATCTCCCCATACTGTTCCGTTAACACGGAATAACCCTCGATGAATTTTGCAATATTAGGCGCCGAGAGCCTTTTCCGTTCCCATTCCTTTAGAGGATTGTCCTCCACATTTGCATAATCCACTTTCGCTTTGACCGAAATAAATTGCCTTTCCGGGAAACGAAATGCCGTTAAACTGCCTCCAAACACAACTCCTTGATCAATATTAAGCGTGTTGTTTACCAATAATGGCTGCGGTTTCGGATCATGCCCCCAAAGAATAAGTGCATTAGATTTATGTGCCAGCGTCCAGTCTTTTCGAATTGGTTTTCCATTTTCGTCGAGTCCATCCGAATCCCCGTAACGGCAAAAGTCGGAAATACGCGGTGATTGCTTGCCAATATAATAGTCCTTTATTCCGGCATGAACGGCAACAGCTGCGTTGACACCGTTTTGCTGGATAATGTAATGTGATTTTGCCTCCAACAACAGGTCTTTTACCTGGTCTTTGAAACGCTGTGACTCCTCTTTACCGAATGTTCTTTCGTACTCATCAAACTCAGCCGCGACATTTTCATCACCATGTGCAAGTTTAACATTCTTGCCATCAAGCCAGCGGGCAATTTTCCAGCCATGATTGCTGTCAATCATATAGGCGTTTCCTGCTGCTACATGCTTTTGAAAAAATTTCAGCGTCTCCAAAGACCGCGGTCCCCGACTCATAACGTCACCTAGTGAAAGAATTTTTCGCCCTTCAGGATGGACAAAATAACCCGCTTTGTTTTCTTCGTATCCAAGTTTACTCAATAGTTCAATAAACTCTTCATAGCAGCCGTGAATATCTCCGATAAAATCGATGCCGTTGCCAACGTCCATTACTAATGGATTTTCAAGACGGTTCACATTTAATACTTGTAATTCTTCTTCCCCAAAAACGTAGCAGCGGCGAAAAGCTTCCTTTTTGATGGAGCGCAGTGTCTTTTTGAAGTGTTGGTATTGCTGCTTGATTCGGTTCTTCCCCCGCGGGAAATCCCGTGCTAGGTCGCGTCTAAGTAATTCAGTTTCTGCTAAATTCAGCACAATCGCAATCGCCGGAATATGATACTTTTTTGCCATTTGCAAATATTTCTCCCGTTCATCCTCACGCAAATGAGTAGCATCAATGAAGGTTAATTTATTGAGGCGACAGCGTTTAGCGATTAAATAATCCATCGCTTCAAAAGCTTCCTTCGATATTTGTTGGTATTCATCAAAAAGGGCATCTGCTTCCACCTTTGGACGCTGATTCCAGTTAATAAATTCAACATCACTAACGAGAATCCGAAGTTGGTCGGAGCTTACCACTTCAGATGCAAGAATTTGCTTTTCTTGAATTAATTGATTTAATAATGTCGTTTTACCAGAATTGGAAGGGCCCGCGAGTAATACGATACCCGCATGTGGCAAATTTATGGTCACCATCATTCCTGCTCCCTTCTGAAAATGGCCATTTGCGTAGGATGACCGTATGGTTGATGTTCCTCACCAATACCTTGAAAGCTCACTTGATAGGGATAATTCTTTGTCCATTCTTGTACCTTTTGACGAAATTCATCCCTTGTCCACTCAAAACGATGATCGCTGTGGCGCATTGCATCATCCATTTCATAGACAACATTGTATTCTTGGTTCGGAGTGGTTACAATCAACACCCTAGGCTGATAATCTTTAAAAATAGTTTCGAATATTGGCGCTAAACGGTTTTCATCGATGTGTTCAATCACTTCACATAAAACGATGACATCCTTGTTGTTAAGCCGCTCATCATAATAAAATAACGAACCTGCAATCGACTTGGGCTCGATGAAACCACGTTTTCCCTTTGCTTGCTCGAATCTCTCCATAGCCCGCAACCGCGACTTATTGGCAGGCTCTACTGAAAAAATCTCTTTAACTCCTTCAATAAACCCGAGTTGAACCGATAATTTCCCTTCACCTGCACCAAGGTCGACAATGGTTTCTCTTTTTGGTAATGCCTCAACATAGTTTACGATTGCTTCATAGCGCAGGTCATTTAACCGAACTCTTGGAGCCACATCCTTATCATCGGGTTTTGGCACTTTTTCAAAGAATTTTGATTTCGAAATCATGTTTTGGAACCGTAAAGACCGTTTTACTATCAAGGCTTTTAAGGGGTGATTCTCGAGCCAGCCTTCCCCGTAACGGTCAAACTTCTCGATTTCTCTTTCATCGATAAAATAATGTTTATAGTTATCAATAACCGGAATCAAGATCGAAACATGCTTTAAGGCGTTCTGAACTGTTTGGTTTCCCTTTATGGTAATGAATCTAGCCGTGCTCTTTTCCCTGATGAAGCTCTTCCCGCGCTCAATTTCCACCCTGTATCCCATTGGGGAGAATAATGCTTCCAGATCTGGGTCGCGCAAATCAGAGGCAATCGGGCCAAAGATAAGTTCCATTTCAAATGGGTGCCCGACCCAAGCTGCATATTCTTCATTCGGTTTTCCATTTAATGCGGTCCCCAATGCCTTTCGTATGGCAGAAACAAAGATGCTGCTGGCGGCAAACTCACGGTCATTGATATAATGGGTAATATCATAATAATCTGGTGAATTTTTTACTAAGTTGATCGCGTCAGTCTTTACATAAAGTAGAAACTGGACTTCTTCACTTGAAAAAGCGGTATAGACAAGACGGACTGTTAATCCCTTTTCGCCGCGTTCATATAAATTGTTTGGGTTTTTAGCTGCTAAATAGGAAACTGCTTCGGCTCCTTGTCCCCTAACGGTTAATGATAACTGCATCATTTTCACTTCACTTTCATTGGGAAAAGATTTTACCACCTATTTTACCATAATTACATGAATTTGGATGTCAAGAAAATCCCGAGTTCATAAAGTCCTTTAAAAATCATACTCATCATACCGATACCTTCTATATTTTTCACGATAGCACGATTCACAAGTTGGAAATGAATGATCCCATGGCAGCTTTTTGCCGCAGGTCTTGCATTTTTTAACAAATTTTTTAATGTCTGTTTTTAACCGTTCCTGTACTTGGTCGCTAATTTCCTCCCGGAGCCGTTCCCAATAAATCGCTTCCGTTCGTTCTCCTAATCGATACAAAAATAAGAGATGGAGTCCAACCGCTTTATAGCTGAGTTCTAATTCTTCCAAGCTCCGGTCTTTTACAATTGGTTCAGGCAGTTCTTTCCCCTGAATGATGCTATACATCGTTTCTTCCCATTGCTTCGTTAATACTGGCTCATTTTTCGAAAAAGGCAGGTGTAAAAAGCCATATAAATCCATTAACGGCAGCCGTGCTTCAATTTCTGTTCCGGCAATTATTTGATATAGAGACTTCTCCTCTGAAAGTGAGGCCTTTTTTGTTCCCTTCGGACTTTCAAATTTTCCCCATAACTCAAAAAAGGTTCCTAAATCGCGGTAATAGCGTTGAAACCGTTCAAAAACAGAATTGGTCGGAGCTATCGAAAATGTATGAACAGGTTCATCCACCTGCACAAGCAAATTCCGCATTTTTTTGATATCACTTGTAAAAGCAACTTTTCCGATATTATAAATCCCTTTACGACCGGCACGGCCGGCAATTTGCTTTACTTCTTGGGAGGTTAACAGACGCCTGCGGGTTCCATCGAATTTTTCATTTTCAAGAAAAACAATCCGGTGAATCGGCAGGTTTAAGCCCATTCCAATCGCATCGGTCGCGACAATGACCTTTGTCTTTCCTTTATTAAATTGCTCGATCTGCTTTTTCCTCGTTTCAGGGGGCATGCTGCCGTAAATCATGCTGACAGAATGGCCGTCATTTTGCAGCCGTGAGGCGGTCTCAAGCACACGCCTTCTGGAAAAGCAAATCAATGCATCTCCTTTTTTAACATGCTTAATATGAAATTCCTTGGTTTCAACCTCGAGCGGAGTGTCACGGCTGTACTCGTGAATTTCAATAGTTGCATCTCCTAAAAGCTCGAGCAGCATCGTTTTCGAATTTTTGCTGCCAATGATATGTACTTCTTCGGCACTCGCCTTGGTAATTGCCTTATACCATGAAAAGCCCCGATCCTTATCGGTGATCATTTGCGCTTCATCAATGACGACCACATCATAAACTTCTTTTTCATGGAACATTTCTACCGTACAGGAGATATGGCTAGCATTAGGGACGATTTTTTCCTCTTCACCCGTTTTCAACGAACAGGGTGTGCCTTCTGCATTTAACTTATCATAAACCTCAAGGGCTAATAGCCTCAGCGGGGCCAAATACAAACCGCTAGCTGCCGCCTTCATTTTTTCGAGGGCATGGTGCGTTTTCCCTGTATTCGTCTCACCAATGTGAAGACAAAAGCGAACATGGCGTTGTAAGGAGGGATCGTACTCCGTGCCAAAGATGTCTTTCATCATCTGTTCTTCTGCTTCTTGTTTTCGCTTAATTTCAGCATGCTCTTCTCTTTGTTTTCTTTCTCGCTCCTCTAAATCCCTTTCGAAAATATCTTTATGCACCATTAGGTCAAATGGAATTTCTGCTAAACTAACTAAATCAGAAAGATATTCCGCTTGAATATCCTCTATCATGTATCCCTCAACATCGTAAAGAAGCTGGGCAATGCTCCCCTTTACAAAAGAAGCCGATAATTTTTCATTAAAGGTTTTTACAAACTCATCTTTAAGCACTGGTGGCAGTTCCGCTAATACTTTCTCTGGTATTAGTTCTGACAGGTAATCAGAAATTAAGCTTTCATAGACAAAGAAATAGGTTTGATATTCGAAGGTGCTTCGGCCCCAGTTTAGTGTTTTATGAATATCACCTGTCAGCTCTTCAAAAAAAGCAGCAACCGTTGTATAAGCTGACGGATTAAACGCACCTTGATCCACTAATTTTTCCTCAAGGGCAATGGGATCGACCGCTTGAAACTTTACATTATTTTGCAAGTCTGCAGCTAGTTGTTGGGCAACGAAGTGACGAACATATAAATAGAAAAGGTCATATTGTTCTTCCAAAATACTAACGGCAGTATCTTCAATTTCGCCCCTAATTGCTTGCTTCTGTTCCTCAAGCTGCCTCTGTTCTTCGCGCTTTAATAAATGATCCTTTGCATCCACATAACGGTTTTCCCAATTTTCTTCATATCCAGCAAAAGTTTCCTTTATCCACCCCATTGTATCGAAGGGCAGATACGTCCGCATTTCATCGCGGAAAAGCTTATTCAGTAATTTTCGGTCCACCCCTTGCACTTCAAACCCTTTTTCGCTTAAAAATTGCTTTTTTTCATTTTTGGGAACATCGTTCGTCGCTTTATTCAGCCAAACATTCACCCAAATTTGTTCAATGTAATGGCTCCGGTCGGCTAAGTATTGTTCAAAGGTTGGCAGCGATTCTTTCGATTCTAAATACCGGTCAATATCTTCATATATTTTCGTTTTAGTATGTTCGATTGCTTGAGGGTAAATGGTTATTAATTTACTCATGAACGTCCCTCCTTTTCAAATTTTCTTGATTTTATTCTATCACAAAGCAAAAGACCGAACAAGTATTCGGTCTTAAATATCATGTTGATTACAATATTGGTCAACGAGGTCTTCGATTTGGTCTAGTTCCGGAAATTTTCCTGAAAACTGAAATTTTATTTCCTCGATAAATTGATCTTTGTTGTAGACGTGGACAGCCCCGTTTTGTTGAATGACACTATATTCCGGTACAAACCGATAACCGCTGCGTTCAATAGCCCCCATTTTGAATCCCCTTTTTCATTTTTTTATAGTATAGGCAGAAAGTTGGAAGCTAATCCGATGAAAAGCGAGACGAGTGTAACCTTTTCACGAAAAATTCGGCGGAAAAATGGTTTTATTTGCGAATTTACCTGTCTTATTTGCGATTTCACCCTTTTTATTTGCGAAAATACCAGTTTTATTTGCGAAAATACCAGTTTTATTTGCGAATCGACCTGTTTTATTTGCGAATCCAAATTTACCATAAAAAAAGAAGACGGCACCTTTTTGGCACCGCCCCCCACAACAAATTAGGCTGTTGTATAAACCTCTTCTTTCTTTTGCTCATGGCGAATTGTTGCCTGTGCGGCAGCCAAACGAGCAAGCGGCACGCGGTATGGTGAGCAGCTGACATAATCTAAGCCCGTTCTGTAACAAAAATCAATGGAGCTCTTTTCTCCGCCATGTTCGCCGCAAATACCTGTTTTTAAGGAAGGCTTTGCCGTGCGGCCAAGTTTCACGCCTGTTTCTACTAGCTTACCAACGCCCTCTTGATCAAGCACCGCAAATGGATTTTCAGGAAGCACTTTATTTTCGATATATGCTTGCAGGAATTTGCCCTCCGCATCATCACGGCTGTAGCCAAACGTTGTTTGTGTTAAGTCATTCGTTCCAAAGGAGAAGAAATCGGCTTCCTCTGCAATCTGATCCGCAGTTAAGGCGGCACGAGGAATTTCAATCATGGTTCCGACTGTGTACTCAATCCTCTTGCCGGTTTCTTCCTGAACACGAACAGCCGCATCAATAACCAACTGACGCATTTGTTTCAATTCATTCACATGGCCGACAAGCGGAATCATAATCTCTGGCTGCACTTCCATTCCTTTTTCCGCTAATTTTGCAGCGGCATAGAATATCGCTTTCGCTTGCATTTCATAGATTTCAGGGTAAATCATGCCCAGACGGCAGCCGCGGTGGCCAAGCATAGGATTATACTCATCTAATTGGCGGACCTTTTTCAGCAATTGTTCTTTTTTCTTCAATTCGGCTGATCCCGGATCTAAGATTTGCAGTTTCGTCACATCCACTAACAGTTCTTCTTTATCTGGCATAAATTCATGAAGCGGCGGGTCTAGTAACCGAATCGTTACCGGGAACCCTTGCATGGCTTCAAAAATCCCTTCAAAATCACTCTGCTGCATCGGTAAAAGCTCTTCAAGGGCTTCCATTCTTTCCGGATAATTTTCCGCAAGAATCATTTTTTGGACAATCGGAATCCGTTTTAAATCCATAAACATATGTTCAGTCCGGCACAACCCTACACCGCCGGCACCAAATTCAAACGCCTTCTTTGCATCTTCCGGATTATCGGCATTAGCACGGACACCTAATTTCCGTTCTTGGTCTGCCCATGCAAGCAACAGCTGGAACTCATCCGAAAGCTCTGGATCAATCATCGGAATTTCCCCTAGCATGATTTCACCAGTAGAACCATCAAGCGTGATGATATCACCATAGTTAACAACAGTGTCACCAACAGCAAATTGTTTTGCTTTCAAATCAATCTTAACGGCTTCACATCCGCAAATACATGCTTTCCCCATCCCGCGCGCGACAACAGCTGCATGGCTGGTCATACCGCCGCGGCTAGTCAAAATAGCTTGCGAAGCAACGATGCCGTGAATATCATCCGGTGTTGTTTCCGGTCTAACAAGAATCACTTTTTTGCCTTCATTGGCTAAAAGCTCCGCTTCATCAGCGTCAAAGACAACCTCACCTGTCGCTGCCCCCGGGGATGCCGGCAAGCCTTTTGCCAAAATTCTTCTTTCAAACGTGTCATCAATGCGGCGGTGCAGCAATTGATTTAATTGATCCGGGTCAACACGTAACAGGGCGGTCTTTTTATCAATAATTCCTTCTTCGACCATTTCAACGGCAATGCGGATGGCCGCTTGCGCTGTGCGTTTGCCATTACGAGTTTGCAGGATAAACAGCTGACCGCGTTCCACCGTAAACTCAATGTCCTGCATTTCTAGGTAATGCTGCTCGAGCCGTTTGCACGTATCGGCAAATTGCTGGTAAACATCCGGCATTTCATCCTTCAAGGAGGCGATTGGCTGCGGCGTGCGAATCCCTGCAACGACATCTTCCCCTTGAGCATTGATTAAGTATTCACCGTAAAGAACGTGCTCGCCCGTCGAAGGATTTCGCGTGAAGGCAACGCCAGTGCCAGAATCATTTCCCATGTTTCCGAATACCATGCTTTGAATGTTAACAGCAGTACCTAAGTGATCCGGAATTTTATTTAGGCGGCGGTAAACAATCGCACGCTGATTATTCCAAGAATTAAAGACAGCATTAATCGCAAGGAAAAGCTGCTTATTTGGATCATGTGGAAACTCTTTTCTTGTGTGCTTTTTAACAATTGCTTTGTAGCCAATGATCACCTCTTGCCAATCCGCCGCACTCATTTCCGGGTCAGAAGAATAACCTTTTTGTTCACGTGTTTCTTCTAAAAATTGCTCAAAATAATAGGTATCAATTTCAAGAACGACATTACTGAACATTTGAATAAAACGGCGGTAGGAATCATATGCAAACCGCGGGTTATTTGTTAAATTAGCCAAGCCGACTACGGTTTCATCATTCATCCCAAGGTTTAAAATCGTATCCATCATTCCAGGCATGGAGAACACGGAACCGGAACGGACAGAGACAAGCAATGGATTTTGTGGGTCGCCTAGTTTCTTGCCCATTTTTTCTTCTAAACTGGTAAGCGCTTCTAAGGTTTGTTTCTCTACTAGAGCAGGAATTGTTTTGCTAGCTTCATAGTAAGCATTGCAAGCCTGTGTAGTAATCGTAAATCCATAAGGGACAGGGAGACCGATTCGTGTCATTTCTGCTAAGTTAGCACCCTTTCCCCCTAGTAGTTCTTTCATATCGCCATGACCTTCGTGAAATAAATAGACCAATTTATCCATTATCAAAAACTCCTCTCTTTTTTCAATATGTCTAAAATTAAACCAGCCGTCTCTTCTATTGCTTTATTTGAGACATCAATGACCGGACAGCCAACGCGCTTCATAATTTTTTCAGCATGGTCAAGTTCCTCTAGAATGCGCTCAAAGCTTGCATAATTTGCCTGTGATGCTAAACCTAATGCCTTTAAGCGTTCCTTGCGAATTTCGTTTAATTTATCAGGTGAAATGATTAAGCCAATACAATTTTTCCTTGGTATTTCGAACAATTCATCCGGCGGCGGCACCTCTGGAACCAACGGGACATTGGCGACCTTAAAGCGCTTATGTGCTAAGTACATTGACAACGGTGTTTTAGACGTCCTTGAAACACCAACTAAAACAATATCTGCCTTTGTAATTCCTCTTGGATCGCGGCCATCATCATACTTAACAGCAAATTCGATTGCTTCAATTTTACGAAAATATTCTTCATCTAGTTTTCTCATTAACCCCGGACGATGATGGGGCGGTTTGTTAAACCTAGTGACGAAAGCATTCATTAACGGACTTAGCAGGTCGACAGCTAATATTCCTTCCTCTAGTGCTCTTCTATCTAGGTAATCCTTTAAATCGGGAATAACAATTGTATAAGCAATGATGGAGTGCTCCTTTTTTGCCAATAGAATGACATCTTCAATATCTTCAATATCTTCCACATATGAATTTCGGCGAATGTCAACCTGGCCGCCGTTAAACTGAGTGGCCACTGCTTTTACGACAAACTCAGCAGTTTCCCCAACCGAATCAGATATAACATAAACAACTTCTTTCTGTACCAAAATGGCAGCAACTCCTCTTCGTCTCATCTTTCCATAATTTCTAAATAGGCGCGTGTGATCGTGGTTTTCGTGATCCGTCCTAACAGCAAATATGTATTCTTTTCTTCCTCCACTTCCTTCACAACAGGCAGGGAGTCAATATGATTATCAATCATTTTCTTCGCTGCTTCGAGCAAGGTTTCATCAGGCCGGATGGTGAAAATATTAGGCATCCTCGTCATAATGACACTAACAGGTAATTCATGGAGATTTTTATTTCCTAGTGATGCCCTGAGCAAATCCTTACGTGAGATTACCCCGGCTAAATGCCCCCTAGAATCAACTGCATATAGCGTGCCAACATCCTCTAAAAACAACTGGA
Source organism: Neobacillus novalis NBRC 102450 (assembly GCF_001591805.1). Lineage (GTDB taxonomy): Bacteria > Bacillota > Bacilli > Bacillales > Cytobacillaceae > Neobacillus > Neobacillus novalis. The sequence goes on along the minus strand of NZ_BCVP01000021.1, from coordinate 657 downwards.
CAATCGCATCATAAACGGCGGTTGATTTTTCGACGACAATTGGATGTGCCTTATAATCGATAACTTTTTGATGGAGAAATTTTTCAGCTTGACGCTTAACTTCATAATTTTCATTGAAAAAATAACCAACTCGCGGTCTCGCATCTAATTTGCCAGACATGGTTAAAATCGCGAGGTCAGGTCTCAGCGCAGCTCTTGTTAAAGAAAGCTTTTCTGCAATTTCTTGTCCAGTTATTGGTCCATTTTGTTTGACAATTTGGAGAATTTTATCCTGCCGTTCTGTAAGTTTAATCATTATCACCCCCTCGTTTCGGTTTAATGTGCTATATTTATTCGTGTTTAAAATAAATGTGCTATACTTATTATTATATAGTATATTACATTTAAGCAGAATCCGAAACAATTACTTTTATTTTTTTTTGACTAATTAGCAAACTGTTTTAAAAATTCCTATGCAAAAAAAATCCCGCCTGCATTGGCGGGATTTTCCTTAGTAATTTGTAAATGAAATTTTCCTGCAGATGGTCCTTAAAAACAAAAAAATTCCATAGCGTGAACTATGAAATCAAAGTTGCGTATATTTGGCAGGGGCAGTAGGAATCGAACCCACACTGAAGGTTTTGGAGACCTTAGTTCTACCTTTAAACTATGCCCCTA
>NZ_BCVP01000020.1 GCF_001591805.1 Neobacillus novalis NBRC 102450 | reverse complement strand
AACAATTTCCAGTTGCTTTGCTTTGAAGCAACTATATTAGAATAACATTTCAAGTTGTTAATGTCAACAACTTCTTTTTTGTTATCTTTCGTCTTGCTGACGACTTTTCATATATTACAGGAGATTAATAGATTGGTCAATACCTTTTCTAAAGTTTTTTTAAGATAGGGGACAAAAGTTTTTCTTTCCATTTAATTGTAGAAAAATGCCTTAAGGACTAATAAGGGTAGGAATTTAATTTAAAATCCTTTGTAACCCTTGTAACCAAACTGTAAAGTTCTTCGTAAACCCCTTGAGTTGAAAGGTTTTTGGGCATACAACAAAGTGTACTGGGATATTTACCCACGAGGACTAGACTCTATGATATGTTAAACTCGGTTGCAAGAAGAACTATAAAACTTCAGGAGGTCAACGATGAAAAAACGTTTAGTTACTACTACATTAGCATTCACCCTTGGTTTAGGTGCTTTCGGAGCGGCTCCTATCGCTATTAATCCAACAAAGGTCTCAGCAGCAACAGTAAATTCCCAAAACAACCAACTAGCTGTCGAAGCAAAGGCAGATCAATTAATTCAAACCGGTAAGAGTTTAATAGGAAAGGCTACTTACAGTACGTCAGAGTATAAATCAACTTACCCTTACAAATTTTCATGTGCAACGTTCATTGATTATATTTTTAAACAGAATGGGGTAGATCTTGCAACCTATAATGAAAATTATATGGTACAACAAGGAACTTACGTTTCGAGAGATCAATTACAAAAAGGGGATTTAGTTTTCTTTAAAAGTAAAAAAACAGGCACAGATCCCGATCATGTCGGAATGTATATTGGCGACAATAAAGTGATTCATATGGCTGACTCAAAACAAAATATTGTGATTGCTGATATGAATAGTAAGCCATATTATACAGATGCTTACTTTTCTGCCCGCAGAGTATTACCAAGCTTACTCCCTTCAAACCCAGCAACAAAAGGTGAAACAATCGTTGAACAATCCTTTAATTTAATGAAAAAAGTGACCATGGGCAGTGTGAATGATGAAAAAGCAATGAAGTTTACAGGCACTGGCTTTGTAAACTATGTTTATAAAACAAATGGCGTTAATTTAGGAACAACTAATATAAAAGAACAAATGAAACTCGGCACAACTGTTTCACGCGGAAACTTAAAGAAAGGTGATTTAATCTTTTTTAATAGTACTATCGGTTCAAGCACACCGTCTACACTAGCCATTTACGCAGGTGATCACAGAATTATTATTCCCAATTCGAACGGTATCCTGACTAGAGTTCTGTTTGTTGATTATTATGATCAGCATTATATTACGGCAAAACGTGTTTTCACTGACAGTGTTGCACCAAAAGTGACACAACCCACAGCAAGTACCCTGCCTGCTGATAAAATTGTTGACTTTGCTTCTAGTCTTACCGGAAAAGCAAAGTTCGGATATTCTTATAATGAAAGTACTCTAACATTTACAAGTGCCGGCTTTACCTACTATGTCTATAAAAATCAAGGAATCGATTTAAAATATAAATTAGCAAGCCAACAAGCTCAAATGGGTAAAGCAGTCACAAAGGCCAATTTGCAAAAGGGCGACCTATTATTTTTCTCCACAAATAACGGTGGTTCCAATATTACACAAACTGGAATTTATCTTAGCAACAATCAGTATCTTTCGCTCACCACTTCTGGCAGTGTAGTGAAAGATAGCCTAGATTCAGTATTTGCAAAGAACAACTATGTTACAGCACGTCGTATCCTATAATGATGTAATGGAACAAGAAGTTAAAACAATCAGAAGCATCCTTTGCTAAGGCAATCGGATGCTTCTTTGTTAGGTCATTTTTAAACTGTTCGCAAAATCGATCATAGATCGGCTTGACATAGGTCCTTTAATAAGTAGAATTGCTTTATTATCAAGTATAGGCTCCAAAACTTCTTTAAGTCCTTTGACATCTTGAAACATATAAATATTAGCTTTGCTTCCGTCTTGTCTCGCTTGTCTTGCTATTTCTTCTGCCTTACTGCCGATTGTAATCAGCGTGTGAATGTTTCTCTTAGCAACCAAAGTGCCAATTTCACGATGATACTTCTTTTCAAAGTTCCCTAGTCTATTAATATCGCCTAGCACAAGAATGACATTTTTACCCTCGCCAAGAGAATCAAGCACCTTTAATGCCGCTTCCACTGAAGTGGGATTATTTGTCCATGTATCATCTATAATCGTACTACCGCCGAACCCATTTGCAAATTCCAGATGCCTCACCATATTTTTATAAGTAGAAAGACGAGATATTCCTTCCTCAATATCCATTCCCATCTCGTTCACAGCCGCTAGTGCAGCTAGTGCGTTAAATACTTGGTGCTCACCATAGCCTGGGATAAAAGCTTCGTACGTACGATTTGACACATGTAATAGAAATTCCATTCCATTATTGGCAAACTTCATGGCGGAAGCTCTGAAATCAGCTTTCATATCGGTTCCAAAATAAATAATCTTTCCTTTAAATGAATGCAGTGGCACTTTTTTAGTATTTTCATCATCCGCATTTAATATCAATGTACCGCCTTTTTTCACTCCATCCACTATTTCAGCCTTTGCTTTTATATATCCTTCAAGATTCCCGCAGCCATCTAAATGATGGACGCCAATCGTGGTAATAATTCCAATTGTCGGTTGATAAATCATACATTGATGCTTAATATTTCCGGAATTCCCCAGTCCATGTTCAAAAACAGCTGCATCTGTTTTTTCATCAATCCCCATCAGATAGGGTAATGATCTTCGTGGTTCATTCTTGCTGCTTTCAGAAGCCTGGACATTTTGATCCTTGCTTAAAATATGTTTAATCATATCTTTCGTTGTTGTTTTTCCACATGTTCCCGTTATCGTCACAACAGGGATTTGAAAAAGACCGCGATAATACTCGATAAATTTCCAGTAGGACTGTACAAGGCTGTCAACTTGGATAACGGTCGTATTCGGAAGAGCCATCTTCAGCTCCGAATCAGGCTTATCCGAAATAACGAGAGAAGGCCACTTTTTATTAATCGCATCCCAATTAATCGTATCGTCCCGGCTAACAAACAGAAGGCTATATCGCTTTGTATGTTCATGGCGATTATAATAAATGGCGTCCCTTACCTGCCAATTTTCAGATCCCTTAACTAATGTACCTTTCAGTAACTGTCGAATGTCTTTCACTAGTAAAGGTTGCAATCATGTTCCTCCTTTCCTTCTTAATATAGTATGAGAATTAAATGATGTTTGTCCGGGTATTGAAGAGGAATATGCTAATGCCTTATGAAACCGAACCATCTAAACGGTCAATTACGCCCTTTGTTTGGTCTCATAATTAAGAAAATGCTTTCTTTAAGAATCAGCCTCCTTTTGTAATTTTCGAATTTTCATAATTTGATTCCAAAGAACTTTATTTTCAATGCGGGCAAATCCGCTGATACCTGGAGTCGTATTCACTTCAAATATGATAGGTTTTTCATGACTATTTAGCCCAATATCAATCCCATATTCTCTACAAGGAAATTGAGATGCGATTACTATAGCAGTCGAAATAGAAATGTCCCTTAAAGAATCGATTACTTTATCTTTCTTAGTATCATCCATCTGCAAATACACAGATAACAATTCATCCATCGATATGATTTGAGCACCTCGATGGGTATTGGCAATACCATGATCTATTGTTTCTGCTAGTCCGATTTTCCCGAACATTCCACCGATGATCCATTTGCCGTTTAGATTCTGAACATGAGATCGAATGCTAAGCGGTTGTCCATTCAGAGACAAACTCTGGATCCCTTCCTGAATAATATAGTTACTATGTTGACCTAATGCCCGGAGAATTTGGTGAAAATCCTCAATCGCTGCAAAAGATTGTTTGATTGGTTCACCTCTAAGGGTAAAACCATTAAAAAAATAGCTTCCATCTTTTGTTTTGTATACTTTAAAAATTCCCCTTCCTTGTCCAGCAGTTGAGTGTTTAACATAAACATAGTCATAACGACTCATAAAATCTAATAGATTTCCAAGATCGTATATATTCGTTTCTGGAATATTTTTAGCAGTTAAAGGACTTTGCCGCAACAATACACTTTGCTTCAATTTCCCTAGTGATTGGCTCAAGAAATACACCTCATTGTCCATATTATTTTCTTTATGATATGCCTGTGATTCTAGCTTCGTGTGGGTAGAAGGGGAGGAAAAGAATTTAGGTTGAAGGGATCAAATGCCCATGGTAGCTTACGTTCTAATAATGTGATCGTAATACTAATACAATAAATAAAATGGTCAACCAGAAAAATCTGGTTGACCTTCATATTTTTAAAGATCAGGGAAAGACCTTTTAACAGCCAACAGTACCTTGAGGAGGAGTAGTAATTTGTTGTGTAGCAGTAATTTTTAACTGTTGGGTTTGTAATACTTTTACAGTAAGGTCTAGGACGATTTTCTCGGTTATTGTGCTAAACGTTCCCTCAGGGGTTGCTATTACTGGTGAAAAATCAACTTCAAAGAAATTGGCAGCTACTAACTCACCGAATGGCTGTTCATTATATTTGACCAGATTTTGAAAGAAAAATTTATCCAAGCGAGGGACTAGGCCGTTTTGCTCGTTTAGGAACGAAGCCTTACTTTCTTCAGAAACACCTATTATTGGTGGGGTTAGAAAGGTTGTTAGGTCAGCAAAACCAGAAAACGGGACATCGGCAATTCGATCTTGAAGTGCTCCATTACACTCAGCTGTAGCATATTGAATATTTTTGCGAATGTGACCTGCTACAAATAACTTAGCTCTTGTGATGTTAAAAAAGTCAGTGGTACCAATTCGCGCGAATGAGACAGGCACAAGTTTAACTTGATTTAAAAATACGTTTTTTACTACTCTTTTAATCTCAGTTGCTGCTGGGTTAAGAGTAATAGTTGATTCTAAAACGATTTGCAGCGTTGGCTCCGCTAGTACAACCGGAACTTTGATGGTTGGTGTAGCTGGTTGAGAAATAATTGTGGTAGGTTCGACAGTTAATGGTAATTGTTCCGTCGATGTTACTGGACAAGGCAGTTGATCGGCCATGTTAAAATCATCTCCTCATTATTTTTGTGGTCTTTCAATTCGTACATTAATACAATATGCAGCATGAATTAGGTAGTTTGGGTTAGCGCCTTATGGACAGGTATCATTATTAAATTAATTATTCTTACATGTAAATAAATCAGTTATCCTCCAAATCTTAATTAAAACCATATAAAAAAAGATCAACCGATTATCTGGCTGACCTTTCATACGAAAACGCACTTATTTCCAACCTTATTAAAAAATCCTCTTAACCAATAGTACCAAAAGCAGGAACAGAAATAACTTGAGAAGCAGTAATAGCTAATTGTTGGGTTTGTAATACTTTTACAGTAAGGTCTAGAACAATTTTTTCAGTGATTGTGTCAAACGTTCCCTCAGTGAATGGGATAACCGGTGAAAAATCAAGTTCAAACATATTGGCTGTAACTAACTCACCGAATGGTTGTTCATTATATTTAACTAGATTTTGGAAAAAGAACTTATCTAAGCGAGGAACCAGTCCATTTTCTTCATTAAGGAAAGCAGCTTTGCTCTCTGCAGAGATACCTAGAATTGGTTGCGTTAAAAATGTTGTAATGTCAGCAAAACCAGAAAAAGGGACATTCGCAATTCTATCTTGAAGCGCTCCATTACATTCATCGGAAGCATATTCAATATTTTTACGAATATGTCCTGCTACAAATAATTTAGCTCTTGTGACATTGAAAAAGTCAGTGCCAGTAATAGGAGTAAATTCGACGGGTACAAGTTTCACTTGGTCTAAAAAGACATTTTTTATTACTCTTTTAATCTCAGTTGCTGCCGGGGCAAGTGGAATAGTTGCTTCGACAACGATCTGCAGCGTTGGCTCTGCAAGTACAACCGGGACTTTAATGGTTGGTCTAACCGCTTGAGTAATTTGAATGTTAGGTTCAATGGTTAATGGTACTTGTTCCGTCGATGTTACTGGACAAGGCTGATCGGCCATAAAAAAAATCATCTCCAAATTATTTTTTGAGTTTTTCAAACACTACATTAATACTATATGTAGCATGAATTAGAGGGCTTGGGTTGGTATCATAGGTGCTTGTTTTATTTTTAAAACAAAGCAAGAATGATTTTCTGAAAGTAAATTAGTTCAGTTTTCTTCTGAAGTTTTATTTAATTCCTTATAAAAAATGGCCAACCGGAAAATATCTGGCTGACCAAGGCGCTTGCGCTTTCTTATTAAGTTCCAACAGTACCTTGCGGAGGCGTAGTAATTTGTTGCGTAGCAGTAAATTTTAACTGTTGGGTTTGTAATACTTTTACAGTAAGGTCTAGAACAATTTTTTCTGTTAGTGTGGTAAACGCTTCCTCAGGCTTTGCTGTAACTGGTGAAAAATCAAGCTCATAGAAATTGGCAGCGACTAGCTCACCGAATGGTTGTTCATTATATTTGACAAGGTTTTGGAAGAAAAATTTATCCAAGCGAGGGACTAGGCCATTTTCTTCATTTAAGAACGCGGCTTTACTTTCTTCAGAAACACCTATTATTGGCGGGGTGAGAAATGTTGTAATGTCTGCAAAACCTGAAAACGGAACATCCGCAATTCTATCTCGCAGCTTTCTATTACATCCTCTTGTGGCATATTCAATATTTTTACGAATATGTCCTGCTACAAATAACTTTGCTCTTGTGACGTTAAAAAAGTCAGTGGTACCAATTCGTACAAATGAGACAGGCACAAGTTTAACTTGTTCTAAAAAAACATTTTTCCCCACTCTTTTAATCTCAGTTGCTGCTGGGTTAAGTGTAATAGTTGATTCTACAACGATTTGCAGCGTTGGCTCAGCTAGTACAACTGGAACTTTAATAGTTGATGTAGTTGCTTGGGAAATTATTGTGGTGGGTTCAACGGTTAATGGTATTTGTTCCGTCGAAGGTACAGGACAAGGCTGATCGGCCATGTAAAAATCATCCCCTCATTATTTTTTGTTCTTTCAATGCCTACATTAATACAATATGCAACATGAATTAGGGAGTTTGGGTAAGTGCCTTATGGACAGGTATCATTATTAAATTAATTATTCTTATGTAAATAAACCAGTTATCCTCCAAATCTCAATAAAAGCCATATAAAAAAGATCAACCAGAAATTTCCGGCTGACCTTTCATACGATAACGCGTTTATTTCCAACCTTAATATTAAATCTTCTTAACCAACAGTACCAGGAGGAGGAACAGCAATAACTCGTGTAGCAGCAATAAGCAATTGTTGTGTTTGTAATACTTTTACAGTAAGGTCGAGAACAATTTTTTCAGTGATTGTGTCAAACGTTCCTTCAGGGGTTGGGATCGTTGATGAAAAATCAAGTTCAAACATATTGGCAGTTACTAACTCACCGAATGGTTGTTCGTTATATTTGACTAGATTTTGGAAGAAAAACTTATCCAAGCGTGGAACTAGTCCATTTGTTTCATTAAGGAAAGCAGCTTTGCTTTCTGCAGAAATCCCAATAACTGGTGGAGTAATAAATGTTGTTAGATCAGCAAAACCTGAAAACGGGACATTGGCAATTCTATCTTCAAGAGGTGCATTACAAGCAGCTGTAGCATATTCAATATCTTTACGAATATGTCCCGCTACAAATAATTTAGCTCTTGTAACAGTGAAAAAGTCAGTGCCAGTAATAGGAGTAAATGCGACAGGTACAAGCTTTACTTGGTCTAAAAAGACATTTTTTGTTACTCTTTTTATCTCAGTTGCTGCCGGGGCAAGTGGAATAGTTGCTTCTACTACGATCTGCAGCGTTGGCTCTGCAAGTACAACCGGAACTTTAATAGTTGGTGTAACCGTAGTTTCTTCCAATGCGGTAGGTAAAATGGTTAATGGTACTTGTTCCACCGAAGTGACTGGACAAGGCTGATCAGCCATAAAAAATCATCTCCTAATTATTTTTTTGAGTTTTTTAAACTCTACATTAATACTATATGTAGCGTGAAGTAGAGAGCTTGGGTTAGTGTCGTAGGTGCTTGTCTTATTTTTTAGAAATAGTAAATTTTTTTAAAAATAATCCCAGTTAATTCTAAATAGAAAACGGCCAACCAGTAAATTTCTGGCTGACCTTATTGTACAAAGTTAAGTTATCTTCTAGATCGTAGTACCCACACTTTTAATTTGAACTCGTTGAACTTGATGTAGCTGAACGATTAAATTTAATACAATTTTTTGATGTAAATGATAAAAATTTGTTATTGGCTCTTTTTGTATGGACTCTCCTGCAGTATACTCAATATGTTGCTGGACATATCCTTCGATAAATAAATTTCCTTTTAGTGCTTTACATGCCCCGTTACTTAATGCCTGGTTTATTTGAGTGGGTTCGAATTTGTAGTCTGTCAGTACGACCTCTTTTGAGATTTCTTTAATCCTCATAATCTCTTCTTCGAATACTACATTTTCTTCCAAAAGAATTTCAATCTCGTATTCTCCTATTTCGACTGGAACTCTAATATTTATGAAATGAAGAGAAGAATCTGATGTATGATCTGACTTTTCTGGAATCGTAGCTGACGAGTCATGTAGGAGATTCGCAACTGCTTTATTTTGTATAATATTATTTTTAGTATCATAAAGCTGATCAGTGGCTGTTGTTAAAAATATACTTTCATGAATTTTAGAACAAACTAAACGGCAATGAGGCTGTTCAGGATAATGGGTTGTCGTATTGAATAGTATTGTATTTAGTTCAGGGACTTGTTTATTGTTTAGATCAAGAAATCCAGATGTGTTTTGAACTGAACCGCCAATAATAGGAGGATGAAGAAAATCGTTAATTTCCACAGAAGTAGAGAATGGGGTTTTTGTAGTCATAGAACAAATATTTCCACACTTATATAACCCATTTGAATAATCGGTGGGATTGGTTTCATAATCATCCTCTGTGTAATGAATATCATTTATCTCAACCTCAAAGTTGGATTCAGAATTATCTGCCGGTTCAAAAGCTGAATCGCTTTGAGG
>NZ_BCVP01000019.1 GCF_001591805.1 Neobacillus novalis NBRC 102450 | reverse complement strand
GCTCAGTATCCGTATAATCAGATAATTCACTGAGATCATAAGTGCCATTTGTAAGAGTTCTTTCATCCTTTTCAGAATTGGATTCAGAAGGATGCACAGATTCAATAGCAGAATCGCTTTGGGGCTCAACATTCGTTTCATCGGGATGGTTAGTTTGTAAAACATCCTCAAATTCAGTGGAATCGTTTCTATCAATAACATGATCAGCTAGAGAATCCTCATCCTGAGAAACAATCTCAGTATCCGGATAATCCGATAATTCACTGAGATCATATGTGCCAGTTGTATGATTTCTTTCATCCTTTTCAGAATTGGATTCAGAAGGATGCACAGATTCAATAGCAGAATCGCTTTGGGGCTCAACATTCGTTTCATCGGCATGGTCAGTTTGTAAAACATCCTCAAATTCAGTGGAATCATTTCTTTCAATAACATGATCAGCTACAAAATCCTCATCAACCTGGGAAACAAGTTCAGCATCCGTATATGTCTCAACTGTATCAACACTGCTTGGTTCAGTATCAGAATCGCTAATATCATTAGACTCTTCTGTACTTTTCCGATAAATATGCTGAAAATAGTGAGCATTTTGTTTTACAGTTATTTGGTGCATCTTTTCGTAGTTTATCCATGGAGTCTTCATAACATTTCACTCCCATATCAAACCAAACGTCACTGTATTTATTTATGCCTATTTGCTGCTTTTGTTCCTGTACAATTCCAAGAAATTTAAAATAAGGCTTACCAATATGTACAATTATCGATGTGCTTGATCACCACCCAAGTTATAAATAATATCACAATGATTAATGAACAAATGTACACTTACTTAACCCTAATCATGGTACAAGATTCGTTTATTTTCTTTTAGCTTTCAACATTTTCATATAAATCTTTTTATCCTCAAGCATATAAAACATCGAGAGGTTAGGGTTATAATTTCCTTCAATAATCCATAAATTCCCTTGATCTGTAATCCCAATGTCAAAGCCAATCATATTGATCTCTTTCATATCCGCTTCAAGCTGCCCCGCAGCAGAGATACAAATCTCGTCAATTTTTGATTCAAGCGTATCGTTATTTAGATTGGAAATGTTCAAGTACCTAATAGCATCTTCTAGTGATAGGAGCTTCTGGGCTACATTGGTAATAAAGAAATCATTTTCAGCGACTTTAACGATTTTTCCGGTTATTTTCCAGTTAGAATCAACCTTTTGCGCGATCACTCTTACATCCATTGGACAGTCGTTTATCATTGCTAAATTTATTTTTTGTTGGACAAGATAATATTTCTTAGAAAGATAATGTTCTTCAATAAATTGATATGTTTCTTCAAGGCTCGATTTCGTGAATTTCTTTCTGCCTGTGTGAATTTCATAAGAAAGGTGATTGTTTGAAGAAATTTGAACGATGCCTAAGCCTTCTTTCCCGAAACAAGGCTTAATGATTACTTTATGATATCTGTTAAGAAAGTCATTAAAAGTGACTTGACTGAATAAATCCGTATCCGGCAAATAGGTATCAAGCGTACTCTTATCGGTAAGTATAAGATATTGGCTCCATTTACTTTTAGGAAAATGCAGGGCTGTATCTTGAATCCATATGTTACCTTTTTGATTATATCCAATGTCAATCACAATGGAATTACACCCAGGGAAGGATTCACCAAGTTTTTTCGCTACAACAATAGATAGTTTTTTTATCTTTTGAAGAAACAACTTATAAAAAAACCTTCCGAATACAGAGCTATATTTCTCAGCTTTGGATTTTAAATACCACTCAGATGAGGCAGATTTCCGGTGAACAGTAATAAAGGATTGGAAGTGGCTTTTAATAAACCCTGAATTTATCCATCTTGGTTGAATAATATAATAATTCTGTGTTATTTCATTGCAAATGAGATGTGGATAAATTTCCTCTTTGTTCATAACTGTGGTTATTTTTGCTCCGGATCGTATTTCGAACTTGGCATTTTCATGGGAAATAAAAATCTCATCTGGACCAAAAACAGGTTTAATGACAATTGTCTTATACTTTCCTAAAAATTTGAATAATGAAGCCTCTGAGAGTAATTCCGTTTCCAATAGATGTTTACATAAGCTTCCTACTGTTTTTAATATTTTATATTGACCGATTCGCCCACTACTGGCCTTCAAAGTTCCCATCTCCCCGTTATTTTCCTCTTAACAATTAATATTTTTTCCGGATATTTTGGAAACTTAAAATAAAGGAAATAACAAAAACTCCCGGAATGGATCGCCGAGAGTTTTCTAGCTATTTTACTTCCTGGCATCCACGTGCAATAATCGTGCCTTGAGGTACAGATGCTGCACCCTTTTGCTCAAAGAAATCAGTTAAGACAATCGATTGTACAATATCATCCCCTTCTGGAGAAGCTTGATCCGTAAATACCGCTTCAAAAAGAAGAGGAAATGGAGGAAAGGGCAATTTGCTAACTGTTCCCGTTCCTTTAACAGTTACTACACAATTTCCACCTTCCCGCATACAGGCTATAGAAGTAATTGTATTTGCAGTAAATAAGAAATTGAAAAAGTTAGGATAGTCCGTGTTTTCGAATGCGAATGAAAGTGTCGAAGTCTCAAGAGAAGCGGCACTAACATCAGCTAAGTAAGTCAAGTTACCTCTACATGCTCCAATTGAGCTTAAAAACTTAACATTTTTATTTTCCGATACTGCATTAACAAGGACCTCACAAGGACAAACGTAACCCATTTATGATCCCACCTTTTTATCAGGATATAATAATATATTCAATGCAACAGAGTATGACATTCTGTTTGTACGTTATTAAGGTCCATATTCCTTATGAAATCAAAAACTCCCCACTTTACCGCCACATGTTAAGGAAAGCTAATGCTTTTTCCGTAATTGGGATGCCAATTCTATCATAGGTTTGCTATACATATCTCCTTTAATTAGTATTATTGTATTTTCGTCTACGATTTTTGTTAAAAGATCATAGGCCAAAGGATTATTGCTAAAGGTATAGACCTGTGCGTTCAAGCCGCTTTCCAATGCTTGATCAGCCATTATACTGGCGTGGTACCCTATAGTTATCAGAATATCCACACCTATTTTGCAAATGATTTCCCCCGCTTGTTCATGAATAGCGTACCCCCATGATCCTAAGTCAGTGATAGTTCCTAAAATAGCCACTCTTTTTTTCGTTTCTCCAACTTCACTTAACACTTTTAAAGCGGCTTCTAATGAAGTTGTTGTCATGCTCCATGTGTCATCAAGAATCGTAGAGCCATTTAACCCTTCATACACTTGGAGATGCTTATTTAGATTTTTATATGTTTTCAATCGATCTGCAGCTACTGGGAGATCAATTCCTATTTCATGGACAGCGGCAATAGCGGCTAGTGCATTATAAACTTGATGTTCACCATAACCTGGAACGAAAACAGAGTAATATTTCTCCTCGTGTAGGACACAGAATTGCATCCCATCTTTACAATATTTAATATCATCTGCTTTAAAGTGGCAGGATGGATCGATGCCAACTTTTATAATCCGTCCAAGATAATTTGATAAATCTATTTTTTTCGTGTTATGATCTTCCGAATTAATAATAAGTACACTTGAATGATCAAGTATTTTTGCCATTTCTCCTTTTGCCTGGATATAGCCTTCTAGCGTTTTGCAATAATTCAAGTGGTGTGCACCTATGTTTGTAATAATCCCGATTGTCGGTTTAAAATACTCCCCTGCCTTTAGCACGTCTCCAGGTGCACCAACTGCTGTTTCGAAAACAGCTGCTTCAGTGTCATCATCAATGCTAAGGAGATACTGTAGGTGAGCTGTTCGAGAATTATTGGTACTATTTGTTGCTGTAATTGTTTTTTCAGCTGAAAGAATATGACTTATCATGGCTTTTGTCGTTGTTTTTCCTGCTGTCCCTGTAATAGCTACAACGGGAATTTGAAAAAGGCTTCGGTAGTAATTTACAAATTTCCAATAGGCTTCCTCCACGTCCATGACCTTTATGATGGTTAAATTCTTATATAGCACACCTCTGCTAATTGTTTGATCTGTTACCAGCACTACAGGGAAATATTCCACTAGTTTTTTTAAATTAACAACGTTATTCCTTAAAAAAAGAATCGTATTTTGGTTCTTTATTTGTTTAAGCCTGTATGCGCCAAAATGAACAATCACATCATCAGACCCTTGAATCAAGTCACCGGAAAGGATAGTTCTAATACACTCGACCGATAAGGGCTTCATTTCACTGTCACACTCCTTTCTCCTTCACATCATATGTGCTCGTTCTCAAAATGCTTGTACGATATGGATTAATATTGGTGTCCTTTTAGAAGATTGTTTTCTGCTAACTCATTTTACAGGATACATAACCATACAAAAAACGGTTTAATTCATATTTATATAACGAGTTGTACTAATGAAGTTTATTTATAGGGAGTGGAGCGTTTGAAAACGATTGTTTTTATCGGTACAAATAAATCTGGATCCAGCAGAGAGGCGATTAAAGCGGCAGAACAACTAGGTTACTTCACAGTTGTTTTCACAAATAACGAAAAGCAATTACAACAACGAGCAGAGTACACCGATGTACATGAAATGATTTTTATTGATACGAATGACCAATCGAAAATGAAAGAGGAAATTAGCAACCTCCTCACTAGGGGGTTGGATATTAAAACCATAGTTAGTTTTATCGATTCATATGTCCATATAGCTTCCGTACTTTGTGATGAATTTTGTCAGAGTTATACATCAGCCAAAGCAATTAAAATCATGGAGGATAAAGAAGAAACTAGGGTATACTTGCAAAATCAACCGTATACTCCTAAGTTTTTGGTCATCAAACCGGGTGAATCGGTTTCTCTAGAAAAAATGAGTTCACAGATTGATTTCCCAGTAATGGTAAAGTCTCCAAAGTCGACAGGCTCCAAAGATGTAGTGCTGGCTGCGGATCAAGAACAGTTGGAAAAACATATTAGAAGATTTCAAGAAAGAAATCCCGAAGAATCGATTATTGTGGAAGAATATATCGACGGAAATCAATATCTAGTCGAGGCGCTCGTATACAACAACAAAATCCATATGATCGGGGTCATTGAACAGGAAATAACGAAGGGGAAAAGATTTATTATTACAGGCTATGGTGTGCTTGCGAAAGTCCCCTATTATATAAAGGCTGGAATTGAGGCGGTTCTAAATTCTATCGTCTCAGAGTTCAGCATTAAGAACGGTGCCCTTCACCTTGAATTACGCCATACGAAAAACGGCTGGAAGCTCATTGAAATCAATCCAAGGATATCCGGCGGTGCCATGAACCAAATGCTTCATGCAGCCTTCGGGTTTAGCTTGGTGGAAGAAACACTCCAACTATATTTAGGTGAACAGCCCTCTGTAAAACCAAGATATAAGCATTATGTATTTACCCAGTACCTCATTGTTTCTAAGAAGGGCGAATTGGAAAAAGTCACCGGGAAGAACAGAGCTAGTAAATCCCCTGGAGTGGTTGAAGTTTATGTGAAACCCAAAAAAGGAACAAAATTAATTCCCCCATTATCGATGGGACATCGATATGCCTATGTGATTGCTAAAGGGGCAAGTTTAGTAGAGGCTAAGAAACTGGCAAAAGATGCTGCAAACGAGATTACATTTCATCTGGTGGATGAATAATGTGGAAATACGCGAATGTGTTCTAATCGAAGACAGGGACGCCGGTAATGTGCCGACGTCCCTGTCTTGGGTAGAGTTCATTAAATGTAGATTACTAGCTTTAGAATTATTTAAACGTTTGATCAATAAATTTCACGATATCAAACATATTCGTTTTACTGGCTCCTTTGACTAAAATGGTATCATCTTTCTTAATAATCTTTACTAACAAAGCATTTAATTCGTCCTTGTTGGTGAAATGGTAAATGTTTTTAGCAGGGAAACCTTTTACTTTTGCCTGTTTTCCCATTTCTTCTGTCCGAAAGCCGTATGTGATGAAAAGATCAATTTCTTTTTCAAAAATGTATTCTCCGACTTTACGATATTCTTCCTCTCTTAAGTCTCCTAATTCCCTCATTTGTCCAATAATCGCTATTTTCCTGTTTTTTCCAATATTTGAAAGTACATCAATGGCAGCTTTTACCCCTTGTGGGTGGGAGTGAACGGTATCATCTATCAGTGTAATATTGTCACGGCAGTTATAGATCGTCAGTCTTCTTGGTGGTTTTTTAAATAGCAGTCCCAATTTTATTTCCATTGGCGTGAACCCTAAGTAATCTGCAACTGCAATCGCATTTAGAGCATTGTAAATGTGATGCTCCCCTAAAATAGGGATGAAAAGTGATATCTCCTGTCCCCCGAGCTTCATCTTGAAATTCATTCCAGTTTCTTCATATTTAACATCATAAGCTCTGTAGTCGGCTGCTGAATTTACTCCAATTGTGATAATCTTCCCCTTGAAATTTTCGGTCTCTAAAAAGGTGGAATTAGGATCATCCTTGTTTAGGAAAAGAACTCCGTTTTGGTCCATCCCATGGATTAATTCTGATTTTGCATGGGCAACTTTTGTAATATCACCATTAAAATTTCCTACATGGGCAAGGCCGATATTTGTCACAATACTAATATTAGGCTGGATGATGCTGCAATGTTCTGTAATGACACCGGGATACGCCATTCCATACTCTAATACAATTGCTTCATGGGTTGGTTTGATTTCCGCCGCATGTTTTTTCGTATGCTCGGTTGTGTTCCAATAATCCTTTGATTCAAATATATTCCATTTCTTTGATAAAATCGATGCAAGGAAGGCTTTCGTCGTTGTTTTACCGGCACTCCCTGTTATGGCGATAATTGGGGGTTTTTTATTTCCTTCCATTTTTTCCTGCTTTAATGTTTCTATAGTAGTTGTAATGGTAGTTTGGTTTTTGGCAAGGAACATGGCATATCTGATCGTATTGATGACAACATCTAACTCCAAATAAAAAGCGGGTGGACAACCTGGCCGCCAATTCACCTCATAAATCCATATTTTAGAATTTTCATCTAATCCCACATCTACACCGATTTCATCAATGACTTCACCGAAGTGCATCATTTGAAGCTCATCCAAATGCTTGGCCAATGATAAGGAAAAATGCTCTAGCCTTCTTTTAATATTAAATGCTTCTTCTTTAAATTCTTGTTGTAAAAAGGGATCTAAATAATTTGTGAATCCGCCATTGTTTATATTGGCAATTATCGAACCCATCGGAGCAACTCGCGGATAGATCGTAGTGATCACCCATTTTCCTTCGCCATTTTTTTGAACATGGAGTCTGAAATCAAACACTTGGCCTGATTTGGTGGTGGATTGGATATAGGGTTGAATAATAAAGGTTCCTGTTGAAAGCTTTGATGCGATAAGATCGTTCAGTTGTTGTTTCGAGTAGGAAATACTTTCGGAGTCCTTCTTAACGAGAAAGCCATTATCACTTTTGGAAATGAAAAAGATTCCTTTACCCTTTCTACCATCAATCGGTTTAAATACAACCCTTTCAAATGCAGTTACAAATTTAAAGAAATGCCCCATATCTTTTACAATTTCTGTCGGAATTAGATAGTTTGAGAATTCTTTCGCTTCTTTTAACCGCTCATTAACATTCCATTTATTACCAATTGAATGAGTGGTAAAGGGGATTTTTTCTTTTAATCTTTGAATAATGTTCCTAGACTTGGCAAGTTTTTCAGGACTCCCTGTATTGTAGATGACATCTGGGAACGGCATTATTCTCTCCACCCACTTGCCGTTTTCATACACTTGACCTCTAATGGAACTGTTAACAAAATTCACAGTTCCAGGCGAAAAATAGACAAACTTCGCTCCTTCTGCTTTAGCAACCGCTGCATAAGCATAAGATTTAATGACAGTTCTTGGGTCTTTACGATGATGTAACATTCCTATCAACGTCATTGAATAACCTCCTTCATCTTATCAGTACAACCTTATACATTACATTCAATTAGTCATCCCTTTGATACGGACAGAAGTTCAGTTTTATTTATATTTGAGAAGTTTGGACGAGCAATCCATGCTTTCAGCGTAGCTCCGTACTTTTCCAAAAAAAAATGCCCCAAAAAAACCTAGGGCAAAGGGTGTGGCATTACCATTTTGGCTCAATAATAATTTCCCTTTTGAGTAATTCAATATCTACGGTTTGAATGGCACATATACTTAATAAATCAATTTCTATACAATTAGTTGTTTTCTTTAATATTATGACATCACAAGGTGAATGTGGAGGATCGCCATGTATATCTAGAGGATGAAGTAATGAAATCGTTGCATGGCATCCTTCTTTTTCAATCGACTCGATTCGAAAATAATTCGATGTAAAGGACTCTGCCTTTCCGTTTTTATGATTGATCACCTCACCACTATGTGAAAATAATCCATCTTTGGTCATTAAGATGAAAGGAATGGTATCTACTCCTACTAATTTAGCAAGCAATTTTCCAGAGTATTTGGTCGAGGATTCGGTTAAAAAGTCTTGTAATGATTTCAATTCAAAAAGCGCTTCACATATACCGTGTTTACAACTCTTCTCATTACTCAATTTCACTGACAGCTCCCTGTATCTGTCCTTTTTAATATGATATTTATCGTTCAAGGAGAGTGTGCGAATTGTAAAGAAATTCACGCTTGGACAATTCACCCATTTATTTATCGCTTAAAATGGTTCCAAATAAAACTTTATTTCCTGTGCAGCGGCTATTGCGATGGATTTTGCTATTTCTGGAGATTCCGAGGCTGCAATGACGCATGCATAGCGATTGCCCATAGAGTAGGGGACGATTAAAATATTTCCTTCCTTAGGCTTGATATGAACGTATTTTACACCTTTATGCCTCAAAGCTTGATCCACACCCGTTACTTTGAGAAGTTTACCTTGAGAGCTAATCGTTAAATATATGGCGTAAACATGTTGTTTTCGTGTTTCAATTAATAAAGGTTGCTCACCAAGAGCCATTCTTACTATTTCTTTAATGAGGTTAATTCCTGTTCCTTCCTCAATGATTTGGTTCATCGCTCCACCAGACATTCTTGGATTGATCTCTACTAGTTTCCAATTTCCTTGTACATTTCTCATCTCTAAATGACACGAGCCATTTGAAAGTCCTATTTGATCAACAATACTTGTGATTGAATCAACGAGGTTCTTATAGTCTTCACTGTTTAACATTGCCGGATATTGATAACCAGTCACGATAAATCTTTCGTTATTAGTGATTTCCTGCTCAATGACTCCGACAACTGTCATTTCATTGCTGTGTACAATGATCTCAATTAGAAACTGAGGTCCTGCTAAATATTCTTCTACTAATACCCAGCGTCCTGGGTACCTTTTTTGTAAAAATGTTATTCCTGCCTTAAACTTCTCTGTTGTATCAACTAATAATACATTCTTTGAGCCATTTGAAGCTGGCGGTTTCAATATCAATGGTAAAAATGATTTGTACTTCTGTACAAACTGGTCAACAGGTATATCATGATTAAAGACTACATAAAAAGGGGAACTGGAAAGGCCCCTTAATTTTTCTCTGAACCTTATTTTATTTTCCATCATATAAAGTGAGTCTGCCGACAGCTTTACCAATCCTAGATGTTCAGATAGCTTTGCGGCATAAGAAACATATGGGTCAATAAAACTAATACATGCACATATTTGTTTTCCGTCTTTCTTTATATTGGTCAGTTCGTCTATAACCTTTGTTTCATCTAAAATGTCCTTGAAAAAGATACAAAGATCCACATCAGGAAATTTCTGTTTATTTATCTTCCTCTTGTTTGTTAACAAAACAATGAAGTATCCCATTTCTTTCGCTATCGTTAGCGCTTCTTTACTAGTGCCGAAGTTGTTACATCCCAAAAAAACAATTGCCTTCATTTGTTCAACCATCCTGCCTAAATAAGGTCATTGATAACATATGATTATTTTCCACCAATGTTGCTTGATTAAAAGCATCGCTTTCCACAAACGTAAGGATGTTTTTAATAGATCTATGGGCGAAAAAGAGCATCAATATGGATGATGCTCTTTTTCTTAATGCCCTAATGATTAGCAATTCCCCAATAATGGAATCCTAAATTCTCTATCTTCCTTTTATCCAACATATTACGACCATCAAAAAGGATCGGTTGATTCATAAGCTGCTTTATTCTTACCCAGTCAAGATTCTTATACTCATCCCAGTCAGTGCCGATAACAAGCGCATCTGCGCCGGCAACAGTTTCCTCTACTTTTTGAAATTGCACGATAGACGGCCCTGCAGCTATTTTTACTACTGGATCATGCACCCTCACCTGCACCTGTTCTGCTAACAGACGGTCAATTAAATGAAGACTCGGCGATTCCCTTGTATCGTCTGTGTTCGCTTTAAACGATAAGCCGAGGACAGCAATCTTCTTATTCAGCAAATTCCCGCCAAGTGTTTGCTTTATTTTTTCAATAAAAAAAATGGTCTGTTCCTCGTTGACTTGGACAACGCTTTCTAAGATGGATAGCGGCTGACCACTTTCCTTTGCTATTTGGATCAATGCGTTGACGTCTTTTGGAAAACAGGAGCCGCCGTATCCCATACCTGCTCGGAGGAACTGCGGTCCAATCCGAGTATCAAGCCCAATTCCCGTTGAAACATCATTGATATTTATGCTTAACCCGTCACACAATCTAGCTAACTCGTTAATAAAAGAAATTTTCATTGCTAGGAAGGAATTGGCGGCATACTTGATCATTTCGGAGGCATTAGGATTGGTTTCGACGATTGGACAGTGGAAGCCTCTATACATTTCTCTAATAATGGCTCTTGCTGTTTCACTCGTTGAGCCGATGACAATCCGGTCAGGATTGAGGGCATCCTGAAGAGCGGAGCCCTCGCGTAGAAACTCCGGGTTGGAAACGACATCGAATGGGACTTGCTCTTCTTGACCTTCCTTGATCCATTTCGTTACCAATTCTGCCGTACCTACTGGCACCGTGCTTTTCGTGACGATAATTTTATATTTGTTCATATATTTGCCGATCGAATGGGCGACATTTTTAACATAAGTGAGGTCTGCACTTCCATCCGCTCCCTGGGGTGTGCCGACACAAATGAAGATAATATCATTCTCTTTAACAGCCTTTTTTGTCTTTTTTGTAAATTCAATATGTTGGGCAGTAACATGCTTGCTGAGCAGCTCGTCGAGGCCAGGCTCGTAGAAATGTAGTTTGCCAGCTTGTAAAGCTTTAATTTTGTTTTCGTCTAGGTCTAGCCCTGTAACTTGGTGACCCATTTCGCAAAAAACAAGGCCCGTCGTCGTACCCACGTAGCCTGTGCCAACGATCAAAATTCTCACTTTAAATTATTCCTCCTTCATTACACTCCAAAAATAAGTACTTAGCTTTAAACGGATTTCTTCATCCAATGTCGTGGCTTGTATTAATTTATTCATAAAAGTATCTTGTGGAAGGTTGTCCACATTAGAAAGGGCGGTTAATGGGAAGTTTTTCAGAAGTCTGGTTTTTGAGGAAAGGGAAGATTATTTATGACTGGATAAGGGGAAAATCTTGCTCTGCGGGTATAATTATTGTTTTTTGTGACCGAGAACGGGGAAAAAATCGTTCTACCGGCACTATTATTGGTTTTTGTGACCGAGAAAGGGATAATATGAGGCCGGCAGGAAAAATAAAAAGGCACCTATTAAAAGGTACCTTTTGCACCGCTAGATCCAGCCTTTTTTCCCGGCAATGCTGGCGGCTTCGGTTCTATTTTTAGCATCTAGCTTGTGGATAATTTCAGAGATATAGTTACGGACGGTGCCGGATGAAAGGTAGAGCTCCGAAGTGATTTCCTTGGTTGTTTTCCCTAAGGCTGCTAATCTCAAAATCTCTTGTTCTTTCGGCGTCAGCGGATTTTCCTCGCGGATGACCTCAAAGGTTAACTCGGGGCTGAATACCCGTTTTCCTGCCATCACCTTGCGAATCGCATCAGCGAGCTCATCGATCTCGCCATCCTTCAGTAAGTACCCGTGGACACCGATTTTTACGGCGCGTTCAAAGTATCCCGGCCGAGCAAACGTAGTTAAGATAATGACCTTGCTGGGAGCTCGGCGGCGCGCGAGTTCCTCTGCTACCTCGAGCCCGTTCAAAACAGGCATTTCAATATCCATCAAGCAGACATCGGGCTCGAGCGCAAGAATCGATGCAAGCGCCTCTTCTCCGTTCATCGCTTGGCCGATGACCTTCATGTCTGCCTCTAAATCTAGGAGGGAGCCAAGCGCCCCTAATAACATTCGTTGGTCCTCCGCAATAAACAAGCGAATCATACCGCGGCACCCCCAGCTTTTTTAATAATCGGCACATTCATTTCTAACACAGCACCATTCTGATTTTTAAGACCAAGTCCCCCGTCTACGAGCGCCAGTCTCTCTTCCATCCCCCGCAAACCATTCCCAAAAGGCTTAGCTTTAGTAACGCCCATCCCATCATCGCGAACAACTATGTTCATTTTATCGGATAAAAGCTTGATTGAAATCGAGCAGTGTGCGGCGCGGCTATGCTTGACGACATTCGTTGCAGCCTCGCGTAGACACATGCCAACAATATTCTGGGCAAACGGTGAAATCCTCGAAAAATCAATATCACCATCGTACTGATAGGTAATTCTCGCTGCCCGTAAAATTTGCTGAACCTGAAGGAGTTCTTCGGCAATGGTTGCCGCACGCATGTCTGTCACGAGTTCGCGCACCTGCTTAAGTGCGGCGCGGGAAGTCACTTCCATCTCCTTTGCTTCAAGGCGGGCTCGTTCCGGGTCAATCGCAGTCAATCGTTGGACAAGCTGACTTTTTAACGTCAATAGCGACAAGGTATGGCCGAGCGTGTCATGGAGGTCGCGAGCAATCCGTACCCGCTCTTCGCGCTTCACCAATTCCTCAATTTGCTTATTCGCCTGATCAAGTTCCTTTTCCAGTTCCATCCGCCGGTTCAACGAGCGAATTCCAAATGGTGAGATTAGCATAATGATGAGAAACGGAACATAATAAAGAAGTTCGGACGGCGTGAAAAAGGTCTTTGTCTTCCAAATATAAAAAATGAATGGAAAAATTTGCACAAACGTCAGGCTGAGAAAGCCGCGTTTGAATACCTTTTGATCATTATACCAGCCGATGAAATTCGCCGGAAAAAAGCCTAAAAACATGTAGTTTAAGTGATACAACATGCTAAAGATAAACACGATTGTTAGTTGAACCGCTAACCAGTAAGTGAATTTTCTTTTTCCCATTGAAAAATAAAGTTGGCGATACGTTACCAAAAATAGCAGCACCATCCCATAGCCAATCATCTGCTTCGCTCCTGTTTCCTTCAAAAGGGAAAAGACAGGGTACCCGATATATACGAGAAAGATATAGGGAAAGAAGCCAAATTGGCTTGGGAAAATGCTAAACGACTTTTTCAACCTGATCACACCGCTTCTTGTTTTCGTCTAATATACTTCGATAGTAGCATAAACAAGGCTAAATAGGCGATTAAAATCAGAATATTTCTCCAATCCGGCATGTTGCCGCGGATAATCTCCCAGGCCCCATTGCCAAAATTGTACGACGGCAGCCATTTTCCAATTGATTGCATGACTTTTGGCATAATCTCAAGCGGCATCCACAAGCCGCCTGCTATTGCAAGCACCATGTAAATTACATTGCTGACGCCTGCGGCTGTTTCTACTTTTTTCATAGATCCGACTAAGGTGCCGATGGCGAGGAATGGCAGTGAGCCGAGTAAAATCCATAAACCGCTCAAGGTCCATTCTAATGCGGTGAGCGATACCCCGTTGATGAGGGCGCCGGCGATAAAAATGATAATGATGGAAAGCAGATGAATCACACTTTGGCCAATCATTTGTGCTGCAAAATAGACCGTATCGGACAGCGGCGTGATGCGGATGAACGTCGACCAGCCTTGGGAGCGTTCCTGAACCATGCGGATTCCGAGCGTCATCATCGACGAGCCCATCACACTGAACACCGTCATCGACATCAGATAATGTGCCTGCCACTCCGCCTTATCCGGCGCATTCGTGTTCACCACATTGGTGAAAATATAATAGAAAAGAATCGGCATCACAAGCGACCAAAAGACAAAATAGCGATTCCTTAGTATCCGGATAATTTCGTATTTACACTGCATTTGAAATATTTTCATTTATATAGCCTCCTTCGCGCCGCTAGTCAGCTGTTCGAATGCTTCCTCTAGCTTGCCGCGTTCAATTTGGATGTCCCGTGCACCGATTTTTTCTTGAAAAAGCAGCTCCAATACTCGGTCGGTATTTGAGGATTGGATGTAAACCCGGTTGTTTTTTCTGTAGATATCATCAATTTCACTGTGGAGAAACAGTTTTTCAAGCGGCAATTCCGGGTCGACGATAAAGGAAACGGACTGCTTCGAAATTCTTGCCTTGATTTGTGAAGGCGTTCCGTCAGCAACGATGGCACCGTCTTTAAACAATAAGATTCTGCCTGCGGCATCATCTGCTTCCTGCAGATAATGGGTGGAGAAAATAATCGTTTTTCCCTGTTCGGCGAGATGATGGATTGTTTCCCAAAAGCGGTTCCTTGATGTGATGTCCATACCGACGGTTGGTTCATCAAAGATGATCAGCTCTGGATTTCCAGCGAGTGCAAGGGCAAAGCTGAGCCTGCGCTTTTGTCCGCCTGATAATTTTTCCGCCATGGTTTTCATATCCTGCTCGGTTAGTCCTGTAAGTTCGATGAGTTGTTGGATGGGGAGCGGTTTTGGGTAGTAGCTTCTAATTAACTCAAGGATTTCGCGCACCTTCAAGCCGGGCATGACGCTAACTTCCTGGAGCATCGTGCCGATTTTTTCACGGACTTGTTTTTCATGCGGCTGATGGTCAAATAGTTGGACCTCGCCTGCCGTTGGTTTGAGCAGTCCTAAGATCATTGAAATGGTAGTTGTTTTCCCGGCCCCATTCGGCCCAAGAATCGCCACGACTTCTCCTTTTCCAATCGTGAAAGATACATCATTAACCGCTGTTTTATGTTGAAATGACTTTGTCACGTTTGTTAAGCTTACAATTTTGTTCATTTTCTTGAACACCTCCTGATTACTTGATTTCATTGTAAGCTCTGGAGGTGGGGATTTTTAGTAAGCAATGTCATCAAAATGAGGTGACAAAAGTCATATTTCAGGTGAATGCTGCTGGGGGACTTGATTGAATTATTTCCGCCAAACCGAGGGAGTTTCTCGCCAAACTGATGATTTATCTCGCCAAATTCATTTTACGGCCAGTATTTCAGGTTAATTTTTCAAAAAAAGAGACCTCCTATTTAGAAGGCCTCTCATAGCTGCGATTAATATAGTAAATACTTCTCTCGGACGTCCATGAATTTCTTCAGTCCTGGCTCCCATTCTTTTTTCATTTGTTCGATGGATTTGCCAGCTTCGATTCCGGCACGGATTGAGCCGTTGCCGACAAGATTATCGAAGAAGGAGATGCCATTGCTACCCGGGGCCCGAAATTGGAATTTGTCCGGATACATATCATGGATCGTTTTGACAATTGTTAGGCCTGTTTCAAATGGCTTGTATGCATTCCGGTTTGTGACATGGATTTGCACGCCATGGCTTAACTGGTTCACGAACTTCGATGTTGACGGGATAACCGACGCTGGGCGGAAGGTAACTCCCGGTAAATGGTAAGAATTCAATTTTGCTGCTAAGTCATCGCTATTGATAAACGGAGCGGCAATTAATTCAAATGGTCTTGTTGTACCGCGGCCCTCAGAAACGTTGGTTCCTTCAATCAAGCAGGCACCCGGATAAACTAATGCCGTATCTAATGTTGGCATGTTTGGTGACGGCATGACGAATTGTAAATCAGCGTCATCGTAATACATGCTTCGTTTCCAGCCTTGCATTTTGACAACCGTTAAATCGGCGCCAATCTTGAACTCCTTATTGAATAGCTTTGCTAATTCTCCGACTGTCATCCCGTGTCGGACAGGAATCGGATATTCACCGACAAATGAAGAATATTTATCTTCTAAAATCGGTCCTTCCACCTTTGCACCGCTGATTGGGTTCGGACGGTCGAGCACGATAATAGGAATATTATTTTCTTTCGCTGCTTCCATCGCTAATGCCATCGTGTAAATATACGTGTAGAAACGCGCCCCTACGTCTTGAATATCAAATAACAATACATCTACATTACTTAACATTTCAGGTGTTGGCTTTTTTGTAGCTCCATAAAGGCTGTATACCGGAACGCCTGTTTTTTCATCAATATACGATTCAACATACGAGCCGGCTGGAGCACTGCCGCGGACACCATGCTCTGGTCCATATAATGCCGTCAGCTTGACATTTGGGTTTTTATACAGCAAATCTACGATACTAGTAAGCTCCTGATCGACCCCAGTCGGATTGGTAATTAAACCAACTCGCTTGCCTTTAATTAAATCGAGGCGATCCTTTAATAACACCTCAACCCCTAAACGGAACTTGCCATTATTATTTCCTTGGTCATTATCATTCTTGGCAACTGCCGCCGATACCGTGGAAAGGACCAGCAACAGCACAAGAATCCCCGTAAGCCATTTCTTTTTCATTGTACTCCTCCTCGTAGTTCGGGTGTTATTTTTTCCAGGATATGTCTAATTAGACAAAACCATTGGAAAAATAGACAAAACACTCTTAAAAATAGACAAACAACCTTTAAAAATCGATATAGCTCTCTTAGAAATCGACAAAAGCCCGAGAAAAATCGACAAAACTTTAATTTCAAAAAAACAAACCCCAATTTTGAAAAATCAATACCCCAACCCGTGGTCAAATCCGTATAATACGCTGCCATCCTGGTTATAAATCGTAACCGGAAGCTTGGCAGTAGGTTTATTTACACCGAAAATAGTGTTTACCGCTGCCTCAAAGCTTACGTCCTTCGTTCCGTACTGTGTCAGATACGCATCTACCTTAGGATAGGCCATAATATCATACGGATTTCGAATACCTATGCCAATAACCGCCGCATTCGTTTCATCAATCATTTGATTGGCCAGCATCATTAAACTGGCAGAAGGCAATCTTCCGCTCACTGTAGAAGTATTCGTTCCAACAATGATATATTTTGCTGCTTTCGCGGCAGCCAAATTGGCTCCTGTAAGCGGCACTGCCGTATTAATCATGGTTACATTTTTGTAGTGTTTTTGAACCTCAGCTAAAAGGGTAGGAGCGCTCGAGCCCACGACCACTATCTTATCGTCTGCAGCCGCCTTTAGCGGAAGAACGCCGCTATTTTTCACAAGTGTAATCGATTTAGCCGCTGCTTCTTTTTCAATCTGTAAATGTTCCGCTGATCTCCAAGCTTTTTCAGCAATAGAAACCTTTTCATCAAGGCTCTTTTCTACTTCAGCCTTGACGATGCCTCGATTTAATTTCAGCGTTAAAATTCGCTCAACGGACTGGTCAATTCTACCTACAGAAATATCCCCTGATTTCACTGCATCGTAAAGACCATTAGCAACGGGTTCAAGTCCTACAGGCATTAAGACAATATCCGTTCCCGCTTTCACAGCACGAATCGCTGCATCAACCGGGCCGAAATGGTCGGCGATAGCCTGCATGTTCATCGCATCCGTCACAATAACACCCTTAAAGCCCATATCTTCGCGCATTAGACCGGTTAAAACCTTATGGGAAAGTGTTCCAGGTACAGCAATTTCGGTACCATCCTTTTTCGATATGGCTTTTGTATTATCGATTTTCGGGAAGGTTACGTGTGCCGACATTACCGCATCAATTCCAGCATCCATTGCTTGCTGGAATGGGTATAATTCCACCTTTTTCAAACGGTCGATGTCATGCGGCACTTCCGGCAATCCTAAATGGGAATCAGTCGCCGTATCGCCATGCCCCGGAAAATGCTTTGCCGTAGCAGCGGTTCCCGTTTCATGAAGTCCTTTAATATAGGCATTGCCCAGTTTTGCCACGAGGTCTGGGTTTTCGCCAAACGAACGAACGCCAATGACCGGATTATCAGGATTATTGTTCGTATCGAGAACAGGTCCAAAGTTCATATTAATCCCAACGGCATTTAGTTCTTCACCAATTGCCTTGCCAACTTTTTCAGCCAATTCTTCAGACCGTGATGCTCCAAGTGCCATGCTCCCAGGAAAATCGGTTCCGGATTGCAAACGTGTAACGATACCGCCTTCTTGGTCAATCGAAATCAACAGCCCATTTTTCTCGGCTGCATCCTGATAAGCGCTGACAAGCTTCGTGGTTTGCGCTGCCGTTACTGTGTTTTCCCGGAACAGAATGACACCGCCAAGATGATATTTTTTGACAAGCTGGACAATTTCATCATTCATTACCGTCACATTCTGACCCTTCCATGTACGGAAGTCCGGCATCAGCATTTGCCCGACCTTTTCTTCGATCGTCATCTGCTTAATCGCCTTGCCGATTAAGTCATAGCGTGATCCCTTTTCTTTTCCCACAAGGATCTCCCCTTGATTACCTTTGAATTGAATCGAAATTCGGTCATTGTACTTGCCGTCGCTGACAGAGATAAATGTTTTCCCGTTGTGTCCCGATAAGGTAACCTTGCCATCTTTGACAGAGGCGACATTTTTATTAGAAGACTTCCAGGTTAGGTTCTCCGAAGCCAACATAAAACGGCCATCATCATAAACATGCAGGGCATTCAAATCAATTTGCTTGTCTTTCACTTCTCTCGTCACTTGCGGAACGTTAAGGTCAATCACTATGTCTTTGATTGCTGAAGCCGCCGTTGCCCTCGAATGCGGAATTCCCGTTAACAAAAGGGCAAATCCCAAACATGAAATGATAAACGTTTTGAAAAATTTACGCATGGTTTCTCCTCCTCTATTTTTTGTAGTCTCTTAACTACCTTTCGTTCGTGCTAAAATTCAACGGTTCATTCGCCCGCTTCATTTGTTAAAATTAGTAATTCCTTAACTCCCATTCATTGCTGTTAAACTTCAGTGCCGATGAATCGAGTTTCGGATTCAGCACATACCAGCCGCGGCCATTTGTGGCCGTATCCGTTTTGTACATAAAACGCAATTTTTCCGCGTCTTTCGGGATCGATACTTCTTTGTTCTCCCAGCCATTGCTGGTTCCCGTGAGCTCTGTTACCTTTTTCCAAGCGCCGTTAACGAAAATTTCCACGTTACCAAAATCCCAGCCGAACTCGGTCATATACCAAGTACTAAACGTCAGTTTGGCGTCTTTTTTCAGATGAAGATCTGCCTCCATGACACGATTCAGCTGATCTCCATAGCCTGCAAACCAAGCGGAATCCTTACCTGGAATGGAAACAGGAATTGCGTCCGCTACCTGCCTGGCAAATAATCGCCGAGTTTGATTTGTCGAGACGGTATTTCTGCTTGGATGAACACGGTTGGTCAGCAGAATCGCGATTGTTTTATTGTTTGGACTGACGACAATCGATGTTCCCGTATATCCAGTATGTCCAAAGGAATAGGTTCCTTCGGATAGGGCATCCATATACCAGCCTTGTCCAAGCTCCCAGCCCAGTCCGTGGTCATTATCAGGAAATTTCTCATTTTGATTTTCGAGCAATAGCTTAATTGTTTCTGGCTTCAGAATCCTTTTTCCACCATACTTTCCATCATTGAGAAAAATATGCGCGAGCTTAGCAAGATCTTCCGCGGTTGAGAATACACCAGCATGACCGGCGACGCCATCAAGCGACCAGGCATTCTCATCGTGAACCTCGCCCCAAACAAGACCGCGGTTTGGCGTCGCTTGGAATTCTGTGGCCGCTATCCGGTTTTTCAATTTGGCTGGCGGATTGTACATTGTGTCCTTCATTCCTAATGGCCCCGTGATCTGCTCTTTTACAAATACATCCTGACGCTGGCCGGATAACCGCTCTACTAACGCCCCTAAAGTAATCATGTTTAAATCGCTATATTCGTAGGCAGTTCCGGGCGGATTTTTTAATGGCTGCCGGAAAACTAACTGCAATCTCTCGTCACGCGAATTCCCTTGCGAATAGAGCGGAATCCAGGAGACGAAGCCGGATGTGTGTGTCAGCAGCTGGCGGATGGTGACGTTTTCTTTGCCGTTAGCAGCAAATTCCGGGATGTACTTGGCAACCGGGTCATCGAGCGCAAATAATCCTTTTTCATATAAAACCATTACCGCTGTGGCAGTGAAGATTTTACTAATCGATGCGAGGTCGAAAATCGTGTCCTCTTGCATCGAGATTGGCTTTTCCATTTCGGTAAACTTGCCATCGGTGTACTGCGCTGAATTTCCGTATGCGGTGTGCTTTACGATTTTTCCACCCCTCGCCACAAATGCTACTGCACCGGGCATGACTTTTTCCGAAATGGCTTGATTGATAATCTGGTCGATTTGCTGAAGCGGTGCCGTCATCATGCCTGCCCCTTTCGCCGAGCTGGGATGAAGAACGCCTGAAACTGGGATGCCGGTTGAATTCCAGGTGAAAACTGGGTGAGGTTTCTCAGATGCGGTAGAACTTTTCTTTTCTTGTTTTTCAATCGTTGGAACAATGGCTGCATCACTACTGGCAAAAGCAGTTGCCGTTCCGAAGAAAACAGTACAGACAGTTGAGATAATAATGGTTTTACTTTTCATAAATCCTCCTTTGGCTGAACAATTAATTGTAAGCGGAATTGCTATGTATTATGACTGATACCGCTTACAGCTTATAGTTAAAGGATATACGGATTAATGTATAGTCGTCTATACCACATAATACCTATACCTGGCCAATTCCCTTCTTTTATTAGGTATTTAGTTGTATGTCAATTGGATTATTTTTAGAAGATTAGAAATTTAAAATGGGAAGTCTCCCTTTATGCCCGTGCAAAATGACTAATTTATAAAGTATCCACAGATTTCGGGACTTTACCCACAGATTTTTACTAGTTATCAACGTTTCTTTAGCGTTACCCACAGGGTTATCAACAAAGTCTTATAGATTCCCCATCTTTTGATTTAACCAGATAAAAAATATCCACAAACTCTCCGGTTTTATTTTGAAAAACTGCCCACAAATTGCATCAGTTTATCCACATTTAGTAATAAAAAACACCCAGAAATTAATCCTGGGTAGCGGGAAGATCTTGTTTTTGAGCGGAGGATGGATTGGTTTTTTCAACAATTTCCTTTAACTCACCTTCATCCCCTTTAGCGTTGATAAACTCTAAAATCTGATTTAAACCTTCGCTAGTTTTGTCACCACTATTGTGCAATGGAAAGCCTCCTTTTTACTATTAAAATGCCCCGTTTACAGGCGAACTATTTTACATAAACAAGGTGTTAATATTACTTTGCTCACTAGTTCACAAAATGTTCACTAACCCCCTTATACCTAGTGACCCAAATCACTAGGGCATTTATTACACGAAGTAAAATGAAAGCGTAGCCAAAAATAAAAGGGGTTTTATGGAGGAGATATTAATGGGTAAGATAGCGAAGTTTGCAGCAATTATGGTCACTTCTGTCATGGTGTTAAGTGCTTGTGCGAAAACTAATCTTTCAATGGTAAAGGATGTTAAAGCCGAAACCAATTCTAGCGCAGCTTCCAAAGTAATCGAACCCCATGAACATCTGAATCAAAAACCAATTCCGATAAAGATCAATCGCCTTGGCGAGCATGAGGTAAATGTCGAAATGACTGCCCAAATCACCGATATTGAAATTTCAAAAGGGGAAATGTATAAAGCCTGGACTTTTAACGGTGAGGCTCCTGGACCAGTAATTGTTGTCAATCAAGGGGATAAGATATATTTCACCATGAAAAATATGGATCCATCCATTCCGCATAGCATGGATATGCATGCCGTTCATACTGCACCATCTAAAAACTTTTCCAATGTGATGCCGGACCAAACCGGTTCATTCAGCTATCCAGCTGATAATCCAGGCGTGTTCATGTACCACTGCGGAACGAAACCGGTTCTAGCGCATATCGCTAACGGGATGCACGGTACGATTATCGTCAAGCCAAAGGACGGCTATCCAACCGATTCTGATGTCGACCGTGAATTTGTTATCGTTCAAAATGAATGGTACAAATACAACGATATGGACGATATGACGAATGGCGTACCTAAATATGTTGTTTTTTCAACGAAGGCGTTAAAAGATGGCGATATGAATACAAATGGAACAGTTGGCGCATTAGTTGACCACCCGCTGCTTGCTAAAGTCGGCGACAAAGTGAGATTTTACGTGATGAACGTGGGTCCGAATGAAGTCAGCAGCTTCCACGTCGTCGGTACCCTGTTCGATGATGTCTACCTTGACGGAAATCCGGCAAACCATCTAGAAGGAATGCAGACCGTCATGCTGCCAGCTAGCGGCGGCGCCGTCGTTGAATTTACGGTTACTGAGGAAGACAGCTACCCAATTGTTACCCATCAATTCAATCACGCAACAAAAGGGGCAGTCGGAGCGTTGAAAGTCACGAAGGACGGCCACGATGATGGCAGCACTGTCATGTCACACTGATCATCATTAATTCATAATAAAAAGCCTAGGGAGTCCTAGGCTTTTTTCATTTTCTTTTAAAGTTACCTTAGATCAACGAACCTAGTTCAACAGCCTTACTATTATGGTAGGTTGATTTAATCTTTAGCCTCGCTTTTAAATCCTCACACAGGCAATCTTGCTGCAGCAGCTCAATGTGGCGGTGCTGGAATATATGATAAAAATACCGGCCCTTAATAAACATTTTCAACACATGAAAACCTCCTCAGTTAGTGGTTAACATAAATCGCAGGAGTTGGTCGTGTTCGGTAACTGGCAAGCATCGTCGTTAAACATTAGCCCCTCTAGTTTTGCGTCACCATTTTTCAATGGCTTTGCCGTTTCGTACGATTTATGTGTCTATTAATAGAATAAGCAAGTGAAATATATAAATAAAGGGTCTTTAGGCCTATTGGGTGTAAATATTTGGACGTTTTGACTATAAAAAAAGAGGGTAACATTTTGCTAACCCCCAACGTCTTAAATGTGTGGCTTTATTTAGTTAGCATGTTTTAAAGCTTTTAATAGTGTCCATGCTATTTAGTGAAGTTAATTTTTTAAAAAGGAAGTTTAACATGACAAAATTTAGATTTATCATTCTATGTCTGATCATGTTTTCGGCTGCTTTAGCGGGCTGCGTTGAGAAGAATCATTTTGAAAATAATAGAAAAACGGTAGATCAGCCACCTGTACCTGCTAACAAGCCATCACCTGATACAATGAAAAGCGTCATACACCTCCAAAACGGGACAAGAATCCAAGTCGTATCCAATCCTGAAACAATCCCAGTGCTGGTTAACAAGCGGAATAAGCTGCCTGATCATTACAAGCCGACGGATTTGATTTATCCTGACATCCCTTTCACCTTTAAAGAAAAAATCGAAAAGAGAAAATTGCGGGCAGCTGCCGCAGCCGCCATCGAAAAACTATTTGCTGGCGCCAACCAGGATGGTGTGAAATTACTCGGTGTTTCGGCCTATAGATCCCACGAGGTCCAAGCCAGTTTGTTTAATCACTATGTTAAATCAGATGGGTATGAAGCAGCCAAAACGTACAGTGCTGTCCCCGGTACTAGCGAGCATGAAACAGGCCTTGCCATCGATGTGACCGGCGGGGATGGAAAATGCGCCGCAGAGGAATGCTTTGAGGGAACAGGGGAGGCGGTCTGGCTTCAGAACCATGCAGCCGAATACGGCTTTATCATCCGCTATCCAAAAGGCAAAGACGCCATCACCGGCTACCAATACGAACCATGGCACCTCCGCTACGTCGGCAGGAAAATCGCCGCCGAAATCATGCAGAGCGGCATCACCCTCGAGGAATACAACAACACCACACCGGTTAATAATTAATTGGGTGTGGTGACTTTCGTTATGTGGTGTCATTATGTGGTGCCTTCGGTGTGGTGCCTTCGGTGTGGTGCCTCGGTGTGGTGCCTCGGTGTGGTGCCTGACACCCTTCGTGGACAAATGTCCTCCTGGGGTGGACACTCCAAAAGTTAACACACGTACAAAACTCACAAAAAAAGGGTCCACGCTGCATTTTGCTTGCAGCGTGGACCCTTTTTGTTATTTCCCTTTTATTTCTAATAGTTTTAACCGCAGGTCGTTTTCCATGTTGGCTAGTTCTTGCTCAGCCAGGCGGCGCTTATGGCGGCCTTCTTCTTGGATGCGCATCGTTTCTTCTAGTGTCGAGATTAAGCTTTCTTGCGTTTTCTTTAATGTTTCAATATCGACGAGTCCGCGCTCGTTTTCTTTTGCCGTTTCAATCGTATTCGTTTTCAGCATTTCTGCATTTTTCAACAGCAGCTCATTGGTTGTTTTGGACACCTGCTTTTGTGCCTCGACGGCATGGCGCTGGCGGATTAAGGTTAACGCAATCGCCACTTGATTTTTCCATAATGGAATTGCCGTCATGATCGACGATTGGATTTTCTCAACAAGCGCTTGATTTGTGTTTTGAATCAAGCGGATTTGCGGTGCACTTTGAATCGTGATTTCCCTGCTTAATTTCAAATCATGAAGACGCTTGTCTAAACGGTCGGCAAATTGAATCATATCGTTAACTTCTTGAAACTTCATTTGATCATTGGCTGCTTCTGCTGCCCTTTTCATTTGCGGGATCGTTTTTTCCTGCATTTCTTCAAGCTTGATTTCCCCAGCGGCAATATAGACATTCAGGGCATGGAAATACTCTTTATTCGTTTCATAAAGATGTTCAAGCAATTTGATATCGGATAAAAGAACATTTTTGCTCCGGTCCAGTTTCACGCTGATCCGGTCGATTTGTGCTCCCGTTTTTTGATATTTGGAAAGGACCTCCTGCAGTGTTCCGGAAATTTTTCCAAACATACGGGCAAATAAGGATGGCTTCCCATCCTTCAGTTCATCTGGATTCACCTCATCAAGCCGCTTCATTAAATCACTGATGATCTCCCCGATTTCTCCAACATCCTGTTTCTGCACATGCTCAAGCATCGCATGTGAGAAGGATAACAGCTTTCCTTGTGCTTGTGTGCCGTATAGAATCATCGCCTGATGGTTAGTAGGATCAATTTGTTCGGCGAGCTGATAGGCCTTTGCCCGGTTTTCCTCAGGCAGGACATCAATTAACTTAACTGGCTTGACTTCATTTGGTTGTTGGGCCGGATTTTTGCTAAGTTCAAGTTGATCCCCAAACGGGTTGGCAAGTATATCATCTAGTAAGTTGCCGGTTTTATTGGGTTGGATTGGGTTGTTTTCGCTCATTTAAGCCACCTATTCT
The DNA here is from genome assembly GCF_001591805.1 of Neobacillus novalis NBRC 102450. Classification (GTDB taxonomy): domain Bacteria; phylum Bacillota; class Bacilli; order Bacillales; family Cytobacillaceae; genus Neobacillus; species Neobacillus novalis. The sequence goes on along the minus strand of NZ_BCVP01000019.1, from coordinate 6,309 downwards.
CTTCGGGAAATTTAGAATCCTTTTTCTGCTTAAGGGTATGTTTTGCGACATCAATTTCAAAATTTAAAGTATCAACATCATCAGAGATTACATGGTATAAATCCTCTTCCAAAACTTTTGATAATTCGTTTAAGGTTCTGCGCGTTTCGATAAGGGATTGCCCGATCTCGGCGTTTTGTTTCGGCTGTGAAGATAAGAAGCTGTATTTTTCAGTGAGCTCGACGACTGAATCTAAATGTGAAAAATAAAATTCTTCTGCTTTATAAAAACGCTTCGGCTCCTTCATGGTCATCTTGTGGATTTTTTTAGTAATCCGATGTATGTCAATTCTTTGTTTTACAGAAGAAATATCACGTATCTTAAAAATGCTTTTGTTCATGCGGCTGATTTTCTGTTTCGCCTCGGCTAAATTCTTCCTAATGTAGCGGTACTCTTTTCTTGAAAGCTGGTGTTTCGTTAAAAAGCGGCTGTTCATGAATAGCGATAGGACTACATGGGTAAGGACCCCGGCAAGGATGGCATATCCAGTGGACGGGCCGAGAGTCAGCCCTACTGGGAAAAGACATACCAGCCAAGTGATGACTGTTATCGGAAAGGCCACAAACGAGCGGACAATAAATGAAAGAAAAGGGTTCATCATAAATCGACTCCTGACTATTAATCGATAGTATTTATACGAAGGAAAGCAATTAAAGGTTTCACTTCCTTGAAGGATTCCATCAAAAGAAAGTTATTTCCATTAACTACTTCCACAATACACGAAAAAAATCCTGCCTGCCATAGACCACAAACGGAAAGATATCTAAGACTTAAGACGTATTTTATTGTTAACGGGGGAGTTTAGGGTGTTTTTAATGGTGTTGTGTTGTTTATGGTGTCAGGCACCGCTCGTGGACATTTGTCCGCCTCCAGTGGACAGTGTAATAAATGAAGAGCGGGACTATGTTTAATTAGTCCCGCTCTTCGATTGATTTTATTTTTCGGATGTGGTTTGGCTGTCATGGAAAGGCCGCATATCATTGTCTATTGCTCGTAAAGTTCTATCGGAAGTCCATCAGGATCAGCGAAGAAGGTGAATTTTTTGTTCGTTAACGGGTCCACACGAATGGCCTCGACCATTATTTGCTGATCCGTTAAATAAGCTACCGCCTCATCGATGTCTTCCACTTCAAATGCCAGATGCCTTAATCCCGCTGCTTCAGGGTAGCTTGGCCTTGCTGGCGGGTCCGGGAACGAAAACAACTCAATCTGGTACTGCCCTCCTACATTCAAGTCAAGCTTATAGGAATTCCTATCCTCCCGAAAAACTTCCCGAACAGGGGTAAGTCCAAGGATCCGAACATAAAAGTCCTTTGATTTTTGATAATCGGAACAGATTATCGCAATATGATGTATTTTCGTTAACTTCATAAATGAGCTCGCCTTTTCTTAGCTGCCATAGCCCGGTAAAAAGTCTGCTGGTTTTTCCGAGTCTGTTCCAAAGTGATAAAGAATGGATTCGACAATTCGTTTGGAGGCGTGGCCGTCGCCGTATGGATTGGAAGCTTTGGCCATTTTGTCATGTGCCGCCTTGTCGGATAACAATTCATCCGCCAAACCAAAGATGGTGTCTTCATCGGTTCCGGCAAGCTTCAAAGTACCGGCCTCGATTCCCTCCGGACGTTCCGTCGTATCACGCAACACAAGCACCGGCACTCCTAACGATGGCGCCTCCTCCTGAACACCGCCTGAGTCGGTCAAAATTAAATAAGCTCTTGAAGCAAAGTTATGGAAATCAATTACATCTAACGGCTCGATGAGGTGAATCCGGTTGTTGTCCCCGAGCACACGATTGGCGATTTCTCGCACCACTGGGTTCATGTGAACAGGATAGACAACCTGAACATCTTCATGCTTTTCCACCACTCGGCGAATCGCCCGGAACATATTTTCCATTGGTTCACCTGTATTTTCCCTCCGGTGCGCCGTCATTAATAGTAAGCGGTCATTCCCAAGCTTGTCTAATACAGAATGAGAATAATTGGCTTTCACGGTTGTTTTCAAAGCATCAATCGCCGTATTTCCCGTGATAAAAATGGCCTCTTCCTTTTTATTTTCCACCAAGAGGTTTTGCTTGGATTGGCCTGTTGGCGAAAAATGAAGATCTGCCAAGACGCCCGTCAGCTGGCGATTCATTTCCTCAGGGTAGGGCGAATATTTATTATGGGTGCGGAGCCCCGCTTCGACATGCCCGATTGGAATTTGATGATAAAAGGCAGCCAGGCTTGCCACAAAGGTTGTCGACGTATCACCATGAACTAAGACGATATCGGGCTTTACTTCTGCCAACACTTGATTTAGTCCTTCTAGACAGCGCGTCGTAACATCAATCAATGATTGTCTTGCCTTCATGATATTTAAGTCGTAATCTGGTGTAATTTCGAAAATATTCAAGACCTGGTCGAGCATTTCGCGGTGCTGTGCGGTGACCGTGACAATCGATTTGATTTTATCAGGATATTTCTCTAATTCTTTGACAAGCGGAGCCATTTTAATTGCTTCCGGCCTGGTTCCGAACACTGTCATTACCTTTAATTGCTTCACTATAAAAAACCTCCAAAGAACGTTATCTGCATACAATTCATCAGCATATTTGAAAAATTATCGACCGTATGTGTTTCCCAATGCTCCGATTTAACAAGCATTTTTGAAAAACTAACAACCGTTTAAGCCCACTAACATAATAACAAATAACCAATGAAGGGAAAAGCAATAACGAGAACGAAACCTCAACTGGAGCTTTTATCATAAGAAAACAGTATTAAAATGGTCCGGCTTACCGTTATTTTCTAAAATGATTGTATCAAAATCTTTTTCATCCTTCTTGCTGATCATAAAAAAGGACTGCATTCCTAAACCTTCATCAACCACTGAATCATACGTAATCTTAAGCACATTATCCTGTATAGAAAATGATATGTTTGAATACATTACACCTTGTGAATTGAATAATACATAGCTAGTATTTCCGTCAGTATTAAACTTATATAACCCATTTTCTAAATCCCCTTCGGGAACCCCAGGATAGAGATTGTTTATTTCATCTGTATCGAATTCTACTTCTTTTATTGAAACATTCTTTTCTATTTCAGATTGAGATATGACAGTGAAGTTTGCGTGTTTTCCTGCTTTGCTGCAACCCGTAAGCACTAGTGATATCATCAAAAACATCATGAACTTTTTCATTTCAGATTGATCTCCCCTTTTTTTAAAAATCTAAATTGTGTTATCATCTTAAATCTTTTTTCTCCATTTTATCAGATTTTTCCTGCAATTAATCTATTCTAACTTTATTTACTTGTAAAATTTAGGCAAGAGGACCCAAATCAAGCCTAAACCCTGACCAAATGCTCCTTTTTTGCATAAATAATAGATAAAGGAGTGGATAAGGCATGAACATTATTCAACGACTGATTCCTGTTTCCAACACCGCCACTCGCCCGGGGCTAGCATTGGTGCCAAAATTCATTACTATTCATGAAACCGATAATACGGGTACGGGTGCGGATGCAGCGGCCCATGCTCGTTTGCAGCAGCGCGGCAATGACCGGGCAGCGTCATGGCATTTGCAAATCGATGATCACGAAATCATCCAGTCAATCCCATTTGATGAGGTCGCTTGGGCCGCCGGTGATGGCAGGAACGGCCCTGGCAATCGAACGTCGATTCATATCGAAATGTGCGTGAATGCAGACGCCAACTATGAACAGATGGTTTCCAAAACAGTCGAAGTCGTCCAATATTTAATGAGCCGGTATAGCATATCGATTGATCATATTGTTCCTCATAAGCATTGGACGGGTAAGAACTGCCCAAGAAATTTACTTCCTCGATGGGACGGTTTTATAAAACGCTGTCAGGGTCTGGGCACAAAGGATGGCTGGGTGCAAAATGATGCCCAGTGGTTCTTTTATAAAAACAGCAGTAAACAAACAGGCTGGGTGAAGGTGAAGAGTAAGTGGTATTTTCTTGATGCCAATGGTGTTATGCAAACGGGCTGGGTAAAGGATGAGAACAAGTGGTATTTTCTTGATAGCAATGGAGTCATGCAGTCCGGCTGGGTAAAGGTGAAGGATAAATGGTATTACCTGGCTAGGGACGGTGCCATGGTCACGGGCTGGGTAAAATATAAATCCAAGTGGTATTTCTTGAAGGAAAACGGGGAGATGGCAATTGGCTGGATCAAGGATAAGGACAAATGGTATTACCTTGATCCTGACGGGTCAATGGTATCAGGTAAGCAGACGATTAGCGGGAAAGCCTATACCTTTGGCAAAGATGGTGCGTTAATAGAAGAGGAAGTACCTGCTGCTGGTGGATATACCGGTGATGATTCTGGGGGAAATGGTGAAGGGGATCCACCTGCTGGTGACACTAGTGGAAAAGGTGATGGAAGTTCAACTGGTGGTGATAATACCCCTTCCGACGGCGAAAATACAAGCAATAATCAAGATGGGCCCGCTTCCTAGAAGCCGGGCCTTTTTCCTTTCCTATTTACGAAATAGAACCTTCGATCCCAACTGTCCACCCCAGGCGGACAAATGTCCACGAGCGGTGCCTGACACCCTAAATGACACCCTAAAGACCCTTGCTTAAATATTTGAAATGTACAATCTTATTTTTCTGACAATTAGGAATATATTGCATGGTGAGTTTTAAATATTCAATTTAAGAGGTGAATTTTATTTTGAAGAAGAGGGCCCTTTTTACCATTCCTATCAGTTTACTGCTTATTGCAGTGATGGCTACTTCCTTTTTTCTAATAAATATCAAGCCGGCCGCAGGAAACATATCGTCCGCACAGAGGCTGGCTGAATATACAAAGCCAGCAGTCGTCCGCATTGTCGACTATGCTGTTGTCCAATGGCAGTTTAACGACAACAACCCAAATGTCAAGGCTGTTTTTAATCAACTAAAGAATCAGTCGATTATTGGCGGCTCTGGCTCTGGTGCAATCATCAGCTCTAATGGCTATATTGTCACCAATGCCCATGTCGTCGAATTTGCAAAGATGAAAGACGAGGATATAGCGAATGAAGCCTTTAAGCAATTAGTGGCGATCATGGCCGACTATTTCAAGGAAGATTATAAAGTGGCTTATGATTATTTGGTTGCCTATACCCAATATACAGATATCAAAAAAGTCACAAAGGTCATTTTACCGGGCGGCGATATTCTAGATGGGGAGATTAAAAGCTATGGTGCCCCTATTAATGAAGGCAAAGATGTTGCAGTGGTTAAAATTGAAGGAAAGAATCTGCCTACCATACCACTTGGCGATTCAGACGACATCCAAAACCAAGACAATATTTGGGTGAGCGGATACCCGGCGGCAGGGGATTCAGACCTCTTATCACCTGATTCATCTCTCGTATCTTCGATGAACGCAGGACAAATTTCCGCTACTTCGAAAAAGACGGAACAAGGAAGCCCGGTCATTCAAATTAATGCGGCAGCCACACACGGAAATAGCGGCGGGCCGGTCATCAATGAAAAAGGACAAATCATTGGGCTATTAACCTTTAGAGGCGACACTGTTAATGGCCAAGAGGTCCAGGGCTTTAATTTCGCCGTGCCTGTCAATACCGTGAAAGAATTTGTAAACCAAGCAGGCGTAAAAAATTTCAAGAGCGATACAGATAAACTTTTTAAAGAAGGCTTGGATTTATATTGGGGCGGCTATTATAAACATGCCCTGGCAAAATTTGAAGCGGTCCAACGTATCTATCCGAATCATTCCGAAATAAAGCAGTATATTGCCAATTCCGAGAAAAAGATGAGCAGCAGCAAAATGTTATGGTCCGACTACACGACCATTTTCTACATCGTTGACGGTGTGTCCGGATTGCTGGTTATTATTTTACTAGTGTTCACCTTCGCCTTTAGGCCGAAACAGCCAGCAGTTGCGGCGGGGAACGCAAATCCGATCCCGGCGCCTGTGGCCCCTATTGTACCAGAAGCACCGGTAGCACCTGTTGCTCCTGCTGCTCCTGCTGGGCCAACAGCTTCTGTACCACCTGTTGCACATGAGGCCCCAACAGCAGCTCCGCCTGCTCCGGCAGCTCCTGTTGCTCCAGCTGTCCCACCGACGACACCTGCCGGCCCGCCTGTTTCTGAAAATACCTTATCCAATCTAACCAAAGATGGAAAAATCGATATCCAAGAAATTCTACTCGCCCTTCAAGAACATCAGGAAAAACAAAAGAAAAAAGAAAAAGGAGAAGAATAAGCGCAGTTGATAAGAAATGCGCAAGCGCCCTGGTCAGCGGC
>NZ_BCVP01000018.1 GCF_001591805.1 Neobacillus novalis NBRC 102450 | reverse complement strand
CGCTGAAGCTGGACAATTCTCAAAGTCCAAAATTTATCTTTCTTATCTTTTTATTAGGTTGGTGCCTCCACCCCATGGGGTGAAGGCACTTTTTTGGGTGATAAGGACTAGCCTTAGTGAAAAATTTACTATTAATCAAGCAGGGAAACTGGTTCCGTCTGTCAAATATAATAATTATCATCGAAAACTATCATTCACCAAGAACCAGGTCCGCATTGATTTCTACCACCCTCAACGACTGTCCGCGAGCGGTGCCTGACACCCTATAATTCATTCAAACATTTTGGGGGTTAATCAGATGAGAGCTCAGAAGAAGAAATCGAGAAAATGGCTAAGAGTAAGCGGAATGATTCTTTTAGTACTGTTGATTGGTGGAGGGGTATATGGTTACACCGTCTATCATTCTTTTAAAAAGGCCGTTGTTACGATGCATCAGCCACTCGAAAGGGAAATTTCCGTTAAACGCGAGAAACCTGTAGTCTTTGAAAAAAAGGATCCGTTTTCCGTTCTAATGCTTGGTGTTGATGAACGAGAAGGTGACAAGGGGCGGTCAGACACGATCATCGTCTTGACTGTAAATCCGAACAATAATTCGGTAAAAGTGCTGAGTATTCCACGTGACACCCGCACGGAAATTATCGGCAAGGGCAAAGACGATAAAATCAATCACGCCTATGCTTTTGGCGGGGTACCGATGTCGATGGACACGGTTGAAAATTTTCTCGATATTCCCATCGACTATTATATCCAGATTAACATGGAGGGCTTTAAGGATATTGTCGACGCTGTTGGCGGCGTAAAAGTCCAGAATGATCTGGATTTCACTGAAAATGGCTTCCATTTTGCTAAAGGGGAAATAGCTCTGAACGGGGAGCAGGCCCTTAGTTTTGCTCGAATGAGATATGAGGATCCACGAGGTGATTTTGGACGCCAATTAAGACAGCGGCAAATCATTCAAGCAATCATTAATGAAGGAACCAGCGTGTCAACCTTAACAAAATTCTCCGATATCTTTACGGCCCTTGGAAAAAATATTAAAACAAATCTTACTTTCGACCAGATCATGAATATCCAAAAGAATTATCGGGAGGCAGGAAAGAACATTCAGCAAATGGAAATAAACGAAACCGGCAAAATGATTAACAAAATCTACTACGGCCTGGTCTCAGAAGAAGAAAAGCAAAGAATCCGAACGGAACTAAAGAAACAGTTAGAAATGCAATAATGGATATCGAAATGGCTGACTCAACAAATCGTTCAAAAACGAGCGCTGAGTCAGCCATTTTTCATTCCTCGACCCATGCGTCCACCTCAGGCGGACATTTGTCCACGGATGGTGCCTGCCCCCACCATTGTGACACCACCATTTACTTTGCAGCACCTAAGTGCAATAAGAAGGTTTTTACTTCCTGTTTATTTGGCATGGCAGGGGCTGTGCCTATTTTTGTTACGGAGAGGGCTGCGACTGCGTTGGCGAAGGTCATGGCTTCTCTCACTGATTGCCCATTGCTTAGTGCGTGGGCAAATCCCCCGTTGAAGGCATCACCGGCTCCAGTGGTATCGATTGCTTCTACCTTAAAGCCTGGAACAAGATCTCCTTTTTCCCCGCCCGTATAAAGGAAGGCCCCTTTGCTTCCTAAGGTGATAATTACAGTATCCACACCCATTTCATGTATCTTTTGGGCTGCTGCCAAGGCAGAGTGCTCATCCTTAACCTCAATCCCACTTAACTCAAATGCTTCCGTTTCATTCGGAGTAATAAAGGCGACATCCCGCAGGATCTCTTTTGGAAACTCCTGATATGGAGCAGGGTTCAAAATTACCGGCACCCGGTACTTCTTCGCCAATTTCACTGCCGTAACAACCGCCTCAATACTTGTTTCTAATTGAAGCAGGACGATATCCCCGCACTTTATCTCCTCTTCCGCTTCCATCACTTCTGCTTCAGTAATTGTCCCGCAAGCCCCAAGAGAAACAACAATGCTATTTTCACTATTATCGTCAACGGCAATCAAGGCAGCGCCTGTCGCCTGGTTCGGATCGACCTTAATAAATTCCGTATTTACATTCTCCGCTTGAAAATGCGCCAAGGCTTCTCTTCCAAAAACATCCCCACCCAATTTCGTTACAAACGTAACTTCTGAGCCGCAGCGTGCCGCAGCTGTTGCCTGGTTTCCCCCTTTTCCACCCGGCCCCATCTTAAACGGCCCGCCAAGTACCGTTTCTCCCGGCTTAGGAAGATGCGGTGTCCGGCTCATTAAATCAACAACATAACTTCCAACAACAACAACTTTTGACATGAGTGTCCTCCTATTTTGTAAAATAGGAAAAACGCAACGTGATTGCGTTTTCCCCCATTTTATTTTTCCAAAAATCACCAAAAGCCCTTTTTGAAAATTACTTCGTTTTCACTTCAGCTACATTCTTAGAAGTTACCAGTGTGGAATCAAGAATGACTTCTTTTTCCACGCTTTCCTTCTTAGAGATTTTTATAGCAGTCTTAACTGCTTCTTTTCCTAAGAAAACAGGCGGTTCGGCAATGGTTGCTTCTAATTTACCACTCTTAATCGCTTCAATCGCAGGATCTACCGCATCACAGCCAATTAACGTGATTTCATCAAGACGGCCAGCTGCCTCAATCGCTGCTAATGCACCTAAAGCCATTTCATCGTTTGCTGCGTAGACGCCATCAATCTTTGAATTTGCTTGAAGAATATCTTCCATAACCTTCATAGCTTGCCCGCGGTCAAAGTTAGCTGCCTGCTTGGCCACTACCTTAAAGCCTGGAGTCGACTCCACTACTTCATTAAATCCTTTGCTTCTGAACTGGCCGACGTTTGTCCCTAAGATTCCTTGAATTTCTACTATATTACCTTTTCCGTCAAGTGCATCTCTTAAAAAGTTACCCGCAATTCCACCAGACTTAAGGGCATCAAAGCCAATATGCGTAACCACTTCACCGCCATTAGATTGACGGTCAATTGTAAAGACAGGAATTTTTGCATTGTTTGCTTTTTTAACACCTTCAGCTATCGCATCGCTGTCAGCTGGGTCAATAATTAACACATCAATGTTTTGTTGTAAAAGGTTTTCCACGTCTGCTAATTGTTTACCGGGATCATTTTGTGCATCCGTAACAACAAGGTCAATCTTATCTTCTTTCGCCTGTGCTTCCGCCCCTTCTTTAACAGCCACGAAGAATGGGTTATTTAACGTATTCATCGATAAACCGACTTTTAACTTGCCATCCTTAGATTTAGAACCAGACGATTTCGCACTTGAACCTTCATCCATACTGCATCCCACAAGACCAATAATAATTGCGACTAATGCCAATAGAGAAATAATCTTTTTCATTTTCCTGCCCCCAAATAATTTATTTTTTAATTTTTGAAAACTTACTATCTACTAAAATAGCCACTAAAATGACAAGTCCTTTAGCAATACTTTGATAAAAAGGAGAGACGTTCATCAAATTAAGAACATTATCGAGAACACCCATAATTAGCGCGCCAATTAACGTTCCTGTAACCCCTCCCTTTCCGCCTGCTAAACTCGTCCCGCCAATAATAACGGCTGCGATAGCATCCAACTCAATTCCGGTACCCGCAGTTGGCTGTGCAGACATTAATCTTGAGGTGTAAATAATCGCGGATAGCGCTGAAAGCAAACCGGCAATTCCAAAAACAGCCACTTTGATAGCTCTAACATGAATCCCTGCTAGAATGGCTGTTTCCTCATTACCACCAATGGCAAAAATATAGCGTCCAAAACTAGTGTATTTTAACATCCAATACATTAATCCGAAGATGACAAACATGATGATGATTGGAATCGGGATTCCAAATAACCGGCCGCTGCCGATAAAACGGTACGCTTCATTACTAACGACAAGAGGGTAACCTTTTGTATAAACAAGCGTCATCCCGCGGGCGATAACCATGATTGCCAATGTGGCGATGAAACTTGGCACACCAAATCTTGCCGTAATAAAGCCATTAAAAAGTCCAAACAGTAAGCCAACACCGAGCGCTGCTAATAACGCCAATGCAAGCGGCCAGCCCGCCGTTAATGCTCCGGCTAAAATAGCCCCGGAAAATGCCATAACGGCACCTACGGAAAGGTCAATTCCGGCAATTAAAATAACCAATGTCATTCCGCTGGCAATGATGGCGATAATCGAAACTTGACGAAGAACGTTCATCACGTTGCTCATAGTGAAAAATACATCTGATAAACCCCCGGCGATCACACACAATACTACAAAAATCAATAATACACGGTACTTTTCAACCAGCGCTAGCAAGTTTAAAGCCCCCTTTTGCTCCCTTTGTTTAACAGGTGCGGTACTAGCCATTCATTACACCCCCTGATGCGTAATAAAAGATTTTTTCCTGTGTCGCCTCATTTCCGCAGAGCTCTGCGGTCATTCTCCCCTCATTCATAACCAAAATACGGTTGCAGAGGCCAAGCAATTCCGGCATTTCTGAAGACATCATAATAATCGAGATCCCATCATCTGTAAGCCTTTTCATTATTTGATAAATTTCTGCCTTTGCCCCAACATCAATACCCCTTGTTGGTTCATTTAAAATTAACACCTTCGGATTCATTTGCAGCCATTTTCCAAGGACTACCTTCTGCTGATTTCCTCCGCTAAGCGTTTTAACTTCGACACCAGGGTCATGCACCTTGATTTTTAACTCCTTAACCCAGCGATTGACGATTTCATCCTTCTTCTTTTTCTGCAAAACTCCAAAGCGGGAAATTTTTCGAAAAGAGGGCAAAAGGATATTTTCATAAACTGATAAACCAAGGACCAGCCCCTCCTGCTTCCGGTCATCAGTTACGAGCGCGATACCGGCATCAATTGCCCCCCTTGGGCTGTTAACAATCTTGGAATCTACTTTCACGGCCCCGCTCATATTCTCATATAAGCCAAAGATGGCCTTGGAAAGCTCTGTTCTTCCTGATCCCATTAAGCCGGCAATGCCGACGATTTCCCCTTTTTTCATCGAAAAATTAATCTGATAGAGCAAGTCCGGAACCGAAACGTCTTTAACCTCGAGGATTACATCATTAGATGGAACACCTTTTTCCGGAAACAAATCTGTCAGCTCACGTCCGACCATCATTGTTACCATATCGTCCTTCGTGACGTTTTTTACCAAGGCGCTTCCAATATATTTTCCATCCCTTAAAACTGCGATAGTGTCAGCCACTTTCTGAACCTCTTCTAACCGATGGGTAATAAAAATAATGCCCATTCCCTGATGCTTCAAGTCCTTCATAATTGAAAGGAGTGTATTCGTTTCCTCATCATTTAAAGCGGCCGTTGGTTCATCCATGATGATAATCTTAGAGTTGAACGACAACGCCTTGGCGATTTCGACCAATTGTTGTTCAGCAACAGAAAGTTCAGCGATATCTGTGTCAGGCGAAACCCTGGTTAAGCCCACCCGATCAAGCCATTTACGCGTTTTTAGCTTCACTTGTTTACGGTCAATAATCCCCTTTGTTTTCCGGGGTTCGCGGCCAATGAAAATATTCTCAGCTACACTCATATGTGGAATCAAGTTAAACTCCTGATAAATAATACTAATCCCTAGATTTTGCGAATGTTTTGGTCCCTCAATCGTGACAGGTTCGCCATTTATATAAATCTGCCCATTGCTTGGCTGGTGAACACCGGCGAGCACTTTCATTAGCGTGGACTTGCCTGCACCATTTTCACCAAGTAACGCAAGAATCTCAGATTGGTGTACATGAATGGATACGTCGTCAAGAGCTTTCACGCCAGGGAATTCTTTTGAAATCCCTTTCATTTCTAGCAGCGTTGTACTCATTCATCCATTCCCCCTTGTTACGTATTTTATTTTTTTAATAAACAACTCCTGCTACTAAAATAACATTGGCGTAACCGGTAAATTCACCAGTCCTAATCAAACCGCGTGCTTGTTTCGTTTGCTGCTTAAATTCAATATGCGGAACGTATTCAATTGGCAAATTTTGAAATCTACTAACAATTTGATCATGCATTTCCGGGCTAACTGTTTTAACTTCCTCTGCTAAAATAACCTTCTCTACTTCAAGCTCTGTTAATACCGTATCAAGTGTTTCTATAAAACCAGGTGTTCCCTCCTTTAATGCCAGGTCAACTCGGTGCGTCACATTTTCAGGAATTGGCAAGCCTGCGTCGGTGACGACAATTGTATCTGTATGACCCGTTTCAGAGATTAATTGATTAATTTTAGGATTTAAAATACCGCCTTTTTTCATATCTACCTTCCTCCTTCATTGAAATGTAAACGTTTAGATTTTTATTTTATTTAATTGACATGATTCGCGTATTTTTAATTCTGGTGATAAAAGGTATTGTCTTTTTGGTAGATTTCCTTTTACATTCATTCGTTCATAAAGTAGTTGGACGGCAATTTCACCAAGAGTATTCATCGGCCTTGAGACGACAGACAATTTTGGTTTGATAAACGTAGCAATTTCTACATCATCAAAGCCAATAAAGGAAACTTCTTCACCTAATTTCCAATCCAAATCGACTAATGCTTTCATACACCCGATTGTCATTAAGTTGTTGGATGAAAAAATCGCGGTAGGTCTAGCTTCTAAATCAAACAGCTCATGTGTAGCATGAAATCCGCTGCCTTCCATGAAATCCCCTTGAATAACCAACTTGTCATCAAGTGGAATATTATAGTCTTCAAGTGCTTTCTTATACCCTAAAAATCGTTCATGACCTGGCGTTGTATTCTGTGGCCCACAAATAATTGCGATTTTTTTATGTCCTTGTAGAATTAAATGCTGTACGGCCTGGTACGATCCGTTTACATTATCAACCAAAACTGTATCCACTTCAAAATTCTTAATCGCCCTATCAATAGCGACAATTGGTATACCCTGGTCGTGCAACAACTTGATATGGTCACCTGTTTCATTAGCAGTTGTAATAATGACCCCATCTACGCCGCGTTCAATGAAAATTTTTACGATTTCTTCTTCTACAATTGGTGATTCGTTGGTACTACTGAGGATTGTGTAATATCCCTTTTCCCTTGCTTTCTGTTCAATTCCCGAGACAACGAACGGAAAAAATGGATTTTTAATATCTGGTACGATGATACCAATCGTGTGGGTTTCTTTTCTTTTCATACTTCTTGCTACAGCGCTGCGGATATAGCCAAGTTCATTGATGGCGCTTACAATCCGTTCCTCAGTTGCCTTTCGGACTCCACCTTGGTTATTGATTACTCTTGACACTGTGGCGATTGATACCTTTGCCAGTTTGGCTACATCTTCAATTGTTGGTTTAAACTCCATGTAAAAAAACTCCTAAATTCAACTCAAAAAATGTAAACGTTTAGATTTACATCATAAAATTACAATCAAAAGTATAAAAGCACCTTTATCATTCATAATGTAAACGTTTAGATTTTCTATTTCGATTCTATCACCGCAAATAAATGAGCACAAGTTGTTTTTAAAAAAATATTCCAATAACTTAGTATATTATCACTATTCACTACCTCTCTGCTAGAATAATAGCTGATAGAAGGGCTGACACGATAAATACTCTTTGAGGTATTTCAGCAGTCAAAGGATTTGAAATCCGAGAATCCCTAAAGTGAATCAGACAGGAAGTAATTTTTTCTTTTTTTATTCTTTTCTCGAATTCTGTTAAAAAATCAATTGAAATCAAACCCATTTCACCCCAAAATAAAAGTAAACTTATGACTCTCTTGGTTAAATACTACAGAAAATTCTGAATGGTACCAATAAAAATGCTTTTACTCGCAGCTGACACCAATTTTTATGAAAGGTTGTGATTCCAATGATTTGGCTGTATCTTGTCTTCTCCTATTTGATTGGCAATATCATGTTTGGCTATCTAGTCATAAAAGCCCTGCACCATAAGGATATTCGGCGACATGGCAGCGGCAATGTCGGTGCAAGGAATGCCGGCCGCCTTCATGGAAAAAAGGCGTTCGCCATTATTTTTCTCGGCGACGCCTTAAAGGGGATTAGCGTGATTCTTATTGGCCGCTATCTTCATTTTCCTGAGTATGTTCAATTGATTGGCCTTGGGATGGCGATTCTTGGCCATATTAAACCAGCCGCATTGAAGTTTAATGGCGGGAAAGGGATTTCAACCTTTATTGGCGGGATGATTTGCTTCGAACCGCTCCTGATTGCCGTCATTTTGCTGGCATTTTTCGCCCTTTATCCTTTTACAAAAAGCTTTACCCTCTCTGGCCTGGGGGCGTTCCTGTTTATTCCTATCTTCCTATTTTTCAAGCAATATCAGTGGTTAACGTGTGTAATTGAATTGACCTTAATTGGCATTATTTTTCTAGCACATTCTGAAAATATTAAGGAAAGGCTGAAAAGCCGTGGACAAAAGGGCTGATTTTTTAAAAATAAACTGCATTCACACTGTATTCAGCTTGATTGCCTCGCTAATATGTTCGTCGCTGATGGCGGGGCTTTCTTGCAGGTCGGCGATCGCGGGCAAGACGGATGATCTTGATTTGGGTGCGGTTGCTCCAACCGTTCTTAAGCGAAAGCCGCTGAAGCTGCCTTTGTTGTTCATCATCCAACGGACTCCTATTCATTAGGATTTCATACGGAACTCGGCCATTGCAAACCTCGCTACCGTAGCGTTCATATTGTCTATACCTGGCTTCCTCCACTCTCCCCCGCACCATTTCAGAATTCTCCGTTGCTGCATCCGCATTAAAATCAATAGGCGTGAGCGAAAGGTTTATATCAAACCGATCTCTTAACGGGCCCGAAAGTCTGTTTTGATAGGCGGTAATCTGTTTAGGAGTACACGTACAATAGTGAGAATTTGAGCCCGTATAGCCACAGGGGCATGGATTCATTGCAGCCAGCAGAATAAACGAAGCGGGATAAGTAACCGTCGCGTTTGTGCGGCTGATGGTGATTAACCCGTCTTCTAGTGGCTGGCGGAGCATGTCTAAGGTCTTTTTCGAAAATTCCCCAATTTCATCAAGAAATAAAACACCGCGATGGGCTAACGATATTTCGCCTGGTTTCGGATATTGGCCGCCGCCAATGATCGACACTCCGGAAGCAGAATGGTGAGGATTCCGGTATGGAGGCGTTTTTGAATGAGGACATGCGTTCCTGCTCAATTGGTACAAGCTAAGCACCTCAAGATGGGCTTCTTTCTTTAGCGCGGGTAAAATGGAAGGGAAACTTCCTGCCAACAAACTCTTCCCACAGCCCGGCGGTCCTGTCAGTAAGACATGATGCTCCCCTGCCGCTGCAATTTCTAAGGCATGTTTAGCATCGCAATGACCAATAATCTGCCGAAAATCTAAATAATCCATGCTTCCCTGATTCTCATCCTCTTCTTGCATTATAATAGAAGGACGCCACTGACCCGATAAATGCCCGATGACATCCTGTAAAGAAGCTACATAGATGATTTCCAGCGGCTCAAGTTCTAGCAGTGGTAATTTTTCATCCAATGGCATATAGAGCTTTTTTATTCCTAGCCTTTTGGCCGCCAGTACCGCAGGCAGTAGCCCCTCGACAGGCTGGATGGAACCATCCAAAGATAGGGCCCCGACAAAACCGGTATCTTCCGAGATAACTGCCTCTAGTTCATGCAGGCTTAACAGCACCGCGATTGCCATTGGCAGGTCAAACATCGGACCCATTTTTTTTGATCCGCTGGCGACAAATTGATGGCGATTTTTTGCCCTGATAGCGTGTAGCCTAATGAACGAAGTCCGGTAATTATCCGCTCCTTCGATTCCTTCACGGCCGCATCGGGCAGCCCGACAATTTTAAAAAAGTCATTTCCTACATAAGAACCCACCTCGACATTTACTCGATAGCCTTCCATTCCCTTTAAACCGATACTGATCACCTTTGCCCACATGGTTGCCCCTCCCTGTCCATGATATAAATTTTTCCATCCTTCCAAAAAGATTTGTCCGTTATGATTGTCTTCATATAGTGCTTATAGTGTTGCTGGGGCGGATGGGGAAAATAAGCAAGCAGTGTCTGGGTGTTTATTAGCGGGATTTCTTCCCCGTCGTCGGCGACATAGGCACGGTAGCTGCTCCAAGGGTAATCCTCAGGGGCCGCCGCCATCCCGGCCGCTACCGGATTTAAATGAATATATTTGCTGACATCAATCTCATATTCGGCGGAATTGAGGAGCTCGGCCCCGTAGCGTTTTTCAAATACATGACCGGTGAAATCGTATTTTTTGTTGATATACTTGGCATATTTCGTGTTGAGGTTTTTCATGATGATACTAAGCGGGGTTTCCAATGTTTCAAGCTGCAGGTGGGTATGATTGGTCATTAGGCAGTAGGTATGGAGAATAAATGGGTAACGGTCTCTTGTGTCTTCCAGTAAATTGAGGTACTTCTGATAATCTTCATCTTCGAAAAAAAGCGGACTTTTCCTAATTCCTCGGCTGGTAACATGATACTTCGCACCTTGAAACCAAGTACGAACCTTGCGGGCCATTTGCAAACACTCCTTATTGAATTATTGTTAGTGGATTATTGGAATAATGGAGAAAAAAATAACCTGATTCACTACTACCATTCGACACCATCCCCAAAAATCCTTCACAAATCCCAAAAGAAAAATAAACATCCCCACACCCCGTTACCAAACCCCCAAAAAGAAAGTGTCCACCCCAGGAGGACAAATGTCCACGAGCGGTGCCTGACACCCATTTCCTAAAAAATGTATAAAAAGCCCTTGGTGGTAATATTTATTTTATAGGGGTTTGTGTTTTTATTTTATGTTTAGGGGGGATGTCTCTGGTGCTTGTTAGGGTTTTTCAATGGTTGGTTGGTGTTATCCTTTTCTTGTTTGGCCTTTATCTTATTTTTGGAATACAGGAATTCTTCGGTACTCTGGCCATTATTGCTGCCTTTTTTATTTTTCCTAGTCTTGAAAAGAAGGATAAAAAAACTTTCTTGCAAGATGATCATCATCATTTTTATAATGATTCAGCTTCGAGTGAGGCTGATCATTCCTCCCGGAGAAAGGATACTGACAAAGGAAGTGTTTCGAGCGGTGAAGGCGGGGACTAACCTCACTATTTGGTCCATCCCAAACCGTACAATACGTACAAAACATCGTTTCCTTTCCCCAAAATCCACTTTGTATGAAATGTCCTCAATTCGTTTGGGGACATTTTTTCATATTCTCCAAATATAGCTAATTTGACTCATTTTGCGGCGTTTCGCCATTTTCCATAAAAAGATTGTCGATTTTCGCTTCACATTACGGAAAATACAGTTTAATATTGAATTAACAAATTAAGGATACACCTGAAAATTTGGGTAAATTTTATAAAAAGGAGTGTGACGAGGTCCTATTAGAGAAAGCACTACAACCCTTTTGGTTGTACCTACTCTTTAAAGTAACTATTCAGGCATGAAAGGAATTTAGCGTTGAAAAAGAAAATTTTACTATTATCAATTTTTACTATTTTGCTATTAGGCATAGGACTTGGTGCTGCGCATTCCAATGCGGCCACCGCAGGATGGAAACTAGAAAGTGGCAAGTGGTATTATTTCCAAAATGAAACACCAGCAAAAGGCTGGCTGTATGTCGGGAAAAAGTGGTATTACATGGATGCCAAGGGTGTCATGCAGACAGGCTGGCTCAAAGCCAGCGGAAAATGGTACTATCTGCAGGCGGATGGCTCGATGAAAACCGGCTGGCTTAGCGAAAACAACAAATGGTACTTCCTCCTGGCTGATGGTTCAATGAAAACAGGCTGGTTGAGCACAAACAACAAATGGTACTTCCTTCAAGCTGACGGTGCCATGCAAACCGGCTGGCTGAATACCAGCAACAAATGGTACTTCCTTCAGGCAGATGGTGCGATGAAATCGGGCTGGCTCCTGCTTGATTCAAACTGGTATTATCTAAAATCCAGCGGAGAAAGAAGCATTGGTTTCGAAACAGTGGCTTCGAAAAAGTATTATTTTGATAGTTTAGGAGTCATGCAGGCTGACCAATGGCTTGAGCAAGGCGGGAAAAAATATTATTTTAAAAGTGATGGATCTGCCGCATCAGGTATAACGGATATATTAGGAAAAAAGTATTTATTTAACACAGATGGCACATTTGTCTCTGGCTGGGCGAAAATCAATGGAAAGTGGTATTTTTCGGATAATGAAGGTACCGTTCAAAGCGGATGGCTGACTGATAAGGAGAAAAAATACTTTCTCGATCAAACCGGAGTCATGCTAACAGGTTGGTTTAATGAGCAGGGTAAAAAATATTTCTTCAACAGCAGCGGGGCTCTGACGACAGGTTTGGCCACGCTGGAGGGCAAGGGTTACTTTTTCGATAATGAAGGGGTGCTATATTTCGGCGGCTGGTTTACGGTCAACGGAAAGAAATATTATGCGAATGATACAGGTGTGCTCCAGAAGGGCTGGCTGAAATCGAATAACATTTGGTACTTTTTTAACAATGATTACTCGATAAAAACGAATTGGCTCCTGGATGGCGGCAAATGGTACTTTTTAAATGAGCAAGGGGAAATGCAAACGGGCTGGCTTGTGGACAAGAATAATCGCTACTATTTAACTTCCAGCGGTGCGATGCAAATCGGCTGGCTGCAGGACGGAGGTAAGAAGTACTTCTTTAATCAGTCCGGAGCACTAAATACAGGGTGGTTCCAGGATAAGGGATATTGGTACTATTCTGATTCAAACGGTGTCATGCAGACAGGCTTGATTACAGTAGATGGCAAGGAATACTTCTTGGCGGATAACGGAGTCTGGGTTCCTTCTCCTACTACCGTAACTAAGGGGTTAGCGGGCAAAACGATTGTATTAGATCCCGGACATGGCGGTTATGATGGCGGAGCCAGTGCTGCAGGGATTTTTGAAAAGACAATCAACCTGCAGGTAGGCTTGAAATTTGCTGAACTTCTCAAAAGCAAAGGGGCCATTGTTTATTTAACCAGAAGCACGGATGAATTTGTTTCATTGGATGGCAGGGTTGAATTTTCAAATTCAATTAAACCTGATGCGTTTATCAGTATCCATGTGAATTCGTCAACAGCTACGAGTGCACAGGGAATTGAAACCTATCATAATTCTAAAGATGGGGTTATGCCGGCAGATAGTAAACGGCTTGCGGCATTGCTTCAAGATGAAATAATCAAATCTACCGGTGCCGTCACGAGGGGCGTGAAGGATGAAAGCTTCCGGGTAATCAGAGGCAATCAAGCACCAGCTGTTTTGGTGGAAATCGGCTTCGTCAGCAATGACAAAGAAAGAGCAAACCTAGTGAGTAGCAGCTATCAGAACAAAATCTGCACGGGACTGCTAAATGGATTAGTGAAGTTCTTCGATTAATGGGGCTTCTTTCGTTCAAAAAGATTGCATGGAACGAACAATACTCACGTACACAAAGAACGCACGCACAAAGCGGGCCCATGCCCTGATTGTGCGTGCGTTTTCAATTGGAAAACCCTAATTACCTATTAATGCAAAATAATAGTGTCCACCCCAGAAGGACATTTGTCCACGAGCGGTGCCTGACACCCAAGATTGACACCCATGTTTATTCTACATTCAAATTAGAATCCTTTTTTGTTAGTTTCAGGTAGATCATGTAGAGTATCCCTACGGCCATCCAGACGAAACCTAGTTTCTTGGAGGTTGGGTCGAGGTTGAACCATACGTAACCGATGATTAGGAACCCAATCAGCGGGAATACGAGGTGATTTAGGTAATCTTTGCTCTTCTGCTTCCGCACGAAGTAGTTAATTACGGATAGATGCAGGAATAAGAAGGCAGTCAACGCGCCGAAGTTAACAAGTGATGCCAGGCTATCAATCTGCGAAGCAAATCCGAGCGTAACAACAAGCGAAATCGCAGCAACGATTAAGGTGCTAACATACGGCGTTTTATACTTGGCGTGGACCTTTGCGAGAATCTTCGGCAGCTTGCGGTCGCGAGCCATACTGTATAATATCCGTGAAATGGCCGCCTGGGCCACAAGGGCATCGGCAATCCCCCATGCAAGTGCTGTTGCCAAAATGGTCGTCCACTTTAACCACGAGCCGCCAGCAATTTCAGCAATTTGATAAAAAGCAACGTCGGCATTTTCAAACGAGGTGTAATCCGGCCAGATTAACGCCGCCACCCATGTCTGGATGATAAACAAGACACCCACTACTAAAAGGGAGAAAATAATTGCACGGCCGACCACTTTCTTGCCGCCCTTTGTTTCCTCCGACAATGTTGAAATCGCATCAAAGCCCAGAAAGCTTAACACGGCGATGGAAACGGCTCCCATGACCATGCTCATGCTGAAGTTTTGCTTATCAAAAATTGGCTTAAAATTGAATTCCGCACCATTAACTCCTTTAGAAATCGCTATAATAGCGGCCCCTACAAAAACGACTAACACAATCAATTCAAGCACGACGATGATTTTATTCGCTTTTGCGGTAATTTCAATCCCGAACACGTTAATAACCGTGTTAATACCAATAAAAATAACCAGCCAAATCCACATCGGAATTTCTGGGGCAATGTCACTTAAAGCGGCAGCACTGACTAAATACAATAACGCCGGTACTAAAATATAATCGAGTAAAATCACCCATCCAGCAAAAAAGCCGACATGTTCATTGATTCCCCGCTGGGCATAAGAATAGACAGACCCCGCGATTGGAAATGCCTCTGACATCCTTGCATAGCTTAAAGCGGAAAAGACCATTCCGACCATCCCAATTAAATAGGCAAGGGCGACCATCCCGTTCGAGCCTTGCGCGACATACCCGTAAATACCAAAAGGGGCAATCGGGACCATGAAGACAAGTCCATAAATCAATAAATCCCAGAATGTCAACGACCGTTTTAATTCCTGTTTATAACCGAATTGTTCCACATTCGTATGACCGTCCGATGATTTCGGCGGTTGATTTGAATTCGTTGGTACTCCTGATTCCATCCCTATTCCCCTCCTTATTCGAACAGCTTAACATCGTAAGCATCCAAAATAGCTTTTGGCACGAAAAATCTTGCCGTTAACAGCGGATCCACTATTTGTGAAACCTGAACCTGTCCAGCTGCACTGAACAGCATCGTTAATTCCGGCAGTGTTAAATCAGTATGGGGCAGTAAGGTGTCAACGAAAATCTCAACAGCTGCCTTCGCTGCTTCATCAAGTGTTGGCATCGAAACAAGCACTGCTGCACCTTCCTCGTTTTCAAGAAACGGGAACGGAATCGACTTGCCTTTGATTACCTCTAATGTGACGCTGACTTTCCCGGGAATCTCGACGCCGGATACCCCAATCTCCCCGTCTCCCATGGCCGCATGCAGATCGCCAAGGCCAAACAATGCTCCTTCTTGGAATACCGGAAAATAGAGGGTCGCTCCCGTTGTAATCAACGTCGTATCCATATTCCCACCATGGGCACCCGGTGTCCCGCATGAAACCGGGTCCCCGTCTGGTGCTACCCCAATCACGCCAATCATTGGATTTAAGGGCAGCTGCAGACGCTCATTAAATACGGCTTTCCCATCGAGAATCGGCACCATTTTCACTTCAAACGCATCAATCCGATGTCCCATTACCCCGAGCCCCGGCCCGGTAGCAAGGACGCCGACATCCCCGAGCTCCATCTCGTCAATTTTTACTTTCAAAATATCCCCAGGTTCCGCTCCTTCGACATAAATAGATCCTGTTGCCGGGTTAATTTGATTCCAATCAATCGCGTTAAACGCGGTCTCAGCGGATTGAATTTGATTTTGAAAGCAATCAAACGTTTCAATCACAACCTGTGAACCAGACGGCACGCGCAATCCCACTTTGTTTTCTTTACTAAACGCATAAAAATACTGTTCTTTTGCAAGTGTCTGTACCATAAAGCCCGCCTCCTTTTTTCTTCATTATATAGGAGGGCGTGGTGCCTGTTTTGCACTATCTTGTTGAGATTTTGCATTATTTTTATATTGTTCTGATTTTTCTAACTAATAAAAGGAATAAGACAATAGCCGAAATCCCTAAATTCACACTAATTCCACTAAGCACTCCGATTTTAAATGAAAAACAGAGCCCCAACACCGTCGTTGTAATAATTGTGATGGAAAGCTCCCATCCCCAGCGGACAGGAAAGCGGAGCAAAAGCAACAGTGGCAGGCATAACGAAATAAATAAATGGATATAAAAAATAAACACGGCTTTCAAATCCAGAAAAGAAGTCAGATAATAGGCCAAAACAGATAAAATCAGGCTTATACCATAGCCCTTTTGGATGGCCTTGCTCCCTTTAACTATCGCCAGCAGCAAACTGATTAGATTATGGAGTGAAATGCCCTGGCTTAAAGCAAAACAGGACAGAGCGCTGACCACGAGGATGTATAAAAGTGGACTAGAAAAAGCGTGCTCTATAAGGGGGAACAGCCCTGCTAAACCACGTTCTCCACCACGGGACATCAAGAAAACAGCAATAACTGACACAGCAGCCGGCATGCTGCCCCAGCAAATCGCCGTCAGGCCAATCGTAGTTTTTAACCGCGTTCGTTTGATCCTTACTAAATCGCCGGTCAGCAGATAATAAACGAGCAGCTGACTGGCTGTGAACACCATGAACAACAGCGAGGCAGCCAGAAGATTCCCTGTATCCCAATCGGCTGCCGGTAGTTTCAGGAACCTGTCGTGAATGGATGCAACGCCATGGAATAGGATGGTCCCAATTGGCAAAATCGTAATCCCTGTAAAAAAACCAAACAGCAGCCAGCGGCCCATTTTCTGAACACCGCCAGCCCCGCCCATTCCTGAATACACAAAGACAAAAAAGAACAAGAACGACAATGTCCAAACTGGATCAATACCAAAGACGACTTTCATAAACGAATGGGCGAGAACCCCGCTTAGGATTAACCCTTCACTGCCGGCAGCGAATAAAATCAGATACAGCGCGGCTCTCCCCCGGCCGGGGATTCTAGCTGCTAAAAAGGACGCTAGGTTTTCAAAGGAGGCAAATCCATCGTTCAACCGGCCAATTTTCCCGCTGAACCAAAGAAGGACGACAGTGCCGGCAAGGGAAAGAACGAGTCCCGCTGCATAGCCATAAGCAACGGTTAGATAAATGGGAATAAACACAAACGTGCCAGTCAAAAGCCGAAACAGCATCGATGCTGTTCCCAGCGACACCTTATTTTTTCCGGGGAGCTGTAAATATTCAGCCGCATCCTTGTGCCCGGCAAATTCGCCCATATGAAAAATCATCAGGATAATGGCAAGGAACAGAATCACATACCAGTCAATCATGACCCATTCTCCTTACACGTATTATTTGGATTAAAACCGCGCGCAGACCGTTCATTTTTTATTTTTCTCCTTGTACCTGCTTGGCGTCATCCCTTCGATTTTTTTAAAAATATTGCTAAAATGATGCTGGCTCGAAAATCCAGCCGCCTCAGCAATCCGGCTCATGCTCCATCCAGCTTGTCCGGTAATCAGTTGTTTTGCCTGATGAATCCTATAGGTCAAAAGATATTCTTGAAAGGTGGAGCCAATTTCTTCTGAGAATAAATGGCTTAAATAGGAGGCGCTCACCGGAATTTCGTCGGCAATCTCCTGGAGGCTGAGTTTTTCAGAGAATCTGCTTTCAATCTGCTTAATCACATAGTGAATATGGGCAGACTTCGCCACTACATGTTTATGTTCTTGGAGGTATTTTTCAATCACGGCAAACAGCTCTTGTTCAATGACAGGTTTCACCAGATAATCGAGCACTTCTGCCTGAATCGCCCGTTTGGCATAGGAAAAATCCTGATGCGCGGAAACAATCACAATTTCGATTCCGCCATGCTTCTCCTTAAGACGCTCGGAAAGCTTCAAGCCATCCTCCCCGGGCAGCCTGATATCGATAAACGCAAGCTGGATGCTTTCTTCCTCCGTAACCTTCCACGCTGACACCCCATCCTCTGCTCCAAAAATATTCCACAGGGGGTATTTTCCCTGAATTAGATAACGGAGCTGTTCAATTTCCAAATATTCATCATCAACAAGCAGGATGTTCATTTAATCATCTCCAGGTATGTATGGCCAATAGGCGTGGGCAAGTGTCCGTCCATCCTTTGTTTCTGCCAATCTAATCGTAGACGGCAGGTCAAACAGGAGCTGGAAGCGTTTTTCGATATTGTGAAGCCCTGTCCCCTTCCAATACGCCGGCTCCAGGATGCGGTCCGGACCGTTGTCGAACACTTTCAAAGACACCCAGTTCCCTTCGCGCTCGAAGGCAATCGTTAACAGCTTGTCGCCCGCCTTTTTCTCAAGCCCATGCTTAAAGGCATTTTCAACAAATGTTTGCAGCGTGTAAGGGGGAATCTTACATTCTAGCAAGTTGGTGTCGATTTCATAGGTAACCAGTAACCTCTGCCCAAATCGCAGCTGCTGGACAGCCAAGTAGTTTTTCGTATGCTCTAACTCCGTCGAAAAAGGTACAAGCACCTCATGGTCCTGATAACGGTAGCGCAGGAACAAGGAAAACTGCTCAAGTCCTTTGGTCATGTCGCGATGGCGGCCAATTCGACTCAACGATAAAAACGCATTCAATGCGTTAAATAAAAAGTGGGGCTGGATTCGCTCGGCCAACTGCCGGTACTCACTTTCCTGAAGCTCCTTCTCCAGCCGTACTTTAATATTCTCAAGCTCGAGCACATCCAATTCCTGGTCGAGCCAGCCTAACATCATCAACACAACAAAGCCGACAATCGGCAGCAGCACACCGAGGAACATCACAAGCACAAACATTCACAACACCACGCAAAAATATTATTTATTTATCTGAATATTATTTTAAATTAAAAATTGGGAAAGGTCACCCTTGTTTAAAACATTAATAAAAAAGCGGCATGCACCGTTTTATAAAAAAAAGAACCAAGGCCATTTAACCTTGGTTCCGAACTGCCTCCGCCCTCTCCTCAATCTCAGCGATTGAATCCATCATGGCTTCAAAGGTGATGGGTTTACTAATAAAATATCCTTGAATAATGTCACAGCCCAGTTGAGCCCATTCCACAAACTGAGTCTGATCCTCGATTCCTTCAATAATTACCTGTAAACCAAGGTTATGGGCCATATTTATGATTGGCAATACGACGCCTTTATGTTTCTTATTTTTCCATAAACTAAAAACAAAATTGCGGTCGAGTTTAATATAGTCGATTGGGAGCTTAATAAAGTCCGAAAATGAAAAATAGCCATTTCCGAAATCATCTAAGGCAATCGTAAAACCAGCCTCTTTCAAGGCAATTAATCTCTCATTGACCGTTTTCACTGAGTAAATCTCAATGTTTTCGGTAATTTCCAACGTGATATGCTTGGCTGAAACCGAGTATAAGTGAATGATTTCTTTGACGTCATCTAAAAAGGAATCCAGTAAAAGCTGGTTAACGGACAAATTGATAGAATACTTCATAATCCTGATTTTCTCGCTGGCAATCTGCCGGCAAACCTCCTCGAATACCCAGAAAAACAGTTGATTTGACATCCCCGCTTCCTCAGCATAGCTGATAAATTCAGCAGGAGATACTTCGCCCAGACTTGGATGATTCCAACGGATTAACGCCTCCGCGCCCTCAATTGCCTTTTTCTCCAAGCTATACTGCGGCTGGAATTGGACATGCAGCTGGCCCCTCTTCAACGCATACGGGAAGTCATTTTCAATTAACACCTTTCGGCTGGCCATTTGATCTAACTCTCCAATATAAAGTGAAAATTGATTTTCACCGCGCGCTTCCGCCACATACATTTGTGCTTTGGCAATCACCAGCAGTTTCTCCGGTTCTTCAGCCCCATAGGGAAACATGCAAATTCCAATATTACTGCTGATGGAAAAATGGCGGTAATCAATCGTATACGTATCAGATATCGAGCTAATCATTCGCTCGCAAATCTGCTTGCAATCGTGCTCCGTAATATCCACTAATAAAATAGCAAAATCTGTTCTATTTATTTTTATCAAGGTATCAATATTTCGAATTGACCGATTTAACCTGGATAAAATGTTACTTACAAGTGCGGTTTCAATTTCATCATCATGATGCTGTGATAGTTCCTGTGGAAAATGTAATCTTAGGTAACAAACAGCCGTCGACATCTTATACCTTTTACTAAAGGCCAACGTTAATTGAAGGCGGTCATTCAGCCATTCAACCTTTGGCAATTCCGGTTCATTATCCATTCTACCCATCAAAGAACCACCCCACCTAAATAGACAAACTATTCCAACAGATAAAGTGTAACCCAAAACAAGAAAACCAGCAAATTCCTGGGTAGCGCATGATGTCAGTGCTGGTGTCATCGTAGTGTCACATGTGCGTGGTGTCAGGCACCGTTTCCCTTAAATTGGAAAATGGTGTCAGGCACCATCTTCCATTAATTGGATAAAGGTGCCTGACACCACATATTTCACCCCATCTAAGCAATTTCTTCGCCGGTTTTGAAGGTTTTGCTGAGCCAGTTTTTTCCTTCGACTAGCCGGGTCACGAGCATAGCGCAGACGGTGTTTCCGGTTGAGTTTAGCAGTGTTGCTGGTGCATCGATGATGGTGCTGATGACGGCAATGATTGGCAAAGTTTCCGGCGGGAAGCCGTATACACTGATGATCAGCATCTCGCCAATCATCCCGCCGCCAGGAATTGCCCCCATGACTGCGCCGACTAAAAAGGCGACCGCGAGCACACTTAATATACTAGAGATACTTGTTAAATCCTTGCCAAATAAAGCAAACAGGAACACGATTTTCAGCACGCCGCCAAACACAGAACCATCTTTATGCGTATTCGCACCAAGCGGGATAATTGTTTCGGCGATATCCTTTGGCACACCCATCCTTCTAACTGTGGCTAGGTTCACAGGAATACAGGCTGCACTTGAACAAGTTGCAAGCGCCGTGACAGATGGAGTTATCGCGTTTTTCCAAAAAATCTTGACCCCATCCTTGCCGCCAGCGATGAAGGCATACAGGGTGAAGAATACAAAATAATAAATCACAGTCAAAATCAGATACAAAACAAATGAGCGGGCATATCCCTCTAAAATTTGCGGCCCAAGCTCACCAATGACTGCGGCAAAATAACAGCCAAGCCCAATCGGAGCATAATACATGACAATGCTGACCATCTTCATGACGACAGCAGCTGCCGCTGATAAGAAGTCCGCGACTGGTTTCGCCTTTTCCCCAACCGCAGCAGTGGAAAGTCCAAACAGGAGCGCGAAGACAATCAGCTGGAGCATATTGCTTCTTGATAATAATAAAGGAAAATCCGATACCGTGAATGTAGCGACCAGATGGTCAAGAAACGATAATTTCTCAACATCCGTCTCGGCTGCGGAATGGTTCATCACCTCTTTAATCGAAGTGATATCAGTATTTTCAAGAGGATGAATG
Source organism: Neobacillus novalis NBRC 102450 (assembly GCF_001591805.1). GTDB lineage: Bacteria > Bacillota > Bacilli > Bacillales > Cytobacillaceae > Neobacillus > Neobacillus novalis. The sequence continues at coordinate 4,766 of NZ_BCVP01000018.1, read as the reverse complement.
ATGGAGGCACCGGCAACCCCGAGAATTGCCGCAACTGATGCTGTCACTAAGAAAACCACCAGGATGCTGCCCATTATTTTCCCAAGCCGTTTCATGCCATTCATGTTTGCAACCGCCGAAGCAATGCTGAAAAATACCAACGGAACGATGATCATGAACATTAAGTTCAGAAATAGGTCTCCAAACGGCTTAACAACCGCTGTTTTGGGTCCAAAAATCAAGCCTGCTGCACCGCCGATTACAATGGCTGAAAGCAGGATAAGGGTGAAGCGATAATTTTTTATAAATAATTTCATTGGGTCCAACTGCCTTTCAATTTATCCAAATATATATTCTAATGAAAATCATACTCAAGTTTCCACTTCAGGTAAATGACTTTATTATTTGCAAAAAAGTCAAAATAATGAATCTCCAAGCACTTCATGCTGGCCGATGTATTTAATGGTGCCTGACACCATTTGGGCCTTTTTTCTATATAAAATGGTTTTACAATTGCGAAGTAAAAAACCCCTCTTGCGCTATGCAAGAGGGATTTTTAGTAGGGTATTAATATTGTTGGTGCTGGTGCCATTTCCAAGCATCGGCGATGATTTGTTCTAAGTTTCGTTCTGCCTTCCAGCCAAGTTCTGATAGGATTTTCGCCGCTGAAGCAACGAGTCTTGCTGGATCTCCAGCACGGCGGTCGGCTATTTCAACATTCGCTTTCACACCGGTGACTTTTTCGCATGTTTCGATAACTTCCTTTACCGAATAACCAAGTCCATTGCCAAGATTGTACACCGCAGCCGATTTCTTCCCGGCTAACAGTGCTTCTAGGGCAAGAATATGGGCGGCCGCTAAATCAGTTACATGAATATAATCACGAATACAGGTGCCATCCGCCGTATCATAATCCGCTCCAAACACGGACACCTTTTCCCGAATCCCCAACAGCTGCTGCAGGACAATTGGGATTAAATGTGTTTCCGGATCATGACTTTCGCCAATTACCGCTGATTCATGAGCTCCGGCTGCGTTAAAGTACCGCAAAACAACATATTGCAAACCATAGGATTTTGAAAAATCGGCAAGCATCTGCTCAACCATTAATTTTGAGTGGCCATAAGGATTAATCGGTGTTGTTGCACTTGTTTCGTCAATAACCTCCACATCGGGAATTCCATAGGTGGCAGCGGTGGAGGAGAAAATAAAGTTCTTCACCTTAAATTTCAACATGACTTTTAATAGTGTTAAGGTCGATGCCACATTATTTTGATAATATTTCAAAGGGTCTACAACAGACTCCCCGACCAAGCTGCAAGCAGCAAAGTGCATAACGGCCTTAATCGGATAACTTCTAAAGACCATGTGCAAATCTTCCTCATTCCCGAGGTCACCCTTAACAAAGATAGCCCGGCTATCAACGGCCGCACGGTGCCCAGTCGACAGGTTATCGAGCACAACGACCTCTTCTTTTTCAACTAATTCCTTTACAAGATGGCTGCCAATGTAGCCAGCTCCGCCAACAACGAGAATCATATCCATTTCCCCTTAGCTAGAAATTTCATTTACTTTTCCTATTATAGCATTTTTGAAAAAAGACAGTTTACTATCATGCCTTGCTAATAATTTCCTATTTTCCAAGTACAAAAATTTGCCTAGTCATCCGAAACATATAACGAAGTGGTTCCAGAACAATTTTAATGAGGTGATAAAGTGATTCAACAATTGCTCCTCTATTGGCATAAATGGCGCTTTTTCTACTTTCACAGACTTTCTCATGACTGCTTAGATTTCCATTTAAAACAACAAATAATAAAAAAAGCAAGATACCATCAAGACAAAATGTTGCGATTCGATGATATATAGCAGCTTATTTGTTCCATCCCTTAAGCCTTCTTCATAATACACCACAGCTGCCATCCTATCTCGATATTCACGAAAAAAACTCCGATTTATTATCGGAGTTTTTTATTAAATTTCGGTGGGAAGCTTATGTCGAAAGTATTTTTCTGTTTATGACAAATTACCCCAATTTTCCCAACGACCATTTGATAGTATGAACAAAACAGTCTAATACCGCGAACGGCGACTTTCCGCTTTGCAAAAATCGTGCCGGTCGACCTAATAAATATCCATCATTTGGACAGTACTGATAAACATTCAATAGGGGTGAATGGGATGAAAGAGCAGGAGAATTTTTTCACGGGGTTATTATGGGGGACAACTCTCAGTATTCCATTATGGATAGCGTTTTTCGGCTGGTTAAAAATCATCCTTCATCTTTTTTGAAAAAGAAGGCCGCCTCCATGGGTGACCCCTTGATCCAAAACACCGTTCCTGACACCCCATCATTGGTTGTAATCCCACATAATCCGCCACTCGTCCTTTTCCTTAACGACAAAAACCTCCTGTTTTAAATCAAAGTTGCCATACTTTCCTTTGTAGGTTTGTGTAACAAGAATTCTATAGACATTGTCCAGTGCCGGTCCTGTTTTGGCCATTTTCCACTTCTCTAATTTTTCCGATTTACCGGCTGTATAAGTAAAGGTTTCTACTCCAAAATGAGACATAAACACGTGAGCCCGGTCTTGGATGTACCCGCCTTTCGGGAACTTTTCCTTCATCGCGGAATGGAATAATGCCCACGATTTTGCGAAATCTCCCTCCTGTTCATAGCGATAAAACTCATCGACAACCGAACCTGCCTGTTTATCGGGAGAAGCCCGAATAAATTGAAAGACAATAAACATACCGGCAGCCAGTAGAATTCCAATGATTAACCCTTTGAATGGAGCAGACCTTTTTCCCATCTCAATCTCCTTTATCTTCACATGCTCGTATATTTTCAAATACTCGTGTATCTTCACATGCTCGTATATCTTCAAAAGCTTGTATATAAAAAATATGCATCGCCATGTCCAAATAGTATTTTTTAATCTGATTTTAATTGAGTTTTCATAGCCATCCCGATAAAATCGAACAATAAGATTTGTTGATTTTATGAGGAGGCAGCACGAGATGAAACTAAGCAGTGAAGAACTGGAGATTTTAAAAATAATCGAAGAAAACCATAAGGCATCGACAAAATCCATTGCCTTAATGGCCTTGACTAGTGAAGAACTGGTCAAAAACACGATTAAAAAGTTAGAAGATGAGAAAATTATCATGAGCTACCCGACCTTAATCGATTGGACCAAAGTGGATGGGCAGGAAAGCATCATTGCCATGATTGATGTGAAGGTAACCCCGAAGCGGGGAGTGGGCTTTGATGACGTCGCAGAGAGAATCTACCGTTTTCCGGAGGTATCCTCCTTGTATCTCATGTCCGGCGCTTACGATTTATCAATCACCATCGAAGGAAAAACGATGAATCAAATCGCCGCCTTCGTATCGGAGAAATTATCAACAATAGAAAATGTCGTCTCGACAACCACTCATTTTATGTTGAAAAAATACAAACATGACGGCGTTATCTTTGACAGCGGGGCTGACGATCAAGACCGGCGGATGGTGGTTACACCATGAAAAACGACGTTGCCCACTATATTTCACAAACAGCCAAGGAGCTGCAGCCCTCCGGCATAAGAAAATTTTTCGACCTCGCTGCCGGGATGAAAGACGTAATTTCTTTAGGAGTTGGTGAACCAGACTTCGTTACCCCCTGGAATATTCGCGAAGCCGCCATTTTATCGCTGGAGCAAGGCTTCACTTCCTATACGGCAAATGCCGGCTTGCTTGAATTGAGGGAGGAAATCTCAGCCTACCTTGGGACAAGATTTGGCGTTTCCTACGATGCGAAAAATCAAATCATCGTCACGGTTGGTGCAAGCCAGGCGATAGATATAGCCTTTCGCGCGATATTAAACCAAGGTGATGAGGTGCTGATTGTCGAACCGGCCTTTGTTTCCTATGCTCCCCTCGTTTCTTTAGCCGGCGGAAAACCGATTGCCGTTTCTACCTCCGCGACAAACGGGTTTAAAGTCACTCCGGAGCAAATAGAACAGGCGATTACTGAAAAAACGAAGGCGATCTTACTCTGTTTTCCAAACAACCCAACCGGCACTTCGTTAAACAAAGCAGAACTGATGGAGATTGCGAAAATCATTGAAAAGCACGATTTACTTGTTGTTTCCGACGAAATTTACGCAGAATTGTCCTATGACGAAACCTTTACAAGCTTCGCCGCCATCCCTGGTATGTATGAAAGAACGATTTTAATCAACGGTTTTTCCAAAGGCTTTGCGATGACCGGCTGGCGCCTCGGAATGCTGGCCGCTCCTAAGGAATTCGTCGAGGCGATGTTGAAAATTTATCAATACACGACATTGTGTGCTCCGACGATGCTGCAATACGGGGCGATAGAAGCGCTTCGCAACACCTATCATGAAGTGGAATCGATGCAACGAAGCTACCGAAGACGGCGAAATTATGTTGTCCAAACGCTGAACACCATTGGCTTGGACTGCCATACCCCCGGCGGCGCCTTCTATGTGTTCCCTTCAATCCGTGCTACTGGGCTCACTTCCGTACAATTTGCTGAAGAACTGCTCATACAGGAAAAAGTCGCCGTCGTTCCCGGCAACGTGTTTGGCGAATGCGGCGAAGGTTATATTCGCTGTTCTTATGCCACCTCAATGCCGCAGCTCCAAGAAGCACTGAAACGGATGCAGCGGTTTCTTGAAACGAAAGGCATTAAGCGTGGCGAAAAAATAGAACAAAACTCTTAGATCAGTAACCTTTATGGCTACCGAACTCACGGGAATCTCTTGGGTTCGGTCGCTTAT
>NZ_BCVP01000017.1 GCF_001591805.1 Neobacillus novalis NBRC 102450 | reverse complement strand
CGGTTTCAAATTAGGAGAATTTCCCTTCGACAAAACCGCCACGATTACATCCAAAGATACTCATTAAGGAAGTTTAAAGTGTCAACAGCCACTAAAAAAAGGGGCTGTTTTTTTATGGTCCCTGACACCATGAAAACAAGAATCGTCATTTCTCGGGAAATACCGGCAAATACCGTTTGCTTTTTCAAAATGGAGTCGGTTTTTATCGAGAAAAATTGATTTCCCCTCTTTCATGTATGCGATATCATTTTAACTACTACTATTTTTTGGAGGTTATTGGTATGCCGCTTTTGCATATGAAGGAAATTTTCACTCCTCTAAAACTAATCGGAATTAAAGTGTTTCGCTGTACAGAGGGGAAAACCTATATTAAGGTCTGGAACCAGCCGCGAAAACGTCTATTTTCCTAAAAGGGACTGAAAGTTTTTTTGCCATTGTTAAACTTATATTTTTTCAAAAAGCCCAGCGTCTGAAGAAGCTGGGCTTTTTCAACATGTTCCACGTATTTTGTGACTGAACCTGATTGGAAACATACAAATAAGGAAAATACGAAATGGAGGAGATGAAAAATGAAGCTTTATTTAGACCCAGGCCACGGCGGCACGGACTCTGGCGCACAGGGAAATGGACTAAACGAAAAAGATATTACATTAAAAATCGCACAGAAAATCCAGGGGATTTTAACAAATAAATATGAAAATATCACAGTGAAGCTGAGCCGAACTAGCGATATTTCCAAATCTTTAAGTCAGCGGACAAACGAAGCAAATGCGTGGGGGGCTGACTATTACATGTCCATCCACATTAATGCGGCTGACAGTGCTGCTGCACAAGGCTACGAGGACTATATCTTTAGCGGTCCCTCAGACACTTCGAGATCTGCAACTTATCAAACTATCATTCATCAGGAAGTGATGAAAGTTAATGGTTTAGCCGACCGGGGACAAAAAAAGGCCAATTTTCATGTATTGCGTGAATCGTCTATGAATGCGCTCCTATCGGAGAATGGGTTTATCACCAATACACACGACGCAGCCCTCATGAAACAGGCATCATGGCTGGAAAAAGTCGCACAGGGCCATGTAAATGGGCTCGCCAAAGCCTTCAATCTAAAACTAAAATCGACCCCGGCCCCAGTACCATCTAAACCTAGTAATCCTGTTCCTGGAACCCTTTTTAAAGTGATTGCCAGTTCTTTCAAATTAAAGAAAAATGCCGACGAGCGCGTCGCATTCCTGCACGGAAAGGGCATAGAATCATTTGTTAAAACCACCATCATCTCCGGTGAAACCTGGTACCGCGTACAAGCTGGGGCGTTTTCGACCCGGGAAAATGCCGAAGTCCGCTTAGCTGAAGTCAAAAAGGCAGGAATAAAAGATGCCTTTATTGTTGCTGAAAACGATCTCGCAAGTGCAGGAAACGCCGCAGGCGGAAATCCCCCACCTCCCAAAATCGGGAACGACTCTGGAAACGACGAACCACCAAAAAGGGGGAATGACGGAAGTGATGTACCAGCAAATAGCGGGAACGACGGAAACAATAGCACTCCTCCCCCAAAAAACACACCCGATCTTACTATTTTTGGTTCAACCTACCTATCTCCTGAACAAATGAACCAATTTGTTAAAAAGTTTAATCCGAGTGCCCCCGAATTGGGAAGCTTTTATCAAAAATTCGGAGCAGCTTACGGAATTAGAGGAGACGTCGCCATCGCTCAAGCAATCCTTGAGACCAACTATTTCCGCTTTACCGGGGATGTCGGTCCTGAGCAAAACAATTTTGCCGGAATCGGGGCAACAGGTTCAGGGAAACGAGGAGCCAGCTTTGAAACACAAGAAACAGGAGTACTCGCCCAGTTTCAGCATTTGTATGCCTACGCATCGACGAAAGCACTGCCTGGCCAATATCCATTGGTTGACCCACGGTTTCATCTAGTGGACAGGGGCTCTGCACCAACCTGGACCTCCTTGGACGGCCATTGGGCCGCTCCCGGTAACAATTACGGGCAATCCATTTTAAATCTGTTCGAAAAAATGATCGATTCAGCTTAGGTAATCCAACATTTGTCAAATGGTGTCAGGCACCATTTATGCAAATTCTGAATAAAAATACAATAACAAAAGCCGTAATCGTTCATGATTCGGCTTTTTGCTTTTCACTTGTTAATGTTGATCACTAAACGCTAGAAATTTAACTTAATAGGAGGCACCTTTTAGTAACGAGTACATATAGTACATTACTGAAAACGCCCAGGAGGTGAATCTAGTGATTATTCATGTCATTAGTAGAGGCGATACATTGTGGCAGCTTGCAAGTCGTTATAATGTGAATTTGAATTCCATTGTTCAGCTCAATGAATTACCAAACGCCAATCAGTTAGTCGTCGGACAATCGTTAGTCATTCCTAAGCCCGGTACATCTCACGTCATCAAATACGGGGAAACACTTTGGTCAATCGCACAGCAATATGGGGTGACAATCAATGCGATTATCCAGGCAAACCAATTAACAAACCCGAACCTTTTATATCCCGGCACCTCCCTTTTTATTCCTGCCATTACACATGTGGTTCAATCCGGAGAAACCTTAGCGCAAATTGCCAGCCGGTACGGCACAACGGTTCAAGCCATCAGCAGTGAAAATCAAATTGCGAACCCTAATCTGATCTCCATCGGCATGCAATTGGTTATTCCGCGGAAAAAGCCAATCATTGAAGTCAATGCCTATACGTATCAATCAGATGAAGCAGGAGCCCAAACTGTTAATGAACTGGGCCAGTTGTTAACTTATTTCAGTCCATTTGCCTATAAGATTTTGGAAGATGGTTCATTAAGTCCGATTAAAGATACTTTAATGATTGCTTCTGCCCGGGCTAAAAAAGCTGTACCGATGATGTCGCTGACTAACTTTACAGCTACTCATGCCGGATCAAACGAGGCTCATGTCATTTTATCAAGCCCGGACATCAGAGAAAAAATCATCACAAATATTGTTCAAGTGATGGATAGCAAAGGGTATAAAGGGATAAATATTGATTTCGAAAATGTACTGCCAGGTGACCGTGAATTATATAATCAGTTTCTCCAGCAAGTGGTTAATGCCTTACACCCGAAAGGATATTTTGTCTCAACTGCCCTTGCCCCAAAAACAAGTGCGACCCAATCTGGTCTGTTATATGAAGCCCACGATTATGCGGCACATGGACGAATTGCCGATTTTGTCGTGTTAATGACCTATGAATGGGGATACAGGCTTGGACCGCCGCAAGCCATCTCACCGATTACCGAGATGAGAAAAGTAGTCGAATATGCCCTTACCGTTATGCCAGCTCAGAAAATATTTTTAGGCTTCCAAATTTATGCCAGGGATTGGCTTCTCCCCCACGTTAAAGGGCAGGAAGCCGAGACGTTTAGCCCACAGGAAGCGGTTAGACGGGCTGTAAAATACGGTGCTGCCATCCAGTATGATCCAACAACGCAATCACCATTTTTCCGCTACACAGATGAGCAAGGCCTGGGTCACGAAGTATGGTTTGAAGATGCACGGAGCGCCCAAGCAAAGTTCGATCTGGTCAAACAATTTAATCTTCGCGGTGTCAGCTACTGGGCGTTAGGCTATCCTTACCCGCAGAACTGGGCATTGTTGAAGGATAATTTTACGATCAAAAAATTAAGTTGAAAAAATTAAGCCGGATTCATCTCGAATCCGGCCTTTTTCAAACCACCAAAGACCATTCCTGGTCCGGCACAAATTATAAATTCTCCTCAAACCAGTTCACAATGTAATCCAGCCGGCTTTTGCGCAGGCTTGGCTTCCCGCTTCTGGAAAGCTCGTGGTTTTCTTCAGGGAAGCGGACCAATTTGGTTTTCTGGCCTAAGCGTTTTAAGGCAATAAACAATTGCTCTGCCTGCTCGATTGGACAGCGGTAATCCTTCTCACTATGAAGAATTAGTAATGGTGTCTCCACCTTTTCCACGTAAGCAAGCGGCGAATGCTTCCAAAGCGTTTGAATATCACGGAAGTCCGCTTTGATTTGCCACTCTGTGAAATAATAGCCGATATCACTGACACCGTAAAAGCTGATCCAGTTTGAAATGGAACGCTGTGTCACTGCCGCCTTAAAGCGGTTTGTATGACCGACAATCCAGTTCGTCATGAAGCCGCCGTAGCTTCCCCCAGTCACACCGAGGCGATTTTCATCAATGAAGTCATACTGCTCCAACGCAGAATCGACAGCGAGCATTAAATCCTGGTAGTCGCCGCCGCCATAATCACCGCGTACCGCATTGACAAATTCCTGCCCATACCCGTGGCTGCCTTGCGGATTCACATACAATACTGCGTAGCCTTTGGCCGCCAATAGTTGAAACTCATTCATATATGTATTTCCATACATCGCATGCGGACCGCCGTGAATCTCAAGGACTAACGGGTATTTTTTTCCTTCTTCAAAGCCAAGCGGCTTCATCATCCAGCCATAAACTTTCCGGTCATCTGCTCCTGAAAATTCCACCGGCTCCGGTTTCGACAGCACAACATCTTGTAAAAACGATCCATTTACATCGGTCAACTTTTCAAGTGAAGACGGTTCGCCGCTTAAAGATAGCAGATACAGATCGCTGATTGCTGTCGGCTTGCTTAACGCGATTACCGCTTTTTGCGTTGCGCTATGTATCGACATGCCATAAACATGCCCGCCGTCCGTATAAACCGGCTGAATCCCGCCGCTGTTCACATCACCGAAATAAATATTTGTATTGCCTTGTTCCGAGCCAATAAAATAAAATCCCTTGCTGTCATTCGACCACAATAACCCCGGAGACACCGCTCCCTGCTGGAAATCGCCGACCATAAAATCACCCACTGGCACATCCCAATTACTCGTCAAACAATCTAATTTTTTCGAATGGATTTCGAATAGCCAGACCTTTGGATGGGTTGCATTTTCAAACTCCCGCTGATGTCCAAACATGCCTAGATAATTCCCTTCCGGTGACCAAGATACACTGTCAAAATAGCCGGCCCCATTTGTCACGGGAATGAATTCCTGCTGTGCGATATCCAACAGATACACATCATGAATAAATGATAAATCCGTTTCTTCCGTAAAATCAGCGCCAACCGCGAGGTATTTTCCGTCCGGCGACCAGCAATAGAGACTTACATGATAAGCGCCATCAGTGAGCTGCGTTAAGTCGCCGCTTTTCACATCTACCAGCGCGACCTGTTTGTAATCCCCCTGCCAAAATCCCCCGTCATCCGATTTATATTTCATCTTCGTCACTTCAAGCGGCACGGTCTTTTTCACTTCTTTTTCTTCTTCGTCAAAAATCGTTTTATCCGTTTTGAGCGAAGTGTTGAACGCAAGCTTTGTTCCATCCGGTGACCAAACAGGGTTGCTTGCCCCGCTTGCAAGAAACGTTAATTGCCGCGCTTCCCCGCCATTTACATTTAATAAATAAAGTTGATTTTTCCCGCTCCGATTGGATACAAACGCAATATGCGTTCCATCCGGCGACCAGCACGGCGAGTGATTCCGTCCTTTACCATACGTCCATTGAACTGCTTCGCTTTCATCCTCAAGTGTTTGAAAAAATAGATGTGCCTGATATTCATCCGTTTCCTCGTCAATCGTCGTTTGCACATAAACGTAGGACTTCCCGTCAGGGGCCAACTGTGGGTTCGCCACCGATTTTAACTGATATAAATCCTCCGACTGAATTCCTCTTGTTTCTGCCATCCCTATTGCCTCCCATTCTTAAATGTCGCACAGTATTTATTTCGACAATAGAAATAATTTTTCCTGCCAGCCCCTTTCCTATTTATTGTTCCCAAACAAAAAGACCGGTTTCAAGAAGAAACCGTCCTTTTTATATCACTATTAAATTGAAGGTGTTTGAATATTCTTCATATGGAGAGAAAATATAGTTGAAGGGTGCTTTACACTAAGTAGAAGGTTGCCCAAAAACAAACACTCCCATTTGACAAAAATCGTCGAAATCTAAGAAGTGGCAGGGACGAGGTTAAACTTGAAGATGCCTTTTAAATTTTGCTAATTCTCTTTCATTTTTGGCTGCATTTTCCCAGATATGATCCTGGTCTGCCTGCATATCAGCAAGAGTATTTTTTATATCTGTTGTTTCTCCTTTTACGCTTGAAATATCTTCCCTTATGAAGTGTATTTCCTGATCCATACTTTGCAGTTTTTCGTTCATGTTTCCCACCATTGAAATTATACTCGCTAACATTTCTTCCATTCTGTCCATTTGATTCCTTTCCACTTTCAAATCCCTCCTTTCTTTACTTCATTATACTAGTTTATGCAAAAATTAACCATCGTTATTAGGACAAACTTCGACAGAGACGGGAGGACAGGAACCTTGACATTTTTAGTATTTAAAAGACACAGGGAACCTGTCCCTGTGTCTCATAATAGCATCATTGCAATTATGCATTAGAACGGTTGCTTCTTTCTTGGAAACGAAGTACCCATTCGCTGCTATAAAGTTCTAGCTCCGTTGATGGCAATGAAAAAGGGACAAAATAGCCTGTCCCCTTGTCCTATTAGTGTGCTTATTTTAAGCTAGCAAGTTGTTTTTCTACTTCGTCTTGAAGTTCAACGGAAATGACTGGTGATGGTGTGTAAAAATGCTGACTGGCTTGTGCTTCTGCTTCAAGCTTGTACACGTATTCTTGTGCTTTTGCTATTCCCTTTGAAGCACCTTTGAATTGAAAGGCTGCCATCATTTCCTGTCCTTGTTTGATTGCCATAGCTGCATGAACTTTTGACTCTAACTCTAATTTCTTGAATTGGAATTCCTGATAATGTGCTTTTAGTTTTTCAATTTGTTCAATAAGTTTCGCTGTGTTAGCTTTCGTAATCGCAGCTTGGTCTTGAAGCATTTGAACTTTAGCTTCCTCGGTGATTTTTTCTTGCAAGGCGATTTTAGCAATCGAATCATCACCTTTTGAAACGGCTAGCTCCGCCTGGCGGGCGCGCTTGGCAACATTTTCTTCCCCCGCAGCGATTAATATTTCATACCTTTTTTCTAAATAAAATTGATGGGCTAATGCTTTCTTTGCCTCGGCAACCTGCCCGTCCATTTCCCGTAAATGGTGTTGAAGCATGGTCATTGGGTTTTCACACTTATCCAAAACTTCGTGAAGATCTGCCGTTATCAAATTTTTAATTCTTTTAAATAAGTTCATCTTATTTCTCCTCCATTTTCATTTTACGTTCCCATTCATCCAAAAGCTGAGCGTTTAGCGAGCTATCAGGAAAATGAGAAAGTGGTTCTGATACTATGTTTTGTTTGCCTGAACGAACCTTTTTTACTAACCAGTAAATGAGTATACCTATGAGCACAAACGGAAGGATTGGAAGAATTCCTACTAGTATTAATAGATTTCCCATAAGCCTCTTCCCTTTCACTCTTCGCAAGTACCAACCAAGCAGCAACGCAAACAGTGCACCTAATCCTACTAAGTATTTACCAGCTTCGGGACCGTGATGTTCATGTAAGCCATGGCGATGTCCCATCATTTCGTCACCATGCCCCTCGTATTTCGAACCATGCTGCATTGCAGCCCGTCCACCGTCTTCTCGCTCATGAAACGACTTCATATTGAAATTGCCAGCAATATCCCGTCCTTTCTGAATCGTATCCCTCATGACTCCTTCCGCCTGTTTTGGCATTGAGAGGTTATCTAGATGCCGCCTTCCATCCATGCCGGTAAAAAGGATTGCAAGTGAGATCAGAGCAACTAGCCCAATCCCTAGCAGAAACCACTTCCGGCTTTTTTTCTTCTTTTTCTCTTTCACTTCATCATCCCTTTCCTGTTGATAGTTGGATTATAAAAAAGAATAGAGAAAAGAGAGTGAAAAATAGAACCAACTCTATCATTTTTTAAAAAGATTTTTTCATAAATCCGTCGTCTACCTGTCGTCTTGAAAACCCAACAAAATTTATCAATGTTTAAATCACTGAATTATGATATTTGCAATAAACTGTCGGTTATTGTCGAACGTATTTTATATATCTTTATTTCCTAAAGTTGTAAATTCGAATTAAGGGGATGGGGGGAGAAAAAATGATTGATAAAAATAAGGATGGCCTGCAAACTTTTAATAGCTTTATATTAGTGCTTATACTATGTATTTTGGTAGCAATTTTTGTTGAGATAGTTCATTTAACAAAGATGCTTCATGATTTTATATACTCGGCCGAAACTTTTTTTTCCTACATTAAACAAAATGGTCGTTAGTCCCCTAATATTGGAGGGAAAATATGAAAAAGATTTTAGTGGTATTTTATTGGGCTTTATTTTTGGCGTTTGGTTTTAGTCTTGCAACCTCTGCTAATGCGCAGTCACCAACTTATTATGTAAATGATAATGGGATTAATATGACTGAGGTTGAGTATAACAATTTATTATCTCAAGGGTTTGAGCCACTAGACATTCAAATCATGAACGAAGAAGCTTTTAACTTGAATAAGGATATTAAAGCTACCGAAGTCTCAATAGTTACCAAATATGTAAAAACAACAACTACTACATCTGATCTGAATACACTAGGTGTTTTAGAGAATAAGCCTGCGCTTAAGTCTGTTTCTATTGAACTTACTAAGGAAGAGATGGATATTGAAGTAGCAAAGGAAAAAGAAAGACAAGCTCAGAAAAAATCTGGTTTCACAACGTTAGGAACTGAAACTGGTACTTCACTGTTACCGTCAACTTCCGTTCCTGGTATTCCTTTCACTCTTTTCTTAAATCTTCTCTGGATAGCATTATGGCTTGTGCCTCATCAAAACTAGCTGCATTTCCTAGTGTTACTTCATCTTGCTAGTAATAAGAATATGCTTAAAACAGCCCTTCTTCGTTTCCTAACAAATCGATTAGAATCCGTTCCTTCCATCCGTTCCCTTGTCTTAACATTGAAATAATTTTCGGAAAGTATATACTTTTCATTTTCTTGATGCCCTTTCTTTTCCATTGGGAGTATAGGATAAGTTATCCATACCCAAATGAATCTATAATTTCCCAAGACCACAAAAAAACTGCCACTTATCCAGTGGCAGTTTTCTTTAGTAAAAGTGGAATTCGGACGATAAATTCACTGCCTTTTCCGAATTCACTTTCAACTGTTATTGAGCCTTCATGTGAGGTGACAATCCAATGGGCAATGGAAAGACCCAGCCCGACACCGCCTAATTGACGGGAACGATGCTTATCAGCTCGAAAAAACCGGTCGAAAATCTTCTGCTGATCTTCCGGCTGAATGCCTAAACCTGTATCTTTTACCCGAAGGAGCCAATGTTTGTCTTGAATCGCTACTGTGACCGATACCTGTCCATTCGCAGGTGTATATTTGATCGCGTTATCCAATAAAATGTAAAACAACTGCCTTAGCTTTTCAATATCGCCAACAACCTGCAAGACATGCGGAATATTCGCAGTTACTTGAATGTCCTTCTGTTTAGAGACAGGCTGTATTGAACGGATGAGCTGCATAGCTATTGGCGCAAGATCGAATGTCGTCATATTCATATTTGCCACACCAGAATCAACGCGTGCCAGTGTTAATAGATCACCCACAAGCTTCGTCATCCGCTTCAGTTCATCTTTCATATCCTCCATTACTTGCCGGGAATAATCTGAAAGATGATTTTCTTCCTCTAAATCTAACACTTCAAGAGAGGAATAAAGCACGCTTAATGGCGTTCGCAGTTCATGTGAGGCATCAGCGACAAATTCCCGTTGACGTTTGAACGATAGGCGGACCGGAACCATGGCCTTTTTTGCCATTTTGTGGCTGATCCCCAAAGCAACTAGAAAAAAGGATAAAATCAGTCCTAACAGAATCCATAACAAAATTTGTAACAGCCTATGGTGTAAAGTTTGGTCAATCCCCACGTAAACAATCTTCGTTATTTGGTTTCCTTTATAAATTGGCTGCCCGGCAAGCAGGATATGAATCGTGTGCCTTTTAAAATGCTCATCATGGGCATGCCTTTCACCTCGATCAGGAGGGGGGAAGACGGTAATTTCCCTCGATAGTGTTTCTCCCTCCCTCGGGCCCCAGCTGCGGATGCTATCGGTAATCGATTGACTAGGAGAAATCCGGCTATTTTCTGCCAGCACGTCACCTGAGGAATTGAGGATGGAATAATAAAAAAGTTCTTCATTACCGGACATTAACAGATCTTCCCGCGGATTATCCGATTTAGTTTGCAGTTCTTCTTGATAGTAGACCGTTTGATGAATCAAATTCTGTAATGTCTGCTGTTCCTGATAGGCCATTGCGGTATATAAAAGCAAATAGACAATCGCAGCGAACAGACAAAGGAAGATCATCAGCAATCCACTATTATAGAGTGTTAAACGCTTTTGCGTCCGGTTCAAAACATCCCCGCCAAAAATGCTTTCAACGATTTTGCGTAATTTATCCTTCAAGTTTATACCCTACCCCGCGGATACTATGAATGATATCCACGTCCAGTTTTTTTCGTAAAAGCTTCACCGTTGCATCGACAATTTTATAAGAAACATCGGCATCATATCCCCAAATGCGATCGAGAATAATTTCCCTTGTCAGCACTTGCCCTTTGTTTTGCAGCAGCAAATCAAGCAATTGAAACTCCTTTGGAGACAGCTGAATCTCATTTCCAGAGACCGCTAAGTTCCGGCTTGTCCGGTTCAATGTAAACTGGCCAAATGAAACGGATTCCTCCTGAATGGGAGCAAAATTACGGCGTGACAGTGAACGAAGACGGGCTAATAGTTCATCGATTTCAAACGGCTTCACCAGATAATCATCCGCCCCCGCATCAAGCCCTTCGACCCTGTCCTGGACTGCATCCTTTGCGGTTAGCATTAATATCGGGCCGCCATATCCTTCTGATCGGAGCTCGCGGCAAACGGAAATACCATCCTTTACAGGCATCATCCAATCTAGAATAACCACATCATAATGGGAAGCGAGCGCGTAATCATACGCATCCTCGCCTTGCTCAACCCAATCGACACGGTAGCCGCCCTTTTTTATAAGCATGTGTGAAATCAGCTTTCCAAGCCGGGTATCGTCTTCAGCTAGTAAAATATTCAAATACCTTCCCCCTCTGCAATTTGCTTTCGAGAAGACATCCTCTCAGCTAACTCAAAAATGCCCCATGCCGCCAGTGTCACTATAGCCGGTAAAATAAAGGAGTTCCCTGCATGAATAAGAAGGGCAATCAGGGATGCGTTACTAACCCAAAAGTGGACTTTCCTCGTGTATTTGTTCTTTATTCGTCTGATTAAAAATCCATATATGCCAACGGTTAATAGAAGGAGAAATGCTGCAATACCGTTCAGAACGCCCTTGCCTGTTAGCTTTTCCGTAATCAGATAATAGGCGCCATGCGCGGTACCTAGAATTAAAATACCATAGCCAATTACATTATGCACACGGAATAAAAGCTTGGAAAACTTTTTAATAAACGGGGGAGGAAGTTTTTAATTTTTTCTTAAATCGGACCCAGGAATACGTAATGGCTCCGCCGATAATTGCAACCGTGCCAAACCAGTTGAAAATTCCCCGAAACGAACTCTGGCCCTTTGGATGGAATCCGCCTTCTGGATGGTGTCCATGGCCGCCAGTTGGTGTTAGATAAAATTCATACGCGATTAATGCCACACAAAAAAACAAAACGATTATTGCAGGAATATAAACCTTCCACTTTCTCATCATAGTCAACTCCATTACCTTTAATAAAACCATCATAAATAAAAAAAGTGAAAAGAAAGTGAAAATGGGACAAGGAGGAGCCCTTGTCCCTTACTGACCTCTTAGTTCTAATTGCTTCATTGCCTCTTCTTTATTAATTTTAGGCTCTATGTCACCTAAATAAAGAAGTGTACCAAACATTTTCTCTCTATCACCCAATGTAACTGTCTTGTTTGCGTATGGAAAAAGCGGGCTGCTTTGAGAGGATTCAATATGATTGAACAGTCCTACTGCATGAAGCAGCTCATGAAGAATCACTGCATTTCGATACTCTCTTGTGATTTCCTTATCTGTGCCAATTAGGACGAATGATTCCTTCGTTCCATATACAGCATTGGATATTGCTTCCATTTCAACACCCCAGACATCATCACGATCGACATCATAAATGTCAAAGTTTTTAGTAGGGGTAAATACCATTTTGATCAATCGCTCAAATTCCGGATTATACTTACTCTCTTGAATTTCCATTTTATAAGGGAAAAAGGTTTTCAGTTCTTTAATAGCCTTTTCAATCATCTTAACATCGTCTTTGTTGTAGTCCCCACTCAAATGGATGGCCACATTCCCGGTAAATTTTGAAATGCTCGGTACATCATTTTTAAAATAATAGTCCACAAATTCTTTAATTGCTTTTTCTGAATATATCCGCTCATCAATAGAAAACGAGATTTCTCTCATTGCTGTTAATCCGTTGGGCTTTGTGGCTGTAATCGTTAATGTATTTTCACCAGGCTGTTGAATTGGCTGATCCATGGAGATCTCTTTCCCATTTAATGCAGCTTTATATGTGACATCTGCCACCTTATCAAGGGTAAACATCGCCTGTTTGAAATACACCGGTTTAATCCTTTCCTTTATGCGCGGTTCAGCCGGGGGCTTATCATCCACGTCAAATGAATAGGAAACCTTCTTCTTTTTCCAAAGAAACGTTGACTCCCCTTTAAGTATGTAACTTCCATTCTCTTTTACCGAATAATTTGGATTTATTTCGTTTCCATTTAGAGTAACACGGGTGGTCGCAAAACTTTTCTCCCAATGAATGACCGGATGGGCAGCATAAACTTTCCCATTTTCAATTCCGCTGAGTTTAAGAGGAGGCTCAATAAAAATAGTAAACACAAATAATAGCGAAAATAACCCCAGTAAAAACACACTCAAAAAAAGCAAAAACAGCCTTCTTTTCATTCAAGCATTCACCTCATAATGGGACGCGGGGACAAAGGCACCGCGTCCCAAGTAATTAATAAAACTGGGACAAGGAGAACATGTCCCTATCTCCTCGAATATAATTCCCGGCTCTTGTATCCCTGACCCAAGATTAGTTTCATTTCTTCTCGTCGTTTTTCTTTGGTCGCTTCTTGTTTAGCACTGTACACATAACGAGCCCAATCTTTCTGGTACCCGGGAGTGAGTGAATAGTAGAAAGCAAGTAAATCTGGAGTATCTCGCAAATCTTTTTCTACATCTGGAATCATGGCTATATAATCATCTACACATTGACTTGCTTTTGTAGATACTTGATTTTTGCCTCGAGAATCTTCTTTTAGACCGACAATCGTAAAGACTGTATCTAATCCTACCATTCGCGAAAATTTGATAGTACTTGAACCAAGATAACCTTCTTCATCAGCACCCATGCCATCTAATAATTCATCGCGATGAATAAACGTTGAGTAAACTTTATTCCCCTTTTTTGGATAAGCTAAATAAAGATAGCCGTTTTTATTTAGATACTCCTTTTGGATTACCTTATTTACAAGTTCTTTTAATGACTCCATATCAAGCACAAAAGCAAAAATAAGATCATATTTACTGTCTGCAAGCTCTGTATCATAATCTGATAACTCTGCTAAATAATCCGCACCATCTGGTAAATTCAATACTGCAATTTTTTTATACTTTTGTAAGTTTAGTTTTTCCACTACTGTTTTAGCCATTGGTATCCACCTTACCTATATATTTTCTTTCTTAGTGTACGAATTCTTGTTGGAGTTAACAACCTTTTGAATTTAGAAAATTCACAGATTTATACTCTGATTCTATTAAAGGACAAAAGGTTTTGAAACTGTCCAAAATTACCTGCTCCAAGACACCAATGAACATAAGAAAGCTCAATTGCCCTGGTCATAGGAGGAGGATTTCCGGCTAATGTATATAGAGGAAGCTTAAGAAGCAGATATAAGCGGAGATATTCCGATTAACTGCTCTAAATATGATAAAATCCAACGATTTAGATAATATAAACGGAAAAACTTCCTTTATTTTTAAGGAAATATGGATATTTTTCAATTTAAACGGAATTTTACCGTTTATTTTTCAAACACTGTGAAATCAACATTCAGTTATAACAGAGCCATATTTTAAAAAAGGGACATGGAAGCATGTCCCTTTTTCCCTTTAATGATCTGTGTTTTCGCTAATATTATAGTATATCTTTCTTTTTTCATCGTATTTGAGTTCTTCGCCATTTGCCATCGACGGTAGGTTAGTTTCATCCATCCCCAAATAAACATTGAATTTTTTTCCAGATAACAATTGAATTTCACCCTTAGTCGAAGGAGTATGATGATCTAAACTCATTGAAAAAACAACTCTTGAACCGACTAGGTTCCAAGTATAAGTACCATTTTTGTCTACATTAATGTTAGCAGTTGCTATTGAATCACCTAGATTAGGGTTTATAAAAATAATAAATTGTTCACCACCAACTTGAATTTCATCAATGATATCATCTTTGGTAATTCCCTCTTCTTGTAGCCCATATTCAACAGCGCTTTTATACGTTAAAAATGTTTTATTTGTTTCAATTGTATTATTTGTTTGACAACCTACTAGAATAATGACTATTAAAAATAGTAAATAAAATTTTTTCAATTCAATTCCCCTCGATACAAATGGCTATAAATTTTAAATTTTCAGACCCCTTAAAAATAACACTTTTTTCCTATGAATTAAACATTTTTTTTGATAATATTGGTGAAAAATTATATGTGGCTCATGTTACCGCTTAAAATTCCGAAAAATCCTAAAAGGTGCCTGACACCATTATCCTTCGAGAGCGTGCGGTGGGACGTGGGGACATTCTCACCATTTTCTAAATTACTTATAGCAATTGTAAATAAATTCCGACTTAAGAGTGATAATAATGAGTAAGGAGTGATTAAAATGAGTCCGACAAAAAATAATAAGCCCTTCATAGAATTAACGGCAAATGAAGTATCTAACCTTTGGTCTTCCTATTTAAAGAGCAGTATGGAACAAAGACTTTTCGAATATTTTTTTGCAAGCACAGAAGATAGCGCAATAAAACAAGTGATAGAAAAGATGTTAAATCAAGCTAAAAAGAGCATTCATGAGCTCACGGAGATTTTTATCAAAGACAATCTTACTATTCCTCATGGTTTTACGGAAGAAGACGTAAGGATTGACGCACTCAAAGTATTTTCCGATACCTTTATTTTGTATTTTTGTTTTGATCTAACACACCTTTCGATGAGTACATATCCAGTTGCAATATCTGATTGCTCCAGAAACGATGTGCGAGGCCATTTCCAAGAAAACATTGCATTTTCTGTAAAAATCCAAAATGAAATCGTAGACCTAATGGTGGCAAAAGGAGTATATTTGAAACACCCACAAGTAGCGATAGATAGCGGGATAGAATTTGCTGATACCATGCTATATCTCAATGGTTTTTTTGGTGGTTCAAGACCTCTAAATGTTGCTGAAATTGCTAATCTATCTAGAATTATTCATAGAGCACAGTTTTCAAAAATGATTTTTGTCACTTTTAGTAAATTAGCGAAAACAAAAGAATTAAAAAAACATTTGAGTAAAGGTAGAGATGGAATCGAAAAAGTATTAGATTCACTTCAAGAAGTTCTTGAAAAAGAAAATATCCCGATATCAGCATCTGGGGAGAATTTATTTTCCGATGTAGAGATGTCGCCATTCTCCGATAAGTTAATGTTATTTTTTGTGAATACTTGCCTGGGAATTTTCTGTTTTGCCATGATAAGTCAGTCTATGACTTCCAGTTTAAGAACGGATATCGTTTCTAAATTAGGCAAAATATCAGACGATATGAAGAAGTATTATGGATTAGGTTTACTTTTAGCCATAAAAGAAAAATGGTTTGAACAACCTCCTCAAGCAGTAGATAGAAAAGTTTAGTTAGAGATAGTACCTTATATAAATAAACAAAACTCAAAACCGGCATCACATTTAGTTCGGTTTACACAAAAAAGCAGCTATACATTCAAGCTGCTTTTTTAAAAGGGCAGATTTAATTATTTCATCATTTGTTTAACCAATTCTCTATTACGATTTTTAAAAACTTCATTATGTGAAGAAACCATGGCAATCTTATCTGCATCTGGCTGGATCAAATGTTTTGCTTTGTTGACCGCATTTGCAGCATCCTGGAAGGCCCCGGCAATTAGATTTAGTTTCCCTTCATGCTTAAGGATATCTCCGGCAGCATAAAGCCCCTCTATTGAAGATTCACTTGTTGCATTCCCTTCGATATAATAGTTCTCTGCTATCTTAATATCCAATCGACTGTTTTCAAGTAAGGTCATATCTTGCTCATACCCGTGATTAATTAGTACTTCATCAATAGCCACATACGACTTTTCTTTCGTTTCATGGTTTGTAAGTTCGACATGTTCAATACATTCATGATCTGCACTAGCCATTAGCTTTGTAATCGAGGTATGGAAGTGACATTCAACAGAACTATTCAGTAATTGCGTTACTTGGGATTCATGCCCCTTCAAGGCATCTTTTCGATAGATTACATACACTTTTTTAGCAATCGGCTCTAATTCATTAGCCCAGTCGATCGCAGTATTGCCGCCACCTGAAATTATCACCGTTTTATCTTTAAACTGTTTAAACGATTTCACCGTGTAATGTAAATTAGCCACTTCGAACCTCTCAGCACCTTCGATTTCCAGCTTTTGCGGATTTAAGATCCCACTGCCAACGGCGATAATCACTGTTTTAGAATAATGTTTTTGACCTGATGCTGTATGTAAGATAAAAATTCCTGCTTCGTTCCGTTCGATTGATTTCACTTTTTCATTCAAAACTACGGTTGGTTGAAACGTTAACCCCTGCTCTACTAATTGTTCCATCAGTTTGGCTCCAAGAACAGGTGTCAGTCCGCCAACATCCCAAATCATTTTCTCAGGATAAACATGGATTTTTCCACCTAACTGTGGCTGGAACTCGATAAGTTTTGTTTTCATTTCTCGTAAACCGCTATAGAACGCTGAGTAAAGACCTGCTGGGCCCCCGCCAATTATGGTTACATCATACAATACCGTCTGCTCCATCATGATCTGCTCCCTTAATCACAAAACGCGATTGATTATCATTCTCAATTAAATATACACTGTTTTTCGGATATTGGCAATAAAAGAAATGGTTGACAATAAATAAAAAGCCATTTATATTTATTTCGAGAATGATAATCATTATCATTCATTTAAAACAAGTGGAGGTTCAGAATGGTTCGTCTATTTACAGATGAGTTGAACGTCGGCTATAGCGATCGTTTAATCGTCAAGGATCTAAGTGTACATATTCCTGATAAAAAAATTACGGCCATTATTGGCTCGAACGGATGTGGTAAATCAACACTGTTGAAAGCGATGACAAGAATTATTTCCCATCAAACCGGCTCGATTATCTTAGATGGTGAAAATATCACAAAAGAAAATACAAAGGTCCTAGCTAAAAAAATGGCGATTCTCCCCCAATCGCCTGAGAGTACTAGTGGGCTAACCGTCGGGGAACTGGTCTCTTTTGGCCGCTTCCCTTATCAATCTAGCTTTGGTCGTTTAACAAAAAAGGATTATGAAGTCATCGATTGGGCACTTGAGGTGACAAGAACGAAGGAATTCAAGTTTCGTCCCGTGGATGCACTCTCTGGGGGCCAACGGCAGCGTGTGTGGATTGCTATGGCTCTTGCACAGGAGACCGATATCATCTTCCTTGATGAGCCAACCACCTATTTAGATATGGCACATCAATTAGAAGTGCTAGAATTGCTGCAAAAATTAAATAGGGAACAGGAACGAACCATCGTCATGGTCCTTCATGATTTAAATCAAGCAGCCCGTTTCGCTGACTATATTGTCGCTTTAAAAGAAGGCGAAATTGTCAAAGCGGGGAATTGTGAAGATGTGATTAATCATCATGTCCTAAGAACAGTATTTCAAATTGATACAGAAATCGGTCGTGACCCGCGGACGAACAAACCAATGTGTGTAACTTACAATTTATTAAAAGGAGATTCATAAATGAAAAAGCTATTTATTCCATTGTTATTAGTACTCAGCCTCATCATCAGTGGTTGTACCAATGGGGCAGCCGAAAAGTCAAACAGCACCGCTAATGGGGATAAGAAAGATGAAACCATTACCTATCAATCTGAAAATGGCCCGGTTAAAGTTCCAGCTCATCCAAAGCGAGTGGTCGTCCTTGCTTCGTTTGCAGGTAACGTAATGGCTTTAGGCGTGAATCTTGTTGGCGTCGATTCATGGTCTAAAATGAATCCTCGTTTCCAAGACAAGTTAAAGAATGTGGAAGAAGTCTCTGACGAAAACGTGGAGAAAATCATTGAATTAAATCCCGATCTAATTATTGGGCTCGATAATGTTAAGAACATCGATAAGCTAAAGCAAATTGCACCAACTGTCGTGTTTACCTATGGAAAAGTAGACTATTTAACGCAACACTTAGAAATTGGAAAACTATTAAATAAAGAAAAGGAAGCACAGTCCTGGGTCGATGACTTCAAACAACGGGCAGAAAAGGCTGGAAATGAAATACAAGCGAAAATCGGAGCAGACGCCACTGTGTCTGTTATTGAAAACTTTGACAAACAGCTATATGTGTATAGCGATCACTGGGGCCGCGGTACCGAAATCCTTTATCAAGAAATGAAATTAAAAATGCCTGATAAGGTAAAAGAAATGGTTGAAAAAGACGGATACTATGCATTGTCCTTAGAGGTCTTACCAGAGTTTGCGGGAGATTATGTGATATTAAGTAAAAATAGCGAGACGGATAATTCATTCCAAGAGACGGATACGTATAAAAACATGGCAGCTGTGAAGAACAAGCACCTATTTGAAGCAAATGCAAAGGAATTCTATTTTAATGATCCACTTACATTAGATTACCAGCTTGCATTCTTTAAGCAACACTTTCTTGGTAACTAGACAGATTAGAAGGGGTTATGCGTTCATAACCCCTTTTCCTTGATTAGATAATAGAAAGAGGAATCATTCATGACGAAAGAAAAGCACTTTTCTGGTAATTTTTCTCTCAAGCTGATGGCTGGCATCCTGGTATTTGTCGGAATGTTTGTTGTCGCCATGGTGTTTGGGGCAGCGAACACAACGGTAAAAGATGTGTGGCTGGCACTTACATCTCATACGACGAATGAACAAATTACGATCATTCGCGAGCTTCGTTTCCCTCGTGAAGTTGGAGCCATATTTGTTGGGTCGGCATTAGCCGTTTCTGGAGCCATTATGCAAGGAATGACAAGAAACCCGCTTGCTGAACCTGGAATACTCGGGTTATCTGCTGGGGCCAATGCCGCTCTTGCCATTACCATTGCCCTCATTCCATCAGCCAATTATCTTACCATTATGGTCGCCTGTTTTATGGGAGCCGCTGTTGGAGCTATCATCGTCTTTGGGATTGGATCGATGAAAAAGGGCGGTTTTTCTCCACTTCGACTTGTCCTAGCTGGTACAGCTGTTTCCACCTTCTTATACGCAGTTTCAGAAGGAATTGGACTTTACTTCAAAATCTCCAAAGATGTCTCGATGTGGACGGCAGGTGGGTTAATTGGGACAACATGGAGCCAGCTCCAAATCATTGTGCCCTTTATTGTTGCAGGGATCCTATTCTCTTTGTACCTTTCAAGACAACTGACGATTCTTAGTTTAAACGAAGAGGTTGCCGTTGGTTTGGGACAGAATACATCCCGAATAAAAGTCATTCTTTTCATCATCACGATCATGCTCACCGGTGCCTCTGTTGCTCTTGTTGGAAATATGGCCTTCATAGGGTTAATGGTTCCCCATGTGGTTCGAGCAATCGTAGGAACCGATTATCGGTACATACTTCCGATGTCAGCTATCATAGGAGCCGTATTTATGCTATTAGCCGATACACTTGGCCGGACAATCAATATTCCATATGAAACACCCGTTGCAGCGATTGTTGCGATGATGGGCCTGCCATTCTTTCTCATAATCGTCCATAAAGGAGGCAAGGTATTGTCATGATTCAACCAGCTTTAATCAAAAGACAAAGATTCATCCTATGCTTGTTATTCCTGTTGATCATTGTCACCATGGTTGTGGGGATGGGGTTGGGGTACGCATCGTTATCCTACGACAGACTGCTGCCAGCCATTCTAGGCAAAGGGACATTCAAAGAAGAATTTATCTTATTTTCAATTCGACTGCCGCGAATTATTATTACCTTGTTAGCAGGGATGTCTCTTGCATTATCTGGGGCAATTTTGCAAGGAATCACACGAAATGATTTAGCGGATCCCGGCATTATTGGGATTAATTCTGGTGCAGGTGTCGCCATCGCCATTTTCTTTTTATTCTTCCCTGTACAAGCAGGATCGTTTATTTATCTGCTCCCAGTTATCGCTTTTATTGGAGCTTTTCTTACTGCCTTTCTAATCTATGTTTTTTCCTATAAAAAAAATGAAGGGATTCAACCAGTCAGATTAATCCTGATCGGCGTGGGTTTTTCAATGGCACTATCTGGCATTATGATTGTCCTCATCTCATCAGCCGAACGGGCAAAGGTAGATTTCATTGCCAAATGGTTAGCTGGGAATATTTGGGGTACTGACTGGCCGTTTATTTGGGCACTCCTTCCTTGGCTCGTAATCCTGGTGCCATTCACATTTTACAAAGCCAATCGGTTAAATATCCTTGGCTTAAGCGAACAGGTGGCTATCGGTGTCGGTATTTACGTTGAAAAGGAACGAATACTTCTCCTCATCACCGCTGTTGCTTTAGCTGCCTCTGCCGTTGCCGTGACAGGCGGCATTGCCTTTGTTGGACTAATGGCTCCGCATATTGCCAAGGCGTTAGTGGGACCGAGAAATCAGTTATTTATCCCTGTTGCACTATTCATTGGCGGCTGGCTGTTACTGCTTGCTGATACAATCGGACGAAATTTAGCTGCGCCGGACGGGATCCCTGCAGGGACAATGGTCGCCATCATTGGTGCACCATATTTTCTGTATTTGTTATTAAAAAAATAATTGGGACATGGGGACAGCTCCCCGTCCCAATTGGTAATGAAATTATGAGGAAAGGCCTGACCCATTGTGGTTCGTTAGAAAGGATGATTTTGACGAAGCTGGCAAGCCCGCTTGTAACCGCTGCCTCATCCTCATCATATAAGGATTAATATAATTAAAATACTTTTTATAGGATTTACACAAATAATTTAGCCCGGGCTCATTTTGCTCTGAAACTAGAAATCGATGTTTGGGACATTCGCCATGACAAGCGAATCGAACCTCGCAATTTCTGCACACGGAGGGCAGTGTCTCTCGTTTCTGCTTTCCAAAGGCATGCTGTGATGGCAGATTCATTAGATTCATTAAGCCCTCGGTAATATTTCCCAATTGATAGTCAGGATATACGTAATGATCACAAGAAAACAGCTCACCAGTATGTTCCATCGCGACAGCACGCCCACACTCTTCCGAAAAAATACAAATTGGTGATGGGATTCCTATCCAGGAGGCTAATGCCCATTCAAAATTCATGACATAAACCGATCCGACATCGTACTGAACCCACTCATTAAATATTTCAATAAGGAACGTCCCATACATTTCTTGTTCAACCGTCCAAGGAGTAACCGTTTGTTGATTTTCTTCCATTATTAGAGAAGGTGGTGTGGCATGGTTTATGCTCAGCACTAAGGCTCCTTCATTCACTTCTCTTTCTACAATCGGGATAAACTGTATAAATTGAATGTCTTCTTGCTTCAAAAACCGATAGATTTCCAGAGCTTTATAAGCGGAATACCTTGTGACACAGGTGAGTATGTTAAAGTCGACGTGATATTTCTTTAACAGCGAAAGTGCCCTCATCACCCGTTCAAATGTCGGTTTTCCCCCACGATCAATCCGGTACTGATCATGAATAGGCTCAGGTCCATCTAAACTTAGACCTACCAAAAAATTCTGGTCCGAAAAGAATTCACACCATTGTTCCGTTAATAATGTGCCATTCGTTTGAATCGTATTGGTGATGTGTTTCCCGTCCGCATACTTTTTTTGTAGAGAAACAGCCTTACGAAAGAAATCTATACCTATTAAGGTTGGTTCCCCTCCCTGCCATGCAAAGACAATTTCCGCTGTATCTTGGGAGTCGATATACTGTTTAATATACGACTCTAGCACCGCATCAGACATTCGGAAGGAATGACCTTTTGGAAAATATGCTTCCTTTTCGGTGTAATAGCAGTACCGACAATCGAGATTACAGATTGGACCCGTTGGCTTAGCAAGAATGTGGAAACTGTTGTCCTTACCCAATTTATTACTCCCTTTCTCTAAAGGATCAAAGAAAAATAATTGTGCCATTTATATTAATGTATATGGGCTCTCTTTTTTCCTTTTTCAAAAACATGCTATATTCTTGATCATCATGAAGTTCAATAACTACTTTCTCTATATGCCCACTAAACGGAAATTCCGGGACGGGGTAGTTAGGACTCACTGATGTTAATTGATCCCGGCCGATATCCATCCCCTCAACAGAAATCACAAATGGCAGGGTACGAGGCATATACAATGTGCCAACCTGTTGACCATCAATGAAGAGCTTGCCCGTTCCTTGACTGAATATTTCTCTGATAAATTCAAATCGGATCGTAGAATAAGCAACGGGTACTTCAACCTTCGATTGTATTTTATAGACAGTACCTACATAGTTATATTCATAGAATAAATAATTATCTTTTATATAGAATGTATAACCACTTGAATGATTGCCGTGGGCTATTAATACACCTTCTTCTATACGGTTCGACCGGAAGATTGGAATGGTGATCGAGTAAGAAGAAAGGCTTACTTTTGGAGCGGCACTTGATGGCAAATGCGCCATTCCCGGATAGAAGATAAATGTTTTTCTCCCTTCTTGCAAGCCTTCATACCCTTTTCTAAATGGACGATCATCTAAGGGGAGGACTCCGTACTTCGTAGCCTCCTGCCACCAAATTGCTTGAAGCTCTGTTAATTTTTGTGGATACTTTGCTGCTAGATTATACTTTTGCGAAAAATCTTCGGTTACATTGTATAATTCCCAATCATCTTCATAAAAGGGTATACCTGTTTCATGATAAGTAACAGCAACCCACCCATCTTGCCAAATAGCCCGGTGTCCAACCATTTCAAAATACTGCGTCTTGCGCTTTGATGGACCATGCGGTTCTGTAAAGGTATCCTTCATACTCACACCATGCATCGGCATCTGTGGAACGCCTTCATATACTGGAGGAGCATTCATGTTTAGGAGGTCTAATATCGTAGGAGTAATATCAATTGCATGATAAAATTGTGAGCGAATCGAGCCAGGGTCTGGAATACGTTGTGGACATTGGATGATGAGGGGGACATGTGTCCCACCATAAAACGTATCTTGCTTATAATATTTAAACGGTGTATTACATACTTGCGCCCACCCTTTCGGATAATTGGGGCTTGTCAAAGGTCCGCCGATTTCATCTATATGATCAAACATAACCTCTACATTTTCTTCAATTCCATTAAAATAGGCGGAATCATTTATGGAGCCATTCCAGCCGCCTTCCTGACTGCCCCCGTTATCGGAAAGTAACACAAGAATGGTATTGTCTAGCTTGTTTTTCGTTTTTAGAAATTGCAGTAGTCGGCCAATTTGCTGATCGGTATGAGTCAGAAATCCTGCGTACGTCTGTTGGAATTTGATAAACAACTCTTTTTCTGTCGCTGTCAGTTCGTCCCATGGCTTAATCCCAGGGTTGAGGTCAACGAGATCTGTAAATAGCGGAATGATACCCATTTTCTTTTGCCGCTCGAACCGTTCTTCCCTAATCAGATCCCAGCCCTTATCGTAAACGCCCTCATATTGATCGATAAATTCTTTTGGTACTTGGTGTGGCTCATGCTGTGCCCCGAAGGCTAAATACAGGAAGAAGGGCCGATCAGGAGTAACAGAGATATGATCCGTCAGAAATTCCAGCGTTTTATCAACTAGGTCCTCTGATAAATGATATTTTGTTGTAGTAGGTTTGTTTACACGATGATTATCGTATACTAAATCTGGCGCATATTGATCCGTCATCCCTAATAAAAAGCCATAATAGCGCGCGAAACCTTTTGAAAGTGGCCAGTTTTCAAAAGGGCCGCTTGATGCTGCTTCATGACCAGGAACCAGATGCCATTTTCCAACCATATATGTAGCCATCCCATTCAACTTTAAAATTTCCGCCAATGTTGCAGCCGTATTGGAAATTCTCCCTCGTTTATTCGGGTATTGAGGTCCCCAGTCTATCTCCGTTACAAGTCCCACTCCGACCGAGTGGCAATTACGACCTGTTAGCAGACAAGCTCGAGTAGGAGAACACAGAGGAGTTACATTAAAGTTATTGTACCGCAGGCCGTTTTCAGCTAATGAATCGATATTAGGTGTTTCAATCTCCGAACCATAGCAACCTAAAGCCGAGTAACCCACGTCATCTAGAACGATATAGATGACATTCAGACTCTCATCCCCTGTTCTATTCCCCATTTCCATCTGTCCTTTCAAACGAAATAATCGTACAAGTTGCGGAGACAATGGATAATATAATACCTAATTTATTAAAGAGACGGTCTTATTATGAATAAGAAAAGCGCAAGCTTCCTTTACAGCAACAGCAAAAAAAGTGCCTGACCCCCAATGTGTTAAAGTGTTAGCACATCAGGGTCAGGCACTAGAATTCAATCACTATGTTATTTTATCCATGCACCATCTGAACCAAGCTTATATCCTTGAATAGTGGTGTTTGCGGCCATTTTTCCGCTCGTATACATGTAGTACCATTTTGTGCCAGCCAATACCCAACCGGTTTTCATCGCACCACTATTACCTAAATAATACCAAGTGGAGCCAGATTTAACCCAGCCCGTTTTCATCGCACCACTTGAATCAAGGTAATACCAGCTGCCAGCGTCTAATAACCAGCCGGTCTTCATCGCACCATTTTTTTCTAAGTAATACCAAGTGGAGCCAAGTTTTACCCAACCTATTTTCATCGCACCACTTGAATCAAGGTAATACCATTTACCAGCGTCTAATAACCAGCCGGTTTTCATTTCGCCATTTCTTTCTAAGTAATACCAAGTGGACCCAAGTTTTACCCAGCCTATTTTCATCGCACCACTTGAATCAAGGTAATACCATTTACCAGCGTCTATTAACCAGCCGGTTTTCATTTCGCCATTCTGTTGCAGGTAATACCATTCGTTCTTATCTTTTAGCCAGCCAGTTTTCATCAAACCTGTTTGTGGATCGTAATAATACCACTTACCAGCTTTAGAAACCCAGCCTTTTCCGCTATCGTCACTGCTTGGTATGTTTTCATACTCGGCTTTTAATGTAACCTTATTTGCTGGCATCGTAAATGTAAATGGATCTGCCGTATACTCAACATTTTCAAGACCTGTCGCCGTCCATTTTACAAACCTTTGTCCGCTCGGAACAACAGCCTTCACAGTAACTTTCGAGTCCTTCTTAATCTCAGCAGGACTGTTTGCCTCATTTCCGTCTACCGTAATGATTCCTCCATCTACCGTCAAAGAAGAGGCGATCCCGTCTTCTACAATCAAAGGTATCGTGTATTCAGAGGAATTCAAGTCGTTAAAGGTTATTACTAAGTCAAATGTCCCTGGAACTAAATCGTCGTATCCAGGTAACTTCATGATGTCATCCCAACAAATCTCAAGCAGTTCTTCGGGTTGACCATTGCCTGTGCTTGGGAACCAATATCCGCCTTGGGCATCAAGAACTAGTTTATTATCCTTCATAATCTTGACGCTTTTGACCGCTTTTCGATAGTTCTCTGGTTGAATTCCCAGAGCGCCTTCTCCAAAGTCTACCGTTACCTCAATATGTTTTTCAACTGCCCTGTTGTAATAGGCACTTGTCGAAACCAGGCTTGGAGCAACGCCAGAAACGGAATCCGAAAGCTTGAAAGTGACGTCAATATTGTGTACTTCACTAACATTTTCAAAGGTATACTCGCCTGCCGCAGCCGCTTCAGGATTTTTTTCTCCGTCTATTTTCACGGTGTCAATTTCATAATATTTATTTGGTGTGAATATAAACTTTTGACTCTGTCCACGCTCGACTAACACATTTCCTTCTGGAGAAATTGTCCCTCCCGAACCTGCCGATGTGATAATCGTGACTAAGTTATCTTCAGTTCCATCTCCACCAACATCAATCACTCTAGGTACAGGAACGTTATTCGTTGCATCCCAATCCCAGACGTTAGTAAAGTCCCATCCCAAGGCCTCGAAAGTTGCATTTTGTGTAAAATCAGATGCCGTCTTACCGACAAATGCAGGGATGATTCCTGATGGCATTCCACTTGTGCTTAACTTGTCACTGTTATAATAGTTCATTTGGTCTTTTTCGATAATCGGTCTGCTGCCAGACCAATAGCCTGCTATTTTTCCAGGAGTAACCCCATTTACTTCATTGGCCACCACATTGCCATTTAAAGTTTGGAGTAGAGCGCCTGAAGATCCCCCCATGTCACCAACAAAGGCACCGGAATAATCATTTCCGCCTGTGACCGAACCCATTACAATGTTATTAAGGATAACACTTCCGGTTTTTTCGTCTTTGACGGTCAACGGCGAACCTGAAGCATTAAAGTTTGTACTTCCAATCAAGCCTCCAACTGTATTACCATGAATATCTGCATGAACATTAGAATTTTGCAAAGTACCTGCATGGAGTGTACCTGCAATTCCCCCTATATTGCTGCCGCCAGTTACTTTTCCATCCACATAGACGTTTTCAATCGTACCTGTGGAAGTCCCTGCAATGGCGCCAGTGCTATTGTTTCCAGTAATATCAGCATTCATCAATTTAAGATTTGCTACTCTGCCGCCTGTGCCTATATAAGCAAAGAAGCCTGTGCTATTGTTGTTACTCTCGATTTTCATATTGCTTATGGTATAACCATTACCGTTAAATGTACCTAAAAACGGCGTTGGAGTGGTACCCCCTCCGATTGCAGAAAATGGCACATTACTCATATCAATATCTGCAGTTAACACGTATTTACCGTCAATCGGATAGGCGGATGTGCCAAACCCTTTTGACAATGCATCTAGTTCATTTGCTGTTCCGATTTTTACCGTAACTGTGCCATTGCCAGCAAGTGGTGTGACTTTAGCGGTGGCAGCACTTGTTGCTTCTCCGTGATAAAAACCTGTTCCGGTGGCAACACTGCGCAAATTCAACCCTACATCTTCTGCTTTAATGGTATATTTCGATGATGTTTCACCTGCAATGGTTGTCCAGGTCTTGCCATCGTTTGAGCTCTCCCATCTGAATGATGCGGTAGCACTTGATGGAGTAATGGAGGCATTCAGTGTTTGTCCTTCTTTCGCAATCCCTGTGATGCCTACATCTGTAATGGTCAATTCGTTAACATCTTTTGGGACTGACGGATAATTCCATGATGCTAAATTATGGGTACGTGGTTTGTTTGTAACCAGTGCATTGTCATCCCCTGTAACCAAGTTCCCTTCTTTATCGTATCCTTTGCTTGTTACTCTGATTTCATTTGGTGAAATAGAAATATTCGAAAATCCTAGACCAATTGGCCTAACATCTACATAGGCGACCTTTTCGGGGTCTCTTTTGTTACTTTCGAAATAAGGTCCGCGTCTGTCGTTATTTCCAGAATAGCTTGTGATATAGGTTGTTCCGTCACCGTAAGTCTGCGGTTCAATGTTTGCACCATTTGCATATAGCTTTGTACGGACATAGAGATGATCGTGTCCCGCAAGCACCACATCAACTCCAGCTTCATCAAAAGCAGTAGTCCAGGATGCCACAGGGTTTGCCATACGATATCCGAACAGAGATTTGTGGATAACGGCAACACGCCACTTTGTAGGGTTTTGTTTAACGACAGACTTCATCCAGTCCTGCTGAGCCTTTATTTGCTCTTTGCTGCTTTGATCCTGATAATCCATCATCATGAAAAGCGTGTCGCCATAAACAAAATAGTAGTTGCTTGACGCAAACTGACTTTTGTCTAACCCCGATACCATTCTTTGAGTACCGTCACCGCCGCCGTAAAATGAAGCGCCGTTTTTAGGCGGATTGTAGCGTCCTAAAAGGTTTTGCAGCGTTGGGTCTACCGAGTCCCAGCTGTTATTCGGGGCCCAGCTATTGCCTGCACCGTCGTACTCATGAT
Source organism: Neobacillus novalis NBRC 102450 (assembly GCF_001591805.1). GTDB lineage: Bacteria > Bacillota > Bacilli > Bacillales > Cytobacillaceae > Neobacillus > Neobacillus novalis. Next base: position 175,783 of record NZ_BCVP01000017.1, on the reverse strand, counting down.
TTCCTGTCCCTGGATACAGCGGCACACGGGCGAACTTATCGGCATTTGCCTCAAAAAAAGTATCCCATTGCGAGGTATCGAAAGCATAGGAAACCTGGTCGCCTGAGCTCAGTATAAATTCAGCATCCGGAAAATCAGTAAATGCTTGGTTGAGAGCTTTGTCATTGTGACTAGAGTCAGGTGCTGCATGGACGTCAGTAACCCAGTTAAAGTTAAATGTATCAAGATTGCTTGCAGGTGTTTTAAAACTAGCCGGTGATTCTACGCTGGTGACATTCATGGCACCGTCACCAACGGAATATACATATTCCGTACTAGGCTCAAGTGTGGCCGTTTCCGCCTTATGGCTTTGTATCGGCGCAACAGAGTACTCGGTCCCTGCACCTTTATAGTTCGCATTGGCAAGCGCGCTTGAAAGATCTACTGTGTTATTTGTTCCTACAACAACATTTGTAAACTTTCCGCCATTGCTTTCAAAGTCTGATTTTTTAGCATAATAGAGCTGCGTTGTTTTTGTTGTTACAGGAGTTACCCAATTAAAGCGTGCGAGATACTTGCCTGACTCTTGATTAAACGAATCATACAAGAAGGTTACAGAGGTTGGTTCCGTACCGCCGCCTTTCGGCTGGGTAATCTTATCTTCTGATTTTGTAATCGTGAAGTTATCGATGACCCGGAAAGGATTCTCAGAGCCTGTTGCTTTATAGAACGCTTTATAGGTTATAGCATTGCTCGTAACCTCTACCTTGCTGTACACACCTGGTGCATAGATTTTGCCGCCGCCCGTACCTGTCTTATCAATGCGAAGGTCATAAAAATAATCGTTCCAAGACGTGTCACGGTTGTCGAGGCTGTAACCGTAGTTATAAACCGTTCCCCCTATTACATAGGTAGGGGCTTCGCCGAATTTTGCATTTTCAATGCTTCCTGTGCCTGCTGCAGTAGAGGTTGTCTTTAAAGTGGTTCTGGCATAGGCATGTTCATGTCCATGGAATACCAAATCGATACCTGCATCGGTCAGCTTTTTACCAGTTACATTGTCGATATTATAGTGACTTGCACCTGGATCGTAGGGTGGAACATGAAAATATACTATTTTCCATGCCTTGGAGGTATTTGCACTTTCTTCCTCCAAAAACTTCCATTGGATATCTTTATCAGTGGACGAAGCATATGAATTAAGAGAAATAAACAAGGCATCTCCATATTCAAAGGAATAGACCGTCCCATCAGCAACTGAAGACAACCCGTCTGGTTTATGTAAAGACGTATGGTTAAATCTTGCTTTATACTGCACAAAATCTCTGTCATAGGATGCACCGTCATGATTACCTGGAGTTGCCATGATTGGCAGCGTATCTAAAAGGTTTTGAGCTGCATCAAAGAATAACTGCCATTGATCTGAAACATGCCCATCCTCTACCACATCACCCATATGAAGAAGAAATGCAGCATCCTGTTCATTCTCCTTAATATAGTCGTATAACTTGGCAGTGTTATCAAACGAACTAACAGATGTTCCCTGTGTATCCGGAGTGATGACAAAAGAAAACGGCTTGCTTGCAGCAGGATCAGCAGGTGCGGTAAAACTAGCAATATCGCTATATCCGTCGCTGGCGCTGCCAACTTTATAATAATATTTTGAATCAGGAGTAAGATCCTGAATCACAACATTAAAGGAATTGATAGCTTTAAAGTCAGTCCGCCTATTCTCTGGAAAAATATCTGAGACAACTGGAGTAGTCTTTGTGGCGCTTTTTTTCACACCATCATCCAAGTTCGGTGACGTACCATAAATAATTTCTGAATTGGTCACCGCTGGATCAGTTACCCAATTAAAACTCATCGCCGATTTACCTGCTTCCGCCCCTCCGCTTATACTCATGGCAATTTGTGACGGAATTCCCGCAGGTGCTGCTGCCGATGCTGGCTTAGGCGTTACAAGTCCAGCAACAGCTATTAGTACTGCTAAAAGTACTGAAAATAGTTTTGATCGTGATGCTTTTTTTCTAGTCACTCTTATTAAACTCCTCTCATTTTAACCATTGATTTTTTCTGGTACTCCTACTAAACTCCTTTCATTAAGAGATCCAACTTATAGTATCTCAGCGGAATGTTAATTTTGATTCATATTTATATTAATTACAGGTAAATATTGTGATATTTGAGTTTTTTCTGGAAAGACTAATTCCGATGCTGAGCGTTCAAAAAAAGGAGGTCTCTCTGAAAATTGAGAGACCTCCTTCTAAAACAATGTGGACAAAAAGCATTCCTTTGGAAAGGCCATGGCGTTCTTAGGACAGATGCCGCGTCCCCATTTAAAAAAAATGGGACACGGAGAGCCTGTCCCCATGTCCCTAAATTAATTTAATGTTTTGACCTGGTTTAAGGAAGGTGAGAAGTGGCAGGTCTTCTTCTATTACTCTTCCAATTACGTTGACTCGTTCATCGGCTGGCAGGTCGTGAAGAGTGATTTGGACCTCACCGCGATAGCGCCCGTAGCGGTCATTGTCTCTAGTGATTGTGCCTACAGACCGCACCTCCGTATGCTCAGGGACGACCGCATCTGCGCTTCTCGTATCCATCAACCGAAGAACATCACGGGAAAAATCAGGGCGAAGCCGGAATTCTCCCTTTTGGAATCCTTCGACTCGAATCGAAACCCGACGATGACGGTCAAACTCGATTAATTTTTCCAAAAGTTCTGCACTAACCTCGGGATCGCCGATATAGACATCTTCGACCCCGGCCCGGAACAATTCCAGCGCCGCAATAAATGGATCCGCTTCACGATGATCCTCGAGAGTGGGCAGCCCTTCAAATAGCGGACCGCGTTTCTCACCATCACCTGGAATATAAGCACTGACCGGAATTCCATACCGTTTAAAAAGCTCATTTTGCGTGCGGAAAAATGATTCAGATAATCCAGTTTCACGCCTTGGATAGAAATTATGCCAGGCGAGCAGCTGACTTGCCGTTAACCCGCCGGCAATCAGAGCTTGCAAATCTTCCTCAAACAATATACTAGAATTGAGCGCAAGCTTGAAATCCTTCGCCAGGTTCAAAATCATTTCCTGCTCAAAAAAATCATCTAGCCGGAGGCCAATTACCCCTAAGGATTTTAACTCCTCCAAACGCTCCAATCCCAAATGGGCAGGTGTCCGCGCCGATACATCTGCATAAACCTCAATTCCAGAATCCTTTGCCGTTTGCAGCAAATGTCTAGCGCGGCCCGCTAAATCTCCGGATTCTTCAGGAATGTGAAGCGAGGTAAACGCCCGCTTCACACCTTTTTTCCCAGCAAGTTCAATCCGATCCACAGCTTGAGGATCATTTAAATAAAAGGAAATGCCAATCAATCAAATTCACCAGCCATGTCGTCTTTGAAACCGAATAGGTACGTAAACAAGAAACCGGCTGCATAAGCAATTAATACCCCTAATAAATATAGGAGAACTTGACCTGTTACCACTAAGAACGCAAGCGGTAAACCAGATACTCCGATTGCGACCGTAGCGATTTTGAACGCTGCTTGAAACGCTCCGCCGACACCGGCTCCTAGACAAGCGGTTAAGAATGGACGGCCTAGAGGAAGGGTAACACCGAAAATTAACGGCTCACCAATTCCAAGAATACCTGCTGGCAGACCACCGCCAATCGCTCTTTTTAAGCGAGTTTTCTTCGTCTTAAAGTAAATCGCAAACGCTGCTCCGACTTGCCCAGCACCACCCATTGCTAAGATAGGAAGAAGCGGGTCAATGCCTGTTGAATTAATTAACTCTAGATGAATCGGTGTTAAGCCCTGATGTAAACCAGTAACTACCAGAGGCAGGAAGGTTGCCCCGAGGACAAAGCCAGCTACTACCCCACCCATATCAAGGAGAGAAGTTAATCCTTTTGTGATAATATCTGAAACGAAACCACCAAGCGGCATAAATACAAGATAAGTAACAATACCAGTAACCAATAAAGCAACCGTTGGTGTGATAAATAGATCAAGAGATTGTGGAACAAACTTGCGAACTCGTTTTTCGACAAGGGCAATAAAAATCGCCGCAAACAGAACGCCAATCAAGCCGCCGCGTCCAGGAACCAAATCCGCTCCGAACAATTTAATTCCCGCAACAGCTGGGTTAATAATTAGAATACCTGCAAGTGCCCCAAGTGCTGGTGAACCGCCGAATTCCTTCGCCGCATTAATACCCACCAAAATTCCAAGGTAAGCAAATAATCCGCCGCCAATGACCGATAAAATTGTCGCAAGCTGGGAATCCCCTGCCAGCCATCCCGCCTGAATGATTGCTTTTGTAATCCCGGTAATTAGTCCGGAGGCCACAAGTGCCGGAATTAATGGAATGAAGATGCTTGAGATTTTTCGTAAAAACAGCTTAAATGGTGTCGCATTCTTTTTATTGATTTCAGCCTTTGTGCCCGCTGCCTTTGCTTTTAAGTCAATCCCGCCAGCAGCATCTACTAACTTACCAAACTCTTCTGTCACTCTATTAACTTTTCCAGGACCGAGAATAATTTGGAGTGTCTCTTCTTCGACTACCCCAAGTACTCCGTCAATTTTCTTTATTGCCGCCTTGTTGACCTTCGACTCATCCTTCGGAGTCACGCGAAGTCTTGTCATACAATGTGTGTAATTGCCAATATTCGCTGGTCCGCCTAATTGTTCTAGAATCTTATCGGCTAAAATTTTATTCTCTCCAGCCATGTTACTTCCCCTTCTCTCTGTTGGTAATTTTTTTTAAAAATAAGAAACGGAATGGTATTCACATCACCCCCCTGAAGGTTATTTCCCTTGTTTAATAAACCGGATAGCTTCTCTTGTTTTGTCAATCGAATGAACCGTTTCCTCGTATTGAACGGTCGCCATCGCCAAAAACAAAATATCGATTAAATATAACTGCGACAGCCTTGATGAAGTGGCCGCACTTCGAAACGGCGCCTCCCCGGAATATGCGGTAAACAGCTTAATATCTGCCAGTGAAGCGACGTGTGATTGCCCGTATTTCGTTAAACTAATCGTTTTAATGCCGCGCTCCTTCGCCAGTGCCATCACTTTAATGACCTCCGGTGTTTCCCCAGAATGAGAAACCCCAAACAACACATCATCCTTATTGGCATTTGCGATTAAGGTGGCGACAAGATGCGTATCGGTAAAAGCGGTTGCATTTTTATGAATCCGTAGGAGTTTCTGCTGGGCATCCTTGGCGATAATACTGGATGCGCCAATGCCAAAGAAATGAACATTTTGAGCAGGTAACAAGGTGTGAACAGCTCGTTCCAATTCATCATAATTGATCATCTCTTCGGTATCGCGGAGGCTTTGGATACTATTGCTGGTTGTCTTCTGAACGATGGTGTAAAAGGATTCATCTGGCTCAATGTCACGATACCCTTGTTCCACAGGCTTCACTAAATCGCCGGCAATCCTTACTTTTAAATCTTGAAACCCATTTAAGCCAAGTGACTTGCAAAGCCTTATCACGGCTGCGCCGCTTGTATTTGCTTGGATTCCGATATCATTGACCGTACTGTTTAACACACTTTGAGGATTTTCAAGAATAAATTCAGCAATTTTCCGCTCAGAAGCCGGAAGCTGTTCAAGCATGTTTTGGATCATTTTTAGACCGCCTGCTGCCATCTGATAAACCCACTTTCATTCCCATCATTTTTCTTTAGTTTTGGATCGCTTTTTTTACATACCCATTTGCTTTTGATAACAATTGTTCCGCTTCCTGTTTCGTTGTCTCTGTCTTAATCATAACGATGGCCGTTTTCACTTGCAGATCTGCTTTTTCTAAGGTCTCCGCTGCGATTTCATAGGAAGCCCCGGTAATTTTTCGAATAATGCCAATCGCCCGTTCCTTTAGTTTTTCATTGCTTACATGAACATCAACCATTAAATTTTCATAGGCTTTTCCTAAAAGAATCATCGAGGACGTGGAAATCATATTCAAAATCATTTTATGGGCTGTCCCGGCTTTCAAGCGAGTCGAACCAGTTAAAACCTCCGGACCGACAATCACCTCAATGCTTTGGTCGGCTTCCTTGCTAATGGCCGCATCTTTATTGCATGAAAGTGCGACTGTTTTCGCCCCAATGCTGCGGGCATAGCGAAGCGCCCCAATCACGTAAGGGGTCCGGCCACTGGCGGCAATGCCAATAACGGTATCGTTTTCTGTCAGCCCCACTTCCTTCAGGTCAGCAACACCAAATTCCGGCTGATCTTCCGCTCCTTCGACTGCTTTCAAGAATGCCCCTTCTCCTCCGGCGATAATCCCTTGGACCATTTCCGGGTCCGTGCTGAAGGTAGGCGGGCATTCGACGGCATCAAGCACCCCTAATCGGCCACTTGTGCCTGCACCTACATAGATCAGACGTCCACCTTTTTGAAAGGATTCAAAGACAAATTGAACGGCTGCCTCTATTTCTGGTAAGACTTCTTTGACGGCTAATGCCACCAATTGATCCTGATTATTCATGATGCGCAATATATCCAGTGGTGAAGCCGTATCAATTGTTATCGATAGTTGATTACGTGATTCGGTTGTTAATAATTCAAGATTTTCTTCCATCGTATCATTAACCTCCTGTTGGTCTTTTCTTAGCTGAAAGCGTTTACCTGTACACTCATTATATTATTATTGAAATGATAATTCAATATATTTTTAAAAATTATGAAATGATATTTCAAAAAAGTATTTTACCAAAATGAATGGAATGGAAAATCGGAATAAGCGGGCAGGCACTTAATCAAGTAAATAGCGGCGGATGGCGTTCGCAACCCCTGCCTCATTATTAGTACTAGTTACCTGATCCGCCATTTGTTTGACCTTTTCCGGCGCATTTCCCATCGCAATGCCCAGTCCTGCAGCGGAGAGCATCAGGGAATCATTATAGTTATCGCCAATGGCAGCAGTTTGAGTGATAGGGATTGAAAGCTCCTCCGCCAGCCTTAATAGTGCCGACGCCTTTGTCACACCAATAGGAGAAATCTCTAAATTTAGGAAGTTAAAACTACTGCTAATTTCCATCTCTGTGATCAGTTCGCCAATCCGTTTCGAAAAATCACTGAGCCTATCGCCATCGTCAAATACAGCGATTTTGGTAATCTTCGGCTGCTTTTCCTTCAGGTATCGGTAGAAATCCTCCATGACCTTGACCTGGCATTTCTCCCGAAAACTTTCACAGTTTTTGAGCTCGCCGCCTGATTTCCCAAGGGTAGGTATATTGTTTTCAATCCAGTTCTCGTTCCATTTATTGACCTTAGGGACCAGAAGCGTATCGCCTTCATAAAAATGGGCATAGACGCCTTCTGTCTCGCATAATTCCCAGAAATTTAATAGGGATTCATCTTGGAAAGTTGCCTGCTCTTTGACCTCGCCATTCTCATCAAGCAGTATCGCACCATTGTATGCAATGATTGGCTCACCCGCTAAGCCAATGGTACTGGCAATCCATCGAGTCGAAAGCGGAGAACGCCCGCTGCAAATCACAACCTTCCCGCCTCTCTGACGGTACTCATTAATCGCCTCTCTCGTTTCAACATCAATCTCCTTTTCATCATTCAATAAAGTCCCATCCAAGTCTGTCGCTAATAATGGATATTTCAATGTACATATCTCCCTTTGTATCTTATTTTTATTTCCATTATAATTTTATTGAAATTTTATTTCAAAACAGAGTGGTACCTCTATGTGGTGCCTGACACTATTTCCCATTTTTTAGTACTAAGTCTTTTTTATAAATAAGCCGCTCTATTAAGCCCTCGCTGCTATCAGCCCAAAGCTGCCGAAAAAAGCTGTAATAGATTGAAATGAACCAATTCTATATAATTAGTTTAGGGAGGTGGTAATCTTGTTATTACCTGAGCTCGCGGAGAAAATCGTCAAGGAAGTTAGGAAATTAATAGGGGAAGAGATCATTGTCGTAAACACGGAAGGTTTTATTATTGCCAGCACCCGTCCGGAAAGGGTTGGCACTTTCCATGAAGGGGCATTAATCACTTCACAACAGAAGAAAAAGCTGATCATCACCGAAAGAGATATTTTGCACTTAAAAGGGGCTAAAGCGGGGATTAATCTTCCTATCTTCTTTCAACGTGAGGTCATTGGTGTGATTGGGATTACCGGAGACCCTGAAATCGTCACGCCCTTTGCGGAAATCCTGCGTAAAATGACGGAGCTATTAATCAGTGAAAATTATTACAGCGAACAGTTTGAATGGCATTCCCGTGCGATTGAAACCTTTGTGGCGGAATGGCTCCAAGCGAAGGAACCAAGCCCTGCTCTAATCGATAGGGCGAGAGCGCTCGCAATCAATTTGGACATAAATCGAACGGCGGCAATCATCGAGTTTGATCACCAGGACCATCCACTTTCAAGGGATGCTTGGTCCTCTATTTTAAAATCGATAGTACAAAATAATACCGATGTGGCGGCCCGATCAGGAAATGGCCGAATTATTCTCTTAATCGACAGTTCAAATTCCGTTATCAAAAAACGACTTGAGGCCTTTTTGTCCTTTTTAAAAAATAACTTTGGAATTTCTGCCTATGCAGGGGTTGGACAAAAGGCTAATCCGCTTGAATTACGTTATTCTTACAGTCAGGCAAAACGAGCATTGAAAATTGCCAAAAGCAAACGAAATATTACTTTTGATGAGGATTTATCGCTTGAAATGATTACTGGGGATCTTACATCAAAAGTAAAAGCGGATTATATCCAGCGGACAATTGGTCCGATATTACACGAACACGAACTGCTGGATACGTTGAGGGAATTATTTAGACAAAACCATTCATTAAAAAATACCGCCAATTCATTACATATCCATATCAATACCTTACACTACCGCTTAAAAAAGACAGAAGAACTGACACAATTAGCTCCAGGTAATATCCATGATTTGCTTTGTATGTACCTTGCAATTCTTTTTTTAGATGAATAACCAAAAAAAGGGGAATAAATCTGTTGTTATTTAGATGTTTATCTATAGCAGGCAGCGGCCTGTTTTTTTTATACTTAAATTAGATTGTAATGATTGATCGGGGGAAATGGAATGCTTGCTAATGAAGTAAAAGAACAGCTGATTGCGATTGTGACGAAGGCTAATTTCGATGATTCGAAAACGGAACGCTTGGTTTACTCTTATGACGCTACACCCAACTTCCAATCTATGCCGGATGCGGTGATTAGCCCGAGAAATACGACAGAAGTTACGGAAATCCTAAAGGTTTGTAATCAACATCAAGTACCGATTGTGCCGCGCGGCTCTGGGACGAACCTTTGTGCCGGGACATGTCCGACCGAGGGGGGGATTGTTCTGCTTTTTAAACAGATGAACCGCATCCTTGAAATCGATGAGGAGAATTTAACTGTTACCGTCCAGCCTGGGGTGATTACCCTTGATATGATAAATGCCGTGGAGAAGCGAGGGCTGTTCTATCCACCCGATCCAAGCTCGATGAAAATCTCGACGATTGGCGGGAACATCAATGAAAATTCCGGCGGCCTGCGCGGTCTTAAATATGGAGTAACACGGGACTATGTGATGGCGCTCGAAGTTGTTTTGCCGAATGGTGACGTCATCCGGACGGGCGGAAAGCTGGCGAAGGATGTTGCCGGATATGATTTAACCCGCCTGTTTGTCGGCTCTGAAGGAACACTTGGTGTCATCACTGAGGCGACCCTGAAGCTGATTCCAATGCCGGAAACAAAAAAAACGATGCTCGCTCTGTACCAAGACCTAAACGCCGCGGCCAAATCTGTTTCGGCGATTATCGCTAATAAAATCATTCCGACAACGCTTGAGTTTCTTGACCAGCCAACCTTAAAGGTGGTTGAGGAGTTTTCGCAAATCGGGCTGCCTACCAATGTGCAGGCCGTTCTTTTAATCGAGCAGGATGGTCCTCCTGAAGTGGTCGAACGGGATTTAATACGAATGGCGGAAATATGCAAGCAGGAACAGGCGGTTTCGATTCAAATCGCCGCGTCGGAAGCAGAAGCAGAGGCATTGCGGACCGCTCGACGCGCCGCGCTATCCGCAATTGCCCGGTTAAAGCCGACGACCATCTTAGAGGATGCGACCGTTCCAAGGTCTGAAATTGCGAAAATGGTGCAGGCCATCAATGAAATTGCCGAAAAATATCAGCTCGAGATTTGTACGTTCGGCCATGCCGGGGACGGAAACCTCCACCCAACTTGTGCCACGGATGCAAGAAATCATGAGGAAATGGAACGAGTCGAACAGGCCTTTGCGGAAATTTTTGCAAAAGCGATTGACTTAGGCGGCACGATTACCGGAGAGCATGGAGTCGGCGCGATGAAGGCCCCCTACCTTGAATGGAAGCTGAAAGCAGAGGGAATCGCCGCGATGAAAGCTATTAAACTAGCATTTGACCCTCAAAATATCATGAATCCGGGGAAAGTTTTTGCCAAGGACAGCAAGAAACGTGTGGTGATCACAAGATGACAACAATAAAAGAGCAAGAAAAAATCCAGGAACAATTTAAAGAGCGGATGGACGAAGATGAATTGCTAAACTGCATGCGCTGCGGTTTTTGCCTGCCGACTTGTCCGACCTATATTGAATCGGGCTTCAAAGAATCGCAGTCACCACGCGGAAGAATTGCCTTAATGAAGGCGGTCGTCGATGGGCTGATTGAACCGGACGCGGAGTTTGAGCGCTCGCTCGAACTCTGCCTCGGCTGCCGGGCCTGTGAGCCAGTCTGCCCCTCCGGCGTCAATTATGGTCATTTATTAGAGGATGCAAGGGACATTATCAATCAAAACAAGCAACATTCCTTGCCGGCCCGGGTCGTTAGAAAGACGGTTTTTCAAGGATTATTTCCGCACCCTAATCGGATGCGCGGAGCGGTAGGCTTACTGGGCTTCTATCAACGCTCCGGAATTCAAACGCTAGCGCGGAAAATCGGTTTTTTAGGGCTGCTGCCTGATAGTTTAGCCACCATGGAAAAAATCCTGCCCAAGGTGCCGACGATGAAAGAGATGAAGAATCGGCCCGACTATCTGCCAGCAATCGCTGAAAAGGTTCACCGGGTTGCTTTTTTCAGCGGCTGTTTAATGGACACGATGTTCTTGAAGACAAACGATGCCACGATGAAGCTGCTGCAATTAGCCGGCTGTGAGGTCGTGATTCCAGAGAGCCAGGTATGCTGCGGGGCCTTGCATGGACACAGCGGCGAAAAACAAACGGCCAAGGAGCTGGCGAAAAAAAATATCATCGCCTTCGAAGAATTAGACGTCGACTTTATCATTACCAATGCCGGCGGCTGTGGTGCCTTTTTAGTCGATTATGACCACTTGCTGCAGGATGATCCCGAATGGAAGGGCCGGGCAAAGACATTCGCAGAAAAAGTTAAGGATATTTCCGAAGTCCTAGTCGCTGTTGATTTTCATAAAAAGGTCAAAATGGAGCTCCCGCCACAGGTCATTACCTATCAGGATTCCTGCCACCTGCGCAATGTGATGAAAACGGCGGCCGCGCCAAGAGTTCTGCTTCAAGCAATTGCGGGTGTGAAATATAAAGAAATGGTCGACGCCGACCGCTGCTGCGGCTCCGCCGGAATTTATAATATCGTCGAGTCGGAAATGTCGATGGTGATGCTCGACTACAAAATGAAGCAAGCGAAAGAGACCCATGCAACAACCATTGTCACCGCCAATCCAGGCTGCCTATTACAAATGCAGCTGGGGATTGAACGAGAAGGACTCTCCTCCAAAATCCGCGGCGTGCATATCGTTGATTTATTGGCACAGGCTGTTAAGCAAGATTGAATGAGGTATCCTCACCAAATATTTGAACCAAAGAAAACAAATAATTGGCTGTTTTCTTTGGTTCTTTTTTTCAAAGGCTTATTTCCAAAAGATAGTTGTTTTCTTAGATTCGCCGATAGAAATTGCAATTTCGCCTATAAAAATACTAAATTCGCCGATAGGAGAGGCAAATTCGCTGATTGAAAAAGACCTACCCCATTAAGCTTGAAATTCGCCCATTGAAACTGCAAATTCGCCCATTGAACACCATAATTCGCCCATAGACAGAGTTTGTCGATAAATAATTCATGAAATTTAATCTTTGGGAGTCCTTTTAGGGTCAGACTCACGGCTAATTCCTATTCCTTATTAGAAAGCAGCTCCGAAACACTGACAAATTGGTATCCTTTTTGCTTGAGGGCAGGCAAGAAAATTTTTAAAGCCTGGATGGTTTGTCTTCGGTCGCCGCCGCCATCATGAAGGAGTAAAATGTCCCCATTTCTTGCATGGCGGATCACATGATTAGCAATGACTTGTGCCCCTGGTTGGGACCAGTCCTTTAATTCCTGATGATATGACCAAAGCACGACCTTGTACCCTTGGCTTTTGGCTTCCTGCAATAAGTCATTGTCTAAATATCCTCCTGGCGGCCGGAACAGCTTCGGATGGTTGGGCTGGTACTTTTGGATGATCTGCTCAGCGCGAATAATCTCGTGACGCATCTGCTTGAACCCTACCTTATTTTCATAGGGATGTGTCATCGAATGATTGCCTAATTCATGGCCGGCTTCCACCACCTGCTGGACAACCTCCGGATACAGCTCCATGCGGCTGCCAATCTGAAAAAATGTTGCGTTCGCACCATACTGCTCCAAGACTGCAAGAACCTGTGGGGTATAAACCGGACTTGGTCCATCGTCAAACGTTAAGGCAATGACCTTTTTCTGGGTAGCCACATCCCAGACGACCTGCCCGGTTGGCTCCACTTGATTTCGCTTTATCATCTCTGCAGACGCAATCGTTTGTACATTGGAATAGAAACAGATAATGACAATAACGAAACGGACCCATTTCATAACAATAAAAGCCCCTTTAACAAATTTTCTTACATAGACGTAAGTCTTACTACTTTGCACCATAAATCCCTTAACTATGTTTGGATGTTGGACATTTTCTATTAAAACAGGGAATGAATTTTAGGTACAAAAATGAATTACCAGAAGAGACAAATTTACTTTCCAAGTCGACTGTTGAGGCACCACTCAGATTATGGGTAATTCGTCACAACTTTTGTAAACTTTCCAAGAAAAATCTATTGCATCCATCCTCTATTTTCCTTAAAATTAATCCATTACAATGAATTCGTATAATACAGTTTCGGGCGGAGGAAAGTATGAAAAATAAGCGTAAACGCAAATGGAAAATTGTCGGTTTTAGCGTTTTGGGAATTTTTATTATAGGAATGGCTGTTTTCGGATATGAATATTATCAGTTACAACCAAAAAATCATTTTAAAAAGGTGCCAGTCGTCAGTTCAGGCACATCAAATTCGGCAAATCCAGCACTAGCGATGACAGATATAAAAGAACCGGTATTTAACCTGCTGTTACTTGGCTCTGATCAACGAAAAGGCGACAAAATTGGCCACTCTGACTCGATGATCCTCATTCATGCTGATTTAAAACAAAAGAAATTTGAAGCCGTTAGTATCCCTCGTGATACACGTGTTCATTTAGATGGCTATGGCTATACGAAACTAACAAGTGTTCAATATATTATGCAATCCGAAAAAGGGGCACAAGCTGGAGTCGAAGCGGCCGTTAGCGCGGTTAGCGACTTAGTAGGCGTTCCGATTAACTATTATGTAGAAACCAATTATTGGGGCTTTCAAGCCTTGGTCGATGCTGTCGGCGGCATTGATATGAATGTACCTTATGATGTAACATTAACCCATCCATGGTACAGCGAAAATAAGAATAAAGAGATTACCGCAGGTTCTCATTTCTTCGATGGAAAAATGGTAGCCGAGGTTGTTCATGAGCGCTATTCGCTTGCGGACGGAGAATATAGCCGCCAGCGCATGCAGGAGGAAGCGTTAAAAGGACTTGCCAAAAAGGCCTTAAGCCCAAGCAGCATCGGTAGCCTGCCTTCATTAGTGAAATCAGTTCCCGACTTTGTTATCGCTACAAATATGTCAACGTCTGATATGCTAAGCCTGGGATTATCAGCCAAGAATTTCAACCCTGACACCCAATTGGAATATCATCAAATTGAGGGAGAAGGAAAAAGAATGTACGATGACATCCTTAAAGCCAATAACTATCAATTAGTCATTGACCCGGAGAAAATTGAAGAACTAACCTCTAAATATTTTTGACATAAAACAGACCAATAGGAGCCAGCCTCCGATTGGTCTGTTGTTTTTTTATCCAAGAACCGGCCAAAAAGGGCACACAAAATAAAAAGGAGCACAGCCACATATAGTGGATAGCTCCTTTTTAATGATGCTAACGTTCCTTATTTCTTCGGCTTCTTGATTTTCTCATTAATATACAATTTTCCGTCAGCTGTTTGTCTTGATTCATTGCCATAGGAATCTACAGCCTTCACCTCAATGACGGCACCAGCGGCTTTCATGTCTTTCGTAGCTGTGTAATAGCCGACATAGGATCCAGGTGAAACCTCCATCATCGGAAGTTCAGTCGCATTCGCCACTTGTGCTTGAACTGAATTCGTTTGTGTCAGCGGCATATGAATGAAGAAGGAAGTTTTCAAGCCAGGCTCACTTGTGAACTCAATCTTGACACTTTCGCCTTTTTTCAATTCCATATCCTCAGTTGGCTTTACATTTTTAATTAGTGGTGCTGTGTATTTCACGTCAAGTTTCACTGACTTTTCAGTCGTGTTTCCGGCCTTATCTTTGGCGACAACGTTGATATTGTTGATCCCTTCATCGAGCATGATTCTAGCCGAATAGGTGCCATTTTCAACTTTAGCGGTTGTGCCATTGACTAGGACGAAATTCAAATGGTCATCCTTCACTTTTCCTTTAACCGTGACCGTTTCCGTATTCATTTTACTTCCATCTGTTGGTGAGTCAATCGTTAACTCCGGTGCTTCAGCATCAAAGGTGACAGTGACAGGTGCGGATGCATCCGTCATCCCTTGCGATGTCGAAGCTTTTGCCGTTAATTGGTTCTCACCCTTTTTAAGTTTCACATCTACGGCATAGCTGCCATCATCCTTCGTATTAACGGAAGCAACTTCTTCGCCTTTATTAAAAATATGAACCTTTGTTGTTGGAGCGGCTTCACCCTTCACGGTGACCGTTTCAACGTTTGTAAACGTTCCATCAACAGGAGAGGTGATCGATGGTGCCGTAACCTCATAATCAACTACAGCACGAATCATATAGTTACCCTCGTCTGCTGGTGATGGTGACCAAGCGCCGCTAACAAGCTGCCAGCTCCGCTTTGCATTTGGACCATTCTCATCTGTTGCCAGACCAGGTGACTTCGTATTGATATCTGCTTGGATGTAGACCAAATAGAAATCTCCTTCAACAAGGATTCCCTGGCTGCTTAAATCCACCATCGTCCACTGACCATTTCGAAGCGCGGTCGCATCAATTGGACCAGCAAGTTTTTTACCTGGTGCTCCGTCAGGACCTGTAGCATCATAGACGGCTACTTTGAAGGCCGTACCGCCTGGAACTGGCCATTCCGAAGTCCAGAAGCGGAATAATCCTCCTGTCACTAAGGCCTTTTTGTGACCGTTAGCTAATGACATTTTGACTGCCCAGCCATTTCCGGCATCGTAAAATGCTCGTGCATTTTCAGCTGTGCCGTCATCATAGCCAATTTCACTCGGGAAACCGATGAAAGGCTTAATATCGAAATTCTGCACAATATTCCCTTTTAGTTTAATCGTTGCTTCTTGACTATAGAAGCGTGGTGCAATCACCTTTAGCGTATAATCTCCTTCATAGGCCGTGATGGTAAAATGTCCATTTGCATCTGTTTTAACAGGTTGAACGGCGGCATCTTCGACGACATAGACAGTCGCTCCGGCAACCGGAGTACCTGATGCCTGGTTCTTAATCGTTCCCGATACAGTTCCCTTCGCCAATTCTTGGAGCGTAAAGTTTGCTGCCGTTTCCCCGTCGCGATCAATCGTTACTGTTTTTGTTTGTGAGTGGTAGCCATAGGATTCAGCGATAACCGTAAAGGTTCCTGTCGCATGTGTCAGCTCATAGCTTCCGTTTGCCGGATTGGTGTTTACTGAACGGCCGGATTCCACAACCGTTACTTGCGCCTGCATTGGCAACAGCATTGGTGCTACGGCCTTTTCAGCACTTGCTTCCTTTTTCACCTCAGGCATCATTAGCGTGAATTTATCCGGATTCACCTTTTCCTTCAATCCTACATTGGAGGATTGCTCTTCCTTCAAGGGCTCAACACCTAAGCCAGTATTCTGAGCTGCCGGCAGCGGTGAATTGGTTAAGCGGACATCGTCCAAATACCAGCCAAGCTTCGCGACACTGCCATCCGTTTTTAAATTGAAGGCAATATAAATTCGCTGGCCGGCGTATTCGCTTAAATCCACTTGACCGTCAATCCAGCCATTTGACAGATCATTAACACGCAGCTTTTGAACCCAATTCACGGCATCTGTTGAAACATACACATGACCGAAATCATAGTTTCTTTCAAGTTCATACCATTGCTTGAATTGCAGGTAGCTGCTTCCTGCCGGTAAATCAATTGGCGGCATCCGCAGTGATGCGTCTGTGCTGTTCGCGTATGCTCCGCTTAAATTGGTCGCATAGACTTTTTCACCGGAGAAGGCTTTATTAGGACCGCTTGTCGGCTTACCCCACTGCCATGAATCATTGGCACCGTAGGAAGTCCATCCGTCCGGATTACTTTCAAAATCCTGCACATAGCCGACTGTAATTCCTGGAAGCACAGTAATCGTATGTTCACTCACCGCTTCGTTGCCGCCGAAATCACGTGCTTTCCACTTATAAATGAAAACCGTGCCGGAAATCTCTTCACCAGGAATCGTCACCTGGTAGGTTCCATTTTTGTAATCGCCGCCAATCCTTTGTGCGGCAACGGTCGTCCATGAACCATCTTGCTTTTGATATTGGAACGATACTTCTGTTACACTAATATTGTCGGCAGCTGAAGCTTGTAACGTTAGCGGCATTCCTGCGAAAACCGTGGCAGGTTGGGAATGCGTTAACACCGGTGCTTCACTGTCGTCTCCTTCTTTCGTGACCTGGCCTTTAAGTTTGCCTAAACCGGTCATCACGGAAGAAACAGCATCGTATACATTCAATAAGCCTGAGCCATAGCCGTTATTTGGTGATTCCGGATATTTGCTGTCTGTTAAAGGAATCGCTGAGGTTTGTAAAATTCGTTCTAAATCATCAACTGTTAAACTTGCATTTGCTTGCTTCAGTAAGGCAATCGCTGCGGAAACATGGGGGCCAGCCATCGATGTCCCGTTCCAGCCGCCTTCATAGCTTCCGCCAGGGACGGAAGAACGAATATTAACACCCGGTGCAGCAATTTCAGGTTTGATTTCTCCATATGGAGATGGTCCTAGTAAGGAAAAGCTTCCAAGTTTGTTGTTTATATCGGTTGCCCCTGTTGCGAAGGATTCCGGGTAGTTAGCCGGATTGGCAACAGATCCCGGGCCGCCAGGATTACTTAACGTTGTATTTCCTGCCGAGAATTCCGGGAAGATTTCTGCTGCTCTCCAGTTCCGAACCATCGGACGATACCACTCATCAATTCCAGGACCTCCGCCCCATGAATTATTGATGACATCTGGTGCCTTGTCAGGGTTTCCGCCTGGGGAAATCATCCAGTCACCCGCTCTTAACAAATCTGCGTCCGTGCCGCCAGCTGATGTGAATGCTTTAACCGCAATCCACTTTGCACCCGGTGCGACACCAATCGCATTGGAGCCATTCGGCTCTGAGCCCACCATTGTTCCCATTGTATGTGTTCCATGACCGAGATCATCATATGGTGTAGTTTGACCTCGAGTTGCGTCTAACCAGCTATACGTATTATCCGCTTGACCTGTAGCCGCATTATAGCCGCGATATTTTTCTTTTAATGCCGGGTGATCCCATTGAACCCCGGTATCAATTGATCCGATGACAACTCCGCTGCCATCAATCCCCATTTCCCAAACTGCTGGAGCTCCAACACGGTCAATATTCCATTCAACCGCTGTTGTTGCAGCTGCAGGCTCTTGAACCGCTGTTGCAGAAGATTTTTCCGGAACGAATAATTGTCTTGTTTCGTTCGGAAGGATTTTTTCTACCTCCGCGAAACCAGCTGCCTTTTCCATTACCTCTTGTGTTGCTGTTACCGCAATCGCATTCACGATAAAGTAGGAATGTACATCCTTCGCCTTCCCAGCTTTTACTTGTTCCTGAAGAAACGCTAACACGTCAGTCTGAGTTTCCTGTGCCGTTGCTTTTAACTCGGAAACAAGCGTGTTTCGCTTTAATGATTTTGCTTTTGCAGGAGTTGCCTTTTGCAGTTTGGCTTTGTCCTCCGCTGCCTTGGCAACCTTTGCGGCATCGACTTGCTCTTTCATTTTAATCAGAAAGGTGACTTTATCCTGATCTGCAAATTGTTTGTACAACTTATTCGTTACTTTTTGCTTTGGAGTTAGCTCATCTTTCACTGAAACATTGGCCCCTTTTGTTGCCGCGTCCACATTCATTTGCGGCTGCATCATTAGCGGCAAAACTAGAATTGCTGTGAGTAGAATCGATAACCACTTGCGTTGCTTTCTTTTCATCCTCTTCCCCCCCTAAGTATTTTCCGTCATCACTTAATCTACTACCCTCCTTCTTGGCGCCTACTATATGTCAATATCTAGGTGCTACTTTAAAAATAGACCTTTACGGCTTGCGTTTGTGTCGAATTACGTCATCGAAATTCCAATTATTAGAAATTGGTAGTTTAGTTGTTGTTGGGAAAATTAGTAAATTAGTCCAAATTGAGGTCGACAGTGCTTGTTTCCTATAATAAATAAATCTAAAGCACCATTTTATTGGTCTTACTAGCGCATTAAATTTCTATTTTTTTGAAAAAAGATTCATTTTTCCTAGTCTATATGATTGATTGAGGTTACTAAATATTGGAATTCCGTGAATAAATAGTTTTATTTTCCCACTTTCCCATTTCTAAAGGCGATGGGTTTTGAAAAAAAAGAAGTCTCTGATACATTAGAGACATCAAGCATTAGTTTTGTATTGATTGAAGAAATCGCTTAAGATTAAATTAGCGATAACTTACCACAAAAAGGAATCCGAATTGATAAGGTGAAAATGAGGAGGTGGCGCGCCATGAAAACGGTCTATGATTTTCATGTGAGGATGACCAATGGTGAGGAGAAGTCATTAGAGGAATACGTGGGCAAACCATTACTGATTGTAAACACCGCCAGCAAATGCGGGTTTACTCCCCAATTTAAGGGACTTGAAGAGTTATATGAGAAATACAACGAACATGGGTTGATGGTTCTAGGCTTCCCATGCGCACAATTCAACAATCAAGAATTCGCTGCTATTGAAGAAACAGTTCAGTTTTGCCAGAGGAATTACGGTGTAACCTTTCCAATCTTCGCAAAAGTCGATGTAAATGGCGACCACGCTGATCCCTTATTCACCTTTTTAAAAGAACAGAAAAGAGGCCTTCTAAGCAAAAATATCAAATGGAATTTCACCAAATTTCTTATCGATAGGAACGGTCAGGTCGTTGAACGCTATGCACCGACTACGGAACCAAGCAGAATTGAGGATGACTTAAAAAAATTATTGTCGTTATCCAATGTTTAGATTATAGAAACCAAAAGAATCCCAGTCTTTTTTGTGATTGGGATTCTTTCTTCGGATAACGGCACTTTTGGAAAAGCAAACGTTACCTTTTCTGCAGAGTTTTTCTTTTTCGAGAGGTATATGAATGTGCAATCAGCAAGGCGATGAATGCCCCTAGACAATCAATTAATACATCTTGAAATGAGGCAGTTCTGCCCGGCACAAACGATTGATGCCATTCATCCGTTATCGCATATAGAAAAGTTAGAAACCATGAAAGGAAATAGGGATATCGAAAGTTCCTGAACACTTGAAACAGCAAAATGGCAATAATTCCAAATGCTGTTAGATGTGACGCCTTTCTGAGAATAATATTAACAACCTTTATAAGAACCGAACCTCCATTAGCTGAATGAGTGGTATCATGTTGTACAGCAAACAACTTAAAGAGGGCTTTGGACGTACTTTCCCCTGTGAAATATGGCAGCTGGGTGAAGAAAAAGATTACCGCCATCCAAATAATTAACGCAAACACCCAGAATCTTTTTGACTTTGCCATTCAAACCACCTCAAATTTACCAACCTTAGATTATATTCTACAGCATACCACAAAAAGGGGCAGTTTCAGTAATAGGAGGTAGGCTGGGAGGGGATTGGTTCTTATTGGCGACCGAACTTTGATGATTTTCTCAGTTTAAGGTCGCTTATACCCCTTATAATCTATTTGACTATCAAAAAAAGAGAGAAAAAGCAGTTTGCCCTTGTCTCTCTTTCTTATGTTATCGCTTTAAACGCAAGCTTTTTTAACCCTATGAGCCTATTACCTGGATACTTGCTTTTAATTGCTCAAAAAGAATTTCCGCCCCTTTTGGACTTAGAATAATATCTCCTGGATAGAGTTTATTTTTGCTTGTAACTTCGCCAGTAACTGCACAAACATTAGAAGGTATATATTTTTGTAAAATGATGCGCTGATCTTCGACAAATATCTCTAATGGATCTTTAATTTGAATATCGAGCGTATTTCTTAATTCCTTTGGAATCACAATCCTGCCTAATTCATCAACCTTACGGACAATCCCAGTACTTTTCATAAAACTATCTACCAACTTTCCTATTATTTTAGTTTAAGTATAACATAAAATACAATTATTTGAATTTTTTACTAAGGGTATTTTTGTGAACAATGGGAAACCATGGGGACAGGCTCCTTGTCGCAAATGATAATGAAAAGAAGCAAGAGGAAAGGACCTCTTGCTTCTTTATTTCTGATGATAGTTGTATTTAGAACGATCCACTGAAACAAAACCTTCTGGATTGTAGAAACGTAATAAATCTCCATTTACTACTCGATCGGATAACAATAATTTCTCCTCGGCCATATTCCGACCTTTCTCAGCCTTTGCTAACTTGTCAATTCCTAATTCCATTCCCGTTGTTGAATCATAGAATTTTCCATCAATGGATGTGATGGTTGAACTGACAAAATCACCATTTCTGAAAGGAATTAGATCATCATGCTGTTTAGAAAACAAGTCTGTACCAAATTGGACATACTCTTTCGTATCAATTCCTAACAAGTGAAGCAGTGTGGGAAGAAGATCAATTTGCCCGCCGTATTCATGGTTCACGCCACCAACTAATCCTGGAACTCGAATCAATAACGGTACTCGCTGCAAGCCAGTGCTTTCAAATGGTGTAATTTCTTTCCCTAGAACTTGCTCCATTTGCTTATTATTATCTTTGGAAATTCCATAATGGTCACCGTACATAATAATAATCGTATGATCTAATAATCCATCTTTCTCCAATGATGCAAAAAATTGCTTGAACGCTTCGTCGGCATAGCGGGCAGTCTGAAAGTACGAGTCGACAGATGAGACACCAGTGGTATGTGGTTCAATCGAAGCATCTTTTTTATCAATTGGGAACGGAAAATGATTCGTAACTGTTATGAACTTGGTATAAAATGGCTGAGGCAATGATTTTAAAAGCGGCATAGATTCCTTTAAAAACGGCTTATCCATAAGCCCATATTGTGCCAGGTCCTCAGGGTCCATTTGATAGTAGCTTGAATCAAAGAACTTATCATATCCAAACGATTTATAAATTTCATCGCGATTCCAGAAACTTCCGGAATTCCCATGGAAGACCGCAGAAGTATAGCCATGGGTTCCTAAAATGGCAGGAGCCGCTTGGTACGTGTTTAAACTTTTTGTCATAAAAGCAGAACCTTGGGGTAATCCATATAATGAGTTTTCCAACATAAATTCGGCATCAGACGTTTTCCCATGTGCCGTCTGATGGAAGAAATTATCAAAATAAACGGTATTTTTATCCTTCGTCATTGAATTTAAAAATGGAGTTACTTCTTCTCCGTGTAATTTGTAATCAATAAGGAAGTTTTGGAACGACTCAAGATGGAAATAAACGACGTTCATTCCCTTTCCGAGACCAAAGTAATCAGGATTGGGTTTAGCATAATTTGATTTCGTATAATTATTGACTTCTGTAATATCGTCGCTGTTTGCCATTACCCTTTGTGCCGATGCTTGCGTACTTTGAACTGCATCATAAATGGTGTAATTGTACATCCCTAAATATTTGACAATATAATTCCGGTCAAATCCTCTTGTTAATAATTCAGGTCGGTCTATTTCCGCTAAACCTAAATTGGCACAAGAAATCGCCAATGAAAGTGAAAATAACGCACCTGCCTTCCGGCGATTCACATCTCTAACTTCAATTGTTATAAAGCGAGATGCAAGTAAGGCCAGCAACAGAAAGAAATCAATGAAGAATAAAAAGTCATATGGTTTTAATAAGGAAACGACACTGCCGCCAATTTCTCCAGCATTTTTTGTTTGAGTTAGCGTCGGTAACGTAATGAAGTCATTAAAAAAGCGATAATACAAAATATTACTATACAAAAGAACAGATAAAAGGAAATAAATGACCATTAGCCAACTATACTTTTTTCGTCCTTTAAAAAAGAGAGCCAGTCCCAAAAAAAGGAAGGAAGATCCCAAAGGATTGATAAATAATAGAAAGTGCTGAAATGGTCCTTCCACCCCTAATCTAAACTGCGTTATTTGTGCTATGTATGTCTTCATCCAAATGAGAAATACAGCCACATAGAAAAAGGCAAAATATCTCGTAAACATACTTTGACCCTTTTGTAATAGGTTATTCACGTTTCTTCCCTCCACCAACAAGGTAATATACTATTTTTCTACTTTCCATATAAAACTTGTAACATCATTTTAAGAAATCTGTTTCCAACCCCACGAATACTAGCCCTTATCCGGCTCTGGTTCTGGCTCTGATCGTGACTTCAATGTTTCTTTCACCTTCTGTATATCAAACATATTTTTTTTGGCCATTAAAAGATAACAAATGGCTGAAGGAATGAGAAAAATTTGAAGGACCGATAAGGTTATTATATAAGAAGTTGGTCCATGATAGCGAGTGGAAATCATGCCGAGCACGATACCGACTCCTACGTTTCCAATGGTTCTGCCTAAACTATTGGAAAGATTGGCGATGCTAAAAGCCGTCCCTCGATGCTCTGGTAAATTCACATCGGTAATAAGTGCGAGCCAGTTTGGTGTGTTTGCGGATTGAGCAGCCGAAGCAAAAAAGGACAAAATAAACAATAAAGCCATCCATGGGTTCATGAATAGCTGACCCAATAAACTAACGAAAATACTGAAAGCATTATTGTCATCAGGCAGCCGCAGGTTGTTCATTGGAATCATAAACATTAGTATGTATAGGGGCATCGTAAGAAATACAAAGAATGAGGTTAACATTGCCCTTCCTTTATACGTTTTCTTTTGAAATTTGTCGCCGAGGTGACCAAAGTAAACCGATGTCATTCCTCCAATTTGAAATATGGCATATAGGTACCCCGAAGCAATCATCGATGTCTCTATACTGTATCCTAGTTGTTGAATTTTAAAAATATATAAGGTTGGGAGCCATATGAGACTGCCTGTTGCAATATTCATAAAAAGTGCCTGCAAGAAAAGATACACATTACTTCCTTTTAATATAATCGGTACAATTTGCTTTGCTTCGATCACATAATGATAGGACTGGTTATTT
Organism: Neobacillus novalis NBRC 102450; assembly: GCF_001591805.1. GTDB lineage: Bacteria > Bacillota > Bacilli > Bacillales > Cytobacillaceae > Neobacillus > Neobacillus novalis. The sequence continues at coordinate 152,041 of NZ_BCVP01000017.1, read as the reverse complement.
TCCATGAGACCTTTCAGTTCAGGATCTGCTCCACCCCTTGCAGGTTCTTTTACGAAAAGGTATAAAATAATGAGAAAAAAGCCTACAAAACCGACGATTTCAAAAGGCCATCTCCAACTTGTGTTGGTTGCAGTTAAAGAAGCCAAAAGGGCTCCTGCAATTCCCCCTAAGCCTTGGGCCATGCCCCAAAGGCTCAAAATCATCCCACGTTTCTCATATGGAATAGAATCGGTTAATACACTAAAGCCAATAGAGGCAATACACCCTAAACCTACTCCCGTAAAAATTTGATAAAAGAGAAGCTCTCCATAACTATGGCTATTCGATGTCAAAAATACGGAGATAACCCAAATCAACGTTCCGATGATAATCAACTTTTTACGTTTGAATTTTCCTGATAGATATCCCCAAAAAACGGAAGAAACAGCTGTAACTAAAATATTCACAGCTGAAATCGTCCCTAATTTAGCAATTTTCATATGCAAATCGTCAGCAATATACTGAAAAAGTGGCGGAAATAATCCGACGATGATATTATCAAAAGCAGCCAAGGCAATAAATACAAATATGGTGAATACCTTTTGAGGATTCGTACTTTTCAAAAAAAAGAACACACCTTTATCTGGTTATATTTTATCATTTAGTCATAATAAGTACATTTTTAAACGTATTAAGCAAGCTGTAGCTTCCACTCAAAACGATTTTCCACTTCTAACATAAATTGGATGATTTCTTCTGCAGCTCGAGAGTTGATAAACTTTCTTTGGCAATGGATGATATGATTCAGCTTTTCAGCATCATTTTCAAGTAATTGGTTGATTTTAGCTTCAATCTGGCTTGGATCTTTACAGATTACACCCAAATTCAATTTTTCAGCAAAGGTTGGATTGTCCTGTTCTTGACCAGGTAATGCACCTGTGATCATAATCGGAGTATTGGAAGCGAACGCCTCAAACATAACATTTGGACTTCCTCTTGTAAAAGCGATATCTGCCTGAAACATGAGATCTTGAATATCTTTAGTAAAACCGTAAATATCCACTTTATTTCCATACTTCCTCTTAAGCGATTGCTCTAACTCAGCCTTTAACTTTGCATTTCTACCCGCCACAATTTTCACGGAACAATCAAATTGATCAAACAGAATCTCAGCAATACTCTTCATATTCCCTACACCCTCACCACCGCTCATGATTAAGAAGTTTAATGGTGTACCAACTCGATAATTCACTTTTTTATTAGTGCTATTTCTAAAAAATCTCGAACGAACGGGGAACCCTACTACTTTTATTTTCTCAGCTGGCACCCCATACTCGATGCACTTATCACGCGCTTCAATTGTGGGGCAAATGATTACATCAGCTCTCTTATCCGCCCAAAGTGGCGATATGTTCACAAGGTCGGCAATAAGCGTAAGAAATGGAATTTTTATAAATTCCTTTTCCAAAATATTCAAAATAGAACCATTAAAATTTGGATGAACAGATAAAATCAAATCGGGTTTTTCTTCATCAAGTAATTTCAGGAAATTTTTTCTTATAAGCATTTCGATAAATTTGTCAATTAATTCTGGGTTTTCAGCAGAATAGTTAAATACCTTCTCCCATAAATTTTCGGACCTTCTCGTTATCGGTCCGTAGGTCTTGCCGATATTCAATAGTGAGTGTCCACCCAAAGAAAAGCCATCTACTACATGCACGTTAATATCATGATCCATTCCAATCTTTTCACACAAGGATTCTGTGATGCTTTTATGGCCATGACCGGTGTTATCAGAAGAAATAATTAATATTTTTTTAGTCATATAAAAGACCCTTTCTTAACATTGTTAATCCATATCAAACTGATGAAAAAAAATAAGCGGGGGATACGCACACACACCGTTCTAGTCCATCTACCCATTTCTGAACGTGACAGGTACCCTGATACCATTGTACCACTTACTTTGTTAATTCTTCCCTTATTAATAATTTCTTAATAATATATTAATGGTTTCATGTAAGAAAGCTACAATTTTTTTTTAAGGTAACAGAGGGGTGGTTTGTTTTCTCACTTCCAAAATCACCCAAAAGCAAAAGAACCGTCCTTCGTATCATTGTGATTAGGTAATTTATCACGCAAAAACTACTATCAGCCTATTATTTCATAATAATAATTTACTATTTTTTCTAAATTTACTAAATATTAATATTCTATTAAATCTATCTTTACAAATCTCCTATAACTTTATTTGTGACAGACACAAACCATATAGGAGATGATTGAAAATGAAAAAAAGTTTGATCGCTGGTCTTGCTTGTCTATCCATTGCTGTAACTACCGCTGAACCTTGGGCCGTTTTTGCTGCTCCAGAAAAGAGGATAGTTTCTGACAATGGGCAATCTACCTTACGTCCTATTACGTCTGATGTTGCAGTCATTGCCCATCGCGGTGCATCTGCATACGGGCCGGAGCATACTCTGGCAGCCTATAAGCAGGCAATGCAAATGAAAGCAGATTATGTGGAATTCGATTTACAAATGACGAAGGATGGCCACTTGATTGCCCTGCATGATGAAACGCTTGAAAGAACGACAAATGTAATGGAACTATATCCAGACCGGGCACCATGGCGAGTGAAAGATTTTACACTGGATGAAATAAAACGTCTCGATGCAGGTTCATGGTTTAATGCAAAATTTCCGAACCTGGCGAAAAAAGAATATGTCGGACAGCCCATACCAACACTTGAAGAAGCGATTAAATTTGTTAAACAAAAAGGAAATGGAAAAGTTGGCCTTTATATGGAAACAAAAGCACCAAATGTCTACCCTGGAATGGAAGAAAAATTGATTGATATCCTGAAAAAAACGAATGTGCTGAATGACAAGCATCTTATTCTCGAATCATTCAGTGAGGAAAGCCTTCGCAAATTGAAAACCATGGCGCCAAACGTAAAGCTGATTCAACTTTACACGGCCGCTTTGCTGAAAGGGAAGGATGTCTATCAGGAATTCAAGCGCATCTCTGAATACGCAGCCGGAGTAGGCCCTAGTAAAGAACTTGTTGTCCCAACATTTATGGAAGCCGCACATCAGAATCAACTTCTTGTCCATCCATGGACGGTCAATTCACAGGACGATTTGGCAGCCCTTCTTTCACTTGGTGTTGATGGAGAATTCACGAATAACCCTGACCTGTTAGTAGATTTACTCGATAAGCCGTTTATTTCACATGGTGTAGCAAGCGGAGATGTAACCGATTCTTCAGCCGTATTATGGGCACGTGCAAACGGACCTGCCAATATTCAATTTGAGGTTTCATCGGACCCAAGCTTTAAACACCGTTCCATCGTCAAAACCAGTCATGCAGATGCTAAGCATGATTTTACAGTAAACGTACCTGTCAACGGATTAAAGCCTGATACTACCTACTATTATCGCGCACATACTGTTTCAAGCAAATATACCGTGAACGGTTCATTCAAAACAGCGCCAGAACAAAACAGCCTAAAACCAATGACAATGGTTTGGGGCGGAGATACTGGCGGTCAGGGAGAGATTCCACCATATAAAACTTTTCAGGCAATGTCAGCCTTAAATCCGGATTTCTTCCTGTTCAGCGGGGATACCATTTATGCTGATAATAAGACACCGGCTGTTCCTTATCCTCCATCCGAAACCTTACAGGATTTTTGGGCGAAATATAAGGAGAACCGAACAGATGCGGGATTACGCAGTCTTTTACAAAAAACGGCAACCTTTTCTATCTGGGATGACCATGAAGTAACCAATGACTTTTCAGGCCCATCTGAATCGTTAACTCCGACCGGTTTACGTGCATTCAAGGATTATTGGCCCATTTCGGGGGAACGCAGTTCAGCGGACAAGCTTTACAACAAATATTCTTGGGGTAATACCGTTGATATGATGATACTTAACAACCGCGGTTACCGTGATTCGAACACCAAAGCGGATGGTCCGGATAAAACAATGCTTGGCGAAGAACAGTTGCAATGGCTTGAGCAGCAGCTTCTCGAGTCAGATGCTAAGGTTAAACTTGTAGCAACTTCTGTCCCAATTTCTGTTCCAACCGGAAAAGCAAATGCTAGGGATGGATGGGCAAATGGAAATCAAGTTAACCCGAATGATCCTACCGGGTTTGAGAACGAGTTCAAAAAAATCTCTGATTTTATCGTGAAAAAAGAAATTAAGAACGTATTTTTCGTCACGACCGATGTCCATTTTGCCCAAGTCATCAAATATGATGCCAATCAAGATGGCAAAACCGATTATCACGAACTGATCAGCGGTCCGATTGGAGCAGTAAAAATAAATCCTGGTACATTGGATCCCACGTTTGGCCCAGAGAGCATGTATGCAGAAGGTGATTTTTTCAACTTCGGTGTGTTCCAGGTAGATCCGGCAAATAAGCAAGCTACAGTTGAAATCCGGGATGAGAATGGAAAAATCCATTTCAGCCATACTTTCCAACTTGAAGAGTAGGAGTTCCCTAGTTTTAGAAAACATTATAGGGTGTCAGGCACCATGTGAAAAATTCACATGGTGCTATTATTGTTTTACGTAACTCCCCTGTCTCTCCGTTATTTTCTTTTGTTCCAAAATGGAATGTAGAGTATGAAAAAGCTCAGGATCATCACAAGTTCCATTGAAAAGAGGTACCATGGCCACGGTCCTAGATAATCTAACAGGGAGGTGCTTTTTGGTTTTTTCATGATATACAGGTAATTTGCACTCAGTAGCTTATTTAGGAAAAAGACACATACTCCATATAGATTCGCTAGTAAAATGGTCACCCACATGGAACGAATAGTGGGCCGATAGTGGAAGGCCGCCACCATAAACAAACATGCTAGCACTACTCCTCCATGTGAAACAAAAAATTCGATATATTGAAAATGTGGAAACGAAAACCTGCCAAGATCTGGTGTCAGGATGGCTTGAATAGAACTGCCCAGTCCCGCAAAATACATAAATCGAAAAAGTTTTTCACTTCTCGTAAGCAACATGACTATGGCCAGTATGACAACCAGATCACTAAGGTGCAGCGGCAAATCTCTCCTTATAGACCAAGCATTTTCAACCACAAGCCAAAGATGTTCCAATACATCAGAAACCACTAAGAGCACCGCAAGAAAGAAACGAATAACCCTTCCCTTTTCCTCCTCTTTAAGCTCATTCCTCAATAAAAATAGGAGAAGGCATAGAATAAAAATAATCCCGATCGTCAAGAGGTGTTCCACTGAAAAGAGACGAAATGAATCAAGTTTTGAATGAAATTGAAAGTATGCTTGCATCTTAACTACCCCATTAGCTGTGCTGATTTTTTGGATGATTTCTTAGTTTGGGGCAAATTTAACCAAGACTATACCGATCTGATGGACTGGGAAGCAACGAAGTCAAAATGACCTAAGAAAAAGTACACTAATCAAGAATCCTCTAAAAAAATATAACAAGGATAAATAATAGTGAAATACAAATAATATTACCATTATTATACTTTTTGGGAGGTATAGCTATAAAGAAGTCAGATTCGATTACCGTATTTCAATTAATCCTATTATCTATGACTGCTATTGGCTTAAAGAATCATGTCATTATTATTTCACCTATGATACAAACCGCAGGAAGAGATTCTTGGTTAAGTGTGATTGTTTCACTTTTTTTTGTACTTCTCTGGGTTCCTCTTTTATTCTTTATTCATAAAAAAACAAAGCAGCAGCACTTGAATAAATGGATGCAAAAACATACTGGAAAATGGCTGGGGAATTTTATTTTTTTCATTGTTATCCTGTATCTTACCATTATTGCCGGAGTGACATTAAGGGAGACAATTACTTGGGTCAATATTACTTTCCTGCCGAGAACCCCCTTTTTTTTGTTGGCAGCTTGTTTTGCTTTGGTTTGTTGGATGCTTGCAGGAACTTGTCTGCGAACCTTGAGTATTGTTAATGTTTTTCTTTTATTCTTTATAGTCCTTCTCGGCTTTTTTGTGTCGTTTACCAATATTCAATACAAAAATTTTTCACTTCTTATGCCCTTTCTCGAACATGGGTTTCGGCCTGTTTTAAAAGGGACAGTATACCAATGTTCAGGAATGGTGGAATTAATATTCTTTCTGTTCCTTCAACACAAAACTGAAACACCTTTTCGGTTTCGCCATTTAATAATAACTTCAGTCATCTTAACATTATTAACAGTTGGCCCACTGATAGGAGCTGTGATTGAATTTGGACCCGTTGAAGCATCAAAACAGCGATTTCCTCCATATGAGGAATGGGGACTGGCCTCTCTGGGGAATTTTATTGAACACGTCGACTTTTTATCCATCTACCAATGGCTATCAGGTGCATTTATCCGAATTTCATTACTTTTACTGCTAATAAGGGAGTACCTTCCATTTAAACAAAAACGAAATTGGTTTCTGTTAATTATTTTAGCTGCAATTACTGCCATAGCATTACTGCCGATCAGTGATTTTCAATACTTGCGAATATTATCCGCGAATATTTTACCTTTTACACTCTGGTTCTTCTTAGGCTTTTCAGTTTTCCTCGGTCTATTGGCAGCGATCTTTGAAAGAAAAGTATGGAGGCCGAACAAAGATGTTTAAGAAAAAGAAAAAGACTCAGAATACAACTAAAACTCCTAAAGAGAAGGAAATTTCAACATCATCAAAGTATCCAAACGAACAGACTCTCCGGGAGTTATTCAAAAAAAACGAAGATGTTAAATTTGAACCTTTTAAATTCAATCAGCACAAGGTGATGATGATTTACTGTAAAGGGTTAGTTAGAAACGATATGCTTTATCAAACGGTTCCCGATCGTCTTGAAGCTTTTTTTTCGCCATTACATGCGGAACCTAGTATGGAAAAGATTCTCGATCTTCTTCACCTCCCTTCTCTTAAATTGCTAGAAAATGAAGATGAAGCAGTTGCAGAGATTTTTTCCGGCAAAATGCTGTTGGACTTCAATATACCGGGAAGAATGTTTCTAGTTGACATTTCGGAACGGCCGCAGCGAAACCCGGAAGAAACAAAAACAGAAGTAAGTCTCTTAGGTCCACGAGACAATTTTATTGAAGACATTTCAATCAACACCGCATTAATTCGAAAACGACTTCGAACTACCTCGCTTGCAAGTAAATCGCTGGAAATTGGCAGGCGAACCAGAACAAAGGTATCTGTACTATATGTAGACGATATTACTGATAAAGAAATTTTACAAAGAATCATGGAAAAGTTGTCTGCTATTGATATCGATGGGCTCTTTAGCGGTACACAATTAGAAGAATTAATAGATAAAAACCCATTCGGTTTGTTTCCACGTCATGCCTATACGGGACGACCAGACTTTGCCGTTCAATCACTCCTAAATGGCAGAATCATTATTTTAATCGATGGGATTGCTTATGCTTATATAACACCAGTAAACCTGTTCTTTCTGTTAAAGAGTTCCGAGGATAAAGAACAGAACTATGCTTTTAGCTCCTTTGAGCGATTGATGCGGGTTGTCGGAATTCTTATAGCAACTTTCCTTCCGGGTTTCTGGGTTGCCCTCTCTGCTTTCCATCAGAATCAGCTTCCGCTCACGCTTTTAGCAACCATTGTAGAATCGAGAAGAGGAGTTCCACTACCCACTTCTCTCGAAGCCTTATTAATGCTGGTTATTTTTGAATTATTTAGGGAAGCTGGTCTGCGCTTGCCAACTGCAGTAGGACAAACTCTCAGCGTAATTGGTGGACTGATTATCGGAGATGCCGCAATTCGAGCAGGATTAACAAGTCCTGCCATGCTTGTGGTCATTTCAGGCTCGACTATTGCTACCTTTACACTGGTAAACCAGTGGTTAATTGGAACAGTTTCTATAATCCGGTTTTTTGTCATCTTTTGTGTTTCTATTTTTGGTTTTTTTGGTTTTTTTATCTCAATCTTTATTGTTCTTATTTACATTGCTAAAATTCGGATTTTTGGGGTTCCTTATTTAGGCTTAGCCACCCGTCTTGATATGATGACTATCTTAAAATCTGTTTTTCGTTTACCCGATTCCAAAAAAGTCAGTAGAGCAAACTCTCTAAACCCTAACGATCCTACCCGAAAAGAAGAGGAACCCTAATGAGGAGAAAACTGATCAAACACTTGTTTCTTACATTGACCGTGCTGGCTGTTATCCCAATAGCAGGCTGCTGGGATACAAATGAGTCTGAGCGAATGGTATATGCTCAAGGGTTGGGAGTGGATTATGAGGACGGCCACTATACCATTTATTTACAAATAATAAATTTACGATTGCTGGCAAAATCTGAGTCCAGCGGAGGCGGAGGACCTCAAGTAAATGTTGAAGTCGGCCATGCCTCGGCAAAAACGTTTGATAAAGCCATTTTCAACCTGTATAAAAGTTCCCAAAGACGGATTTTCTGGGGCCATCTTTCCTATGTTGTTTTCTCAGAAAATGCGCTAAAGCAAGTGGGGGTCAAAGCAACGATTGATATGTTGGATCGCTATCGGGAGACGCGTTATCGCATTTGGATGTACGCAACAAAGGAACCACTTTCAAAAGTATTCGTTACTACTCCCATTCTTGATATGTCTACTGCCCTCTCAAGGCTAAGTGATCCTAAAGCCACATTCCATCAAAGTTCGTTTATTCGTCCGATCGATATGAGAGAACTGCTTATCGCGCTGAACGAGCCCGGACACGAGGCTCGTATCCCTTTCATAAGCATTTCCAAAAATAACTGGGTAACAGATAAAGGAGCACATGAAGCAATTAAAACAGATGGGCTAGCTGTTACGACAAAAGATGCTCTTAAGGGAAAAATAACAAATGATCACGCCTTAGGTTTTAGATGGATGAATAAAGATTTTGTTCGAGATGTGCTACAGGTAAGAAGTAAAGAAGGGCCAATGGTTGATCTAGTAATTGAAAAGTCAAAAGTAAAGGTACATCCAGTCGTAAAAAATTCGGACATTCATTTTAATGTGCAGATCAAAGCAAAAGCTGAAATGCTTGTCCTAGTGAAAAAAGTCAATCTAGCTAGTCTAGCATCAGATTCAGAAAAGGAAATAAAAAAACAAATTATCGAAACGTATTCAAAAGGACTTAACTTCGACGCAGATGTGTATCGACTATCAGAGGTTCTTTATCGAAAAAACGTAAAAGCCTGGAAACAAGCAGAGCATAATGGAAAAATTCCGTTAACGAAAGATTCCATTAAGTTAGATATAAAAGTGAAATTGGTTCATGGAGCTAAACAACGGGAAGAGCCAACCTTAGAATAACTCCGTCAATCAATTCAGGCAAATAGAACTGTATTGAATCTTTTCATCAGGTCGTGCCAGGCTCGGAAAAGCGAAAAGAAGCAAGAGAACCGTCCGTCCCCTTGCTTCTTTCATTCATCTGTACATAAAATCATTTTTTCGATATACTAATCACCTTATGGATGAAATAGTATGATTTACATGTTCATATGCTTTTTCGAATTCGACTGCTAGATCAATATCTAAAGTTGTTACACCTTTTGCAGCCCAGGAGCTGAGCGAGACAATAACAGCTTTATATTGAACGTTGATAAATGGATGATGTTTGTTTGCTTCAGCAATTTGGCCGATTTCTGAAACAAACTGTATTCCTTGCAGGTAATCTTTAAACATATATTTCCTTTCGATCCATTTATCGTTTTTTATCTTCCAGTTTTGAAGTTTTTTACCTTCCAATTGAAGTTCTAAAGGAGTCAATGCTGTTAACATCTTTGACTTTCCTTTTGAATCGGAAGTAACGATAATCCATTTTTGATCAGACGTTGAAGTTCTTTTGTTGTGCTGAGACGAAGCAATTCTTGATGGACCTGTTCTGTTTCCATTGTTTGCACACAATGCTCACAGAACAATTCCAGAATTTCCAAGCGAAGCAGCCATTCTTTTGGATAAGTGCTTCTCAACACTTGAAGAACGTTTTGAACAGTCATCATACTATTTTCATCCAGTGACTCTTTTACACGGATTTCTCTGATTGTTTGGTACAGATTTTCTAGTTCTGTTAACTGTCTTGGTTCTGTTGCAACCTTTTTAGGTATTTCTTCTACACCGAAGAATGCTTCTGCATCGGCAGCGCCTGGAAATGCAGACGTAACGGCTGATCCTACCGCCATGTCGAACGTTCCCCACTTTTCCTCAAATAACACTTGATCCCCTAATGTGACTTTGCAGCTTTCGAAGGAAATGAGATTTAGTTTGTTGTTGTTTCGGATAATAGTAGAGACAATACCTGCTACTTGAATGCCACTCTTAAAAGCCAAAGTCGATTTACGACCATTTTCAATTCCTAAAGTCTGAAGGTCTTCTTCGGTACATTCTTCAAGAGAGATGCCCCCTTCTAATAAACCAATTGGAGTGCCAAAACCGCTGTAATGAGTCGTTTTCGAATGTCCAGGAAGTTCCTTATCATTAATAGCCAAAGCTGTAGGTGCTGTTGTTTTCACATAAATGGCCTCGCCATCTGAATCTTTAAGCATCTTTTCGATCGTTCCTGTAATTTGTAATCCGGAGTTTAGGACAAATGTTGACGTACTACCTGATTGAAGCGCCTTATCTAAGCTCTCGGTTCCCCCTTTCCGGAATGCCATTGAATTGGAAAACTCTTCGATTGCCTCTGTCAATTGATCAAAACTCTCGCAAACAAATAATTGCGGCTGCATCGTCGTTACATCGTAGCTTGTCTGAATACAAGACTCAATAGAAAAAGGAAGTTTTACTACGTTATCAGACAGGCAATGCTTGCTTTCTCCGACAGAAGATAAGAGTCCGGCACCGTATATTTGCGGGTTTTCCAACGTTCCAATTAAGCCATACTCCACTGTCCACCAGAAAATCCGAGAGATTTGATCTGCTTCTGACATACCCTTTACTGCTTTTTTCCTTTCGTTTAACAATCGTTTTGCATCTTCGATTTGTTGAGGTGTTGAATGGCGATCTTCCATTACAATCGAAAGATTTCTTACAGCCTCAAATACTTCATGTTTTTCTTTTGTCGCAAATGCTTTGGCACCAATTTCTCCAAATCGTTTGACGTATGAAGCATATTTAGAATCAAATAATATTGGTGCATGACCGACGGATTCGTGGATAATATCCGGTGCTGGTGTATATTCGATGTTTTCTACTTTTCGAATAGCCACGGCAATTGGCAAAATACCATGCGCTTGAAAATCATAAAAGGCAACACCTGGAATTAATCCATCTACAATCGCAGCGCCCCAGCCAATTTTTGAAAGATGCTCGTTCATGTCTGATACATTCGGAATAGCCTCTGTGTCAATCCCTGATGCGCGGAGACCTTCCACATATGCCGGATGGGCCGTATCCTTTAGGGCATGATGATTTTGTCTCATCACATATCGCCATACCGCATGGTCAATCGGTGTGTACTCCTCGTAGTGCTGCTCTGAGACAAATTGTCGCAAATGAGCGGGAATCTGTTTTCTGGATTTTGATAGTTGTTTCATACTAGATTACATCCTCTCTATCTTTTCAATGTTGTTGTGAATTCTTTTAACAAGGTAAACGAATTCTCCATTTCATCTTTGTTCCTCCTTCCATAAAAAAAATCCCTACTGGAATAAACCAGTAGGGACGAAAAAACTTCGCGGTACCACCCTAGTTGCGAGCATACGCTCACCACTTCATTCTAATAACGACTCTGATGCCGTCTTCCCCTTCATAAAGACTTATGCCTTTACTACGAAAAAGAAACTCAGGGAGTGTAATTCATGCTTCCATTTGTACTGATTCACACCGACCATCAGCTCTCTGAAGACAAAATGCTAAGCACTACTGTATTCCCTTCCATGCTTGTATCCTATGAAATTTTTTATTAAAATAAAAAGTCCCTACTGGAAAATTCCAGTAGGGACGAATAGATTTCGCGGTACCACCCTAGTTGCGAGCACACGCTCACCACTTCATTCTAATAACGACTTTGTTGCCGTCTTCCCCTTCATAAAGACTGCTGCCTTTACTACGAAAAAGAAACTCCGGGAGTGTAATTCATGCTTACGTTTGTACTGATTCGCACCGACCATCAGCTCTCTGTAGACAAAATGCTAAGCACTACTGTATTCCCTTCCATGCTTATATCCTATGAAATTTTTTATCAAAATAAAAAGTCCCTACTGGCAAAATTCCAGTAGGGACGAATAGACTTCGCGGTACCACCCTAGTTGCGAGCTTATGCTCGCCACTTCATTCTAATAACGACTCTGATGCCGTCTTCCCCTTCATAAAGGCTGTTGCCTTTACTACGAAAAAGAAACTCCGGGAGTGTAATTCATGCTTACGTTTGTACTGATTCGCACCAACCATCAGCTCTCTGAAGACAAAATTGCTAAGCACTACTAAATTCCTTTCAACGCTCTACAATATATAACATTTTTTTAGTATAACGAATTATAAAATGAGATCTGTTAAGTTGTCAAGGATTAAATATTATAAATATATAGTATTTCAGACCGAAAATCCTTATAAATGTTTCAAAAGCTTGATTCTACTAGGGCTTCGGGAATAAGCCTTAGAATTTCTTATCTAAACATTATAAAAATGCCCTTTGAATAAACCATACCGCTCCGAAAAGTGATATTGCTGCCGAGATGGAAGGAATCGACCATTTCACTTTGCGAAGGTAATGAATCACGGGATAGATAGCCAATACAAGCAGGATTTGACCCATTTCGATACCGAGATTAAAAGTTAACAATGAAGACATGAAATGTCCGCCGTCCATCCGCATTTCAGATAAGGATCCGGCAAAACCGAACCCATGAATTAGCCCAAATCCAAAAGCTAACCATAAATTATGTTTCATATTCCTATTTAACACATTATTAATCGCTACATAAATAATGCTCAAAGCAATGAGAGACTCGACAAACCTCTCGGGCAGCATGATGATATGCATACTGGACAAAATCAAAGTAACGGTATGTGCTCCCGTAAAAGCGGTCACGACTTTTAAAATTTGCTTAACTGACCGGGCTCCTATTAATAATCCTAAAAGAAATAGAATGTGGTCATAACCGGTAATCAAATGTTCCACTCCAAGCAAAAAGAACTGCTGGATGGCACGAATGAAGCTTAACTGTCCAAGTTGGATTTCACGCGAATCATTGGTAATAACGGAATTTTGTTTTTTTCCATCATGGGTGATTGTGACAAAATTGGTATGCCATTGATCTACATCATCAAAAATCATGTCGTATGTAAGTGCCAAATATTCTGGTTTTTGGTTTTGTGAATACTCAAGAATCGCCTCTGCAAAGGGACGGTTATTCACTTCGATTGCTTGAAGCCGAGTTAACTTTCCTTCAAGTGGAATACCATCGGCGTGCAATTTGATTTTAGATAAAAGATAGGTTTCCACTTCCGGTTGAGAGTTTTTTACAAACTGGTTAATCACTTCCGGTGTATTGGTCCCTATTTCTGGGTCATTTGGAGTTACCGCTATTCTTAATTCAACCATATCCACTCGTAAAATATATTGAATCATGCCATCCTTTTCCAAAATATCTGAATAGGCTTGACTATCACCCGTATGGGCAAACGAAACAGGTACATGAAACCCCAATAGTGCAAAAGTTAAAACCATTAAACTAAGCCATTTTTTAACCATCCTGAATTCCCCCACTATGCTTTTCTAAAAAATGAACCACACCCTGAAAAAAAACCCACTGAACTTGAAAGCCAGTGGGATAAGGTGAAACTTCAATCAGTGGGGGGTTCTATCCCCCACTGATTGGCAGTTGAACCCACACTTATCCTTTTTTTGTATCTCAAAGTCTTGAAGTGGGGGTCTTACTGCCCGTTAATGCTGGATAACCGGTTAATGGCACCTCAGCTTCGTTTATTTTCCCAGCCAGAGGTTGATAAGTGCTTCTGCGTCGGCTGACAGTACGTCTTTAACTGACTTACTTATATGGCCTTGCATTGGTTTGTTATTGATATGCTTTAGGAAATCCTGCATGTGCTTAGCTGCTTTTTCCTTGGAGCCCTTGTTCAACTGATGGTCAGCCTGGTCCAAGCTATTCTTCAGTTGTTTGCTGAGCGGACCGTTCACATCGCCGAGGGCCGTATATCGGTCCAGCAAACTTTGCATCGACGAGATACTTGTCTCAACTTTAAAGCTTAAGGTGGTATCCAAGGTATTTCCCGCCTTGTCGACCGCAAGGATTCGGAGTGTATGTACTCCCAATTTACCTGCTAAGTCCACTTCAGCCCCATTTTCATATGGCTTTCCGTCAAGTATCAGGGATTGGCTGGCCACGCTGGAAATTTCATCTTTTGCGTTCAGTTTGAACTTAACAATTTGATTATCCTTAAAGACAGCTCCATCAGCGAAAGCAGCCCCATTCGCTTCTAATGTATAGGTCGGAGCTGTTTTGTCTTTTACTAAGGTATACGTATCGACCTCTTCCATCGTATCTGTTCGATAAGTTGAAACCTCAAGGCTGTTCGGAGTGACATGGATGTTTGAAAATGTCGGCACCTTAAGCTGGCTTCTAACCTCTGAATAAATTTCTGGTGTCGTCTTTAACGTATAATACTTACTGCCACTTGCAGAGTTCGCTGTGACATACGTAGTCCCATTCGGATTCAACACTCTGCCGTTTTCATCAACAGTCTGATCTTTTTGAGGTAGGTCACCTAACATATTAAAGGTTCTAACATACGAGTGGTCATGACCCATTAAAACCATGTCGATTCCTAATTCGTCAATCGTCGGAAAAAGGGCTGCTCGTAAATTGACAATGGCCGCTTCAGTAGAGTGGCTGGCTGCACTGTAAATGGAATGGTGAAAAGTAACCATTTTCCATCTAGCATTTGGATTTTTCGCAACCGCCTCTCTCATAAATGCTGCGTGAGAAGCCCCGCTCATATTATTGGTGTTCAGTACCATAAACAAAGTATCGCCGTAAGTATAATAGTAGTCCCCGCCGGCATTGGTTACTCCATAATCAGCTGATTCATTCGGTTGATTAAAGTGATACTTGTAGTTCACACTGTTATCGTGATTCCCTACTACGGGTGCAAGCGGTAAGCTTCTAAGTACATCTGACTGGAAAAATCCAGTATATTCTTTTTCACTAGTGGACGTATTCACCTGATCACCGGCAGACATAATGAAGCTATAATCAGGGAATTTTTCAACCGCTTTCTTAAGCGTGTCCTCCCATCCCTCCGTATCGGTTGTCGCATTTCCACTCGCGCCGATTTGCGGGTCACCCACTAACATGACTCTGTAATCTTCAGTATTTCGGGTTGTATATTGATAGACTGAGCTCCAGTGTTCATCTGTGCCGTCACCAACACGGTAAACATATTCAGTTGAGCCTTTCAGATTCGTTACGGTTACTTTGTTAGTAGAAAATTCAGGTACTGCGTCTGTTGCTTTCCCATTGACTATCATGGCCTGTTCGGCTGGGAAATTGTCGCCCGTCATTTTGGACTTCTCGGCAATCTGAACTACAGCAGTCCCCGGGTTTCGAGGAGTATACCAAGTTAGATTCAATTCAGATTCATTTTTTCCGGGAGTGAGCCCTAGATCGGTGACAGAATAATTACTGAGTGTGTTTATAACAGGTGTGATTTGTTCTGCAGCTCCTGCCCTAACACTTGTCCATCCTGAGAATACAATCGCTGAAGCCATCGATATTGCTAGCAATCGATCCCGATTCTTTTTATTAAATCCTTTTCTCATCGAAAAAAACACTCCCTCAATTTTTTACCTCCACCCGCGCGGTTTCATAAGAAGGCTCATACCTATCATAAGAGATGTTTGTAAAGCAGTAATAAAATCCATGTAAATAAAGATCATATCCATGTAAATTATCTGTAAATTTGGAGTTTTGACCTTTTTCTATAAATTTAACATTAATTTACTAATACAATACATTCCCTTAATACTACTTTCTTATAATCTAACTAATTAGGAAGATTGTTTAGGAGGGACACTATGCTTAAATCAACGAAAAGCCGAACATTACTACTCGTGGTCGTAGGCCTACTTTTCTCTGCATTAATGTATTTTTTTAATAAGAGCCCTGAGGTTACGTTCAATGAACAAGGCGGCACATCTTATGTAAAATATGAAAAGGCAGAGGTAGTAAGAGTCCTCAGTGAATCTTTAGAAAAGGATGAGACGGTTAGCGGATTATACCGAGGCACCCAAGATCTTGAAGTTAAAATTCTTTCCGGAGAACACAAAGGGGAGATTCACGAGGTTAAAAACTATTTAAGTACACTTTTTAATGTTCATGGGAAGGAAGGGCTTAAGATCATCGCTGTCGTCGATACGGCAGGACCAAATACATATCAGGTTTCGGTTTACAGCTATTATCGCGCCCCGCTGTTGGGAGGTATGATTTTCATTTTACTAGCTGCCTTGTGCACAATTGGCGGAAAAAAGGGGCTGAAGTCCGCTGTTGGACTTGTGTTTACCTTTGCTTGTCTGATTTATTTGTTTATTCCAATGCTTTATAGAGGGTATTCACCGATCGTTGCTTCAGTAGTGATTGTCGCTCTCACAACCTGTGTAACCCTACTTTTACTTGATGGTTGGAGTTCAAAATCGTTGTCAGCAATACTAGGTACAATGCTCGGGGTCGTCATTGCTGGGATCATTTCCAGTACAGCTGGCATCTTGGCCCATGTCACAGGCTTCAATACGAATGAATCTGAATCCTTAATTGTCATCGCAAGTGAAACAGGCATGCAAGTTAAGGGATTGTTGTTTGCTGGAATTCTTATCGCTTCCCTTGGCGCCATCATGGATGTGGGGATTTCCATCGCCTCTTCTGTTCACGAAGTGTATGAAGCGAATCCGACTCTTAGCAAAAGAGAGTTATTTATCTCTGGAATCAATGTAGGCCGTGATATGATGGGAACGATGGTCAATACCCTAATTCTTGCCTTTACAGGCGCTTCTCTTACTTCGCTGATGTTGATTTATGCCTACAACGTGCCGTTTAACCAATTAATTAATATGGATTTCGTGGCCATCGAAGTGATTCAGGGGGTATCCGGAAGTATAGGGGTGATCTTGACCGTACCGATTGTTGCCTATATCTCTTCAAGGATTATGCCAAGTTTTAAAAAGGAAATAAATGTCGAAGCGTCAAAAACGATATTGAAACAAATACAAGATGAGCCGTTGTAACGGCTCATCTTGTTTCATTCTTGCACCTCTTATTCTTTACTCTTTGCATTCGTTTTTCTTTATAGAGTTCAAAATCCCATTGCGACAAAAATTCCTTTGCAGAAGTATAGCCTGATTTATAGAGAAATTCAGTTTCATCTTCGTTTAGTTCAAAATCAGTTGCGTTGATGTTGCCAGTCGGAATTTGAATCGTGCGTTCAATCGTTTCTTCGTCCATATATCGTAAATCATGGGCTTGAAGCATCGTTTTAAATATATTTTTGAAAAGGTGGATCGGTGTTGGTATAACTGCATCTATGTTTACTTCATCTTTCACAAAATGGAAGCCGAAGGTTGGAAAACGAGGATTGTCTGTATCAAATATCCAAATTGGAAAGTTACTAAGTAATCCACCATCTAAAATATAGGATTTTTTTTGGTCTTTTGATTTCCAAATAACCGGACGGAAGAAAAATGGCATAGAGGCACTCATCATAACGGCAGTTGAAACGTTTAAATCGGCAGGAGTCATCCCATAGCGTTCCAAATCATCCGGCAAAATAAGCATTTGGCCATTCGAAACATCGGAAGCAATAATCTTCAACTTTCCATTAGGAATATCTGCAAATGTCTTAATGCCTTTTTCCGAAAGAAGTGAATCCATCCATGTTTCTAAATAATCGTTTTTATAAATTCCAAGATGAATCATTAGTTCTAAAAAGACTCCGAAAATGGGAATTCGATTCAGGATCGTCCTACCTCGAAGCTTCGAAATCGATATCATTCATCTTGTCTCTAATTTCATCGCTTTTATAACCACTTGCCAAAAGAGCAGCTATTACGGCCCCCGCAGATGTTCCAGCAAGTCTTTGCCATTCTACCTTTTCCTCTTCCATCGCTTGAATCGCTCCAAGAAAGGCAATTCCCCTGACCCCACCGCCTTCGAAAACAGCATCTGCCTTCATTTTATCCACCTCTCGATAAAGTTTTTCACTTTTTAAATAGGAGCACCCTACGCCAATTCCTTTCAAGAAAAAGGATTATAAAAACGATTGCCATCATGAAAGGTCACATAAAGGGATACTAGTAGAATCAATGTAAATAAGATTAAGGTTAATATATCAATTTTTTGAAATGGACGGGCCCGGTACCAGGTGCGCTGTTTGTTTTTTCCGAAGCCGCGCAGCTCCATCGCATTGCTGATCATCTCGATTTTATCGAGACTGGACAGGATAAGCGGGATGATGATTGAGGCGGCATTCTTGATTCGCCTTGGCAGCTTTTCTTTGCGTGACATATCAATCCCGCGGGCTTGCTGGGAAAGTGCAATCGTACGGAAATCCCGTTGAATATCGGGAATGTAACGTAACGCAAGCGCAACAGCATAAGAAATACGGTAACTGACACCGATGCGGTTTAATGACGCCGCAAATTCACTCGGATTGGTTGTGACGATAAACAAAATCGCCGCAGGAATGACGGTGAAATATTTGAGTGTGACATTTATTTGATAAAAAAGCTGCTCGATTGTTATCGTATAGCGCCCGCTGATTTCAACTAGCACATGGCTTGTCCCATAAATTTTTACCCCTTCTTGCGGCGAAAAGACATAGATTGCAAGATTATTAATCATCAAGAAAAACAATATAAACAGCAGGACAAAGGCAACTTCCTTCAATTTTACCTTGGAAACGATAAACACACAGATACTGAATAGGAAGAGGAAGAGCAATACCCGCGTATCATAAGTGAGCATCGCAACGGTCGACCAGATTAGAAAGCAAACTAGCTTGGTTACACCTGTAAGCTGATGGACCGGTGATTTTCGCTCTATATATGAAAGCATTTCTACTGCCATTGCTGCCGCACCTCCCGATCATAAGCAATAAACCGGCGGACAAACTCTTTTGGTTCGCCTATTCCCGACCGAATTGCCAACTCAAAAAGGGATGTTTCCTTTAAGTTTGCCTCTTTAATAATTTGCGAGTCTGCTAGGACATTGACGGCAGTATCATCGGCGATTTTTCTCCCGCCGGCAATCACAACCGCCCGCGGCGTATACTCAAGCATGAGGTGCATGTCATGAGTAATCATGATAATCGTGACACCATGGCGATTAAGCTCAGCCAAAAACTCCATGATTTCGCTATAATGACGGAAATCTTGCCCTGCGGTTGGCTCGTCCAGAATGATAATCTCTGGTTCCAATACCAAAATCGAGGCGATGGTTACCCGCTTTTTCTGGCCAAAGCTTAATGCTGATATCGGCCAGTTACGGAATGGATACAAGCCGCAAATTTTCAGCGTCTTCAAAACGCGCTCTTTTATTTCGGCTTCTGGTACACCGCGAATGACGAGCCCTAGCGCCACTTCCTCATAAATCATCTGCTTTGAAATCATCTGATTCGGGTTTTGCATCACCATCCCAATCCTTGCTGCTCGCTCTTTAATCGTATCCTCGCTAATATCCTTACCGCGATAATAAATCCGGCCTGCGTTCGGCTTCTCAAAGCCACAAATTAATTTCGAAAGCGTCGACTTTCCGGCACCATTTTTTCCAACAATACTAACCATTTCCCCTTTTTCGATTGAAAAAGAAACACCCTGAATCGTTTTTTTCCCCGTTGTATAGCCAAACGTAATATCCTTTAATTCCAAAATGGATTCTGATTTCTGCTTAGGGATAGAGGCATCTGCTTTTCTAAACCAGTTTGCCAGCTGGTCTTTGCAGCCATCCACTTGAAAGGATTCGATATGTGCAGGCTGCATTTCCGGTGTTATCTCACAGCCGGCGTATTTCACCGCTTTCACATATAATGGCTCGCGGATGGAGCACTGCTCCAAAATAGGTGAAGCTAAAAGTTCGTCTGGAGTCATATCCGCGATAATCCTGCCATCATCTACGACAATGATGCGGTCAACATGGCAGTGCAAAACATCCTCTAGCCGATGCTCGATGATTACGACTGTTTTGTTTGTTTCTTTTTGGATCCGGTCAATGAGCTCAATCGCATATTTTCCTGTCGCTGGGTCAAGATTGGCCAGCGGTTCATCAAATAACAGTATCTCCACATCATCGACCATGACCCCTGCAAGTGAGACCCGCTGCTTCTGCCCCCCGGAAAGCTGGTGCAGGGAGGAGTCCAAATAATCCGCCATATCGACCATTTTCGATACTTCTGCAACCTTAGCGAACATTTGGGTTTGCGGTGCACCATCATTTTCGAGCGCAAAAGCGATATCCTCAGCTACCGTAAGTCCAATAAATTGACCATCCGGATCTTGGAGAACGGTTCCGACTTTTTTCGATAGGGAAAAAATGTCTAAATTCTTTGTGTTCTCACCACTGATTTTCAAGCTTCCTGATACTTCCCCTTTATAGGAAAAGGGAACAAGGCCATTGAGACAATGGCCAAGTGTGCTTTTTCCAGACCCTGAGGGACCGATAATGAGAACCTTTTCCCCCTCATAGATGGTTAGGTTTATCTCATGCAGTGTTGGTGCCGTCTGACTGCGGTATTGAAAGCTATAATTTTCAAATTGAATAACCGGTTTTTTCATGTAATTTCTCCTAGCAACGCTGTGCTCTTCTATTTAAAAAATTGTTCTTTTCTAAGCTTTGCAGATATATAGTCCGGCATCGCAGATATATTGCTCGGTATCGCAGATATATAGCTCGGTATCGTAGATATATAACCCAGTATCGCAGATAAATGTCAATTTTCCGCGGATAAATCATGTGTTATGATAACAATGGGTGATTTTACAGCAAATTACCTCTTTTTTAAGTTAGAAATATCAATGTTTACATTTTTTCCCTACTGCAAACCTTCTAATTAAAGATCCTTCGTCAAGCTGCCGCTTTGGCTGCGGCTTTTTGCATAGATGCTAAGCAGCAGCGTACCAAGGACAGCAACAACCGCCATGTTTAACCCGCCGGCGACAAGTCCTTGCAAATAAACTTTATTCGCTGGTTCCACATAAATGAAAATATCGAGCGATGGTGCTATCACGAACCAGCCGATTGCTTGAACGACAATTTGAATCACGTTAAACAGAATGATATTTTTGACAGGAAACTTTCCTGCCTCAATATTGATTTTCTTCGATGCCAGACCAATTAAGAAACCAACAATGCCAGATACGACGACCCAGCTCCACCACGGCGTTCCGTAGAAAATGGCATCCTTTAAGGCATGGCCAATTAACCCAATCAGCCCGCCGGCAATCGGTCCGAATACAATCGCCATTAATGCTAAAAAGCCGTACGATGTGTCGAAATTTGTGTTTGGAACCCCTGTTGGAATGACGGCAAACCTGCCCAAAATTGCGAATACGGCTGAGCCAATCCCAATTGCCACGATCGTTTTTATTGATAAATTCTTTCTTTTCACTTCCTCAACCCCCAAAATTTTTTTTAAAATTCAATTATATACAATTTTCGGAATCCTGCGAATAGAAATTTTCCAGGCTGCCCCTGTTTCAATATGATATGCCTTGGCAAACGATCCCTGGTTAATTGCCACGCCAATTTTGTCGAGTGAATTCACATAAAGCAACGGCTCGCCTAAATGGATGTCGGCAAATGTCCGGCCGTATGTCATAATATTTTTATAAACTTGACGGGTGTCATTTTCAATCGTCACTTCAAAGGAATCGCCGTATTCGACCGATAAATCATTGAAAAGGACGCGGTCAATATTGGTCCATAAATTGCCGAAGCGAATATCAAGTATATCGATATTCCCTGTGAGGATATGATTGCTAATGCTCGGCTCCGCTTTTGGCAGCTCGATGACGGATTCAGCCGGCACCTCAGGACCGACTTCCTCAAAAGTAATTAAATTTGAAGCGAGTCGCGCCCCGGTATAGGCATAGACATCACGGCCGTGGAACGTATATGATTCACCTGAACGCGGCAAACGATTGACGCTTTCATCAATGATTCTCACTTCCTCAATCCCAATACTGTTTTTAATATGGGTGAGCGTTCCATTATCCGGGGTAATAATATAGTGATTTAAAGCCGTTTTCGCAACAATACTTCTGCGCTCGGAGCCGACGCCCGGGTCAACAACCGATACAAACACCGTCCCTTCCGGCCAATAGGAAACCGTTTGATATAATCGGTAGGAACCTTCCCATATATGGTACTGGGGAATGTCATGGGTTAAATCAAATATTCGAATGGCTGGATTCACAGAAATCGCCACACCATACATAGCGCTAACGGCACCGTCACTTGTCCCAAAATCAGTTTGTAACACGAGATTGTTATTCATTCTATTTTCCTCCATCCTTTAATATGTTTACTGTCCCTAAGCTTATTGAAAAAAATAAAAAAACCACGCCCCTATCTATTTCAAGAAAATAGATAAGGACGTGGTTTAGATCCACGTGGTACCACCTTAATTTACTGTTTGCTCACGCAAATCAGCCTCTGCAAGTACGTGAGCGCAAATGATGCTTCATATACTGTGGTATGGATAACGAGTACCAAATCTCGTCGGAACTTACTCCAACCTTGACAGATTGTTTCAGCACGAAGCTCGGAGGCCATTGTTCGGATTCGTATTTTTGCTTCTTTTCAGCTCCCGAAGCTCTCTGTGAAAAATAACATAATCGTACTTTCCCTCTTCAACGCTTTAAATCAGTATTTTGTTTGAAAATTTAATCAAATTATAGTCCGGAATAGCAAAATAGTCAAGAAAGAATGATTAAAAAGACCACAGGCCCCTTGTCCCTTCATGTTATATACTTACTACGGCCTTTTTTTCTGCGATTAAATCTTCTAATCTTTCTTTTTGGTTGACTAGTTCTTCTACGGTCAGTTCTCCCCTGGGTGATTGAAAGCTAAGTGTTGGTACATTGCTTTGGACTAAGCTTTTAAGCTGGCCGCTGTTTTGTTCATACAAACGGTATCCTACCGCGCCAACAACTGTTCCCGAAAGAAAACCCATTAAGAAATCACGGTTTAATGCCATTTTGTTTCCCCCCTAAAAATAATTTTATATGTAAAGAAGTCTGTGACTTCTCCTCATATCATGAAAAATTTCAAGCGCATTCACTGCCCAAGTGATCATGGCAACTTGTAACATATTGCTTACTCCTAACGAGAACATGCTCGCAATCCCTGTTATCACGTCAGGGTGTCTGAATTTGTTTTCCCCATGCGTGAGGACCATATAGGCTGTCGAAATAACTGCTGCATACACCAAGAAATCAGGTCTAGGACTGAAACCTTTTCGTAAATACGCAGTCAAAATAAGGAACCCTGTACATAGGGAACGAAAAACGTCCCTCCTTAAGTCAGGTCCGGCTTGGAACGTAAATCGGTCTAGTGAATCGAACCGCGACTGTCTAAAAAATAACGAAATATAGCGAAGAATCATGTTTCTTCCTACCACATCAGGCTCATATACTATGACCATCGATTGAATTAATGGTTCAATTCGAACCTTGTTGATTCCTTTTAAACTAGAAAACATCCGTTCAATCGTTATATAAGCAGTGTTGTTTTTGAGGGCAGGAATAATGACCCGCAGCCTGCCGGGAATACTGTGAGCGATCCGATAATTAATTTCCACTCGCTTTTCCCCCTAAAAAAATAATTTTTCCACTGTTCAAAACAACAGCAATAGTCGCCGCATTATGAATCGCAGCCCCAAGGACAGGTGATATAAATCCCAGCGTTCCTAATAAAATCGCCCCGCTATTGACTAAGATGGTCACGACGATATTTTGGTAAATGAGTTTCATCGTTTTTTGCGCCATTTTAATGACTTCGGCCAACGCTAATGGATCATCAGTCGTCACAATGACATCAGCTGTTTCGACGGCGATATCTGTTCGTTTCGTTCCGAGCGTGATCCCAACATTTGCATAAGCAAGCGCCGGAGCATCATTGACACCATCGCCAACCATCATTAAAGCATCTGTCTTTTGTTTATAATTCATGACAAAGTTTGCTTTATCTTCAGGAAGTGCTTCCGCAATAAAGGCATCCATTCCCAGTTCATCGACGATCTTTTTCGCTGGATGATAACGGTCTCCCGTTAACATAATGAATTCGTCCACACCATTTCGCCTCATCTGATTAATCGATCGCTTCATTCCTTCTCTGATTTTATCTTGTAAAATAATAATGCCGATTAATTGCTGATCATAAGCGACATAGACCATATTTTCTTCCGGGTTAATCTCGTTGTTCAGCTTCTTTAATGGCTCAAGCGTGATATTCCAATCCGATAAAAATAATTTGCTGCCCACGAGGACTAATTTTTCATTGATGATTGCCTTAATTCCCTTTCCGACAATCATGTCAATTTCTTGATGTTCAGGTACGTCGAGATTACGTTCCTTCGCTTTATTACAGATTGCTTCAGCAATCGGGTGCGAGGAATGTTCTTCAGCCGACGCTGCTAAACAGAGCACCTGATTTTCTGACATGTTCTCTACTGTAATAATCTTTGTCACAATCGGCCTGCCTTCGGTGATGGTTCCCGTCTTATCCAAAATAACCGTGTCAATTTGGGCTAGCTTTTCGATGGTTTGACCGCCTTTGATCAAAATGCCATTTTTCGCAGCTAAGCCAATGGACGATGAGATAGCGGTTGCAGTTGAAAGCTTTAGACCACATACATAATCAATGACTAACATGTTCAATACTTTATTCCAATCCCTTGTGACAACAAAGATTAAACCGGCGAGAACAAACGAGACAGGAACTAATTTTTCCGACAAACGGTTGGCGACAGATTGGATCGGAGCTTGTTTCGTTTGTGCTTCTTCAATAAGGTGAATCATCCTTGATATGGCTGTATCATCCCCGGCTTTTTCGACGCGAATGTTAATGCTGCCTTCGACCACGATTGATCCAGCAAAGATCTTTTCCCCAGTTGTCAGCTCCCGTGGGATATATTCACCCGTTATCGATGATTCATCCACAACTGCCGTTCCTTCCAGAATCGTTCCATCTACGACTACTTTCTCCCCTTGAAAAACAACTATCTGATCACCAGCGGAAATTTCTTCAATCGAAACCTTTACTTCTTTTCCAGCTTGGTCGACTCTCCAAACAAAGTCTGCCTTGACACTTAACATATCTCTAACATAATTTCTTGTTTTATAGGCAGTAAAGTCGGTTAACCACTCACTAATCGTCGACATTAAATAAATGATAAGCGCAGATTTTGGATTGCCTTTTACGATTGATGCAAGTAATGCAGCAGAAGTTAGCGTATCTGCATTTGGCTTTCCGGTTGTCATAACCGATATAAATCCATTTTTTAAAATGTGGTAAGAAGAAAGCAGAACGGCTAGAGAAGATGCTTTTGTCAGGTTTCTCATTCCTTGAGCAGGGAGTGATGTCGTTTTTAACATTTCAAAAATAAAAGCACTCGAACAGACGAGAATTTCAATAAACGGGATTTTTGCTTTCGATGGCTCCTTTTTTTCAACTGCCTCTGGCTCCGGAAAAAGTTGTCCGAGTAATAAAAAAAGTTCTTTCCATGTCAAGCAATCATCATGATAGAGGAGTAATGATCCCGTTTCATTTGTATAGGAAGCCGAGTACACATATGGTAAAGAACGAAACAAGGCTTCAATTTCCTTCCCATTTGCATAGGTAACGCCTAAGCTTAATCTCGTTCTTCCTGGAATCGAATGGATTAAGGCCAGTTTATGTACCATTGTTCGGCCCTTTCTCGTTCGTAATAATCGTGTATGCCCAGTATAATACACTACTGGAAAAAGCAGGATTCACTGGAAATCTAGTCACTCCATAGACTAATAAAAATAAGGAAAGTAACGAATCAACATCTGCCTTGCCGGAAGATCTTTTTTTAATGAGTCCATCTACAGTGGAAACGGTCTTCTTCATTGTCTTCATAAGCTGTGCTTCTACATAGGGGTAGGCACTTACTGAGGTGTCAACAGCAAGTTTTAGGAGTTCATCAAATTGTTCAGGGGTAAGCGTCGGTACGTTAAATTCAATGACGAGACTCCCCGTAATCGGAGAGCCACTCACGGATTTAATAATGGTAAGCTGACTAAACGTTTGTTCGAGATGAGTAGCCACCACTTCATTTTTCCATCGGTCACATTTTAATCTTAATCTTCCGGGCATAGCGTGAACGACTTCTATTTTTTGATCGGTTATGGAAGATAATAGTTTAGGAGCAAGTAATGACGCTCCTAAACCTACCAATGAAGATATCATTGCTTCTCTCCTTCTATTGAAATTCTTTCAATCTGTTCTACCCATTCTTCAAGCTGCTTTAGGTGATCAACAGGACTAAAATCATAGGTAATTAATAGACTGCCTGTTTCAGCTGTATAATCAATCGAGAAAATTCTTGTTTCATGCTTAAATTGATTGATTAAAGGATTTACTATATGGGGATTATTTTTCCAATTAGGCGACTTTAAACGAATTCTCCCGGGAATCTGATGAGCAATTTCAATCGCATGCCTTTTTAGGACCTTTTTCATTCGATTCGCCAATTGTAGTTCCTTTACTTTATGTAACATAGATATATACTCCTAAAAATAATATGCTGGGCGGAATTCATTAATGTTGACTATCACTTATTTTGTTTCCCTAGCGCAAAATAATTACCACTATCATAATATGAATATTCAAAAAAGTAAATACAATAATCCAAAAATAGGTATTTCTGCATACAAAAAGGAGATTACGCCAATTTAGCGGGCTTAACCTCCGTGAAAACTTAATTTTGCTGAAGCACTTTTTTCCTGCTCCATTTTTTAATTAGTACCCCGTGCTTGGGCGAGAAGAATAACGCAACGATAAATAGTACGCCTGTCACAGCCACCATTGTTCCACCAATGGATGCATCTAGAAGGTAAGCAACGTAATACCCAAGCAGCGAACTGACAATACTTAAGACGATACTAATGATAATCATCCTGCTCAATTTATCGGTTAATAAATAGGCAGTTGCTGCAGGAACAATAATCATCCCTACCACCAAGATTGCTCCTACGCTTTCAAAAGAAGCAACAGTTGAGATTGAAACTAAGCTCATTAATAAATAATGGAAAAACACAACCGGAATTCCTAACGAAGCGGCAAGCGCCGGGTCAAACGTGCTGATTTTAAACTGTTTATAAAACAAACCTATGACAAGTATATTTAGGAGAAAGCTTGCCCCTACGCCCCAAACGGCTTTTGGCCCGATACTTTGTCCGCCAATATGCAGTGTATCCCACGGGGCATAAGCGATTTCTCCATATAACACACAGTCTAAATCTAAATCTACCTGCCTTGTGTACAAACTAATTAACACAACCCCAACCGCAAATAATGCGGTAAAGACGACGCCAATCGATGCATCTGCCTGGACCCCACTGTTTTGAAACATCTGAATGAGAAAAACGGTGACTAGTCCGATGGCGGCAGCTCCAAACATCATCACCAGCGATTCCCTTGAGCCGCTAATTAAAAACGCAATCACAATCCCCGGTAAGACGGAATGGCTGATGGCATCGCCAATCATCGACATTTTTCTTAATACGAGAAAACATCCTAAAATACTACAGGATGACCCCACTAGTGCTCCAATTAAGATGATCCAAAAGTGATTCATAAGGATTTCTCCTTTACTTGCTTGTTAGTAAATAGTTTATGTTCATTCTTGACGGAAAATCGTAATCTAGTTTTCGCTAACACGCCGCGATTCGGGGCAACGAGAACAGAAATAATAAATAGGACGGTTGCTGATAAAACGATCAAGGGGCCTGTCGGCAGATTATTGACCATTGAACTAACCAGGGTCCCGGCAAAGCCGCTGAAAGCTCCAAACAATCCCGAAAGGATGACCATTACATGCAGCTTCTCGGTCCAATACCTGGCCGCAACCGCAGGTGTAATCAATAATGCTGCCATTAAGACGACACCCACTGCTTGAATCCCGATGACAACAGCGGTCACAATCAGCAGCATCATAAATTGATCCAAAAGAATCGTCGGCAGCCCAATCCCTTTTGCAAAACCGGGATCAAAGGAGAGGAGTTTAAATTCTTTAAAAAACAAGAAACACAAGGCCACAAGAACCGCACTAATCCCGGCAATCGTGTAAACATCCAGTTTAATCATCGAGGCAGCATGGCCAAAGAGAAATTTATCTAAACCGCTTTGATTACCGCTACTACTATGTTGGATTTGTGTTAAGAGAACAATACCAACTCCAAAAAACACGGTTAAAATAATCCCCAGCGCCGAGTCTTGTTTAATGCGCGAATTCCTCGTAATATAGCCAATTGCGACCGTCGCCAAAATCCCGGCAATAATGGCACCGATGAGAAAGAAAAAGATCGACTTAGTCCCCGTTACCATATAGGCAAGACACACCCCCGGAAGAGCTGCATGGGATAAGGCATCGCCCATTAACGATTGTTTTCGTAAATAGGCAAAACTTCCAATCACGCCGCTGCAGAGTCCTAGAAGCATCGATCCCATTAATATCCATTGGGTATTGGGATCTGAAAATAGTGAAAGCCAATTCATGTCATCACCTCGGGCTGACAATGATAGGAGAGGTATTCGAATCAAGCATGGTTAAGCTCCCACCATATGTCTTCTGTAAATAATCCCTTGTAAACAGCTCTTCCGTAGGACCGATTCCAACTAGTTTGACATTTAACAGCATGATCCAATCAAAATATTCTTTTACCGTATTTAAATCATGATGGACAACGAGAACGGTTTTTCCTTGGCTTTTTAACTTTATTAGCAGCGCGATAATCGCTTTTTCTGTCGCCGCATCTACTCCGACAAACGGCTCATCCATGAAATATAGTTGCGCATCCTGTGCAAGTGCTCTCGCTAAAAAGACACGCTGCTGCTGTCCGCCGGAGAGCTGACTAATTTGGCGATGGACATACTTACTCATGCCAACTTGATCTAAACATTCCAAGGCATATTCTTTATCTTTTTTATCGGGACGCTTAAACCACCCTAAATGCCCATATCTCCCCATCATTACCACATCCAGAGCATCCGTTGGAAAATCCCAATCGACCGATTCCCTCTGCGGAACATAGCCCACTCGTTTTCTTGTATTTTTATAAGAATCGCCAAAAATTTCTACTTTCCCAGTAATGGACGGGATTAATTCTAATATCGCTTTAATCAACGTCGATTTTCCAGCCCCGTTCGGCCCAATAATTCCTATCAGTTTCCCTTCCGGAACACGAAACGAAATATCCTCTAATACTGGTTTTTTCTGATAGGCAACCGTTAAATTCTTTACCGTAAGAGGGAACGCCATCCATCATCATCTCCTTTTATTTCAATGCACTCACAATCGTATCGACATTATGTCTAACCATACCAATATAGGTCCCTTCCTCCGTTCCTTCCGCTCCCATTGCATCGGAAAAGAGCTCGCCGCCAATATTTACTTCGTGTCCTTTTTCTTTTGCTCCTTCAATTACCGCTTCGATCGCTTTTTTCGGAACACTTGATTCCACAAAAACGGCTTTAATTTTATTTTTGACAAGATAGTCTCGTAGTTCACTAACATCCTTTGAGCCATATTCGGAAGCTGTACTAATGCCTTGCAGTCCCATCACTTTAATATCGTATGCCTCGCCAAAATATCCGAAGGCATCATGGGCAGTCACTAAGACGCGAGTCTGTTCTGGAATTGTGGCAATTTGTGCTGTTACGTATTCATCAAGCTGTCTCAATTTCTCCATATACTTTTCAGCGTTTTGTTTATAGTCGTCAGCGTGTTTAGGATCAAATTTAGACAGTTCCTCCCCGACCGTTTCGGTTGCGGAAATCCAATGCTTCACATTAAACCAAATGTGGGGATCAACGCTTTTGGATCCGTCCTTTGTCGTATGAAGTTTTTCTTCGGGAATATTTTTCGAGACAGCAATGGTGGGCTTTTTCTTGGCCATCTTTTCAAAAATATCCACCATTTTCCCTTCTAAATGAAGCCCATTGTAAAAAATCATATCGGCAGCATCTAACTTCTTAATATCACCTTGTGAGGCTTTATAAAGATGCGGATCCACTCCGGATTTCATTAAGCCTGTTGTTTCCACATGCTCTCCGCCGACATTTATCACGATATCATTAATCATTCCAATGGTTGTAGTCACACGGATTTTCCCAGTTTCTTTCCCTTCTTTCGATACATCAGAAGCGGAACAGCCTGCTAATGAAACTACTAGGACAAGCCCTATCATCGTCCACTTTTTTATCATCTGAAACAAAATCAAACCCTCCAATTCTAGTATTGCGGCAATTTTTTTATACTATGCCACGTTTTTTATATTGTGTAAATTGTTTTTCCTTTACGCAACTTTTATGTTAACCTAAACTTAAGTTAAGGTCAATGAAAAACAAACACAATATTTCGACATTTTAAAAAACCTCTTACCGTTGACTGGTTGGCAGGAAACGGCGGTATCTTACTAAGGGCGATCTCTTTGTTGCTCATTTGGAGGAAAAGGCGTTGTAAGTGATGGCTAATAGATAATAAGTATTCGAGAATCGGAGTGATTTCCATTTTTTTCACCTTTTCCGTGCAGACCATAAAATGAAAGGGGGCGAATGCTAAACACTCACCCCCATCATACTGAAATAATTATCTTTAATGAGTATACCTTTTACTCAGAAAGGTGGTCTCATGGCCCGAAAATGACAAAAAGCTGCTAACTCGGTCCATGAAGGGAGGTCTGATCGAGCAATAATGGCAAAAGATAAGAATTACTTATTCTGAGCTAGTGGAATAATCATTTTATCTTTTAATATCCACCCCAAGGCTTTTCTTCACTTTAAAGGATTGTGTTTCTGAATCCAGGGCAATCCACACTCGATATAGTGATATATAGGTGGTCTCTTTACCGCCGGAATCCGTCAATGAATCATGTAATTCCCCAGTGTATATAAAACAATCATTTTCCCTCTGAACACTTTCATTTTCAAACGATTTCGCTTCGTATTTATAACTATTTACATCGTCAGTACTTTGATAAGTTCGTTGCTGCGATTCCGTTAGTGCATCGGGAAAGTATAATTCCTGGTAATAGGCC
The DNA here is from genome assembly GCF_001591805.1 of Neobacillus novalis NBRC 102450. GTDB lineage: Bacteria > Bacillota > Bacilli > Bacillales > Cytobacillaceae > Neobacillus > Neobacillus novalis. The sequence continues at coordinate 120,786 of NZ_BCVP01000017.1, read as the reverse complement.
GTCCAATCCTGTTTTGCCTGAATTGGCGTCATTGCGTCCCAAAGCCCAATATTCATTCGGACTGTTAGATCGCGGGCAATGGCAACCATTTCTTGATCACTCAATGTAGCAATTACTTTGTTATTAATTTGCGAAACTAGTGGAATATCTATAAATAGGTCCCGTATTTCCAAAATAATGGCTTCTCTATTAAAATAAAAGGGACGAGGTACTGTCCCCGCGTCCCATCTAGGGACAGGCGCCTCCTCCTAATGATTGGAGGGCTATTGATGTATAAAATTATGCTTATCGAAGATGATTGTGAGCTTTGTTCGCTTGTGAAGGAATGCCTTGAGAAGTATAAATACTTGGTTTATGAACAGACGGATTTCAATTCTGTTTTGGAACAATTTGAACAGGTCCAGCCGGATTTAGTTCTTCTTGATATCAACTTACCGTATTTTGATGGGTTTTATCTTTGCAGAGCGATGCGAAAAAAATCAAAAGTACCGATTATCATCACGTCTGCGAGAAGTGGAGAATTAGATCAAGTGATGGCGATTGAGCTTGGGGCCGATGACTATCTCACAAAACCGTTTACCTTTGAAATTTTACTAGCGAAGGTAAAAGCCGCTCTTAGAAGAGCCTACGGTGAATATTCCAGCACCACTAGCCATTTAACCGTCCACCAATTAACCCTTTATGAGGATAGCTTTAAAATGAGCTTTAACGAAAAAATCGTCGAACTTAGTAAAAATGAATATAAATTAGTCAAATATTTTATTGAAAATAAAGAGCGGATTATAACGAGAGAGGAACTGATTGAGCAGCTTTGGGACGACATCGCCTTTGTCGATGACAATACGTTAACGGTCAACATTTCAAGGATAAAAAGCAAATTTTCACAGCTAGGAATCGAAGGTTTGATTCAAACAAAAAGGAGTGTTGGGTACCTATTTAATCATCAACTATTAGCGAGGTTCTCGGGCGATGAATAAAGTGCTACTGGGTAATTTTTTTAAAGATAAGAAGTCGATTATTCTGATGTACCTAATCAATGCAGCCATATTAATTATTTTTTTTAATATGATCCATCCAGGTAATCTGGAAATCCTCTATCCTATTAGTATTTCCTTATTCCTATTAGCCATCTTAATTGTGATGGAATGGAGTAAATACTATAAATTTAACCATCATTTACACCAAACGAATCATGACCGTTTAGATTTGCAACCAGTAACGAACGAACAAGCAGAAGTGTCAAAACTCGTACATACCTTAAATAAAAAGTACGTCCGTGAGATCAATGAGTTAAAAAGCACCCATGAAGAAAATGTCCAATTTCTTTATCAATGGATGCATAATTTAAAAACGCCGATATCCGTCATTGAGCTCATTATTCAAAAGTATTCGGCACAGCAAACATTCCCGGTTGAAGTGTTGAAAAATATTAAAGCGGAGAATGACAGCATGTTTGCTAGTATTGAACAGGTGCTGAATATGATCAGGTTTGAAAACATTGCCATGGATTTTGAACCTCGTGCTGTTCCGCTCGTTGCTTCTGTCAAAACCGTTATCAACGAAAAGAAAAGTCAATTCATTTATAACCATGTGTATCCGCTCGTCAATGCTGGGCAAGAGTACTCGATAATTACGGATAAGAAATGGAACCAATTTCTGCTTGACCAGTTGATTTCAAATGCCATTAAGTATACCGGCAAGGAAGCAAGCAATAAAAAATTAGTGATGACGATTTTTCAAGAGAAGGAATATACCTGTCTTTCCATTAAGGATGAAGGTGTCGGAATCCCTGCCTATGATCTTCCACGAGTCTTTGACCCTTTCTTTACTGGGGAAAATGGCCGTAAGTTTCGTAACTCCACTGGCATTGGCCTATACATTTGTAAAAAAATTGCCGACCGCTTAGGGCATCGGCTGGAAATCACCTCAGAAGTTGGTAAGGGTACGGAGGTAACGATTAAATACCTTGCAAAATTGTAAGATTCCCGTAAGGATATTCGATGGTTTACCACAACTAGAAAAACTACCATAGAGGAAGGAGGGATGAACATGACAGCAGTTTTAGAGGTAAAAAATATCGTAAAAATCTATGATAATGAGAAGGATCAATTTGCCACAAAGGCGCTTAATCGCATCAATTTGACGATTGAAAAAGGGGAATTAGTCGCAATTATGGGTCCATCGGGAAGCGGCAAAACGACGCTGCTCAATCTTTTAAGCGGCATTGATTCCCCTACATCGGGGACGATTCATATTGCAAATAAAGAACTCAGTATGATGAAAAAGGAAGAGTTAGCCTTATTCCGAAGGCAGCATCTCGGTTTTGTATTCCAAGAGTTTAATTTACTTGATAGTTTATCGTTAAAAGAAAATGTGATGTTACCGATGATTTTAGAAAAGCGTGACGCAGTATATATGGAAAACAAGACGAAAGAAATCATGTCTACGTTTGGTATTTATGACATCGCCGATAAATATCCCTATGCGATTTCAGGTGGTCAGCAGCAGCGTGTCGCCGTCAGCAGGGCGTTAGTCAATGATCCGAGTATCATCTTTGCCGATGAGCCGACGGGAAACCTAGATTCAAAGTCTTCGAAAACGATAATGGAATGCTTTGAAAAAATAAACAAAGAGATGGAAACGACGATTGTTGTCGTGACCCATGATGTCTTTGCAGCAAGCTATTGCAACAAAGTCATTTTCATTAAAGATGGTCAGCTTGATTCGCAGCTCGTTAAAAAAGGGAACCGAAAGGACTTTTTAGACCAGATTATCGACTGCCTTGCCATCTTAGGGGGTGGGACGCATGACGATTAAGCAAATCGCTATTAAAATTTTCAAAAGTAATCTGAAAAGATATCTCTTTTACTTTCTTTGTAACAGTTTTGCCGTCATGGTGTTCTTCATGTTTTCAACACTCCTCTTTAATGAAAGTCTGCATCGTTCAAAAGAAATCGAAGAAGGCATCTCTGAAGCGGTGATGATTCCTACTGTTGCGTTACTGATTTTTTCAATCTTCTTTATCAGCTATGCTCACTCTGCCTTTATTAAAGGCAGAAAAAAAGAGTTTGGGCTGTTTATGACATTAGGGATGTCAACTAAGGATATTCGGAAAATCATTTTAGTAGAAAATAGCATCATAGCCGGCGCCTCCATTTGCTTAGGGATTATTGCAGGATCGCTATTTTCACGATTTTTTTTCCTCATCATAATGAGCCTGATTGGTGTAAAGAGCGTTTCGTTTGAACTCAATTTAAACAGTTATCTATATTCCATTGGCCTATTCAGTCTGATCTTTGCCATTGCTGTAGGGGGCACGATGGTGGTAACCAGTAAGTTTGAGATTGTTAAGCTGTTAAAGGAGGAGCGCACGTCTAAGAAAAATAAACACGCAAACCCTGTAATGGCAGCGATTGCGTTTATCGCGCTGCTTTCAACTTTATATATTCTCTTTGCTAACTTCGGGACAGTCCCTGAAAATGACGGACAGCTGCTGTTGTTTTGTACGATTTCCATCATGATTACCTTATATATAATGATCTCACAGTTAGGAAGCTTCTGTCTAAACATCATAAAAAGACGACCTTCAGGTTATTACCGTCACCTGCTATTACTAACGAATCTGGATTATAAGTTTAAACAAGTGAAAAAAATTATCTACCTCATCACCGTTATGGTCATTGTGACGATTTTTTACATCGGCTTTGTTCTCAATATTTTTTTAGGTGCAGAAAAAGCAGCGACCGATCTACATCCCTATGATATTGCGTTTGTTCAAACGGAGATTCCTTTTGAAAAACTGTCTGCCATGATGGATACGAAGGGAAATCCCATCACCGAGCATAAAACACTCGAAGTGAGCAACTACTTTGATTCGGCAAACTACAATTACCGAACCGTTTTTGTCGCTGATGATCAGCTTTCAGCTATTGCGAACAAACCGATTCAGGTTGACAAAGGCAGCTACCTGATTCTTGTTCAATTAAACTTGCAGGGGAAAGCAGAGCGAAAAAGAATGGTTGCCGATATCCAGCAGGATCTTCCCAATATAGGTATTCATAAGCTGCAGTCAGCGATGTTTGGACGGCTGATTAATAGCCTAAACTATATCGATAATAGCTTAATTGTCCTTAATTCAGCAGATTATCAGCAGTTAAAAAATAATTCTTCGGAAGTACAAACAGCGGAGATCCAGCTTTTAAATGTGAAGGACTGGAAGAATTCGAAAGAGGCTGTCATGAAGCTGCAGGAGAAATTAACGGCTGCGAATAAAGTAACACCTGAATTTGCGAACCTGATTCAGCGAAGATTGATGACGGAACAGGAATTTTTCCAGCCAGGGTCAAAAATAGGTCTCTACGATTATAATAAGCAAGGCGGCGGGCTAGTCCTCTATCTTGTGACCTTTATCAGTATCCTATTTTTTATTGCGACCGTAATTATTTTGCTCTTACGCCTCTTTTCCGAACTGGAGGATGAAAAGAAAAATTACAAAAAGCTATATAAAATTGGGATTACCGAAAAAGAAATTCGCAAAATCATCGCTGGGGAATTAAAAATTCTCTTTTTCGCCGCTCCCTTGATCGGAATCGGGATCTCCCTTGTATACACGAGTACCTTTTTTAAAGAATCAGGAATGAATGTTGAAATATACCGCAGCAGCCTCTCAATAAGCAGCGTTTATTTACTTTTCCAATTGATTTATTATTTTATCGTAAAACGAAAATATGCCAATCAAATTATTGGCGACTAGGGCTCCTTGTCCCACTAAGGAAATCTCCCATCTTTAAGTAATTGGGACGAGGAGCCTGTCCCTTCCTATTCAAAATAATGTATATCCATAAAGAAAGTTCGTAATACTAATAATAAAAAAAAGAGGAGATCCTTTATGGATTTAGATTGGGTTTGGAAAACTGTCATCATTTTAGTAGCTGGATTGATATTGTTAAGGATTAGCGGGAGACGGTCGATAGCTAAAATGACTGTACCACACACAGTGATCATGGTCATGATTGGTACATTATTGATTCATCCAGTGGTAAGTAAAGGGCTTTGGCCTACTATTGGAGTCGGAACCTTATTAATACTAGCTCTTATCATAATTGAGTTCGTTGAATTAAAATTCGATGGATTCGAATCTATTGTTTCTGGTAAAGCTATACCCATTATTGAAAAAGGGGAAATAAATGAAAAAAATTTAAAAAAACTTAGGTTTACGATAGATAAATTAGAAACACTTCTACGACAAGTAGGTGTTACTACGGTTAGCGATGTCCAATATGCTACATTAGAGGTGAATGGACAATTAGGATATATGTTGAAGAAGGAGAAACAACCTGCAACAAAAGAAGACATACAAAATCTTATTCAATTAATTCAAACCGGTAAACACCCCTCTCCTAGCAATCAGTCAACAGATCTTAAAGAGAATATATTTACTGAGGTGGTAAACAATAGGCCTCTCAATCCATCGCCCGACAGATTGGAATGAGTAACCTAGGGAAATACCGAAATATCCCCCTTAAGGTCAGGGGGATATTTTAGTGTACTCATTATTATATTCGGTTTATTTTTGCTTGTCTTTCTTATCTTTCTTATCTTTCTTGTCTTTCTTGTCTTTCTTGTCTTTCTTATTGTCTTTCTTATTGTCTTTCTTGTCCTTTTTACCTTTCTTATCCACTTGGTCTTTCTTGTCTTTCTTTTCTTTCTTGTCCTTTTTATCTTTCTTATCCACTTTGTCTTCCTTATCCACCTTGTCTTGCTTTGAAAATTCGTTGTCGGGCTCCACTTGATAGACTTCTAGTGTCTCACTTTGCGTATTATTCGTGAGTGGGGTTTGTATGGACTCTAAATCATTATGCTGTATATTCGTAAGCGGCGCTTCTATCGATTGTTGCCAAACTTCTAAAATCTCGTTTGCTACCCGATTCCATTCATAATTCGCAACTGCCAGTTCTCTTCCTCTAATCCCCATCCTTTTCATCAGAGATTTATCCGACAAAATGGTTGTAATTTTTTCAGCAAAGCAGCTCGGATCTTCCGGATTTTCTACAATCAGTCCGTTCTCATTTTGGATAATTACTTCGGAGTTTCCTCCCCTTGCAGTTGTAACAATCGGAAGTCCTGCTGCCATTGCTTCATAATGAACGCGTGCCAGCGGTTCTTGCCAAAGAGAAGTACACACAAATAAATCAGCTGATGCAAACCATTTTTGAATTTCACTTGGAGAAACGAAACCCGTTGCTACAACCGGTATTGATTGTTTTTTTGCCAATGCCCTAATATATGCGACATAATCCGTTACGTCATCTTGACTAAACCATTTACTTCCCATAACTACCAGTGCTAAATCTTTGAATTTTGTTGAAAGCTGAGGTAATGCTCGGATTAACCTATCTACCCCTTTGTTTACCGAAAGCCTTCCGGCAAATAATAAAACGGTTTTATTCTCTAAACCGTGTTGTTTTCGAATGGAATTTCGAATTTCACTCATTTTTGGATGGTTTCCAGGTAGGAAACGCTCGGTATCTACACCTGAATAGATGGTGCGGATAGTAGGTACAGATTCGGGATAAAGAGTACGGATGACATTTCCTACATAATCACTTACAGTTACAATATTGGAAACCTCTTTCAAAACTGATGCCGCTTCAGTTGGGTCAATTTTTTCGATATTGAACATATCATTGTGCATGCTTAAGGTAATTTTGGCATTTGGCGCTGCACCGCGGATGGGCATGACAAGTCGAGGGCGATTAAAAATGTGGATAAGATCAAATGAATTGTTTTGGATAAATTGTACGACCCCTTCTCGATATATTTCCAATATGATCCCTGGAACACGGACATATTGAATGCCGTTCTTTATTTCATTATCCGGGAGAGACGGATGACTAATCCCGATCACTGTAATATCATGAAATTTGCTTAAGATTGGGAGAGTTCCGGATATATACGTTTGTATGGCTCCTCCTAAAACAGGAGGCACAGGAAGTTTTTCTGTACAAACCATTAATATCTTCATATTTCCCTACTTCCTCCAATCATGTTGAATTTCATTTAACGCAGGCCATTTTGATTGATCCGTGTCGACGATCGTTTGAATTAATTGTGTGGTTGTTTCATTTAAAAAAGTTTCAGGTTCATATACGACTTCTTTAATATTTTTATAAAATTCATTAGGAAGGGAGAAATCGATCATTAATAATTCATAAAGTTCCGGTGTTAGTGGACTTGCCTCATGGTAAGCCCTTATCATTTCTCGTATCCATGTCACATCCCAATTAAACAAATCGGACATCGTACCCGAAATTAGTTTCCTTAAATCACGAATTGGCAGGTCGTAGGCGACACCATCCAGGTCAATAATCCACATACCGTTCGGTCCCATTTGACCGTTTGACCAACCATAATCCTGGTGGACCAGCCCCCAACTCTTATTCCCTTGTTCTACTAACGACAAATAACTCGATTGCTTAAGGTCTGCTAGACTTTTTCGCGCTTGTTCTTGAAATGTATCTACCACATTCAATATCGATTGACTTGCTGGCATCTCCTTATAAGCTTTAGCAATGTTCCGAAACCAATCCATTTTCGTGATTACTTTTTCATAGCTCTTCGGCCATTTTGCCAATCTCGAAGCAACTTCCGCTTGACTTGGTGGAATATAGCCCTTGCTTAACTGGTGGAATTCACCAAGCGCGTAACAAAGCTGTTTTGCTCCTTCCAAATCTTTTGTTACCGGTGCCAATGGTTCAATCCACTCGGCAACAAACCATAATTTCCCGCCTGCTTCAATAAATTCCTGTCCAGCTTTCGTTTGGATGACTGCTGGGACCCTTGCACCTTGAACTTCGACTAAGTACTTTTGAGCTCCAAGGCTAAACATACTTCTCGTCGGTCTGCGGTGTAACAGTTTGAAACTTTTTGGTCCTTCATTCGTTTCAAGTCTCCATATGGCCCCACCTTTGTCGGGCTTCGTTGTCACCACCTGCATGCTCTTAACTTGAAAACTATAATGTTTCAAAACCTCAGCTGCCAGCGCAATAATATACTCCGGAACAAAAAATTCATGCGTAAGCTCATCCGGTTCCCATGGAACGATCACAATATTCTCCAATATATCCCTCCTACCTTTTTGAGCACTCAAAAAGTGCAAAACATTTCTAACTCGAATGAAATGCTTTAGAAATTGTCCTATTTCTGCATCGTAATAATCAAATAGCCATACTTAATCATATGTAATTGTCCAAGCATGGTGAGAGGATAGGTGCGGATTCTTTAGATAAGCACGCTTCCTTTGAAGGAAACCTCATCCTGAAAGGCTCTTCTTAAACGAGAAGGGCCTTTCACCATGATCCCCCCATAATCCAACGCCAACTAAAGTTTATAGATTTTCCTCATGCCTATTGATACACTTAGTAATTCCTTTTATAATAATTTAGTATTTATCGTGACTTTCGAGTGCGAAAGTCTTTATTTAATGTGGAAAAGAAGTAGGAGGTAAAGATGATACAGCATGAAGGTTCAAAATCAATCGCACTGCCACTTACCATTTCCATTATAGCCATTTCATTTTCGGCTATTTTCGTAAAATGGTCTGATGCACCTGCCTCCATTCTAAGTATGTACCGCATGTGGTTTGCGAGCATTTTAATGGTGCCCATCGTGTGGAAAAATCGGCATGAATTCAAAAAAATCACCAAAAAGGATTGGTACTTTTTATTTTTTTCCGGCTCCTTTTTAGCCTTACACTTTGTTCTCTGGTTCGGTTCTTTGAAGTTAACAACGGTTGCCAGTTCAACAATCATTCTTACCTTACAGCCGATTGTCTCGTTGATCGGGGGCTTTTTTCTATTTAAAGAACGAACGACACTGTCCGCATTGTTGACGATGGGTGTTGCCATCGTCGGAGCAATGATGATTGGCTGGGGGGATTTCGGTTTAAGTCAAGATGCTACTATCGGCGATATTCTTTCGTTTTTCAGTGTTATCTCTGTGGTAGGCTACTTATTGATTGGGCAAACCATCGTAAAAAAAATATCGCATTGGCTTTATAGCTTTTGTGTCTTTTTCTTTGCTTCTATCGTTCTAACCATCTATAACGTATTTACAGGAGTTGCCGTTAGCGGCTATCCTGCCAAGGAATGGGGCATCTTCCTTTTACTTGCCACCGTTCCAACCGTCAGCCACCTTATCAATAACTGGCTGTTAAACTACGTCAATGCTACCACAATCTCGATGAGTATTTTAGGCGAACCCGTTGGATCGACAATATTAGCCTATCTTTTACTACATGAGCAACTCGTCAGTTGGCAAATTGCCGGTGGACTGCTCGTCCTTATCGGCGTCTTTTTCTTTTTGAGTCAGCAGCGAAAACCGATTCCACACACAATTGAAGAAGGAACATTTACTCCTTAGATACTAAGTCTAAGGAGTTTTTAATTATGAAGGACATCCAGTGAATTAATGCTCCTTGTCCCACTCAGGGTATCTATCATTCGTTAATAGGCAATCGGAACCACATACCTTTCCCTCTCCCCCACAACTAAAGTCCCGAAGAAAATTTTTAATATTCAACAAAATTCGCTAGGATAGGAGACAGGCATAGTAAATTTATAGTACAATAGGAAAAAGATATTCATAGTTTCCTGCTGTAAACCCTTTAGAATCATTTGCTTTAAACCATTTAACCTCTTAAAAGAGCAGCCTCTAACTATCATTTATAAGGGTGAGAAAAATGAAAGTACTTAATGAACAAAGTCTAGTAACAACAACCACAAAAAATAAACCACTTCATTTTTTAGTAAAACAAGCGATTGATACTTTGTTTAGCCTTTGTTTATTACTTATTCTCTTTCCGTTTCTTATCATCATTGCGATTGTGATTAAGCTTGATTCGCGTGGTCCTGTTTTTTACACACAGGAACGCATTGGGCTGGACGGACAACCCTTTTTGATCATTAAATTCAGAACGATGTACATCGATGCCGAAAAGCATGGACCGCAATGGGCTAACCACAATGATGCCCGGATTACCACGGTTGGCTATTATTTACGGAAATACCGGATCGATGAAATTCCTCAATTTATAAATATATTACGCGGCGAAATGTCGATTATTGGTCCACGGCCGGAACGGTTAGTCTTTATTGAAGACTTCGAAAAGGAAATTCCTCATTTTCGTAACCGCCTTCAAGTAAAACCAGGAATCACTGGCTGGGCACAAATTAACGGCGGATATGATATTGCTCCAAAGGAAAAATTAGATCTCGATTTATACTATATTTACAATTATTCGATTTTATTAGATTTAAAGATTGTTTTGAAATCAATTCCTGTTATTTTGTTCGCCAAAGGATGGAGATAAGACAGTGAAACGGATTCTCTTTTACGAAAGCCGTCCGGAATGGGGAGGAGCACAGAAGTGCGAACTTGAGCTTCTCACTGCGCTTGACAACGATTCACTAAAGACGTATTTTGTCACTTCAACAGACGGACCGATGAACGGCCGTGTAAGCGCTGCAGGCAAAGCCGTTACACTGATTCCGATACATAATGCCGTCGATAAGATTCGAAAAGGACAAGTCAAAACGGGCGCATTCTTTTACCTCTCGCAGGGATTCAATATGCTCCCGCATTTCTTTAAGGTTATTTCCTTCCTGCGCAAGAATCGGATTGATCTGGTTTATACGAGTCAATTCCGCTCCCAGCTCCTGATTGGCTGGCTGGCAAAACTGTTTGGACGAAAAGTCATCTGGCATCTCCATGGGGAGGAACAGCTGAATAATCTTTTAGGAAAAATAAGCGTTGCCGCCGCCGATAAAATTATTGTCGTCTCAAACACATTAGCAGAACGTTACAAGCAACAATTTCCAAAACAAAAGACTAAATTCAGCGTGGTTCATAATGGTGTCGACCAGGCAACCCGATTACCCGAACGAAAGAAGGACAATTCAACCTTTACGATCACCATGGTAGGAACGATTATTGAAGGAAAGCGCCAAGACCTGGCGATTTTAGCTGCCGACCGTCTGAAGAAAAAGGGCTATAACGTTCAGCTGAATATTATCGGAGAGAAACCTCCCTGGCATCCAGAAGACTATAGACATTCCTTGCACGAACAAGTGCGTAAATTGGGGCTCTCAAGCACTGTCAACTTCCTCGGCTGGGTTGAAAATCCTTGGGAGCTTTTACTAACCTCAACTGTTTTCATTTTGCCCTCGGATACCGAAGGACTGCCGCTATCGATTATTGAGGCCATGGCTTCAGGGCTGCCAGCTATTTCGACAAATGTCGGCGGTATCCCTGAATTAATTGAAGACGGAAAAACAGGCTTTATCATTAAGCCCGGAAGTGTCGACGAACTCGTCGAAAAGCTAACGCTGCTGCTCGAACAGCCCGCGCTCTGTGAACAGATGGGGCAGCAAGCGCGAGAAAGGTACGAAGCCCATTTTACGAGAAAATCATTTATCAAAGGAGTTGCAGGTGTCATTAACACCGTTGTCTAATGAAAATCCTCTATTGTATTACCGGTGCGGATATCGGCGGCGCTCAAAAACATCTACTATATTTGACAGAATGGTTTTCACAAAAGGGGCATGAAGTCCATGTCGTTCTCGGCGAAGAGGGACCTCTAAAGGAAGAGTTAGCGAGGCAGAATATTGAGACTGCCGTGATACCTATTCCAAGAACCATTAAGGTAAGGGAAGATCTGAAGGCGTTATGGAAACTATTTGTTTTTATGAAAAAAGGAAAGTATCATCTTGTTCACTCTCACAGTTCAATCGCGGGGATCATTGCGAGATTGGCTGGTTTTTTCAATAGAATCGATAAAAATATTTATACGGCCCATGGCTTTGTTTTCACGGATCCAACCCTATCATCGAAAAAGCGTAGACTTTATCTTCTGCTTGAAAAGGTATTCAGCTGGGTTTCTACTGATATTATCACGGTGTCAAGCTTTGATTTTAAACAAGGAATCTCCCATGGAATCAATCGAAAGAAAATGTCTGTAATCCATAATGGGATTCCTGAGAAGCAAATCATTCCGATTGCAGATTGGGAGAAAATGCAGCAAAGACTCCGCAAGCGTAATACCAAGGTTATTGGCTTTGTCGGCCGCTTTGCTTCGGAAAAGAATTTGGATATGCTCCTTAGGGCCGCTTCCCGATTCAGAGGGCAAAATGTCGAGTTTTGGCTGATTGGCGATGGGCCGTTATATGAACATTATCAAAACGAAATAAGAGAGCAGAAGCTTGAATCGATCGTTCAGTTAAAAGGAAATCAGAACAATGTCCTCGAGTGGATGGATCAGATGCATGCGATGGTGATTACCTCTCATAAAGAAGGGCTTCCCTATGTCTTGCTAGAGGCCTGTGGCCGGGGACTTCCCGTTATCAGTACAGATGTTGGCGGGGTTAAGGAAGTAATTGACCCCCACGGGATGAAGAACCTTTTAGTAGAAATAAATGATGATGAAGCTATGTACCAGCGGCTTATTTCTTTACTAGTAAATGATTCATATCGTGAGGAAGTAGGAAGGTACTATTTAGAACTTGCGAGCAGGTTTACGGTGGAGCATATGTGTCAACAAACAGAGAAAGTTTATTTAAAAGGAAAACGATAGGCCCCATACGGGTTCTATCGTTTTCCTTTTAAATTACTTATTTGCTTGAGTTACCATTTCGAAAATCTTCATATCTTTTATCCAAACTTCGCTTGCTTCTCCTCTTAAATCCATTCCCCTTACAACAAAGAACGGACCTAAATTAGGATATTTCTCATTGGTACGTCTGCTGATATTAGAAATTTGAACGATTCTAGTATTTGCTAGAACAAAATCCGTAATCTCTTTATCTCCAACCGTTTGGCCTTTTGAAGGATTGGTTTTTGCTGGAGTCGTATTTTGTGCAGGCTTCTTGCTACTATCCGTGTTTTGTGCGGTTTTATCCGTATTATTATTCGATGGTGTTGTCTTGTTCGCAATACTATCGTTTTTAGATGCTTGTTTGCTTGTATCTGTATTTTGTGATGTTTTAGATGTTTGATCCGTGCTTTTGGCTGTTTTGTTGTCTTGATCCGTGCTTTTTGTTGTCTTGTTGTCTTGATCAGTGCTTTTGGCTGCCGGATTCTCTTGATCTGTGCTTTTGTTTTCTTTCGTAGCTTTATCAGCCGTTTTTGTCGCTGCAACCTTTTTATCAGCAGCATTCGACTCTTTCTCTTTTCCAAAACAGCCGCTTAATCCTATTAACGAAACCGATAACATCAAAACAAGGATGATTTTCCCATACAGCTTCATACTTTTCCCCCTACTGAATTATTTGCCTTACTTGATTATACCCCGTTGCACCCGCTTCCATCAATGAAAATAACGATCACTCCCATCGACAAAATCGAGCGGTGACAGGCACCTCTTTTTACCATATAATATAGTAGAGTCCAACATACGGGGGTTAGTTCATTGGTCCCATTATCTCTTAAGAGGAATGTTTCCTATATGTTACTAGGAAACCTGATTTATGCGTTATCCCAATGGGGAATCATTATGGTTCTAGCAAAATTAGGTTCTCCCAAAATGGTCGGGGGATTTACGCTGGGATTAGCGGTAACCGCACCGATTATTTTAATATTTGACCTGCAGTTACGGTCAGTGCTTGCAACCGATACAAAAGAAGAATTTTCGTTTCGCAGTTATCTTACCCTTAAAGGGATAAATAGTTTGCTTGCGATACTCGTACTTGGAATCGTTATCATTCTAGGTGGATATAAAGGACAAACTGCTGTTGTTATTTTTCTAGTAGGTATGACGAAACTGGTTGAATCTGTTATTGAGCTTCACTATGGCTTGTTTCAAAAACAAGAACGAATGGATATGATCGCAAAATCCCTCATTATTCGAGGGTGCACATCAGTATTCATCGTTGCAATTCTTATCACTTTTACACATAGCCTATTAATCGCTGTCGCCGGCTTTAGTCTATCCTGGTTAGGATTACTGATTATTCTAGAAATACCAAAGGTGAAGAAACTGGATACCTTCCACGCCTCATCCGTTAATCTCCAATCAGTGAAAAAGCTATTTCTTACGAGCTTTCCGCTTGGGTTAGTGATGATGATGATGTCTCTTTACACAAATATTCCACGGTATGTAATTGAACATGCGGCAGGTACAGAAGCTGTCGGCTACTTTTCCGCCCTCTTTTATATCGTGACAGCAGGTAATCTAGTGATAAACGCCATTGGTCAAACAATCAGTCCCAGGCTGGCAAATCACTTTAACAATGAAGAGTTCTCACCTTTTTCTAAGCTAGTAACCAAATTTGTCTGCTTTGGATTTATATATGGTTTAGTTGGAATTCTGGCAACCCTTTTAATCGGAAAACAAGTTCTAAGTATTTTTTACACACAAGATTATGCACAGTACAATAAGGTATTTGTTCTCCTGATGGTGGCTGGAACCTTAATGTATACTGGTTCTTTTTTTGGATTTGCACTAACAGCGATGAGAAAGTTTTCCATCCAACCGATTCTTTCTATTATTTGGGTCCTTTCAACCATCGTTTTAAGTTTCCTATTAATCCCGCGATACGGATTAACTGGAGCGGCTGTCGTAACGATTATAACGACAGCCATACAGCTTCTCACACTTGCGGTTACAGTGCTGTGGTATTTGTCAAAAGCGAAGAAACATCACAAACTTACAACAACATATACCTCTAACTAACGGAGTGATATCAATGACAAATCGAGTTCTTCATGTGTTTACGGCCATGAATGTGGGCGGAGCCGAAACAATGATCCTAAATTTATACAGGGCGATAGACCGCGAAAAGATCCAATTTGACTTTTTAGTCCATACCGAGGAAATTGGCTATTACGAACAAGAAATAATTGCCTTAGGGGGCCGGATTTTCAGACTGCCCTATCCAAGGATGCGCTACCTATCATCCTACCAACAGCAATTATTTGAGCTTTTCAGCCAGAATCAATTTTCTGCCGTTCATAGTCATGCACATTTCTTTAGCGGCTTTATTTTGAAAGTGGCCAAGAAAGCATCAATCCCGATTCGGGTTGCTCACAGTCATACAACCTCAGATGGGCAAAATGCTTCTATTTTCCGGCAACTCTATCGCTCATATATGAAAAGGAATCTGCGAAAAAACGTCACACATCGGTTTGGCTGTTCTGTGACTGCGGGGGAATCCCTGTTTGGAAAAAACGTGGAAACAAACGTGTTACCAAACAGCTTCAATCTGCAAGCCTATGAACAAACAACGGCGAAAAAGGAGTCCAAACCAGTCGATTCGATTGTCATCGGCCATGTTGGCCGCTTTGAAACGGTCAAAAATCACTCATTTTTCTTAGAAATATTCTATCATTTCAAAAGAAACTATCCGCAAGCGTCTGCAGTACTCGTTGGTGACGGCCCGGAAAAGAATAAGCTGGAAGACTTGATAGAAAAGTATCAATTACAAGATTCCGTGAACCTGTTGGGAATTCGTTCCGATATCCCAGCGATAATGAGCACATTCGATATCTTCCTGTTTCCTTCCATCTATGAGGGTCTTGGCAATGTCGTCATCGAAGCACAAGCAGCAGGTGTTCCCTGCTTAGTATCAGATACAGTTCCAAAGGAAGTTGATTTAGCAATGAATCTCGTTACCTTTAAAAGGTTAACAAATGGCGCTGAGGCATGGGCAGAAGAATTAACGAAGCTAATCGTTCTAAAGGAAAGGCCAAGCTGGGATGAACGAGAACGCAAGCTGAAAAGTTTCGGCTACGACGTAGTCGAAAACGCAAAATTCCTAGAGAAGCTTTACAGTGGCTATTAACATGAGAAAAATTAACTTTATTCTTTTTACGATGATTTACTTCGCTGCTTCGATAGTGCTTATGGGCAGCCAATACCGGCCACTTTCACCGACACTTATTTATTCAAGATATGCACTTATTTTATTAGGATTTTTCATCATTATCGTTATCTATTTTAAAAAACACGGCTTAACCATCATGCGCTTTCCGTCCTTCTTTTCGATGTATCTGTTTATTATTTGGATTTTATTTGGTTTCTCTGTTATTCTATCAGAAATTATTCATCATACATTCCCTTTTCAAGGATTGTTCTTTTTACTTATTGTTCCTTTTATTTATTTTTCAGTCATGCCCTTTATGACGAAACTAGGCGGCCCTTTTATTCATCATTCGCTTTTTACGGCCAACCTTCTTTATATCCTAATCTCTTATTTGACAGTAAGAGTCGAATTTCTACCTTATTCAGGGATAGCCGCCAATCCAAATGGTTTTGGACAAATAGCGGCTATTACGGTTATCGCCGGCTTTTTCACCCTAATAACACTTTCAAACAAGGGAAGACTGCCTAAGCTTTTGATTATTGCGGCCATCCTCCTGTCTCTTGTTAGTGTGATTTTTTCATCGAGCAGGACTTCCTTTTTAGTTGTCGGAATTATCACATTGATTATTTCTGTTCATTTTATTATGGCCAAGCGCAATTTCAAGCCGCTTCTTATCATCATGACCATCGGTTTAATTGGTTGGTTTTCTCCTTTAAAGGAGAAGTTTTTATCCGGATTGCTTGAAAAATTCGCTTCGTTAAATGAAGCAGGAAATCTCTTTAACGGACGAACGGGTACATGGCAATTAGTTGTCAAAGAAGCATCTTTATTCGGGCACGGGGACGATTACTTTGAAGGTTTCTTTGAAGGGGCGCATAATAGCTTAATCAATATTTTAGGTGTTTACGGTATAATACCTACGCTTTTATTAGCCGCTTTTCTCTTGTTTCTGATTGTGTTAGCCTTCATTAATACCTTTCGAAAAAGTCAGGATAAATTAGCAATTTTTCCATTTATCATCATTGTTACGTTTACCTTATTTAGTATGACGGAAGCTATGTTTGGACTTATCGGCAATGGAATCACAATCGCCTTTTATCATGTTGTAGGTTTATTGCTCTTGACAGAGGGACCGAAAACGATGGTCAGGGAAACAAACATAAGCCCTTGATTCGATTGATTAGTTAATAAAACTCACGACTCGTTCGAGTCGTGAGTTTTTTTGTTGGGGACTTTATTAATGATGGTAAAAATCATACGGATTTTCTTTGATAACTTTTGCCGGCACCCCGCCTACGATTACATCATTTTCAATGCTTTTTGCAACACTACTATTAGGTAAAACAAGCACATTATGTCCGATTTTGATATCACCAATAATCGAAGCATTACAGCTCATAAAAACGTTATCACCAATGACGGGAGCCATTAGATTTTTGTAACTCATGCCAACTGTACAACACTGGTGTATGGTAAAATTCTCACCAATCTTGGCGTTTCTTGCGATAACAATACTTGTACAATGCGGAATCGATAAACCACCCTTGATTTCAGCCTCAGGATGAATTTCCACTCCGGTGATAAATTTAAAGGGTATATACAGCAGCAAGAACAATAAGCGATACATTACTCTGTACGGCAGCTTTTCTTTTTTATAAAGATAATTTAGTAATCTATAAATGAAACAGGCATATACACCGGGAAAATAAAAGAATACTAGAACCTTTTGAATCCCCTTAAAATGACTATAATTTCGATTAAAATCCTTCGCAAAGTTGCTCATCTGTAATACCGTCCTGGAAAAATAATATTTGTCATTATTATACTTCCTATTGAAAGGAAAGGCTAACCTCATGGTCATTTTTAAGGGCAAAAAAGCACCTGCTCCGAATAAAAGCAGATGCTTTCTTGCTATTTTGTATTAGCTCGCAGGCCAGATTGAGTCTGCCCATTCAGGGTGATCGATGAATGGATTGCGATTGCCTTGAATGGATTCAATGACATCATTTCTGTGCTTTTCAAAGGCATCTGGTGGATCCATTTTGCTCCATTGCAGCAGAACAGATTTCTTGCCGTGGAATGGAGTTGGATAGGTATTCACCTTGTCAGCAAGCTCAAGATCGATCTCGCCGCCATCGCCTTCATAGCGAACAGCCATGTACATGAGCATTCTCGCAATGTCACCTTTCACACGATTGGGTGGCTCAAAGGAATCGCTATCATAGAAACAGCCTTCACACTCACCTTGAGGCTTGCCACCGTTATCAAAATCTAAATGACCACGTGTGCTGTTGACGGATGCATCAGTTGGCCGTAAATGGTGAATATCTGTTCCCGGGCCGACACTTGTTCCAAAGTTACCATGAGATTTTGCCCAAACATGTTCACGATTCCAGTCATTTGCCCCTGAACCAAACGTCGTTTTTGCTTGCGAACGGCCAGTGTAAAGCAGGATGACATTGTTCGGATTGTTCGGATCTTCGTCTGTTTTCTTTAATGCTTCTGTTACAGCAGCATACGTTAATTTCTTTTGTACTTTAATAATATTGTGTAACGCAAGCTTTAGGTCAGCCCCTGTTTTACCGGCAGCTGCTTGGTAATAGGCCTCCACCTCATTCCCAGGTGCTGGTGGATCAACTGGTGTATCAACTGGTGGAGATACTGGTGAAGATACCGGAGCCGGAATCACTTCACCGCTAACCTTTGTAAATTTGATGTTAGAAGTGTCGACGCCGTCTTTCACTGTCCACTTCTGAACCTTTTCAACGCCTCTGATTTGACTGATATTGGCACTCGCAATGACGACTTCTTTCACATCATTGCCGCCAAGGTCAATCACAGCTCCTGGTGCGGTTGGGCTAAGTGTGATGGCCGTGTTCTTTAAGCCGGCACCACTTAATTTCGCATATGAACCTGTTAACACAATGCCTTCTGAAATCACAGAATCAGCACTTACGGTAATATCAGCACCTACATTGTTTACCGTTAGCTTCTTCGTAGTAAAGCCGTTTAAGTTGTAAACCTTTGTTCCTGCCGGCGGTGTAACTGGAGGTAAAACTTCGCCGCCTGCCGCTTTTAATTGTGTTTGAATGAGTATCGGATCATGGTCACTTGCACGACCATGCACATCCATGAAGCCAGAGTTAATGTGTAAGATATCGACAGTTGTATTTGCAACCATATTGTTGGTAACTAATACTTGGTCTAGTACTTGCGCGTTACCTTGATAAGAGTAATTGTAGCGCTCATTTGCAGGAACTTTGTCGATCATGTTTGTTAATTCGTTCCCTTTAGCAATTTCTAATGTTTTCGTGAATTCAAAATCATTGAAGTCTCCAAGTAAGACAACGTTTGCGTTTGCATCTTTTGCTTTCACATTTTTCACGAAGTTATTCACAATCGCTGCAATTTTATGACGTTGAATTTCACTGCTTAATACTGGCGGCTGCGTTTTCCCGAATAACGGTTGGTCGCCGCCTTTAGAGTTAAAGTGGTTGGCAACCACGATAATGCTCTGACCTTGGAAATCAAATTGAGCAGCAAGCGGCTTACGGCTAGAATTAAACGCAGAGTTTGTTGGATCAATTCGTCCTGGGTTTAAGGTAAGCTTGCCATTTTCAAAACCAACTGCTTGTGTTGATGTACCTTTTTGCGCGCCTGCAGTTAACGATACACGGTCCTTATTGTAAAGGAAGGCAACACGAATGTTTCCGCCAGGTGCACCGCCATCTTGATTGTTAACTGGAACAATTTCTGTGTAAGCGTAAGTTGGTCCGCCAAGTGTTTTGATCTTATCAATAATCTTTTGGGCACTTTGTGTTCCATCTACTGTTCCGTTGTCTGTTTCCCCGTTGTTATCTTGGATTTCGTTTAATCCGATAATATCAGGGTTTTTCATTTTATTGACAATCGCATCGCCAATCTTTGTTACTTTATCGTCTGGAGTAACGGTTGAAAAGTTCTCAACGTTATACGTTCCAACCGTTAATTTATCTGCTGCCGGTGTAATTTTTGTCGCAGCCCTAACAATAGGTGTTTCTGTTAATTTTGGCAGAGTAGGTTCTTGCGTCATCAATTTAAAGTTGCTGTAACCGTAGTTAACAATACCCTTAATTGAACCTGTAAAATAGTCTCCCATTTTGGCACGGTAAGATTTATTGGCTGTTGAGCCATTTCTTATATCAACACCAATTCGATTCGGGTTCGAATTTGTTGCAGTAATCCGTAAACCGCCTGGTTCGACATTTGTTGGATAGTCTTTTGGTACCACCCAAACTAGTCCGTCTTTTTGCAATGCAATGACTTTTGGATCATCGACTTGGACATACATGCCTTCAAGGCTTTCCCAGAAATCAATTGCATCTTCCTCTGGATCAAATACACTAAATTGGTCATTATCAATGATTTCCGGCGGGCAGATTCGGTCAACGCCCAGTCTGATTGGTGCCGGAAGTGGTGCCGTACCATTTTTCGTAATCGTTGTTGCTTCAATTTCTGTAATCGTTAAGTCTGTTGTCGTTTTCTCAGCGTAGCCTTCACCATAATATTCTGTTACTTTACCAGATACCTTCACGCGATCACCGATGGATACACCGTGAGCCGATTTAAAGACAAGAATCGCATCAGAAGTGTTAGGATCTCCATCACCGATTAGGTCTTGGATGAAGAAGCGGCTTGTTCCATCAATATACGTAACAACGCCCTCTACATCTGTAACCGTCTTGCCGTTAAACGGTGAAGTGTGTGATTTACCTTGAATATCATAAATGTGAATCGCGCCGTCTTGGATCACATAATCAAAGCTAGCAACAGGACTATTAGTCATGCCTGCTTTCACGGCAACTGCTTTAATTGTTGTTGCTTTACTAATCACGATCGGTTGTGAGTATACCGGGCTTGCTGCCGTTGGTACACTGCCATCTACCGTGTAATGAATTGCTGCACCAATGGTACCAGTTGCTAAGGTAACTTCTGTTCCTGCTTTTACCAAGCCGGCACCAGGAGTAGCAACAACCGATTGGACAATACTAGAGTCTTTAATAATGTCGCCTGCATTTCGCGGAAGTAATTGGTATACCCCGCCAAATTGACTAAGAACTCCGGTAATTTCTTCATAGGTTGTACCAGTAGTAAGCATGGCTGCATCGGTTGGGCGAACTTGGAAGCTTGTCCCATCAGCATCTGTAGTTGTATAGTTACCGCCAGCGAATGCGCCGACTGTTACATTTTTCAATTTTAATAGAGTTGCTTCTTTGCTTTCTTGCAAGTCAGCTGCTTTTACTAGTTCAGCGGCCGGAACGGCTCCTGTGCCAGTAACGACAATATTTTCATGATTGGCTTCGATTTCAAGCAACGTGGAATATTCCGTTAATTTACCTGACACTGTGATTTTATTACCTGGTTGAATCGTCGTGCTATCCGTTGGTGTGTAGGCGACAATTCCAGCTGTCGCATCTTGGAAGTAAATCGCTCTTCCTAACACAGCGGTAACGACACCACTTGTTTGAACATTCGATTGAAGAGCCATCGCTCTAACTTCAGCAATCGTATTTGCTTGTAAAATCGAATAAGCGAATGTTGCAACATCACTGTTAGTTAAGCCTGCTTTAATGGCAACGGCTTTGATGGTTACGGCTCCATTGATGACAATCGGAGCTGTGTATGCAGTGCTTGCCGCCGTTGGCTCCGTGCCGTTCGTTGTGTAATAGATTTTTGCATCAGCTGTTGCTGTCGCTAACGTGACTGTTGTTCCAGCTGGTACTGCACCAGCTTCTGGAGTAGCTGTAACGGCACTAACTTTCGTTGGATCAGTAACAGTAACAAACTCCATGGATGTAGCATTTTTTAATCCAGGCATACTATTATAGGCCAATAAATCACCAGAAATCAGGACCTTTTTCCCAATATTCGTTGGATTGGACTGTAAGCCATGAGTTGCTCTAAAGTTGGTTGGAATCTGAACATTAAGCATTTTTGCTTTATCTGTTTCTGATGGTGAATCGGCGATAGAGTAGTTAAAATCACTTGAGAATTTACTTGGATCTTGCGTTATTGCATTGCTTCCTGTGGCAAAAGCAACAATATAGCCTTGAACAGTTGCTTTACCGCCAGCAGCATTCTTCGCAATAGCTTCCGCAACGGTAATATAATCGGCAGCCTTTGAAACATTTTGGAAAGGAGCGAAAAGGCTAAGTACTAAGGCAAAAATCAATCCGATATTGAGTATCCTTTTCTTCGTCTTATATTTCATTGTATCCTCCAATGCAAACCTTTTTTGTGGGATAAAGCCCCCAGTGAATTACCAGGAGCTTTACATAGCCTTTTTTAATCTTCGAAAATAGTTTCACCTTCTACCGTTACGGTTGAAAGATTGACACTAGTACCACCTTTTAAGGTTAAGTTACCTTTAACTGTTGCATATTCAAGCTTGCTAACACCTGTCACATCAACGACCACGTTTCCGAAGTATACTTTTGGATTCGAAGCCGTACCGCTGAACGTGGCAGCTGGAATTGTTTGTGGTACTACGTTTATGATCCGTCCCTCTACTTTAGGATTGACGATTTTGTTTGGCTGTGCATTGATGTAGTCATTGAACATTTCCCAATCGACAAATCCTGGCTCACTGACACGGCCTTCTTTGTAAGCTTTTTCGAACATGGTGAAGCCGTCGCCGCCTTTAGCTGTAAAGACGTTTGTTGCCACAAAGTAGTTCTTATTAATGTCTAAAGCCGTATAGCTTCCATCCTTACCCTTTACTTGAATGGATTGAATCTTTTGGCCAGCTGGTTTTGTGCTGTCATAAGTGACTTTCAGACCAGACACTTGTAGGAAGCCGCCAAAGGCATTTGGAGCATCCTTCACGCTGTACTCAAGAGCTGCTTTTAATTCACTGCCTTTTAAATTCATGATGCCCAAAGTGTTTCCGAATGGAAGGACTTTAAATACATCTGCTACTGTAATGTTACCTACAGGAAGAGTAACCCGAATTCCTCCGCCATTTTGAACGGCAATCAAGGTGTCAGGATTGATTGTTTGCGCTTTTGCAAGCATACCGTCCGTAATGAAGTTACCAAGGTTGGTTTCCCCTACACGGGCAGGAGGATTTCCGCCCATTAAATCAACGGCAGTTGTACCAACAACAGTTCTTTCCTTTTCCTGAACTGCCGGCTTGTATTTTGTATTAAGAATTTCTAATGTAGCTGGATCTTCTTGATACGTGCTTATGTCAAGTAGTTTTCCAGTTGTTTCAGGAACGATTACTTTACCGTTTGCATCAAATGTTACATCCAATGTTCCAAGGAACTTGTTATATTCATTTGCTTGCACGATAACCGTTGGCTCAGCTTTATCCGTGATAAATACAGGTGCATCAAGCTTTGTATGTGTATGACCGCCAACGATGACGTCGATTCCTTCCACTTGTTTTGCTAATTCTAGGTCATTATCCCACTCAAGTGAATCGTCATAACCAATATGTGTTAACGCAATGATTTTGTTAACGCCTTGTGCTTCTAAGGCAGCAACAGATCTTTTTGCCTCAGTGATATAATTTTTGAAGACAACACCGTCTCCAGGACTAGAAATTACCGAAGTTTCTTCTGTTGTCAAACCAAAGATACCGATTTTTTCACCATTTACAACCTTGATGATGCCGTTGTAAATTTCGCCGCTCTTAGGGTTATCTGTTGTTAAGCCGTTATGGAAACGGGATTTTAAATTTGCATCGTTCGTAAAGTCAACGTTTGCGCTGACAAATGGGAAAGATGCTCCTTTGACAAAGTTAGATAACACTTCAGTACCAACATCAAACTCGTGGTTACCAAAAGTCATTGCATCATAGCCAGCTAAATTCATAAATTCTAAATCTGCTAAGCCTTTAAACTCATTGAAATACAATGTTCCTGAGAACACATCACCTGCATCAAGTAATAATGCGCTAGGTTTTTCTGCACGAACAGACTTAATCGCAGTCATTTTTTTCGCCACGTTAATATTATTTGTCGCATTATCAACGTTTGAGTGAGTGTCGTTAGAATGCATGACATTCAAAGTAAATTTCTCGTTAGCTTGTCCAGCTAAAACATCGATATTGAATTCTGTTGTACCGTTTACGGTAAATTCTTTATTTAATGCATACCAATGGTTTTCTGTGCTGAGCCAAATACCATCGAGAATATATTTTCCGTTCGGGATTGTGGTGCTGTAGATCCCATTTACATCTGTGGTCATGTCATACCATTTTTCTTCGCCAGAAGCAGTGTGCACGCTGAATGTTACGTTAGGTAATACGTCTTTACCTTTCTTAACTACACCTGTTACGTTCGGTGTAACGACACCTGTTCCATCTTTTAAGACGTCAATGTTTAATTGGAATAAACCATTAACCGTGAAGTCTTTTTTGAGTTCGTACCATTTTCCTGCGGCACTGTCCCAAATTCCGTCAATCGTGTAAATACCATTTGGAAGCTTAAATTCAAAGTTTCCATTTGCATCTGTTTGCGTGTCATACCAAATGGCTTCGCCAGATTTTGTATGCAGACTGAAAACAGTGTTGCTTAATGCTGTTGTTCCTTTTGTAAGTGTTCCCGTTACATTGAAAACACCAGCAAGATCAATTGTTAATTCAGTTGCCCCAACAAGTTTTCCGTCCTTCATGGTGAACGCTTGATTGAGCTCAAACCATTTTTTAGCAACTCCATCCCAAATTCCATCTACTTGGTAGCTGCCGTCTGCTAGCTTAAAGTTGAATTTACCGTTTTTATCAGTTGTTGCATCATACCATTTTCCATCAGTGCTATGGAAACTGAATGTAAGATTGTTCAATGCTTTTGAACCATTCTTTACATATCCAGTTAAATTCCAAGTGCCTTCAGCTGGATTTAGCCCATCGATTGCTAATTCATGTAATCCATCTACTAAACCATTTTTAATCGTAATGGTTTTGTTAAGCGGATACCATGTTGGTGCCACCCATAGACCTTCAATCGCATATGTTCCATCTGCTAGATTGAAAGTGAAAACACCGTCTTTATCGGATGTAAAATCATACCAGACATTGCTGGTCGTATTTTTAAGGCTGAATGCAAGATTTGCTAATGGCTCGCCACCTAAGACAACCTTACCTTGGCCTGGAACGGCACCTGGATCTGGCTGTGGTTCTTGAGCTGTTACTACTTCGCCTTTAAATTCGATTTCGCCCATGCGGCTAGTACCGGCAGAAGCTATTGGGCTGCCATTTGCCGCTGTTTCAGAAGTTTTTATCCATCTTACATGGACTAAATCTTTATCATTTGCCTCTTTAGGCAATACAATATTTGTTAAGACTCCACTAGTCCAGTTATTGGCCACTGTTACAACAGCACCTGGTACAGGTACCCAAGTAGAGCCGTCTAAACTATATTCAACCTTGAAATCTCTCGGTCCTGTATTAGAACTTGTTTGTTTTGAGGATAGAGTAATATTTTCATAGCCTTTTGTAGAAACTGCTACCTTCCAAAAAGAAGGATTTGCTGTCCAAGGTGTAGCGTTTGGAACCAAGGTTCCAGTAGTAGGACCTGCGCTAAACCCGGTAATCGCTGCACCTGTAACAGACAATGATTTGTCCATATTCGCTGCTATTCCTGATGCAGGTTTTAAAATATCGGTGCCAAATACCCACTTCGCCAATGAAACTGGTGTTGTGGCCGCATTTACATTAAGAGGTACAACTAACGCTAAGAGCATAACTGCTGTTAAGACTAAGCCGACCCACTTTTTGGATTTGTTGAATATCTTGTTCACAGATTAATTCCCTCCAAATCTACTAATGTTGAAAAAAAAAGACTTCCTGTTCAGGCGAGGAATCCCACTTCCCCCAAACCTTCCCTCTCTTTCCATTAGGTATATGTAACCATATCTAGTTTATAATGTTTCACAGCGTATTTCTACATATTTCTAGAATTATTCTAATAATTTTACAAACTCTTAATTTTAACGCTATTGATTTAACATTCACGTCCTTTTGAGAAGTTCAAAGAGTTAATTGATTTCGAATATCTTCCCATTATTCACCCATACTTCTGTTTTTCTTCCTTTTTCATCTACACCTCTAATGAAATAAAAAGGGCCAAGGTCCTTGTAATTATCATGCAGCTTCTGATTAATACTAAAGATTTTCACTACCTTCGTATCTTTCAGCACGAGCTCACTAGCTAATTGGGCATCACTTTTGGGAGCCTTGTTAGTTTCGCTCTCTTTTTTGGCAACGGATGCTGTCTTTTGCTTCGCAGCATTTTCCGTTTGGGTATTTGACTTTGTTGCTTCTTTCTCTTTTGAGCATGAAATAAGTGATGCAGCTAGAATCGAAGTAAGGGCAAGCAGTACAATTTTTTTAAACATATACCTATTCCTTTCATTAGTGGTGAAATTCATTTGGCTGAATGGAACTGATTCAAGAGGAAACGTGGAAAAAAAGCCGGCCCTTCATAAAAGAGGCCGACTCTTCCTACATATTATTACTTAGTAAGATTGATTAGCAGTTTGTCAGTTCCAACTAGCTTTCCATCTTCGACACTAAACTTAAGGTTTAAGGCATACCACTTTGCTTCGGATGCCACCCAAACCCCGTCAAGTTGGTAAGCGCCGTTTGGCAATACAAGGCCAAAACTTCCGTCGGCAGCTGTTTTCACATCATACCATTTCGTTTCCGTGCCTGAAGTAGTATGGAAACTGAAAACAACATCACCTAGGGCCTCGCTCCCTTTCGTTAATACACCTGTAACATTTTTCGCTGGTTTTACTGGAACCTTTAGGTCAAGTTGAAGTGAGCCGGAAACGGTAAATTCTTTCTGTAGATCATACCATGTGCCGTCCGCATCAACCCAAATACCTTCAAGTTTATACGTTCCATCTTTCAGGCTAAAGCTAAAGTTTCCGTTTGCATCTGTTTGCGCATCATACCAAACTTCTTCACCAGTAGTGGTATGAATACTAAAGATTGTATTAGCTAAAGGAACATCGCCTTGCGTTAGTTTACCAGTAACGTTTGATTCAATTGCCTTCACATCAACTAGTAACTTCTCAGCGCCTACTAGCTTGCCATCTTTTACTTCAAATTGTTGATTTAACACATGCCATAAGCCTTTTGCTCCATCCCAAATGCCATCTAATTGATACTTTCCATCTGGCACTAGAAGAGCAAATTGACCTTTAGCGTCTGTTCTTGTATCGTACCATTGCTTTCCATCAAGAGTATGGATACTGAACGGAATATTTGCATAACCCTCAGAGTTCTTTGTTAATTCCCCTGAAACATTCACTTTTCCAGGATCTGTTGGAACTTGGTAATCAGTTGCACTAATGACTAATTTGTTTGTTCCATTCACTAAGCCGTTCTTAATCTTGTAAGATCCGTTTAATGAATACCATGTCGGATCAACCCATACACCATCAAGTTTATAATCGCCATCTGGCAGATTATGAGTGAAACTTCCGTTTGCATCTGTTGTGAAATCGTACCATACTTGATTTTCACCAGCCGTATAAAGACTGAAAGTAACATTAGCTAACGGTTTGTCACCTAATAATAACTGACCTTTACCTGCATCAGGATTTGGAGCAGCCGTTTTCGTAACAGTTATTTCTTTTGAAGCAGTGTTTTGTGCTTCATCATTAACAGTAATCTTCACTTTATTGTCCCCATCTGTTAATCCAGCTAGGGATACTTTAAATTTACCATCTTGATCAAGCGTAAATGGCGTTGTACCTGTTTGGGTGTCACCATTGCTGTTAGTCAATTGGTACTTGGCCATTAATTTTGTATTGATGTCATACTGTTCTCCAAATACCTCATCAACGCCCGGAGCCCAATCGATATAAGAGTCATCGACTTTTCCAGATAGCTCAAAACTTGATCCGCCAGTAGTATAGCTGTCCTGAGTTACAATTTTTGGAGCCGTTGTTTTGATATAAACTGGTCCAGTCCATCCTGAGGCAACAATCGCTGTTCCCAGTGCGTTTAACGTCGTGATATCGACTGTGTATACGCCGTCTGGCGCTTTAACCTTTCCAACACCTTTTGTCCAAGAAGTATAGTTTCCATCAAATGCAACCGTTTTCGCTCCAGTTGTTGTTGAGGAAGCACTTACGAGCCATCCGAGATATCCATCCTGATATTCACCAGCTTCCTGATGGAATGCATCCCAAAGCTCAATATAAGTTGTAGATTGACGATCATAAAACTCATAACGAACTGTTGTGCTGTCTAACTTGCCATCTCCATTTGGAGAAATAGCCTTACTATCAATTGAGAAGCTCTTTAATCCTGTTGGCGGTGCAAAGTTTCCTGCGAATGGTAAATTTAAATTCGTTTTACCATTGGTTATTTTTACATAACCGAGGATTTCATTTCCAGTAGTTCCTGCACCTTTTGGAACGTTTAACGTTACTTTTAAGGTGTTCTCACCATTAGCCGCAAGTGTGAAATTGGCTTTATCCACTGTCACGTTTGCAGTAGCTAAAGCACCAGTCGCAGCCTTTGTGGTTTGTACAGTAACTGTATAATCACTGGCGTTGCCTGTGAGATTTTTTACTACAATATCTTTTGTAACGGTAGATGCATTGTTCGCATTGGTTGGAACATTTCCGAAAGTAACTGTACCTTTGATATTATCGTATGTTTTTCCGGAAAAACTTGTTTTGTCCATTGCATAAGCCAATGCTTCAGTTGTTGCTGCCGCTAGAGGCTGAACGCGTCCAGGACCTTGCGAGAAAACATCATATTTCTTAACATCAAGTTGTTTCGCAGTATTTGAGATTGCTACTTTAATATCAAATGGCGTCCAATCTGGATGCTGTGATTTTAATAATGCAGCAATACCGGCAACATGCGGTGTTGCCATACTTGTTCCAGTGAAACGGTCATATGACTCCAGGTAGCTAGCATCTGGGAAGTCTTTTCCGTAAGCAGGAACAGAAGACATGATATTCGTTCCCGGAGCAGAAACGTCTGGCTTCAGATCGAAGTTCGGATTAGCCGGGCCGCGTGAGCTTGAGCTATTGATATCATCGCCAGCTGTTTTGCTTTCAGAAAAACTACCAAATGTTACGGTTGCTTTTTTCGTTGCTAAAGCAGTTCTTAATGCATTTCCATCCGTAGTTGACATATCAAATGTCGGGATGAAGGCAAAGGAATCGCCTAGGAATACTCCAGCAGGCCCGTTACCGTTAGTGCCGCCGTTATTATGGATGATTGTCGCTACTGCTCCTGCTTTTTTAGCATTGGCAATTTTGTCAACAAAAGCAATCGTACCACGTGAAATCAGTGCTACTTTTCCTTGTACATCCAAACCAGTATAGTCTTTTGCCTCTCCAAGTCCTGGAACAGCTACTACATCATAAGTTCCAGTTAGAAGTTCGCCTGGCTTTGTACCAAATTTCCAGCCCATTAAGTTCATGTTATAAGCTGCAGGTGAAGAACCTTCTACAGTTATAGAAGCTTGTCCAGCCATGGTTGTTTCAGGAACAGTCGAGTTTGCAACCGAAATGGCAAATGCCGCTGTAGAAGGGCTTCCAATGGTTGCACGGTTTGGACCTGAGTTACCCGTTGCGATAACAGCAGTCACACCAGCAAGCGCCGCATTGTTAATCGCAATCGCATCAGAAGAAGTTTGACTATTGCTACTTCCTCCTAAAGAAAGGTTGATAATATCCATTTTTTCTACTGCCGCTTTATCAATCGCAGCAATAATTCCGGAGTTTGCGCCGCTTCCGTAAGCACCTAGTACACGATAAGCATAAAGCGCAACTTCTGGGGCTAAACCTTTAATACCAAATGAGTTGTTACCCTGTGCAGCAATTGTTCCTGCAACGTGGGTACCATGCTCTGTGTAAAAAGCACTGCCATTAGCATCAAATTCAGCTTTGCCTGCTGGGCGATCTAATGGAGTCGTTTCATATGGATCATCAGCTGCACGGTCGCGAGCGTATTGCTTAGTATCCGTTTGCGGAACAAAGTTGTATCCGCCCTTGTAAACATTTTGAAACTCTGGGTGCTTGTAGTCGATCCCAGTATCAAGAACGGCTACTTTCACACCTTGGCCTTTAAAGCCTAGACCCCAAACAGATGGTACATCTAAGAATGGGCTGCTTGTATTCATCATTGGCTTAACTGCGCTGCTGCCAGAAGCTTTTGTGCCCAATGCATGTCTTTCGACGTCTGGTTCAACCAATTTAACGCCATCAACTTTTAATAATTCTTTCACTTGGCTAGCCTTTAATGTAAGCGCCATCCCGTTGAAAGTGTAATTGTAAGTATAACCAACCTTTGCTTTAATCCCCTTTGCGCTTAGGTTCGTTTGAAACTTTTGCTGCTGGGAGACTACTTTTTGCTGAATGGTTTTTTCTTCAGCTTTTGAAGTAGTTTTTCCGGCAACTTTATTAATCCCCTTTGCCAAGGCAACTGGATATTCTGATAATTCAACAATAACAGATACCTCTTGATCACCTGTTAAGTTTTGTAAATCCGGGTGTAAAACCGCATCTTGACTTAAAGATGCTTTTTGCTGTGCAATCAGCTTTTTCATTTGTGTCTCTGTTGCTGTGCTTAATTGACTATCTTTTTTCGATAATTGCTTGTTTGTTGCCGCTGCCCCATAAGAAGGAAATAGCAATGTAAAAAACATCGCTAATGCTACTAAACTGCTAAATAATTTACGATAATTACTAACCTTCAATCTCCAAACCCCTCTTTCATAATCCAAAATTTTTCGTGGAAATTTCTTTGAAAATTCACCTCCTTTAATAAAATAATTGGAAGGTAAAGTGATAACAATACTTTCCGAAAACACCGAATTATCTGAATCTAAAAAACAAATTCCACTTGGAGCTGAGAAAATAATATTATGAAAGTCTAGTGGTCTTCTTATTTTAATGGAGAAAATCTGCAGAAATACCATGGAGTTTTTCGTTATTCTAATTATTCTACCATCACATAATTTTCAGATAATTATATATTACTATATAACATGATAGTAGTAAATACCTAAGAAAATTTATTTTAGGAAGGCGCCTTGCCCCACTCGGGGTTGTGGGACTAGTGCCTGTCCCTGTGTCCACACTAATCGCTGCCATGCTGCATACGATATTCGATAAGGATAGGAAAGGAGAGGAGTTATTTGCGTACTGCTATTCATTTAAATTTGCGAGTGGACCCGACTCAATATATTTCACAGATTCGTGAAGTTCCTCGTTATGACTATATTCATTTGGTTCGAGAGCCTAGGTATATGACAGATATCAGCCTCATAAATGAGAAGGTTTATTATCTTAATGAAATTTTTTCACCTAAAGATTATTGTATTAAACATAATGTTTCACTCTTACATGCTCATCACGGTCAATTGGGCGTATTATTACTGCCATTAAAGGCAAAAACACAGCTTCCGTTAGTAACCAGTTTTTGCGGCCGTGATGCCACCCTGGCTGATCAGCCCGCTGACTATTTAGACAATATGAAACTACTTTTCGACCATGTGTCCTCTTTCTCGCGTGAACAGGACAGGCCTCTCGAATTATTTAAAGACCTTCGGGAAAGAGGTTTTTTAGATTCCTTTCTAAAACAAGTGAAGGCGATTGATCGCAAAACCTATGCAGCATGGACAAAAAAACCGATTCCGCTCCCTAATAAAGGATCGAAATGAGAACCATGAACATTTTAGTGACAGGGGCAGCTGGTTTTATTGGTTTCCATCTAGCAAATCATTTGCTAGCGCAAAATCATCATGTTATCGGGGTAGATAATCTCAATGACTATTATGATGTTCGTTTAAAAAAGGACCGTCTTATGATATTAGAAAAAAACGCTCACTTTGACTTTTATCAAATTGATTTAGCTGATAAGGAAAAATTAACGCAGCTATTTGAAGAAAAATCGATTAAGATCGTGATAAACTTAGCGGCTCAAGCCGGGGTGCGTTATAGTATCGACCATCCACATACCTATGTTCACTCAAATTTAGTTGGGTTTGTCAATGTTTTGGAGGCGTGCCGGCACTACAAGGTAGAGCACCTGATTTATGCCTCATCGAGTTCTGTTTACGGGGCAAATACAAACATTCCCTTTTCCACCAAAGACAATGTTGATCACCCTGTAAGTCTGTATGCCGCCACGAAAAAAGCAAATGAATTAATGGCCCATACGTATAGCCATTTATTTCAAGTTCCGACCACAGGTCTTCGGTTCTTTACAGTCTACGGCCCTTGGGGGCGACCGGATATGGCTTATTATTCTTTTACCAAAAATATTATCGCTGACAAGCCCATTAAGGTATTTAATCATGGAGACATGGGACGAGACTTTACTTATATTGATGATATCGTCGCGGCCATCATTCAATTAATTGATCGTCCGCCGCTGGCCAATCGGAACTGGGATAGCGTTAACCCTGACCCAAGCTCCAGCAACGCCCCATACAAAATTTATAATATCGGCAACAATAACCCCGTAAGTATCATCAATTTCATTCATACGTTGGAAAAACTAATCGGGAAACAAGCTACAATTGAATTTCTACCCATGCAGCCCGGCGACGTCAAGCAAACCTACGCCGACATTTCCGACCTGCACGCAGACATCGGCTTCGCTCCCACAACCACAATTGATGCAGGTCTAAAACAATTTGTCGACTGGTATAAAAAGTATTATGGGACGTAGGGCACCTTGTCCCACTAAGTGGGACGAGGAGTCTCGTCCCTATTCATTTGAGGGTAAATTTTCGATGGTTTCGTTATTCGACAAGTTTTGCGTGGAAGAATGCACCGTTCGGATGATATAATACATACTATCCTAGAATTGAGGAGCACCTCTATGAAAAATAACGAGCATCAAATAATGGATCATTTGGATGAATTGCGAAAAAGATTGATGATTACCGCTGTTGCTTTTATCCTTTTTCTTATACTTGGACTTATCTATGCAAAAAATATCTATAACTTTTTTATGGGTGATCTCGGCTATAAGCTCATGGTGTTGGGACCCAGTGATATCATCTGGATTTTTTTCCACTTGGCCACCATCATTGCCGTGGC
This sequence comes from Neobacillus novalis NBRC 102450, assembly GCF_001591805.1. Taxonomy (GTDB): domain Bacteria; phylum Bacillota; class Bacilli; order Bacillales; family Cytobacillaceae; genus Neobacillus; species Neobacillus novalis. Next base: position 87,865 of record NZ_BCVP01000017.1, on the reverse strand, counting down.
TGGAACCCTCCCTGTATTAGCGTGGCAAATTTGGTTATTTGTAAAGCCTGCCTTGAAACCGTTTGAAAGAAAGGCGGCATTATCTTATATACCGGCGATGTTTTTTCTTTTTCTTGCGGGGCTTGCGTTCGGATACTTTTTTATCTTTCCCAACATCATGACGTTTCTTTTGAAAATGGGCGACGGTCTCATGATCCCTTCGTTTACAGCAGAAAAATATGTTGGTTTCTTAATTAACATGACGCTGCCATTCGGCATCGCCTTTGAAATGCCGCTCGTTTTAATGTTTTTAACCACCCTGGGCATTCTAAATCCTTATAAAGTGGTTAAACTGCGAAAGTATGCCTATTTCATACTCGTCATTATCGCATCAATGATTTCACCTCCAGAAATCATGTCGCATCTATCAGTAGCCGTACCGCTGATTCTCTTATTTGAAATTAGTATCTTCTTAGCTAAAATTGTCTATAAAAAGAAGCAAAAGCGCCAGGAGCTGCTAGATTCAGCGGAAATGAGTTAAATAGAAGAGGCCGGATTCATCACCTGAATCCGGCCTTTTTTTTCTTTTACGAGACTTACGACATTTTCTCGATAAAATTGTTGTACCAAACAAACCTCTTGATATAATTAGAAATCACCATGAACTAATTGTGTTAATTACATTTATTGGATATTCTTGTTCTTTGTTTTCCGTCGGGAGCAACAACTAAACGGATGCTGCCTGACACTGTAGAAGCTATTCCTTCCCCAATCATTCTCGACATCGCAATAACTTCCAACTAAAATGTTTCACCCCCCTATTTTCGGGGTAAACAGCGATAAGCGGAAATGTTGCCGCTTAAAAAAAATCGATTCAAGGAGATGAAAAGCATGTTGCAAACGAAAGCTCTCGTTTTTGAAAAGAAACCACTTGCAAAGGTACACTCCATGTTGACCAGTCAGGGATTTAGATTGACCGGCATTGACGAATCAGTAAAGTACAGAGCCCCATTGCGAGATTCCTCCACTGAATCAATCTATTGGTTAGAAATTCCTGTTGATCAAAATGCCAGCGGACCGAATGATGCTAAACTTGGAGTACCTTCTCTATATGGTGAGATGAGAATTCCACGACCTGTCAAGGAGGCAGCAGAAAGTAAGCTTTATGAAATTGCCGATTATTTGCGAAATATTTTTGAAAAAAAAGTCGCCCATCCCCCTGCCCAAAAACCACACAACAGTTCGATGGCACAGGATGAAGATGAGATGAAACGTCTCGGCAAGGAAATGGAATCGATGCCAACAAACACCGAACTGGATGAAAGTGGATGGATTCCAGACCCCATCCAATATGAATCGAAGAATTAACATTCTAACGCTCTCCCATAAATATGAGTACCAGGAAAAGTAAAATAACCGGAGATTTTCCGGTTAGATGCAGATTGGAGCTCGTTTCGGGGTAAATAAGGGGAGGTTTTCCGGGTATGCAAGGAAAAACCCCCCCTTTATGAATTTTTCGAGTAAATAGGCGGAATCTCTCCGTCTATTTAAGCCTTTTTTAATAAAAATTACTAATTAAGCGGAATTCTTCCGTCTACTTTTCAGCGGGTGCTTAACCTAATCCACCCCTTCTTGGCTTAGCTGGTTTTATTGCCGAAATGGTAATTTGACGCAATCTCACTCCCCCGCTATTTCCATTACGCGGGGTATTAGTGTTCCCTCATCCTTAGAGTCTAATCATGACGCCAGCCTTATCATCTGAACGAATCCCATTTTTTCTCTCATGACTTTCTAAATCAATCGCATAATCAGAAACACTTGTATTTCGTATTTTTTCAAAAGTTTCTTCCAATGAATAATCGCGGTGAAACAGGCCATCAGTTAGGAGTAAAATCGCCTTCAGTTCGCTGCCACGCACTTGACCATGCTGAATAAACTGGCCAACTTCTTCTGTTCCATTCGCTACACTGTATCCAAACGGTTTATTTGCGAGTGTTCGATTAAAGAAACGCTGCTTAGTAATATCCTGAAAATATTCCTCATCAGGAATCCGAACTCCCTGCTTTCGCAGCTCCTCACGCCAAACCCTCGCTCGGTAACTGATATCCTTTACGGTATCCCTTGTCAGGACTTTTATCAGTCCGTTTTGAAACTCGGCAATGATCATACAATCTCCAAGCTGGGCAAAAGATATCATACCATCCTTTTCAAACTTGATGACGGCAGCACATGTTGACCAAAGCTGTTCATACTTTTTCTGATCAATCCCGTATTTCTCCATGTGAGCCTTTAACAACCGGTTAGCAGCCACGACCCCCTCAACTAAGGAAAGGTTTTCCGGGTAGCGTGTTGTGAAATAATCTTTAAAAATATTGGCTGCTAAATAGGCACCATTCATCCCTTGCTCATCTTGGAAGGGGGTTAACGGTGTCGCTCCATCAAAGACACCATAAACATTTATTTTTTCATTTAATACAATGGCATCTTCGCTAACACTTTTTGAAGGGGCTCTCCTTAAAAATGACTCAACTCTCATCGATATCAAGCTTCCTTTTTAAAAAATGTAGAAATGCAGCTGTTTTATTTATATGCGAATCGAAACATAGGGGACCGTGAGGGTGTCAGGCACCCTCGGTTACTATGACCTTCGCTTTGCGACAGGAAGAGAGCCTTTTCTTCCGTCACGATGACCTTCGCTAAGTCTATTTCGCTTTCGTGTTTTTATCGCAAGCGCAGCTAATTTATAAATCCAAATCCCCACGATAGCTCCAGCGCTATCAATGAGCACATCTTTAGCGGCCGGACCTCTGCCCGGGACAAATACCTGATGGAATTCATCAGAAATGGCGTACAGGACACAGATTGCCATGGCTAGAAAGAAGCCCTTTAATCCTGCTATTCTACTTTTTAAAAGTGCATTAAATACCCAGATCGCAAGCATTAAGTAAATAAAGAAATGCGCATTTTTTCTTACAATATGATCCCATCGATCAACGGTTACATCGGTTACAGGGGTAATCTGCTTAACCGTTTCCACCACTACTGCTGTGACTCCCCTGCTAAGCTGACCGGAATGGGAGGCCGGCTGTGCCGATAAGTTAAAGATTAAAATCATCCAAACCAATACAAATATCCATGGTAAACAGAACTTAATTTTTCTATAGTAAGACATCACTAGTATCCTTCCTGAAATGGCGCTGTACTTACTTTATTCTATCATACCGATACACATGACCAAATGGTTATTTGCCCCAAGCTATAACGCAAGAAACCCTGAATTCCGTGCAAAATTAATACAATAATCTTGCTAAATGGCCAAAATCATTCTAAAAAGTAATTTTTAAGAGCTTAAAAAGGAATGTTTCCCGCTTTTTTCGGTTCAAAAGTGAATTTAACGAATTCGATGAAACCTACTTTTCGCAGTATGGTAGAGCTACCTAGGAATAACCGGAAGCGCGCTGTCCCAAAAGGATTCGCAAGTGGAAAGCTTTGAACAATTAGCCGAGCAGTATAAACCAATGATTCACCGGATCATCCACTCATTAAAAATTTATCATGACCAGGAGGAGTTCTACCAAACTGGTTTAATAGCACTTTGGGAAGCTAGTATGGGCTTTGATGAGGGAAAGGGGAAATTCAGCAACTATGCCTATTCGTATATAAAAGGCAGACTGTTATCAGAATTAACCGCTGCTGCTAAGCAGAAAGAGAGAGCCTTTCATCCAAAGGAAGAGTATTGGGGTACCATCGAAGACCTGGATTCCACACAGCCCCTTAAGACCGAGCTGCTCCTCTCCTATTGCAGTGAACTTACGGAAAAAGAGACAAAGTGGGTACTCGCCTCATGCCTTCAAACCTTAACAATAAAAGAAATCGCTGAAAAAGAACACGTATCCGTCTCCGCAGTGAAGCAATGGCGAAGCAGCGCCAAAAGGAAAATCGGGGACAGGCTCCTTGTCCCACTTGGGGATATTGATTTATAAGGGATTGGGACGGGTGCCCCCTCGTCCCAAAATGAAAAGAGTTTCTAAATTTGGTGTAACGCGAACAATCTAGGCCAATCTTGTTTTGCTTTCCTTTTTCTTGCGTTCCTTTTCAATGGTCTTTTGGTTCCTAAAAGCTTCCACCATTTGTTTAATTTCCAGGTGATTTTGTTTCCGAGTCAACATCTTTATAAATAAATCTTCAACTTTATGACAAACGATTCGATATAACCCCATATTCCTCCACCTTTTATTAGCTTATTGTTTTTTTGGCAACAAAGAACCGTCTTGCTAGCCATCCTAAGGCTACAACTCCAACACCGCCAGCTGCTTTTGTTGTATTATCCTTCTTATTTTGAGTGTACTGTTTTGCCCCTAATTTATAATGATGGCTAAACAAGACTTCAGCATTAGCATACTTTTCTGGTAAGTAATAATCTTTTCCACTGACACCTAACGCATAGGCTTCATCCTGAATTTTTTTCACCCCTTTATTTGAATCAAAGCCTTCTTTATACCAATCTATAAACTTCTGATTCTCTAATTGAGGTTCCTTATATTTCAGCATCATTAATGCCGCATCATACCCTTTTTTTGAATATGTATTCTTCAGTTCCTCTTGGGATTTGTTATAACCCTCTTCGTATGCTTGTATATAGAGGTCTTTTACATCCTTTGGAACATTGATTATATCTTTCTTTCCTTCTTCATAACCAATCGTAAAATATTCTCTCTTCTTCATTTCATCAATTTCAGCAACCGCCTTATTAAAACCGTCCTCATAGGCCCCTTTTACTAGTGGATTAGCTGAATATACAATAGGAACTTCTTCAGTTGCCCCGTTCTTGCCTGCTGTGTATCCTGAATCAAAGGCAGCTCTTTTTTCTGTTTCTAACTTTTGCCTCCCCTCTTCTAGACCCTTTTGATATCCAGCCATATAACCGCTCGTATAGGCTTCCGTACCAATAGCCGACGAATTTTCATTACTTCCTTTATAACCTGCCGTAGTACCTGCAGCATATCCGTCTTTTTCACCTTTTACCTTTTCCTGTTGCGCTATTTGTTCTTGGCTAGGGCCAGCGGGCTTAGCTGCTGGAACGGTTTGAGTACTTCCACCTGATGAACTAGCTTTTGTGGAACTGCCACCTGTAGAACTGCCTCCAGAACTTGATCCTCCATTATGATAATGATAGCCCGTACAAAGCCCCTTCACTTTGGACTTCTCACTACAATTATGACCGCCATTTGAATCAGTTCTGCCTGAATGGGCATCCACAGAACTCCCTAGTACAAGCGTGAACATTATAAATAAAAATAAAACTTTTTCCCTCACCTAATAACCCCCAATCAATTCCTATTATCCTATATTTTTACACACTTTTAAACATAGATACAATACTTAACGTGAAAATATAATCATTTTAGGTTGGGAATCATAGATGACGAGAAGGGATTGGAACGAGGTGCCCCTCGTCCCTTTGACCGGTGACAGATACTTGATCTTGGGGTATAATATTTCGAGGCACTAAACTAAATTAAGGGCAAAGTCACTGAAAAGTGATGACGCAAAGCTATAGGGGCTTCTGTTCATTTGACAAAGCCAGCCAGCTACCATCAATACGAAAAAGGAGAATCATTGATGTCAAAAAAAATGTGGCTTACACCAGAAGAAGTAATTTATCAAAAAAAAAGGAAAAAAGGCATTCTATACGGATCAATCATGATTGCGACTATCATCCTTAGTACCTTCGTGACAATTATCGTTAATAAAATATCTTAAAAGAGGGACAGGCCCCTCGTCCCTAACCGGGAGGGGGCCGTGTCCCTTTACTTAGTCGTGAGTCCATTCAAATCAATAAATGGAGTTGCTCCACCTGTGACACTTGGCAAGCGGCCATCCCATTTTTCCAATGCCTTTTCTTGGACCTCAATTTGTTTTAATTGGATTAACTCCGCTGTTACTTCTTGCTTTTTCAATCTTAATGCCTCTGCTTCTGCACCTGCTTGAGCGATTTTTTGCTCTGCTTCAATTTTGATTCTTTCTAGGTCTCTTTGTGCTCGTAAAGCATTTTGTTCCGCAGTTTGTTTCGATTCAATCGCTTTATTGAATTCTTCGCTAAAAGCAAATTCTTTAATATTGATATCTTCTAGAATCATAAAATATTTTGTTAGTTTTTTTCCGAGCATATCTTTCACTTTCGCTGATACCTCTGGACGCTTGGAGATTAATTCCTCTGCTGTGTACTGTGCTGTTATTGCTTTTAGTGACTCTGCAATCGCCGGGTCAACGATTCGGGAACGATAATCCAATCCAATTTCTTGATAAAGCTTATTCACAGCATCCGGATTCACAGAATAATTTACTGCCACATTTGTTGTAACTATTTGGAGATCTTTTGAAGCAGCCGTCTGGGAACTTTCTTCTTTTTGTACCCGGACTTCAATCAGTTGAACGGTTTGGATAAACGGAATCTTAAAATGAAATCCTTCCGTTAAAATCGTCGGCTTTACGGCCCCTAATTGCAAAAGCACCCCTCTATTTCCAGAAGCCACAGTTGTAACCGACGCAAAGATAACTACTAATATAACAATGGCAATGAGTCCGCTTATAATCGATTTCATGTATTTCATGCTGCATCCCCCTCCTCTTAAACTTTATGAAAATGGCTCGGCCTTTATGCCGGGGACAGGCTCCTTGTTCCACTTTATAATGGGCAAATGGAGGATATCGATATCGTGACCGTTCGATTGGGAAAATCGCGTGGACGGGCACAATTGGGGGTTATAGTGATCGTTTGATTGGAAAAATCGTGAGGATGGTCGCAAAAGGAGGAAAATAGGAATGGATTCCTTCATTATTCTATGAAGGACTAATCCCTAATAGAAAGACCTCGATCTGTCCTTCATCAAACCAGTGAATACAAATAAGTCGAAATCGGCCCAAAATGAGCAGCAACCAAGAGAAAACAAAAAAATTCCCTTCCAGATTAATCCTATTATAAAATAGACTTGTATGGAATGATTGAAAAAAAGGGGATGGTCAGGGTGTCATTTACGGAGTTAAACAAAGAAACCGTACTAATTAATAAGGTAAACGCCAATCTTTTTAGAGGAATGGAAGCGGTGGGCGGGAAATTGACTATTACGAATCAGCGGCTCATTTTCACATCCCATTCGTTAAATATTCAAGCTGGAACCACGGATATCCCAATGAGCGAGATTGCAACAGTAAGAAAAAGAAATACGATGGGACTTATTCCTAATGGCATGTCCGTTATCTTAAAAAACGGAACGGAGCACAAGTTTGTCGTTTGGAAGAGAGATATGTTAATAAAAACTATTTTGGATAACATGGGGTCGTAGGTGGGACGCGAGAACAGTTTACAGGCTCCTCGTCCCAAATCTGGGGGTGTATTTCTTGAGTATAATTAGTAATCGGGGATTTGTTTTTTTGCTAAGGGTTTTTCTCACTATTACAGTGGAAGCATTGATTGCTTACATCATCTATTGGTTTTTAATTCAGAGAGGATTTGTTTATACGTTTCGTGTCGCTGTTAGTACGGATTATATGTCGTACAAAATTATTTTGCTATTTTGTTCCGCACTTTTTTCCGCGGTGACTGTAGGTGTGTTTAAAGAGAAAGATAACGGTGAAGTTCAAACCATTCCCCGGTTTTTTCTATCCTATTTCAAGCATCCGATAAGCCTGGGATCTGCCCTGGTATTCTTGTTTACTTTTTTATGTTTATAAATGGGACGAGGTGCCCTCGTCCCACTCTTAAGAGGCAATTCGAAGGATAAGTATGCCCACAAAGGCCATCGAAAGTCCCGTTATTTCCCGTTTGTTCCAATCTTCCTTCAAATAAAAGCGTGCATATAAAATGACGAACGCTACGTTCATCGCAACGATGGCGGAAACAATTCCCGTAATCCCGTCACGAAATGCAGGAAAGATTAAGAGCATTCCTGCGGCATTTGTAATCCCTACGATCATGCCCCACCCTAAAGTTCGTTTCATTGTCCATTTGTTAGGGGAATCTTCTTCATTTGATGATGCTGTTCCTTTTGACTTGTTTACCGCCCATGAAATGCCGAACAAGACACTGCCAGTTAAAAACATGACGGTTAAAATAGGGAGTGTAGCAGCTCCGGACAAAGTAGCCTGTTTTACCGACACATCGGTAAATCCGAAGAAAAGCATGGTTAAAACTCCCCATTGAATCCCTTTTAACTGGTTGAGCTTCAAATCCTGTGAGTATTTGATCAGAATCAGGCCGCTCAAGACAATGAAGAACGCCGTGAATTGCCAAGCGGTTAATTCTTCACGCCACAGAACGAAGGCAACAATCATAACAACCAGCGGCGGCAGTCCTGTAAATAAAGCAACAATGGAGGCTTTGCCGACAGCATAGCCCTTATACATTGAAGCGTTTGCAATAAACGAAAATAAACCCATTAAGATTCCGAACAATGCCCCTGTTGACCACGATTGCTGAATGAATAGATTACCGGTCACTGTGATGAGAGTACCGGATAAATAGACGCCCAACAGCAGAAGATTACGATCAATCGGCCGCTGTGACGTCCAATGATAAAGAATTCCCCTTAAACCAAAGCAGCTGGCAGCGGCAACTGCAAAAACAAACCACATATCTTTCTCTCCTAATCTTTAAAATAATCCTTTTAATGTAAATACTGTTAATCTCTAAAATATAAGTATAGCATACGGAGCTCGGATACCATGAGGTTCTACTTTATTGATTTATAGGAGCAGGTCTGACCCTTGGTTTTAAAGTATGACAGAGGCTCACTTAAACGAACAATGGGACGAGGTATCCCCTCGTCCCTGCTTCACAATACGCCAAACCGGTACTTTGTCATTGATTCGAATTGCTCGCCCTTTTTTAGGATGGAGGATGGAAAATGGGCATGGTGGATGGAGTCTGGCAGGCCTTGTGTCTCTAGGCACAAGCCAAGGTACCTGCGAACTGGGACCCCGCGAACGGAGTAGCCGCCGGTCATTTGGCTGCCCGTATAGAGAACCACAGCAAGTTGATCCGTTTCAACCGTTAACACACGGCCGGATTCTTCATCTTCTAAAATGATTTCTCCACTTTGATTTTCTGTTAATAGAAACGGATGATCAAAGCCTTTGCCGGCGAGAATATTCTGTGGATGTTCCGATTGCACACCATCGATAATTTTCCGGCCATTTCGGAAATCAAAGGCCGTATTTTCCACACTCAAGAATTCTCCAGTTGGAATCAAATCAGGGTCGAGCTCAAGAAATTGGTCGCTTTTTAGTGTTAATTGATGATTTAATATATCTCTTTTTAACTCGCCGCTCAGATTAAAATAGGAGTGGTTGGTTACATTGACCAAGGTCGTTTGATCGGTTTCCCCCGTATAGGAAACCTGGAGCTCATTATCGTTTGTTAACGTATACGTGACCTTTATATCGAAGTTGCCCGGATAACCTTCTTCCTCATCCTTACTCAAATAAGAAAAGACGACACTAACGGCATCAGCCTTTTGGACGGTTTCCGTTGCCCAGACGATCTTGTCAAAGCCTTGCAGACCGCCATGAAGATGGTTTCCATTATTATTTTTAGCTAACAAGTATTTCTTCCCCTCAAGCTCGAACTCAGCACCGGCAATACGCCCGGCAAACCGTCCGACGACCGCACCAAAATAGGGGGAATGTAACGCATATTCGTCGACTGTATCGAAACCAAGTACCACATTTTCAAATGTGCCATTACGATCAGGCGCCATGATTTTTGTTATGATGCAGCCATAATCAATCGCAGTAACTTCCATACCTTGATCATTCACCATCGTATAAGCCGTGATTGCTTGCCCATTTAATTCGCCAAATGACTCTTGTAAAATTTTCATCGGATTGCCTCCTACAGCAATTTTTTCTATGTACGAATGGAGCAGCCGAATTAGGGCTGCACCGCATCAAAATATAGATTTTATGATAAAGAGTGGATGAACCTTTGGAATGCCTTTTGTCCTTCTTCACTCCGCTTGAACACACCTGCATCTTCAAGGACCCGCAAAAATTTGTAACCGACCTCTTTTTGGACAATAAACGTAACGGTTTCAGTCGTGATTTCCCCTGCATACCGGATTTTCATTTCGTTTGCCCATGGAGTATGATAGTCGGCAATTTGATTCGATTCATCAAGCAGAAACTTCTCGACCTCCAGCAGCTCCGTCTTCAAACGTGCCGGTAATACCGCCAGGCCCATTACTTCAATCAGGCCGATATTTTCTTTTTTGATATGGTGCACATCGCTATGAGGATGGAAAATACCTAGCGGATGCTCATCATTCGTACGGTTATTACGGAGGACGAGATCTGCTTCCAGTTCGCCATTTCTCATTCTCACAATCGGCGTTATCGTATTATGTCTTGTTTCACCTGTATAGGCAATAATATTCGCAGCCTCGTCGCTGTACTGCTTCCATTTTTCTAAAATGGACACGCAAGCATTCAGCAATTCGCCCTGCTCCTTTGCTCTTAAACGGATAACAGACATCGGCCATTTAACAGTAGCTGCCCGAACACCAGGATAATCCGGTATTTGAAACACCTGATCATCAGGAGCTTTGGCCATCGCAAACGTATAGTTTCCACCTTGATAATGGTCATGGGTAAGGATCGATCCACCGACAATTGGCAGGTCTGCATTTGAGCCGATAAAATAGTGCGGAAATTTTTCTACAAACTCCATTAACCGCTTAAAGGTATCCTTCGTGATGGCCATATCGCGATGCTCGCCGGATAACACAATGCAATGCTCATTATAATAAGAATAGGGGGAGTATTGGAAGAACCAAGGCTCCTCTGTTAGTTCGAGGCGAATCATCCGGTGGTTTGAGCGGGCCGGATGTCCGATTCTGCCGGCATAGCCCTCATTCTCTACACAAAGCAAACACTTTGGATAATTAGCAGCCGAAGCAGCTTTGCGCTCCTTCTCCCTGGCAATTTCCTTTGGATCCTTCTCTGGCTTGGAAAGGTTAATCGTAATATCTAATTCACCATATGGTGTTTCGGCTTTGTAGCTGATATTGTTGGCGATTCTTTTCGTTTGGATATAGTTGCTTTGCTCGCTCAGCTTATAAAAATAATCTGTTGCTTCCACCGGATTTACCGCCCATTTTTGATAAAAAAACTTGTTTACCACGGAGGGCTTATCGATAAAAACATTCATGATTTTACTGCTGAGGATTTCTTTTTCATCAAACAAATCCTCGATAGCACCCGCTTCGACAGCGGCTTCTACTAATTTATCCAACAAATCGGAAGTGTCTTGAAGAGCTAGATTGTTAATGTCTCTCGGGCTCGACTCTGGGTGCTCCGGGAAATCCGTCAAACCGATAAGAGACATGATTTGGTTTCGAGCATAGATCTCATCATCAGATTCAATCATTTTTAACGATATCGCTTTTCTAACAAGCTGATTTAATACGAAATAAACAGTCATGTCGCTCACTCCTAGTCATGCAAGTTCTTTTGCGCCCTCACCAATACTAGCCACGTAAAAGGTTGCTTGAAAGCCGATTTTGTCCCTATATTGGCTGCTGACGTTTGCAACGAATGCTTCGACGTTTTCATCGTTGACGATGGCGATGGCACAGCCGCCAAATCCTGCCCCTGTCATCCGGGCACCAATCGTACCTTCCTGTTCCCACGCCGTCTCCACAAGTGTGTCGAGCTCAACACCCGTTACTTCATAGTCATCGCGTAATGAAACATGGGAGGCATTCATCAACTGGCCAAACTTCCCCAGGTTGCCTTTTTTCAGTGCATCAGACGCACGTAACGTCCGCTGGTTTTCATAAACCGCATGTCTTGCTCTTTTAACAAGGGTCGCATCATCGATGAGATGCCTGCTTGTTTCAAAATCACTCTCACTTAATTCACCCAATGAATGAATGTCACGATCTTGCTGTAGAAGTGTAAGAGCTGCCTCACATTCCCTTCTTCTTTCATTGTATTTGGAGTCAGAAAGTTCTCTCCGTTTGTTTGTATTCATAATAATAATCTTATATCCCGTTAAATTTAATGGCGCATACTCATATTGCAGCGTATTACAGTTGAGTAAAATGCCACAGTTCTCTTTCCCCATGCCCACGGCAAATTGGTCCATAATTCCACTGTTTACACCAATAAACTCGTTCTCTACTTTCTTTCCGAGCTTTACCAAATCAATCCGGTCGATCTGATATTCAAAGATTTCATTAACGATTACACCTGTCAGCATTTCAAGTGAGGCGGATGAAGAAAGCCCGGCCCCATTGGGAATGTTCCCATAAATAAGGATATCGAGCCCAACTGGTACTTCGCGGCTGAATTCTTGAAGATAACGAATCATCCCTTTCGGATAATTAGCCCAGCTATGATCCGCATCGTACTGCAACTTATCCAGCGAGAATTCAATAATTCCTTTATCTTCAAAATTCATTGAAAACATTCTCACCTGGCGATCTTCCCGTTTTCTTGCAACTCCATAGGTACCATACGTAATGGCACAAGGAAATACATATCCACCGTTATAGTCGGTATGTTCTCCAATTAAGTTAATTCTCCCGGGAGAAAAAAACGTACGAAGTTCAGCAGCTTCCCCAGCAGAGAAAACCTCTTGAAATTTTAATTTCAATCTATTAATGTCCATTAACCCCACCACCCTTTTTGTCCAGCTAGTAAAAGAACGGATGAAACTAGCTACTTTGTTTTAACTGGAAATGAATATATTGATTGGCAGCCGAAGTAGCTACACCTATTTTGAAACCTGTCATTTCACAAATTTTTTTGGTCTTATTTTTGCTAGATAACGGTACGAGTAATTCTAAGGCCTCTGAAAATGCCTTCAATGTCTATTTTATAGGAATAGTAAAACTGGGTCAATATTTTTACTAAAATTTTACCTAAGATGTTTTACCCACTCCCAAAACGTAAAAAGAGCACCATTACAGCGCTCATTTTTTAAAATCCTTTACTCATTAAAATTGTTATTTACTGCTTTCGCGTATTTCCAGTTGAGTAGATAGAATTACTTTCTTTGCCACCTGCCGGTCAGTCAATCTCTCTAACAATAGGTTCACAGCCGTTTTCCCCATCAGTTCGGTGTAAACCTTAACTGTACTCAAAGGCGGGAAAACATATTTCGAAATACTAATATCGTTGACTCCAATAATACTTACTCGATTGGGGATTGAAATGTTCGCTTCAAGTAAGGCTCTCATGCAGCCAATCGCAATCGAATCATTCCCGGCAAAGAAGGCCGTTGGCAGGTCTTCCTGATGCTCGTTAATGGCCTGCTTCATTAGTCTGTAGCCTTCATTAACAGAATACTCCCCGCAATACACATAGGATTCCTTATAAAGCTGCTTGTCTTCAAGATACTGCTTAAACGTCACTTGTCTCGGATCTGGAATATCGGAGGTATGATCTTTATAGCTTTCCTGTCCGCCAATAAAACCAATTTTCTGATGCCCTTGTTCCACTAAATGGTCAAGGACATTGATCGTTGCTTTTTCAAAGTTGCTTACGACTGAATCGTAATGATCGTCGTCAGGAGAACAATCGACAAACACGATATTTTCGGTGATTTTGCAAATATCTTCCGCCTGCTTTGGACTAAACTTGCCGATCGCAATGATTCCATGAATCTCCTCTCCTTGAAGAGTAGACAACCGGTCAAGCGACAATTTGGTCATAGGTAGTTTATGAACTTCGCATTCAGTTTCAACACCTAAGCGAATGGACATATAATAAAGATCGTTTAATTCTTCTGCTTCGGTATACCAGTAGACAACAGCAATTTTGTAAGTCGACAGATGCCGTTCCGTTTTTTTTCGATAAGATAAATCTTCTGCCGCCTGAAAAATCTTCCTTCTTGTATCATCGCTGACCGAAAGGGTTGTATCATAGTTAAGCACTCTCGATACAGTCGCAATCGAAAAACCAACCCGTTCAGCAATGTCCTTAATGGTAGCCATAGAAATCCCTCTTTTTCATCGATTTCCTCATTATATTTTAGTAAAATTTTTACTAAACTCACTATACCGTCGCTGCCGGAAATTGTCAATCATCTTTTTGCGGATTTAAGACAGCATAGATAAATCACACCATAAAACGTATAATAAAAACTAAAGGTCAATTTAATGGCAAGGAGTAGATTAATAATGGAAAAGGTAACACCATTCTTAATGTTTCAAGACGGTAAGGCAGAGAAAGCGATGAATTATTACACATCCCTCATTGAGGACTCAGCAATTACAAGTATTGTTCGATATGGTGCGAATGAAAGTGGAGATGAAGGAACTGTGATGCACGCAACTTTTACCTTAAAAGGACAAGAATTTATGTGCATTGACAGTAATGTGAAGCATCAGTTTTCCTTTACACCGTCGTTCTCCATCTATCTTACCTGTCATACTGAAGAGGAACTTGACAATCTTTATCAAAAACTAATTGAAGGTGGACAAGCACTGATGCCTTTAGGCGATTATGGTTTCAGTAAAAAATTCGGTTGGGTAAATGACCGCTTCGGAGTTTCGTGGCAATTAAATCTTCCTAAATAACAATGAAAAAATGAATGTTTTCCTGCTGATACCCATCATCATAAAAGCATTAGTTATTCAACTAGGGGCTTAGTTGAATAATACAATTAAAAATGAAAATGAGCTTGGGGATTTCCCAAGCTCATTTTTTGAGTGGTTTGTAATGTATATTAGCTTGTTATTTATTTGTGATTTGATCTAAGAAATGATTTGTTTCTTATTTTGCAGCTCACAAGTAAACCCGTTACGAATCTTGATCGTCGTTTTCTTTTACAGGTTTTTCAACGTAGTAACCTATTGCTTCTTTTTCTGCCCCGGCGGCATGTTTTTTACATGGACTGGGTGTTCTGCTTTCAGGCCGTGATAGGAAACCGTGATCATGGTTTTTCCTTTTTTACCGGCTTGAATGGATCCATCTTCGTTAACTGCTAAAATCGCTGCGTCCTTGCTTGAATACATAATATCGGCAGTCAGTGTTTTGACAGAGCCGTCAGCGTAAACTCCCTTGACGACAAGCTCCGCCGATTCCCCTTCTCTTATGGATTCTGGCCCCTCGACTTTAATCGACACAGGGTTTGCTGCAAGTGCTCCAACATAACTTTTTCCCGTGCCTGCCTTATTAAGTCCGCTTTTAGGAGCTAAACGGAGGAAATCACCAAATTGAATCGTTCCGTTTTTAGAGCGGGCAAACGCTGCTGGTACTTGCAGGCTGGCAAAATCCTTTTCTGTCACCATGGTTCCCTTGCTGTTCACCGATTTTGTTCCGTCATAGAAGAAGTTTGTTTCATCGACTGCGCCGGAAATGAAATCGGGCACCGCACCTGACTTGGTTCTAAAGGAAAGGTTGTTTTTAAAAATACCTTGTTCTTCAGCCGTGAAGTACGGATTGATGCGGAACACATAGTTAAAGCGTTTGTTATCAAAAGAAGTGTTGTTTTCGACAATCATTTTTCCTGGATTGAAATTATCGGTAAATCCGTCCATATTATTGTCAAAAGAAAGATTGTTCCGAACGATATGAGCAACCGGGAGACCCTCGCCGCCGAGTTTAAAACCATTCCCCATATTGCCATCTTTGTTATAGCCATCGCTCAGCTTTCCGTTCGAATAGGCAATGTTTCCATCTAGCGTAATCGGCTTATTGGCGCCTTCATTCGTCCGGTTGTATAAATCCCAGCCGTCGTCAATATTGTGATGGGCGATATTCCCCTTAAACACATTACCTTCGCCGACCCCTAATTTCGCAGCAAATCCGTCTGCATCTTCATCACGAGGGTCACGGTTATCATGTGATTCACAATTAAGAATCAAATTGTACTTCGGCCATAAATCAGGGTTCGTACCACTTCCTGTAATTTGCAGACCGGTATCGCCGTTATAGTTGAAGAGCATTTGCTCGACCACATTGTGATCGCCGCTCACTCTCATTCCATTAGCCGTGGCGCCCGTCACATGGAATCCCGCCACATGCCAGTAATCCCCGTTCAGCTGAATCACATTTGTAAGCTTGGCTTGCCCATCGATGGTTACTTTTTCACCATTATAGGCAGCAAGGGTTTTCAGTTTATCCTTTTCACCGCTATACTCTTTTTTAATGTTTAAC
This sequence comes from Neobacillus novalis NBRC 102450, assembly GCF_001591805.1. GTDB lineage: Bacteria > Bacillota > Bacilli > Bacillales > Cytobacillaceae > Neobacillus > Neobacillus novalis. The sequence goes on along the minus strand of NZ_BCVP01000017.1, from coordinate 71,722 downwards.
ATCGCAGAAGGCGAATAAGTTCCTTCACGCATAAAAATCGTTCCTCCAGGAAGAACGTATTTGATTGCTGTTTCTAAATCCATAGGGTCAGCGATGGTCCCTTTTGCAGCGCTTGTGCCCTTTGGTGAAACGAACAGCCCGGCCCCTTTGTTAAAAATCTTTTTCGTGACCTGAATGTTTTTTGTAATCGCAGCTGTTGACGGCGCACCTGCTGGCGTATAAACAACGGTAAAATCAGTTGTATCGTTGTCTAATTTGGCTGCGAAGGAATACACTTCGTTCTTCACAACAGAAGCATTGCTGACGATCTCTTTCCCATCTTTTGCTACCGAAATGGTACCGTCATAGTTTGCTAGTGTTTTTAGATTGTAATCGGTAGAGCCCGTCTCCGGTGCGGAAACAATGTTCATCGCGGCATTTTCTTTTGCTGGCGGTGTCGGCGGCGTTGCAACCGTATGAGCATCACTAAGCGTCAGGCTTGCATTCGTTACGGTCATTTTTGCATTTCTTGCCGCGTAAAAACCTACATACATGTGGTCAGGATCGAGCACCTGAACCAGATCCGCCCCCTTCACCCGCTGTTCAAACGTCTTTTTTTCTGATGAATGCGTGAAGGTGGTTGACATGATGAATTCCGTGTCGGTTCTTTCTAATTTAACCCTGACCGGTGTGCCGATTGGCAGGGTATACGCCGGATCGGTTGTAAATCCGGTTGCTTTTAACTGACTGCCTAAATTACCCCAAGGGTAAACCACACCTGTCCGATAAATCGGGCTGATGCCGTGGCGCATCATGCCGACGCCAAAAATATTCGAAGCGGCCGGAACCTCTTCATAGCCTAGAATCATTGGATCCTGGCGCGGGGCAGCAATGGCGTCTCTGACCATGATGCCGGCACTTTCCTGGCCGTTTGGCGCAGCGCCGGTTTCAGGTCCGAATTGTTCAATCGTGAGATCGGCCTCAAGGACAAAGTTATCGGTCTTTGCATTAAGCTTTGTATAATAGAATGTTAATCCATCATGGCCTGGCGCTAATTTTCCACCACGGCTTTCTAATGTAATTGCACCGTCAATTGACCCCGGCACTTCCGGTTTTGCATAATTGGTGCCAATTTTTCCAGGCAAGACATTCGCGGAAAAATTCAAATCCGTTGACTGACCGAATGAAATTGTTTCCCATTTTAATTGAGAGGAGTCCCTGCTCTGTTGGGTTCCTTCATCAGCAAATGCCATCCCGGGAACCGTATTCACCACCATGACCAAAGATAGAACCATCACCCAAAATCTAGTAAGCGCTTTCAATAAATCATCTCCTTAAAATTAATAGTCCTAAAAAGTATAGGCTATCTCTGGAGGCTTTTTAATTCAAAATCTTTGGAATATTGTTTGAATTATTTGGCTAAATGCTGATGATAGGGCTAAAGAACCCCCACCCCTAAAAGAAAAATAGGTATAAGGATAGAACAAAGAACCGAGGGGATATTCCTCGGTTTGATTGTTTCTAGAATGCCTGGGGGATACTTTTTTTGGTTCCTGCGGGGACTGTGAACCTTTCAGAGTACCCGACGGTTGCTTTTTTCCTCCCCCATGGGCACTGTGAACCTCCCAGAGTGCCCGACGGTTGCTTTTTTCCTCCCCTATGGGCACTGTGAACCTTCCAGAATGCCCGCCGGTTGCTTTTTTCCTCCTCTATGGGCACTGTGAACCTTCCAGAGTGCCCGACGGATACTTTTCCCCTCTCCTATGAGCACTGTGAATCTCCCAGAATGCCCACGGAATTAGCATTGTCCACGTGGGGTGGACAAAATCTCCTTTTGTCCACGAGGGGTGCCTGACACCCAATTGAATTCGTTACCAGTTCTACCATTTTTATTTAATTTTTCCCTTCCAAATAGTATAATTTATCCATACAACAGACGAATGGACGTGGGTGAGTGTGATTGATATTAAAACAAAACAGAAATCTCCGGCTGCTTTACTTTTAAGAGGTGAATTAATTGGGAAGCTTAAAGTATCCAAAGCTCAAATGAATGCCTATTTAAAGGATGGCATGCCGCATTATTTGATTGGCAATGAATATCGATTTTTGGAAAATGAGGTAGTGAAATGGCTCGAGAGTTATCAGCCACCGCAGCAGCGGTTAGAGAGTGAATTTCGTGATAACAAAGGACGAACACTAAAAGAGTATGTCACTCAAAAGGTTGTTTTGGCAACACTGAGGATCACAAAAGAAACCTTGCAGGGCCTCCGTAAAAGGGGAATGCCTTTTGAAAGAGTAGGAGAAAAGGAGTTTTTCCACATTCAGGATATCTTGGATTATTTCCGGAAGGGTTCTCTAACGCCAGCCACTGGACCAGCAAAGGAAAAGTGCTTAACTCCGTTAGGTAACAATGTTCCTATAGACGTTCCCATTATCATCGTTGATGGGTCGTACAATTTTAACAATCAAACGGCAGGGTCCGGTTTAATTTTAATTGAAAATAGAGAGACAGCCATGGGTGTATCCAATGTAAGAAAGATTACAACAACAAAACCACATGTAAGTGAACTCCTGGCCTTACTGGACGCATTAAAAATAATGAAAAAGGAAAAATTCAACAAGGCCATAATCGTGACGGACCAAAAATCTTGGTCTAATGGAATCACCATTGATGTAAACAGTTACGAAGGTCCGGTTAAGACGTACCTGCTAGAGTTAAATCAGTTATGGACTGAGTTAAAGGGAAAAATTGTTGTTAAATATGTAGGAGAAATGAACAACGGCAAAAAGAATTTGCTCTATCAGAAAGCTCATAGTTTAAGTCGGGAATATGAGAAAGAAGTTTTTAAAGAAATAGAGTTCTTATAGAATTTAAGAAATGACGGTGCACTAGTGTTAAAAAAGAAAAAGTGGCTTCTGTTATTATTTTTACCAGTAGTAATTATTGGAGTATTTTATATTCGATATGCTAGTTTAGATGTTTATAAAGTTGATCAAAATACGATTACATATAAAGATAGAATCTATTATGGCAAACCCGATACATTTATAGAATACTATGATTCTACAGCTGGAGAAAGAAAATTCGAAGTTGGAAAAATGATCGGAAAAACGAATAACAGCAGCTTTTTTGGATTTAAGGAAACGGTTTACCAGATTAAAGGAAAACCGGTTGAAGAAGTAGTTTTTTTAAGTGGATTAATGTTCGAAGAAGTTTTAAAACGAAAAACTAAGGACGAATAAAAAATAAGATAAATGCCCCTTTCGCTGTGGAAACGAAAGGGGCTTTTTTGTGGCGTCTCAGGAGAGGAAATATTTGTCGAAGCTTTGCTCTGAAAAAAGAACAATATTCCCCGGAAAATGATTCAATTCTACCTAACTTACTATTTTGTGTCGTATTTTAGTGACCAAGGGGACAGGAAACCCCGTCCCTAAAGCAGATATATTCTTGCCTCGTATGGTCTCATTTGTAGTTCAGAATTTGGCTCTTCTTGATTATTATAATTTGTCAAGAGGAGTTCCTTTTCAAATAATGATAAGGTTTCTGGCAGTTTTATTTGTACTTGCTGTTCGGAAATATTTAGGACTACAAGCCATTTCTCATCATCTAATTCGCGAATAAATGAATAAATTTGCTTATGGCCCTCCAATAATTCCTGGTAACTGCCATAGACCATTACATCATTTTCTTTTCGCAGTTGGATCAATTTTTTATAAAAATAATAAACTGATTCTGGATCATTTAGGGCAGCAGCAACGTTGATTTCCTTATAGTTCGGATTTACGTTTATCCACGGCGTTCCGCTTGTAAATCCGCCATTCGGCATATCGCCCCACTGGACAGGGGTACGTGAATTATCACGGGAGAGATGGAGTAAACTGGCGAACACTTCCTCAGGGTCCCGGCCTTTTTCCACTTCTTCTTGATACTTATTTTTCATCGCAATATCATGATAATCCTCGATGGAGTTGAAGCGGACCCCCGTCATCCCTATTTCTTCACCTTGGTAAATGTACGGCATTCCCGGGAGCATGTGTAACAGGGTCGCAAAACATTTGGCCGCTTCTACTCGATAGGTTGTGTCATTGCCAAATCGTGTCACCAAGCGAGTATGATCATGATTATTTAAAAACTGGGAGTTCCAGCCTTTCCCCCACAACCCTTGATACCAGCGGCGCTGTATTTCTTTAAATCGCTCCATATCCCAATTAGCCATATAATCGCAGACTTCAAAATGAAATAATGTGTGAAGTTCCTGGCGATCTTCACCTACATACAAAAGCCCTTCCTCAGGGGTAACGAACGGAATTTCCCCGACTGTAAAAATATCATAATGCTTCAATACTTCTTCATGCATCTCTTGCAGATAGTCATGAATCCCAGGGTTATTGCCAAGATAGGAGATTTCCTCAGGGTTTTCTGCATCAGGAAAACCTTCTTGTTTGGCCAGCAGGTTAATGACATCCATGCGGAAACCATCGACACCCTTATCAAGCCAAAACTTCATGATTGAATAAATCTCCTGGCGAACAATGGGGTTCTCCCAATTCAAATCCGGCTGTTCTACAGCGAAGGAATGGAAATAATATTCCTCTGTCCGTAAGTCAAACTCCCATGCGGATGGGGTGAAATACGAACGCCAATTATTTGGCTCTTTCCGCCAAATATAGTAATCCCTTTTTGGATGATCCTTGGACGACTGTGCTTCTTTAAACCATGGATGTTGATCAGACGTATGGTTTACGACTAAATCCATGATGAGCTTCATCCCGCGGTTATGCACCTCTTGAAGAAGCCGTTCAAAGGTTTCCATCGTTCCCGCTTTCGGCATAATCGACCGATAATCCGCGATATCATAGCCGTTATCAATATCAGGGGAATCATAACATGGATTTAGCCAAATCACATCGATACCGAGGTTTTGAATATAATCTAATTTTTGAATGACCCCTTCTAGATCCCCATATCCATCGCCATCCGTATCATAAAAACTGCGCCAATAGACTTGATAAACCACCGATTCCTTCCACCACGTTTTATTCACGTATAATCATTCCTTTTTAAATCGCTCTCTACACCGAACCAACACTATTTCGTTCAATCAATTGATAATCCACATAAATATTTCTTTCGGAAGAGGTGCCTTCCATCAATTGTTGGAGCAATAATGCCGCTTGTTTGCCCATTTCAAAAAAGTTTTGCTCAATCGTCGTTAGGCCAGGCTGGCTAAATTCACTGATTAAAATGCCGTCAAAACCCGTCACGGAAACATCTTCCGGAATCCTTAAACCTGCTTCTTTAACCGCCTTCATCACACCTAGCGCCATTAAGTCACTAAAGCAGAGGAAAGCGGTCGGTTTCCTCGTCTCCAATAGCTCCTTTGTCAGCAAATATGCTTCACTTTCAGAAAAACTAGCAGGTAAAATGCTCTCATCCTTGAGTTCAAGACCGTACTCATCCATCGCTTCCTTCACACCCGCTGTCCGTTCCACATTGACCCATGTTTCCTTTTTTCCAGCGACCACGACGATATCCCGATGATGGTGGTTTAATAAATAGCGGGCCATTTCTTTACTGGCGGCACGATTATTGATTGACACACTCCCGATAAAGTCACTTTCATTGCCTGTTTTTACATCCAAAATAACGCAGGGAATGTTGGTATCAATTAATTCTTTAAAATAGGGATCATCGATACGGATTCCTGCTAACACGGCCCCGCCAATATTTCGCTCCTTGCAAAATTGGGCATAGCTTTTTTGTTTCTGTTTCAGTGAATCAATCAGATAGATCGCTAACTCATATTGGTTTTGTTCCACAGCGGTATAAACACCTTTGAATAATTGGAAGGAATTATTATTATCCTTCACACCACTATCAAAAAAGCCCGATGTAATCATGCCAATCGTATTTTGTTTTTTTGACGATAAATTTTTCGCGACAAGATTGGGAGAATAATTTAATTTCTTCGCCACTTCAAAAATCCGCTGTTTTGTTTTTTCACTTATATCCGGATAATTGTTAAATGCCTTTGATACAACGCCAATTGAAACACCGGCTTCTTTCGCCACATCTTTAATCGTAGCCACCGTCAAAACCTACTTCCTAGTTAAACCGTTTTTCCTTAGATTATCTTTAATCTATTTTCCCCGTCAACAAATTACTGGTTAAATTCCCGCAATAATACAGATAAAACAAGCTCTCGTGTATCTTCAACCACTAAATCGGCCCCAGCTTGCTTCATTTTTTCAATGGTACCAACACCGACAGCAAACATCCCGGCATCCTTAATCGCCATAATTCCTGCTGTTGCGTCTTCAATCCCGATGCACTCGGCTGGTGAGACCGCTAATTTTTCCGCGGCCTTTAAAAAGATATCTGGTGCCGGCTTCCCTCTCTCCACCTCATCAGGATTGACAACCGTTTGAAAATAATTCGTGATTTCGAGCGATTGTAAAATTGCAGGTGCATTCTTGCTGGCAGACGCTAGTCCAATCAAAACACCCTTTGCCTTTAACTCTTCCAACAACTCTTTTATTCCTGGAAAAATATCATCCGGCTTCATTTTAGTTAGAAGTTGAACATATTGGTCATTTTTCGTTTTGGCTAACTCAAGCTTTTCCGACTCACTATAAAGACCCGCTTTACCGCCAAACACAAGTATTTTTTCCAAACTTTCCATGCGGCTGATGCCCTTTAATTCTTCATTAAATTCACGGTTAAAATCAATCCCGATACGATTCGCTAATTCCTTCCAGGCTGCATAATGCCATTCAGCTGTATCGGTAATCACTCCATCTAAATCAAAAATAACTGCTTTTAACATGATAGTCTCCCTTAGTTGTTATTTCACTCCAGCTGTTTGATCATTGCTCGTAATAAAATACTTGTTGAGCACGATATAAATAATAAAAATTGGGATGATGGAAATAAGCGCGCCCGCCATGATGACGTCCCATTGCGTCGCCGTTTTATAAGCCTTCGCAAGCGAGTTTAACCCTTGTGTCAGCATGTATTTATCAGGGCTTGAAATGAATAGCAATGGCTTCATAAATTCATTCCATACACCCATGAAGACAAACACCGCTTGTGTCGCAACGGCTGCCTTGGCATTCGGCAGCACAATCCTGAAAAAGGTGCCCATCTTTGATAAACCATCCATGGTTGCAGCCTCTTCCACATCTCTTGGGAAGTTAACGAAAAACTGCCGCATCATAAAAATATAGCCAATATTAATCATCGTCGTAAGAATAATCGACCAATGCGTATCCACTAACCCAAGCTTTGCTACCACGATATACAAGGGAATCATCGTCACTTGCGATGGAATCATAATTAATGCGAGTAGCATACTGAACAAGACATGGCGCCCTTTAAAATCAATTCGGGCTAAAGCGTAGCCTGCCATTGTATTAAAAATAAGGTTAATGCCGGTTGTAAGTAAGGCAACTAATAAGGAGTTGACAACCCAAGTCGGCAGTTGTGAAGCAAGGACCGTCTCATACCCTTTAAGGCTCCAACTTTCTGGAAAAATCGTTCCGCCTGCTGCGATTTCAGCAGTCGTTTTAAAAGAGGTCAAGATACTCCACAAGAAAGGAGCAAGGGTAAAGATCGAATAAATAATTAATAATGTATAGACGATAATTTTAAGTTTTTTATTATTCTTTTTCATTCTAATCACCCATTTACTTCGTCCGCTTTTAATAGTTTATTGACTATATAAGTGACGGCGAAAATAATCGTTCCGAGTACAAATGCTAAAGCCGTTGCTCTACCCATGTCATTGCTGGTGAAGGCCAGCTGATAAATATACAGCGAGAACGTCAAAGTAGAATTCTGTGGACCCCCTGTACCACCTGAAAGGATAAAGGCCTGGTCAAAGATTTGAAAACAGCCTACTAAACCCATCGTAATGACATAAAACGTAATCGGCATCAGTTGAGGGACAGTAACATGAAGGAATTTCTTAAAGGAATTGGCCCCATCTAAAGATGCTGCCTCATATAAACTTTCCGGTATATCTTGCAAACCTGACAAAAAGACGACCATGAAATGTGGAACAGTGGAAAAGATATTCATCGCCATAATAACCGTTAAAACAAGACTTGGATTCGTTAAAAATTCAACCTTCGTGCCAAATAATTGTTCTATCACATTCGCCATTAATCCGTTATTATTAAACAGCCACATAAAAATCAGTGTCATCGCCGATGAAGAGGTTAATGTTGGAATAAACATGATCATTAAAAAACCGCGGCTGAAATTGATTTTGCTATTTAATAACGCCGCCAATGCCATCGCAATCATCGTTTGAATCGGAACAACGACTAACACATAACGAAATGTATTGGTAAACGAAGCCCAAAACTTCGGGTCTTCAAATATTTTTCGAAAATTATCAAGGCCAATAAACGTCCTTGCGCCAGATAAAATATCTACTTTATAAAACATCATGAAAAACGCATAAACAACTGGAACAATCGTAAAGAAAAGGATCGCCAATAATGCGGGCATCATAAAGGAGTAACCTTGGAAATTCAGATAGCGCTTATTACCCATCTCATTCACCTCGTGTAAAGGAGAATAGAGGGGAGCATACTAGATAATCATGCGCCCCCTCTATTCTTAAACCTTATTCTTGACGTGCAATTTCGTCATTTGCTTCTTTCTCTGCAGCTTTCATTGCATCGTTAACCGTTTTATCGCCATTTAGTGCCGCTAAGAACTGATTATCAAAGGCACCTGAAATAACAGGCAGGTTCACACCAGAAGACCACACCGTACCATATTTTGCACCTTCAATGTGTGCTTTTAACACTTTGTCCTCATCAAGTTTCATGGCATCTGCTACCGACTGGCGAGTAGGGAATGTGCCGGAAAGCTCACTCCATTGCTTTTGGCCATCACCTGTCATGTAATTAATAAATTCAGTAGCCGTTTTCTTATGTTTAGAGTCCTTTGAGATTGCATAGCCAACTGTGAATGTCATCGTTTCTTTGTTTCCATTTACAGTAGGAGCTTCCAATGCTTCATATTTAACCGTTGGGTAATCCGTTTTCAAGGCACTTAATACCCAGTTTCCTTCGATCATCATAACTGCTTTATTCGTTCCAAAGGCAGCACCCGCCCAGTCAACGCCTAAATCAATCTTTGCATTTTTAAGATAGCCTTCTTTATGTCCGTCAATAAGTGATTGTAAATAATCAAGCGCTTTTGGACTAGATGTAAAGTCTGCTTTTCCTTCAGCTGTAACTGGATCTAATCCGCTGGCAATTAATGAGCTCATGTGACGGGCCATCGATGTATCAAACACCATTGCCGCTTGATCTTTTGTCAATTTTCCTTGAAGGGTTTTGGAGAAGTTTAACAATCCTTCCCAATCGGATGGCACATCAGCCATCGTGTATCCTGCCTTTTCTAATAAATCCGTGTTCACATACAAGGCAAGTGTCGAATAATCTTTCGGTACCGCATATAATTTGCCCTCTTTATCTTTGAAAGAGTTTAATAGCGGCTGATAAAAGTCATCTTGATTTTTCACATCGTTTGAAATATCGGCTAACACACCGCTTTTAATAAATTTTGGTGCTGCAAATGATTCCATATAAAAGACATCAGGAGCATTTTTCGCCGCAAATCTTGCTGTTAGGGCATCTTGAAAATTATCTTGAATCACTTCGATTTTCACGTTTTTACCAGTCGATTTTTCAAAGCTTTTTACAGTCGTTTCAAGACCTTTAGTTTCAGCAGGAGAAGATCCCCATACCGCTAAAGTAATTGTATCGTCTTTTACCGTTGTTTTCGTGCTATCTCCCGAAGAACAAGCGGTAACACCGAGTAATAATGAGGTAGCAAGTGCAAATGCAGCTATTTTTTTCATAAAAATTGACCCCCTAAAATGATTTGTTTTACTTATTAATATTAATAATGACTTCTTCAACAAATTGATAGGATTGACCAAAGACCTCTACGACAACATAATCTTTTGTTTCAGATTTAATTGTTAGCGTATCGCTAGTGATCTCAACATGTAACGGACTACCATGCCAGTTAATTGAAAAACGCAGCTCCCGCCAGTGCTTTGGCAAGCGTGGGTTCATACGCAGTTTTCCGTCTAACATCCGGACACCGCCAAATCCAAGTACAACTGACTGCCAAATCCCGCCGATTGAAGCGGCATGAACACCGTGGTCGGAAGTATGCATCGCTGGACCCAAGTCAATTTCAGTAGCTCTTTTAAAGAGTGAATATGCCATTTCTTCATGACCCAAATCATTCGCTAAAATCGAATGAGTCGATAAACTTAACGATGAATCATGCAATGTTTTCGGCTCATAGTAATCAAAGTTTGCTTGTTTGACTTCAGGGCCAAACTTATTTTCCAAGAGCAGGAACAGGATCATGATGTCCGCTTGCTTGGTCACCTGCATTTCATTGACTTGCGCTAAATTGTATTCACGGAAGAGCGAGCCTACTTTTGCTTGATTTTTATATTTCTCTAGATCGATGATTTTCTTGCTTAAATACGTATCATCCTGCGGAATGACAAGATCCTCATGCCTTGGCTGTGGCAAATAGATGTTGTCGATTTTCTCAGTCCACAATGTGTACGCTTTCTCTAGCTCTAGCGTTGCTTCTAAGCTAGCGAACAATTCAGGACGATCTGTCTTTAATTCTCGATAATATTCCATCGCCAGTTTGATGTTGAAATGGGCCATATGGTTGGTAAATGCGTTATTGTCGACATGCTCTTTATACTCATCCGGGCCAACGACACAATTGATATGGTATTCTTGTTTCGCTTCGTTCCACTCTAAGCGGCTTGCCCAAAATCTCGCCGTATCAAAAATCATTTCATAGCCGTACTTGTCCATAAATTCTTGGTCATTAGTAATCTGGTAATATTGCCAGACTGCAAAGGTAATATCAGAGGTAATATGCTGTTCAATAAACCCGGACCAAATTTTTGTCTGCTCTCCAGTCACAATATCGACGGCTCCCCAGACAGGCGTTACTTCACCATCGGTCGGCCAAGCAGCTTCCCACGGATACATCGCGCCATCAAAGCCATTTTCCTTCGCTTTCTTTCTAGCCCCAGCCAAGCCATGATAACGATATTTTAATAGAGACTTTGCGATTTCAGGGTTTGAATACGTAAAGAATGGCAGAATAAAAATTTCTGTATCCCAGAAGGAATGGCCTTTATATCCTTCCCCGCTGAATGCTTTTGCACCAATTCCCATTCGTTCATCATGCGCCGGTGTCATAATTGTTAAATGGTAGAGCGCAAATCGTAAGGCGAGGAGATCATACGAATCTTCACTTTCAATATGGAAATTATTGCGATCCCATACTTTCGTTTGCCATGCAGCCGTGCTTTCCGTAAATAATGTTTCATAGCCTTTGGCGAACGCTTGACGAAGATTAGTGAGCGAGATTTCGCGTAAACGATCTAAATCGTATGGTTCGTGACCGGCTTCTTTGTCACGGCTCGTATGCACCGTTGTTAACTTTTCTACCGTTAATGTATCGTTCTGCTGCAATTCCGTTTCGAAGTGAAGCCAGACTTTACGGCGGTCCATTTCCATTATTGGTTCTTTTTCAAGTTCTTTCCCGTTCACCATAACCTTATGAACCGTATTAACAACCACATCGATTTTCGATTCCGTTGTCGTTTGAATCAGCTGAACGAACCGTTTATCGAAAATTCTCCGCTCTCCTTCATGGAAATGCTGCGCACCCGAATTCGTCATTTGTGAGTTAATCCCTGAATCAAAGCTTATGACTACTGGGTGAGTTAAGGCTTCGACTTCCATTTTCATTCCGATTACATGAAGATTTTCGAGCGATACAAATCTTCGAAAATGAAAGCGCAATTCCTTTCCTTGCGGCGATACCCAATCAAACGTGCGAATCAATTCAGCCGTCTTTAAATTTAACTGTTTCACATACTCTTTCGTTTCGCCAAATTCTAAACTAAAGCGCTTACCATCAATGCGAATATCGACACGCGTTACATCTGCGATATTTGGCAGCTCCGTCACTTCGTTCGCATCAAACTTATTGAAAGTACCTGCTACAAAGCAATTTCTCACTTCATTTAGATAGGGCTCTTCTGTTGTTGAGCGCAGACCCATGTATCCGTTCCCAAGATACATAATCGCTTCGCTTTTCCCTAAACTGTCTTCGGAAAAATTCACATCAGAGACAACCCAATTCTGATGCTCCCCTTTTCCTAAAGAATAGTTCATCATGTTGAAATAACTCCCTTCGAAAACGTTTTAGTTTTCTGGTAAAAAAATTTAAAGATTAGTTCTAATGATTGAATGAAAACGTTTTAGTTTTTTTAGAAAAAAATATACTTGTTTCCGAAAACGTTTTAGTAACTGTTACAAATTTAGTATAGAACGCTATCCTCACTTTGTCAAATAATTAATTGTGGAAGAATTATGACAAAGTTTGTCGAAAACTGTACCCTTCAGTGGTCTCGGACCGTCCCGTGTCCCGTGAGAGGTCCTTGGGGACAGTAAAATTAACTCGTATAATAAAACTGGGACAGGGAGCCAGTACCTCGTCCGTGGAACTATCAACGCCCATTAAGCAATTTTACGGAAGGTAAAATCATTGCCAAAAAGAATACTCTCGTGCTGTTGGATAGATTCGTCTTCACTGAAAGATAATATAACCTAAATCGAACGGTAGTATGTTGCACCATCAAGTTGGAGGATTCCGACTTAGGAGGAGGTCATTGGATGAGGTTTGTTACGGCGTTACTAATGATGATGGCATTTTTTCTAGCTGGATTTCCTTCCACAAAGGAAGCAGCACGCAGCCACCAAAAAGACAATCTGCCCATTGCTGTTCAAGGGGCGATGGATATTGAGATTTCTGTTCTTCTTAAAGAAATGGGCCACTATAAACAAGAAACCCATGGTAATTATACCTATTATATTGGAAAAATAAAGGGGATTCCCGTCGTCATTTCAAGAACCGGAATTGGCATGGTAAATGCGGCTGCTTCCACCGCATTACTGATCGAACACTATCATCCTCGGACGATTATTAATCAAGGAGCGGCAGGAGGACATGACCCGAAGCTCCATGTATTTGATTCTGTGATTGGTGTAGAGGTGATGAATATCGGCAGGCTTAGGTCGGAGCATTTAGATGATGGTCAGGGAATTCGTCCGAAAACATGGAAATTCGTCGAAACAGAAATGAGAGAAAATGGGGAAATAAAGGAGTACGCAGCCTTTAAAAGCGACCCCGCCCTTGTGAAAGCAGCGTTACGTGCCGCCCCTAAGTATAGACATGGGAAAGTAGTGGCTGGGAAAGTTGGCAGTTCCGATTTTTGGAACAGGGAAGTAGACCGAATTCAATGGTTCCACAAGAATGCAGGTACAAGTGTCGAAGAAATGGAAGCTGCATCCGTTGCACAAGTAGCAAAAGGCTTCAACATTCCCTTCCTATCAGTCAGAACCGTCTCAAACTCTGAAGTTTCAGGGGATAAAATAGAAGCTTTAGTAACCGCCGGGCGATATTGTGCCGAATTTGCCATTGAGATTGTCAAGGCCATGGGGACAGGCTCCTTGTCCCGCTTGGCGAATTAGTAAAAATGGGACGAGGAGCCTGTTCCTTCATGCGCTTCTAAATTGTACAGAACACAGGATAAAAGACGACTCTAAAAATTCAGGAATATGAATTTAAGTCGTCTTTTTTGATTAAAGAAAAAGGGTTCGGAACGTTTATATGCTAAGTGCATAATGTATTTTTAATGAACTATGTAGTTAGGGGTGCTGATATGGGAGTGATTAGAACAGATCAGTGGTTACACGATTCATATCATAAACCAATTGAAATATGTGAAAAGTTAATAGTACACTTTGGGGATGCTTCGGCTTCCGAAATCTACGATTACTTAACTCAATATGGAATGTATTATCCTCTCAGGAACGGAAACGAGGTAGTGAGAAAGTTACAAAAGAATAAAGTATGGGAGATAGTACAAGAGGAAAACCTGCGACTTCAAAAAGCGTGGGAAGGGCCAAATATCCCTATCTTTATTTTTCCATCAGATATACACAACCGAAAATTAAAACAGGATTTCAACGGAAAATCAGGTTTGGCCTTCAAAGATAAACTACTTTTATTTATTTCAGAAGATAACTTAGGAAATGAAATAAGGGCATTGTTTACACATGAGTATAACCATGTTTGTCGGTTATCCAAGTATCAAAAAGACGAAGATGATTATGTATTGTTGGATACAATCATTTTGGAAGGATTAGCTGAAAATGCAGTACGTGAAAGAATGGGTGAAGAATTTTTAGCTGCGTGGACATCCTATTATTCCAATGAAGAACTAAAGAAAATGTGGAATAACATAGTGTTCCCAAATAGAAATATTCTAAAAAGTGATATTACACATCAAAACATATTGTATGGATTACGTTTCTATCCGAAAATGGCAGGGTACAGTGTTGGATATTATTTGGTTAAAAATTATATTGAAGCAACTAACAAAACAAGTAAGGATCTCCTAAATATCAACCCAGATTATATTGCTCAAATAATAAGATAGTACTATAAAACGGAAAATAAACAGACGAAAAAAATTCTCGTCTGTTTTTAATGGATCATCAAATTCGCTACCAAAAGAAGAAAGAAAGTACTGCAAATGAAGCAATAAAACCTAACGCGATACCAGCGCCAAAGCCCCAGCCCCAGCCTCCATAACCAAAACCGCCTAGGTTTCTAGGACGTCCCAGTGGTTGAAGAAAAACTCTGTCTCTGGAGACACGATGTATGATTCCCCTATGAATTCTTCCGTCATGGGTTCTGATTTCAACCGCTCTGCCTATGTGTCTATGACACATTCCATAATAATGTCCAACCGACATTTTTTCACCCCCAATTTCTAATGAAACATATGACATTATATGTATATAATTAAATATCGTTATGGACAAGTATAATAGGGGATTAGTGGAAATATTAAATCTATCTGTCTTTCTATAAAGCCCATCTGCAAAACTTTTTAAAATCAGCACTTGTCCATTCCTTTTTCGTTCGATTGCATATGATATTACTACCTCCGAACCAGTTCCAAATATTTTTTCCTCCGAAGAAGCGTATGCATTTATTGCAGATGCTTCTTTTCATTTTTAGAAGGTTTCAAAACAGTTCACGAATATTTCCCTTCACTTAGGATGTATGTCCAATCAACCCTCGTCCTATGAAATATAAATATAGGGTAAATTGTTTTCCCTCTAATTTCTCAATAGGTGGTGAAAGATATGGGTTATGCATATGGTTACGAGGGAGGTTACGGCTAGGGCGGTGGCAGTACTTTTGTATTAATCGTTGTATTATTCATTTTGTTAATTATCGTACTTTCCAGCTTCTGTTAGGTCGTTATTAAACCTAACGGTATGATTTTTGCCATTGAGTAGTACGTTTAATTAAATAATTGCTGGAGGTGTTATTCATGGATGGAATGGGAATGGGTTTTGCGTTAATCGTTGTATTGTTCATTCTACTAATTATTGTAGGAACTGCTTTTATGGGCTACTGAATTGTATAAAACTAAGGGCAGGTTGAGTTAATCAGTCCTATTGAATATAAACATCTGCAATGAAGGGAGGATGAATAAAATGTTTGGATTTAGAGGATTTGGTCGAAGAGACGTATTTTTTCGTGACGGCTTTAGAAGAAGACGGTTTTTCCCCTTTGAAATTGAATTTGAGAGAAGAAGACGGTTTGAATTCGAAAGAAGACGACGCGGATTCTAAGTAAGCAAATGATTTAAACACGGGTTTCCATGAGTGATAGGATCCCTTTATAGTAGACAGATAAAAGAAAACATCCTAATCTGTCACTTGTCCAATCCTTTTTAGTTCCATTGCATATGTTATTACTACCACCGATATCAACACCACAAATAGTATCCTCCGAAGAAGCGTTTGCATTTGTTGCAGATGCTTCTTTTTTTTTTTAGTAATTTTTTAATCAGTTTGATGATATTTCTCCTGAACTATGAAGATTGTCCAATCAACCCTTACATAATGAAATATATATACATAGAAGAGTGTTTTTCCTCTAATATTCCTATAGGCGGTGAAAAAATATGTGTTGGGGATCATATGGTTATGACGGAGGTTACGGCTACGGTGGCGGCTATGGCGGCGGCAGTACTTTTGTATTAATCGTTGTATTATTCATTCTACTGATTATCGTAGGAACATCTTTCATGCGCTTCTAAATTGTACAGAATACAGGTGCAGTTTAGAAAGACAATTAATAAAAAAGACGACTCTAAAATTCAGGAATATGATTTTGAGTCGTCTTTTTTGATGTTAGCTAATTAATATCTTCAAAAAACGTAGCTTTTTTTGTACCCTCCACTAAGGCCTGCCGGTTTGGTTAAACAATCTTTTTACAACTTTTTAGGTCGAACCAATTACGTTTTGTTAATAATTCTTGTTCCAGTTGATTATATGGTAGTATTCCAGCTAATACGTTTTACATTTTTATGACTCGATTTTTATCATTTCCGGAACATTATCCAAACTGCCATACGCTGTGACTAAGATTGCCATATCGAAAACTGCGGTGAAGTAATGTAGCATTGCGGCTATCGTCTGCTGCTCCCATCGCATAAAAAATAGGGATAAAGTGTTCTGATCCATAGGGAGGTACAGCAATTTCTGCATTTGGAGCCAAAGAATCATATTTAAAAAGTGTTGTTAGATCCCATTTCTCCAAATGATATGCTAACCAATCTTCAAATTCTAGTGCCCATTGATCAACCTGTCCATTATCATTCCACTTTACTGCTCTGAGGTTATGCACTGTACCTCCACTGGCAATGACTAAAATGTCCTGAGCTCGTAATGCTGACAAAGTCTTCCCAATTTTATATTGCTCTTCTGGGGTAAGTCTAGAATTGACGGACATGGAGATGACTGGGATATCTGCATTTGGATAAAGTAAGCGGAGAACAATCCAAGCCCCATGATCCAAACCACGTTGTGTATCAAATTCAAAGGGTACTCCACTCTCAGTAAATAATCCCTCTATTTCTTTGGCAATTTGTTGATTACCATGAGCAGGGTATTGAATTTTGTAGAGAGCTTCATCAAACCCGCCGAAATCATAGATCGTGCTATATTGGTCAACATCGCTAACCTTTTGGACGTTAGATTCCCAATGAGCTGAAAATAAAATAACCGCTTTAGGCCGAGGCATATTTTGCCCCAATTGAGTTAAAAATTTTGTGTACTCATTATTCTCGATTGCAAGCAATGGTGAACCATGAGCTACAAATAATGATGGTATCATCTTCATTTCCCCCCTTTGTTATTATTTATTTTTGTATATCATTTAATAGCCATGTTTGAAAATCTTGTAGATTTTTTTCACTTACTGTGTGTCCTTCAGAATACGTATTAAACGTTACAGGAATACCTAACTTAGTGAAATATTCTACATTTTCCTTACCCCATTCAAATGGCAGAACCTGATCGAATTCCCCATGTGAGATAAAAACAGATAAATTTTTACCAGGATTAATAGTGTATTCTTCTTTTACAAATAGAGGGATATATCCGCTTAATGCGACAACACCTTTTATTTTGTTATCAAGTGTTAACGCTAAAGTCATAGAAACAATTGCTCCCTGACTGAAACCTAATAAGTATAATTGGTTTGAATCAAGTGGATACGTTTTAGATGCATAATCAATGAAGTGTGTTAATTTATCGATCCCTTCATCAAATACTTCTCGATGTGGTTTGCCGTAACCCTCGATAGTAAAGTAAGCGTACCCGGGCCCTTGGGATAGATGTCCCCTTACACTAAATATATAAAAGAAATCCTCTAACCCATCAACCAATGAAAGCATGTTGTGTTCATTACTGCCAATCCCATGCATGACAAACAATGCAGGATACTTCTTCCCTGGAATCACATTCTTTGGGCGGCGCAGTTCATAAATCATTTGGGTTTCCATTCTGGTATCCTCCTTGTATTCAACAAATGTATTTTAAACAGAAAAAATTTATTTAAACAAATATTTCATATTTAGAAACAAGAAATAGTATATGTTTTCTCATATGAATATTTGTTTTCTATATAAAGATACCAAAAGCAATCATAAAGGTGAAGAATGCCATTTAGTCCTTAAGGGGAAAATTCTTGCGGAACAAGGCGAAGACTCATTTATATTTGAGGAAGGAGATACGTTCAGTTGGTGCGCAAGTGTCCCTGCATCAATTGCAGTGGGACGTAGGGGCAGGATCCTTGTCCCAGTTGCAGGAAATGGAACGTCTCTGTCGAATTGCTGTAGGGAAGGGAGCGATGAAATTGTTAAGAAGAGATAGATTTGTCGGAAGTCTTATCGGTTTAGCGGTTGGAGATTGTGTCGGTGCCGCTGTTGAATTTTCCCCGCCCGGTACATTTGCCCCTGTAACTGATATGATTGGCGGCGGGCCTTTTCAGCTGAAGCCCGGGGAATGGACGGATGATACCTCCATGGCTTTATGCTTGGCCGAAAGCATCATCGAAAGTAACGGTTTTAATGCCGAGGATCAAATGCAGCGCTATATTCGCTGGTACCAAGAGGGCTATCTGAGCAGTATTGGCGAATGTTTCGATATTGGAATCGCCACAAGAGAAGCTCTTCTGCGTTACCAGAAGACAGGGGAACCATTCAGCGGTTCAACTGATCCATTCAGAGCAGGAAATGGCTCCATCATGAGGCTTTCACCCGTTCCTCTATTTTGGTCGAATGACCTGGAAAAAGCGATTTATTTTTCCGGTGAAAGTTCCAGGACCACACATCAAGCTGAAGAAACAATCGATGCCTGCTATTACTTCGGCGCACTCATTGCAGGTGCCGCTAACGGGGATTCAAAGGACTATCTTCTTTCAACTGAATATGTTCGTTTGATTGAAGGAAAAATCGGCCGGCCTTTAAGTCAGAATATAAAAGTAGTGGCGGAAGGTTCGTTCAAACAGAAGCAGCCGCCGCAAATTAATGGGAGTGGCTACGTGGTCCACTCATTGGAAGCAGCCCTGTGGGCCTATTATATGTCGGATAATTTTAAAGAAGGCTTACTAAAAGTGGTGAATCTGGGCGATGATTCAGATACAACCGGTGCTATTTATGGGCAGCTTGCCGGAGCATTCTACGGCGTTTCCGCCATTCCGGAAAATTGGCGGAATCAATTGGCGCAATTGGATTTCATTGAAAAAACGGCGAAAAAACTTTATGAGGTACATTTAAACGGTTGATTATTATATGCTTGGTTTAAGAAAGTGCTGTCGTGACTTCCGCTCGGTTACCCCGAGCGGATTGTTCGTCATTTAGAGGGTAACTTAATGATCGTAAATAGAGAAAAATCAGGTTCTTGGTTGACACTAAGTTCCCGTAAAAAGGCATTTATTTTTAAAAAGTTATATGTCTTTTTCTCCTTTAACACCATTGATGGAGTAGCTTACGGTTATTTCCGAATTTAAGGAATGGGAGACGGAACAATATTTGTCTTTTGATAATTGAATGGCTCGGATGATCTTGTCTTCCGGCAATTCTCCATCAAACGCATAATGAATGTTTATGGTTGTGAATCTTTTAGGATGGTCTGCGGCTCGTTCGCCTTTCACATCCATTTGGAAGGCAGAAGGCGAAAGGCGCATTTTATGCAAGATTGACATAATATCCATTCCTGTACAACCCGCAACTGCCTGCAAAAGTAATTCTGTCGGCCTGGCGCCTGTGTTCTCTCCCCCGACTTCAGGATCGGCATCCATGTTAAATTCATGCCCGGAGGGAGTTACCCCTGAAAATGCCATTTTCCCTTTCCAGTTAATTGTAATATCCATATTCATACCCCTTTCCCGTTTTATTCTAACCAATCTGAGCATTCCTTATTTCCAATTACCTGGATGGTACCTGACACTTGGTATCACTTAATGACCGTAATTAGAAAAATGTGGGTTCTTGGGCACAATTAGCGCTTTGCGATTTTCTTTATATCAGTGATCATCTCTGGAAAATGAGATTTCTGAAAGCCATACTGGTTCACAATCTTCCCATTTTGATCGATTAGATAATAACGAGTTGAATGAATCACCTGATTGGAAGAGTTCGGTTTTTGGATCAGTGTATGAAATTCTTCAAGTGCAAATGTTTCGATTTCCTTTTGCCCATACCCAGTCAGCATATGCCAGTTTGCTTCATCTTCCGTAAATTTTTCCATATACCCTTTTAATTTATCGGGCATATCCACCGTTGGATCAACACTGAACGAGACAAATTCAACGGGAAGTTTTTCTTTTTTGATGGCATCACGAAGGGCCGCCATATTTGCTGTCATCGGGGGACAGACAGTTTCGCAATTCGTAAATACGAAGTCAGCGATCCAGATTTTCCCCTCTAGGTTTTGCGAGCCAAATGGCTGCTCGTTTTGATCTGTAAATGTAAATGGTTTGATTTGATAAGGTATATCTTTGTTCATTCCGCATGCTGTTAACAAGATGAACGATAGCGGGAGGATAAGTAGACATATTTTTCTCATAATGCTTGTTTCTCCTTGGGAGGTTTGTCCGTTTCGACACACCCTTGAATTGCCGAGCTATTCTTCATAGAAAGCGGGAATCTGGATCATAACGACCGTCCCCACCAAAGGATCGCTTGTTATCGAAAAAGCACCCTGATGCAAGCTAACAATTTGCTTCACGATCGAAATCCCTAATCCAGATCCGCCGGTAGATCGGCTACGTGCCTTGTCTGTTCGAAAAAAACGTTCTCCGATTCGCGGGATATCTTCTTTATTAATGATATTCCCGTTATTGGTAACACGAAATACCATCATTCCAGCTTCTTTTCGTAACTCTACCTTTACTTCACTTTCAGGCGGCGAATATTTTACCGCGTTATCAATAATATTATAAAATACTTGCTCCATTCGCTTCGTATCACCACTAATAATAATGTCCTCTTGAATGTTCATTTGGGTTTGAATATTTTTTTGTGTCAAGCGTATCTGAAACAGGTCGATCGTGTCATAGAGAAGCTGCGCAATCGCAATGGGTTCCTCTTCGACTTCATACAGATTTTCTTGCAAATAATTCAAATCTATCAAGTCATGAACAATTTTGTTTAATCGCTCCGTTTCTTTTTCAATTGTCGTTAAATAACTGTCAGCTTCCTCTTTAGAAGAATATAAATTTTGTTTCAGTGCTTGTGTATAACCACCAATATACGTTAATGGGGTCCTTAGTTCATGAACAACATTTGAAATGAACTCTTTTTTCCGTTCTTCTTGTTTTTCCAAAGATGAACTCATTAAATTGAAGGCTTCCGCAAGTTGACCGACTTCATCCATTTTAGCTGGGTCGAGCCGATTTGAGTAATTTCCGTTTGCTACCTCTTTAGACAGTTGTTGAATGTCCGTTAATGGCTTGAATAGGGAATAGCGAATTCGATTCACGACAATAAACAACAATAGGAAATAAACACTGCCTACAAGAATGAGGATGGGAATACTCCCTTGAAAGACTTCTTGCATGGCCGCTAGCGGGACATAGATAAATATCAACCCAATCAGCCCTTTATCACTCTGAATCGGAAACACTGCCCCGACAATATTTCGGTCCATTTCTTTTACATGACCTTCTTTTATAATATAGTTTCCCTGTGCTAATTTTTTCTGGTCACTTTGTTTGATCACGTGTTCACCGTCAATGTTATAAGGAAAATGATCATCAAGCTCTTCAAAATTACTAACGACAATCACTTCATATTCAGAAACAACGTTAAACCAATGGATTTTATCAATGATCTCATCATTTAATGACCCATAATGAAAATGGGAGGCGGTATTTTCTCCTTGATAAATCACCGAATCACGGATGCTTTTTAAGTATAACTCTTTGTAAAGAAAATGAAGGAAGAGAAAGGAAAATAAAATCGTGCAGGCAATAATCGCTATAATTAGGACAAATACTTTCTGACTGAGAGTAAACTTCAATGTCTTCACTCTTTACACCTCAAATTTATAGCCTTTACCCCAAATGGTCTGAATAAGACTGCTATAACCTTTTAATTTTAAGCGCAATGTCTTAATATGTGTATCTACCGTCCGTTCACTGCCCGTGTATCCATAGCCCCAAATCGAATGTAACAGTTGTTCTCTTGAAAACAATTTTCCTTTATTTTTAGCCAGTAAATGAAGCAGCTCATACTCTTTTAGCGTTAAAGACAGGGATTGGCCATCAAGCATGGCTGTATGGGAGTCAATATCTAGAATAAGCGGGCCAAACATGAATCGAGTCGCTGGCAGCGAGGCAATCTTTGCTCTCCTTAATACCGATTCTATTCTCGCCAGAAGTTCATCAGGATGAAACGGTTTGACGATATAGTCATCGCCTCCAATTCGTAACCCATACACCTTATCCCATTCCTCTCCTTTAGCCGATAAGAAAATAAGGGGAATATCTTTAATTTTTTTCATTTCTTCCGCAAAAGTAAAACCGTCCATGTATGGCATCATGATATCAACAAGGATTAGATCCGGCGCTATTTTATGGATTTTTGAAAGAGCTTCTATTCCGTTAGCTGCCTGTACAACGGAATATCCTTCATTTTGTAAAAATGTTTTCACTAATACTCTCATCTGTTCTTCATCATCTACGATCATAATCGTAATATCCATCCAAGATAATTCCTCACTTTTTAGTTGGTAATATAAGTATCATACCTAGCTTACCAATAATTTGTGAAGTTTTATTGAATGAATTAACTATGGAAATGTCAGGGATTTTCGAAATAACAAGAGAAGTCTGTTTAATAAAGGCTGTGTTAAAGCACATTGTTGATTTTGATCATAATGTTGATTGGACGTAGATACAGCGAGACTCCTGCGGGAGCAGCGGGACAGGTGAGACCCCGCAGGCGCGCAATTCGCCGAGGAGACTCACCGCCCGCCCCGCGAACCGCTCGCGCCTGGAACGGAAATCAACATTCACCTATTACAAAGCAAAAAATATAAAAAACTTCATTTTTATTTCACAAATGCGCTTTATGATAAAAGATAGCTAGAGAATAGAGGACAACCATCTAGTAGGCTATTAATTTTACTAAGAGGAGAATATGAAATGAGAAATCCATTAAAGAAAATGTTAAAGGTCTTTTTACCAACATGCTTAGGGCTGTTTTTGTTTGGTAGTATCGCTAGTGCACATGTGACCGTAGCACCTAAAACTTCAACGACAGGCGCTTGGGAAACGTATACCGTAAAAGTCCCAGTTGAAAAAGAAATTCCAACAACAAAACTCACCATGAAAGCACCAGCGGGGGTAGAAATTATGTCCTATCAACCTGTACCAGGCTGGAAGTATAGCGAGGAAAAGGACGCGGCTGGAAAAGTCACAACATTTACATTTGAGGCAACTGGTGAAGGCATCCTGCCCGGCCAATTCCAATCATTTATCTTTGTGGCCAAAAACCCTGATCATGCTACGAAAGCAACTTGGGATGCTTTTCAATACTATAAAGACGGCAGCGTAGTGGAATGGACTGGTGACGAAGGTGCAGATACACCTCATTCCATCACGGACATCGTTGCAGGTACGTCGACAGATCACCATGATTCACACAGCGCTACCCAGCAAGATGAAAAAACGAAGACAGAAGAAACGAAAACCACATCTGAAACAACTGATTCACTACCATTAATTTTATCGGTCATTTCTGTTTTATTATCTTTAGTAGCGGTTATCCTCGTAATCCGTAAAAAATAACGAATCATCCCAATCGACTTAGATATAAACAAAGCCTTGATCTTCTTATGGAGAATCAAGGCTTTGTTTATTTTAATATATCTAGAAAAATAGTCGTTCCGTTAACCAGATACCACCAAGTAGGAATGCTACGGCGGAACAAACGTTTACTGCTCGAGTAGAATATTTCCAACGTCGAACAAAGTATAGCAGTGGTAACATGACGCAAACAATGGCAAGCTGAATAAATTCGATTCCTAAATTAAAGCTGAATATATCAATGGCTAAGTTTTTTGCTGGTAAATCCATTCCTTTTAATAGGTCAGCAAAACCCATACCATGAATTAACCCAAATACAAAGGTGATGATCCAGCGGCTTCTCACTTCTTTACGGACAATATTTTCTATCGCAACATAGCAAATGCTTAAGGCAATAGCTGGTTCCACGATGCTTGGAGAGATGTTGATGATGTTGAGAACGGTTAATGTCAATGTCAAACAGTGTGCAATCGTAAAAGAAGTAATGACCGCAGCATATTGTTTAAACGTTTGCCTAGCGATTAACAGAGAGAATAAAAATAGTAGGTGATCATATCCGGATAAAATATGGTTCATACCTAACTGGAAAAATGATAGCATGATACATCCCCTTTTTCGTCACATTATGTCGAACAATGTCTATAATACCACAAAATATTTTTAATTTTGTAATCTCTTTATAAATAGTTTTTAAAGATACACAAAAAAATTTCTTGCTTTCATGGATGTATTTGTTATCCCGTATTTGATGGTGACTCGTAAAAAATACTTGAAAGATAAAACTATATATACTATCATTGATTTTAACTTAAACATCTACATATTGTTTATTTTTTCGAAATTAAAACTATATATTGTATTTTCCTTAGGAACAGATGCCGCTAGCGGCTTAATAGGGAATCCGGTGAGAATCCGGAACTGCCCCCGCAACTGTAATTGCTGACGAAATGAGCAAACCACTGTATGAGAGAGTTTATGAAAATAGACGCTTATATGGGAAGGGTTCAAAGTAGAATGACGCATAAGTCAGGAGACCTATCTTTCTTAAGTAGTTTCACTTCTTCGGGGATTGAGGAGATGAACGGTGGCAGCAAAAGGCAGGATGTCTTTTTTTCCTTTTGTTTAGTGATCCGTTTCATCCGCTCAAATCCCTTGAGCGGATTTTTTTGTTAAAGGGGATATGACGATGACTACAAACTCAATCAATGAACTTCATTACGTACTAGAATCAATCCATCATGCTGCCAAGAAATATCAGATCGACCCGACACGGCTGACAAAACAACTAGCCGAGCTGAGAGTGCCAGAGGCAGAGGCCAACCAGCAAGCGCTGCTCTACGCCGTCAATCAGATTGCCATGGATCAACCCGATTGGACGTTTGTCTCCGCCGGTTTATTTCTGAATGAATTGTATCGAAAGGCGGCCGGGAACCGCGGATATGACCGATGGGCAAAGTACGGAGATTTTCACCTCCTAATCAAACAATTAACCGAAATCGGCATTTATTCTAGCAATCTTCTAAGCTCCTACTCAAAAAAGGAAATCGATGAACTAGCAAAAGCGATCGTCCCGGAGCGTGATTCCTTATTTACTTACATCGGATTATTTTTACTAGCTGATCGCTATCTCGCTCAAGACCATGACCGAAATGTCTATGAACTGCCGCAAGAGCGCTTTATGATTATCGCGATGACAATCATGCAGCATGAACACTCGGCTCACCGCCTCAAGCTTGTAAAAGAAGCATATTGGGCCCTAAGTCATCTCTATATGACCGTTGCGACGCCAACACTTGCGAACGCCGGCAAAAGATTCGGCCAGCTATCCTCTTGTTTCATTGATACCGTTGACGATTCCCTTGACGGTATTTATTTAAATAATTGGGATACGGCGAGGTTGAGTAAGGATGGGGGCGGCATTGGTCTCTATTTTGGAAAAGTCCGTGCCCTTGGCTCTGATATTAAAAAATTCAAAGGCAACTCTTCAGGGGTTGTTCCGTGGATCAAGCTGGTCAATAATACTGCAGTGAGCGTCGACCAGCTTGGCCAGCGCCAAGGCGCGATTGCTGTGTACTTGGATGTCTTCCATAAAGATGTTATGAACGGCTTTCTTGATTTGAAAACGAATAATGGTGATGAGCGCCGTAAAGCCCATGATATTTTTACCGGTGTGTCCATACCCGATCATTTTATGAAAAAACTGCAGGAAACAGATGAGAACGGCAGGAGTATCGGCGAGTGGCATACCTTTTGTCCCCATCAAGTGAAGCATTATATGGGCTGGAAGGATGAAAACGGGAATCCGCTCGGACTAGAAGATTTTTATGATGAAACCGACCGTCACTTTTTTGCTGAAAAATACGAAGAGGCTGTGAATCATCCGCTGCTGCCAAGGAAATCGTACCGGGCGATGGATATTATGGCTCGGATTATGGTGTCCCAGTTGGAAACGGGTACCCCTTACATGTTCTACCGTGACGAAGTAAACAGACAAAATCCTAATAAGCACCTGGCAGGAGCGGGCCGCACTTCGATTTATTGCAGCAACCTATGCACGGAAATTGCACAAAACATGTCGGCGACAACGATTGTAAACGAATATCAGGATGAAGACGGCAATATCGTCATCGTCCGGAAGCCCGGTGATTTCGTGGTTTGTAATTTGTCTTCTATCAATCTGGCAAAAGCGGTACCGGCCAATGTTCTCGAGCGTTTGATCGGCATTCAAGTGAGAATGTTGGATAATGTGATTGAATTAAATACGATCTCGGTTGGACAGGCTCAGATTACAAATCAAAAGTTCAGAGCCATTGGTCTCGGAACGTTCGGATGGCATCATCTGCTTGCCCTTGAAGGCATTCACTGGGAGTCAGAGGCCGCGGTGGAATTTGCTGACCAACTGTATGAGGACATTGCCTACTATACAATCCGCTCCTCTAAGGAATTGGCAATCGAAAAAGGCGCCTATCGGGAGTTTCAAGGATCTGAGTGGCAAACGGGGGCCTATTTTGAGCGTAAAAATTATCGTTCGGAAAGATGGATGGAGTTACGGGAGGAGATCAATGAACATGGAATCCGCAACGGTTGGTTAATGGCCGTGGCTCCTAACTCATCAACCGCCAAAATCGGCGGCTCCACAGATGGGATCGACCCAATCTATTCCGTTGAATATGCCGAAGAGAAGAAGAATTTTAAATTTAAAGTCACAGCACCGGACTTGAATCATAAAACATACCTATATTATCGCCGGGCAAGACATGAATTAGATCAAGTATGGAGCATTAAACAAAACGCCGCCCGCCAGCGCCACATCGACCAAGGGATCAGCTTCAACCTTTATGTTCGTCATGATATTAAAGCCAAAGAATTACTAAACCTGCATTTGGAAGCTTGGAAGCATGGGCTAAAAACAACGTACTACGTTCGAAGTACCTCACAAGCAGAGATAGCAGAATGTGAAGCGTGCCAAAGCTAAATAGGAGGGTTTTTCAGATGGATATTCATGCACCATTAGCAAAAATAAAATTGTTGAACCCCGAGTTTCCTAATAAATCAACCGGGATCATTAACGGTGAATCTTCCGGCCTGCTGAACTGGAATGACATCGCCTACCCGAAGATGTACGATTTGTATCAAACCTTATTGGGGAATTTTTGGAAGGCACAGGAAATTAATATGCAGGATGATATTAAACAATGGGATCTGCTTAGTGCGGCCGAGAAAGATGTCTTTCTAAGGATCAATACCCAGCTGGCCTCGTTAGATAGTCTGCAAACACCAACGATGACTCAAGTGATGGATTATGTGACCGATTCCAGCTTTAAGGCGATTTTTGCCGTCATTGCTCAGCAGGAAGCGGTTCATAATGAATCCTATTCTTACATCCTTAGCTCACTTGTCCCTTTAAGCGAGCAAAAGGCCCGGTTCAATCAAGCGAAAAGTGACCCCATCGTGCAAAAACGGAACCAGTTGATTTTGCAGGCTTATGAAAGCTTTCGCGAGAATCCGACACCACAGCATTTATTTCAACTAGCGGTCAATTCGATCAATCTCGAGGGGATTTATTTTTATGCGGGATTTGCCTTTTTCTATCACCTTGCCCGTCAGCAAAAAATGCTGAAAACGAGTACGATGATCAGCTACATCCAGCGGGATGAGATGCAGCACGCATATTTCATCGCCCAGTTTATCCGGATTCTGTTAACAGAAAATCCAGAATTGAATCATCAGGAAAATATCGACTATGTCTATAAAACCATTGGACAAGCCGTCGAGCTGGAAAAAGAGTGGGCCACTTTCATCCTTAAAGATATTACGGGAATTGATTTGGATGAGTACGATGATTACACGGAATACCTGGCTAATAAACGGTTGCGCCAGCTTGGCTTAGCGAATCTTTATGAGGAGCGAACCAATCCGATGCCATGGATTCATGTGTTCAGCGATGACATGATGAACGGAACTAAATCGGATTTCTTTGAACAAAAATCACGGTCCTATGCGAAGGTAACGCAATCGAATGGCTTCGATGAACTATGAAGCTCGCAATCGTGTATACCTCAAAAACGGGCAATACAGAAGAACTAGTTCTTTTCATAAGGGATTTATTTTTTGAGAAAAAAATAGAGGTCCGTCTGTTTCGGGTTGAACAATTCCCTTTGCAAGATTTACCCACATTTGATGGGGTCATTGTTGGAACCTATACATGGGGGCATGGGGAAATCCCTGGAGAAAT
The DNA here is from genome assembly GCF_001591805.1 of Neobacillus novalis NBRC 102450. Taxonomy (GTDB): domain Bacteria; phylum Bacillota; class Bacilli; order Bacillales; family Cytobacillaceae; genus Neobacillus; species Neobacillus novalis. Next base: position 43,187 of record NZ_BCVP01000017.1, on the reverse strand, counting down.
GATGGCGTTGTATCGAGCTTTTGAAACCCAGGAGTGTCATAGAACGGTAACGGCGGTAATGGGCACCGGTGATTGCTTTTACCCTCAGTTTTGCGGCGCGGTCGATGCCTTTCGAGATATGCTCTATGTTCAAAGCAACTTGGCTGTCACACTGAAGATTGAAATCGCCCTCCAAACAAAAGACCATGAACGCTGCCGGAGATTCACGGATATTTTTTGGAATAAATTTGAAATTGGCACCTGACATCATATGGTGAAAATTTGAAAACAGTAATATCTAGCACCAATATTCGCGTTCTGATCTGCATGTTGGCTCTTCAATAAATGTCAGGCATCTCCCTCTTCGTGGCCATTACGGATGGATCTGTTCAATTAGTGGTTGACACTTCTTACTAGTTGTTTTTTAGTTGCATTTCCACTGAATATAAATTACAATTATTGCATAAAAATTCACTGCTATTTTTAGAAAAATAGCCATTTGGAGGAGCAATCATGTTACAGACAAAATTAATAGATTCAGAGCTCGTCGCCTGGACCATTCAGCAGCGCCGACATTTTCATATGCACCCTGAGCTATCAGGACAAGAATATAAGACAGCTGCTCATGTTAAAGAGAAGTTAACTGAATTTGGTATTCCGATAGATTCCAGATTTTCAGCACCAAATGTGGTTGCCTTTTTTAAAGGAACGGAAGGAAACAAAACCATTGCGCTTAGAGCCGATATGGATGCTCTTCCGCTTCATGAAGAAGGAGACCACAAGCCTTATATTTCAACCGTCCCCGGCGTTATGCACGGCTGCGGCCATGATGGTCATACTGCAACGTTGCTTGCAGCTGCCAAATGGATGAGTGAAAATCCACATCTCGTAAAAAATAATATCGTCTTGATTTTTCAAAGCTCAGAGGAAGCATCACCAAGCGGGGCGCAGCAGCTTGTAAAAGAGGGGGTACTGGACGGAGTCGATGTCATCTATGGCATTCATTATATCTCCGGTATACCTCTTGGAAAAATTGGCTTTGCCACCGGCTATGCCATGGCCTCAAGCGATGATTTTGACATTACGATTGAAGGAATAGGCGGACACGGCGGCTATCCGCATCAAACAGTGGACCCGATCTACATAGCGACCCACCTGATTCAGGCCTTTCAATCGGTTGTCAGCAGAAGTTTGAACCCGCTGCATGCAGGCGTGATATCGTTTGGCGGGATGCAGGCGGGCAATTCCTATAACGTTATTCCCGAAAAGGTTACACTGCAAGGCACGATTCGGGCGATGACGTTTGATGGAGCAGAGTTGATGCATAAAAAAACTGCTCAATTAACGGAATCGATTTGTGCAAGCTTTGGCGCAAAAGGCCACTACCACTTTATTGAAGGAACGCCGCCGTTGTACAATCATCCAGAGGCATGCGTTGTTGCTAAAGACATCATTATAAAATCCTTTGGCGAAGAGGTCTTCGTGGAAAAGGAACCAGTGATGGGTGCAGAGGATTTCTCCTATTATTTAAAGGAAAAGACCGGAGCCTTCATCAACGTCGGCATGCAAAGCGAAAAAAGCCAATACCCGCACCACCATCCTAAATTCGACATCGACGAAGCAGCCATTCCCGCTGGAATCGAACTGATGATCCAACTGGCATTGAACGCATAAATCAACTATGAATATAGTAAAAAGGGTGTCAGGCACCATGTGAATTTTTCACATGGTGCCTGACACCTATTTATAAACATCTTCCCTTGAATGGAAACCATCCTTTATAATGGTCTCGTCGATGTTGTGCTTATCGACAGGTACGAAACTCATAACCTTCCTAAGAATTTGCTGCCTACTTCCCTTTTTGCAAATATAGTTAACTAGTTTCATGTCTGTTTAAGAAATGTTTTACTGCACCTAACATTCCTGCATCATTCCTATGTTTACATATAGTTATTGGTACTCTGAAATCCTTCCAGAAATCCAATTGTTCTAATTTTGCCTCAATACGCTCAATTAGTTCATTTTGAGCGCTTACACCACCGCCGATTAGGATCTTTTCTGGATTTAAGGTCACTGCTAAATTAAATATTCCAGAGCTAACATGATTCAGCCAGTTTTCAATCAAATGATTCACTTGTCCATCATGAACTGCTTCCTCAAAAATAACATGACCTTCTAAATTCTCCTCGATATTTATTCCTTTTAATTTTTTATAATCATTTATCAAACTACTTGTAGCTCCATTATGATGCCAAATTTCTTTTCCTTTATTTCCTCTTTCAGTAATCATAAATCCGAACTCTCCACCTCTGAACGAATGACCGTGAAGAATTTTCCCATCAATAACGATTCCGCCGCCTATTCCAGTTCCTATCGTTACACAAATAAAATTCTTACTGTCGATCGCATTTCCATTCAACAGTTCAGCTAATGCCACGCAATTTCCGTCATTCTCAACCTCTACAGGTATGTCCACTCTTTCTTCAAGTAATGATTTTATATTCTTTCCTTTTAGAGCTGCTACATTCCCTGCAGTTTCAGAATACCCAGTCGTAATATCTATAAACCCTGGCATACTAATTCCAATTCCGCTTACTTGATGAGAGTATTTGTATTCTTCAACAGTGAAAACCATTTCTGATAGAAATTGATCTAGGTCTGAAGTTAGTGTGTTATATTGACCTTTTTCAATAATCGTACCATCCTCAAACATTACTGAATGCTTTACTTTAGTACCGCCAACATCAAAAGCAATATATTTCTTTTCCAAAACGGAACCATCCTTCTTATTTTAAAATTGGACCATTTAAAACGTTTCTCCGTTAGTAGCAATGACATTTTTATACCAATCAAATGATTTCTTTTTGCTTCTTTTTAACGTTCCGGTTCCGTCGTTATTTTTATCAACGTAGATAAAGCCGTAACGCTTTTTCATTTCACCTGTTGTAAACGAAACGACATCAATACAGCCCCATGCTGTATAACCTATTAAGTCAACTCCGTCCATTTCAACGGCTTTTTTCATTTCTTTGAGATGGGAACCTAAATATTCAATTCGATAGTCATCCTGAATGCTGCCGTCTTCCTCCACCACATCTACTGCGCCAAAACCGTTCTCTACAATAAATAATGGCAGTTCATATCTCTCATATAACGTAACTAAGGTATATCTTAATCCTGCAGGGTCAATTTGCCAGCCCCAATCGCTTGCTTTTACATACGGATTCGGAACGGAATGTTGTGAAGCACCATCCAGCGATTTGCTAGTGTCCGTTTTCGCATCCGCTTTAACAGCATTAGACATATAGTAGCTTAGTCCGATGAAATCTACTGTTCCTTCTTTAAGGATTTGGCTGTCTTCAGGCTGCATGGCAATCTTATAGCCTTTACGCTCCCACTCTTTTAACACATAGTTTGGATAATACCCCCTTACATGGACATCAGGGAAAAAGAATCTTTCATGCATCGATTCTGCTGCAATCATAATATCATCAGGGTTACAAGAATAGGGGTAGAACGGAACAAATGCGACCATACATCCAATTTGAAAATCAGGGTTGATCTCTTTCCCTTTCTTTACCACAAGCGCACTAGCAACCAATTCGTGATGGGCAACTTGGTACATCGTTTCTTCCTTATTCTCATATTCTGAATACTTTATGCCAGAGCAAGTCCAACCAAAGATATCGGAAGAGGTATTTGTCTGATTGTTAATTTCATTAAAAGTCATCCAATACTTAACCTTGTCTTTATATCGTTCCATTACAGCAACAGCATACCTTACAAAGAAGTCAACTACCTTTCTATTAGTAAAGCCACCGTATACTTTTGCTAAATGATACGGCATTTCAAAGTGACTCAACGTAATAACCGGCTCAATTCCATGCTTTAACAGTTCATCGAATACATCATCATAAAATTGCAGCCCTTCTTCGTTAGGCTCTACTTCATCCCCTTTAGGAAAAATTCTTGTCCAAGCAATACTTGTACGGAAAGATTTAAAGCCCATTTCAGCAAATAATGCTATATCTTCTTTATAATTCCCGTAAAAATCAATGGCCTCATGATTCGGGTAATTTTCCCCTTCTAACACACCGTCCGTAATTCTTCGAGGGTTATCTCTTCCGCCTGCAGTTAAAACATCTACAATACTAGGTCCTTTTCCACCTTTATCCCATCCTCCTTCTAATTGGTGGGCAGCTACCGCACCACCCCATAAAAAGTTTTTTGGTAAACTAGTTTTACTCATTTTGTAACCTCCTTAGTTTTTTATGACTTCGAATTACACTTATGCAAGGCACTTTTTAAGAAGTAACATACTTATCTTCTAATTTACTAAAGGTTTTTTGGGCCCGCTTCATAATGACAATACTAATAACACTTCCTGACAAAAATGGAAAGGTTGCCGGGATATTAACAGTAAGATAATACATAAACAATGCGCTGCTGATGATTAATAGCATTGATAGTGGTGAAGAGACACCAAAATGAATGGCATATTTTATATATTGTAACGGCCTTAGTTGAAACAAAACAAAAACAGGAAAAATATAAACTAGTGTTACTATATACAATAGAGTTAGTAATAATAGTAATCCTGACAAAATAGTTGTATACCAGCCTTCAAGATTTCCGATAAATTTATAGTCTAGGTATAGTAAGAATCCAGCGGCTACAAGAAACAATGTTAGCAGATTAGCTTTCCAAAAGTCCTTTTTATAGGCTCTCCAAAAGCTTGAAAAAACTTTCACATCTTCCTGACCTATCACCCATTTACGAATAATCATAAACATGGAGGATGTTGCTGGTCCTACACCAAAAAGGAGGAGGCCCAGCAAACTAAATCCAATCCATAATAAGTTGACATAAACTAACCGCGTTATCCACTCACACATCCTGTATAACCACGATGATAAGCTGCCCATAGCCATTTTTCATCCCCTCCTTTTTAGTTTTATCCTTTAACAGAACCAGACATTAAACCTTTATTTATTTCATCAGTAAAGATTAGGTAGATGATAATAGATGGGATCGCAATTAAAGACATGACAGCAAATTGTGCTCCATAGTTAGAAGAATATTGTCCAACAAACTGAATAATAGAGAACGGCAATGTTTTAAATTTATCCAGTGTGATAAATGTGTAAGCCATAATAAATTCATTCCAGCAGTTTATAAAGTTGACAACGCTGATTGTTGCAATAGCCGGCCTAGTGATTGGTAAGATAATTTTAAAAAGGATGCCCCAGATACTACATCCGTCAATAACCGCAGCCTCTTCAATTGTCTTAGGAATGGTTTCCATAAACCCTGAAACGATAAACATACTAATCGGAATATTAAAAGCAGTATATGGTAATATTAAAGCCCAATAACTATTTAGCAAACCAACTTGATTAAAGATAATAAAGTTTGGTAATAAGGTAGCATGAATCGGAATCATCATACCTAATAAGATGATATTCATAAATAACACATTAAATTTCCACTTCATCCTTGTGAACGCATATGCAAGGAGAATAGAAACAACTGCAGTAATGGCAACAGAAACAAGTGTAACTAACAAGCTATTAAAGAAATACGGCAGAACATGCCCTTGAGTAAAAGCCTTAACATAGTTATCCCATTGTGGTGGGGAAGGGAATTGAAAAACGGCATCTCCAAAGAAATTACCACTCTTTAACAAGGAATAATCAAACAACCAAAGTAATGGGAAGAGCTGTAAAATTCCTACAATCGCCATAAAAGTGTAAAGGATTACTTTCCCCACTTTTGGTGGTTTCCTTTTTCTCTTCTGTGAGATATTTAGTTTTGAGTTTGTATTCATTTGATTTCCCACTAGTATTCACCAACATCTCTTTTAAGAACTTTGTTTAACACTACTGTGATAATTAGTACAACGATGACAAATAGCACAGAAATGGCATTACCATACCCATATTTAGCATATGAAAATGCTGTTTGATACAAGTAATTACCTAGAAATTGCGTACTATTTCCCGGACCGCCATTTGTCATTAAGTAGACTACTTCCATTTGTTTTAAACATGAAATAACAGCAATAATAATAGCAACACGCATCATTGGCGCTAATAGTGGTATGACAACTTTCGTATATAATTGAAATGGATTTGCGCCATCGATCTTCGCAGCCTCATAAAGTTCATCTGGCACCCCCTTTAAGCCAGCATAATAGAGTAAAAATGCGTATCCGAACCCTTGCCAAATGGTTACAATAATAACAGACCATATAGCTAGATCGGGATTACCCAACCAATCCTGTTTTAACGAAGATAATCCAATTGAATCTAGTATGTTGTTAAGCAACCCGTATTGTGGGTTATAGATACTTGCCCATAATTTTGCCGTTACAACGACAGAGATAATTGCAGGGATGAATAGGATTGTTCGCAATACCTTTTCCCATCTTCCGCAATGCGTAATTAATATCGATAAGAAAATGGCTATTGGGTGCTGAATGAGGATTGTTGCCACTGTTAAAAGCAGGGCATTTATCAAAGATGTTCTAAATATTTCATCACTAAAAAGAATATTTTTAAAGTTTTCAAAACCAATAAAGTTATAATCTCCTATCCCGCCCCAGTCTGTAAACCCATAATAGATGCTCATTCCGATTGGAAAAATAATCATCGAAACAAGAATCAGAAAACCTGGTGCAACCAGTAAGAAGATCGTTTTTTTATCAGACATCAACTTATTCATTTCTACCACTCATTTCATCTGTAAATACTTATACCAATACCCCTTTAATATTGAAGATGATGGTACGACATGCACCATCATCTTCATTATTCAGATATTTTATTTTGATGCATCACGAGCTTTTTTAGCTGCTGCATCCAGTTTTTCTCCGAACTGGTTTGGTGTGACTTTACCAGTAAATAGCTCTTGGTGAAGACTCATAATTGTTTCTTTAAATTCTGGTGTTGAATCGTCAAGAATTGGTGTACCACTAGCAGATGTTACACTGTTGAAAATATCAATCATTTCTTTTTGAAGCGTAGACTCCTTACCAGTTAAATACTTATCAAAACTTTGTGCTGGCATTCCTGCTCCACTTTGCCATGTAAGCTTCGGCCAATTTTCAGATTCAAAGAAGTACTTTAAGAATTTAACAGCCTCTTCTTTATGTTCTGAGTTATTAGAGATGGAATATCCACCACCTTGGTAGATTACTAGATCTCCTGCTTTTGATTTATCAGATACGGGATAAGGGATAACACCTACATTATTTCTAAAACTTTCAGGGAAGTTTTCATCTGTAGCTAGACCCATCTCCCATGCACCCATTAAATACATTGCTGCTTTTTCTTGACCAAATAAGTTTCTTGCAGTACCATAATCTGCGGTTAAGTAACCATCAGCGAATACGCCTGCATCTACTATTTCTTTCATCTTTTTTGCTGCTGTAATGACTGCCGGATCAGTATAAGATTTATCACCGTGAAGTGCATCATCCATTAAATCAAAGCTACCAGTTTCACGTTGTAATGCGTAATCAAACCACATTGGGAATATCCAGCCGTCCATACCGTTAGTTGCAACTGGGTTAATTCCTAACGCACGAAACTTTTTAGATACGGCAATTAAATCTTCTTGTGTTTTTGGAGGCTCGATACCGTTTTCTTCAAATAGACGCTTGTTATAGAAGAGCGGTAAAAAGTCCGTGTTCCTCGGTACTCCGTAAAGCTTTCCATCTTTAGAGAATCCATCAAAAGAACCTTCGATGAAATCCTTATCTTCAAAGTCTGCAGGATTTAGTTCATATAACAAACCGTTGTTAATTAATGGTGCGATAAAAGAGGATTGACCCCAAGCCTGAATGATGTCAGGTAATTGTTTTGTAGAAGAATAAATTTTGATTTTATCTTTGAACGGCTCATCTTGAAGCGCTTCCACTTCAATCTTTACATTTGGGTTTTTCTCCATATAGGAATCGATAATTTTTTGTTCAACCCCGCCCAAACCTGTTTCACGGTCTGGAAGTGCTGTAAAGAATTTTAATGTTACCTTTTCTCCATCCTTTTTCCCATCTTTAGAACTACCCTCTTTACTACCGGTATTGTCACTACATGCGACTAAACCAATAGAGAGAATAGCAGTTAAAAGTAATAATATCCATTTTTTCATCATTTCCCCACCTTTTTTCTATTTATTTTGTTACTACATTTAGTTTATGGTTTATGGAAGAAGAGAACAATGCGGCATTTTTTAGAAAACGTTTACATTTTTAAGACTTATATCAAGGTGGCAGGTTCCATATTCCAAGGGTATACAGTATAATAGTCCTGATTGGAAGCGCTAAACTACAGGTAGCTTTGAACAGAATTGAGGCAAATAGATGAAGAGGAAAAAACTATTAAATCTCTATATTGACTTGCCAATTCGATTTAAAATCCTCATTTGGTTTATACCACTATTACTTATAACCATTGTAATAACTGGAGGTTATTCCTACTATACAGCTAAAAAACAGGTGTTAGAAAAAATTAATCTATCACAACTAGAATTTACCAATCAAATAAGTAACCAGCTGGATTATATTTCAGGTGATGCCATTGATTTTACAAATTACCTTTTTCTATTGTCCAGCGTACAACAATTTCTAAATCCCATACCGGAGGAAGATTCCATATCCAGACACCAACAAATAAATGAGCTTGTTTCTCGTTTGTTAGTTAATCAGCGAAATATTCAGTCGTTAGTGTTATATAGCTTTAATGAAGAAGTCCCCCCATTAGCTGTTAATCAAACGGGGATTACTAGTGCGATGCCATTTAATAAATTCAAAGAAACTACGCATTATCAGCTAGCAGTTGAACAACAAGGTAAACCTTCTTGGACATTATTAAAAGGAAAAGAGAATGTTTTTGAAGGTGATCGACGCAACAAAATTATTATAACCAAAGTCATAAAAAATTCTTATACATTAAAAGACATAGGGATGATTATTATCGGAATCAGTGAACAGACATTAAGAAACAAATTTACAAATGGATTAAACAATGATGCGCAATTGTTTATTGTAAATAAAAATAGTCAAGTAGTTACATCCACCGATGATAATTGGATAGGCAAAACTATAGATGATACTCCCTATTTTAAAGTATATTCAGATAGAACGATTGAACTAAAGAACGATCAATTATTATTTGCTAAGTCTAGCTCGGAATACGGATGGGACGTTCTCCTTGTTCAACCTAGAAATGAGTTACTTAAAGAATTAGATAAAATCAAAGTTTTGACACTTCTTGTTACGGCATTTTGTTTTGTAGTCGGCGTGTGGATTTCATGGTTTATCTCCTCCATTATTACCAAGCCACTTAAAAAACTGACAAAATCGATGCTTATGGTAAAAATCGGGGATTTCAACCAAAAAGTGAACCTTCATGGAAAGGATGAAGTTGGTGAACTTGGAAACGTCTATGATTTAATGGTTCAGCAAATAAAGAAGTTAATTAACGATGTTTACCATTCACAACTACGTCAAAAAGAGGCAGAGTTAAAATTTTTACAAGCTCAAATACATCCACATTTTTTATATAACACCTTAGATACCATCTTTTGGATGGCCCAGAAAAAGAATGAAACGGCAATAGCTAACATGATTCACTCGCTATCCCAGTTTTTTCGATTGAGTTTAAGTGATGGCAAGGATTTTGTTCCTATAAAAAATGAATTACTATTAGTTGAAAACTATCTAACACTTCAAAAGAAGCGATTTACTAACAAATTCTCTTATGAAATAAATGCAAGTGATGATGTAAAGGATTTCCTTATTCCTAAACTATTAATTCAACCACTGATAGAGAATGCGCTTATTCACGGTATTGAATTACTTGAAGACAATGGTTTTATATATATTCATATTTTCCAAGAAAAGGATCAACTATTGATTAACGTAGTAGATAATGGCTGCGGGATTGAAACTGACAAACTAAAAAAAATCAATTCCTATCTACAATCAAATCAATTGAAGGAAAGCACGTTGAGTTCTAATAACCGACCGGGATACGCCCTTTTGAATATTATGGAGCGCTTAAAAATCACTTTTGGAAATCAAGCAAATATGACGATAGAAAGTGAATATGGCCTAGGAACCAAGATTAAAATGACTCTCCCATTATCATCGATAAACAAGATATAAATAATCAAACTTCCATTTTCATAGTTATTATTAGTAAAGGGAGTGAAGAAATGCTTAAGCTAATGGTAGTAGAAGATGAAAAAACAATTCGTGAAGGCATTATTTCAACTATTGATTGGGATGTACATAATATTAAAATTAGTGCAGAGGCTTCCAATGGAGAAGAAGCGCTTAACCTTATGGAATCTATTAAACCGGATATTATCTTAACCGATATTCAGATGCCAAAAATGAGTGGTTTAACATTTATCGAACTAGCAAAAGAAAATGGCTTTTCATTTGAGGCCATTATTCTAACAGGATACGAAGATTTCAATTATGCCAAACACTCAATCCTATTAAATGTATTTGATTACATTCTGAAACCAGCTCAACCCACAGAGATATTAAATGCTGTTCTTAAAGCAAAACAAAAATTAGAGCAAAAAAAGTGGATGGATGAACAACTTAATTTGTTAGAACACTATACAGATAAAAGTATTTGTCTTGATAAAGTAGAAACACTTACAAAATGGTTTCATTTTCAGGAAGGTTCTCAATTTGGGAACAGGGTAGAAATAATTCCTAAGCTAAAGATGAAAATAAATAATAATCAACCTCTCCACGTGGGCATGGTCTGGCTTACACCACAACAAAAAGATCAATATATTATTGACGATTATGAATTATTAAAATTCACTTGTATGAATATTGCTGCAGAAACATTGTCAGCCTATTATAATAACAAGTTAGAAGTAATTTTTGACCAAAATGCACTTGTATGGGTTGGAAATATTAATGACTCTCATCATCCTAACAAACTAAAAAAATTCCTTGACCAATTGGTAGAAAACTTTCAAATTTATTTAAAGCTACCTATATATATAGGAGTTGGTGATCCAAAAGAATCGATTACCGAAATTCATAAATCGTATTTGGAGGCACAGCACGTACTGGATGAGCAATATTACCACCAAGAAAATAACTTTTTCTTTCATAAGAAAGAAAATGACCCAGTAGAAAAACAAATCCTCCATGATAAAGAACTAGCTATACTAGAGGATGAAATAATCTCCCATATGTATAATAAACAGTATGATTCTGCCTTAGATAAGTTAGAAAGCTGGTTGAGTTATCTTGAAGAGAAGACCTTTTACCATAAAGAACAAGTCAACTTAAAGGCTTTTACATTAATTGTCGAGATGCAAAAATTTGTTCAAGGAAATACGCTGACCAAAATTGAATGGGAAGTTGATTTGATTAACTGGATTGAACAAATGCCATCAATGAGAACATTTGATGATATGTCATCGATTCTAAAAAAAATATTCCAAAATGTCTTTGATATACTAACGGCAGAGAAATCTATTCATCGTACAGTTCAAAGAGCTCAAACAATTATTGAAGAGAGATATAACGGGAATTTATCTCTGGAGTCAGTTGCAAATGAGGTATTTGTATCTAGTGCATACTTGAGTTCATTATTTAAACAGGAACTAGGTGTAAACTTCTTAGATTATTTACACCAATACCGCATATCACAAGCCAAAGTTCTACTAACCAAGAATTACAAAGTTTACGAGGTTGCTAATAAAATTGGCTACAACGACGAACGCCATTTTAGCAGCACGTTTAAAAAATGGACTGGAATTACTCCATCTCAATTTCAGAAAAAAACTAAAATAGCAAAATAATAAAAAACCCAGATTACAAGAATAAACTCTGTAACCTGGGTTTTTTCAGTTATTTATTAGCGGTATTTCTTCTATTTCTGGTATAGAGGAATCCTCCAATTAGGAAGAAAACTAAACCAGCAAGAATATTGTTGAACATTGATGTCGCAGTATTAGGAAGCTTGTCCTCATGGTCTTGACCATTACCTGATTGGGTACCATTCCCCAGGTCAGTTCCTGGGCTAGTTCCTGGATCGGTTGTTCCTGGATCGGTTGTTCCTGGATCGGTTGTTCCCGGATCAGTTGGTCCCGGATCGGTTGGTCCTGGATCGGTTGGTCCTGGATCGGTTGGTCCTGGATCGGTTGGTCCTGGATCGGTTGGTCCCGGATCGGTTGGTCCTGGATCGGTTGGTCCCGGATTTTCTGGATCCACCATTTCTAATTCAAACCAATCCAAGTTAAATCCATTTACCAGAACTTCCATCCTTACTGTTTGATCACCCTTTGGAATGTAAAGAGTATTTCCGGAAGACGCATTTTGGTATGCTCCCCAGTCTCCAGTACTGGTTAAATTCGTAGTAACCTGGTTGTTGCCCACTGATGCCCGGGCACCAACGCCGCCTTCTGTTGTTGAGTAATGGTAGGTCACTTTATAATTTCCTGGTGGAACATTGATCAAGTAATCTATCCACCCATTAGCCGTCGTATAGCCAATATTGGTGCGTGTTGAGCCAGGTTGAATGATCGCTTGACTGGCATTATAGTAATCTTCTGCCTCTACCTTAATAACATCTTCATCCGAGTGAAGGGCTTGTAATTTTTCAAACTTTATCTTATTTAATTCAAAGCCACCGTTAGCAGCGAAGACTCTAATTTTCTGCTTTCCTGATGGCAACGATACAGTTTGTTTTACTTCAGACCATGCCCCCCATATATTCGGAATAGTGAAGGCTGCTAATGTATCACCATTTTCACTCTTAAAAACAATTCCCTCACCAACATCGGAATTTGTCACAACGCCCAGTGTTAAAACATATTGACCATCTTTAGGGACGTCAATTACATATTCAATCCAATCACCTGATTGTACATCCGTGATTTTTCTGGTATCGCTTGGACCATTTGCGAAACTAACACCGCTGAGTTTATAAAAATCTTTCTCAAGGTTGATTTCACCTGGAATCGCTGTCGCTTCTTCCTGATTCGTCGTTCCCAGTAAAATGAATGTATCACTTAGAGTGGTTCCATTGGTTGAATCATCATAAGCTTCCACAGGAACATTGACTGTCAGGGTTACATCTTCATAAATAGGCCTGTCATCCTGAGAATACTTAATGGTTACTTTGGTCGGACTGTTATAGATGACTTCTGAAAGAACAATGTTTCCATTTGTAACAGCTTTACCTGTTAAGCTGATTTGTTGAACAGCTTCCTCTGTAAAAGTACCGCCTGAAATCGTTACTGTTAGCTCGCCATCACCGGCTTGTTGTGTTTTAGGTTCTACAGTAATACTTTCTATATCATCTATTGCCTTAAATACGACCGTTTCACTAATGTCGAAAGCTGCTGTAGATCCGGATTTAGCCCAGCCCTCAAACTGATTTTGACTAACAGTTAATTTAGCAATTATATCAGTATCATAATCAACCGTTCGATTACCAGATAAGGTAACCTTAACATGATTATCACTTATTCGCTCCACTTTTGATATGGTTGTACCCTTTGGACCATTGAGTTTCCATTCGTTTATATCTAATTCGTTTACAAATGTATCGTTTTCAACAAAGACATCAACGATATGGCCATCTTCGGCTCCTTCGGTGATTGTGGACTTTTCTAGTGATAAGGTTGTCCCTACTGAAATCCAATCGATGTTCATTCCTTCCCGAACTTGAAGTCTCAATACATGGTTACCCGCAGTCAAGGTAATTTCATCATTTGCCAGTTTGTAGGTATCCCAGCCTCCCGTGCTGTTTAAAGCAGCCGTATGAATTGAGTGACCATCTACGATCCACTCCAAGCTGGGATTGGGATTACCAGATGCATAACGATAAGTTACTTTATAGGTACCGGATTCATTGACATTAATCTGATAATCGAGCCAATCGCCCGGATCTAAGTAGCCCACACTTAACCCTTTATCAAGATCTTGGACAAGTATACCGCTGGCATCCGTAAATTCCTCTGCCTGAATCCTGCCTGGAATGGTATGAATATCATTCGTGATTTTTGTAAACGTGATATCGTTAAAATTATAATCAGTTTCGTGAGCGGTAATGGTTAAACGTTGGATTCCCTTGTTTAAGTGTAACTGAATTCGTTTTTTCGCCCAATTTTCCCACCAGCCCGTTGATTGAAGGTTTATGGTTCCTGCCAATTCACCATTTATAGCAAGATCGAGCTGCGGTTTTTCTTTATACCCGGCAAACCCAAAGTCAACGTAATAGTCACCGGCTTCGTTAACATTTAAAAGGTAATCTAACTTGGTCACTTCACTTTGCTTGTTAATTTCTCCGATATAACCATCTTTTGTCGTAAAGCTGCCTTCTGCTTGATCATAATCAATTGCTTTCATCTTACCGGGTACCTTATGTGCATCTAAACGGTCCCAACGATAAGTAGCAACTGAATTGGCGGGTAAAGTCGCAATGAACTGGGTACCCTCAGAAACCAGCTTGAACTTTTGAGCCTGCTTGGTTTGATTAGTAACAACTGTTACGATTTCCTTTTGATCAGGACTCATGAAGGAGACATTGGTTACTGTATCAGCTGAACCATAATCACTTCCAATACGGATATAATCCGGTTTAACAAACTTCGAATAGTGCCCGCTGATATAATATTCGGGAGTCAGCCAATAGTTATCCGGATTAGCGGAATCCTGAACAATGGTTGTCGGATCTGGTGTACCTACCCATTGATGGGTACTAATATCACTATCAAGCATGACAACCCAAGAGTTATAGCTTCTTGCATAGTTCCTGAAGTACTGGGCAATACGGTCGGCTCCATTAGTTCCCCATACGGAACGTTCAGTTAAATAAACATTCTTGTCAGGAAATTGCTTTTGCAGTTTTGTCATTTCGGACAAATCACCGCCATAATCATGAAAGGCAGTACCTTCAACCGCTGCATAGCCATCTGCATCTTTTAGAAAATTCGCTGCATACGCTTGTGCATCAGATGGATTATGATCAAACATCCATAGTTTCACATGCTTGAACCCGTTAGCATCAAGCTTTTCTCTTAAATGCTTGGACACTTTTACCGCCTGTTTCCATGGTAAATGCATACTTGGATAGTCAATTTCAAGAAGTGGTTCGTTTTGAAGCGTCATCGCTTCAATTTCAATTCCCTCTGCGCGATAGGCCTGGAAATATTTCAAATAATATTCAGCCAGTATTTCTTCATATCCCTCTTTAAGTGAACCCTTAATCATACTGTCTGATGTTTTCATCCAGCCTGGTGGACTCCATGGCGATGCAAAAAACTTGATAGCAGGATTAATTTCTTTCATTTGCTTAACGGTGTCAATAATATGAAACTGGCGGTCCTTTTCAATCGAAAAATGTTCTAGTTTTTCGTCTGTCTTACCAGCAGGCATATCATCATAAGAATAAAATTCTCGGGCTGTAAAGTCAGATGTTCCCATCGTCAGCCTCATCATGCTCATGCCAACACCCTCAACAGGGTCAATCAATTGCTTTAACAGTTCGTAGCGCTTCTCCTCACTCATTTTCGACATGTTGTAAATCGTAGCCTCATCAACGGAAGACCCAATTCCCATAATCGATTGAAATTTTTGAGTAGGATCAATATGAAAAGTATTTACACTTGATTCGTCCACTTGCTGCATGATATTAATATTTTCTTGCTTCTCTAGTTTAGGATCTCCCTCTTGCCAGCGAGAGTTATAATACCACCCCATATTTTGTGAATCTCTCGCTACTGTCACCCAGTTTTCTACAGCATTATCTTTTACCACTGCTGCAACGTCATCTTCCGGTAATGCCGGCGGGTCTGGATTAGGGTTGTAATCGGCGGGTATATCTCCCGTTCTGGTAAATTGATACCAGTTAAGGTTTAAGGCCCCACCCGTATATGAGACACGAAGTTTTTGATTCCCTTTTTCTAATACAACATTCTTAATGGTGAATGTCTTCCAACTTTGATAGCCCCCAGTACTGGAAACTGACATTTCACCAATATTTTTGCCCTTTTCATTTATGAATTTTAGGCCTGTTTTTTCATTTGCTGCATAGCGAACATCGATATTGTAGCTTCCCGGCTCGTTAACATTAACCTGATAGTCAATCCAGTCTCCCGGATCAGCCCAGCCAACGTTTAGACCGCCGCCTTCATCTTGAGTCTGTTCCGTATCCACTCCGGATTGCGTTAACCAATCCTCTGCCTCAATTTTACCCGGAATGGCATGTCCTTCGACAGTTGGTTTTTCAGGTGGTTCAGGGAGGTTAGGTGTTTGCTCACCCTTTACTAAACCATATCCCGTATTAAATAAGAAGTTTTCACTTTGCTCTCCATAAAAGGATGGATACGCTTCCATAAAGAATGGCCAGCGAATCGGCAATTTCCCTTTGAAATCGTTGCTGTCATTAAACAAGATATCTGCAACACCGCCGCCTTCTGTTCCAGGCAGCCAGGCAGCCACCACGCCAGCCCAATCTTTCAGCTCGTCTGTGATAATCATAGGTCTGCCTGAAACTAGAATAACCACAATCGGAATGTCTTGATCTGCATTACGGATATTTTGAATCGTTTGCTCTTGTTCAAAGGATAGTTTTATTTCACTGGTATCCCCATTGCTTTCGGCGTAAGGATTTTCTCCGATGACAACAATCGCGACATCATGCCCCGCGGCGCCACGCCCATGCTTATTATAGGTTACCTTATCTGCTCCAACCTTTTCCTTGATACCATCCAATATAGTAGTACCGGGTGTAGTCTTACCAGCACTGCCCTGCCAGCTGATGGTCCAGCCTCCTGACTGCATACCAATATCGTCGGCACTCGAACCAGCAACAAAAACCTTATTCATCTTACTTAATTGAGACATAATCGGTGAACCATTGACCACATCGTTCTTTAATAGAACAAGAGATTCTCCTACAGCTTGACGTGCAATCTTTTTATGTTCTTTACTGCCAAACTCCTTGGCTAAACTTGGATCTGTCTTTGGATTTTTAAATAACCCTGCTTCAAATTTCACCTTAAGAATTCTTGATACAGCATCATCAATACGGTCCATTTTGATATCGCCATCGGCAGCCAATGTCTTTAAATGACCAAGAGCTGTCTGCCAGTTTTGCGGCTGCATGAACATATCGACACCGGCATTAACGGCAGTTTTCAATTGATTTTTCAAACCGCTTACAGGGTTGCCGTCCTGGTCAACACTAATTTGATCTACGCCATTATAGTCCGTTATGACGTAACCATCAAAACCTAATTCCCCTTTTAAGACATCCGTAAGCAGCCGTTTATTTGCATGCATCTTTAATCCTTGGATACTATGATATGATGCCATAACGGTCCGAACACCGGCATCAACAGCTTGTTTATAAATATTTAATTCTTTAGCCAGAATTTCATCCTCTGTAAGAGAAGAGATATTTCCTTTGTTTTTCCCGTTATCTGTATATCCTTCCCCGATAAAATGTTTAGCTGTTGCTACAACCGTATTATTCTTTGCTAAATCTGCACTGGGGTTCTCTCCTTGCAAACCTTTAATATAGGCGGCGCCTAATTGGGCTGAGATATTAGCATTATCCGAGAAAGCCTCATAAGTTCTGCCCCATTTAATATCTTGGGCAGTAGCTGTTGTCGGAGCAAAGTCCCAATGGATACCTGTTGCCTTTATTTCAGCGGCAGATGCAGCGCCAATTTCTTTTGTTAACGCCACGTTATTGGCAGCACCCAATCCGATATTATGAGGGAAAATAGTGGCACCAATCACATTGTTGTTTCCATGAACGGCATCGACACCATAAATAATTGGTATCCCAAGCCGTGTCCCTAATGCAGCATCTTGATAGCCATCCACTAATTTTTTCCAATTATCTGGTAAACTGTCTGCCTGTTTACCATTTGGAAATGAACCGCCTCCGCTTAGCACAGAGCCAATATTATATTGTTTCACTTGTGCTGGTGTAATAGAGGCTTTTTCAGCTTGAATCATTTGTCCAAGTTTTTCATCGGTAGTCATTTTACTTAGCAAATCAGCCACTCTCACATTGATTGGCTGGTTTTCATCTAAATAAATTGGGTCGCCGCTGACACTCGCTGCATTCGCCGTTAATGGGGAAAAGAAACCTTGTAAAACATAAGACATCATAACCGCGATTGTAAAAATGGCGATACCTCTCTTATATTTTCGCATTTTTTACCTCCTTGTGTTTATGGTTCTCCTTTTACACCTTTACGAATTACCTATGTAATTTACCTCCTTTTAGTAGATTTCCTCTCCTTAAAGACCAAAAAAATAGAATCATATACTTTTTTCGGATCTCAGATTTAAAGCGCATACATTTTAAATATTCAAAATATGCACTTAGCCCCAGTTTAGTTTAGTTCTACCATTATTTTAAGTAGAGATTTTTATGGTTTCCCGTATCATTTTTTAGAATATGCTATTTTCCTACATAAATTTAAAAAAGGGTCAGTCCTCCGCTGCTTTACCGTAGCGGGGGAATGACCCCAAATTTGTAATAATTGCGAGTGGTGACTAGACACTTAATTAAAAAATTGTGGGAGGTATTTCCTGTGGGCATTTATCATTTCATCGACAATTTGTTTTGCTAGTGAATCTGATGCTACTAATGGATTAATGGTTAATGCTAAAATTGCGAGATTACGGTCACCCGTTACTGCTGCTTCTGCGGCAACTCGTTCAAACGATTTAATTTGTTGTACAAGCCCACGCACAGGGAATGGCAAATCACCCATTGCGATTGGTTTTGGACCATCCTTTGTAATGATGCAGCTAATTTCGACAGCAGAATCGCTAGGAATACTTGCGATAGCACCATTATTTCTCGTATTAACTGGTTGAATATCTCTTTTATCATTATAAATACTTGAAATCAGCCGTACAGCTGCATCAGAATAATGAGCACCGCCTCGTTTTTCTAATTGGGGTGGTTTAATATCGAGGTTTGGATCCTTGTATAATTCAAAAAGCTCTTTTTCAAGTTTATGAACAACCTCAGCACGTGTACCTTCCGTTTCAGCGTCTTTTCTTATTTGTTCAAACGCTTCCCTCGATTTGTAATAATAGTTATGATAATAACAGGGAATGGCATTTAAGGCTTTCAGGAATTCAGGTTCCCAGCTAATTCCCTGGATGTTTTTCACAGTACTGCCATTTTCAATGTTTGTTACCATCTCAATTACTCTATCTTTTACACTAACACCATCTAAATAGATATCCAATCCATACACCATATGATTTAGTCCGGCGAAATCAATTCGGACTCTAGAATGCTCCACCTCTAGTAAATCCGCAACGGCCCTTTCCATACCAATGGGAACATTGCATAGTCCAACTACTTTATCAATATTTGAATATCTTAATACTGCCTCTGTCACCATACCGGCAGGATTTGTAAAGTTAATGAGCCATGCATTCGGGCACAGCTCCTCCATATCTTTACATATATCCAAAATAACCGGTATCGTCCGTAATCCTTTAAATAATCCGCCAGGACCATTTGTTTCCTGGCCTAATACACCATATTTTAATGGAATCCGCTCATCTTTTACCCGTGCATCCAGTAAGCCAACACGTAATTGGGTTGTAACAAAATCAGCATCTTTTAACGCCGCTCTACGGTCTAATGTTAAATGAACATCAATTGGTAAACCTGCTTTTCTAATCATACGTTTTGCAAGATTACCAACAATATTTAACTTTTCCCATCCTTCTTCTATATCGACCAACCAAATTTCTGATACAGGTAATTCATCATAACATTTAATAAAACCCTCAATTAATTCTGGAGTATAACTGGAACCGCCGCCAATTGTTGCAATCTTAAGGCCCTTTTTCACTTGAAAACCCTCCCTAAAACAGCTTTTAATAATCATTAACCCCAATAAGATCTTTTGCCATGATCCTAATAAAAGGACCATTACTATATTGGTATTTTAATAATCCTTTAATGGTTGTAATTATTCACCAAATCTTTTATACATCTCAATCATTTCTTTAACTAATTCAGAAATGGTTTCCGTACTCATTAATTGGTCTTCAGCATGCATAAATAGTAAAGAAAATCCAACTTTGTCTCCCGCAGCTTCTTTTTGAATTAAGGAAGCGTGTACTTTATGTCCTTCAACAAAATACTTTTTTGATTCCGCTAATTTTTCTTCTGCTAGGGCAAAATCCCCTTCCTTTGCTGCATAAAGGGCTTCCATTACTAAACTTTTTGCTGAACCGACATTGCTAATAATTTGAAAAGCTATCATGTCTAAACTTTCGTTCGCCACTTTATTTCCACATCCTCCCAGCTGCGGTGTGCAGCCTAAGAATAGAATACTCGATTTTCAAAGATGAATTATTTATTATCCATTAATTTTAAGGCTTCTTCTAAAACTTTTTCACCGTTCATCAGCCCATAATATTGCATGTTGATTGAGTCAACCGGAATGTTTTTTCCTTGCAGCTTTTTTTCAAATTGAGCTTTCATATAACGGACTTGTGGACCAAGCAATAATACATCGATGTTCTTCTTCCCCAAAATATCATCAACTTCTGAAGCAGAAACTGCGAAAATATCCGCTTCAAGATTTTGGGCTGCGGCTGCTTTTTGCATTTTTGATACTAACAGACTCGTACTCATTCCTGCTGAACATACTAACATAATTGTTTTCATAGCTATTCCCCTCCAGATATATTATTTAGTATTTGAAAGCGTAAAGGTTGACCAAGGCTTAAGGTAATCTAATAAAAAGACGGACTCCTCTTTAAGATGCCCAACGACATTGCGATTTCCTTCGTTTTCCATATCCTTTAATGCGACTTGTGTTTCTCCTTTGTATTGACCAAAATCATCATTACAAATTAAAATATCACCTTTTTTGATTGGTTCCGTATGATGTGCCGGAATACTTGCATCTTTATATTTAATCCGTGTAGAAGTAGAACGAATCATATATTCCGAACGATCTCCTCTATATAGATGGA
This sequence comes from Neobacillus novalis NBRC 102450, assembly GCF_001591805.1. GTDB lineage: Bacteria > Bacillota > Bacilli > Bacillales > Cytobacillaceae > Neobacillus > Neobacillus novalis. The sequence goes on along the minus strand of NZ_BCVP01000017.1, from coordinate 22,186 downwards.
TCTCGTCAAGAATTATTTTCTTTTCTACTTCAGAAAGACCATCGATTAATTCAATTTCAAAGTTTGGATGTGCGCTTAAAAATGCTTCTGACATTGCTTTTAGCTCTTCTTCAGTTGCATACGCATTGCCAATTAATAAATCATCAATGGTATCCATTAACCGATAATGAGTAACCTGGGTATGCACATTTACGTTTCGGTGCTGTTCTAATGTACACAAACCTGTTTGAACTGGCCACGGTCCGATTTTCCCTTCCTGTGAAGTAACAAAAGCTGCAGTATGAATATTATGTTTAGTAAATTGAGCTGTCGTCTCTTCAAAATGAGACTGTGAAATACCTGAGTATTTTTGCGGGTAAAAGTTATGTGAGGCACAGAAGTTTTCCTTTTTTGGATGGTAACTTACTATATTTTCAATATAGTTTGTGCCGCTGCTCATATTTACTTCGATTTTCAAATTAAGTGGATTCTTTGTCATAAGGGATTCTTCAAATCCAGTAAAGCCAATATCCAAACGAATTCCAGCCGCCCCTAAATCTTTAAAGAAGCCAAGGTTATCATAACTAATATTTAGTTGGTTAAATAATCCCGGGTTGATATCCAATATCGTTTCCATTCCAATTAAATTACCATACTCAATTATTCTTTTGAATTTATTAATAACTTCTTCTGTATCTCCATCAATTTCTAAAAGACTAGTGAAAATTCTGGTGAATCCATTTTTCCTAGCAAGATCAAGATATTCTTTATCATGTTCAAAAGTACTTTTTTCAGGGTAAATAGATATGCCGATATTCCCCATCTTTCTTCCTCCTATTCGAATGGAAAGTCACTTAATAGTGGTGTTTACAGGGGGGATCATTTTTCCTCAAAATCACTTTCCATTGACTTCCTTTAAATAAGCCGCTTCTATTTGGTTCAGCATTTCTTTAAATCTCCTTTTTTTCAACGGAGACCAAATAATGCCGATAAACATATCATTCAAATTCTGAAGATAGCCATAGGATTCCATCTTTTCAATATAGTGCAATTCACAATTCCCATCCTGAAGTGGCTGAATCTTGTAGGCTACTAAAAAATCATGTTTATTACTGGTTGTTCGATACTGATAGGACATGTCTTTAGTGATTTCTTCAATCCGAATGGTAGCTTTGGAATTTTTTGAGAACGTCTTGGTGTATTCGAACCCTGCCAGTTGTTTTTCCGATACTTTTTTTCCCGTTTGGGAATGGATGTCCGCTAAAACCGATTTTATAATCGTCTCATAAAGAAATTTATCTGGCACTTTCATTTTTCTTACGATTTCCATCAGATTCACCTAATCTTTTTCTGTTTTATTTCTCTTCTTTTCCTTAACAAGGATAATGATACCAACGATAATAAGAAAGAGTGCAGTAGTCAGATTAAGAATATCGTACTTCCCTAATTTAGCATTTGCGCTAAAGAGCAATAGGAGACAGCCGATACTAAGAAGAAATAAACCCCATTTACCCACGTTCATCATCCTTTTTATTTGGCTGGGGCAGAACGGAAATAAAGAACCGAACCCCACGGCTGATTTTTAATGGCCGTTTTCACCAATTTCGCTGCCTTTTCCAAATCTTCTGCGTTTGTTTCAAAATAAAGATTGATGCCTTTTTTTTCTTTATAAGAAAATTGAATCCCATCTTCGTTACAATTGTTCAATAGTTCTATGATTTTATCTTGATGTACTGCTGCGCTAATTTCAATCATTTTTTCGATTCCTTTCCTTATGATAAAGAAGGGTGAACCACTTCACTATGCAAGCGGCCCCCCCAATTTAGTGTTTACTCTTAAATAGACTTGGTATCATGCCCTATATCTGTAGCAATCTTGTCTTCATGTCCTAAATCTGGATCCATCTTGTTTGCGGCCATGACAAATGGAATCCAAATCGCAAATGATGCCAACATGGCAACCAATGTAACAAGCGGTGCACGCCAGTCTGCTCCTGTAGCCAAGAAGGATAACAAGAACGGAGGTGTAACCCAAGTCACTTGTTGAGAAACCGGATTAACGAGTCCCCACATAGTTGCCCAGTAACCGATCGAAACAGACACGACTGGTGCAAGCAAGAATGGAATGAACATCATCGGGTTCAAGACAATTGGCAAACCGAACATGATTGGTTCATTGATATTGAAAATTCCAGGTCCTACCGACAAATTGGCAACTGTCCGGTAATCTTTTCGTTTAGAGAAGAGGAGCAGCGCCACAATCAAAACAATCGTTCCGCCTGAGCCGCCATACCAGGCATAAGCGTCAAAAGACCCGCGAACCCACATGTATCCTTTAGAAATGACCAAATCAGCTCCGCCTTGTTGGAACAGGTTAACGTTTTCCAATTGGGCAACACCGAAGACTCCTTCCAAGATTGGTGCAAGAACGTTCGGTCCATGGATTCCGAAGAACCAGAACAACTGGACGAACAGGGCAACCAGAACAACTGCTCCAAACCCTTGAGACAGCCCAAGAAGCGGCTGAGCAACTGTTTTTTGCAACCATTGTAAGAAAGTCATATCCGGTACGATCTTGGAGAATACGAAGTAGAAAATAGCAACAACATATAGAGCCGCAGTTGCCGGAATGATCGATGCAAACGCCTTCGAAATGGCTGGCGGAACGGAATCCGGTAACTTGATCGTGATATTCCTCAACATCAATTTAACAAATATCATCGTAGCAACAAAACCAATAATCATTCCAGTAAAGAAGAGATTGGCGTCCAAGTTGTTCAATGGGAGCCAGCCCCATCCTGCCGCTGTGATGCCTTCACTAGTAGCAGACCACCCGGCTGCATTTATGGCATCTACAGTGGCTGCGTCCAAATTCAATCCTGAAATTCCACCAGAGAAAGAGAACGTAATCCCGGCAAGCGAAGCCGCGGTTGAAACAATTCCTCCAGATAACGGATCAACTCCGTAGGCTTTGGCAATATTATATCCCCACGAAAACACAAAAATCAAACCGGCAACCGCGAGGGTTCCACTCCATACATATCCATTAATCGCAATAATTTGTTTAATGACCGGAATACTGTTCCCGTCGTATCCATCGAAGAATTGCGGCGGCAGATCCCGTAGAAGAGCATTAAGCATAACAGCCACAGAGCCGGCCATTGTTGCCGGGATCGTTCCAATAAATGCATCCCTTAAAGCAACCAGATGCTTTTGACCGCCAATTTTAGCCGCAAGAGGAAGAAAATATCTTTCTAAAAATGCGATTAAACCTTGCATTAAAATACCTCCCTATTAGGAATTTAAAAACGTGTTAAAAATCCAAATTCCGGGGTCAAAGCCAAGCGTCTTTTTCTTACATTTCTCTTACATTGCTTCCATCGCATCCCTCCCTTCAAGTATGGGCCTATAACAGCATTATGCTCTGTCCAGTAATAGTAGAACACCGCATGAATACGCTTACATAAATCCTAAAAATGGAGCTCACCTTGAAATAAAGGCAACAAAAAGAAAGGCTATAAAACTTGTATTTTTTATACGGTGTAACAATAGAACAATTCATTCAACAATAATGCCGCCGCTCCAAGTACTGTTATATCATCACCGAGTTTACTCACTTCAATAACCGTTTCCTCCCTGAGTTTGTCTATCAGTACCCGCTCACTAATTGCTTGCTGAATACTCGGTAATAAAAACTCTTTGCTCTTCATCACGCCTCCGCTTAACACAATCTTATTAGGATTGACCGTATGGATGAAGTTAACAATACCTACCCCAATGAATTTGCCGGTTTCCTCCAGCACCTGAATGTATTCTTGTTTTTCTTGTTTTGCTAAACGGTAGACTTCTTCTGCGGTTAAATTTTCTGGTGCATTCGATATGGACCTTTTGGCACTAAGGACAATTGCATCACCAGTAACAAAAGTTTCAAGGCATCCAATGTTGCCACAGCTACATCGTTCACCACCTAACGAAATGGATACATGGCCAATTTCACCGTTCACACCCTGAGCACCATGGATCAACTTATTGTCTACAATCAAGCCGGATCCCACACCGCGGCCAATATTAATGACTGCAAAACATTTGACAGCGCTTTCATCATTTCCAAACCAATACTCTCCTAGCGTCATCGCCCGTGAATTATTTTCCACTAAGACCGGTAAGACAAATTTCTCCTCTAACGTTTGTTTAATTGGAACATTTATTAAACCGGAATTGACAGAGGAAAGGGAGGTACCTGTTTCACGATCGATGACCCCATGCATTGCTACGCCAATACCTAGAATCTTGTCTATATGCTGATTAAAGCCCCTCAAAAGCTGTTCGACGACCGCTGACAAGCTAGTCAAAAATTCTCCTTTTGTGATGTTTGGATGAATTTCCACCTCTACACGACTATGGATGTGGCCCACCAAATCACTGATAATCCCTTTTATAGTTTTCGAACCTGCATCCAACCCAATCACATAATAACCATCTTCTTTTAATTGAAGCAGTGTTGGCTTCCTGCCTCCTATTGATTGACCAAGGTGGCTTTCCATCACCAAATTTTCACGAATCAATTCCTTCACTATACTACTTACGGTAGGGGGAGTAATGCCTGTTTCTCTTGCGATATCTGCTCGTGAAATAGAACCGGACAATCGAATTTTATTTAAAATGGTTGTTTTATTGACTGATTTCATAAATTCAAATGTCCCTCGTTGCATAACTATTCTCGCTTTCTTCCAAAGATAACTATCTTAATAAATTTAATTAACTAAGTTTATCTAAATTATACCTTTTCTTCTTATTTTTTCATACCTATTTTTCTGATTTTTTGAAAAAAATCGAATTAATATAACCAAGTATAGTAAACTTTTAATTATAGGATTTTCTTTATTGGAAAGTTTGTAAAAACCAAAAAATGATGTTGTGATTTGCTATGCAAATCGTCTTGTTAAAAAGTGATAAATGCTGATATATCCATATAAATAAAAGGTATAGAACCATTGCGGTTCCATACCCTATTTGTGTTGTTAATTCAATTTTTGGATCCTCGTCCCTTGTCTCTCCTTCTATGCTTGCCTGCTTTCAAGCCTGCGCGCGATTAATGACAAACAATAGTTGACAATAAAGTACATGAAAGCCACTACCACAAAGATTGGAATAATGAAATTAATATTTTGCGCATAAATGATTTGGGCATTGTGCATGAATTCCGGCAGGGCAATAATCACACACAGTGAAGTGTCCTTCAATAACGAAATAAATTGACTGACAATCGGTGGAACCATGCGCCGAAGTGCTTGTGGCATGACAATAGACACTAATGTTTGGATATACGTTAACCCTGATGAACGGGCAGCTTCAATTTGTCCTTTATCAATGGAATTCAAGCCGCTCCTTACAATCTCAGCCAGCATCGCTGACTCAAACACAGTCAATGCCGCTATCGCTGCAACCGTTGGGCTTAGCTTAAGTCCCACTTCCGGCAGGGCAAAAAAGATAAAGAAAATGATAAGCAGCAACGGCAGATTCCGTATCGTTTCGACAATTACTGCCACGACCTTCGATAGGAACGGAATGTTTGCATATCGTAAAGTCCCAAACACGATTCCAATAATAAAGCTTAGTACAATAGAAATAAAGGCAACGTAAAGCGTCAACTTAAACCCATCGGCGAGGAATTTTAAATGATCGACTGAGAGAGCGCCTGCAATATCCATAATTCCCCCTCCTTAATGGCTTCTAGCCAAGCGTTTTTCCAAATAACCAACGCCCAGACTTAATGGTATTGTTAACACAAGATAAAACATCGCTACAAAAATGTATACGGGAAATGTAACGAATGTATGGGAGGATACAAGATCGCCGAAGTACATTAAATCTAACCCAGCAATCATTCCCAAAATAGCGGAGTTTTTTACAAGATTAATAAACTGGTTGCCAATTGGAGGAATGACTATTTTAATCGCTTGCGGTAAAATAATGATTCGCATTGCCTGCAAATAGGTGAGACCAGATGATCTTGCTGCCTCCATTTGTCCTTTTGGTACAGCTTGTATTCCAGCTCGAATCGCTTCGGCAATGAATGATGCGGTATAAATGGCAAGGGCAATCGTCCCTGCCACAAATCCGGATAACGTTACACCGATTGAAGGAAGACCGATATAAAAGAAGAAAGCTATGATGAGAAGAGGAATATTTCTGATAAACTCAACATACGCGCTGCCAATCCAATTCAAAGGTTTAATGGGTGCGATTCTCATAACAGCTACAATTACGCCAATAATAAAGCTTCCGATTAGGGCAATGATACTTGCCAGCACGGTATTCTTAAATCCTTCTAAATATGTATCCAAGTTATTAATCAGTATCGAAAAATCAAGCATATTGATCTCCCCTCCTTTTTCCTAGAAGTGGTCAGGATGAGCATGTTCTGCCCATCCCGATATCAGTGGATGTTAGTGGGATTTGATCCACTTTTTGTGAATTTCATCGTACTTTCCGTTCTCTTTCATCTTCTTTAATGCGCTATTAATGGCGTCGACTAATTCTTTATTTCCTTTTTTAACCGCAATTCCGTAAGGTTCATCTGTAAAAGTACCACCGACCAACTCATAGTTTGAATCTTGGTCAGCCATTCCGTAGAGAATAGAGTCATCCGTTGTTAAGGCATCGCCCTGACCAGCTTTAAGTGCTGTAAAGGCTTCCGTATAGTTTTCGAATTCTAATACCGTCGTGTCTGGAGCTTTTTGACGGATATTTATCGCTGATGTTGAGCCTTTAACGGCAAGAACCTTCGTACCCTTTTTCAAATCTTCAAGTCCTTTGATTGCGCTTCCCTTTTTGACAAGCAGTGATTGTCCAGCATCAAAGTAAACATCTGAGAAATCAACTTCTTTTTTGCGTTCCTCAGAAATCGTCATTGTTGCGACGATTGCATCAATATCGCCATTGTTTAACATTGGGATACGGGTTTTAGAAGTAACTTCTTTAAACTCTACCTTTTTAGCGTCACCAAGAAGGTCTTTTGCCAGCTCTTTTGAAATATCAATATCAAAACCTTCTACGTCTCCAGTGGATGGGTTTTTAAGTCCAAATAATCTTGTATCATATTTTACACCGATAACAATTTTGTCTTTTGATTTAATTTGCTCTAAGGCATTTTTTGCTGCTGTTCCTGATGTTTCCTTATCCCCTTTGCCGCATGCTGAAAGCAGCATGGAAGCCGATAATAAAAGAACTCCCGCGATCTTACTTGTTTTACTCTTAAACATAGTATTCCCCCTAAAGTTTAATGATTTAATATACGGCTGAGAAATAGGCGTGCCCTTTCTTCTTTTGGATTCGCGTAAAAATCAGCCGGTTTTCCCTGTTCAAGAATTTGTCCGTGGTCCATAAAGATGATGCGATCTGCAACTTCTCTGGCAAATCCCATTTCATGGGTAACGACCACCATCGTCATCCCTTCTTTTGCTAACGCCTTCATAACATCGAGTACTTCACCAATCATTTCCGGATCCAGAGCAGATGTAGGTTCATCAAACAGCATAATTTCAGGTTTCATGGCAAGGCCTCTTGCAATCGCAACCCTTTGCTGCTGGCCCCCTGATAACTGAGATGGGTAGGAGTCTGCTTTTTCTGGTATACCCACTTTTTCAAGATAATACCTTGCTACTTTCTCTGCTTCCTCTTTCGATTGCTTTAATACCTTCATGGGTGCCGTCGTAATGTTTTCAAGAACGGTTTTATGCGGATATAAGTAAAAATGCTGAAATACCATCCCAATATTTCGCCTTAACTGATTGATATCCGTTTTTTTGTCATTCACTTTCAAATCGTTAACGGTTAATTCCCCGTCAGTGATGGTTTCCAGACGGTTTATACAGCGAAGCATCGTACTTTTCCCCGATCCAGAAGGTCCGATCACAACGACTACTTCCCCTTTATTAATTTCTAGATTAATATTTTTGAGCACATGGAAGTCCCCAAAATATTTGTTAACAGTATCAAACCGAATCATCCCAAACCTCCTCCCTGTTGTTTATTTACTATGTATGCGGCCTGTCTGATTGTCATCCATCAGCATTTTTCGATTTTTTCGAATTGACAAATAATTAACAGGTATATAAACATACTACATTTAATTTGCCTTTTAGTAAATGATAATTCGGAAATTTGCAAATATTTCCGTTTATTTAATGCCTTTTTGTTGATTTTGAAAAAAAAAAAAAAGACCAGTCCCTCGCTGCTTATAAAAGCAGTGGAGGACTGATCTTTTTTTATGTTTATTATGCTAGAACTGCGGAAAAGCTTTTTGCAACTTCTGCAACTTTTGCTAAACCATCTGCAACAATGGTTTCAGCTTGTGCTGGCATTGCAGCATGACCTTCGATAATGACTTCATCAACGATTTCCATCCCGAATACGCCGCCAACAACGTTTTTGATGTAGCTTGCAGCCATTTCCATTGGTGCTGCTTCTGGTGTGGAGTAAATACCGCCACGCGCACTTAGAATAACGGCTTTTTTATCCGTCATTAAGCTGACCATTTGGCCATTTTCGTCATATTTAAAGGTGAAACCGGCTGCGTATACATAATCGATGAACGTTTGTAATTTAGCAGGGATTGTTAAGTTCCATAGTGGGAAGGCAAAGACAACAACGTCGGCTGCTTGTAAGGCATCCATCGCTTTTTGTTTAGCTGCTAAAATACGTTGTTCAACATCTGTCAGCTCTTCACCTGATTGCATTTTGCCAAAAGCATTGAATAAATCCTGACCAAAGTAAGGCATATCTTCTGCAAACACATCGTAAGTTGTTACGTTCACGCCTTCTAGGTTCTCCATGAAAGTTTCATACATTTTACTTGATACAGCTTCTGAAGCTGGACGATTATTTGCTTTTACTACTAAAATGTTCATTATATAAAAACTCTCCTTTTGCTATCTTTGATGTAAGTATCTCGAATTCATAATATCTGATATATGGCTTTCCGTCAACCGAAATGATTTTGGAAGGAATGGAGGGAATTTCCTGCAAAATTAAGGAATTACCACATTATTATTGGGAATAAAAGCATTGATGATGAATATATATAATATCACTCATTTTTTAAGATAGGGTGATAGTTTTGGAATTAGAAGAAGTACAGTACAACGGGAAGCTTTATACAGTTATTCACAAGTATACGTCCGGCTATTGGGAAATTAGAGAAAACGGCAGCAAATTTAATATTGAATTAGTGCATGAATCTGAAGTAAAAAACGTTACGGATTAGAGAATAGCACAGTATAACGTGGGTTATGTGACCGTTCCTTCGAAAAAACCGCTCGAACGGGCACAAAAATTGGGACGAAGCATCTCGTCCCTAGTTTCTAAAAATATCCTCTAATATTAAAGCGGCTGCGCCCATTATGGTTGATTTTTCTTTTAGGCTGCCTGGGATGATGGATAGGTCTTTTTGAAATACTTCGATGGCGCGATTCCTAGCGATGCTGGCTGATAGTTCAATCATTTTTTCATATTTCTCTGGAAGTTTCCCGCCAATAATAATCATGTCTGGATTAAAATAATTAATCACGTTTGTTAGGCCAATCCCTAGATAGTTAGCTGCCTCTTCGACCACTTCTATCGTAAACGGATCTTTCGAGTCAATTGCTTCTAATATGTTTGAAAACGAAATTTGTTCAATAGCGGGATAATGATAACTCGTTTTATAACCTTGCTGTAATCCTTCTTTCACCTTCTTCACAACGGCTAGGCCGGAGGCTTTTAATTCCAAGCACCCGTAATTTCCACAATTACAGAGGGGGCCAAAGCTATCGATGGTACAGTGGCCGATTTCACCAATCCCAAACCCTTTATTATTAATCAGCGTTCCATTTAAGATCACGCCGCTGCCGATCCCTTCACCGACAAACAGGTAGACTAGATTTTCTGCCTCTCTCCCTGCTCCAAACCACTTTTCCCCCAATGCTGATAGATTGGCGTCTTTTTCAATTTTGATGGGAATTTGAAGTTCTTTTTCTAAAATTTCCTTTAAGGGAACCTGTCTCCAAAGGGGTAAATTGGGTGGCGATATGACCTCACCTGTTATCGAGTTAATCGGCCCTGGGATAGAAACCCCAATCCCTACAATTTTTTGATAGTCAATACCTTCCTGCTCAATTAGCTCCCTTATTCCTTTTTTAATAATCTCGATATATTCATCCGGTCCTTTTATGATTGGAGAATCCAGGCATAATTCGCTAACCAGTACGGTATTAAAGGTAAATAGACCAAACCTTACCTTTTCATCAACGGTTATATCGATCCCCATTACGTACAAGGCTTCCGAATTCAATTCATAAAGAATCGGCTTTCTTCCGCCACTTGAGAGACCTTCGCCGCATTCCTTAATCATGCCATTCTTGATTAAATCATTGATAATATTTGAAATCGCCGCAAACGTTAATTTTGTCTCCTCAGCAAGTTCAGCCTTTGTAATCCGGCCCTTTTTTCGGATAAAATCAAGGACTTTTATTGAATTCATCTTTTTAGTGAGGTTTTGCTCCACATATTCCTTCATAATAAATACCCCGCATAACAAATTATGTACATGAATTAATTTTATTTAAAAAATCATATAACTAAAAATCCTGCACCAATTACCCCAGCTTTTTTATCCAGCATGGGAGGCTCAATGATTAGATGATTTTTCATGCTTGGAAATAATAAATCTGCTGTTTTCTCTCTTAACTGTGGCAATAACCAACTTCCGGACTGCATCACTCCTCCACCCAACACAAAGATGGAAGGGTTAAATGTATGCATAAGGTTGGCAATACCAATGGAAAGATACGATATTACCTCGTCTACGATATTAATTGCCACCTCATCCCCATCCATTGCCAATTGAAATACTTCCTTGGCACCGCCGTGAATTCCTAAGCGGTTTTTCCCTTCTCTTGCAATTGCCGTTCCAGATGCGAGTGCTTCTAAGGAACCAGTGTTTAGGTTAGAAACCGTTGGACCACTCTCACGGATAATCATGTTTCCTATTTCGCCTGCATTTCCCTGTTCTCCGACAAAAAGTTTTCCGTCAATGACAATGCCTGCTCCGATTCCAGTACTTACAGTAATGTAAATAACACTTTTCTTCCCGAATCCGGCTCCGGCTCTTGCCTCTGCGAGGGCGGCCACATTGGCATCGTTTTCTAAATAGATTGGAATTTCCTTTATTTCGCTTTGAATCATCTCAACAATCGAACATTGATGCAGCGTTTTTAAATTTGGCGGATCAAGGATTAGACCTTTTACTTGATTGATAGGGCCTGGTGAACCGATTCCAATCCCTTGAATCTGTCGGTCTTCCTTTACCGTCTTAATCATCGTGATCATATTTTGAATAATGTAATCTCTATCTCTATCGGCTTCTGTTTTACGATTACACTCTTTTAAAATTTGACCCAGTTCATTAATCAGCGCTACCCGAATATTCGTCCCGCCCAAATCAACACCAACTGCTAAGCGCTCCTCTTTCTCACTCTTCCGCATCCTCCATACACCTCATTTTATCTTTCATACTTCTAAGACCACAAACCATAAAGATTTTACAACCAGAATGCCATAGGAGCAGTTGACCCCCTACGACATTCGTGGTCAGTTACTGCGATTTTATTTTTTCAAAATCTAATCTCTTAATCTCTTGCTAGTAATACAATCAGTTGATTCGCATCGGCAGAGAGGACCCCTTTTGCCTTAGAAGAAATCCGGTCCTGTAAACCTTTATTATTAAGGTGCTTTAAGAAATCTTCCAGATGCTTGATTGCCTGATCCTTATGATCCTTTTTGAAATGATCTAGCGATGTGGTTAAACTGTTGTTCAATTGTACAGCCATTGGTCCTGTTAAGTCTTTGGACTGTTTAAATTGTTCCATTAGCTCATACACAGCCTGATAGCTATTGGTTACATCATCATAGCCTAGGAGCTCAAGCTCTGCTAAAGTAGTAACCTCCGCTCCAGCATTTTCTGTTATTTCGAGCTTATACTGTGAATACTTCCCTGGATGTTGAATCGTAAAGGCCCTCGTATATTGACGCCATTGGAACGTTTCATTTTTTCTTTGATCAAGGACGCTCCAACTCTTCCCATCATTTGAACCTTTTAATACCCAAGATTTTGGATCCTCATTCTGTGAAGCTTTTGAAGAAGTCAACGTATACATTTTTACGTTTTGTTTGCCTTCCTTAAATTGATACACAATCGATGGGGTTTTACTCTTCATAGATAATTGAGTGTTTGATGTGTTATCAAACAATAATTGTCCATTTCCCTCATCACTTACAGTTACAGCTCCTTTTTCCGCTGCAATTAAACGATCTGTTACATCACGTAATGGCAGTGGAGACAATGATGTCCCATCTGTAGACCCCGGAGTAATCGATTGTAAAATATCCTGATCTCCGCTGCCCCATTTGGATGGCTTGGATCCCATTTCAAAATCAATTACGGCACCATTGGCGATATCCGCATGTAATATGGAGGTTTTAGCATAGGCTTTTCCATTTACTTTCATACTTTGCACATATTTGTTTTCCTTGCTATTGTTAGGAGCGTTTATAACAATTGATTTTCCATTTTCCAAATGGATGGTTGCCTTCTTAAATAACGGTGCACCAATCGCATATTCAGGTGTACCCATTTTAAGCGGATAGAATCCCATTGCGCTTAAGATATACCAGGCGGACATTTCACCGTTATCCTCATCCCCGGAATATCCTTGGCCGATTGCACTGCCAATGTAAAGTCGATTAAGGGCTTCACGGACTTTTTCCTGTGTCTTCCATGGCTGTCCAGCGTAATCATACATGTAGGCGATATGATGGGACGGCTGATTGCTATGGCCATACATCCCCATTCTGACATCTCTTGCCTCTCTCATTTCATGGATTGTCCCGCCATATGAGCCAGGAAACAATCCTGTTTCTGATGTGCTAAAGAATTGATCAAGCTTAGTCGCCAGCCCCTCTTTTCCACCGTAGAGATTGGCTAGCCCCTGACCGTCTTGTGGTACATGGAACGCCATATTCCAGCCATTTGTTTCTGTATAATCGGACCCCCAAACGGCAGGATTGAAGTTATCCGGTGTTGATCTCCATGCCCCATTTGCTGTTCTGCCATTAAAAAATTCAATGGATGGATTGAACATATGCACATAGTTTTGCGCACGATTCAGGAAGTACTGATAATCTGCAGCATAGTTAGCATAGTAGGGATCACTCTTGTCGCCCTTTTCTTTTAGAGCCTTTGCCAAATTAGCGATACCGAAGTCGTTAATATAGCCATCCATTGCCCATGCTAATCCTTCACCCGTTGAAGTATTGGTATATCCATCAAATATCGAAGTTGTTAGCCCTTTTCGGCCTGTGCCGGCATTAGGACTGACAGCCTCTGCATTTCGAATCGCCGATTGGTAAAAGCTCTGGACATCAAAATTCGTTACCCCTTTAAGATAAGCATCCGCAAAGGCGACATCCGAACTCGTACCCGGCATTAAGTTTGCAAATCCTGGTGAAGACCACCGTGCTATCCAGCCGCCATCTCTGTATTGCTGGACAAATCCATCAATCAGTTCACCAGCAAATGTTGGTGTTAATAAAGAATAGGCGGGCCATGCTGTTCTGTAAGTGTCCCAGAAGCCGTTATTGACATACGTTTTTCCGTCGACGATTTTTGCACCAGTTGTTGTCGCTGTATCTTGGCCAGTTGCCGCTGAATACGGACTTGCATATTTATAGACTGGGTCAGTTGTCGTTCCGACATTTTCAAAGGCAGAATTCGGATACAAGAACAAGCGGTATAAATTAGAATAAAGCGTAACGAGCTGATCCTCCGATGCTCCTTCTACTTCGATGATGCCCAACTTTTTATTCCACTCTGTTTTCGCTTTTTCTTTTAGTCCCTCAAACGTATCATTCAATCCGATTTCCTGTTCGAGATTTTTCTTTGCTTGCTCGACACTAATTAAGGATGTTGCAATTTTCATAGTGACAACTTTGTCTTCATCTTTAGAAGTATCGAATCGGACATATCCTGTGACATTGTTTCTACTTTCACCTGTTAATTTGCCACTTTTAATAACAGGCTTATCAAATGCTGCGTAGACGAACAAGCGCGTTGCTCCTGTAGAGAGGCCGCTTTTCACATCAGAATAGCCGGTGATCTCTCCTGATTTAGCATCGATTGTAAGGCCTCCATTATTGTTAACATTATCAAAAATGAGGTTAGATGTGGCACCTGTAAAAGTAAACTTAAACATAGCTGCATGGTCTGTTGGAGTCATTTCCGTACGAATCCCATTTTCAAATTTCACGCTGTAATAGTGTGGCTGGGCAATTTCATTCGCATGGTTAAATTCTAATGCACGTGAATCACGATTTGCATTTGGTGTAGCTGCCGTCGAAGCGGATGGCATCACTTGGAATGTCTGACGATCCCCCATCCAAGGGCTTGGTTCATGGCTGACAGAAAAAGCTTGGATTTGTGGGAGATTATTGACACTGTTGCTTTCATGATATTGATAAATCCAACTAGATCCTGCATTAGTAGTTGGTGTCCAAAAGTTAAATCCATGCGGAATCGCCACGGCTGGGAAGTTATTTCCACGAGAAAATGATCCGTTCGATTGTGTCCCGCGAAGGATATTTACATAGTCAATTGGAGAACCAAATGCTTTCTGAACAGGTTTTCCATCAATTTTAATATCATCGATGCTTCCTCTAAAGGCTCCAGGGCCTTTTGGATTATCGTAGGCTACTAGAATCCTTTTTATGGTTTTACCTGCCGCAACAGAACCAATAGTAGATTTAATTGTGTTCCATTGGTTTACGTATAAGTATTTTGAATCACCTTGGTCTTTCGGATTAAGTCCTACACCATACTGGTCTACTGCTTTAAGATCATGAAGGTAGGTTCCATCTGAAAAGGCAAGGTCCACAGAGACATATGTGCTTGAATAGTCATTATGATTTTTATCTGTAAATTCTGGGGCAATAAAATACGAAAGCTCTGTTGCTGGGGTAACAAGGATGTCGACATCATAAAGCTTGTTGTAAGAATAAGCCCTTCCGTCTGAAAGATGTGTACCTGAATAATTAAGGGCACCTAATCCGGTCCAGCCCACATTTGTTTTAGCGGTATAAGAACTAGTTGGGCCTTTTCCTATTAGCGACTTCATATCTCCCGGCGGTGGTGCTGGAACTTCAATTCCGTCTGATAAAGAAATTTCCGCTAACTGGGTAATACTGTCACCAGCATTTTTCGTAATGTCCAATTTGTAATACAAGTACTTTGTAGTATTTTTTAAATCATACATATTTCGTTGGAAGCGATCTTTAAAATCTTCCCCTTCTCGTGTATCGACGGCTGTCCAATTCGTTCCATCTAAGGAACCGTATAATGTCCAGTTTTTTGGATCCCTTCCTTTAGCGTCATTAGCAGATGTTAAGGCATATTTGACAACGGCCACTGGTTCAGCCAGCTTAAGGACGATGTTAGCAGTCGGTTCAAATGCTAACCATTTTGTTGTCGGGTCCCCATCGATCAACTTAGAATCGATTTCATTCGGGGGATTGTTTGCACTCGCTGTTACTTGAACAACTTTATCGGTAATATCGCCAAGGATTAAATCCCGCTTAACATTCCCATCAATTCCTGAGGACATTTTCTTTCCGTTAGCATCTGTCTCCACTGTATTAGTCCAAGTGAGTTGCAGATCGGATTTTTCAAACGAGCTAAAGAAATCCGTTTTCGATGCTGAAGTGGAATCAGACGATGCTGCCAATACAGATGGTTTTTGCATAACAGGGACACTGGTCAGAACTGCGAGGGATACAATACTCGAAATGATCTTTTGGATCGCTCTTTTTTTCATTCGATAGCCTCCTTCTAAATCTTTTTAAATTAAGTTGAAAAAGTTTTCAGATTGCGGGAACACAATCACCTCCTTTATGCATTTGATATAATAATTGATGACATGTTACCCCTTGACCGATCCCGCTAATAAACCTTTGACAAAGTATTTTCCTAAAAAGATATAAACGATTAAGGTTGGCAGGGCAGCAAGAAGGGCACCGGCCATTTGTACATTCCATTGCACAATCTGGCTTCCGGAAAGATTTTGTAAAGCGACCATAATCGGTTGCTGGTCAGAAGTCGTGATGGTTACCGCAAACAAGAATTCATTCCAAATATTAGTGAATTGCCAAATTGCGACCACGACAAATCCCGTAATCGACAGGGGCAGCATGATATAGCGAAACACCCGTAAAAAACCTGCACCATCAATCTTGGCCGATTCTAGCATTTCATCAGGAATATTGGCATAAAAGTTTCGAAACATTAAGGTGGTAATTGGAATCCCGTAAACTACATGGACAAAAACAAGTCCGGGTATGGTGTTATACAAACCAATTTCACGGAGGAATTGAATCATTGGAATTAAGATACTTTGATACGGAATAAACATCCCAAATAGGATGAGCGTGAAAATCGTGTTGGAACCTTTAAACTTCCACTTCGACAACACATACCCATTTAGTGAGCCCAATAATGCTGACAGCAATGTCGCCGGTATGACAAGGTAAAAGGAATTTAATAGATTGGGAGTCAATTTCGTAAAGGCCGTTGCATAACTGCTAAAATCTAGGACCGACGGCAGCTTCCACATATCACTCAAGGTAACTTGGTCCAATGGTTTTAAGCTCGTAACAACCATGACATAAACAGGCATGAGGAAAAATAAGCTCAGTCCAATTAATACAAGATATAACAACGGTTTGCTTATGCTTTTCAGGGCCATTATGACTCCCCCTTTCTACTTGAAATGAGATATGGCACAATAAAAATGGCGACAAACAGCAGCATGATGATCGCAATCGCGGCACCATTTGCATAGTAATTACCGCGGAATGTTGTTTCAAACATATAAACACCCGGAACATCGGTCACAAAATTCGCTCCTGGCCCGGTCATCGCATAAATCAAATCAAATATTTTGAGAGAAATGTGAGCCATGATAATAATGACGCTGACCGTAATCGGCCTTAGTAATGGAATGATTACTTTTCGATAGACTTTAAACTCCGAAGCGCCGTCGATTCTGGCTGCTTCCTTCAACTCTTCCGGAATCGCGCGCAGCCCCGCCAAATACATCGCTAACGAAAAACCCGTCATTTGCCATACAGCGGCAATGACGACGGCAATAATTGCCACCGGAATACCGAACTCAATTTTTCCCCATTTAAAGCCGGCTAGGATATCGGTATTCGTGTACCACATCGAATCGAGCCCGAACTTTTTCAAAAATAAATTAACACCGGTTGATGGATTTAACAGCCATTGCCAAACAACCCCCGTTACAACGAACGATAAGGCCATCGGAAAAAAGAAAATGTTTCTAAAAAGCGATTCCCCGCGAATCTTTTGATCTAGAAAAATAGCTAACGCTTGTCCCGCCAAGACAACTACGGCGATAAACAGGACCGTAAATACTAAGGTGTTCCGCAAATCTGCTTGGAAACGGTAGTCTTGGAATAAATAAGCATAGTTTTTTAAACCGGCAAAGGAAAAGTCGGGCACTAACGTATTCCAGTTACTCATGCTGACATAACCTGTCCAGCCAATAAATCCGTAAACAAATACAGCAATCAGCACAATCGAGGGCAGGATGAAACAAAGGGCTAGTAAATGGTCCGTTGTTAGCTTCCGATTCCGTTTGGCTTTTGTTTCAGGCAAGACCGCAGACCTTTTCTCTGTTCGGTTTAGCTCCATCTTTAAAACCCCTAACTTGATTTATGTATGAAAAAGAAGGAAGCTGGTCCTCCTTCTTTTTCTTAACTTCTTTATTTTTTCAAATCAGAAGATGCCGCTACTAAAGAGTCAATAAATTGATCAACATCCTTTTGCGTGACAAAGATGTTAATTGCTTGGTTGACCTTCGTTAGGAAGCCTTCTGGCGCTGCAGAACCGTGAGCCAAACTTGGAGCTAACTTGGCATCTTTAAAGTCAGCGATCGTTTGCTTACCGTATTCATCATATTTAGCCGGATCGGCATCAATCCGGGCAGGAATCGATCCTTTCAATGGGTTGAAGGCATCTTGCCCTTCAACAGACCCTAGGACAGACAAGAATTTCTTTACATCATCTGGATTTTTAACCCCTTTTGGCAATCCAAATGTATCGGTAATAACTAAAAAGTCTCCTTCCGTACCTGGAGTGGTGATAAATCCAAAATCTTCATTCGTCTTTAATTTTAAATCATTAACAAAATAGCCCTTTGCCCAATCACCCATGACATTCATTGCTGCTTCACCCTTGCCGACCATTTGCGAGGCATCCTGCCAGTTACGGGAACTGTGGTCCGCATTCACATAATCGAGCATTTTCTTAAAGGTTTTCGTTGCTTCGACTACACCTGGATCATTTAGCGGGAGGTCACCAGACCAAAGTTTAATGTATTTTTCCGTGCCAATTGTTCCAACGAGGATATCCTCAAATAGCATCGTTGCCGTCCATGGCTCTTTATCGCCCAATGATAATGGCGTAATTCCTTTCGCTTTCAGCTTATCGGCTACAGCAAAAAACTCATCGAATGTTTTCGGCGGAGTTAAGCCATTGTCAGCAAAGACTTTCTTGTTATACCAAATGACATTCCCACGGTGAATATTCACCGGTACAGAGTAAATATTTCCATCCTTACTTACCATATCGATTAAAGATTGCGGGAATTTATCTTTCCAGCCTTCTTTATCATATAAATCATTGAGCGGCTCCATTTTACCTGCAGCAACCCAGCCTGCATTTAACTCAGCACCACCGTGAACTTGGAATGTCGCTGGAGGATCATTCCCCTGCATCCTGCTGGCAAGAACTGCTTTTGCGTTCGTTCCAGCACCACCTGCTACAGCAGCATTTTCAACAGGAACATTCGGATATTTTTCTTTAAAAAGCTTGATTAATGCCTTCAGTCCATCCTCTTCACCGGCCCCTGTCCACCAGCTAAAGATCTCTAATTTCGCCGCTTTTTTGTCGTCTTTATCTTTAGTAGAAGTTGAGCTGGAACAACCTGAAATGATAAATGAGAATACTAGTAACAATGAAACTAGCGATAGCCATCTTTTCTTCATTTCTATTTCCCCCAATTTTTTATTTTAATTTTCGAAGCGCTTACAATGATTCTTGTTGAAAATATCCACTCCCCCCTATTTTCCTAAATAATAATATGTAATACCTAGAGGACTTCTTAAAATCACTTTAATAAGATGTAACTTAAGCGTATTATATTCAGAAATATCTGTCTACCAAATTCCTTCCCCATAATTCCTCATTTTTTGACAATAAGGGACATGGGGCTCCTTATCCCACTTTGGGTGCCTGCCCCCGCGTCCGTCATATAGTATCGTCGCATCTGGATCCAATTCATCCCATGATTAATAGGTTGCAGGTGGTTCAGTAATAGGTTCTAACTTTTTAATATCCCTGACTTTCATTTCAATAAAACCACTTTAATCGACCTCAACTAGTGGATGATTTGATGCAATAAATCAGTATAAACTCAATTAAAATTCTTCCTAAACGGTAATTTTCCTTTTAATTTTTTAGTGTACGCTTTAAGTGGGAGAATTCATGGTACTTAAAAAGTTTAAACAATTATAGTAAATTAGTCCCACCTATAGTAAAATTAAGGAAACGTAGTAAGGGGTTAACAAGGGATACTGAAGGGAGGAAGTATTGTTCTGTACTGGTTGTGGAACACAAGTATTTAAGAATGAGCAAAGCATTTTTGCCCTATGTACGGCAAAACCATTGCTTATAAAATTTGCGTAATGATTTAAGTTTATTCTTAGTACTATAAAATCATTCAAAATATTAAAGATGGAGAGAATTTATGCGTAAATTTTTTTTCATGACTGTTATCCTGCCTTTTCTTTTATTAACTGCCTGCGGACAGTCAGCAGAATACAAAAAAAGTATTAAAAATGGCGAAAATGCTATTTCAGACAAAAAGTATCAAAAAGCAGTGGAGGCTTTTGCTATAGCAGTTAAAGAGGACCCTAATGATGAAGTGGCAAAGAAAGAACTTGAATATTCTAAGAGCCTATTAAAATTCGAGAAACAGGCTAAAGATCAACTTAATGAATCGAATCAAAAAATTGGAGATTTAAATGATCAAATTACTAATCTAAAAGGAAGAACTAGCGAGGAACTTGAAAATCAATTAGCAACTGCTCAATCAACTCTTTCAGAGAAGGATAAAAAGATAGGGGAGCTTGAAGGTGAGCTCAGTTCTTTAAGGGAATTTAAGAAGCAGATTGATCAAGAAAACGCTCAAAAAGCAGAGCAATTGGCACAAAAACAGGAAACCCGCAATAATCCAGTTCAGATAAAAATTACTTCCTTCACAGAGAATACTTCATTTGAAGTAGTTGAAGGAGAATTGAAAAATATTAGTGACATATCATTAAAGTTTGTGCAGATAAGGGTATTATTTAAAGATGATAATGGAAATATAATTGACTCAAAAGAAACATATGGTCAATCATCTACACTATTGGCAAATGCTATGACCAAATTTTCAGCAAGGGTAAAAAAAGATCCAAGGATTACTAATGCAACTGCCGAGATCATCGATTTTAGAACAGAATAGGTTAAGGGTGTAGGAAAAAGAGGTTCAGTCCCCAGCTGCGGAAAAGTGGCGGAGGACAGGACCTCTTTTTAAAAAGTAACCATTTTCTCCTACGTAAACAAAAAATGAATGTCTAGAACTTTCTTCAAAATAGGGATTTTATTAAGGTTCCACGTTGGTCGTTACACCGGACATTTGCATTGTGATGATTTGCAAAGTTTCCTCTATTAAACTTATTTCTTCGAAAAATGATTTTACCTCCTCTATGAATGTCCTTATGTTAAAACGTCTGCCCAAGATTATGTTCGTTAGTAGCAGGTAGTTAAGGAAAATCTCTAAATAATATCTGCTAAGTTGTTACATCCCTAGAACATTAAGGAATGCATGCGGTGTTAATCGCGAAATAAGAATATTGGAAGCCTACTAGTACTTAGCTTCGCACTTATAATTAATTGGGACGAGTTGACTGTCCCCGCGTCCTATTATTTACAAAATATTGTTTTTGCTCTAAAATTCGACAAAATATGCTAAAATTCAAAGAAGACAAAGGAAGAGTTTAAATTCTAGCTGGAAAATGTGCCGTTTGTGCCGATTTGATTGATTGAGATAAATTGGGTAGTTCAAAAGGGGGGGAGAATCAATGATGTTAAGTATCAATATGGAATCGTTGCGGAAAATACCTAAGATTGTCATCGCTTTGTGCGTTGTATTAACGATCAGCCCAGGTTTTTTGGCGAGGTTAGATATGTTTTATATTGATGATATGGTTTGGTTTTTATTGCTGTTTCCATGCTTTATTTTTTCCTATTATTTAGGATTTGCAGGCGGACTCTTTGCGGCGATGACCGTTAATATCTACCACTTGTTTTGGTTACTTTATGAAAAGTACCTACAAATGGCCGAATTAGTTAACCAAGAACTATCTCTTCATTTCGGTGTTGCCATCGTCACTTTTTTATGTTCAATTGGTGTAGGATTATTATCGGAAAAATTAACAGAAAAACAATTACAGTTACAAAGTTTGAATCGAAAATTGCAAAAAATAGCCTTGTATGATTCGCTAACGGGCCTTCCCAACCGACATTACTTTATGGAAAAGTTATCGGCCTCTTTACAAGGAGAGCAATCTGTTTCCCTTATGTTCATTGATTTGGACGGATTTAAACAGGTGAATGATACGTATGGTCACGAAGAGGGAGATCATGTATTAAAAGAAGTAGCCAACCGATTAAAACGGTTCCGAAATGATGTTACCTTTGTAAGCCGCCTTGGCGGTGATGAGTTTATTGTCATGTTATTGGAGACCGATAAAGAAGAGGCTACCGAAATTGCGGCGGACATTTTAAGGGAATTACAGCTTGAGGTCAATGATTTGTTGATTTCTGCCAGCATCGGTATCGCCTTCGCGAAACACGGCGATACCCCTTCATCCTTATTAAAAAGTGCTGATACAGCGATGTATAAAGTGAAATCATCAGGAAAGAATGCTGTTGGTGGTGGCAGTCACGACTAGCGATAGTTGAAGATTGACCTCGCCCCATGTATAAATCC
>NZ_BCVP01000016.1 GCF_001591805.1 Neobacillus novalis NBRC 102450 | reverse complement strand
AAGCCGTGGATCAAGAGGAAGCCGTGGATCAAGAGGCAGCCGGGGCTCACGTGGAGGAAGCAGAGGAAGCCGGGGCTCACGAGGAAGCAGAGGCAGCCGCGGATCAAGAGGAAGCAGGGGCTCACGTGGAGGAAGCAGGGGCTCACGTGGAAGCAGAGGAAGCAAGGGCAAACGTGGTTTGAAAGGTAAGAAAGGTCCCAAATAGGAATGAATAGTAAATCTTCCTAAGGGAGTCAAATAATAAGCAGGATTCATCAATCGATGAGTCCTTTTCTTATTTTTGTAAATATTGCAAAAGTAAATAGCAATGAAAAACAGCTGCATGATTCAAAATCATTACCAGCTGTTCACGATTCCCTTTTGATAATATTGATTCATCATTGCCTTCGGGACCATCCCCCCGCCAGTCGCCCAAACAATGTGGGTACCATTACCCGTTTTGTTCACTAAATCATACTTTTGTAAATAATCGGAACCCTCTTTAGATAATTTAACTGGTCCGATCATGCCCGCCAGTGCAGAAGGTTCCAAATAAATATCCTCAGTATCCACGAGGTCCTTTAACAGTTTGTACAAACAATCATCGCTGACTGTGTAATTTCCGCTTAAAAAAGGTTCTACGGTTCTGCCGACAAATCCAGATGGTCTTCCGACAGCAAGACCATCTGCGTCAGTCACATTATCAATACCAAGATCTTGGACCGAAATTTGCTCATGAAGGCCCGTCATTAAGCCGAGTAACATACACGGTGAGTGGGTAGGTTCGGCAAAGAAGCAGTGGACGTGGTCCTGAAACATTAATTTCAACCCAAATGCTACGCCTCCAGGGCCGCCGCCGACACCGCAGGGAAGGTAAACGAACAATGGATGATTTTCATCAACAGTAATCGCTAATTCTACTAATTGTCTTTTCAATCGTGAGGCAGCCACCGCATACCCTAAAAATAAATCACGGGAATTTTCATCATCCACAAAATAACATCTAGGGTCTGCTTCAGCTTGGATTCTGCCTTCCTCAACAGCTTTACTATAATCTGCGTCATACTCGATCACATGGACATTTTTGCTCCGAAGCAAGTCTTTTTTCCATTGTTTTGCATCAGCGGACATATGAACGGTTACTTTAAACCCTAACTTCGCACTGATGATGCCAATACTTAAGCCTAAATTTCCAGTGGAGCCTACCGCAATTGAATAGTGAGAAAAGAAGGTGTGGAACTTTTCGCTGGCTAAAATCGAATAATCATCATGAATGGATAACAATTGGTTTTCCAAGGCCAGTTCTTCTGCATGTTTTAGGATTTCATAAATGCCGCCTCTTGCTTTAATCGAACCTGAAATTGGGAGATGGCTATCACATTTTAACAGGAGTTCACCCACTATAGGTCCACCGTAATCTAGCTCCAATTTTTCTTTCATCGTCGGAATCTTCAACAAGGGAGATTCTATAATGCCCTTTGAAACGCTGGTCTCAGGAAAAGCCTTAGCAATGTAGGGGGCAAACCGTTTTAATCTTTCCTCAGCACCTGCCACATCCTCTTCGGAAAGCAGTGACTTTTCGATTCCATTTTGGAATTTTTCAAGTTTCGGATTGGACCAAAATACTTCTTCCAGTGATAAGATATTTTCCAGTAAAGAAAGGTTTTGATCCTCCAGCCATGATTGAATATCGGTTTTTTCCATCTAAGTAATCCTCCAATCAGATTTCAAATTCAGTTTAACACAAACTCAGCTTATCAATCTTGCTTGAAAACCGGCACGTTGACTGTACGGTTTATATTGTGTTATAGTATTTTAATAGAAAAATAGAAAAGGGGGGAGTCCATTGGGAAGTTGTATCGAATTGGTGAAATAGCAAAGTTAATGAATATCTCTAAAAGGACAATTGATTATTACACCCAAATGGGCTTACTTAACCCGATTAGAACGGATTCTAATTATCGATTGTATGGTCATGAGACGATTCAGATTTTGGAGCTGGTAGAACATTACAAGAATCTTAAAATGCCGCTTGAGGAAATCAAGTCTTCCATTGAAATGATGCACTCAGAAAATAGTATCGACAAACAAAAGGTCGAGCAACATTTTGAACAAATTGCGCTGATTATGGAGCATTTAAAAGAGGAATTAAAGGCGATGCAACCTATTCTACAAAAATTAAACAAGCAACAAAAAGAACAACTGGTAAGCAAATTAACGCCGCAAGGAATTACATTGGCACAAACATTATATTTACTTTTTAAATAAAGCTAAAATCTTTACTCGAAAATAATGAACTAACTTGGAAAAAAACAGGAGGTGTATTCCTTACTTGAAATGTTTAAGTAAGGAGACCATTGATCATTTTTAATTTGCTAATGATAGCAATTTTAATTGCTTTTACAGCGTTTTTCGTATCATACGAATTTGCTATTGTTAAAATTCGCAGCACGCGAATTGATCAGCTAGTTGCAGAAGGCAGCAGGAATGCGGTCGCGGCTAAAACAATTGTGACAAATCTTGATGAATATTTATCTGCTTGTCAATTAGGGATTACCGTTACGGCATTAGGTCTAGGCTGGCTGGGAGAACCAACAGTGGAACTTATCCTGCATCCGCTCTTGGTTAAATTAAACATGCCGGAATCGGTATCAAGTATAACATCATTTATATTGGCGTTTGCTTCGGTAACCTTCATTCACGTCGTAGTAGGCGAGCTGGCACCGAAAACGTTTGCTATTCAAAAGGCCGAAACGATCACGTTAATTTTCGCCAGACCGATGATGCTATTTTATAAAATCATGTATCCTTTTATTAAGGCATTAAATGGCTCTGCCCGCATGATTACTGGGCTATTCGGGCTGAAGCCCGCTTCCAAACACGAAACTGCACACTCCGAAGAGGAACTTCAAATCATTATTTCTGAAAGCTATAAAAGCGGTGAAATTAATCAATCTGAATATAAATATGTGAATAATATTTTTGAATTCGATGATCGAAATGCTAATGAAATTATGGTGCCAAGAACTGAAATTGTCGCTTTTGATATCTCACAAACGTTAGATGAATGTCTGAAAATCGTTACGGAAGAAAATTATACGCGGTACCCGGTCATCGATGGCGAAAAAGATAACATCGTTGGAATGGTCAATATGAAGGAAGTATTTACAGAGTATATTAAAGGGAAGAATGTTGAAACTTCTATAGAGGAATATGTTCGTCCCGTCATCCAAGTCATTGAAACGATTCCAATCCATGATTTATTAGTTAAAATGCAAAAAGACCGTGTTCATATGTCCATCTTAATCGACGAGTATGGCGGAACAGCAGGATTAGTCACGGTAGAAGATATTTTGGAAGAAATTGTTGGAGAAATTCGTGATGAATTTGATGCGGATGAAGTTCCTGAAATTAACAAAATAGGTCCAAATAAAACGATTGTGGATGGGAAAGTCCTCATTAATGAAATCAATGATTTGTTAGGATTAGACATAGACGAATCTGATATCGATACAATCGGCGGCTGGATCCTCTCGGAAAAAATGGAAGTATCCGAAGGCGATACCATTAGCTACAAGGACTATGAGTTTAAAGTTCTTGAAGTCGATGGGTATCATATTAAGTCTTTAGAGATTGTCAAAATTATCAAGCAGGAATCCTGTGCTTAACGGAAATTAATACATTACTAAAGAATGCGGTAACTCCCATATGGTGTTACCGCTTTTTCAGCCGATAGGAAAGTATAACTTTCCCATCAGGCATAAGTGCAACTACGCCTCATGAACCGCCTAACGGCTCGCCAATCGGCGAGTTTTCTTTATATTCAAATAAATATTTGACCATTTTAGCAATAAAACATATACTAATAATCAAATAGGCATTTGATTAATGGGTGGTGAAATAGATGAAACATGATGATATATGCGAAATAACCTGCGTTGATGAGGAAAAAGTAAAACGTGTAAAAGAATCGGTTTCCCAGCAAAATACAATGGCTGTTTCACAAATATTTAAAGCGTTATCCGATGACACTAGAATAAAAATTGCTTACGCCTTAAGCGTTGAAGATGAATTATGTGTATGTGATGTAGCTAATATCGTGGGAAGTACGACAGCTACAGCTTCCCATCATTTGCGGCTGCTGCGAAAATTAGGGTTAGCGAAATATCGTAAAGAAGGCAAATTGGTTTTCTACGCACTTGACGATGACCATGTTAAACAACTTATTCAAATCGCATTTGAGCATCAAAAGGAGGTGGCCTCCCATGAGTAACGCGTTAGAACAATCAAATGAAAAAACCGTCTATCGGATACAGGGATTCACCTGAGCTGGCTGTGCGACAAAGTTCGAAACGAACGTAAAACACCTGGATGGTGTTTCTAATGCAAGTGTAAATTTCGGTGCTTCCAAACTTACGGTTTTTGGTGAAACCACAATAGCGGAATTAGAGAAAGCAGGGGCTTTTGAAAATATCAAAGTCATTCCTGATAAACAACGATTTGAAGAGAAAAAAGAACCTTTCTTGAAAAAATATTCAACAGTTATTGCCTCATTTGTTTTGTTGTTGATTGGCTGGTTTGCCGGGCAAGTGTACGGCGAAGAGAGTATTTTTTCGATTTTAGCGTATGGAGCGGCCATTTTAGTAGGTGGGTATCGCCTATTTGCCACCGGACTGAAAAATTTATTCCGTTTAGAATTTGATATGAGAACCCTGATGACCATCGCCGTTATTGGAGCAGCCATCATCGGCGAGTGGGGAGAAGGAGCAACTGTTGTCATCTTGTTTGCCATTAGTGAGGTACTAGAATCCTACTCAATGGATAAAGCACGGCAATCGATTCGCTCGTTAATGGATATTGCACCTAAAGAGGCCTTAATTCGAAGGAACAACGAAGAAATTACAGTAGAAGTGAACAAAATTCAAATCGGTGACATTTTAATCGTAAAACCTGGACAGAAAATCGCCATGGACGGTATGGTAGTAAAAGGAGAATCCGCAGTTAATCAGGCAGCAATCACGGGTGAATCTGTCCCCGTTTCGAAATCGATTGATGATGAGGTTTTTGCTGGAACATTAAATGACGAAGGACTTCTTGAAGTGAAAGTCACGAAACATGTGGACGATACCACGATTGCCAAAATCATTCATCTTGTCGAAGAAGCTCAAGCAGAAAGGGCTCCATCCCAAGCATTTGTCGATCGCTTTGCCAAATATTATACACCCGTTATTATGTTCATTTCACTGTTAGTGGCAGTGCTCCCGCCGTTATTATTTGATGGGGATTGGAGTAAATGGATTTATCAAGGGCTGGCTGTATTGGTGGTTGGCTGTCCTTGCGCACTTGTCATTTCGACTCCTGTTTCGATTGTGACTGCAATTGGTAATGCAGCCCGAAATGGGGTTTTAATCAAAGGCGGTATCCATTTAGAGGAAATGGGTGCAATTAAAGCAATTGCCTTAGATAAAACAGGAACTTTGACGGAAGGAATTCCAGTGGTAACGGATTATCTTCTCCAAACCAATAAAAATGCGAATGAACTGCTAGCCATCATAACTGCTTTAGAAAATAGTTCACAGCATCCCTTGGCTTCAGCGATAATCAAAAAAGCAAAGCAGGAAAACGTACCTTACAAAGACATTAAAATAGCTGACTTCTCTTCCATTACCGGTAAAGGAATCAAAGGCAGGGTCAACGATAAAATGTATTATGTCGGCAGTCCCAATTTATTCGATGAAATCTTACCAAATGGAATTTCGGCAAACCTAAAAGCAAAGATTATTGAACTGCAAAATCAAGGGAAAACCGTTATGGCGGCTGGTACGGCTACTGAAATACTGGCACTTCTTGCAGTTGCTGATGAAGTGAGAGGAAACAGTAAGTCTGTTATTCAGAAACTTCACTCGCTAGGGATTCAAAAAACAATCATGCTTACGGGTGATAATTCAGGGACTGCCAATGCAATTGGAAAGCAGGTAGGAGTTTCTGACATTCAGGCAGATCTATTACCACAGGATAAATTAACGTTTATTAAAAATCTGCGAAATAAATACGACCATGTTGCAATGGTCGGTGACGGTGTGAATGATGCGCCAGCTCTAGCTGCATCGAATGTCGGGATTGCTATGGGCGGAGCAGGAACAGACACAGCGTTAGAAACAGCAGATATTGCTTTAATGGCCGATGATCTAGGTAAACTTCCATTCACGGTAAAACTAAGCAGAAAAGCCTTATTCATTATCAAACAAAATATCACCTTCTCACTAGGCATTAAACTATTGGCGCTGTTACTAGTCATTCCAGGATGGTTAACACTTTGGATTGCGATCTTTGCGGATATGGGTGCAACGCTTATTGTCACATTGAATGGATTACGACTTCTCCGTGTAAAAGATAAATAATTTATTGGGCTTCCGAATGTGGATGAGAATAAATGTGAATAATGGTTTGAACATAAGAAGGTGCGATTGCTCGCACCTTCTTATTCTTTTCATCGATTCATAATCGGTATCTAGTACTTGGTGGATATTTCTCTACATCTGTGTATATTTGATTACTTCGTACCTGGAGCTGGGTGATCAACCCCTTTAACATGATGACTATGTCCAGCATCTTCTGTGGTATGGAAATCATAGTAATGAACATGCATTCCATTTCCAACTGGAATCGGTGGTCCGGAGTATGCTTGATAATGGTGGGTATGACCATCCTCAAACAAAACATATCCTTCAGTATAATGGATATGACCTCCATCTTGGGTTTGAATCGGTGGTGATGTAACATCCAAGCATTGATGAACATGATTTGAGCTTAGTCCTGTATAATCAACTGACCCATGGTTATGGCGGGGAACAAATCCATTTACAAAATCATCCTTTCCTATTTTCGCCATTAAATTCACCCTTTCTTATTTACTATTATGATTAATAAACTATCCGCTTCATCTCCTAGGAATAATTCAATTATTTTAAAAAATAGGGTTGTCGTTAATTCCTCTCGTATATGGATGTAGGAAACATCAAATACTAACGATACCTTAAGATTAAATTACACGGTTCTATATGCTGGATAACTTTAGGAGAGATGGGGAATTGGAAACATTTTACCGCGCTTTCATCGTTTTTATAATGGGCTATTTGTTTTTACGGGTGACTGGAAAAAAGGCTGTAGGCGAAATGCATTCATTTGACTTATTATATATCTACGTACTTACCAATATCATTAGTACACCGGTGGAAGTCAATCATATTGGAAAATCGTTAACGTACGCTGCAATCATAGTCATTTTATATAAAATCTTTGTACGTTTATCTTTATATAATAAATTAAGATGGATTCTTTATGATAGTCCGACAGTATTGATTCGTAACGGTGATATTGATAGAAAAGGGCTGAAAAAGGTTCGGATGACGATTAATGAACTATTATCACAATTAAGAGTAAAAGGGTACACGGATACCCTAAATATTGAAATGGCAGTAATGGAAGATACAGGGAGTATTAGTGTAATCCCTAAGTCAGATTACCGGCCAATCCAACCTAATGATTTAAACTTAAATGTAAAGAAAGAATATATACCTATTCCATTGATTATGGATGGGCAAATTCTTGATCAAAATTTAAAATATCTTCAACTCGACCGAAGCTGGTTACTTAATGAGGTGGAAAAAGTCGGCGAAAAAGTAGAAACAATTACCTTAGCTACTTTTTTAGAAAATCGAAAAGTTTTTATCGATAATAATGAAATGAAAGAACATAAAAATGATCCTTATTACTACAAGCCAGGGAAGGGGTAGCATTTCCCCGTATAATTGATTATATGAAAGAACAGTTTAGGAGGAATAATAGCAAAAGACCGCTAATCGATTTAATCGTCAGCGGTCTTTTTGCTATTATCCCAATATCTTATGCTATCTGTTTTTCCTGTGGGTTCACTTTTTATAACATTTCCATCCTTGTCCTTATATACTTCATATTCCTCGTACGTTTCTACGATATAGCCATCCACTCTTTCGCGTTTCTCTAGTTTTTCTTCCAATTCCGGAATATCACTTGATGGCTCAACAGCAACGGGTTGGGCCATGGCAGGCTGAACGGATGAATAGGCATAGTTTTTATTAAAAAATGAGTAAGGTGAATCCAAGTAGGCAGCAATTGCTAAGGTCACCAATAGGCAAGCAACACTTGTAAAGGTTTTTATTTTCATGATATACAGGGCTCCTTTTATAGAATCATCCTGTATCCATTTTATGCATGTCCTATGTTGTCATATGCCTCCAAGTTTAATTTTGTGGAAAAAGGGCGGAGCTCCAAATTAATTTTGTACATTTGGTGCTTTTGCTGTATTCATCTGCGGGCGGAAGACGACAAATAGCAAAAAGGCAACGATTGTGATAATGGCTCCTGAAATATAAGGCAGACCCGCCGCCATTGAAAACAGCCAGCCTCCGAGCGGCGGACCGATAATGCGGCCTAATGAATCAAAGGATGATAAAAGCCCGGTTGAGCTTCCATGTCCTACTGTGGACGTCTTGGTAAGTAGTGAAGAGACACTTGGGCGGATCACTCCGTTACCGAGCCCAAAAATAGTTAAATAAATCGCAGCAGTTGTAAAACTATGTACAAGCAAGATGGAACCGAATCCTATCGCTGAAATAATCATGCCGCCTTGTATGACTGCACTTTCCCCGTATTTTTTTGTTAATCTGCCGACCAAGCCACCTTGAACCATTGCACTCCCAAAACCCATGATCATGAAAATATATCCAAGTTGGATTGCGTCTAAACCTGCTTTTTTAGCGGCAAAATAAGCAAATGTTGCCTCTAACCCTGAGAGAGATAACGAAATTAATAGCTGTACGAAAAACAGCACGGACACGGCTCCATTGAAGGCCTTCCAGATGGATGTTTTTTCCTTTGAGGTAGGACCTTTTTTTTGTTTTGATTCCTTTAACAGAATAAATACCAGGATCAAGGTGATAAAGGAGGATCCACTTGCAAGATAAAAGGGCATACTTAAGCTGAAATTCGAAAAAATACCGCCAATCGCTGGTCCGAACACAAACCCCAACCCTGTGGCAGCACCGACAATTCCCATTCCTTTCCCGCGATTTTCTTCCGTTGTGATGTCCGCAACATAGGCCATTGCGGTAGGCATATTTGCAGATGAAAGAATACCACCTAGTATTCTGGCTGCAAATAACATCCATAGTTCAGCTGAGAGAGCTTGGATAAGAAAAGATAAACCGAGACCGAATATCCCAATCATCATCACCGGCTTCCGTCCGATGCGATCGGAAACCTGACCCCACATTGGTGCAAAAATAAGCTGCATCAGCGAATAAACCGCCATTAACAATCCAAGTTCAGTGGGATTTGCCCCAATTTGCTCAGCATAAAAAGGTAAAACTGGAATAATAATACCGAAACCAACCATAACCAAAAACATTACCACAAATAAAATCGGTAAAGCAGACTTTGTTTGCACTGGATTCTCACTCCCTAGATGATTCAAAAAGTCATTTCTGTCCTCTTATAGGATAATGGAAATAAACAATCTAATCAATTTTTTCCTATCTTGGCATTAGTATGCAGCCAAACCATTCGTAAAACCTTATGAAAAAGAACACATCTCTATTTGGAAATGTGTTCTTTTGCTTATTTAACCGCTTTTCTTGTGCTTTCTGATGTAAAGTCGGCGATGATGACAAGAATCATATAACATAAGAGAAGCAGGGTGATTTGTGTGTAATTGAAATAGCTCATTGCCAATTTGAAATCCATTCCCAAACCGCCCGCTCCGACAAAGCCAACGACAATCGTTGTTCTCATAATAACTTCCCAGCGGTAAAGAATATAGGTGAGAAATCGCGGTAAAACCATTGGAAGGATGCCGTAAAAAAATGTTTCTACCTTGGAAGCACCAGAGGCAGCTAAATTTTGAATCGGCCTTGGATCCATGTCTTCGATTACTTCTGCCCAAAGCTTACCTAGGATTCCAAAGTTATGGAGGGCAAGGGCAACCGCTCCCGGCAGCAGTCCAGGTTTAAAGATAAAGATTATCATCATCGCCCAAACTAACTCTGGAACCGATCGTGAAAAAATATAAACGACACGGACAATTCCATATAGAAACCAATTGTACCACTTTTTATTCGAAGTCAAACTGCCATTAGCAATGTTCCTTGCCGCTGGAATAACAGTGAAAAACGCTGCAATCGTTGCAAACCCAATCGCCATGATGCTCATTTCAAGCGTTTCAAGCGTCAATTTTAATGCGGCAGCCCAGCTTCCAGAATCGAGGAAAGCCGGATGCCTATCGTTTAAGCCAATCAAGCCCCCGAAAAACTTCTTCGCATATTCGAAATTTTTACCAGAAAGTAATTCAAATAACTGGGCATTCTCGGCCAATCTGATATACACCCAAGAACCAAGGATTAAAAGGATAGCAAAAAAAGTGGATCTCCACCCAGTGCTGAAACCATGGCGCCGCTTCCGTTCCGTTAACCCTTTACGTACAAAATTACTCCAAATATCTACAACCAGCACCAATCCAATTAGAAAAAACACATACGACCATACTTGATCATATTTCAAATCGGCAAGCGAAAGCTGAATCTGATAGCCTAGGCCGCCGAGTCCAACGAAACTCATGATAGCCGAAGAACGAATTGCACATTCAAAGCGGTACATCGTATAGCTGATCATATCCGCCCAAATCAATGGAAGATAGCCATAAATCAAGGTTTGCAGCTTGTTTGCACCAGCAGATTTTAATGCCTTTATGGGCTGAGCGGAAACATCATTTAACATATCAGCAAAAATCCGGCCGAGAATACCGCCATATGGAATCGCAAGGGCAAAAATTGCCGCATATGGTGAAAGACCGACTGCGGCAACAAAAAGCCAAGCCCAAATTAGTTCATGAATGGATCGGGTGAATCCTAATATACCTCTAAAAAACACTTTTGAAATAATCCTGGAGGTTTTATTAGAAGCTAGTACACCTGAGGCGAGAATTCCGACGATAAAAGCATAAATAATTGCGAGCGACATCCCAGCAACGGCGTAGGCAAGGGTGATCCACGCTGATTCAATGCCAAGTGATAACACTCCTGTGGACAAATCAGGATGAATGAGACCTTCAAAAATTTGCAGCATCGTCGGTATGCCGCCAGCATGGAATAGGTCAGTACCCCATTGGATAGAGAAAAGACTCCAGACAAAAACAGCTGCCAAAACTAAAGTAAGGATGAACCGATTATGCATGCGAAAAATCGATTTCATACCTTATCACCGCTTTTAAGCTGGTACAATTCGGCTAAAAGGTCATCTGTTACATTTTCTGTCGGTAGGTCAAAAAATATTTCACCATTTTTCAAAGAAATAATTCTGGTAAAATACTTTCTGGCGTATTCAACAGAATGCAAGCTCGTGATTAACGTTTGCTCTTCTTCGGTAACGATTTTCGTCAGCATCGCCAGAATATCATCGGCTCTTGCAGGATCAAGGGAGGCAACCGGTTCATCGGCCAAAATCACTTCAGGCTTTTGCACCATTAGTCTTGCCATGGCAACACGCTGCTGCTCCCCGCCGGATAAGGTTGAGGTGATTTCAAACGCCTTCCCATGAAGTCCAACCCGTTCTAATGCTTTTATTGCAAGTTCTTTTTCCTGTGGAACGAGTAATGAAAAGAGAGATTTAACAGTACCCCATTCAGACAGTTTTCCGGCTAACACATTATGAATCACTGCCAGCGGTCCAATTAAATCGAATTGCTGGCGAATTACACCGATTTTTTTGGCCAATATTTTACCGTTTTTATAGGCCGATAGGGGCTGTCCATCTAAAAGAAGTTCGCCGCTAGACAGTGGTACCATTCTAGCAATGGCATTAAGCAGCGTCGTTTTACCGGCACCGCTTGGTCCAATTAAAGCTACTAATTCCCCTTGTTTAATGGTAAAAGAAAGGGAAGATAGGGCTATCTTCCGCTCAAAGTGTTTTGTTAAATTTTTTGCTTCAATCATGTGTTTTGAAGACATTTCTATTGCACCTACTACTTAATGATCTTTAGTTCTTTTGCAACCATTTCAATCTTTTTGTAATTATCATTTTTTGTTTCAACAAAACGATCGGTTTGGAATAAATCAGCAATTTCTTTTTGCTCGCTAGTAATCGAGAGAAGGGCTTCTTTTACTTTTTTCTTCGTACCCTTTCCAAAAACATCTTCAACATTGCTGTTTACCGTCCAATTATAGTCAAAATAGGCAGGAGTAGTGTAGAATACTTTTACTTTATTCGTATCTACTTTTTTTTCTTTTACAGCTGCTTCCCAAACTGCCTCGTTCAATGCCCCTGCTTTAAAGGCACCTGATTCAATCAGCTTGTATGTTGTATCATGTGAGCCAGAGAAGTTAGGCTTGCCATCAAAGTCTGTATTCGGATCAATTCCTGCCTCTGTTAAATAGTAACGCGGCATTAAATGCCCGGAAGTAGAGCTTTCACTGCCAAAGGTAAATGACTTGCCTTTTAAATCCTCCAGCTTCGTGAAATTTTCGGAAGACTGGGTAATAAATACGGAGTGGAACTCAGCATCGCGCGGCCGTTGGACAATCGACTCTGCTTCAGGGACAAGGTTTCTTGCCTGAACACTTGTTAAGCCGCCAAACCAGGCCATATGAATTTCTCCGCGTTGAAAACCAGTTACGAGTGCTGCATAATCAACTGACGGTACAAATTCAACCTTTAATCCTGTCTTTTCACTAAGATATTTAGCAACTGCCGTCATGCCTTTGTCAAGATCAGCGGCATTTTGGTCAGGAATTGCTCCAATTTTAAACACTTCTTTTGTTGTTGCCTCTTTTTTTCCTTCACCAGCTTTATCATTCTTTTGCCCGCAAGCAGCTAGGGAAAATACAACCATAACCAGAATAAGGGCGGAAAGCCATTTTTTCATTGTAAAACACACCTCAATTATTTTTTTTAGATTACACCCATTGATAAATCCAATGGAAGTGTCTTAGATTTTACATTATAAAGAATAATTGTATCAAAATAAAGCCAAATTATCTATTTGTTCGATGAAAGGTAATCGGTTATATACATAGGGGAATATTGGAAACGAAGCAAAAAGCAAAACCCCCAGCTAAAGTGCAGGGGGCTATGATGTTACCGCTTATACAGTCTGCTGCGACCATTCCTCAACATTCCATACCTTTGTTACCCAATCTTCATAAAAATCAGGTTCATGGCAGACAAGGACAACAGTCCCTTTGTATTCTTTAAGGGCACGCTTCAATTCTGCTTTGGCAACGATATCTAAATGGTTTGTCGGCTCGTCGAATAAAATCCAGTTACTTTCATTCATCATTAGCTTACAAATGCGAACCTTAGCTTGTTCGCCGCCGCTTAGTTGATTCATCGGGCGGGAGATATGTTCATTCTTTAAGCCACAGCGGGCAAGTGCAGCGCGCACCTGGTGCTGATCCATCGAAGGGAAGGCATTCCAAACATCATCAATCGGCGTCATTCCTGCTGCTTTTACCTCTTGCTCAAAATAAGAAGGGAAGAGGAAATCACCGCGTTCAACCTTTCCATTTAAAGGATCTAGTTTGCCAAGCATCGTCTTAAGAAGCGTTGATTTTCCAACCCCATTACAGCCGATGATCGCAACTTTTTCGCCGCGCTCTAATGTCATATTCATTTTCGGCAGCAGCGCATGGTCGTAGCCAATTTCTAAATCATTGGCTTCGAAGACATACCGGCTGCTGCTGCGGGATTCTTTGAAACCGAAAGTAGGCTTTACCGCAGTTTCCGGACGGTCAATCCGTTCCATCCGATCCAGCTGCTTTTGACGGCTCTTAGCCCGGCCTGTCGTCGAATAACGGGCTTTGTTTTTAGCGATGAAATCTTCTTGTTTTTTAATGAATTCCATTTGTTTTTCATAGGCGTTAATATGCTGGTTCTTATTGATTTCCGCGAGTTCCAAGTATTTTTCATAGCTTGCCGTATAGCGGGTAAGCTTGGAAAATTCCAATTGAAAAATAACATTGGATACTGGATTCATAAATTCCGTATCATGGGAAATGAGAATAAACGCATATGGGTACTCTTTTAAATAAGATGTTAACCAGCGAATATGCTCAACATCTAAATAGTTGGTTGGCTCGTCAAGCAATAGAACCTTGGGCTGCTCCAAAAGCAGTTTTGCAAGCAGGACCTTTGTTCTTTGCCCGCCGCTGAGTGCAGCAACGTCCCGATCTAATCCAATCGCATCCAGGCCTAATCCTCGGGCTGCTTCTTCAATTTTGATATCTAATGAATAGAATCCGCCGGCATCAAGGGCATCTTGGATTTCACCCATTTTTTCCAACAGATCTTCCAGCTCTTCAGGAGAAGCATCAGCCATTTGGGCGGTTACCTCATTTAATTCCTTTTCTTTTTCAAAAAGGGGAAGGAAGGCGTCGCGTAGAACATCACGCATCGTTCTTCCAGAAGTCAGGATGGTATGCTGATCCAAATAGCCGTAATGGGCACCAGGTGTCCATTCTACCCGGCCGCTGTCATGAATTAATTGGCCGGTAATAATATTCATTAACGTAGATTTTCCGACGCCATTGGCACCGACAAGGCCGACGTGATCTTCAGCTAATAATCGAAAGGAAACATCCTTAAATAAGGTGCGGTCTCCAAATGTATGAGATAAGTTATCAACAGTTAATAAGCTCATTGTTATTCGTAATCCTCGCTTTATTCAGGAATTTATACATTTCTACATCATACTAGATTTTTAAAAAGAAAAATACTGTAAATTTTTTGAATGATGGATTCTCCAAATCACAGGCTATTTGAATGGCAATGAATAAATCCCAATATTATTTGGGCAATTTAATTAAAAAAAGGAAAAAATGTATGATAGGACTTTTAATTGCTATTTTTGTATTTAATTTTATTGCCTTTAAGACCAATAATAGATTAACGTCTAATCATATTGTTCATATCTGGACATTTACGATTGCTTTCCAAACGCTTTTCGATATGTTCATGGAATTTAAATTTCATGGCTATTGGTATTTTAAAAAAGCAATTGAATGGGAAGGAGTACTTCCGCATGTGTTGCTTGTCCCGCCAGTCAACATGATGTTTTTAAATTGGTATCCAATTAAAGCTAAAATCAGCAAACGTATAGTTTATATCATCCTGTTTGTATGTGCCATCTTACTATACGAACTAATTACCCTGCTTCCAGAGCCGTGGGGTTACTTCCATTACGGCTGGTGGAAATTATGGCATGCAGCCCTTATTGACCCCATCCTTTTATTGATCTTGTTATGTTATTATAAGTGGATAGGCAGGATTGAACGAATCAGGGAAACGTAGAGGCTGCGAATGCAGCCTCTTTTTCTATTTCTAATGAAGACGTTTAAACAAGGATACCAGCTTGTACATATATTAATAAAAATAGATGGGAGGAGTGGTGAAGGTGGTCAGACAAGACGGCATTTCAATTGGCACAGTTTCAGGAGGAATTGTCAACTTTGGCGGCGCTGAAATAATTGCACCAATAACCATAACAAAAACAGTTGCAGGTTCTGGTTCCGAAAATGCAGGACAGACAATTATCACAAACTCTGGGCTGAATCCAGCGCAGCAGAAGAAGTTGAAAGAGTTAAAAGAATTAGTTGAGACGGTGCTATAATAGGACCGTCTTTATTTCGTTAGTCTCTGTGATTTTACTGATTGAATACTCATTCATTTTCAGGTATGATGAAAACAAGTAATAAAATCAGAAAATTCGAAACTATGAGGTGAGAGGATATGAAGAAATCAATTCCTGATCAATGGTATCAACAATTAAGATTGCCGGTCATTGCTGCCCCGATGTTTTTGGTGTCAGGCACCGAGCTTGTGAAAAATTGCTGCTTAAATGGGGTTATTGGCTCATTTCCTGCCCCT
This sequence comes from Neobacillus novalis NBRC 102450, assembly GCF_001591805.1. Lineage (GTDB taxonomy): Bacteria > Bacillota > Bacilli > Bacillales > Cytobacillaceae > Neobacillus > Neobacillus novalis. The sequence continues at coordinate 262,097 of NZ_BCVP01000016.1, read as the reverse complement.
AATGCCAGGCCAATTGAGGTTCTTGACCAATGGATGGGGCAATTGAACGAGGAACTTGGGGAGGCTCGCGCTAAAGAGCCAAACCGTAAGATTGCACCGTGGGCGATGAATATGGTCGTACATAGCACTTACAGCCGACTTCAGGAAGAATTGGCATTAATTCAAAAACACAAGCCACAATTAGTCATCACCTCATTAGGCAGTCCAAAACAAGTTGTTGAGATTGTCCATGAATATGGCGGCCTGGTTTTTTCGGATGTCAGCGACCTGAAATTTGCCAGGAAGGCAGCAGAGGCTGGTGTTGATGGGTTAATTTTGGTAGCCAGCGGCGCCGGCGGGCATGCGGGGCAGATTAATAGTTTTGCTTTTGTGGATACTGTTCGGAAATTCTGGGATGGAATCATTATCCTAGCTGGTTCTATTTCTACAGGAAAGGGAGTATTAGCTGCTCAGGCTGCTGGAGCAGATTTTGCCTATATGGGCACGCGTTTTATTGCTGCTACAGAAAGCATGGCCAATTATGAATACCGGGAAATGCTGGTTGAGGCAACCCAGGAAGATATTATTTTAACGGATGCATTCTCCGGCATTATGTGTAATATGCTAAAACCTAGTATTGTCAAAGCAGGTCTAGATCCAAATCAACTGGAGAAAAAGGACAAGGTTGACTTCGATACTATGCAAAGAGAAACAAATGCGAAAGCCTGGCGCGATATTTGGTCCGCCGGTCACGGGGTAGGAGCTATTGACCGAATTGAATCAGCTTCAGCTATTATTAACCGTTTAGAAGCTGAGTATCAAGAGGCGTTGGAAAAGGTTAATAACAATGCAGCTAAATTTAGCGTGATTCCCGTAAACTAAGCGCATGTCTGTTGTCAGCATGGTCGACAAATCTGAAAAAATAAAGACCTTTCGGAGGTCTTATTTTTTTTTGACCGAATTAAACAAGAACATCTAAGCTAATAACCTGATTCAAATTGGGTAATCTAAATGAAAGAAAAATATTTTTCACACTTTGTCCACCAGGTATGAACAAATAGTAAAAAATATGATAAAGTATACTAGGAGAATCCATCAATACTAACGTTTAATAGGTACATAAATGTCCGCGTGGAGTGGACAAATGTCTTTTTCTACTACCAGTATCCAGAAAGCTAAGGGGGAATTGAATGTGTCCAGTAACATTTTGGAGCAATTTTTAAATGATAATCTTGATGATTTAAGAGGTAAGGGTCTATATAATGTCATCGATCCGTTGGAAAGCCCAAATGGTCCAATTATAAAGATTAATGGAAGAGAACTCGTCAATTTATCTTCCAATAACTATTTAGGCCTAGCCACCGATGAACGTCTAAAAAAAGCGGCAGTTGAGGCGATTGAAACATACGGCGTCGGCGCAGGTGCGGTTCGAACAATCAATGGAACTCTTAAGCTTCATGTCGAATTAGAAGAGAAATTGGCTGAATTCAAACATACAGAAGCAGCGATCGCTTACCAGTCCGGTTTTAATTGTAACATGGCGGCCATTTCTGCAGTAATGGATAAGAATGACGCGATTTTATCGGATGAATTAAACCATGCCTCGATTATCGACGGCTGCAGGCTGTCTAAAGCAAAAATTATCCGTGTCAATCACTCCGATATGGAAGATTTACGTGCAAAAGCCAAGGAAGCAAAGGAATCTGGCCTTTACAATAAGATTATGGTGATTACCGATGGCGTGTTCTCGATGGACGGCGATATTGCCTTACTTCCGGAAATCGTTAAAATAGCCGAAGAATTTGATTTAATTACCTATGTGGACGATGCCCATGGCTCTGGTGTTCTTGGTGATGGTGCAGGGACAGTCAAACATTTTGGATTATCCGATAAAATTGATTTCCAAATCGGTACTTTATCAAAGGCAATTGGAGTTGTTGGCGGCTATGTCGCTGGTAGGAAGAATTTAATTGACTGGTTAAAGGTTCGCAGCCGTCCATTCCTATTCTCGACATCGTTAACACCTGCAGATGTAGCGGCAAGTAAGCGGTCAATTGAGATTTTGATGGAAAGCACAGACCTTAACAAGCAGCTATGGGAAAATGGCAACTATTTGAAAAAGGGCTTGAAAGCATTAGGGTTTAACATAGGGAACAGTGAAACGCCAATCACCCCATGTATCATTGGAGACGAATCGCTTACCCAGCAATTCAGCAAACGTTTGAATGAAGAGGGAGTATATGCGAAGGCAATTGTGTTCCCAACCGTTCCACAAGGGACTGGTCGTGTCCGCAATATGCCGACGGCTGCCCATACGAAGGAAATGCTGGATCAAGCCATTGCGATTTACGAAAAAGTCGGTAAGGAAATGGGTGTTATTTAATCCAGCAGTGACACCCTTGATATGAGGGTGACGTACCTATAATGTAAAGCAGAATTTTTTAGCATAAGTGAAGAGGACGGAGAAACGATGAAACGTATTTTAATTACAGGTGCTTTAGGGCAAATTGGCTCTGAATTGACCTTAAAGCTGAGAGACATTTATGGTTCAGATAATGTGATTGCAACCGATATAAAAAAGAATGATAGCGAGGCAGCCGGGAGCGGTCCGTTTGAAACAGTCGATGTGACCGATTTAAACCAAATGGTGGAGACAGCGAAAAAGTACAAGGTGGATACGGTCATGCATTTAGCTGCACTTCTATCGGCGACAGCAGAAGCAAAGCCGGTATTTGCTTGGAATTTAAATATGGGCGGGCTGTTGAACGGGCTTGAAACAGCAAGGGAACTAAACGCGCAATTTTTCACACCAAGCTCAATCGGCGCCTTTGGTCCATCTACACCTAAGGATAACACACCTCAGGATACGATTATGCGCCCTTCCACTATGTACGGGGTAAACAAAGTGGCCGGCGAGTTATTGGCCGACTACTACCATCAAAAATATGGTGTCGATACCCGCGGCTTACGTTTCCCAGGGTTAATCTCCCATGTGGCCCTTCCAGGCGGCGGAACAACGGATTATGCTGTTGAAATCTACTATGAAGCAGTCAAAAATGGCAGATATACCTCTTATATTGATAAAGGTACTTACATGGATATGATGTATATGCCGGATGCCTTACATGCAATTATTGATTTAATGGAGGCCGATTCAGCCAAGCTAATTCACCGCAATTCCTTCAATGTCACTGCAATGAGCTTTGACCCTGAAGAAATTGCTTCTAGTATTGCCAAGTATGTACCTGGATTTGAAATTTCTTATCATGTTGATCCGGCTCGGCAAAAAATCGCGGATAGCTGGCCAAATTCGATTGATGCGACGGCGGCAAAAGAAGAATGGGGCTTTAAATTCGAGTATGATTTAGATAGAATGACGAAGGAAATGATTGAAAAGCTTCGTCAGAAACTATAAGAAGTAAAAATCCTGAACCAAATGGGTTCAGGATTTTTTATATAATGATATTGGGTTATGACTGTTTCTCATTATAGAAAAATGAAAAACAGCGAGGCAATAAATGCCACGCTGTCATCGGCTTACATAGATTAGTTTGTCTTTCTTATCGGTAACCCGGCCAATGATTGCTGCTTGGACTAATCCATTTGAATGTAGATTATCAACATATTTAGAAGCTTCCTCTTCACTAATGGCAACAAGGAGGCCGCCCGAGGTAATCGCATCACAAAGGACAAGCTGTTCTTCTGGAAGGATATCGTCGTAAATGACATCGTCAGCTAACCATTTATGATTAGACTTCGAGCCTCCTGGTACAACACCATCCCTTGCTAACTCAATAGCTCCTTCGAGAAGCGGTACTTGGCTAAATGAAATTTCGAAGCTTACGTTACTTCCACTTGCCATTTCACTCCCATGACCAAGTAAGCCAAATCCGGTTACATCTGTAACGGAATGCGGGTGATAGTTCGTTAACACTTCTGCTGCCGTTTTATTCAGCATCGCCATTGTGTCTGTAACCATTTGTTCCTGCTCTGGCGTTACGACGCTTCTTTTTATCCCAGTGGTCAGAATGCCTACCCCAATAGGTTTTGTCAAAACTAGGAAATCACCGGGTTTGGCCCCAACGTTTTTCCAGACCTTATCCGGATGAACAATTCCTGTAACAGACAGACCAAACTTAGGTTCTTGATCATCAATCGAATGGCCGCCAACCGTAATCGCACCCGCTTCTTTTACTTTATCAGCAGCACCGCGGAGTATTTCGGCAAGCATGTCTGCGCCAAGCTTTTTAATCGGATAACCAACAATATTCAATACTGTTTTCGGTTCTCCCCCCATTGCATACACATCGCTTAATGCATTTGCAGCCGTAATTTGCCCGAACATATAGGGGTCATCGACGATAGGAGTAAAATAATCAACGGTCTGAATAAGTGCAATCGTGTCTGTTAATCGATAAACACCAGCATCATCGGAAGTATCAAGCCCCACTAATAATTCTGGGACAGGTTCTTGTTTCGGTAATAAGCGCAACACTTGCGCTAGGTCCTCAGGACCAATTTTGCAGCCTCAACCAGCTTTTGTTGATAAAGAGGTCAGGCGAATTTTTTCTTGTTCACTCAACATGTCCACCTCCATTTTATTAGTATACCTGTTTCGCAATAAATCCGCACTACAAGTGCAGAAGATTTGCCCAACAATAGCCTGCTGGGATAAAATATTTCTAGCATCTAGGTGTTGGAAAATAAGGAGGAAATTTTCATGAAAAACTATCATATTATTGTCGAATTCTGCATGCAATGAAACTATGCACCAAAAGCTGCGAGTTTCGCGGAAGAGTTATTTAACCATTTTTATCGAGATATTCAAAAATTAGAACTAATCCCTAGTTCCGGAGGCGCGTTCGAAGTGACTGTTAATGGAGAGAAGGTCTACTCAAAGCTTGACACAGGGATTTTTCCAGATACAGCAGAGATAATTGACATTATTTCTACGAAGTAACCCTAAATCCTTTTTTCATGATGAAGGTTGTGTTATTTCCGGTAATATTATTATGTAAACTGTCCAAAAAAAAGAAACCAAAAATGAAATTAAGGCAGTGTAATAAATCTGTTTTTTCCTGATCCTTTTTCTGTCTTTGAAATAAATACTTCAAGAATCCCATTTGAAAAAGAAGCCGATACTTTTTGTTGATTTATCTTATAAGGGAAATCAATGGTACGAATTCGTGTTTGTTGGTCCGGAGAGGGGGGGTATTTAGATGCAGAAATGATTATTTTTTCTTCTTCTATATATACCTGAATTTCTGAAGCCTCAAACTCGTTTAAAATCGCTTCGACAATCCATTCCTTGTCAGTTTCGTAAACATCGATTTGGAATTGAGTCTGGTCATAATATGAGGTCAATGGATCAAGAAAATAGTTTTCCAGCCACTTCTCTACTAAATCAAAATCAACGTCCTGGTTTTGATCATCTTTCTTTTTTGTCATATTCAATCCCCCTTGCTTGTTTCATTTTATTCATTCCGAATTAATACGTGAAAAGGATGTGATATAATAGGAAAAAAGAAGGATAATGTGAAGGAGTTTTTTTTTGTGAAAGAATGGTTACGTTCAATTCCGGCCATCCATGAGCTACAAAGCCATGATGCGTTTTTGTCACTGCAAGAAGAAAGTAATCTTGATCACTTGCAGCTTACGAAGCAGTTAAAAGATGTTGTCGATCAAGTAAGGGATACCATCATTCATGATAAGTGGGCAGGCGCTAAACCAGGGACAAACCGCTTTATTGAAGAGTTATTTGCTATTCTAGAAATGAATTTAAAAAAGCAATTTTCCTATACAATTGAAAAGGTAATTAATGCAACGGGGACGATTCTACATACCAATCTTGGCAGAGCAAGATTAAGCGAGAGTGCTATTCGTCATGTGGTTGAAACAGCCAGAAATTATTCAAATCTAGAATATAAGTTGAATGAAGGCGCGCGAGGTTCACGCCATAGTCATGTTGAAGCATTGCTAAAGGAGATTACCGGAGCGGAAGCGGCCATGGTCGTCAATAATAACGCATCTGCTGTTTATCTGATTTTAAGGGCAATGGCTAAGAATAAAGAGGTCATTGTATCAAGGGGGCAGCTAGTTGAAATTGGCGGTTCTTTTCGGATTTCCTCGATAATGGAGGAAAGTGGCGCACAGCTTATCGAAGTAGGAACAACCAACAAAACACATCTTTACGATTACGAGAACGCAGTAACTCCAGAAACTGCCATTGTTATGAAGGTACATACGAGCAACTTTAAGGTCGTCGGTTTCACAAAATCAGTTGAGACAGAAACACTGATTGATTTAACAAAAAGGCTTGATGATGTTATTTTTTACGAAGACCTTGGAAGTGGTGCACTTTACGACTTCAGGAAGCATGGAATTGGTGAAGAACCGGTAGTCAAAGAGGTTATTGAAATGGGGGCAGATGTCGTAACCTTCAGTGGAGACAAGCTCCTTGGCGGTCCACAAGCAGGGATTATCGCCGGTAAAAAGGAAATTATTGATTGTCTGAAAAAACATCAGTTAGCCAGAGTAGTCCGGGTGGATAAGATGACTTTAGCAGCGCTGGAAGGGACGTTAATTGATTACGCCCGCGGTGAAAAAGCGATGAGAAATATTCCCGTTATCCGTGATTTATTAGTTTCTCTTAATGAATTAGACGAAAGGTCTAGGGCCTTCGTTACAAATTTGTTACAAAGGACAAGCGCCTTTCAGGCAAAAATATTTCCGCATACAAGTCAAGTGGGCGGGGGAACGATGCCGGACGTTGTCCTTCCAACCTTAGTTATTGCTTTAATACATGATTCTTTAACGGCTGAACAGCTCAGTAGAAAACTGCGCACCGAATCGAAGCCAGCGATCATCGCACGAATTCAAAAAGAGGAATTTATTATTGACCTAAGGACTGTTACTCTTGAGGAAGAAGCTATCTTGCTTGAAAAATTAGTAAATATAGGGGACCCCTCTTAAGATAAGAGGGGTTTTTCTTCATATTACATATCATGGTGTGAATTGTGTTTGGCTCGGGTATGATTGCGATTCTTTACTTTGTGAGAACCGCTCAATGGTTCAGGCTGCCCGGATTGCTTCGGTGCGTTTTTTCGCATATCTTTGCCGTCGTTTTTGTTCATTTTTTTATCCCTCCTCTGTAATTAGGATGTAATCAATAAATCTTTTTATGCCGAATATTTTTTGCTGTTCTGTGCAATTTAACGGTAAACAAAATGAAGGAGTGAACTAGTGAAATGCAAAAATATCCTTACAACAAGGACAAACAACAGGCTTTTCAAGCGGCACAGCAAGGATATGAGGAGGCACAGGGACTGTTTAATACCATCATTAGTGATAGTGCGAGTTATGGCCATCAGCTTAAACATTTAAAGAATGAAGTAAATGAAGCTTACCAGCAAATTGAAAATGCTCTTGAAGTGGCTTCAGAACATCAAAGGTCACAATTAGAACGATTTCAACAAGACCTGCAAAGTATGGTTTCCGAAGTGAATCAGACCGAATAGATAAAGCAGGAGGTGGCCCTGCCATATGGGTCACCCCTTTTTGTTTTTCTTATTGATTTTTCTTGCGCTTTTTATTGTTCATTCTCTCTTTTGCTGTTAATTCCGGCTCGCTGGCTAATTCTTCGTTGAAACCTGCTCCTTTTCCTTGCCCTTTAGCAGCATTCATTCCAGGAATTACATGATTAGACTTTCGTTTTACCATATCATTCACCTCCCATACCGTTACTATTTCCTTTATATCTTGAAAAATGACAATGAAAAATTTTTTTGAGATAATAATAAAGGAGATGAGTATTTCCCTTAAAGTAATTCCACTCAAGTGTTAATGCGATTTTCATAATATTCCGAACAAATTACATAAAAGACATAAGAAAAACTTATCAACCACAATAACTTTCTTGTTATTTACTTATGTAAACGGTTGTATTAAGATAAGAATTGTGAGAAAAGTGAAGCTGGATGGGAAAATTCAAACTTTTCGACTTTTCGTTAATTTTGCTTTATTATGACGAATGAAGGGGGTTTTACACATGGTAAAAAATGATGTATTTAACGCACGCGCTTCCTTTGAAGCGAACGGCAAACACTACCACTATTACCGTTTAAGTGCATTGGAAGAGGCAGGTATTGGCAAGGTATCCAAACTGCCATATTCCGTAAAAGTACTACTTGAATCAGTACTTCGCCAATACGATGGCCGCATGATTGGGAAAGAGCATATTGAAAACTTAGCAAAATGGGGTACAGCTGAGCTTAAAGAAGTGGACGTTCCATTTAAGCCGGCACGTGTTATCCTTCAGGATTTTACTGGTGTACCAGCGGTAGTTGACCTTGCTTCTTTAAGAAAAGCAATGGCAGACCTTGGTGGCAACCCAGACAAAATCAATCCAGAAAAAACGGTTGATCTTGTTATTGACCACTCTGTTCAGGTTGATGACTATGGATCAGCTGATTCATTACGAATTAACATGGATTTTGAATTTGAACGCAATGCAGAACGCTACCAGTTCTTAAGCTGGGCACAAAAATCATTCAACAACTACCGGGCTGTTCCGCCTGCAACAGGTATCGTGCACCAAGTAAACCTTGAATACTTGGCTGATGTTGTTCATGTGGCAGAAAATGCTGACGGTGAATTGGAAGCATATCCTGATACATTGGTAGGTACAGACTCCCATACGACAATGATCAATGGTCTTGGTGTGCTTGGATGGGGTGTAGGCGGCATTGAAGCAGAAGCTGGAATGCTTGGGCAGCCATCATACTTCCCAGTGCCTGAAGTAGTCGGTGTTAAATTACTGGGCGAACTTCCAAACGGCTCAACTGCAACAGACCTTGCCTTAAAAGTAACGCAAGTCCTTCGTATTAATGGGGTAGTTGGGAAATTCGTTGAATTCTTCGGACCTGGTGTATCCGTATTACCACTTGCTGACCGTGCAACAATTGCCAACATGGCTCCTGAATACGGCGCAACTTGTGGATTCTTCCCTGTTGATGAAGAAGCAATTGCCTACTTACGTTTAACTGGACGCGATGAAGAACAAATCAATGTTGTTGAACAATATTGCAAAGAAAACGGCTTATTCTTCAATCCGAGTGAAGAGCCAGTGTATACAAATGTAGTTGAAATTGACCTTTCTGCGATTGAAGCAAATCTATCTGGTCCAAAACGTCCACAAGATTTGATTCCACTTTCAAAAATGAAAGCAGAATTTAATAAAGCGATATCTGCACCACAAGGGAACCAAGGTTTCGGCATGAAATCTGAGGAACTTGAAAAGTCAGCAACCGTTAAATTCCAAAACGGTGACGAAACAACGATTAAGACTGGTGCGATTGCCATTGCTTCCATTACAAGCTGTACAAACACATCGAATCCGTATGTAATGGCTGGAGCAGGACTTGTTGCGAAAAAGGCAGTTGAATTAGGAATGGAAGTTCCAAAATTCGTTAAGACTTCCTTAGCACCGGGTTCAAAAGTAGTAACTGGCTATCTTCGAGATTCTGGATTGCTCCCATATCTTGAGCAAATCGGTTTCAACCTTGTAGGTTACGGCTGTACAACCTGTATCGGAAACTCCGGTCCATTAAAAGAAGAAATTGAAAAAACAATCGCTGAAAACGATCTATTAGTTACATCAGTACTTTCAGGAAACCGTAACTTTGAAGGACGGATTCATCCGCTTGTAAAAGCAAACTATCTTGCTTCACCACCGCTTGTTGTTGCCTATGCGCTTGCTGGTACAGTGAATATCGATTTCGCTGCTGAAGCAATTGGTAAAGATAAAGACGGTAACGATGTCTTCTTCAAGGATATTTGGCCATCTACTGCAGAGGTCAATGATGTTGTTAAACGCACTGTTACACCTGAACTATTCCGTAAAGAGTACGAAAACGTTTTTGGTGACAACGAGCGTTGGAATGAAATCAAAACAAGCAATGAGCCTTTATATACTTGGGATGAGGATTCTACTTACATTGCAAACCCGCCGTTCTTTGAAGGCTTATCACCAGAACCAGGTGAAGTTGAGCCATTAAATGGACTACGTGTGGTTGGTAAGTTTGGGGATTCCGTAACAACTGATCATATTTCACCAGCAGGGGCTATTGGTAAAAATACTCCAGCCGGAAAATATTTACTTGAAAAAGGCGTGGCTATCCGCGACTTTAACTCTTACGGATCACGCCGTGGTAACCACGAAGTGATGATGCGCGGAACATTTGCAAACATTCGTATTCGTAACCAAATCGCTCCAGGTACAGAAGGCGGCGTAACTACTTACTGGCCAACAGGCGAAGTAACGTCTATCTACGATGCGTGCATGAAGTACAAGGAAAACGGCACTGGCTTGATTGTTCTTGCTGGTAAAGACTACGGAATGGGCTCTTCACGTGACTGGGCTGCGAAAGGTACCAACCTATTAGGCATCAAAACAGTACTTGCTGAAAGCTTCGAGCGTATTCACCGTTCAAACCTTGTGTTAATGGGTGTTCTTCCACTTCAATTTAAACAAGGCGAAAGTGCTGAAACATTTGGTCTAACAGGTAAAGAAACGATTGATGTTCAAGTGGATGAAAACGTAAAACCACGTGATCTTCTAAAAGTGACAGCTACAGACGAAGCTGGTAACAAGAAAGAATTTGAAGTACTTGTCCGTTTCGACTCTGAAGTTGAAATTGATTACTACCGCCATGGTGGTATTCTGCAAATGGTATTACGTGAAAAATTACAACAAGCATAATAGAGGTTATGAAAACACCATGTCTTTCGGCATGGTGTTTTTATGAATTTTCGGGAAATCATTGACAACTGCACCTGATGTTCAATAAAATGGAAGTATCAAACGAAAAGGGATGAATAAAGGGCCAATGAAATTATAATCTTATTTTTCAGCACATGATTCGAATAATCGAAAAATGATGAACCTGGAGAATGGGATTAGTCTGCCCTTTTTTATATCCTAATCGTATAAACCATTATGAAGAACCTTTTTAGGTATATTTTTTGCTGTGCATGTATTATGGTTAATTATGATAAAAGGAATTAAAAAACTCGCTTCAGGTTCGTGAAGGGAGTTTTTTTATGCTAAATAATCAGAAGACGATCGTAAAAGTAATTGGATTAGAAAAAAGTTTTCACTTAAGGAAGGTATTAGACAATATCAACTTTGAGATTAAAAATGGCGATAGAATCGGCCTTGTCGGTTATAATGGCACTGGGAAAACGACACTTGCCAATTTAATTTTTGGAAAAATTACTCTAGATAATGGATTGATTGAAAAATCAAGAGATTTGCGGATTGGTTACCTCACACAATCGATTGATTATGAGGTGAGTCATTTTCAGCAATCCATTGCCGAGGTCGAGGAACAAGAGTTGTTTCAGCATGCAAGCAGTTTAGGCCTTAACAAGGTTTATAACTGGAGGGAAAATCGTTTGACCCACTTAAGTGGCGGGGAAAAGCTAAAACTCGCATTATCAATGGTTTGGGGAACGAAGCCTGATTTTTTAATTTTGGATGAACCAACTAATCATTTAGATTTCACTGGGATAAACTGGTTGGTTTCGGAATTAGAAAAATTTCATGGCCCTGTTTTAATTATCTCGCATGACCGCCATTTTTTAGATAAAACGGTTAATCGCATTTTTGAATTAGAGGATAGCCGAATTCAATTTTACAATGGAAACTATAGTGACTATCGAATAGAAAAAGAGCAGAGAATAGCGAATCAGCGTCATCAATACCATGTTCAGCAGCGCCAAATCGAAAAGATTGAATCGCAAATGGAACAGTTAAAGTCTTGGTCAGAAAAAGCACATCGCGATTCTACAAAGCAAGGATCTGCCTCAGAAAGAAGACAAATCGGTTTTAAAGAGTATCACCGGGTAAAGGCAAAAAAGCTGGATAACCAGGTGAAATCGAAAATGAAACGATTGCAAAATGAGCTTGATAAACACAAAATTGAAAAACCGATGGAGGAAGCTTCGGTTCGATTTCAGTTTGATAGCCATGGAAAGCGGGGCAAACGGATTATTGAAGCCAAGAAGTTAACAAAAGGATTCGCAGATCGGATGCTTTTTCAGGATTCTCAGTTTTATATTAATCATGGCGAAAGAATTGGACTATTCGGTGAAAATGGCTGCGGCAAAACGACATTAATTAAGATAATACTAGGTGATGATATATCCTTTGATGGGGAGCTGTGGAAGAGCGATTCCGTAAAAATTGCTTACTTAAGCCAAGACGTTGCTGATTTGCCCGCCGATAAAACAGCGATTGAAGCATTAGGGTTTACGGAGAGAGAAAGTATTCTAAAGGCAAGAACCTTGCTTGCCAATTTAGGCTTAAATGAACAGCTGATCACCAAGGCAATTGGGACATTGAGTCTTGGTGAGCGAACACGCGTAAAGCTGGTCGATTTGTTAATGCAAAAGTATGATGTTCTTATTTTAGACGAACCAACCAATCATTTAGATTTACCAAGCAGGGAGCAGCTTGAAATGACATTAAGTGAGTTTACTGGGACAATCATTACCGTTTCACATGATCATTATTTTCTTAATAAACTTTGTGACCGGCTTCTTGTGTTTGAAAATCAACAAATTAGACGAGTTGAAATGAAACCAGAGGAGTATCTCAATAAAGATGTAAAGAGTGGAGATGGTTCCGAAGAAGCGCTTTTAATCATTGAAAACAAAATCGCCTTAATCTTGGGTGAATTATCATTAATTGATCAAATAGATCCAAAATATCATCGTTTAGACGAAGAATTTAACGAACTTCTTAAACAAAAACGAAATTTAATGGGGTAAATCGTAAAAGAGAGCAGGAATTCCTGCTCTCTTTGTTCGTTATCAGACCTTTTTCAATTTTAATTGCGTAAATGTTAGGTTTATTTGCGAATTTACCTGTTTTATTTGCGAATCAGCCCGTTTTATTTGCGAATCTCACTCTTTTATTTGCGAATCACTTTCCTCATAGTTTTGCCCCCATAATTGAAGCAGCTCTTTCTCTCTTTCCGAACGCATGCCCGATTTCCACTCATCTTCAGTCAGCTGTCGATTTTGTTCCCATTCATAAATTTCCACTAAGCTCTCCTCAATGGGTCTAAAACTAAGCCCACTTTGAACTGCCTTATCAATATTTATCGAAAAGGCACCTCGCCAGGGCTGCTCAAGCTCCGGCGATAATGGTGAATCTTCAGGTACCCAGAGAGGCATTTCGGTCCATGGTTCCACACCTTGATCAAGCAGGAACTTTTCATCAGTCCAAACTAGTTCGGCATCAGAGCCGGTCACGTTAATACAAGCATCGAGGAACTCTTTCATCGTTAACTGATAATTAGGTCCAGTGGCGTTAAAGGTACAGGTTGAATGGCTTGCCATCATCTGCAGCATCCAAACTGATAAGTCTTTATTATCAATTACCTGTACCCGGCGGTTTGGTTTACCAGGGACTAACACTTTACCGCCTTTTGCGATTCTATTTAACCAATATGGAACACGATCCGTATAATCGTTCGGTCCCATTAATTGTCCAGCCCTGATATTCAAGACCCGGCCAGGCAAATTATTTTCGGCAATCCGTTCACATAATGCCTTGAAATGCCCATAATGATCATAAATTGGACCTTTCGCATCCTTTGAAAGCTCATTTGCTTCATCAAGCGTCATTTCTAAAACGGGGTAGTTTTCATCCAAATTTTCCGGGACCCAGTCTTTATAAACGGAGATACTTGAAATAAATATATAATGATTTACTTGGTCTTTCAAAAATTCAGTCGAATTTTGAACCGTATAGGGAATAAAGCCGCTCGTGTCCAATACTGCATCCCAGTTGCGGTTCTTAAGCTCCTTTAAGTTGCCAAAACGATTTCCGGTAATAATTTCAACGTCTTTTAGGCCGGCATTTTGAAAGCCGCGATTAAAAATGGTCACTTCATGATTTTGGGATAGCGCTTCTTCCACAAACGTTCTTCCTAAAAAGCGGCTGCCACCTAAAACAAGAATCTTCAAATGAATTCCCCTCCATTTCCTCCTTCTATTTTAACAAATTTTCCGACAATTGCATTAAGAATCGCATTTCCGGTTTTTCAAAAATGAAAAGTTTTGCATATGCCTTGGATATTGTTAAAATTAAATTTGTACATATAGACGAGGAGATGTTTTAAGTTGGAAAACACATTTTTACAATCCGTTTCCTATGAAAACGGTGTTTTAAAAATATTAGATCAAACAAAAATCCCTAACGTAACAGAATTTCTTGAAATCACGAAAATTGAAGATGCCTGGGATGCGATTAAACAATTAAAAGTGCGCGGTGCTCCGGCAATTGGGATTGCTGCTTCCTATGGATTAGTAGTTGGGATAAAGGATGCTCCGGAAAATTCCTATGCGGATTTTTATAGCTTTTTTAAAAAACAAGCAGACTATTTGGGTTCGTCAAGGCCGACTGCAGTTAATTTATTTTGGGCATTAAAACGGATGGATGAACGGGCGCAAAAGGAACAGGAGCAGCCAATCGCAAAAATTAAGCGAGCACTAGAAGACGAAGCCCATTTAATAAGAAAAGAAGATGAAGAAGTTTGCCGGAGCATTGGCGAGCATGCCTTGCGCCTTTTACAAGACGGGATGGGAATTCTAACCCACTGCAATGCGGGCGGCATTGCTACTGCGAGATATGGAACGGCACTTGCTCCATTATATTTAGCGAAAGATAAGGGCTGGGATATCAAAGTATTTGCCGATGAAACAAGACCGCTATTGCAGGGTGCTCGCTTAACCGCTTGGGAATTGATGCAAGCAGGGATTGATGTCACGCTAATTACTGACAATATGGCCGCAATGGTGATGCAAAAAGGCTGGGTCCAAGCAGTAATTGTCGGCTGTGACCGGGTTGCGGCAAATGGCGATGTCGCCAATAAAATCGGGACGTACGGTGTCGCATTACTGGCTAAAGCCCATCAAATTCCTTTTTATGTAGCAGCGCCCATGTCCACGATTGATTTGGAAACCAAAACAGGTGCTGATATTCCGATTGAGGAACGTGAGGCGGCAGAAATTACCGAGGGTTTTGGAAAAAGAACGGCTCCTGAAGGCGTGAAGGTGTTTAATCCAGCATTTGATGTGACACCACATGAGCTGGTAACGGCTATTATTACTGAAAAGGGTATTCTAACAGGAAATTATCAGGAAGAGCTGCCAAGACTTTTTTAATGTAGGAATGGAAGGGAGGGGTGCTTATGATAACAGAAATAAAATATAAAAAGCAAATTTGTGACATGGGAAAAAGGATTTATGAAAAAGGATTTGTTGCTGCAAACGATGGCAACATTTCCATTAGGGTCAGCGACAATGAATTCCTGATTACGCCAACGGGTGTAAGTAAGGGCTTTATGACGCCCGAGATGATAATAAAGGTGGACGGGCAAGGGAATGTCCTTGAGGGGATCCCTCCTTTCCGGCCGACATCAGAAATGAAAATGCATCTGAGAATTTACCAAGTTCGTCAGGATATACAAGCTGTTGTTCATGTTCATCCGCCATATGCAACGGCATTTGCTATTGCGGGAATCCCTTTAGATCAAGCGATCATGCCCGAATCAGTTGTCTACCTAGGAACAATCCCTGTTGCAGAATACGGAACCCCGTCGACAAATGAAATACCAGATGCCGTCCAAAAGTTTGTTCATCACCATCAAGGTGTGTTATTAGAAAATCACGGCGCTTTAACATGGGGAAAAGACTTAGAGCATGCCTATTATTTAATGGAATCATTAGAATTCACGGCAAAAATTAATTGGATTGCCAAACAAATGAATGGCGATCGGGAACTATCTAAAAAGCATGTTCAATCACTTGTTGAGCTGAAAACGAAAATGGGTATTAATAGTAAATCACCAATCGGAGCTGAAACAGCTGAGGGTATCCATGCGCAGAAAATTACCCCTCCCTTGGAACAATCCTTATCGGAACATGATATAAACTTGATAGTTGAGAAGGTCACCAAAAATGTTCTAGAGGAAATGAAAAAACTATTTTAATAAAAGTGTGGGCCCGCCTTTTCTAAATTGTCACAGATTTGGCATATACAAGTTTCGTTTCAACTAAGTTTATAGTGTAAAATCGATATAGCGTATATAGAAAAAAGGAGGCTTTCGGGGATGATAAAAAAAGTAATTGCTGCCGTTTTATTAGTTACCTTATTGACAGTAGCGATTGTGCAGGCTATGGATAAACGGACAGAGAAACCCGAAACGGCAAGTCAAACAGCATCAACTAAAGAAGGTCTTAGTATTGGAGCAAAGGCACCCGATTTTGAGTTAAAAACATTGACGGGGGACACGGTTAAACTCTCCAATTTAAAAGGGAAAAAAGTAATGCTTAACTTTTGGGCAACTTGGTGCGGTCCATGTAAAGCAGAAATGCCGGAAATGGAACAATTCTCTAAGCAAATTGGAGACGATACTGTGATATTAGCCGTTAACATTGATCCACAATTGGATGTAAAAGGGTTTGTTGACGAAAATAAGATTACCTTTCCAATCCTTCTTGATACCGATGACAAAGTAAATGAAACTTATCAAATTATGGCTATTCCTACTACTTATTTTATCGACAGCAAGGGAATAATCCAGAATAAATATCCAGGAACCATGAAACTGAATATCATGGAAGAATATACAAAAAAATTAAAGTGAGACGTTGGTAATTTTCCAATGTCTTTTTTCTTTTGAAATAATCGATATAATTTTCGAAAAGTTGTAATAATTGCAACCGTTTCCGGGCATAATAACTGTTACAATAGGATATAAGGAAGGTGATACCAATGAGAAAACCAAGAAAACGTTCCTTTGCAGAACTAGTATCAGAAAATAAATCACAATTGTTAAAAGATCGTGCTGCGATGGAAAAAATTGAACAGCGCTTAGAACAAAAACGCCTTGGCAAAGCCGAGTAATACAAAGTTTTCCAATCATGGTTTTTCATCCTTATGGACAAAATATAAATAAGGAGGGATCATGAGATGAGTAATGAAACAGGTTATAAAACAAAACATTTTAAACCAGATCACATTGGAACACAACCACGAGGGTTTGGTGGAAATAAAGGGAAGAAGATGCAAGATACTTCCGGTAAACATGCCCAAGTGATGCAAACCAAAGGTGAATAATTTATTGATAAAAGACCTACTCGGCTTTAGCCAGCAGGTCTTTTTTGTCGTGATATCGTGAAAATTTCTCGATTCCTGTGATATTTTTTTCATCCCGTAACAAACTATATTTGTACCAAATAAACTTTTATGGAGGAATATACCCGATGGCGTTTAATAACCAACCTAAACCGGATGATCGCAGTGATAATGCTGAAAAGCTTCAGTCGATGATTGAGGATACTACGGAAAATATTGCAAAAGCGGAACAATCTCTAGAATTTACCGATAGTGAACAACAGCGTCAGCAAATTGAAGCCAAGAATCAGCGCAGACGGGAAAGCATTGACTCCTTTAAAGCAGAAATTCAGGATGAAACATAAATCATTTACCTATTTCAAAAAGGGCCTGAGCCACAAGTTCAGGCCCTTTTCCTATTTTAAAACTCTTTATTTAGTGAAAAGATTTTGGGTGTGATAAGATAAAAGGGAAATTTCAAAAAAGAAGTGATGATTTTGACACAACAGGAAAAGCAGCGTTTACTATCGAACGAGCAAATCGGAAAGTGGGAACGGGAGCTGAACGAAACAGGGGTAATTCGTAATCAAAGCCAGTTGGTTTCCGCGATAAGTCATGAGTCCAATCCCATTACATCATCGAAGTTGTTAACACTTGCGGCGCTTTCAAGACTTGGGCGAAATACGGAGGACTCCTTGGCACTTGTTTGGCTAGATAAGGCCATAAAGCTAGATCCTCAGAACCAAAGGGCAAAAGAATTTATGATTCGGTCTGATTGGAAAAAGTTGAAAGATTTGCTCAGCCCACTTTCCTTTCCGCCGATAAGGGAAACCGATAATCGCACGGCCAAGAAGAAGACCGCAGAACAGTACATAGAAATATGTCAAAGCTTTTTAACAGGAGCGGATGCACAGTTACAATTGTTACAGGATAATCTCGACTTGGCCGCAAAGCTAGCCAATTCAGATGCAGTTCAAACCTATCAACAACTGCATGATTTACTAGCTGCAGCAAACGAGAAAACAAGCAGCCTGCTGAAAGCGGCAGAAGAATACGATCAATCGATTACCGGTGTTTTTCACACATCCACCTTTTATGAGGAGTTAAAATTGCATCTGTCTAGCGTGGAAGAAATTAAGCAGAAATGGCAGCAGTTATTTGTTGATGCAGCTGCTCCTGTCGCAACGCAAGAAAATGCTCTAGATCAATTAAATAATATGATTGGCATGGATTCGGTTAAGAAAAGGGTTAATGATTTTTACCGATTTTTAAAATACCAAAAACAACGGAAGGAACTTGGCTTTCAAGTAAAGGACGAGCTTAGTCTGAATATGATTTTAACTGGGAATCCAGGTACAGGAAAAACAACGCTTGCTCGCTTGCTAGCAAAAATTTACCATGAGCTCGGAGTCCTGCCCCGTGAGGAAGTAATCGAAACGAACCGTTCTCAATTAGTTGGCTCGTTTGTCGGGCAAACGGAAGAAAATGTCCGGGCTGTAGTGGAACGCTCCATTGGCGGGGTATTATTTATTGATGAAGCCTATAGTTTAAAGCGTGTTGGGCAAACGGGAAATGATTATGGACAGGCAGCAATTGATACGCTTGTTTCATTAATGACAGGACACGAGTATGGCGGGAAGTTTGCTGTCATTCTAGCTGGTTATCCTGATGAAATGCGCTCCTTTTTGGATGCAAATCCCGGCCTCAGAAGCCGTTTCCCACAATCAAACTTTATTCATTTACCTGATTATTCGAATGAGGAGCTTATCCTAATTGCGGAATCTGCAGCAAGTGATAATGATTACTTTATTACAGAGGAATCCAAAATTGAGATAAGCCACCGGCTTGAGCAAGAGCGGGTTGATGATACCTTTGGTAATGCTAGAACTGTTCGCAATATCGTGTTGGATGCCATTTTTAAGAAAGGGGCATTCAACCAGGAAAAAGAAGCGGACATTCTTGAATATATGTTTCTTAATCAAGAGGATTTTCGATTGGATAAAGAAGATGCATCGGAATCGCCATCCGAACAGCTCGAACGTTTAATTGGGCTTGAATCTTTAAAAGTGGAATTGAAATCACTTATTTCGTTTGTAAAAATGCAGCAATTTAGAAGGAAAAATGGGATGCCGGCGGTGCCAATCCAGCTCCATTCCGTGTTTACGGGAAACCCTGGTACAGGAAAAACGACAGTAGCGAAAATCTATGCAGCGTTTTTAAAAGAATGCGGAATTTTAAAAAGAGGACATCTCATTGTTGCTAGCAGAGCAGATTTTGTCGCAGGATATGTCGGTCAAACAGCCGGAAAAACAAAGAAGAAGATCAAGGAATCCCTTGGCGGCGTTTTATTTATTGATGAGGCTTATTCCCTTCTTTCGCATTCTGCGGGTGATTTCGGCAAAGAAGTCATTGATACACTTGTTGATGAAATGACGAAGCATAATGAAAATTTAGTCGTGATATTAGCGGGTTATCCTAATGAAATGAACCAGCTACTTGAAAGCAATCCTGGCCTGCGCTCAAGGTTTAAAAAGTTTTTTCTTTTCCCTGATTATTCAGCGGAGCAGCTCCTTGAAATCATGACCTCCTATGCTGAAAGCTATCGATATGAATTAACAGAGGAAGCCGGGAATTGGTTGCTGCAAGCAATAGAAGAAGCCGACTTTAAGGGGAATGGGCGTTTTGCGACAAACTTAGTGGATGAAATGATACAAGCACAAGCCACAAGATTAATGGCAGTCGAAGGGGACGAACATCTATTTGAAAGTTCTTTGTTTCTAAATGTAGAAGATGTCAAGACAGCCTTGAATAAAATGTAAATAGGAAAGGACCTTATACGTGGAAAATTATTTTATTTCGACTAGAGAGATTCAGCTTTACTACGCTGATACTGATATGATGGGTGTTATTTACCATGCCAATTATTTAAAATTTTTTGAGCTTGGCCGAACCGGGCTTATTGAAGACCTCGATTACAGTTATTTAGCAATGGAGGAGGCAGGTTATTATGCCCCTGTTTATGATATTCAAATAACCTATAAAAAACCGTTAAGATATGGGGATCAAGCATTTGTAAAGACATGGGTAGAATTAAATGATGGCATTAAGACGATTTACGGATATACAATTGTAAATGGGGAAGATGAAGTGTGTGCCGTCGGTACGTCCACCCACATTATAGTGAAAAAGGATAATTTCCGGCCGACATCCTTTAAAAAGGCCTTTCCCGAATGGTACTTAAAATACGAGGACATCAAGAAAAAATAGCGTTTTTTAGGATTTTTTACTATGTTGAGGTGAAATGAATTGGCATTTGGCATAAAAAGACGGGAAATAACCGAGTGGAAACGGAAAATCGATAACGGAGAAATTGCCTTTTTAACCCACTATTGGCTTGATGACCGCTTTCCCGGCTGTAAAACAGTAACAAAGGTCGGCTGCCATGACCTTGGAAAACTAGCCACTTGGGGCAAAAAATATGGTTTAAAGAAAGAATGGATTCATTATAGAGTGGACGGCTATTCCCATTTTGACCTACTTGGCGACAGGCAAAAGGAAATCTTGCAGAAGGAAGGCCTGCTTGACCATATTTGGCACAATAAAACAGGCACACTTGGAAAATAAGTGTGCCTGTTATTCTATTTATTATAGTGAAAAACTGGTTCCTCGTAGTTTGAGTTGTATTCGATGATTAAATCATGACCATCCAGGTACCATAAGTCCTTTTCTTCTATGTAAAACGTAATTCCTTCCATCTCTATTTTCACACCGATATCGACAGGTTCTTCGGTATTAATACCAAAAGAAAATCCTTTTTGAACCGTACTGCAGCCGCCATAACGGACAAAGAAGCGGATGAAATCACCGTTTGTAAGATTGAGTTCCTGTTTATACCAAGCCGCAGCCTCATTCGTGATATTTATAATCATTGGCTGAACTCCTTTCTAATCATAGAGTATTGTTATTAAAAAACCCCGGGTTATCGGAGCCATTGTCCCATGTGCTGTTGAATTTCCTTATATTTCACTTCTGCATTCGGTAGGCCGTAAGCACCTGCTTTTTCTAGCGGGACGACACGGAAATTATGGTATTTTTGACTTGTCACATATGTCGGGTAAAAGACAGGGTTCGAAAGTTCAATCGAATTGCCTTTCTCTTGTACATGTTTGGTGATGTCGATTGTCGCTAAGCCGCCAATATCTTTATAGTCATTATACTGCGCTGAAATAAAGTTTCCTAACGAATAAATAACAAACGTTTTTCGGCCATCGCTCGTATGAATCCATTCCATCGGCTGCAAAACATGTGGATGGGAGCCAAAGATGATGTCGACACCCTCATTTGCCAGAAAGGCAGCTAATTCCTTTTGATCGTTTGTTGGGATTCGCTGGTATTCATTTCCCCAATGGATGCTCATTACGACCACATCTGCAACATTTTTGGCCCGGTGGATTTCTTCCTTCATAACTTCGCGGTCAATCAGGTTGACAAGATAACCCTTTCCTTTGGGAACGGGTATTCCGTTCGTTCCATATGTATAGGCAAGAAAGGCAAGCTTGATCCCGTTTTTAGTAACAATCCTTAATTTTTGGCGATCCTTTTCATCAAGAAAACTCCCCACATGTGGTAAACCAATACTATCTAAATAAGCTATTTCCGACTTAATTCCTTTCTCTCCTTGATCTAACGTATGATTATTTGCTGTCGAAACCATATCGACTCCTGAATCAGCTAGTGCTTTTGCTACTTCATGAGGACTATTAAACCTGGGATAACCGGAAAGACCCAGTTCCAGGCCACCTAATATACTCTCTTGATTGGCTGTTACAAAGTCCGGCTTTTCTAATAAAGGTTTCAACTGCTCAAACATCGGGTCGAAATCATATGTGGCTCCGTTGAAGGCATCTTGATAGACTGGGGTATGGATTAGAATATCACCAATGGCACCAAGGGTCACCTTTTCTGTTATTTCCCGATTAACATTTAATGAAGACTTTGGTTGATGCTTTTTCATAGGAAAAAGCTTTTCGTCTGTGGCAGATTCTTGCTGTTGCTGAATAAGGAGAACAGCAGCAACAGCAATGCATCCGATGATAATGAAAACCGATGGAAAAAGGATTTTCTTTTTCATATTAGCTCCTTAAATCATAACCATTTGATTTTTGGTTCCGTCTTATTGATAATTCTTTTAATATTTGCCCGGTGCCGATAAATAACAAATGAGGTTAATAGGACAATAGCGATTAGCAGGGGGATATTCCAAAGAACAAGCCCATAAATCACACCACAAACACCTGCAAGCATCGATGATAAGGAAACATATTTAGTTATGTACAGACTGATAAAAAAGACGACCAGGACAGCAATAAACATATACGGTGCACAGAACAATACGACCCCGCCTGAAGTAGCAACGGCTTTACCGCCGCGAAATCCGGCAAAAATCGGATAGGTATGTCCAACAACAGCAAAAACCCCGGCAATTAATGGATTGAGATCGGGAAGATTAAAAAGCACGGGTAAGGAAGCTGCTAGCGTCCCTTTTAGGATATCGGCAAGTGTGACGGCCAATCCCGCTTTCACTCCGAGTGTTCGAAACGTGTTCGTTCCGCCTAAATTACCGCTCCCATGTTCACGAATATCCGTTTTATAAAAAACCTTTCCAATGATTAAGCCAGATGGGATCGAACCAAGTAAATAGGCGAGGACCAAGACTAAAATAATTTGAACCATTAATGATTTCTCCTTCAATAAAAGATACAGTGCTTATATTTTACCATGTATTTACGGAAAAACACCATTGGATTCATCAATATCATCCAAGGAAAATAATGAGGAATTGTTAAATTATCGCGGAATTGTAAAAATCCCTTCTCATTTCCAATCGGATACTTTACGATAAGAAAATAAGGGGGAAAGGGAATCATGGCAAGAGTTATCTTTCATAAAAGTAAAAAAGGTTCAATGAAGTGGATTATCGGGGGATTAATAGGTGCTTGTTTGCTTATACTTTCTTCCATATTCCTAATATTATATCCGTTTGCATCATCAGATAAAAAAGTATACTTTCAAGGTGAACATCCGATTCTTTTTGCTGGGATTCAGAAAGGGAATGCCTTAATGGAAGGAAGTACTCTATTTGTTCCAATAACATTCATGCAGGAGAACATCGACGAAAGCGTGATTTATGATGAAAAGTCAAAATCGGTTATCATTACAACCAAAGATAAAGTAGTGCAAATGCCAACAGATTCACTAACCTATTATGTGAATCAAAAGACGGTCGACTTACAATTATCACCGATCATCTCGAGAAAAGGTGAAATTTTCATTGCACTCGATCCGATTCTCTCCTTTTATCCCATCCAGTATAAGAAATTGCCTGATAGCACGGCCATTTGGATTCAAAAAGATGGAGAACAATACGAGAATGGCAGATTAATAAATAAGGATATCAATAAAGAAATGCTAAGATTGCGAACTGAACCGACTTGGCGGTCGCCTTATACGGCCGAAATGACAAAAAATGAAGCTGTCACTATCGAAGGTGTCAAGGAGGACTTTTATCTAGTCAGGAAAGCAAATGGAATAGGTGGTTACCTCAAAAAAGACTATGTTTCTAAGCAAGACACCGTTAAAGTCAAAATTAGCCGTGAAAGCAAAACGTTTCAAATGCCCAAGTTAAATGGTCCGATTCAGTTAACATGGGAAGCAGTTTACACGAAAAACCCTGATACTACTAAAATAGCTGATTTGAATGGTGTAAATGTGATCTCGCCAACGTGGTTTTCGCTTGCAGGCAGTGATGGCTCAATCAAAAATCTAGCTTCACTGGATTTTAGTAAATGGGCACAGGCAAAGGGTTATCAAGTGTGGGGCGTGTTTTCCAATTCATTTGATCCCAAACTTACACATGAAGCATTTAAAGACTTTGAAACGCGGCAAACCATTATCCGGCAATTGCTCCATTTTAGTCAAATGTATCAGCTGCAAGGAATCAACTTTGATATTGAAAACGTAAATCAAGAGGATGGACCCTTTGTTACGCAGTTCATGAGAGAGGCGGCACCATACCTTCATGATGCAGGCCTTGTCGTATCAATGGATATCACCTTTTCTGCAGGTGATAACAACAACTGGTCCTCCTTCTATGAAAGACCTAAACTTGCACAAATAGCCGATTATTTGATTGTTATGGCCTATGATGAACATACAGGGGCTTCGTCAGGGGCTGGAAGCGTGGCAAGTCTGCCATGGGTCGAAAGAAACCTTCAAAATCTGTTGTCAGAGGTTTCCAATGAAAGGCTTGTCCTTGGTGTTCCCTTATATGCAAGGCTATGGAAGGAACAAACTAATGCGGATGGGACGACGGAAGTAACGGCAAAGGCACTAGCAATGGATCAAGTGAAAACATGGCTGGCTGAAAAAGGACTGACTCCTGCTAATGATGAAGAAAGCGGTCAAAACTATGCAGAATATTATGATGAAGCCGAGAAAGCAACCTATAAAATTTGGCTAGAGGATGAATTATCATTGCAAAAACGAGCGGCTCTAGCTGTAAAATATGAACTAGCTGGTGTTGGGACATGGTCAAGATTTTTTGGCGACCAAACAGCCTGGACGGCCTTAGATTTAAAGGCAGCTAAGGCCTTGACACAAAAATAAAAGAAAAAATAACGGACCGCTTAGCCGGTTCGTTATTTTTTTCTTCAAAAGTGAGAACAAAAATCGTCAATTTTATTACGAAAATATGGAGAATTTTCAAACCATTTGTTAACTCGTTGAAAGCCGTGTATAAAGCCCCTATAATTTAGTTAAAATCAAATAAATAACAAAAAGAACGGCCTTGCGAATATAACACATGGTCGGTTTATCTAATAATTTTTCAATCTATTTTAGGGGGTGAGCTTTTTGAAAGATCTGTCGGAAGGTGAAAAGAACGATCAAGAATTAGCAAAAAAGTATGAGTTAATTGTGCAGCAAAATCGCTATTTAGAAAAACGACTCCAGGAAGAGGTGGTAAAGAATAAACAGAAAGACACTATTTTGATTGAACAATCTAGACTAGCGGCTATGGGTGGAATGGTTGCGAGTATTGGGCATCAATGGCGTCAACCATTAAACAATTTATCTCTAATGATGCATGATGTAAGAGAGGCACTTGAGTATGGCGAGATTGACGATCATTACATTGATAGGTTCACAAGGGAAAGCATGCAGCAGATTCAACATATGGCTCGTACGATAAATGATTTTCGGAAGTTCTATAAACCGAATAAGGAAAAATCCATTTTTTCCGTCGGAGATTCAATTGAAGAGGCATTGTCGATTTTTTCTTTGAGTCTGAAAAACCATGGAATTCAAGTGGAATTTGAATATAGGGGACAACAGATGGCCTATGGCTATCCAAATGAATATAGCCAGGTGGTACTAAATATCTTAACAAATGCCCGTGACGCATTTGTCCAAAGAGATATTAGCCATCGAAAATTAACAATTAAAATTGGCGAAAGTGGCAAATTTATAAAAACGGAATTCATTGATAATGCAGGTGGAATCGAGCCAATACTCCTTAAAAAGGTATTCGATCCTTATTTTACGACAAGGTCTCAAGGAACAGGTCTCGGGCTTTATATGACGAAGATGATTCTTGAGAATATGAATGGGAGTGTATCGGCAGAAAACACAGGAGACGGCGCGCGTTTCATTCTATCAGTGCCGAAAGTTTCCACTGCGATTGAACAAGAACTCCTAACGGTTTAAAATCGCTTTATTTTCTTTTTTAATCGGAAAAAGGTAAAATAAAGAAAACAACCTAAGGAGTGGTTACCATGGCAATTGAAAATCCAAGCCGCGAAGAACTTGGCGCTATTTTAAATAAAGCAAAAAGAATTGCAGTCGTTGGGTTAAGTAATAATCCGGAACGCACCTCCTATCAAGTATCTGCTATCATGCAGAAAGCAGGCTATGAAATTATTCCAGTAAACCCGACAATCGATGAAGCGCTTGGCGTAAAAGCTGTTGCAGCCTTAACGGACATTGAAGGCCACGTGGACATTGTTAACGTTTTCCGCCGCTCTGAGCAATTGTTTGATGTAGCAAAGGAATTTGACAAGATTGATGCAGACGTCTTTTGGGCCCAGCTGGGTCTTGCCAACGAATCCGCTTATGAGTTCTTAAAGGAAAAGGGATATACGGTCGTTATGGACCGCTGTATAAAGGTCGAACATTCTTTAACAAGATAAAGTGTCCTTAGGAAAAACTGCTTATTAGTTGGCAGTTTTTTCTTTTTTTTCGGCTAAAATGCCCCAATAATAAATTTCAAAATGAGGTTGTTTCAAATTTCGTATTTGCCAAATCAAAATAAATCGCTACAATAAAGCATAGACGCCGCAAGTAAATGTGATAAAATGAAAGTGGCAAACATTAGTTCCTATTTGTGGAAAAGGGGCGGAGTGTTGCAATAATGGATCAGTGTATCTAATCAAAGCGAAATAACATTTACCATTTGGATAGTAAATTTTAGCGCTGCACACACCGCCTTTATTCTCTTTTGAACGAATCATTTATATAAGCAGCAATTACAGCAATTTAGAAGGTTGTTTTGTAAGGTATGAAAGGGGTATTTTAGTGGCAAGGAATCAGCAAGCATTTGATTATAATGATGATGCCATACAGGTACTAGAAGGACTTGAGGCGGTTAGAAAGCGCCCAGGAATGTACATTGGCAGTACCGACTCACGCGGTCTCCACCATCTCGTTTATGAGATTGTCGACAATGCTGTCGATGAAGCACTTGGCGGCTTTGGTGATCACATCATTGTAAAAATACACAAAGATAATTCAATTAGCGTTATTGATAGAGGACGCGGAATGCCGACCGGTATGCATAAAACGGGGAAACCGACACCTGAGGTCATTTTAACGATACTGCATGCAGGCGGAAAGTTTGGCCAGGGCGGTTACAAAACAAGCGGCGGTTTGCACGGTGTTGGTGCTTCTGTCGTCAATGCCTTATCAGAATTGTTAATCGTCACAATTAAAAGGGACGGATTCATCTATGAGCAGCGTTTTGAAAATGGCGGTAAACCGGTAACGACACTCGAAAAAATCGGCAAAACCAACCAAACGGGAACAACGATTCATTTTAAACCCGATCCTACGATTTTTTCGGTAACCACTTATAATTTTGAAACCTTATGTGAGAGGTTAAGAGAGTCGGCCTTCTTGTTAAAAGGATTAAAAATTGAAATCATCGATGACCGCAATAGCCTTCATGAAACATTTCATTATGAAAATGGCATTGAAGCGTTTGTTGAATATTTAAATGAAGAGAAGGATATCCTTAGTCCAGTAATCAGTCTCGAAGGTGCTCAAAATGGGATTGAAGTGGATTTTGCCTTTCAATTTAATGATGGCTATTCAGAAAATGTCCTATCGTTTGTTAACAATGTCCGCACGAGAGATGGCGGTACACATGAAGCTGGGGCAAAAACAGCGATGACGAGGGTATTTAACGACTATGCCCGTAAAGTTTCCTTTCTAAAAGACAAAGATAAAAACCTTGATGGGACCGATATTCGTGAAGGTTTATCGGCGATTATCTCCGTCAGAATCCCTGAAGAAATGCTCCAATTTGAAGGGCAAACGAAAGGTAAATTGGGAACAAGTGAGGCGAGATCAGCCGTCGATGCGGTCGTCTCCGAGCATCTCACTTATTTTCTTGAGGAGAATCCTGATATTAGCTCGCTCCTCATAAAAAAATCGATAAAAGCCTATCAAGCAAGAGAGGCTGCTAGAAAAGCGCGGGAGGACGCGCGGAGCGGGAAAAAGCGGAAACGCACGGATGCGGTCCTTTCAGGGAAGCTGACACCGGCTCAATCACGGAATCCACAAAAAAATGAACTTTATTTGGTCGAGGGTGATTCTGCAGGCGGCTCTGCCAAACAGGGGCGTGACCGTCGCTTTCAAGCTGTGCTGCCACTTCGAGGTAAAGTAATTAATACGGAAAAAGCCAAGCTGGCCGATATTTTTAAAAATGAAGAAATCAATACGATTATCCATGCGATTGGCGGTGGAGTCGGTACAGATTTTAATGTCGACGATATCAATTACGATAAAATCGTGATTATGACCGATGCCGATACAGATGGAGCACATATTCAGGTCTTATTACTAACGTTCTTCTATCGATATATGAAACCGCTACTAGAAGCAGGAAAAGTGTTTATTGCCCTGCCGCCACTTTATAAAGTGAGCAAAGGGACAGGGAAGAAAGAAGTAATTGAGTATTCTTGGAATGATGACGATCTGCAGGGTGCAATCGATAAGGTTGGCAGAGGCTATATTATCCAACGCTATAAAGGACTTGGCGAAATGAACGCTGACCAACTTTGGGATACAACCATGGATCCAGAAACACGTACCCTCATTCGTGTGAAAATCGATGATGTGGCAAGGGCAGAACGTCGAATAACAACCCTGATGGGAGATAAGGTCGAACCACGCCGGAAGTGGATTGAAAATAATGTCGCCTTTGGTTTAGAAGAGGATGACACCATTTTAGAAAATGAAAATATTACGGTCACCGAGGAGGGATCTGAAGGATGAGTGCAAATGAAAAATTCCGCGACCTACCTCTAGAAGATGTCATAGGTGATCGTTTTGGCAGATATAGTAAGTATATTATTCAAGAGCGTGCGCTTCCTGATGCTCGTGACGGCTTAAAGCCAGTTCAACGAAGAATTCTTTATGCGATGCATTTCGAGGGAAATACCTTTGATAAAGGCTTCCGTAAATCAGCTAAAACCGTCGGTAACGTAATCGGTAACTACCATCCACATGGTGATTCGTCAGTATACGAGGCAATGGTACGAATGAGTCAAGACTGGAAGGTTAGAAATGTCCTCGTGCAAATGCACGGTAACAACGGCAGCGTCGATGGTGACCCGCCAGCTGCGATGCGTTATACAGAAGCCAGATTATCAGCGATTTCAGCAGAACTCTTACGTGATATCGAGAAAAATACCGTTGAATTTATTCCAAACTTTGATGATACATCGAAGGAACCAACTGTTTTGCCAGCGATGTTTCCGAACCTGCTTGTAAACGGCTCGACGGGAATTTCTGCTGGTTATGCTACGGATATCCCACCACATCATCTGGGAGAAGTCATTGATGGAGTAATCATGAGAATGGACAACCCGGGTGCATCTGTCGATGAACTGATGACAATCGTCAAAGGTCCAGATTTCCCGACAGGCGGTATCATTCAAGGGATTGATGGTATTAAGAAAGCCTATGAAACTGGTAAAGGCAAAATCATTATTCGCAGCAAAGCAGACATTGAAGAGTTGCGGGGCGGGAAGCAGCAAATTGTCATCACGGAAATTCCGTATGAAGTCAATAAAGCAAATCTCGTCAGAAAAATGGATGAGTTTCGTCTCGACCGTAAAGTTGAAGGAATTTCTGAGGTTCGTGATGAAACGGACAGGACAGGCCTCAGGATTGTCATTGAGTTAAAAAAGGATGCCGATGCAGAAGGTGTCTTAAATTATTTATATAAAAATAGTGATCTTCAAGTGGCTTACAACTTTAATATGGTTGCCATCTATAAAAAGCGTCCGAAATTAATGGGCCTTCGTGAATTACTTGATGCCTATATCGAACACCAAAAAGAAGTGGTGACAAAAAGAACGGAATTTGAGCTAAGTAAAGCGAAGGAACGCCAGCATATTGTTGAAGGATTAATGAAAGCTTTATCCATCCTTGATGAGGTCATTACCACCATCCGTGCTTCAAAGGACAAACGCGATGCAAAGAACAATTTAATTGCCAAATTCGCGTTTACTGAGCCGCAGGCTGAAGCTATTGTCTCTTTACAGCTTTATCGCTTAACAAACACTGATATTACCGCGTTAAGACAGGAATCGGAAGAATTAGCGAAGAAAATTGAAGAGTGGACTAGCATTTTAGCTAGTGAGAAAAAGCTTTTCTCCGTTATAAAGAAAGAATTAAAAGACGTGAAAAAGCGCTTTGCTGATCAGCGCAGATCCAAGATTGAAGCTGAAATTGAAGAATTAAAAATAAATCTCGAAGTGACGGTACCTAGTGAAGATGTGATTGTAACCGTAACGAAACAAGGTTACGTGAAAAGGACAAGTCAGCGTTCTTTTGCTGCATCAAATGGTCAGGACCCAGCAATGAAGGAATCTGATCGTCTGTTAGCACAACTCGATATGAATACAAAGGATGTTCTTCTCCTGTTTACAAATAAGGGCAATTATCTATTCTGCCCTGTTCATGAACTGCCGGATATCCGCTGGAAGGACCTTGGACAGCATGTCGCAAATATCATTCCGATTGAACGTGATGAGGAAATTATCCGAGCCATTCCAGTGAAAGATTTTGAAACAGAAGCGTTCTTGGTTTTTGTAACGAGAAATGGCATGGTCAAGAAAACAGAACTAAAAGCCTATAAAGCACAGCGGTATTCGAAACCTCTTGTTGGCATAAATCTTAAGGATGACGATCAAGTCATTGATGTTCACCTCACCGATGGATCTATGGAAGTTTTCTTCATCTCCCATTATGGGTACGCCCTCTGGTTCCATGAAGCTGAAATAAGTATTGTTGGTATCCGCGCTGCAGGTGTAAAAGGAATGAACTTAAAAGACGGCGATTTTGTTGTTGGTGGTAAAATTCTTACTCCGGATAATAACGAAACAATTGTTATTTCTACACAGCGTGGTGCTGTTAAGCGGATGAAATTAAAAGAGTTTGAAAAGACAACTCGCGCTAAGCGTGGTGTCGTAATCCTAAGGGAACTCAAATCAAATCCGCATCGCATCATGGGCTTTGTAGTGGCCAATGACGAGGACGTTGTTTTTATCCAGACAGATAAAGGCTACATTGAAGCCCTTAAAACGGCGGAAATACACTTCAGTGACCGCTACTCAAATGGTTCGTTTATCCTTGATGAAGGAGAAAACGGGAAAGTAACGACCGTTTGGAAAGTAGCAGCACCAGAAAATCCAAGTGAATAATCTCTCGCAAAGACTCTCTAAATTTTTAGGGAGTCTTTTCATCTTTTTTACCAAAAATGGACATACTGACAAGTAACAGAGTATGGAGGGGAATAAGATGAAAAAAGAGCTGCTGCTGGTTATTGTTTTGTTTTTTCTCATATCGCTAACGGCAATAACGGGTGTGTATGCAATTGGTGAAAATACGAAGGTCATTACGATTTCAGAAGAGAAAGAGGATATTTCTGGGGACGGAATAGACGAAGTGATCCTATTAAAGGGTGTTCCATATCAAGAGGATGATTCTTTTTTGAAAAAAATTTATATAGAGGTAGCCGCATCTAACGGGAAATTGTTTACCTTTCCACTAGAGAGTGGTTCAAAAGCGTCAATTCAGCTGGTTGATTTAAACAATGATGGAATGAAGGAGATATTTTCAACTGTTCAAACAGGAGGAAGCGGTGGAATTGTAATTAATTCTTTATCCTCCTTAAAGAATTTCATTCACTCCGATCTGCCCTTACCTGAGCCGCTAGAGATGAACACAAAATTTTTAGATGGCTATAAAGCCGAAATTAAGCTGGTGCAAACGGGAAAAACTTATAAGTTTAATCTTAGGGATCGAATGAATTATTATAAAAAACTAGGATTTTACTTCAAAGGGAAATTAAATGAGCCGGCGGAATTAACGGTAAATCCATATAGCGACCTAAAACCTGTTCAATTAGATAATGGAAAAATTGGCTTGAAGGGTATTCAAAGGGTAACAGGAATTGCCAATGCGGACACAATCGCCCTCGTCGAAAGCACCTGGAATTATGACCGTGGTCATTGGAACCTAATAAGGACCGAGGTTAAGCAAGTAAAAGCCCATTAAAAAGTTTTTGATTTGAATTGGTGCGAGCAAACCGTTTCATAAACACAGATAAAACACCTGTGTTTATTTTTTTTATTCAAAAAAATTGACGTCGGCCTTCGTGAGGAATATACTTAGCAATGTAAATAATTAAGTTACCTAACTATTAGGGTTATAAATGAAAATTGAGGTGATAATAGTGGCGGATATCGAAAGTGCCACAGCGCAAAACCTGCTCAAAGCGTTCATGCAATTTAGAAAAACAGGTTGGCACGAAAAGAAGATTGGCGGATATAATCCAAGTGAATTCAAGGTACTCGCAGCGATTCAACAAGGTGCAAATGAGAAAAATGAAGAAATGAAGGTCTCAGAAATAAGTCAACGCTTGCAAGTTACACCGCCGACCGTTACCCAAATCATTAATATCCTTGAAAAAGATGGTCTAGTGGAACGAGCAGTTGATCCAGAGGATAGACGTTCAGTAAAAATTAAACTTACTCAAGCAGGGATGGAAGCAACAGCTAGAGCTAAAAACCGGTTCACCGAAAACTTTACTGGTTTAATTGATTATTTAGGTGAAGAGGAAAGTGAGCAGTTAGCTGATTTACTCGATAAAGTCCATCATTATTTTAATGAACAGAGCCGCTAACGGGATTCGAAAGCGTAATAGCCCTAAAAAATGAAATAAACTTTTTGTTCATATTCAGTTCATAACTATAATGTATTGTTTACTCATTAACAATCTAAAACGGAGTTGATGCAACTTGATAAAATTAAGCAGATTTCTAAAACCCTTTCAAATACCGATTTATTTCGTTTTAGGCCTCGTCCTGTTGCAATCGTTGGCTGAACTCTATTTACCAACATTAATGGCCGATATTGTCGATAAGGGTGTGGTGACAGGCGATACGGCCTATATCTGGAAAATCGGTGGTTTTATGCTGCTCGTTGCTGCAGGCGGGATGATTTGTTCTCTTGCTGCCAGTTTCTATTCTGCCAAAGCAGCATCAGGGTTTGGTAAATTGTTACGTACCAAGGTTTTTTCCCATGTGGGCGATTTTTCGTTACATGAATTTGATAAACTGGGAACTGCTTCACTAATTACAAGAACTACCAATGATATTACCCAAATCCAGCAGGTATTAGTCATGATGCTAAGAATGATGGCCATGGCCCCGATGATGTGTATTGGAGGCATCATAATGGCTTATTCAAAGGATTCCAAATTAACCTTAGTTCTTGCCGTGGCATTACCCATTCTCGTGCTCGCTATCGTGATTATTGCAAAAAAAGGAATACCGCTTTTTAAAGCGATGCAAGTGAAATTGGATAATTTAAATCGTGTGTTAAGAGAAAATTTAACAGGTATTCGTGTCATTCGTTCGTTTAATCGTGTGGAACATGAGAAAAAGCGATTCGACGCGGCAAACTGGGATTTAACGCAAACAGCGATTAAGGTAAATAAACTAATGGCCGCGATGATGCCGATTATGATGATTGTCCTCAACCTTTCTACTGTTGCGATTATCTGGTTTGGCGGCATTCGCATCAGCAATGGTCATATGCAGGTTGGCGATATGATGGCATTTATTCAATATGCGATGCAAATCATGTTTTCGTTCATTATGCTGTCAATGATGTTTGTGATGATTCCACGAGCATCGGTATCTGCTGTCAGAATTAACGAAGTAATTGATACTGTGGCTGACATTAAGAATCCCGCTAATCCTGTTTTAGGAAAGGGAGCAAAAGGTCAGGTAGAATTTAGAAATGTAACCTTTAGCTATCCTGGAGCTGAAATGCCGGCGATTTCAAATATTTCGTTTTCCATGAATCCAGGTGAGGTAACGGCCATTATTGGTGGAACCGGCTCCGGGAAATCGACCCTTATTAATTTAATTCCGCGCTTTTATGATGTCGACAGTGGGAATGTCCTTGTTGACGGTGTCGATGTTCGTGAAATGACGCAAGAACAGCTTAGAGAAAAGATAGGCTTTGTTCCGCAGCAAGCAGTTCTATTTACTGGAACGATTGCAGAAAATATTCGCTACGGAAAAGAGGATGCAACTGAAGACGAAGTGAGGCATGCAGCGGAAATTGCTCAAGCAAATGAGTTTATATCCGATATGCCTGATGGTTTCGATGCCACGATTGCCCAAGGGGGAACAAATGTTTCGGGCGGGCAAAAGCAGCGATTGTCCATTGCCCGAGCACTTGTTCGGAAGCCGGAAATTTATATATTTGATGATAGTTTTTCTGCATTGGATTTTAAAACAGATGCTAAGCTTCGTGGCGCATTAAAAGGAGAAACTGGCGATTCAACCGTTTTAATCGTGGCACAGCGGGTGAGCACGATTATCGATGCAGATCAGATTCTTGTCCTAGATAATGGGGAAATCACGGGAATCGGCACACATAAGGAACTGATGGAATCGAGTGCAGTTTATCGTGAGATTGTCATGTCACAGCTGTCAGAGGAGGAAATCGCATGAGTAAAGATTCCAAAAACCAAGGACATGAACAAAATCCCGGAGCTCGAAAAGCTGGACCCGGCGGGGGATTTGGCCCTATGGGCATGGGCATGCCTGTTCAAAAAGCCAAGGATTTTAAAGGGACATTAAAAAGACTAGTAAGCTATTTAAAACCGTATAAATTACAGCTAATTTCTGTTTTGATTACAGCCATCATCAGTACCGTATTTTCGATTGTCAGCCCGAAAATCATGGGTAATGCAACAACCAAGCTGTTTGAAGGTTTGATGATGAAGATTAATCGTGTTCCGGGGGCGAAAATAGATTTTGACTACATTGGTCAAATAATTATTTTACTAATTGGACTTTATATTATCAGTGCGATATTTGCTTATTTACAAGGCTATATTATGGCCGGTGTAGCGCAGAAGACGGTCTACAATCTGCGTAAAGAAGTCGAGGGAAAAATCAACCGGCTGCCGCTAAAATACTTTGATTCGCGTACACATGGTGAAATTCTCAGCCGGGCTGTCAATGATGTCGATAATATCAGTACTACCTTACAGCAAAGCTTGACCCAGCTGATTACATCGGTTGTCACAATCATTGGTGTAATCATCATGATGCTATCGATTAGTCCATTGATGACACTCATTGTCATCTTGACACTCCCACTTAGTGGTGTAGCAATTGCAAAAATCGCCAAGAAGTCGCAACAGTTTTTTAAAGGACAGCAAAAATCTCTTGGCCAACTTAACGGGCATGTCGAAGAAATGTATACCGGTCATAAGGTCATCAAAGTATTTGGCCATGAACAAAAATCAATTGAACAATTCGAGGAAATCAATGAAAAGCTATACCAATCGGGCTGGAAGGCGCAATTCGTTTCGGGGATGATTATGCCATTAATGTCGTTTATTAATAATATTGGCTATGTCCTTATCTCAGTTGTTGGCGGTATATTGGTAACAAAAAATGCAATTAAAATTGGTGATATTCAAGCCTTTATCCAATATGCAAGGCAATTTTCCCAACCAATCGCACAAACAGCATCGATTGCAAACGTTATCCAGTCAACGATTGCAAGTGCGGAGCGTGTATTTGAAATTTTAGATGAAACGGAAGAGGTGCCAGAAGCGGTTGCTGCTGAAGTGATTACTGAACCTAAGGGAGAAGTAACATTCGAACATGTTGCCTTTGGCTATAAGGAAAATGAACCTTTAATCGATGACATGAATATCGCTGTGAAACCGGGCCAGCGGGTTGCCATCGTTGGACCAACAGGTGCGGGAAAAACAACACTGATAAACTTATTAATGCGTTTCTATGAAATTGATTCTGGGACAATATTAATTGATGGAGTCGATACTCGGGAAATGAAAAGGGAGCATCTAAGATCTTTGTTCGGGATGGTGCTTCAAGATACCTGGCTCTTTAATAGTACCATTCGAGATAATATTGCTTATGGTAGAGAAGGGGCAACGGAAGATGAAATTGTGGCGGCGGCACGAGCGGCCAACGCTGACCATTTTATTCGCACACTCCCTGATGGCTATGAGACGATTCTAAACGAGGAAGCTTCTAATATTTCACAAGGTCAAAAGCAATTATTAACAATTGCGCGAGCGATTCTCGCTAATCCGGCCATCTTAATTCTTGATGAAGCGACCAGCAGTGTAGATACTCGTACCGAAGTCCAGATTCAAAAGGCAATGGATCATTTAATGAAGGGGCGGACTAGTTTCGTCATTGCCCATCGGTTGTCAACGATTCGTGATGCTGATCTCATCCTTGTGATGAATCATGGCAGTGTGATTGAAAAAGGAACCCATGAGGAATTGTTAGAAAAAGACGGTTTCTATGCTGATTTGTATAATAGTCAGTTTACAAGTAATCAGAGAAATGCAGGATAATAGACAGCGCATAGGGAGCAGGCGTCTCCCTATGCGCTGTTTTTTAATAAAGTCAGACAAGAACAGCCCTGAGAAGGGAAGGGGGGCTGATTTGTAAAATAGTCAGTTCACTTGCCAATGGACTGTGGAAGAATGCGTAGTTTACTTCTCATTGCAAATGACTCTAAGAAATCGAATTCGACCTGTGAATGTTAAGATTCGCCCATTAAGAAGATTACTTGCATATAAATCATGAATTTTAATAGTTTTGTTGTAAAATTAAGCATAAATAAATAGTTTTTGGAACTTAAATAGGAGTAATTCGTAAATACAATTATTAAAAGGGATTTCTTTAAGAAAATAAAGTGATACATGGCGGTGAAGATGATGAGGTTTTACTCAAAAAAAGGAATCATCACTGGTCTCATATTATGGGGGGCTGTTGCCTTTCTGATTGGTTCTTTTTTATTCCTGCCTGGCGTTCCAGAAGGGAAGGGGGAGATGATTACTGCAATCCTCGTATGTGGATTAACAAGTGGATTTATAATGTGGTGCTGGTTTGGTACGTATTATGAAATAATTGGTAGTCAATTAAAGGTAGTTGGAGGACCGTTTCGCTGGAAAATTGACATAATGGCGATAAAAAGTATCAGAAAAACGCGAAATCCGTTATCAAGTCCAGCATTGTCATTGAACCGTTTAGAAATACAATATGCGAAGTGGACTACGATTTTGATTTCTCCTAAACACGAGGAACAATTTTGTGCGGAATTAAGAAAAATAAATTCAAAGATTGATCTTTATTTATAAATTTTTCTCCGTCTCATTATCTTAAGTATACTTAGTAATTGAGACGGTTTAAATTTTTATTACTATAATAATATTATGTAAACTGATAAAAATAAAAAAATAAGGCTGCCAATAGTGGCAGCCTTATTGATTTATTCCATTTGTTCTTTTGGCATATCCATCTTATCAACCGCAATTTTTAAATCATCATTCTTAATATGCGTGTAAATCATCGTTGTTTGGATCGATGAATGACCTAATTGGCGTCGTAATTTTGGCACATCATTGATTTCAGCATGGTATCTGGTAGCAAATGAATGCCTTAGCTTATGTACCGATAACGATGGTTTGCCAAATGCCGCTGCATACTTTTCAATGAGTTTTTCAACAGATCTAGCCGTAAGCCTGCGTGATTTTCCTTTTGGACCGATTGGTGCAGAAATGAATAATGCCTTATTAGTCTTATCTACTTGGTATTTAGCGGTCCTAATAGATAGGTATTCTTGCAAATCAGCCATAGCAACCTGACTAAAATAAACAAATTGTTCTTTATTTCCTTTCCTAATCACTCTTACACAATACTTGCTAAAATCAAGATCATCTAAATCAATGCCCACTAACTCCGAAAGACGCAGCCCAGATCCCAAGATTAACGAGACAATGGCCGTATCACGTTCCTTGTTAAATTGATAAAAATTAAAGAGTTTTTTGTTATCTTTGTTTAATTCACCGTAATCATTAGCCACAAATAAGCGAAACTTCTCATACTCATCACCAAGTAAAATCTTTCCTTCCATCTTATTTGCTTTTGTTTCCATGCTGTCTTTAACTTCATTGAATTCAATTTTCGCCATCACATTCCGGTTAATATAGGGCTTTAAATCAGGTGTTTCAGCAATGTTTTGCAGGTAATTAAACAGCGATTTTAACGCCGATAACTTCCGATTCACCGTTAGTTCTTTATTATTTAATTGGTAGTGAAGATAGTTTAAAAAATTTTCAATCTCTAAAACTGTCATTATCTCTAGGCGATCCAACGGGATATCCTTGATGCTGCCGTTCCATAACTGCTCACTAACCATCCAATTGAAAAATATTTTATAATCATGACAATAATTAAACAGCGACGCTGTAGAAAGTTTCCTTAGCTTATGATTAATGTACTCATCAACATACCAGGGTAATTCATTAAGTAAGACTTGCAATTTTTTGAAATTTTGCTGCTTCACTTGATTTACCATAAAATCACCTCACTTCTACATTTTACATAATGCACATAATTACGTCAAATTTATATTTTACGTAATTATGTTTTTGAGGATTGGCTAATATTAACCTCTCTTCAAACTGTTGTCCAGCGACAAGAATCTCCCCGCCACCACGGCATCAAATTCCATCATATTTCTCCTTGGGTTTCATTTACCCATAACTAAAATTAATCAACTATATCTTCTTCAGAAACTGGTTTTGATTTTTGCAAATGAGCAAATGAATAGTTGGCCATTGTTTGAACATCGCTGTATTTAGATTGTTTATCCGACTTCATGACTACTGAGATTACTTCTTTATTGTCCTTTTTTAAATATTCTACAAGCGTATGCTGTGCTGCATTTGTAAACCCAGGTTTACCAGCAATGACGTTCGGCATGGTTTGAAGTTTAATTAGGTTGCTAATGTTTTTTTCTTGCATGCTTGTTTTAATTCTTGCGGCCTGCGTAGACATGACCTCTAGTACGTTCGGATGTTGAACGGCTTCTTTTGTGATGAGAGCCATATCATACGGAGTTGTATAATGGTTTGGACCATTCAGACCACTTGCTGAAACGAAATGAGAATTTTTAAGACGTAACACTCTCACTTTCTGATTCATAAGTTCGGCAAATCCTTCTTCGCTGCCACCTACATTTTCCGCAATCGTAACGGACACATCATTAGCACTTACTAATAATAAAGCTTTCATAGCATCTTGTTTAGAAATCTTCTCTCCAGCTTTTAACCCTAAACAAATGCATTCTTGACATGCAGCATTTGGGCTAACCGTTAATATTTCGCCATCATCCATCCGTTCATCTAAAATAGTTGCCGTTAACACTTTAGTCATACTCGCAGGATACGCTTTTGAATGGGCAATTTTGTTGTATAGAATCTCGCCAGTTTCAACATCTATGGCCACTCCAAACTCTCCCGCAATTTGTGGTACAATTGTCTCCGCCATCCTTATTCCCGCTGAATCCATTCCACTCAATATAATAAGGACTAATAGTGTTGCCGGAACTACCTTCCAGATGTTCGCCATGATGTACCCCCAGTTAATTGGACCTTTCCGTGTCTCCATTTTATTTTTCTCCATTTTTTCAGAAATATTTCTAATGTTCTGTTCCAACAGATGAAAAAATGTACGCTTTGGGAATATAAAAAGAGATTGGAAAGTCCAACCTCTTTAATATATAGCCAGCAAAAATGGCAGCTACCTTCTCACCTATCAATCAACATTTTCTATTAATTGTTTCATCATATCTTTATCCATCGGCCCTACTATTTTCTTGCGGACAATACCTTTAGAATCAATCAGATAACTTGTTGGAATTGTAATCGCTTGAAATCGGCTGCCAATGTCACCATCTTGATCGAATAAAATTGGAAAAGTTAAATTACGTTCTTTTACGAATTTCTTAACGGTTTGTGTATTTTTTTCTGTTGAAGTCAGATTTATCGCAAGTAGTTCTACCTTATTTTTATCCTGGGTCGCATAAAAATCCTGCATGTGCGGGATCTCAGCTTTACATGGCGGACACCAGGTTGCCCAAAAATTTAAAATAACCTTTTTTCCTCTCATACCAGACAGTTTGATTTCTGTGCTGTCAATCGTCATTAATTGAAAATCAGGCGCGTTATTTCCTTCTTCAAGTCCAATTTTTCCAGCTTGCATTGTGCTTGATGGACTTACTTTCGGATGTTTTTCAGTTAAAACAAGGTTCAATAAAAAATACCCACTCATAACAGCAAACAAAAAAATAAGAGTGGGCTGCAGGATCATAAAGTTAGTTAACTTTAGCTTCCTTGCTTTAAAAAAGAAGTAAATGATTGCTCCAATTATCCCTAAAATTAATCCCTTAGTCCCTCCAGTAAAATACAATAACGACAAGGGACTATCAATAACTAATTTTGGCTCTAGCAGCAATAAACTGCCTTTCCAGATTAGAAAGCCCCAAAAAACACTATTTACTACTGTATCGAATATTTTTTTACCTAGATCTTTACTTTGCGAACGAAGCAGCCAGATCTTTAGAAAAGTAAATCCCACCACAATAGCAATTCCGAGAATAACCCATCTCATCATGATAGTGAAAGAACCAATTTGGATAACGTCGATATTCGCTCCCACCTTCGCAAATTATTCTTTCCACTATTTTATCACAAAAAAACTTCGGTTATTTTTGTGAATGATTGTTTGAATTCATTTATGCTACTAAAAATTTGATTTGGTTGCACACTAAATTCAAGTGACTGAAAATTCGGCAACCACTGCACTCCGATTGTATGTATGTTTGCTTGTTTACCTGCCAGAATATCCGCATCGCTGTCCCCAAGAAAAATTGCTTCGCTGCTTTCTATGTTTAGCTGTGTTAATGCTTTATTTATTCCCTCCGGATGAGGTTTTGGAATATCAACGTCATCACCAGTAACAATGACATCAAATAAGTCATTCATATTAAGGCATCTTAAAGAAATATCCAGGCTTCTGCGAGCTTTTCCAGTCACTATTCCTAATTTGTATCCAGCACTTTTTAGGTTCAGAAGTAAGTCATTTATTTCCTCATTATCTGGAACTACCTCTAGGTGCTTTTCACTATATTTTTCATAATATAACTCAATTGCTTTATCAGAGTTTTTATTTAATAGATTTCCCCTGATAATTCCAGTTTCAGATGGACCGAACATAGCCTTTATTTCTTCTGAGGTAATTTCAAGGTTATCAAATTCCTTGAAGACAGCTTGAAATGCATAAAAACATACAGGCAATGTATCAGCAAGTGTACCATCAAAATCAAAAATAACTGCTTTAATAATTAACAACCCCTTTTTTAAAAATAAACTCTTTGAATCATATTATAATCTATAAAACACCTAAAAATCACTTTGTTAAGATATTCAATTAAGTCTACTTCCTTTCATTTTTATTTTTTAAAAATTTGGAAATCCCTCTTTTTCGAAACTATGGTATGATTAATAAAGTCAACTATTTTAGGAGTGAGATCATGAGTGTACATAAAGATTTAATCAAACATGCTGCTAATCAGAACAAAACATACCAATTGTTTCTATCGCTGGATCAACAGCGTGAAAGCTATATTGAAGAAGCAGTTGAGTTATGCAAGCAAGGTAACCCCTTCTCGACCGAAAAAATTAATGAGGTCACAAATAAAATGAATAAACTAAACTTACGATTTATCCCAATAAGAAAAAACGTTACAGTTGAGATGGTTCAAGATTATGTAAAATCACTTCCAAAACAACGCTAATGGGTGGTGGCTGCTATGATCTCTTTGACAAAAAGAAGACGGGAATTCTTAGACCAGATTTACCGTCAATATCAGACGACTAATCTTCCTGTCCATTATTCGGACGTGGCTGAAGCGATTGGTGTGAGTAAATGGACTGCCTATGATGTGTTGAAAACCCTGGAAAGCCAAGGACTTTTAAAAAGAACGTATACTGCCAATGAAAATGAAACAGGACGTTCCGTTGTCGTCTTCTCCCCTACAGATCTGGCTGGTCATCTGTTCCAAAAAGAAAGAAGAGAAATTTTAAATACAGAAGAATGGGAAATGATTCTTAACGAGGTAACAGACTTAATTGAAAACCAGCAAGATCTCCCGTTGATGGATGCAATCGATACTATTTTGGAGTTAATGAAAACCGTCGATGTTAAGCTTAAATTCTGTGCCTACTTCCTTTGCGTGCTCATTTTATTTTTGAATAGCCTGGGGGATGCTTTAAAGGATTTAACTGTTAATGTTGTGAACTCATCAGAGGAATCAAAGGTACAGCTTTCAGTGTTTGTTGGTGCTGTTGTCGGAATGATTATTCAGTCTGTTCGTGAGGGATTAAGCCCTGAAATGATCACCTTGGTAAAGCAGTTTTTTGATAATGTAAATCAACTAGATTCAGTTGAATTGGACCTATTAATCGAGTTCATTAAACAAAGTTAACAATTCTTAGCCAGCCTTAAATATATTTGGGTGGCTTTTATTTTATTTAATTCAAATGTAAGATAACCTTTATTTTCCGAATATTTATTATTTTCACAACATTATACTTGACATCTCCAAAATAAATGCGCTATAAAAGTATTATAGGTTTTTGGGCTTTTTGGGTTTCAACTCCCCTCTTTTTGGGTCTTTTGGGTATCCTGTTGTTAGTTTTTAAACTTCGTAGACTGCAATAAAGTTACATTCATTTTTTTAAAAAAAGTGAGGTTATGTTATGTATAAGGTGTATTGCAGGTCTTTTCAAGGAGTGATGAAAATTGCTTCCTCCTTCATGCCTTGGCGGGAACCGGAGCTCTTAGTGGGAGAAAATAGTTTAAAAGAATTGCCGAAGCTTATAAAACGAAATAAAATTGAAAGCGTTTTAATCGTTACCGACCAAGGAATTGTATCTGTTGGACTTATGGACGAATTTTTAAAGAATCTGCGTGTTGAAGAAATTGACTACTTCATTTACGACAAAACCGTCCCAAATCCAACTATCGATAATATTGAGGAAGCCTTTCAAATGTACACGGCAAATAATTGTAAGGGAATCGTTGCCTTCGGCGGTGGATCGCCAATGGATTGCGCTAAAGGTGTCGGTGCCCGGGCAGCAAGACCAAATAAGAGCATTCCGCAAATGAAGGGTGTATTGAAGGTGTTGAAAAAAATGCCTCCCCTATTTGCGATTCCCACCACAGCCGGAACAGGCAGTGAGGCAACCTTAGCTGCGGTTGTTTCTAATAGCGAGACACATGAAAAATATGCCATAATGGACACATCGCTTATTCCACATTACGCTGTTCTTGATCCATTACTTATCGTTAATCTTCCCCCCCATATTACGGCAGCAACAGGAATTGACGCTTTAACACATGCAGTTGAAGCATACATTGGCAGAAGTAACACGAAGGAAACCAAGCAATACAGTTTAGATGCGGTGAAATTAATCTTTGAAAATCTCTATGAGTCCTATTCAAACGGTACGAACATCCAGGCACGGGCTAATATGCAAAAAGCTGCTTATTTAGCGGGAATGGCATTCACTCGGGCCTATGTTGGTTATATACATGCAATTGCTCATACCCTTGGTGGATTTTATTCCGTTCCTCATGGACTGGCAAATGCGATTATCCTCCCTTATGTCTTGGAGTATTACGGCGAGTCCGTTCACAAACCTTTAGCCGAGCTGGCAGAATTAGTTGGTATTGTTGATCCCGCCGATACTACCGAGCAAAAGGCAGTGAGGTTTATCGAAGCGATCAAGAAGCTTAATGATAGTATGGCGATTCCGAAAAAAGTAAGTGGGATTGTCGAACGTGATATACCAGTAATGGTTGAAAGGGCATTAAAAGAAGCAAACCCATTATATCCTGTTCCAAGGATATTAAATAAGGATGATATATTTACTCTTTACCAATTAATAAAAGAATAACTGGGATCTAAGGTGGTTAAAAAAATGGATAATTACGATTCCATAATTGCTCAGCAAAAGGCTTTTTTTCGAACTGGAATGACCAAAGATGTTTCATACCGACTCGAAGCGCTTCACAAATTGAGAAACGCTATTAAAAATCATGAGCAAGTGCTAATGGATGCCTTGAGGACGGATTTAAATAAATCTG
Source organism: Neobacillus novalis NBRC 102450 (assembly GCF_001591805.1). GTDB lineage: Bacteria > Bacillota > Bacilli > Bacillales > Cytobacillaceae > Neobacillus > Neobacillus novalis. The sequence continues at coordinate 218,021 of NZ_BCVP01000016.1, read as the reverse complement.
AATTTGATGCGTATACATCTGAAATTGGTTTTGTTCTAGAGGAATTACGATTTACGCTTAAACATTTACGTTCTTGGGTAATGCCAAAAAAGGTTAAAACCCCCTTAACGCATATTGGCTCCCGCAGCTACATTTATTCGGAACCATACGGAGTTGCGCTCATCATCGCTCCTTGGAATTATCCTTTTCAATTGGCAATCGCCCCGTTAATTGGTGCCATTGCCGCTGGTAACTGCGGGGTTATCAAGCCGTCAGAATTAACGCCGAAAACCTCTGAAGTATTAGGGAAAATCATTCATGATTTATACCCTGAAGAGTACATTTCTGTAGTCCAAGGTGGCGTAGAAACAAGCCAAGCACTGCTAAATGAAAAATTTGATTATATCTTTTTTACAGGAAGCGTCCCTGTGGGAAAGGTCGTTATGGAAGCAGCAGCAAAAAATTTAACCCCGGTGACATTAGAATTGGGCGGAAAAAGCCCTTGTATCGTTCATGAGGATGCCAATATAAAGCTGGCAGCCAAACGGATTGCCTGGGGGAAATTCACCAATGCCGGACAAACCTGCATTGCCCCGGATTATTTGTATCTTCATAAAAGCATTAAGGATCAATTCCTCCAACAATTTAAGGAGACAACGATTGAATTGTATGGGGTGCAGCCGTTAAACAATGGTGATTTCACGAGGATCGTGAGTGATCGACATTTTCAGCGGTTGTGCTCCTTCCTCGACAATGGGGAACTTTATATGGGAGGCAGCGCAAATCAAGAAAAGTTAACGATAGAACCGACGGTCCTCACAAATGTCACCTGGGAGGATCCGATTATGCAGGACGAGATCTTCGGGCCGATTCTGCCTGTGCTTGAATATGATGCACTCTCAGAGGTACTAGAAGGAATTCACCGTCATCCGAAACCGCTCGCCCTCTATATTTTTACGGAAAATAACACTATACAACAAGAAGTTCTAAACAGCGTCTCTTTTGGCGGCGGCTGTGTGAATGACACGGTCTATCATTTTGCCTCCCCTTACCTTCCTTTTGGCGGTGTTGGAAACAGCGGGATTGGCGCTTATCACGGAAAAGGCAACATTGATACGTTCTCCCATCAAAAAAGCGTTCTAAAACAAACGACCTTATTTGATATCCCGTTTCGTTACCCAAATGTGAAGAACGGACTGAAAAAAATCAAGCTTTTTATGAAGTAACAATGTCCATTAGAAAAGGTTAACCGAAGTTAACTTATCAAGTCCAACATTATAAAAAGCAATAAAAATAAAGGAGAAAACATATTAGATATGTATAATATGTTTTCTCCTTTTTATTAAATCAAAACGCCCGATTGTTGAAGTTTCCAACCTGTTAAAGCCAACCCACCTATTGAATTAAAACCAATCATTAACTACAAGGAAGATGATAGAAACTATTCATCTTAAGAAGATCACATTATTTACCTTTGTTCCTCATACATTTAAATTGAATTATTAATTTTCGAGGGGGAGATTAAAATGCAAATCCCGATTACTGGTTTTATTTATGAGTCAGACGATAAGAGTTTAAATGGAGAACATTCCCATGTTCTTTACGTGACTTCTTTTGACGGTCGACGGGTTCACATTCATGGATTTAGTGGGTTTACTTCCTTTGATGTTGATCATCGCCATGATTATCTAGGTAGGACTGAACCGGCTCAAAGTGGGGTTCCACATGTTCATCGTTACTTTACGATGACTTCTTTTAATCATGGACATGAACACCGAATTGAAGGTATTACTGGGCCCGCAATAGAAATTCCTTTTGGAGGTCATTATCATGAGTTTAAAGGAACGACAACTATTAATGGATCCACTCCTCATAAGCACAAGTATAGCGGCCAAACTGGAAATGAAGTCTAGTAAGGATCAAGGTGAAATCTAAATAAGTATCTAGGTGTATTACCAGTGTAGTTGTCACCAGGTGTGAATAAGTTAAATTACGGTATAAACTCTTTTTTCTCATTCTAAATCATCTTAAATATCCCTATATTAACGTAACTATATGGCCTTTTCATGCAAAAAGGACGCTAATCCTTATAACGGATAGCGCCCTTTAATGGAATAACTAAAATAGGATTTCATTCAAAAACACTTATGCTTCGTCAACTCCCACAGTTTTTTTAAGTACAAACCTTCACAATCTCTTTTAAACTTTAATATTAATTTCCAATTTAACTTAAATGTGTTATTCCATAAACTGTCCGTGTTGAAAAAAAGGCGAATAGGTATGGGGTTTTATTCCAATTGATATTAACCTTTTTATGTACCTCTGCTTCTCCTTTTTTGAATTTAGTTAATTTCTTTAAAGATTATCTAATATATTCCTATTCCGGGATTCTTCGTTAAAGGTCAGAACATCATCAACTGGCTCATAGGATTCACCATAGAAATGTTTGTCCTTATAGGTGTGAATCATATCATAGGTTTTTTTCATGGCTTTAAATATCATTTCTTCCGATTCATTATATGGTGCCCAATAAAGGATTTCCATCTTATTAATCTCATTTGTCGCAAGAGATCTTCTCTCGTACCCGATAGATTTCGCATGCTCAAAGCCTTCGCGTTTATAATAACGCAGCCTTTTTTCTGTATCACTGTCCTCATAATTAACTGGTTCTACTTCAAGAATGATCGGTTTTCCCTTGCTTTTCATATTTTCCATAAGTTTATGACCAAGACCCTGGCCGCGGGCATTCTTCGAAACGAAAAGGTAATCGATAAAAACAAAATTGTCGAGCTCCACATACATTAAAACATGATTGGGACCTTCATCTTTATGATAGATTTCAGAACGCTCTTTAAGTAAAGTTTCCATATGCTCTTTTGATTTCATCTCTTCAACTGGAAAATATTGATTCAACTTTTCATACCAATGCATGAACATACTCCTTTATTTCATATTAATTTTCATAATAGAATTATGTGTTATTATCTAGATTTAATACTGATTACATATTACTTGGTATGTTTGCACTCAGCTAAATATTCAATCCATCCCTCCTGAAAGAATCCATTACCATTTAAGCTCATTATCACAGCTTGCTGTCCACTATTTAATATTAATTTAATTATTGGTGTAATCAGCTTTAAGGATGCCGTATATTTCTAAATCGATTACTCCTTTACCAGACCATGAAGAAGCTTGTCTTAACAATCCTTCTTTCATAAAACCGTTTTTTAAGAGGACTTTCTTTGAAACTTTGTTTGCAGTCATGACCTCTGCTTGAATTCTGTTAACATTAACTTCCTCAAATAAAATTTTACTAGGATAGAATCGGATCTAGTTGCAATTCCCTTACCCCAATTATCCTCTGCCAAAACATACCCAATACCATATTGACTTTTTGGTTAAAATCCATAGCTTCAATAATTCCAACTAATTTATTACTTTGATTCTTCCGAAAAATCCCGCACTTACCTCTATTTTTTTTTGTGGTAATCCCTATCAAAATGGCCAATCATTTTATTTACTGTTTGAATGTTATGTTTAGGAATAATCCCACAATATTCAAATACATTTCGTTATCGTAGATATTAAATACTTCCTGTAAATGTACATCCTCGATTTTTCTTAATACTAGATCCTCTGATTCCAATACTGGGAAATCTCCAAAAATCATATCTAAATTCATGTTTTATTCTCCTTAAGATATTATTCAATGGGAATGTAGATCTTCATTTGAAAATGTTGAATTTAAATGCCAAAATGTTGGTGGTGACTTGGAAGTAGAAATCATTTATTTTCTTTCCCAAACCAATTCGCGGCTCCATGTTTGAATTCTCCAATATAAATACATGCCGCACAAGCAGCAAAAGTAAAATAAGCGGAGATTTTCCGGGTAGATGCAGATTGGAGCTCGTTTCGGGGTAAATAAGGGGAGATTTTCCGATTATGCCAAGCAAAATCCCCCATTTTTGAATTTTTCGAGTAAATAGACGGAATCTCTCCGTCTATTTAAGCCTTTTTTAATCATAATTACTAATTAAGCGGAATTTTTCCGTCTATTTATCAGAAGGTAGAAATCTTGATAAATAAAGAAAAAGACGTATGCTAATTCATACGTCAATTCTTGTGTCTTTTATTAAGAAAGCACCCGAAAACGGAACCCTTTAAGATAAAATCAAACGTGTTTTTCTTTACTTAAATTCGATTATAGTCTGCTCTCCAATTATGAATTGCTTTCTTAATTTCATCCGGTTTTAAATTTTCCGCTGCTGCCCGCTTACTTAACTCAGGAAATTCCTTGTCACTCGCAAAACGTAAAGCTGCCAATTGTGCGAAACTGAGTTTAGGATCCAATAACTCCCCTGTTAAAACATAATAACGAAGGTTCTCTTCCGCTCGTATTGCACGATCTTGTGCTTTTAATGGATAAAATCGTAAAAGTACTGCGATGATTACAATGATTATCATCATCAGAAAAAGGATTATCGATAGAAGAATGTTTTCCTCCTGTTTAATCGAACGAATTAGAAAAACAATAGTAGTTATTAATGTCCCTAATAGTAATATCTGTAAAACATAATGATAAACCGGGTGCACTCGTACATGAGATTTATAATCTTGATTTTGCATCTGTTTCCTCCCCTTACTTTTCCTATTTTCATTCTTATTCATAATAACCGTTCACTTATTCCCATTTAAATACATAACTGGCAATAATAAATGCGCCTACGAGCCAACCGCCTAAGATCAGGGCCTCTGTCCCTAAGCTCATAAACGATGCTCCAACATTCATCGTTTCTCGTAATGCGTGGCTAAGATGGGCAATCGGTAAAATCTGAACAATTGGCTGCAAAAATTCTGGCATATTTTTAATCGGGAAAAACACGCCTCCCAAAAATAGCATCGGAAAGGACAGAAAGCCGGCAATGGGCCCTGCACTTTCTGGGGTTTTAGCGATGCCTGCAATAATAAATCCAATCGCCATAAAAGCCAGTGTCCCTAATATGACAAAACTGATTAAAGTAAACCACGACCCGCGGACTTCAACACCAAAAATCAGATGCCCTACTCCTAGAACAATAAGTGCTTGCAAGCCATTCAATACAAGCCGGGCAGTAATTTGCGCCGCAATAAATGTAGAAGCTTTTAGAGTGGTTCCTTGCATTCTTCTTAATATCCCCCGTTCTCTCCAGGCAGCGATTTGACCAGCGACGCCATTCATGTTGTTACTCATAATCATCATCGCAACAATCCCTGGCACTAAGAAATCAATATACTTTAAATTTAGCGTTTCGACCCCTTTCATATCCATTACAACTACAGGATGATAATCCAGCATGTCTTTACTAATTCCATCAACTATATTAGTTACTACCTGAAGACCGACTTGTGATACGGCTATGTTCGTTTCATTAAAGTAAACAGGAAGTAAGTAGGGCGCACTTTTTGCTGGTGGACTATTTAAGCTTGCATCGTATCCTTTTGGAATGACGACAACTAGCTGTAAATCATCTTTTTTTAATTTGTTTAAAGCTTTATTTTCACTTTTTTCTATTTGGACAGTTAATGCTTTGTTATCAATTAGTGAAGTTATTAATATCTTTGATTGAAACGATTGGTCTTGGTCTACAACACCAATTGTTAAAGAAATTCCATTTCCATTTCCTAAAAATGAACCCATGATCACCATGAGAAAAAGCGGAAAAGCCAGCGTCCAAAACAAGACCTGACGATTTCGAAGGAAAATCCGCAGCTGTGATAATGTTAGTTGCCAGTAAGCTCTCATCCTTCTCTTAATCTCCTTCCGGTCATATGTAAAAACACATCTTCTAATGTAGCTGTTCGTGTTTGTAAATCTGTTAATTTAAGCTGTTGATCAGAAGCCATCTCAATCAAGCTGGTTAAGGTGAGCTGAAGATCATCTGTATATAGAACAAAAACATCCTTTTGATTCCCAACCTTTGTTACACCTTCGATTTCATGTAACTCTACTTCAGAGGACTCATTTTCAAACCGAAACTCAACCGCACTATCTGACTGCAGGTTTTTTACAAGCTGGGATGGTGTGTCTAACGCAATCAGCTCGCCTTGATTCATAATCGCAATACGGTCACATAATACATGTGCCTCGTCCATGTAATGGGTGGTTAACACGATGGTTTTCCCTTTCTTTTTTAATAGGAGGATAATATCCCAAAGCGTTCTTCGTGCCTGTGGGTCAAGCCCTGTTGTCGGCTCATCTAAGAAGATGATCCATGGGTCATGAACAAGTGCCAGAGCAATGGCCAATCTTTGTTTCTGTCCTCCTGATAGACTTTTTATCCGACTTTTCCTTTTATCGCCTAGCAGCATCTCCTCAATTAATGTAGGAATGGAAACCTGGTTCGGATAAAAACTTGCATATAAATGTAAGATTTCTTCCACTGAAAGCAGTTCAAAGAGTGACGTCGATTGTAATTGAACACCGATGACCTCTTTCACCTTTTTTAATTCTTTTGTGATGTCAAAACCACCAACGATCGCTGTCCCTTGATCGGGTTTTCTAAGCCCTACCAACATTTCTAACGTTGTGGTTTTACCCGCACCATTTGGACCGAGAAGACCGAAAACCTCTCCCTTATGAACCTGAAATTCGACTCCCTTTACCGCTGTGAAATTGCCATATGTTTTCACTAGATTGATTACTTGAATGATTTCTTCTTGAGAACCCATTTTTCACACTCCACATTTTTCATACTTAATCGTACCTGCTGTACTGTTCTATAAATCTTCATTCTCGAAAATTTGTGGTCACTTGTCCTTGTTAAAAAACAACTCTAAATACCATTATTCTACAAAAAAAATTTTATTCCTCTAGAATTAAAAACAAATACCAATGCAGCTTTCTGAGCACATAAAAAGGAGTCGTTATCCGACCCCTTTTTTAACTTCCCTTGTTATTAAAATATTGAAATAAGTGCTCCATTCTTATGTATTACCGTTACTTCTTGGCCAGCTCTTTTTTCGTAATCGGATGCTGAACCGTATGGAACTGTTAAAACAAATGGCTCATCCAAGTACTTAAATTCAACGGTAAAGTTGTCAGCAGACCCTACTACCTTTACTTTCGTAGAAATTGCCGGACCGGGAATCGTCAGCTTCTGCCCAATCAGAACCATATCAAGGTGAAGTCCATTCGCTTTTTTCACATCCGCTACATTTACCCCAAAACGGTTAGAAATTCCCCACAACGTGTCTCCCGGTTTCACCGTATACATTGGCTTAATCTCTTTAGCTTGGGAATCAACAGCCAGTGTTAATTTTTGCCCTATATAAATCTGATCTCCTTGCAAATGGTTAATCTTTTTTAACTCACTCATACTGACCCCAGATTTTTTTGCCAGGGAATAAAGGGTATCCCCTTTTTGGACTGTATAAAGACTTGAGCTTCCTAATTCATGTACTGGTTGTACATGTGCAGGTACCAACAGCTGCTGTCCAGCCAAAACTTTTTCAGTGTTTAGACCATTCACCGCTTTTAGCTGTTCTACGCTGACATGATACTTTTTGGACAGGCTATAAAGTGTATCATTCTTTACAACAGTATAGCTTATACTGCTTGCTGCCACTTTTGTTGTCAGTAAAGCAACAGCCGTAATTGCTCCTGCTACTGCAGCAGTTGCCAGTTTTTGATTACGCGCTTTCATCTTTTTCTGGTGTAATTCAGCTAATCTTTGTTTTCTCTTTATAAACGTTGTGCTCAAAGTTCTATTCCCCCATAAAATAATCTAAATAGAATACCTTATAGAAATTCGATAATTCTCTCCAATTTATGACTGTATGTCAAAAATATCCCTCAATATCCATCTTTTTTTTAAAATCCATCGTTGATTGTTTTTATAGTCTTTGCAACTTTTCCGTTTTTTGGTAATGAAAAATAAACCATCATGGTAATCCTGTTTGAAAATGGACTACCATGATGGTTTTCTAAATTAGCTTTTTCTCAGTTTTTTTCTAATCATTTTAGTAATTATTCCCCCGCAAAGGACAATAATCGCAGCTAAAATATAGATTGGCTTAAGGACGGAGCCACTTTCTTCAGGAGCCTCGCCGTCCCGTAACAGTTCGTTACTATTTGCGGTCATAATTACAGCTTGCTGCCCGCCATCTACAACTGTTACATTTTTCTCTCCAAAAAACTCAATTAAATAATGGATTGTTACTTCGTTATAAGGTTGCACGCCAATTTCAATTGTATTTTCAAGCGGCGCGGTATGCGTTACCGTAATGCCTTTTTCTGCTAATTCCTCCTTTTTATCTTCAAAAATAATTTTATCGACCTCTTTTTGTTTTTCAAGCATAGCCGCAGTTGGCTCAGAAGCTGCAGATGTTGCTAAGGTTGTCATAAATGGTACGCATAACCCCAATATAATTGCCATTAGCATTTTAAGTTTCATTTAATGATCCTCCTAATTTTTTATTTAAATGATTTCGCGATTTTTACGGCTTCTTCAGTGGAGACGTGCCCAGCTATCCAATAATGGACATCATTCAGGTACCAATGAAGCTCAGTATCCGTATTTCCGTCCTCTGGATTCAGATACCCCTTGGTCCCGTTAATATCCACATCTTCAAATCCATGTGGAATACCATCAAACTTGTTTCTTTCAATGATGACTAAATATGATTGATCTTCATGGGAATAAGTGAAAACAAGCTTATTGGTCTGCTCCTTACTGCTGCCATAACCATAGATCCCATCCAATTTAAATTGACCCGGAGTGTAAGTCGGCAGCAAGACATCAGTGCCAAATGCTTGTCTTACCTCGTTCTCACTGTCTAAAACCCATGACTGTCTCACAAGTGGATCATTAGAGTCATTCCCACCGCTTCGAAAAAGGGTGGGGTTATCCGATGTTGTCTTTGGCTGGGCCTGATTTAAATTATCTCCTCTTAATAACCAACTAGAAAAGAAGACTAGGCAAACAGCTGCAGCGACTAACATGGTGCTGTAAACTCTTCTTTTTCGAAAAAATGCTAACCAGGTTGGTCCACTTTCCTTTTGATAATCTGCGGTTAATTTTTTCCTCACTTCATCTTGAAGCCGTGATTGGAAATCTAGTGATTCAAACAATGTCTGATCTAGCTCTTCCGAGAACACTTTCTTTATGTCTTTTTTCGGATCGGTCATTTATTGAACCCCTCCTTTTCCAGTAGTCCTCCTAATAATTTTCTTGCGCGATGGAGTCTCCCGCGAATGGTACCTTCTGGATCGCCAGTAGCTTTTGCAATTTCTAACGTATTAAAATCCAGGTAATAGAATAAATAGAGCACCTCTTGATAATGTAGAGGCAATGTTAAAACATGCTTTAAAATCTCGGTCCTGTTCATCCGTTTGATAACTTCTTCTTCAAGATTTCTCGTAATTGGTTCATTTATGAAAAGAGTATCGGATGGGATCTCTGCGGATCGCTTTAAACGTAAATGGTCTCGACAGCGATTGATCGTTATTTTTATCAGCCACGTTTTCACAATGCTGTCGCCACGGAATTTCGTCCAGTTTCGATAAGCGAGAATAAATACCTCTTGACTAATATCTTCAGCAAGATGACGATCACCTAAGTAAAAATAGGCTGTCCGCAACACAAGTGTACCGTATTGATTCATCATATCTTCAATCGCTGCAGAAGGATCTTTAGAGAAGTTTAGGTTATTATCTTTGTGGGAAGGCCTTCCCATTTGACCACCTCCACCATAATAGACGGGTAGTAAATGATTTGCGCTACGCTCTTTCAAAAAAAAAGACCGAATCAACATTTGTTGAATCGGTCACAAATTTTGAAGATTATTATTTTCCTTTACTCATGTTACTTCCCATTATTCATCCTGTTCAGGATAGAAGTATTCATAGGTTAGTTCATTACCATTTAATGTGATGGTAACTTCATTCTGGAAGATTACTGAAACAAAGGTAGTTGACAATCCTTTTCCGGATTTCTTCTGCCAACTGACATCCTGGAGAATTTTTTCTACATACTGATGATAGGCCTTAGTGGATGCATCTTCCCAACGATACACTTCGTTATTATTAGATGTAACAGAAACTGGTTCTAAATCAACTGGGTAAATCATTCTTTCATAGCCATAGGTCACATAAAGCGGCTCATTATGATGATAAGATTTTTTCCCATTAAGCTCTAATGTTGACATCGCTTTAAAAATATTTGCATACTCAAGCTTTGGATAATCAAACGTAAACTGTATCCATTTTTCCGCTGTCAATGGTATAAAGAAGTAATAGCGGATGACGACGTCCTGCATTTTTACGTGCTCAATATACATGTTGGTTTTATAAGGAAAATGTTCAAGTTCTTTGTTAACGAACATCGATTTAGAAGCGATTGTTGCGTTCTTTTCTGCTTCGGTCACTTCTTTCACTGTTCCAAACGGAATCGGATTATTTTTGTAGTATAGCTCTAATTTCTCACCTGATTTTTTACTAGTCACATTTTCAAGCCTCCAGCTGAATGATTGATCATCAACTGTGAAATAGCCAGCATTATTTAGTCTAGGGTTTTTCTCTAACAGCATGAACAGAAATCCTCCAAAAATTACAACAAGCAATGAGGCGGCGACGATGCTTTTCCATTGCAGGAATTTAAATGGATGAGCTTTAGAGGGAGCATGTGCGATTGATTGTCGAATTCTTCTTCTGATTACATCTTTTTGCATATCAGTTGACCCAATTTGCTTTAGCAGCTCCCATTGATCATCAAAATGGTTGTTCGCCACGGATTTCCCCTCCTTTTTCGTTCATTTTCCTAAGAGTTTGCAGTGCCCTTGATAATGTTTTTCTCACCTTTGCTTCTGACCAACCGAGAATCTCCGCCACTTCCTTTGTTGAACATTCTTCAATCTTAATTAACGTAATCACGAGACGATAATTCGGTTTAAGTGAATGAATATACTGCATTTGTTCAAGGATCAACTCCCTATTTTCGATGATCTGTTCGACATCGATTAAAGATGGTATTTCATGAGAAAATCCAATCACGTTAAACAGCCTTTTTCGTTTTTGTCTGCGAATTTCATCTAACACTAAATACTTCGCAATTCCGAAGAGCCATGTTTTCACAGCCGAGCGGTTTTCAAATCTCTCAATTCCAGTGAATGCTCGTAAAAAAGTATCGTGAACCAAATCCTCGCATGATTGCTTATCACCAATCATAAATAAAATAAACCGATAAATATCATCATAATACTGTTCATACCACTCCATCACAAGCTCTTCTTTGTCCTTACTCAAGCCCCCATCACCTTCTTTTTTTCTTTCTTACCCATAAGTCGTCACGAATTAAAAAATGTGACACTTTTTTAAAATGCTATGCTGTTTTTATTTTTCATAGTGCCCGTCTGGGTCTTTTTTTCTTGTCTCCGGGCACTATGAACCTCTTATAGTGCCCATTCGTGTCTTTTTTCCCTGTCCCCGGGCACTATGAACCTCTTATAGTGCCCGTTCGTGTCTTTTTTCCCTGTCCGCGGGCACTATGAACCTTTTATAGTGCCCGTTCGTGTCTTTTTTTCCAGTCAGCGGGCACTATGAACCTTTTATAGTGCCCGTTCGTGTCTTTTTTTCCAGTCAACGGGCACTATGAACCTCTCATAGTGCCCGTTCGAGCCATTTTTTCCAGTCCGCGGGCATTATGAACCTCTCAAAGTAAAGGAGCCGCTTAAAAAATAGACTGCCAAGAATGGCAGTCTATCTTCAAATTTCAAATTCCCATTCTTCTCTAAGGTTTAAATAGAGTACAAGCAGTGTATCTTCCAATTCCTGTTCGCTTTTCCCAAGCACATTTTGTCCGATTTTCGGGAACAGAATCTCGGCAATTTGTCTCGTGAGTTGATTCTTCTCCACCAATGGTAATTGCGTAAAACGGCCGGCGTATGTATTCATTAGCTTCCAATCCTTCTCCGTAAAAGCCTTGAACGTCCATTCATCGATGATGAGGTCATCCTTTAAAATCCCTCTGCTTGCGATTTCCTTTTCAATCGGAGTCAGTCTCTTTTTCCGTTTCGCTTTTCGTTCATGGACCACAATCGTTCCAGCGACAAGATCTCCCAGCCGTTTATGCTTCGAATGGAAAAAGACCATGATAATCCCTAGAAAATAAGCTGTCGGCAAGGTATCAATCATCCGCATCAGATTGCGGATAAAGCTGGATAGCAAGGTGATACTGTGACCATTTTCTTGGATGACTCTAATCCCAATCAGCTTCTTGCCAATCGTTCTTCCGCCTGAAAAAAATTCAAATGCAAAAAAATATCCCCAATTAATGATAAACAGGACAATAATCGTAATCGCTAAAGGTAAAGTGTCCTCGAAGAAAAAAAACGGCAGTGGTGACATTCCTTCCATGATCAGCCATACAACAATAAGAACCAGAAGGTTAACAATGTTTAATAAAATCTGGTCGATGATAAAGGCTGCAGCCCTGCTGCCTAAACCAGCGACTTGAAACTGAATCGAGACGTATTCCGGTGTTTTAATCTCCATTTGTTCTTGGTTCATAAGGTTTCCCCCATTCTCTTAGATGATTTTATCTATAGCTGTTTCTATTTTTCTATAAAATTATTATAATAAGAAGAATAGTAAAAAAATACATAGTCGCGTAATGCTAACAAGAGGTGTCAAAATGAATGTAAAGCAATTTGTAAAACTGCATCGTGAGGAATGGAAAGAGCTTGAACAGCTGGTGACCGCTTTAGGTAAGCGTAGAAATACGATTACTGGTGCCAATATTACGCTCTTTCATCGACTCTATCAAAAGGCAGCCCAGAATCTTTCCTACAGTCAGACCTATTTTCCTACAGATGAAGTAACGCACTATTTGAACGGTCTTGTTTCTAAATCCCATAACTTGATGTACAAAGATCAAGTTTCTAGCTTCAAACAAATTCGTTATTTTTTCAGCACGAAATTTATTGGCTTATTGTTAGAGCAATGGAAATTTGTCTTATTCGCGTTGATTTTGTTTACGATCGGTGCCTTAGGGAGCTTCCTTTCAGTCATGAATGACCCGCTCCATCTTTATGCGATTCTTCCGGCGGATATGGCGCAAAGCGTCAACCCTGAGCAGCTGGGAAGCCATGATGGAGCGGTAGACTCCTCCTTGATGTCCGCTAGTATTATGACAAACAACATTAAAGTCGCGATATTAGCCTTTGCCGGCGGGATTACTTTTGGGCTCTTGACCGTCTATTTAATGGTTTATAACGGAATCCTTATTGGCGCACTTGCAGCCCTTTTTTGGCATCACGGCAAGTCCTATGATTTTTGGGCGTATATTGTCCCTCATGGAATGATTGAGCTTACAGCGATTTTCATTGCCGGCGGTGCCGGACTGTTAATGGGCTACAAGCTCTTTGTCCCAGGCCAATATTCTAGAGGCTATCAGCTAAAGCTGCAAGCGAAGCGTTCCGTGCAGCTCCTGCTTGGGACGATTCCCTTGTTTGTCATTGCCGGCGTGATTGAAGGCTTTATCACACCGGCCGCCATCTCATTAGAATTAAAGTATATCGTTGCCAGCTTAACGGTAATTGGTTTAATCCTTTATGTTGTCATTGGAAGACTAAGACTTATGAAAACTACAAAAGGTTTTGATTCATAATCTCGATATAATGGGAAACGGCGGCAATCGCCAGTTTCTCCTCCCGGGCCTCTATTAATTGGAGGCCTTGTTTTTCCCATTTTATTTTTTCCCGTTTCTTAATAACAATTTGCTGCTGTGCGATACTTTTCAGCATGGCTGCCTGCACGTCAACCGGCTCCGCCTTTGTTCTCTTTATAAGTGTCTGATCTTCTATGCCAATCATCAAAAAAAGGTGCCGCTGTCTAAGGCGCTTTAAAATGATTAGCGCACTTTCCTCATGAAGAAACGTCCTTACGTCGCTGAATAATAACAGCAGACTACGCTTCTTTTGCACCATTTCTAAATATTGCAGAACTGCCCCATAATTGGACTCGGCTGCGTCAACCTGCAGCTGATAAATGGCTTGGAGAATTGTCTGCAAATGGGCCATCCCTTTCGCTGGAGGAACAAAGACTTTTATTTCCTTCGAAAAAGCAAGCACAGAAACATAATCGCCTTTTTGCAGCGCCGCCGCTGTTACGGTCAGCGCCGCTTCTAAAGCTCTCTCAAGGCGGTTCCCTTTTGTCAATTCCGACCCCATCATTCTCCCGCAATCAATTAAGATGGTAATATATTTCCCGTGCTCCGGTTCATACTCATTCGTCATCACTTCTTGCAGCTTCGCTGTTTGCCGCCAATTGATTTTACGCGGATCATCACCAACTACATAACTTCTAATCTTTGCAAAATCACCGACACCACTGCGCTGTCTGCGAATGTTCAATCCTTCGTAGACGAGAAATTTCTGTGCATTTTCAAGATATTGTTTAGTTTCTGTTAAATCCGGCAGGACTTTGACTGAATCCTCTAATCCGACAGTTGTTTGCTTTTCCCATAATCCAAGGAAACTGGTATAGCGAAAATAAACCTTGTTTATATCAAACTTACCTCTAACCAAGGCAGTCGTATCATAGGTTATCTTTGTTGTAGATTCCTTGTGGGCCATACCTGATATAGGAAACGGCCGATCAAATGTCTGTGGCAGGCCATCAATCAAACGGAAGGAACAAGCACGCTGGGAGTGATTTCTTACTTCCAGCTCCACTTGATAAGGTATCCCTCGTTCCAGCTTTGAGGGCAGTGAACGTTTAAAAAAAAGCTCTTTTTTCTTCGGTGAAAGCAGTAAATCACCTAGACTGACCAAAAAAACAATCAAATGGACGGTGATGATGAATCCCCATGAGATCTCCAAAAAAGCCGTACCAATCACTAAACTAAGCGACAGGATGAGAACCATCATCATTAACCGTTTGGTAGGTAAAACTCCTCTATCTTGGAACAGGAACCGACCCCACAAGTTCTTCAATGATCTGGTCAACAGTAGCACCCTCCAATTCTACATGCGGGGATAATTGAATACGGTGTCTTAATGCCGGTTTGGCTACCATTTTGATATCATCCGGTGTCACATAATTCCGGCCTTTCATGTATGCCCATGCTTGCGCCGCTTTTCCAATCGATATTCCTGCTCTTGTACTTGCACCAAAGCGAATCGCTTCTGATTCCCGCGTTTTCCTGACAATCTGCATCGTATAATCGATGACATTTTCGCCAACAGTGACTCTTTCAATTTCTCTTCTTATCGAAATAAAACTGTCCAAATCAAGAATGGTAGAAACAATCTTTGCGTCAAAACTGTTTTCAATTACCTGTCTCAGGACATTTTTCTCTTCCTCAAAAGAAGGGAAATCAATGAACAGTTTAAAAAGAAAACGATCTTGCTGTGCTTCAGGCAGTGGATAGGTCCCTTCAAATTCAATTGGGTTTTGGGTTGCCACTACAAAAAACACCTCTGGCAATGGATAGGTTTCACCTTGGATTGTGACTTGTTTTTCTTCCATTGCCTCAAGTAGAGCTGCCTGGGTCTTTGCCGGTGTCCGGTTGATTTCATCCGCTAAAAGAATATTCGTGAAAATCGGACCTTTTAAGGTTTGAAAGCTGCTTTCCTTCATATTGTAAATCGTGCTTCCGGTAATATCACTTGGAAGCAGATCCGGCGTAAATTGAATACGATTAAAGTCTCCGCCTAGCAGACTGGCCAGCGTTCGTACCATTTGTGTTTTTCCGGTGCCTGGCACCCCTTCGAGCAGGACATGGCCCCCAGACAAAATCGCCGATAGCAAGAGCCTTAGATTTAGACTTTGACCTAAAATCCGCTGCTCATATTTTTCTAAAAAGGATGTTAATTCTTCGTTCACCCTTCCTCCACCTCTTTCCGTAATTGCTCAAGCCTCCTGGACCAAAGCAAAAATTCCTGTTTGCTTACTTTTTCTTTTTCAAGTATATGGGTCAACCCAATTAAAAATGGGCGAATTTCATTTGCCTGCATCCCACGGTTTTTTCGCTCCAAGAAACTAGACAACTCACTCCATTCAACCCGGTATGGAATTCGCCAACGCTCTTGTAACAATAATTTTAGATAGTCAGCCTGAATCAATAAGGAATCGTGGTAACGTCTGCCGCGGAGATACCAAGCAGTGATCGCCCGAATTCCTTCATCGCTAAAACGAACCGTCTCTTCCCTTGGAACAAACAGTGGTCCGAACCGCTTTCCCTTGAACCACAGCCAAAGCATCATAAGCAGGATTCCCTGGAGAATAAACAGTAAAAACCACATCGGGTATACTGTCATAATCGATGAACTATTCTGACTGCCGTGAAGATATTCATCAAATAAAACAGTCGGCGCTTTTCCTTCATTGGACAAGTTGAGAACAAGTGGTAAATTGTCGTCCTGTAACAGTTTGTCATTTGTCAGCCACTCTGGTGTAATCGCCACAATCAATTGTCCTTTTCCAACGGGTCGTTTCAGCGCAATCGCACTGCCGCCGGCATCATCAAGGAGAACCACGTCATCCTTGTTTGTCACTATGCGGATGGGAGAGTTCATTTCGGCCTTATAAGTTCCTTGATTTTTCCCATACCACTTTACTTCATTATTGGGGGACGTTTGTTCGGGAACTGTGTCCAAATCAAACATCCCTTTAGGATTGGATTTAAATAAGAGAATTGTATTTCCGGCCTTCATGAAGTCCTGATAGGCCTCCATTTCTTCCGTATCCGGAATAAAAAAAGGTTCAACCATAACGAGAAGTTTTTCTTCACCTTGTTTCGGCAGCTTCTTAGGGTCTGCTGTCCAGCTGTTAACATGAACTTCCTTCTTAAAATATGTATAAAATGCCTTCACTCCAGTTGGAGAAGGAGATCCTGAGACATAATTTGGATATTGCTTTGGCTTTTGTGAGCTAACATATAAACTAATCAGGATAAAAATGAGGAGCAGAACAGTCAGCCTAATCCATCCCTGTCTCTTAGGTTTAAGATTCTTCAAGTGTTCTCCTCCGTCCTGCCAAGTGTTTGCTCATATTCCCCAAGCATTTTTCTTACTTCCGTTTGAAAAAGTTGATATTCTCTTTCTTGAACCTTTCGCTCACCATAGGTCACTTCATCAAAGAACGCTGCAAGATCATAAAATTTTACAGCCCATTGTTGATTGACTTTTAGGAGTTCCTCATAATACTCCCAATTTGTTTTCCAAATCCGTGCCTCAAGCCAATTCATTTCATGAAAATAAAGGAGCAGGGCTAAAAACAGGTGACGGGTAGCAAGGGTGTATTCTGCTATACCTTCTTGTTTTTTAGCCTCCTGTAAATGCCTTTCGGACGACCAATTGATTTCGTTCATCGATTGAAGCGGCTTTTTGTTATGCAACAGTTTATTTCGGTTGTGATTGCGAATCATAAAAATGGCAGCAAAGGCCAAAAAGAATATAACCACGACAATAATCGCAATAAGAATTGGCCCCGAGGCACTGCCGGCAGATTCCATGGAAGGAAATAATTTCATCAGCTGCTCGGCAATCCATTTTTTTGCTTTTTCCCATAAGGTTTCAATCAAGCCTTTTGAATCATTGTGATAAATTTGATATTCTTTTGTATTTAATATCTCTTTCAGTTCATCCCTTGCTTTATTAGCATCAAGCATAATCCTCACCTAACTTATTTAGGTATTTAGTTTAGATTGTTTTTGTGTTGTAATTCTCAATCATATCTTTTAAATCCTCACCCTCATGTCTCGTTTTTAAATCAAGATACATGACAGCATAGCCAACAGAGAAAATCATGGTCGTAATTAAGGTGGCGAGATTTGAAATTAGTGATAACAACACACTGTTACCTAAAAAGAGCCCAAACGTCATTTGGACAGCGAACCCAATCGCTGAAATAATTAAATAAAAGACGATATAAAGACCCAGCAATTCCCAAGTACGTTTCCTGGAAAGCCTCCAGCTTCGATCTAATCCAGGTGAATCCTTGTCCAGCACGACGGAAGCAAAGTAAAAGCTCCAGCGCGTTAATAACAGTCCAATTCCGACAGCAAAGCCTAAAAATAGCACGATGGCCCCGAGAACGCCTAAAACGGGATTCGCCTGAAAAACAAATATGGCCGTTACCGTAACGAGGATAATAGGAATAAGGATAATCATAACCGTGATAATTCCGAATAAAATACTACTTCCTATCATCGGCCAAAATCGCGAAAACGCTTGTTTAATGACAGAACCAACGGTATATTCTTCGTTTTTCCGAATATTAGCGATGGCAAATAGGATGGCTGCCTCCGCCACTGGACCCAAAATAGCACTAATCAATCCTACTATTATGATGCCAATGTCAGCACCCAAGCCGCTCGTCTCAATCGTTCCGGTTTCAGTAAAACTCGAGAGAATTTGCTCAAACCAGGCATTCCCACTTCCTACCTCTCTAAAAAAGCTAGTCCCGGAAACCAGCTGCATAATTGCTTGAAGCAAATAGACGGGTCCCATGAAAATGAGTAATATTAAGAAAAAATCTTTAAAGCGATTTTTACTTAAACTAAAGGTATGATCCAGTATTTCCCCAAAACCTTTTGGTTTGTTAAACTTTGTATCCATAACCGAAATCCTCCTAGAAACAATAGTAATAAAACATATTTTAACATTATTCTGACATATTTACCGTAGATCGTTATAAAAAAATTAATGAATAAAATAGCAGTGGTTTATTTCATTCATCCTTTTGGACTACTTCTTGCTGGTTTTCATAGACAAGCCAATCGGAACCATTGATTTTGTTAGAACCTTCTATGATTTTTTTCTTCACTCGCTCCTGTTCAACACCTGTTAATTTAGTAGGTTGATAGTTATTTCTAGAAGAAACAGATGAAATCGAATATGGCACAACGTTAATTTCCTTTTTATCGGTGAGAACACCGTTTTTCAACTGGAATGTTTGTTGAAATACATATGTATCCTTGTCCCTTGGGTTTCGATTCCCGCCAAACATAAAGTTGCCCAAACTATAGACAATAAATTTCCCATTATATTCTTCTATTCCCTGGACGACATGGGGATGATGACCAAGGATAAGGTCTGCACCGCTATCGATTGTAAAGTGGGCTAGCGATTTTTGAGATTCATTCGGGACATACTGGCTCTCATTTCCCCAGTGATAGTGAATAAGGACAATCTGTACCCCTTGATTTCTTAGGTTTTTTATATCCTGTTCCACCTTTTGACGGATTTCTTTTGTATCTGACCAGCCTTCATATCCTAAAGCCCCGACCTTAATCCCTTTGATGGTCGTAATATACTGATGATCGTAGCCAAAATAGCCGATATTTTGATTCTTTAATGCGGAAATCGTGTCATTGTATCCCTTCTCCAGGTAATCATGACTATGATTGTTTGCTAGATTTACAGCTTCAATGCCGCCTAATACTAGAATTTTGGCGTACGATGGGTCACCCTTAAAGCGAAATGTTTTCTCGGCCTTTTGAGTAGCATTTGTGAGCGTGGTTTCTAAATTCACGGTCGTAAAATCGTCTTCTAAGAATATTTTATCCAAGCCCTCAACGAAATAGGGAAGACCATTGACAGACGCCGTCTTTACAAACGAATCGCTATAGGTAAAACTTTCATCGGTTCCAAGCGTAAAATCCCCGGCTGCACTTATTTTGATCATCGTTTCTATTTCTGGTTTCGGTTGGATTTCTGGTTTTTCTTCGACTTCGACCTCTTGTTTCGGCTCCTCTTCCTTTACCTTTTCTGTTGCCTTTTCCGCAGCCTGAGAAACTTTACTAGAAACATGTTCTGATTTCAATTTGTTAGCGTAGATTAAACTCCCGGCAAGGATCAAAATAACCGCAAGGATTACGAACCGAACAGTCCCCTTCGATTGATGGCGTTCTCTTCTCGTTTTTTTCCCGCTGCTGTCCTTTTTATTCATCTCTATAGATAGCTCCTTTATTTTTCTAACATTCTTAATTCTACATTAAATTCCGCTAATACTCTATCAGTTTTGCATAATATTGGGTGATATACAGAAAAAGCAGGCCGTATTTCCGGCCTGCTTCCCTAAACTTACTTATATGGTTAAATCTTTCTCAATTGCCGTTAATCTTTCCTTTACCTCATCTTCAGTTAAACCATGTTCAGCAATATAACGATTCCTTGGATGAACTCTGCATTCGTGGGAACAGCTGCGTAAATGTTTATGTTCGTTTTCTTCTGAACAGATAATTTTTTTATTACATGCCGGATTGGCACAATTCACATAACGCTCGCATGGTTCTCCTGTAAAATAATCTTTCCCGACAATTACGTTCTCTTTGCGATTTACGGGTACACTGATGCGTTCATCAAACACATAGAGCTGTCCATCCCATAAATCCCCTTGAACTTCGGGGTCTTTCCCATAAGTGACAATCCCGCCTTCAAGCTGTGACACATCTTCATAGCCCTCTTGAAGAAGCCAGCCTGAAAATTTTTCACAGCGAATGCCGCCCGTACAATACGTGAGAATCTTTTTCCCCTCGAAAGCCTGTTTATTTTCTCGAATCCAGTCTGGCAAATCGCGGAAGTTCAAAATATCCGGTCTAACAGCACCGCGAAAATGGCCCAAATCATATTCATAATCATTGCGGGCATCGATGACCACCGTGTCTTCTTTCTGCATTTCCTCGAAAAATTCTTTAGGTTTCAAATGCTTACCTGTTAGAACATTCGGATTAACGTCATCTTCCAAACGTAAGGTAACAAGTTCAGGTCTGAAACGTACCCGCATTTTTTTGAAGGCATGCCCTGATGCTTCATCTATTTTAAAAATCGTTCCAGCAAACAGAGGATGCTCCTCCATGTATTTCATATATGCGTCCGTCTGTTCGATGGTGCCTGACACCGTTCCATTAATTCCTTCAGACGCAATAATGATTCGACCCTTTAAGCCGAAATCATTACATACTTGAAGATGTTCTTTCGCAAACTCTTCCGGATTCTCGATTACGACATATTTATAATACAATAACACTCTATATTCTTGATTCATAATGAACACTTACACCTCTTAATTAATGATTAACCTATTTACTATATCAAAAATCCGGCCTGCTGCACAAATTTTTTTCTTTCCCCAGCATAGAGGTTGATATTACCAACCCATTAAACCTGTTTTTTCTGATACAATTTTTATGAGTAAGACAATTGAGGAGGAATTCTGTCTATGAACAAACGTAATCTCCTCTTTGCTTTGGTAATTATCATTACCTTCATTGGAGGAATTTTAACTGGAGTATTATATTCTACTAATATTGCAACAGAAAATAATGATACAAAATCTATAAATATAGTAAATGCACCTAAATCAGCACTAAAACCTGAAGAAAAAGCCTTGCCAGAAATCGAAAAAGCACGTTCAAAAGCTCTTATCGCTTATGTTCAGGATTTCCGCGACCCAAACGGAATTGAGTATGCCAAACTGACACACGTCATTTTCTCCTTTGCCCACCCTACAAAGGAGGGCGGCATTTTGCTCAATGGCGATCCTGCCTTAAAAAACTTACGGGCCACCGTTGCAATTGCCAAGAAATATCACACAAAGGTAATCCTTGGTGTTGGAGGCTGGTTCCACATAAACGGCGGGGAATCGTATCCTTATTTTAAGGCGGCGATTTCTAATTCTGCCACCCGGGCAAAACTTGTTCAGGAGCTTACTAGTTTTGCAGACCGTGAGAACGTAGACGGAATTGATATTGACTTTGAGCATCCACGTAATAAAGAAGATGCTGCAAACTTAGCCGCTTTCACTAAAGAGCTAAGCGAACAGCTTCATCCCAAAAACAAGGAATTATCGGTTGCCGTATATGCAAAAATTCATGCAGTAACCTTGACCGAAACCAGTTTTGTCAATTATGAAACAGCCATGTTTCAACATGTCGATCATGTAAACATCATGGCCTATGATGGTCAGTGGGATGACGGCTACCACGCTGCTAATTTATCCCCCTATCCCTACACAGAGAAAATTGTAGGTTACTGGGCAAACTATTTTGAGGCCAACCATTTATCAAAGGAAAAACTCGTTTTGGGTGTTCCGCTTTATGCCCAGCCGGAGAATCCAAAAATAAAACAGGTTTCTTATGAAGCAATCATCAATAATAATCCTGCAAATGCTGCCAGCGATACAGTAAAAATGAATGGGACGACCTATTATTATAATGGGGAAACCACAATGAAAAAGAAAACAAAATTGGCGCTTAATCATGGCTTCGGCGGGATGATGCTGTGGGAAGCAGGGCTTGATGCAAAAGGAGCTCACAGTCTTACCGGCACTATTTCTGCGGAATTGAAAAATTCAAGTAATGATCCCGTGAAATATTATACGATGAAGAAAAATAAATAAAAAAAGGCTGCCTTCTCAAATTTTTGGGAGACAGCCTTTTTTTATACTTGTACCATTATCGACACGAATTTGTATAAAATCGCCAATAACGAGGGTGCCTGACACCAAATTGTAATAAATTATGGTAGTTGTCGGAAATTTTTCCAAAGTTTTTGAAGGATATTGTCGTAAAAAAGAGAATCAAGTATAGGAGTTTAAAAAAAGGAGGAATACAGATGAAGAAATTTTTAACAGTATTATGTGGAGGCTTAATTGCATTAACGTTGTTCGTGACCACCGGGAATACGGCTAAGGCAGCGGCACCAACCGATTCACCAGCAGGCACCGAATCTGACGATTGTGGCTGTCACGATGTTACACAACTTTTTGGAGCTGAAAGAAATAAAATTGTATCAAATTTAATAAGCAGTGATGCGTATAAGAATGAAAAAAAAGACCTTAAAAATAAAGGCTATAAGTCGCATGGAGCAAATGAAATCGAAGTTATGAAACATAATGTATATGGTGTAATAATGGTTGGTGTTCCTTTTACTAATTCCAAGGGAATTGTCGTAATGGCGGTTTTTATGAATGGAGAATTTATGGGTATCCAGCCAGCGGATTCTAACTAAAACGAAAATTCCCAACCATTAAGCGGTTGGGAATTCTTTTTAGGCTGGACATGGGCGGTCAAAAAGGATACTAAACAATCTGTTCATCATTGTTTTCCATATGCAATAAGGCTCGTTTATTTGGTATTTGCGTTAGGTTTGATTTTTTTAGAAGATAGGATAAATGATCAATTGGCATTGAACCATGGCCTTTACCCTCTCCAAGTGTGAACTGAACCGTAATTCCATTGTAAGCAATCACCGTAAGCGATTCAGCGGAGTTAAAATTTTCCTGGGCTCCTTGAGAAATTTGATATTTCGTTCCCTCTTCAATTTGCATTACGTCTCTCCTTTGATGATATTCTCCCTAACAGTATGCCATAAGTTACCTGTAACATACATATTTTTCCCAAATGATATCAAAGTAGATTTCAAAAAAAAAGAGAGGTGTAAACCCCTCTCATTCCTCAACAATTTACTCGTCCTCGTCCATCATTTCATCAAACGCCGCTGATACTTTGTCAAATTCCTCATCGCTTTCAATCGCGGAAAAATCTCCATCTTCGTCGACCTTTAGAAAGAAGATATCAATATCATCATCCGTTTCTTGTTGCACGTCTTCCGCAAATCCAACCGCGACGTAATCGGCTCCTTCTATTGTCATGACACCTAGGACTTCAACCTCTTGTTCTTGGTCATTTTCATCGCTGATAGTAAAAATTTCGCCTACTTCAATTTTAGTCATAGCAGTAGTTCCCTCCTATTTTTTAAATCTTCCTTCAAACAGTATCTCTTAAAAAGAGAAAATAATCCACATACAACGTAAATTATCTATCGTAAAGCTAGATATTCCTCATAAATCTCTTATAATGAGTGTATATGGCAATCTAAGGAGACGTTTTCTATGAATCAAAAACAAGTGGAAGAAAAAATTATCGAGAACTATAAAGGTGAAGAGAAAATGATGATTCTCGTCTTCGCCCAATGGTGTGTGAATCATGACCTCAATCCAGAGGAGATATATGTTAGAGCCTATCCAAATCAAGCCTCCAACCCAGCCTTGAAGGAAGCAATCGAGTTAACTGTACCAAAAGAAGAAGCTGGAGATGTTGGTGACCAAACATTGCTAGGCGTTTTATCATTATTTGGCAACGATGACCTTGCCTTTGTTGTGACTGAAGAAATACAGAAGATGAAATAACTTGCGAGCATTTATAAAAAAACAGCTGCCTCATTTTGGTAGTTAATTAATCTATTTTTTATATTTTTAAGTCAAAACTTCCCGTAATACAATCCCAAGCGAGATGCCAATGAACATTGAAGTAAGTGTTCCTAGCAAGAAATACTCTGCCCAATCCCGGTCATCCATTTGTTTAAACCTGGCAATCGATTTTGCCGCAACAATAAACCCGATGGCTGGGTAGGCACTGTAAAATGTCAACACTAAAACTAGCAATCTTTCAATATAGCCGATTAATTTCCCGCGAGAAAGATCGTGTTTAGAGAAAATGGTGTAATGATATTCCTCTGTTACCTCCTTTTTTCCCATCCTAGAATGGGCAAACTGATCCTCATGTCTGTTAGCTTTAAAAGCATACCTTCCTTCAAAGTTTAACAGCTGGTTCGGCAGCGACCCTAAAAGAATCCTTATTAAATGTCCGCTTACACTTGTGGTTAGAATCACAATGATGAGGATAAACAAAACGGCATTTACCGGGCCTAACTTCTGCCCTTCCTGGAAAATCTCGCTTATTTTTGTTATCTCCAGTCCAATAAATAAATAACAGGCAAGCAAAAGCATCCCAAGATGGAGTAATTGATCCAATAGGAAAAAACTAAGCCGCTTCATATTCTCCTCGTTAGTAATTTTAATGGTATCAAGCAGTTTGATTTTTATGAAGTCAATTAGAAAATGCGAAAAAACAATAAAAACCAAAGGGAAAAGGAAATAATTAAGGCTATTTAATAGGGTAAAGTGAAAAATCAAATAGCCGCTAAGAACCAACGCAGTCATGAAAAAATGATGCACCAGATGCTTCTTAAGGTTTTTATACTTTTCCCTCACCATATTATCGGATTGCAAATAAAAATCAGCAATTAGATGGGCGAGAATGAGACTTAAAATAAGCATGGTTTCTCCTCTCTTTGTAATTAGCGTTCGTTAGGAAGCAGCAAATTAATATTTTCCTTCAAATGATTCCTAATCGAATCATGTAACATCTCGCTTGTTTCCATCGGGTTATCCGCTATACCTAGATTGGTGTTTTTCTGTAATGAATTTAGGACGTTAATCATTTCGTTAAAGGTACGGAGGACTTCTTCGCTTTTTCCCTTTTTGAAATGACTCGAAATAGTCGGTGCTGTTTTGCCAAGCAGTTCCCCAACGGCTTTTTGCTGCTGTAAAATTAGATATAAAGAACATACGAGCTCCTGGATGTTCGTTTGGTCTTTGATAAGAGTGTGCTGCAATTGCAGGATTGTGTTAAATAACGTTTCGAATTCATAGCGAAACTGGTTGTATAAAACAGGGATATTTCGATCACCTAAATAAAATTGGTCAAGCTCAAATTTAAAGGGGGGCCGATTTTGTGCTTGTTTCAACAAATCGTTCGCATATCGGGCCTGCTTAATCAACGGATGGATCCATGTCTCGATATCGACTTCTTCTAGTTCCCTATCGATATCTCCAAAAGACAAACCAAAATAAGGTTTGTGATTGCGATATTTCCAAAACCTGCTTACATAAAAAGCGATGATATAGGCTGTTGAATAGCCATTGCCAACAAAGATGATTTCATCACCAGCTCGATGCTTCACTTTTACTGGTCCGATGTCTTTGGTCCAAATGGAAATCCATTCCACCATCGCATCTAGATATAACGTCAGTTCATCTCCCATATCTTCGGCCGACGAATTACTGACATCTAAAATAAAAATTGATATTGGATTATGCTTCATTTTCACGGTCGTTCACCCTAATTAGATTATTTAATCTAATTTTATAAAAGTTTGATTAAATAGTCAAACTTCACTCCAATTCGATTAATTAGTGCAAATTCCCTGATTGTTAAATGATTTTATACTCTCTCCATTCAGGAGGCAAGAGCATTTGATACTGCTTTTGCAGAAAGCGGTCGTCGATAAGGACAATCGTCCCATGATCGGTTTCCGAGCGAATCAATCGTCCCCCTGCTTGTAAGACCTTGTTCATACCGGGGTACACATAAGCATAATCATAGCCATTCTTATCCTTTTTATAAAAATGATCCTTGATAAGGTTGCGCTCAAAACAAAGCTGTGGCAGCCCAACCCCAACCACGACAACTCCATTTAAACGATCGCCGATTAAGTCCACTCCTTCAGAAAAAATCCCGCCAAGAACAGCAAATCCAAGTAAGGTTTCATTTTGATCAGGCATAAACGCCGCCAAAAATGCTTCTCTTTCTGCTTCTGTCATCCCAGTCGATTGAATGATTGTTTGCGTTTCTTCATCTAATTGCTTGAATTGCTCATAAACGGAAAGTAAATAGTGATAGGACGGGAAAAATATCAGAAAATTTCCTGGCCGGCTTTTAAATAACGATTTGATCATCGTGACAATTGCACCTTTGGTCTGTTCCCGATCTTTGAAGCGTGTCGACAAGGGTTTAATAAAGACGTCGACTTGTTCAATTGAAAATGGCGACGGGATGGAGAGCGAATAATCCTCCTCATTCCCGCCAAGAATATCTTGATAATACGGTAATGGTGAGAGTGTTGCTGAGAAGAACACCTTTGAGCGAAACCCTTTCCCCATTTGCTTAAGCAGCTTCGAGGGATTGATGCAAAACAGTTTAATCACCAAATCGTTTTTATTTTTCTCCGCGTAAATAACATAATGCTCATCAAGTAGCGTAACGATTTTTAAAAAATTATTCACCATGAAGTAGGCTTCTAAGAGACTTTGGGAGGTATTTGTTAGAAGTTGCTGTTCTGCATCCTCTACAAATTGAACAAGCTGTTCTAAAAACGCTTCATCGAGCTGCTCTATGATAAATTCATTTTTATCGGCATTTACTTTTTTCAAGGAAATGAACGATGAATTCAACTTGCTAGCAGCCCCAAAAATCACTTTATTGACACCCTTAAAGTCTTTTTTCAGCTGGAGAAACATCTCTTTGTTTAATGAAGCTGAGAACATCTCCCGCCCTCGGTCAACAAGATTATGTGCCTCATCGACCAATAATACGGTCGACTTCTTTTGCTCCTCAAACAATCGCTTTAGCGACACCCTTGGGTCGAAAATATAATTGTAATCGCAAATAATGGCATCAACGGCATAGGCAAGGTCAAGCGAAAATTCAAATGGGCAAACAGTATGCTTGCGGGCATAGGATTCGATAACTTCACGGGTCATCCCGTTTTCATTTGATAAAATATCAAGAATTGCTTCATTAATTCGGTCATAATACCCATCCGCATACTCGCAGTAATCCTTTTGACAGATCGTTTCATCCTTGAAACAAACCTTGTCCTTTGCTGTAATGGTGACCGTGTTGATACAAAGACCACCTGTACGCATCCGTGAAAACGCCTCCTCCGCCGTCGTTCGAGTAATCGTTTTTGCAGTCAGGTAGAAAACGCGGTTTAGTGGCCCTTCTCCCATCGCCTTGACTGCAGGAAAGAGGGTGGATATCGTCTTGCCTATCCCAGTTGGTGCTTTTGTGAACAGATTTTTTTTATCTACAATGGTTTTATAAACAGCTCCAGCTAGTTTCCGCTGGCCATCGCGATAGGTTTCGAACGGGAAAGCTAATTCTTTACAACTTTCATTTCGTTTGATTCGATGCTCGTGCTGCAGCATTGCATATGGGGTGTAGCCTTCAATCACCTCAACAACAAATGTCTCAAGTTCTGAGTAGGAGTAGTTTTTTTGATAATATTTTTTTGCTTCTGTTTCCGTATTGACATAGGTTAGCTGGACAAGGATTTCCGATAGAACGTTGTCTTTTGCATACATATAGGCATACAGTTTCGCCTGTGCCCAGTGAACAAGGTAACCATCCCCTTCGATTTGCTCGAGTGGCTGCGAGAACGACTTAATCTCATCGACCATCATCCTGCCATCACGAAACAAAAGCCCATCGCATCTGCCATCAATGAGGAAGGTAAGGCCATCATGGAAAATTTCAGCTTGAAGATAAACTTCCTTTTGGTCACCCTCTTGATACGTATTTTGGATTTTCTGATGAATCCTCGTTCCATCTAGAAGGGTCGATTGGGAGCGGAAACGGGAATCAATACTGCCGCTCCGGAACACATATTCAACAAGAGTTCGAACGGATATATGAATTTCATCTGACATTTGATCACCAACTTACTATACAGAATGTATGTTTGTATATTTTAAGTATAACAGAAAGCAAAAAAAATAAGCGCATTTTCAGCGCTAAACTTAAATTTTAAGACCGAATTTGCCCAGTTCCCAGGACGAGTGCTTTTGTGGTCGTTAATGCCTTCAACCCCATTGGCCCGCGGGCATGGAGCTTTTGCGTGCTAATGCCAATTTCCGCACCATAGCCGAACTGCTCACCATCGGTAAACCTAGTCGAAGCATTATGATATAATACCGCCGCATCTACTGCCTTGAAAAACAAACGCACATTTTCTTTCTCTTCACTAATAATGGCTTCAGAGTGTTTTGTTCCATATTGGTCAATATGTTCAATGGCTTCTTTCACATCACTCACGAGTTTTACAGCTAAAATCGGTGCAAGAAATTCCGTGTGCCAATCTTCTTCTGTTGCAGGAGCGACAAAAGAATAGGCAGAGGCTACTTCTTCACTTCCTCGCAGTTCAACCCCTTGATTATGAAGGGCATGTAATAGGTTTAAGACATAGGGCCAATTTTCATGGATAAGTAACGTTTCGGCTGCATTGCAGACAGATGGCCGATGTAACTTCGCATTAATCGCAATATCAATACCCATTTTTTGTTCTGCTGTTTCGTCAATAAATACATGACAGTTGCCTACGCCAGTTTCTAACACTGGAACAGTAGCATTTTTGATGACCGATTGAATCAACCCCGCACCGCCACGAGGAATGAGAACATCTAAGTATTCGTTTAATTTAAACATTTCCGCTGCTGTTTCGCGGCTCGTATCCTCAAGTAGTTGCACGGCATCAGCTGGAATCGCCGTTCCTGCAAGTGCCCCTCTTATTACATGAACAATTGCTTTATTGGAATGGATCGCAGAAGAGCTGCCTCTTAAAAGCACAGCATTTCCTGCTTTCAAACATAGGCTCCCGGCATCAACTGTAACATTTGGCCGCGCTTCGTATACCATGCCAATAACCCCAAGCGGGACCCGAATCGTTTCTATTTGCAACCCGTTTGGCTGCTCCCATGCTTCGATTGTTTCACCTACCGGATCCTCCAAATTAATTAACTGGCGGACCCCATCAACAATCTGGTCCATTCTTTCTTCCGTTAAAAGCAAACGGTCTAACAGTGGAACAGGTAATCCCTTTTCCTTTCCAACTGCAAGATCCTTGGCGTTTTCGCTTAATATCCATTCCTTCTCAGTCATTAAATGGTCGGCCATTTTCGCTAACGCATCGTTTTTTTCCTCAGCTGAGAGCATCCCCATCTGTTTCGCTGCTTTTTTTAATTTTCTAGCCTTTTCGAGTAACTCACTCATCCAACTTCACTCCTTTGGCATCGTGACCCAATTATCACGATGGATCACTTCCGCTTTTTTGTTAATCGAATAACCCTTCGACTGTTCACTTGGTAAGCCTTTTACCATTAACAAATCCTTAGAAGAATAATAAATCTGCCCTTTTCCGACGG
Source organism: Neobacillus novalis NBRC 102450 (assembly GCF_001591805.1). GTDB lineage: Bacteria > Bacillota > Bacilli > Bacillales > Cytobacillaceae > Neobacillus > Neobacillus novalis. The sequence continues at coordinate 188,233 of NZ_BCVP01000016.1, read as the reverse complement.
TTTTCCCTTTTTGGTTTCGAACCATTACGACATCCAGTGCGTTAAACTCACCCATTACCTTCGTTACTCCAACCGGCAGCAAACTCTTCCCCTGAAGCAGAATGGCTTTTTCTGCCCCATCGTCAATTTCAATCACTCCGCCGACTTGAGAGTGATAGGCAATCCATTGCTTTCTCATCTGCATTTGTGTTTGGAATGGGCCGCCTATATACGTCCCATCCCCTTTTCTAGCTAAAATATCGACCAGTTTTTCCTTGCCAACTCCTGTGCCGACAAAGACACGGACACCAAGTGATAATGCCTTTTTTGCTGCCAATAACTTCGACTTCATGCCGCCAGTGCCAACGGAAGAACCACTATCTCCGGCAAAATCAAGCAGTTCTTCAGAAATCTCTGGGATAAAATTAAATTTTTTGGCCTCTTTTGAGAGCTTTGGATTACCATCATAAAGACCGTTTATATCTGTTAAAATAATCAAAGCATTGGCATGTAAAAATCCGCTGACGAGGGCTGATAACAAATCGTTGTCCCCGAATGTCAATTCCTCAATCGAAACCGAATCATTTTCATTAATAATCGGCAAGACGCCTCTTTGAAGCAGTTCATGGATCGTTGAAAAGAGGTTTTGAAACCGAATCTGGCTGTAAAAATCTTCACGAGTTAATAATATTTGCGCTGGTATCATTTGGTACTCTTTAAACAGCTGAATATAATGTTGCATTAATAGCCCTTGCCCAACAGCTGCGGCTGCCTGTTTCCCGGCGGTACTTTTTGGACGTGTTGGGTAACCAAGAGAACCAAACCCTGCCGCAACAGCTCCGGATGAAATCAAAATAACCTCATGTCCCTGGAATTTTAAAAAAGCGAGTGCATCCACATGATCACGGATTTTCGCTTCAGAAATTGTCCCAGACGTATTTGTAAGCGAGCTGCTCCCAATCTTCACAACCACAAGCTGTTTTTTCATAACCGTTCGACCTTTCTTTTAAAAATAAAAAAACGATTCTTCTGTCCTTAAAAAAGGACGGAATAATCGTTTCCGCGGTACCACCTTAATTGATGACGAGCACAGCGCTCTCACCCACTTTGAACCCGTAACGCAGGCAGACGACTCATGTTTACATAAGCAGCGTGTGAGGGCAGGTTCAAGCTTTTTTCCGTGAGAAACCTTTCAGCCTGCGGGTTTCACTCTCTATCACGTTCCAAAGGTTTACTAGTCCCATACCATTTTTCTATTTCAATTTATTTGATTATCCATAGAAAACAATAAAAAGTCAATATAATTTTTTGAAAATTTGATTTATATAAAAAAAGCCGACCGGTTTTTTCACTGGTCAGCTTTCTCCCTTTTATTGATTCGCTTTTTTCACCCATTCAGCAACTGTAACTGTCCGTTTTGCTTGGTGTTTAACCGTTGCTTCCACATCTTCAATCATTTTTCCATCTTGCCCCACGGTAACACTTGTACCGTAAGGATTACCCCCAGACCCGTAAATTACCGGATCAGTATAACCTGGTGCTGCAACAATCGCTCCCCAATGGTACATGGAGGTGTAAAGTGATAAAATCGTTGCCTCTTGGCCGCCATGTGGATTTTGCGCTGAGGACATCGCACTCACCACTTTATTTACTGTCTTACCATTAAACCAAAGACCGCCACAAGTATCGATGAATTGCTTCATTTGTGCAGGCATATTCCCAAATCGGGTCGGAACACTGAATATAATAGCATCCGCCCACTCTATATCCTCCAATTTAACCTCAGGCACATGTGCGGTGGCTTCAACATGTGCTTTCCAGCCAGGATTTCCTTCAATTACAGATTGTGGTGCAAGCTCAGGCACTTTTAATACCTTTACTTCTGCCCCCACTTCTTTTGCACCTTCTTCCGCCCACTTTGATAGCTGATAGTTTGTTCCGCCACTACTGTAATAAATGACGGCTAATTTAACGTTTGTCATCATCTTTGTCTCCTTTTCACTGAAAATTGCCATGTCCCATTTGTTACACGACTAACAAATTTATCGTTCCCTATTCATATGTTTTTATTCCCTAATAAAAATGGTGGGAAACCTTAGAGGATACCCACCAAAAGAGTTGAAACGGCAGTGAAAATCCTGCAATTCCTACTCTTTCATTAAAAATTGACCTAAAAAATGTTCTGAAACTTTCTCCGAATCAAGTCTTGCTGCAATAAATGGCGGCTGAATTCCTCTTGCTGCTTCCACTGGCAATCCCAGCCAGAGCAGCCGCCGATCGATGATAATGAATGGAAACGATAAGTTTTCATCCAGCCAATTATCTGGCTGAAGCTCAAGCCATTCTTCACCAGAAATCACTGTTAATTTTACGAGTTTGTCCCGATTGTTCAACTTCTCCTTCCATTGCAGCGAAAGTGCTGTTTGCGATGGTAAAGAGATGATAATAGATGATCTCGCCCCTGCTATATCTTGGAACACCTTATCAAGCTTCATCGCATGCATCCATTGCAATCTTGGATGCTGATGCTTAATCCACGTTCCGATTTCTCTCGTTCGAACAGTTTGCCGCTGCTTCTCCTGGTGCTCTATAAGTTGCCTAAGTGTTTTACCATGATAAACATGCTTATGAATAAATGATTGATTGCTGACATGAATAAACTTTCCTTTCGTCCTCGTTATCGCAACATTTATCAATCGTTCGCTATCTTTACCAGTTAAAAGCATACCGGCACGGGCTTGCGGTTCTCCATCGACAGTATCAAACACCATGGCATCGCGCTCACTGCCTTGAAATCTATGGACTGTTGCTGCAATAATATCGGCTGTTAACCGCTCTTTTTCAAATAAATCATCGAGTAACAGCTCCATTAGATTGGCTTGGGCACGGTAAGGTGTCACATAGCCAATCGATCTTACCCCTGCCAAGTAAGATTCATGTATGATTTGAAACGACAATAACGCCTGCCAAAGATTCATTCTCGACTTCGACGTCCGTTCAGTCATACAATGGGCCCCAGTATTGCTTGTATCTACAAGAATTGACGCCTGGCCGGAAAACGGTGCTTTTTCAACAATTTCATTTCTGCTCTTTCGAACACTCTTATGATCCCCCACAAGCTTATTGTAGACGTACTGATTAGTGAAGGCAGAGATATCCGGATGCATTCTCCGTTGTTCTTTTAATAAAAATAAATGTGGATGCAGCTTACCGTCTTTTACCCAATCAACGACACCTGCCCGGTGAAAGATATCCTCCTTCAGCCACATCGTGACCAAAGAATCCCTTGAAGAGGCAATCGGCGGTAATTGTTTAAAGTCACCGCAAATAATAACCCGTTTCCCAAGTGATGTGGCGAAAGCAGCCTGAGGCACAAAAGCCATGCTTGCTTCATCAAGGATCACAACATCAAATTCCTTTTCATAGATTGCCGGGTCGCTCGCTGCTTTTGCCAGTGTGGATCCGACAATAAACGCATCCTTCACAAACTGAATTTCCTTTTGACGAATTTTTTCGAGGACTCTGGCAATTTTGGTCTCAAGCTCCAGCAAATGATTTGTGTCTCGTTTACTAAAAGACCGGGCTAAATCCTGCTTTAGCTTTCTTCTTTCGACTAGTAAAATTTCCTTGTCCTGCGCGAGATGAGGATCTTGTTTCTCTAGTAACTGACTAGTAGTAATCGCTTCATGATTTACGAGCTGCTCTCCTGTATTAGAGCCATAGCGAAGAACATCCCCTTCACGGAAGCGGTCATTCTTATTAATAAAGGCAGAGATTTCAGCGATTAGGACATCAACCGCTTGATTACTGTGCGATAAAATTAGGACTCGCTTTTCCTGAAAATATTTATTTGCCGCAACCCGCGCCAAAGTGTAGGTTTTTCCTGTTCCGGGCGGCCCCCAAACAAAGGTAACCGGATTGTATTTTGATCGTAAAACTAATTCGTGGACATTGCTTTTTATTTTTTCAACCGGATGCTTTGCCGGCATCGAAGGATCCATCAATTTTTTTACCCGTAAGCGTTTTTGTTTATTTTTTTTGATTTCATCTAGCCGTTGGATAAGTTGTTCAAGCAGTTCCCATGGGTCGTGAAATAGAAATGCCTCGGGGATTAAGTCTCCGAATGATTTCTCGAGAGCAAGCATCACGCCTTTTCCTTCTGAAGAAAGCACTCGTCCACTTTGTTTCATGCTGCCCCATTCAAGACGAATTGAAGATCCAACGGGAATTCGCAAGGAATAGACGGTATCAAAATAATAAGTAAACGAACCATCACTTGATAGTAACCTTCCATTTGAAACAACGAATTTATTACTGCCGTATTTTTTTAAATGGATAATTTCATTTTGCAGTGCTTGCTGCCATTCTTTTATGTATGTTACTGTACTTGTCATTCATCTCTTCCTCTTATAAAAGGTTCAACCAATTTTTCTACTGTGCCTATCATAGCATGTTAGGAAAAAAATAAAAAAGCACTCGTTCCAAATAAGAACGAATGCCTTGAGTAAATTGTTGATTAAAATTAGATAGATACATCTCCAATTGAGAAGCTGCAGTTCAAGGCTTCCGAAATCTTTGCTAATGTTGAAACCTGCACATCCAGATCGCCTTCCTCAATTGCAGCGATTGTGTCCGTATGCAGCCCTGATAAGGAAGCCAATTTTTCGATTTCCATTTCACGGTTTAATCTAATTTTCTTTAGTTGATGTCCAATATTGTTCATTCGAAACACCCCTCATATATGTAAGCGATTACATTTGGTCTATTTAATTATAGTGAAATATCGAAAAATTTTCAATACTTTTTAGATTAAGAGGAAGGAGTTTTTCATCTGACAGCTACAACGAGATGAAAAACTCTATAGAAAACTCGCCGATTGGCGAAGACAGAGGCGTAGTTGCACTTATGCCTGATAGGAAAGTTATACTTTCCTATCGGCCAAAATCCAACTTGAATATTTCAACTTAAAAATTAATAGCCTGTACCTTGTCCGCCAGTAATAATCGCAATACTGGAGCTTGCACCAATTCTAGTGGCACCGGCTTGAATCAGCTTCCTAGCTGTATCTAAATCTCTGACACAGGCAGAAGCCTTCACGCCTAAATCTGGACCAACTGCTTCGCGCATAAGTTTGATATCTTCAGCCGTTGCACAGCCTGGACCAAAGCCAGTCGATGTTTTCACAAAATCCGCGCCTGCCATCTTAGCAAGAATACAAGCTTTTTTCTTTTCTTCAATTTCTAATAGGCCAGTTTCAATAATTACTTTTACAGGTGCATGACCTTTTGCTGCTAACACAACACCTTCAATGTCCTTTTTCACGGTTTCGAAGTCGCCTGATTTAAGCGCACCGATGTTAATGACCATATCGATTTCCGTCGCACCATTTGCAATCGCATCGCGGGTTTCAGCGGTTTTTACAAACGTGCTTGTAGCCCCTAATGGGAAGCCGACAACCGTGGTAACGCCGACACCAGAACCTTTAAGTTCCTTCGCAGCTGTAGACACCCAATATGGATTCACACAAACGGTCGCGAATTTATGTTCCTTCGCTTCCTCACAAAGCTTTACAATTTGCTCTTTCGATGCTTCCGGCTTTAATAAAGTATGGTCAATCATCCGCGCAACGGATGGTCCAGTAATAATATTGGACGCAGAACCTTCTTTATAGGTCACGTTGCCGGAAACAGCTGGCTTTGCTTCCTTCAGTGCTTGTTTATTTGTTAATTGTTCCATAATTTGATTTGTAATTTGTTCTACTAATGCCTCAATTTGCACCTTTGTTCACCTCACATTAATGTAGTCGATCAACGATTCCGGCAATGACCGCATCAAAAGAGCCTTTCGGGTCTTCTAGGATGTCCCGTGCCGATCCACCTTCTTCAAGGATTAGAACGTAGTCGCCAACGCCTGCTTGAAAGCGGTCAAAGGCAATCATCGCCTCACCGCATTCATTGCCTTGGGCATCAACAGGGATGACAACCATCAGCTTTTTATTCTGATGACTCGGTGTTTTTATCGTTGATACGACATTCCCAACCACTTTTGCTAGTTTCATTATTTTGCTGCAGGTAGAATCTTCTCGATATCTGAGTGTGGTCTTGGGATAACATGAACGGATAAAAACTCGCCAACACGCTGTGCTGCATCAGCACCTGCCTCCGTTGCTGCTTTAACGGCACCAACATCACCGCGTACCATTACCGTAACCAAGCCGCCGCCAACATTCACTTTTCCGAGTAATGTCACGTTTGCTGCTTTTGTCATTGCATCTGCTGCTTCAATTGCTCCTATTAAACCTTTTGTTTCAATCATTCCTAATGCGTTGCTCATTTATTATTCCTCCATTCGTTTTGTCACGTTATAGTAGTCGATTATTCCTAAAATTCCCGCATCCGATGGGACCAAATCTTTGTTCAGCGGTAAGGAGGACTCTCTGCTTTTCGCTAGATAAACGAGATCCCCTTCACCTGACTGTCCAATCGTATCAATAGCCACAAGTGGTTTGCCCTTATCCTTCAACTGGTCATCAACTGGTTGGACAATTAGCAGCTTTAGCCCTTTTAAATTGTCATTTTTATGGGTACAGACCATGTTGCCAATCACTTTGGCTACGAACATTTTTATTACCTGCCTTTATCGGTGTAAAAACCGGCTTTCGATTTCCATAATTTTTGTCACACGGCGATCATGACGGCCGCCGGCAAATTCTGTTTCGAGCCATGTCTTCACTAATTGCTTGGCTAAACCCTCGCCAATAAATTGCCCGCCGATCGATAACACGTTGGCGTTATTATGCTCTTTACTGTTAATAACTGAGGATAAATCCCAGCAGACTGCGCCGCGGACGCCAGGGATCTTATTCAAGACCATTCCACTGCCAATGCCGACACCATCAATCATGATGCCAACATAGTCATCATTGGTGGCAACTGTTTCACCAACAAGGAAGGCAATATCCGGATAGTCGACCGATTCGCCCGCCTTACAGCCAAAATCTAAATATTCATAGCCTAATTCAGTTAAATAGACTTTTAAGGTTTCTTTCAGTTCGTATCCACCATGGTCGCAACCTATCGCAACTTTTTTCATCAATTTTGATCTCCTTTGGCAAATACCTTGATCATTCCATCAAAAGACTTAGCCTTCAAGCTGGCGCCGCCAACGAGCACTCCTTCGATATCCGGCATTTTGCTATATTCGGCTGCATTACTTTGATTTGCCGAACCGCCATAGAGGATAGAGATACTCTCTGCTTTTTCACCAAACATTTGTTTCAAAACAGAACGGATATAGGCGTGTGTTTGCTGCGCTAATTCAGCAGTAGCTGACTGCCCAGTTCCAATCGCCCAAATAGGCTCATAGGCAATGATAAAATGACTGGAATCAATTTTATTCAAGGCACCGAAAAGCTGACTAGCTAAAACCTCTTCGGTCTGTAATGAGTTTTTTTGTTCTAACGTCTCTCCGATGCAAATAATCGGAGTAAGACCAGCCATAAGCGACTGTTTTACTTTCATATTGACCAATGAATCATCTTCACTGGCATATTGTCTTCTTTCGGAATGGCCAATAATGACGTATTCACAGCCGACATCCTTTAACATCGCAGTGGATGTTTCTCCGGTGTATGCACCTTTGTCTGCCCAATGGACATTTTGGCCGCCTAAGTGTACCGGCTTTCCTGACTGTTTAATAAAAAGGTGGGCCGGGTAAAGCAGCTGTGCCGGCGGGCAAACGACCACAGTCACATCATTGCTGCTGTTGATTTCTTGAAAAAATTCAGCTGTTTCTGCCAGCGTTTTATTCATTTTCCAATTCGCAATCACATACGTTTGCCGATCACCCTGGATTTGCAGACTGCCTAATGTTTGACCAATTACATCTCTGACAAGATTTTTGATATAGCTTTCAATGGATTGTTCCATTTGAATTCACCTTATTCTGCTTTCGGTAAAATACCTTCTACATCGCCGTTTGGACGTGGAATCACGTGTACAGAAAGAAGTGTGCCAACGCGCTGGGCAGCTTCTGCGCCTGCTTCGGTTGCTGCTTTAACGGCACCAACATCACCACGGACCATAACCGTAACAAGACCGGCACCCACGAATTCCCTGCCTACTAACGTAACATTTGCCGCTTTCACCATAGCATCTGCTGCTTCAATTGCTGCTACCAATCCTTTTGTTTCGATCATTCCTAATGCTTCTTGACTCATTTTATTTCCTCCTTTAGTAACTTCTAATTTTGGTGTTGTCGCTTTTTCTTCTTGTGAAGTGACGGTTTTTTCTTCTTTAGACTTTGCCAATTAATACACCCCACTAAATAATTCTTAATCCATCTACTAAGACGCAGCGGCGCTGACGTGTAAATGTTTTTGCGCTTGTTAAGCCTTCACCAGTCGGACCGGCAATTGTAAGTGTTGTGAAGCCTTCACTTTCAAAGCCAAGACCAGCTACAGATGGGCCATTTTTCACAAAAATAGTCGCTTGGATTGCTTGTGCCATCTTTGTTAGGTTGGTAATGTTTTGTGAGTGCATGATTGCCGTATGACGATTTCCTTTTTCAGCAATGACGGCCAATTCAATCGCTTGATCAACGTCAGGAACTCTGACAATTGGTAAGATAGGCATTAACATTTCAGTCATCACCAATGGGTGATCCTTTGTTGTTTCAGCGATGATTAACTTCACATTCGGACTTGCTTGAATGCCGGCTGCCTGCAAAATCACCGCGGCATCCTTGCCAATAAAGTCTCTGTTTGGATAATACTTATCGTTTTTCTTCACTAATACTTTTTCCAATAATTTTTCAAATTGGAAGCCTTTGAGCTCAATTGCTCCGTTTTTGACCATTTCTGTCTTTAAAGCGTTGGCAGCCTTGTCAACAACGAACACTTCTTTCTCAGCGGTACATAATACGTTGTTATCAAAGCTTGCACCTTGGACAATGTGAGCCGCCGCTTGTGAAATAATCGCTGTTTCATCCACGACTACTGGTGGATTACCAGGGCCTGCGGCAATTACTTTTTTACCAACAGCCATCGCTGCCTTGACAACAGGTCCGCCGCCTGTGACAACCAAGGCATTTACTTTAGGATGGTTCATCACTTGTGCCGATGTTTCAAGATTCGGTGCAGCTACAGAGGTAAGGGCGTTTTCAGGCCCGCCTGCAGCGACAATCGCTTGATTGAGCAGCTTTAATGTTTTAATCGACACCCGTTTGGCGCTTGGGTGCGGGTTGTAAACCACTGTATTCCCTGCGGCAATCAGTGAAATCGAGTTATTGATCACAGTCGCTGCCGGGTTTGTTGATGGTGTGATCGAGCCAAATACACCGATGGGGGCATATTCTACAAGTGTTAATCCATCATCGCCGGAATAGGATGTACTGACTAAATCTTCGACTCCTGGGGTTTTGTTGGCAGCTAAAAGGATTTTAGCAACCTTGTCCTCCACACGCCCTAAGCTGGTTTCCTCAACCGCGAGCTGTGCCAGCTCATTCGCTTGAGCGCGGCTGACTTCTCTCATGTTGTCAATCATTTGTCTTCTCGCGGCCATTGGAAGCTTGCGTAGCTTTTCCCAAGCAAGTCGTGCTGCTGCTGCCGCTTCGTCGACAGTTGCGAACACGCCGTCGCCTAAGCTGACATCATTTTGTGGTGCAATAGGAGCATCGGCTGCTTCAGTCTGACCTAGTTGCATAAGGACCTGTTCAACCATTTTTTTGATATCGGTTTCATTTATTTGCAATGCTAGTTACCCCCTTTATTAAAGGTTAAGGACCCTTGTATCTCAATCTGATCGACAATTCCCACGATTGCCGCATCAGCAGGGACACCATTTGTAATTTCTGTTTGCCGTGCAGAACTTCCGCTGACAAGTAAAACGATTTCACCGACACCTGATCCAACTGTATCGATTGCGACAAGTGGTTTTCCGTCTTCTTCGATACTCCTCATATCAAGTGGTTGTACAATCAGAAGTTTTTTTCCTTTTAATTTCTCTGCTTTAGTGGTAGATACAATCGATCCAACCACTTTACAAATAATCATAGCGTCCCTCCTTTCGAGGAATCGACCTGCTTAATATCAATCTTTAATTCTTTCGCTAAGTCCTTTGCCGAAGGTGTCACCTTACTCCTTGCTGGAACAACAATTTCTCTTAATCCATCTCGATCCGCTTTTTCTACATGTCTCGCTAGAATGAGAGCTTGTTTTTCTTGGAAGGCGGTGTATTGGTCTTCAACTGTTTGTGCAAGCTTCCTTAACGGCACCCATTTCACGTCATCTGCTTGAATCTGCCTAATGTATGACTGCAGTCGTTCCTGGACAGTATGCGGCGCATAGATTTGCTGATACACATTCGGTTCAACATAATCGTTTGCGATGACAATGGGCTTACCAACTAATTGGTATTGAATCGCTAACCACACCGCTAATTCATCATCAATTGTTAAGGCAAGCTTCGATACCAATTGATAGGATGCTGAGGGAACAACAAGAACGGCTGATTTTTCCATTAAGGCAATCAATTCTTGCTGTGAAGTCTCTTCTAATAAAACATATGACTTTCTGCTCAACTTAGTAGTTGCTTGGAGCCAATCCTTTGATAAAATTAACGTCACCTCGTAAGAATTCAATAACGGGGTAACCGCTTCCAAAATTTCCGCTGGATTAGGAGATTGATAGCCTAAAAGTATAGCAATCGGTTGTCCTTTTTTCACTTCCGACTTTTCGTTTAAGTAGGCTTCGACAACTTGCTGGACAAGCATTTTAACCTGTGATTTAACATCCACCAGCATTACTCCCCACTCACTTTATTTCGACTTTCAATGGCAACAATTTCTCCAAGTTGTCCATTTTTGATATTTGCTGCATTTGCCTCATCAAGGTCAATGTGCATCTCAAGCTTGTATTTTGGTGAAACACGAATTAATACATTGGAGAAAATAACCCCGCGTGCTCCAGCAACTTTCACTTGAACAAGGTCTCCGTCCGAAACATCAAAGGCTTCGGCGTCTACAGTGTGCATATGAATGTGGCGTGCGGCACATATCAGCCCTTCTTTAATGGTGATTTGCCTGCGCGGACCTTGGATTGTGATCGATTCTGAGCCTTTAATATCTCCAGAGTTACGAATCGGCGGTTTCACACCAAGCGTAAAGCCGTCGAATAGAGACACTTCTACTTGAGTGCTGCCTCTTGCGGGCCCGAGAACACGAACATTTTGAATCTTTCCCTTTGGACCAATTAAGCTAACGGTTTCCTTTGCGGCAAATTGATTCGGCTGGGATAAACTTTTAAGCTTAGTTAGTTGATAACCCTTTCCGAACAGTCGCTCGACATGTTCAGGTGATAAATGAATATGCCGGTTTGAAGCTGCAATCGGAACTTGCTTAGCTGTTTGAAGTGTATTTTTGACAATCTTTTCGACTAGTTCTCTAATACTCTCTTTATCCATTAATGTTATCACCCCCCATTTCGAGTAAAGCCTTGGCAGTATACTGATCGGTAATTAGCACATTTGCGTGCCGGCCAATCAGCGCACCATAAATACCATCAACTTTCGTGTTACCGCCTGCAATCAGGATGCCGTAATCTTTTCCGGTCAAGTGCGAGAGTTCAATGCCAATCGTACGGTCATTTAAAGCTTCGTGGCTTATCTTCCCGTCTATATCAATAAACCTAGAGCAGATATCGCCAACCGTTTGATTTGAGCGTAAAATCTCGATATCACTTTCTAAAAAGTATCCTGCATGCATGAGGGTCGATTGTTCACCAGGCTCCCCTACCGTGAAAATCGCGATATTTGCCTGTTTACCTAACTCTAATATTCGTTTCACATGCCTGTCAGCTACAATCGCCTGCTTGACGACGATATGGTCTACTACCGCCGGAACCGGTAAGAAATGTGGTGTCGTATTAAAGGCAGTAGCAAGGCCGTTGATGATTTCTGATGCATATGTGTTTGACTCAGAGTAACTCACCCCACCATTAAGCTGAACAATCGTAATATCCTTTACATTCTTAGGCTGCAGTTTTTTCACGACTTGATAAAGGGTTGTTCCCCAAGTAATTCCAATAGTGTCGCCATTTTGGACAATTTCATATAAATAATCGGCAGAAACGTCTCCCAGTTTCTCTTTGATGAGTTCATCCTCATACTCTGGAATCGAAGCAACAATACAATGCTTTAACTGGAATTTCTCTTTCACTTGCATTGCCAATTCCTGAACATCCTCGGCCGGATTAATTATTTTAATATGGACAACACCCTCTTGGATAGCTTGATCCAGAAGTCTGGATACGGTGGGGCGGGAAATACCTAACTGTTTCGCAATTTCTTGTTGACTGTAGTCTAATTGATAGTACAATTTCGCCACTTCAACAAGGCGCGAAATTTTTTCATCCGCCATTGTATCCTCACCTAATTTTTAAAGTTATTAAAATCGAAAACTTGGAGAAAACGGTTACAAACTATTGTAAAAAGAAATATTGCATTTTTTCACGATGTTGGAATGAATGAAATTATGTAAATTCTTTGTGAACAATTGCTAAGTTTATTATAACTCATTCAAATGTTCTGTCAATTGTTACTTCGAAGAATTTCGACATTTTTTCACACGGATTCGCGGAAAGAACCCCATTCTATTAAATTATTGATATTGTGAATTTATGTCCTAAAATGAAAAAAAAGAACACTCGTAATTTACAATTTGTAAGTTACAAGCGCTCTCTTCCTCTCACATTAGCGGATTTTATCAAGCGATTCAGTTAGTGTTTTAATGATAAAATTGATATCTTTCTGTTCAATGTTTAGTGGCGGTGCTAATGTTAACACATTATTGTATCCGGCAACTGTTGCTCCGTTTTTCCCGATGATAATCCCTTCCTGTTTACAATTGGCAATGATTTGGTTTACAAGTGCTGCATCCAACGGTTCCTTTGTGCCTTTATCCTTCACTAATTCAATCCCCACCAGCAATCCTTTACCACGGACATTTCCTACATAAGGGTGGTCCTGTAACAGGTTCGTTAGATCATTCAGTAATTGTTCACCTAAATCTCTGGAGCGGTCAAATAAGTTTTCCTTTTCCATAATCTCAAGATTCTTTAACGCAAGTGCACAGGCTGCGGGATTTCCGCCAAATGTATTCACGTGACGGAAGTAATCATACTCCTCTGTCCCTTTAAACGCTTCATATATATCCTTGCGAACTGCTGTCGCTGAAAGCGGTAAATATGCGCTGGTTATCCCCTTTGCCATGGTAATGATGTCTGGCTTCACCCCATAGTTCATAAAGCCAAAGGGTTTACCGGTACGGCCAAAACCGCAAATGACTTCATCGACGATAAGTAGTGCGCCATGTTTTTCACAAACTTCTTTTGCCGCTTTCATATAGCCGTCCGGCGGAACTAGAACACCGCCGCCCGTGATAATCGGTTCCATAATCATCGCGGCAACCGTTTCACTGAGCTCCCAAGTCATCGTCCGGTCGATTTCTTTGACGGAAGATAATTCCCTTGGGTCAGCAACGTTTATATCATCTCGGTAGGAATCCGGAGGTGACACATGGATAAACCCTGGTGATAATGGCTCATATTTATATTTTCGTTGTGCCTGCCCAGTTGCTGCCAATGCACCCATCGAGTTGCCGTGGTAGGCACGGTAACGGGAAACGATTTTATATCGATTATGTTCGCCCTTTTGCTGATGGTATTGCCTTACGATTTTAAAAGCGGTTTCGTTTGCCTCTGAACCGCTGTTCGAGAAAAAGATGACATAATCATCGCCAAGCATTTCATTTAATTTTTCCGCTAGTTTAATAGCCGGAACATGGCTTTGCGATAGTGGAAAATAGGCCATTTCCTTTAATTGTTCATAGGCAGCTTCTGCAAGCTCAGTCCGGCCGTAGCCGACATTGACACACCATAGGCCTGCCATCGCATCTAAGTAGCGTTTTCCGTCGGCATCGGTTACCCAGGAACCCTCCGCCTTTGTTACCACAATCGTGGCATTCGGATTATAAGGTTTCATCGAATGCCAGACATACTTATCATCCTGTTCCAATAATGTTTTGTGGGGACCACTCGTTTGAACCATAACCTCTCCTCCATTTTTTGGAATTTTGTGCCTGACACCATATTTATGCATCAAATCTTGAGGTAATCATTTTCTTCCGTGTATAGAAGTTTAATCCGTCTTTTCCGTTCACATGGAGGTCACCGTAGAAGGAATCCTTCCAGCCGGAGAATGGGAAGAAGGCCATTGTGGCCGGAACGCCGACGTTGATCCCTAACATGCCGGCATCTGCTTCTTCACGGAACTGCCGAACAGCTTTTGCGTTATTTGTATAAATTGTAGCTCCGTTTCCATACCTCGATTTTCGGATAAATTCTAACCCTTCATCTAGATTATTCGCACGAAGCAGACTTAAGACCGGGGCAAAGATTTCGTCCTTAGCAATCGTCATCTCCGGAGTAACATGATCAAATATCGTTGGCCCGAGGAAATTTCCTTCTGGAAGATCATCCATTTCCCGTCGTCCATCCCTGATCAAATCTGCCCCTTCCGCTACTCCTTTATCGATATAGCTTAATGCCTTTTCACGGTGATCCTTGCGGATGACAGGAGTTAATAATACTTCGTCATCCATGCCGTTCCCGATAATTAATTCATCCGCCTTTTTCTTCAACGCTTCAACAAATGGCTCATTATCACCGACAACGACAACGGCACTGCAGGCCATGCAGCGCTGCCCGGCACTGCCAAATGTGGAACTTAGCACATGCTGCACCGCCTTATCCATATCAGCATCCGGCATGACAATATGGTGGTTTTTTGCACCAGAAAGGGCTTGAACCCGCTTGCCTTCAGCAGCTGCCCGCTGATAAACATACTTTGCCACCACCTGGGAGCCGACAAAGGAAATTGCGGCAATATCCTTATGCTCGAGTAAACCGTTGACCACATCATGGGCACCATGAACGACATTTAGGACACCATTTGGTGCTCCAGCCTCTGTGAATAACTCCGCTAAGCGATTAGCTAAAATCGGTGTCCGCTCAGATGGTTTCAACACAAAGGTATTTCCACAGGCCACGGCAAGCGGGAACATCCATAACGGTACCATCATCGGAAAGTTGAACGGGGTGATTCCGCCGACAACCCCCAATGGATACCGGAACATTTCCGAATCGATGTCCTCGGCAATTCCTGACAGCGTTTCGCCCATCATTAATGTCGGTGCGCCTGAGGCGAATTCAACACACTCAATCCCGCGCTGTACCTCACCGTACGCTTCCTTGTAAGCCTTTCCATTTTCCTGAACAATCAATTTTGCCAATGCTTCATGGTTTTCAGTTAACAGGTAGTGATATTTGAAGAGGATCCTGGCACGCTTCGGAACCGGGACGTTTTTCCACTTTTTAAATGCTTCTTTTGCTGCAGCAACAGCAAGATTGACATCCTCTTTGGATGAGACCGGAACCTGTGTTAACAGTTCATTTGTTGCCGGATTCGGTACATCAAGTGTTTGGCTGCTGTTCGAGCTCACCCATTCACCGTTAATAAAGTTTTTTAATACCGCCGTATCATTTTTTGTTACGCTCATTCTGAAACCTCCTTGTTTTCGAAAAAATCGATTGAATTTTCCAACAATAAAACGTTGATACCATCATTATCTCGTATCGATAGACGGCTTTCATTAGACAATCCGTAAAATAACTGGAAGCATTTCTGCGACAAATTGAATATTCATTTAACATGTTGCTAATAACAGGACGTTTTACAAGGCTTGATTTGCTTTCTTAAACTGAGAAGCCGACAGATAATCATGAACCAAAAGCATAAATTCGATGGCCACCCGTTTTTCATGTTCCATAAAGTCTTCTCCCAAAAGATTTTCGAGTTTATGCAGCCGATGATACAAAGTTTGTCTGACGATAAATAGCTTGTTCGAGGTTTCCTGCTTCGACCCATTACACTCCAAATAGGCTTTTAACGTTTCTAACAATTTGCCATTGTATTGTTGATCATATTGAATGACGGGCTGTAAATATTCAGAAGCCAGTTCATGTAAATCGGTGTGTCTGCTCATTTGCGAAATCAGCCGATATAAATGCAGATCTTCATAAAAATGATAAATTTGTTTGTTCGTCATTTTTTGTTGAATCCGCAGCGTTTCTTTAGCTGTTTGATAGCTCTTATGTACCTCACTCAGTGATTGTATAAACTTACCTGCCGCAATGATTAGCTTTGCCGAAGTTTGCTGGCGGATAAACTCTGAGTCTTGAATTGATTCAATCGCCTTTTTAATCCGTTCCTTTAGATTTTTTTTCGTTCTGTTATTTAACAGAATAAAGGTAATCTCATTTCTTTTTTCAACGAAAAAGACGGCAAAGCCATTTTGTTCAAAAACAGAGCGAAATAATAATTTTAAATAGGTAACATCCTGACTTAATTTTTCCTTAACGGGGATCAGTTTTGTGATTATTACCGCGACATCACTTGTTTTTGGTTTGATTCCATTCTCAACCAGGTATTCGTAAATATCTTCAAGTGAATGCTCGCCGTCAAGCCAGCCGCGCAGCCACTCAAACTCTTCAACGCGCTTTTTTTCCTCCACAAACAAATCTCTTAATAAATGCTGGGCTAATGCGGTTGCCGTTCGATCTAAAATCAACGAATCATATTCACTGATCGGAATATCCTTTGAATAAACAACCAACTCGGCATATTCCTGGCCAAACAAAAAAATCGGCGTCGAGGCAATATGACCATAGGGCTGCGTTTTCGCCTCCTGAAGCTTAGCGATGATGGAAATTTGTTCATGACGGCTGATTTCAGGTACAAATTCATACTCCTGGTTTTTCAAGCGGAAAATGATTTGCACATCCAATGCAGAGAAAATAAATTGAAGAATATCCTCATATGTTTCAATAGTAAGAAGTCGTTTATTTAAGCTCTGAGAATAATTCTCTAAGTCAGAAATCTTCTGGTATTGCTGGTTTATGATGACGGAATGGATGTCCTGTGTAATTTCAACAAACGGCACTTCTTTTTGAAAAACAATGATTGGAAAATGATGATCATTAGCAAGATCAATAACCTCGGCCGGAACCTCCGACATGTAGGTCCCCATCTCAAGGCATAACCCTGCCGCATTGTTTTCAATAAACTCCTTCACCATCGACACAAATAGGTCGACATTATCCTTCCAGGCCACCCCGGTTGACAAAATAAGCTCGTTCCCATTTAAGAGGTTGCGAATACTTGTTACCTCGACAACATGAACCCATTTAACGATTCGATGGATGCCCTCCTCCCCTGCAATCACGATTGATTTTTCAAAGTGCTTTCGTTTCAAAATATCTGCGGTCGTTAATTGAAAATGTTCTTTCATCTGATTAGCACTCCTTGAAAAATAAGACGTGTATTTGGAAAAAGATTGGTTTTTCAACCAACCCCTTTCCCATTTTCATCAATTTTTTGGCTGATTCTGACTAATTAATAGACTGGAAAAATATTTTCTTCCGTTGGCCGTTCCGATCAGTAAAGTTTCAGTGACATTTCCATTTGGGTGCAAAAAGTCAACAGAAGCTCCATTTAAATGTTCTCTTACACCGTAAATTTGGCAGCCCTTTTGGATAAGAAAATCAATCTTGTCACGTTCATCAAGAAATTGTTGATAGTCTGACATCGTATCCCCATCCTGTTCTGAGTTAATATATATAGAAAAGTTGATATTTCTTAGATAGATAAGGTTTCATTTTGATTTAAAGGTGTATTTGTACGATACTTCGCTCGCTTCAAATATTGACCGGAACCTGGTTTACCGACAAACTGCTTTTCACGGACGACATATTCACCGCGCACTAACACAGAAATAGGTTCGCCAGTGACCTGCATGCCTTCAAATGCATTGTAATCTACCGCCATATGATGAGTTTCAGCAGATATAACCCGTTCGACATTCGGATCAAAAATCACAAGATCGGCATCAGTCCCAACAGCAATCGTTCCTTTTTGCGGGTAAAGCCCAAAGAGTTTCGCGGCTCTCGTCGAAGTCAGGTCAACAAACTGGTTCAGACTGATCCGACCCTTCTTTACCCCCTCCGAAAACAAAATCGCTAAGCGGTCTTCAATAATCGGACCGCCATTCGGGATTTTCGTGAAATCATCCCGGCCTAAATCCTTTTGCCCGTTAAAATCAAACGAGCATTGATCGGAGCCGATTGTTTGCAGCTGACCGCTCTTTAACGCATTCCAGAGGGCTTCCTGGTTCCACTTTTCACGGAGCGGCGGCGACCACACATATTTGGCTCCTTCAAAATTTGGCTTTTCTAAATAGCTTTGATCAAGAACGAGATATTGCGGACACGTTTCGCCCCAAACATCGAAGCCCTTGCTGCGCGCCTCAGCAATTTTTTCGGCCGCATCAGCACAGGAAACATGGACCACATATAGCTGCGAATTGGCCAGCCCGGTAAACCTAGCGGCACGGCCCGTTGCTTCGCCCTCTAATTCCGGCGGTCTTGTTAACGCATGATAAATCGGTTCTGTATTCCCTTCTTCGAGTGCTTTCTTCGTTAGATAATCAATGACGTCGCCATTCTCAGCATGGACCATAACCAAGGCGCCAAGGTCTTTTGCGGTGATAAGCGTCTTGAACAAGGTTTCATCGTCTGCCTGGAAAACATTTTTGTAAGCCATAAATACTTTAAACGAGGAAATTCCTTCTTCATTTATGACCTGTGGCAGTTCCTTTAAAACATTCTCGTTGATTTCTGAAATCATTAAGTGGAAGCCATAGTCAATCACGGCTTTGTCCTTCGATTTATCATGCCAGGTTTGAATAGCATTTTTTAGCGGCTCGCCTTTATTCGTTAAGCAAAAGTCTATGACTGTCGTCGTGCCGCCGAAGGCAGCAGCCATTGTTCCCGTTTCGAAATCATCCTTTGTGACCGTGCCGCCAAAGGGCATATCTAAATGGGTGTGCGGGTCAATTCCTCCTGGAAAAACAAGACAGCCTTTGGCATCGATAACCTCAGCGCCAATGGCAGAGAGATTTGAGCCAATTTGCGTAATTTTTCCATCTTCGATTAATAGTTCTGCTTGAAAGGTGTCAGATGCGGTGACAATCGTTCCATTTTTAATGATTTTTTTCATATAATGAATCCTCCTAATCTTTTATTTTGCAACGTCTGCTTTGCACTCAACTGCGACACTTAAGGCCGTTTGGCGATCATTCCAGGTCATTGGCGCCAGCTCTCTAGGTGCTTCAATCATGTCGATTGCTCCATCAACCGGGCAGACAATTGAACATAAATTACAGCCAACACAGTCTTCTTCTCTAACTTTCAGATAGCTTTTTCCATTCACATCTGTAAGCATATCAATGCATTGATGGGAGGTATCCTCACAGGCAATATGGCATTTATTACAATTGATACATACATCCGGATTGATTTTTGCGACAATGTTGTGGTTCAAGTCCAAGTTACCCCAATCGGAGTATTTTGGAACGGATTTTCCAATAATATCGGATACGGCCGCAATCCCTTTACTGTCTAGGTAGTTATTAAGGCCATCAATCATATCTTCAACAATCCGGAAGCCATGGTGCATCGCAGCCGTACAGACTTGAACACCAGTTGCCCCCATCAGCATAAATTCAACCGCGTCCCGCCAATTGGAAATCCCGCCAATTCCGGAAATAGGTACATTGATATGCGGGTGCCTTGCACATTCGGCAACCATATTTAAGGCAATCGGCTTAACCGCGGGGCCGCAATATCCACCGTGTGCCCCTTTTCCGGCCACATGTGGGATGGTATTCCATGAATCAAGATCCACTCCCATTAGGCTATTAATGGTATTGATCATACTTATAGCATCGGCACCGCCATTGCAGGCTGCTTCCGCAGTTGCGGTTATATCGGTAATATTAGGCGTTAATTTAACAATGACAGGAGTTTTCGCTACTTCTTTCGCCCAATAGGTCTGACGTTCAACGAGGGCTGGAACCTGGCCGGAGGCTGAACCCATTCCGCGCTCGGCCATACCGTGCGGACAGCCGAAGTTTAACTCGAGCCCATCAACCCCGACATCTTCAACGCGCTTTACGATTTCATGCCATTTTTCCTGCTTCGGTTCGACCATTAACGAAGCAATAATCGCATGGTTCGGGAATTTCTTTTTCGTTTCATAGATTTCCTTTAAATTGACATCTAATGGACGATCTGTAATCAGCTCAATATTATTAAAGCCTGCGACTCTTTGCCCGTTAAAACCTATCGCGGCAAATCTGGAAGTAACATTTAGGATTGGGTCGCCAAGTGTTTTCCAAACTGCTCCCCCCCAGCCGGCCTCAAATGCTCTTTGAACCTGATAGCCCGAGTTGGTTGGAGGTGCTGATGCCAGCCAAAATGGATTAGGTGATTTTATTCCTGCAAGGTTTATACGTAAATCAGCCATTACTTTTCCTCCTTATGATCAATTATGCTGTTCCCACAACGGTAAATTGCTGGTGAATCGCATAGGCAACATCCTTGCCCTGCTGTGCTGCCGTTACCACCATGGCATCGCCTTTTCCTTTGCCAAAAATCACGTCCCCGCAGGCAAATATTTTGGGATTCGAGGTTTTTAATGTATCTTTATCGACCTTTACGACCCCGCCTTCATGTGTTAGACCAAACTGCTCAATCAAATTCACGTATCTTGTTTGTCCGATTGCTTTGATAACAGCATCTACCGCTAGGACATGCTCCGACCCTTCAATTGCTACAGGTCTCGGGCGTCCATCCTTTTCCGGCTCACCTAGTTCCATCTTGATACACTCAATGCCGGTAACCTTACCATTTTCGTCACCGATAATCCTTTTTGGTGCGGTTAACCAACGGAACTCGACGCCATCTTGTTTAGCGAATTCGTATTCAAAGTCATATGCCGTCATTTCCTCTTCTGTTCTTCGGTAGAGGATTTTGACGTTTTCAGCACCTAAGCGGACCGAACAAGTGGCTCCGTCAATCGCAGTATTTCCGGCGCCGATGACGACAACACGCTTGCCTTGGTAGTCATAAGACAACTCTCCGTCCTTGGTTGCTTTGACAAATTCAATCGCATCAAAGACTCCATCTAGATTTTCACCTTCAATGCCAAGGTTTGGCACATGGGCCATTCCAACTGCTAATACAACCCTATCGAAATTATTAGTTATTTCTTCCGCTGAAATATCCCGGCCGACCATTGTGTTCGTTCTGATTTTGACATTCATTTTTTCAACCTGCTCAACTTCCCAGTAGGAAATCTTCTGCGGCAATCGGAAGGAAACAATGCCGTACGTATTTAAACCTCCAGCTTTCTCGGCTCCTTCAAATATCGTTACATCATAGCCAAATCTTGCAAGTTCACGGGCCGCAGATAATCCGGCAGGACCGCCGCCAATAACGGCAACGGTTTGTCCATTTGATTCACCAGGTTTAAATAGGGTCTGTTCATTTTGAATGGCCCAGTCCGTCGCATATCTTTGCAGATTGCCAATCATAATTGGTTTTGTAGAAGCGTTTAGGACACAGGCTCCTTCACAGAGTTCTTCTGTTGGACAAACCCTAGCACAGCTTGCTCCCACCGGGTTCGAAGACATAATCGTTTTTGCGGATCCAAGAAAGTTCCCGGAGGCAATTTTCTTAATAAAGGTTGGAATATCGATACCTGTTGGACAGGCTTTAATACATGGGGCATCATAACAATAGAGGCAGCGATTGGATTCTTCCACCGCTTCTTGGTTTGTCAGTCCCGGTTCCACCTCTTGAAAGTTTCTTTCAAGATTTGAAAGGGAAATTCGTTGCATTTTTTCAATCGCCAATGCGAAACCCTCCTTTTAATCAATGGTTTATTAACCAAATAGTTCCTTAAAAATGAAAGCGCTTAAATAATTGCCCACCTCTGGTTTCGGAAATAACTCCACTCCCTTCATGTTCATTTATATAGTTTGCAGAATATTCTGCAGCTTATCTTCATTTTACAGACCCACTGTTGGCAATACACCTGACAACTTGTTAAATCATGCAGCTGTTTCATTATCCACTATGTAAAATGATTTGCTTTCTTAAAAAATAGCCTTCTAGTCCATTATTCTGAATTCTCTACAAATTTACCATATAAAAAGTAAGGATATTGTAAAAAAAACTCGAAAACTATCTTTCTTTCTTTTTATCGAAAAAATTCTTTATTCTCTAAACATCAATAGTTCTAACTGAAAAAATCATCTTTCCATCGAAATCAAATGCTTACTTTTTCTAAAGAAAGTTTTCGACATACGTCAAGAATTTTGTCGAATCATCATAAAAAAACAGGCATCGGATTCTCTTCCGATGCCCCTTTCTATCCCTATTTTTTCCTTACTTTTCTTCCGCCGCTTCAGCAAGCTTAAATAAAAACCGATAAATTAATTGAAACGCTTCGCCAATCGTCATTTCTTCCGTAAATCCTTCTACATAATTCAGCGCGAAATTCAGATTCCATAAACCGTCATCATGACTAAACATTAAATCGAATTTTGCTTCTCCGCCTTGTAAATGACTATTCAAATGCTCCTTTAAGGTTTTTTCGAATTTCTTCTGAAGTTTTAATCCTAACATGACGTCATAAGTCCCAAAGACGTCATCCGCCTCTAATGAAACAGCTTCAACTCCAATCAACTCAAACCAATTGGACTCTAAATAAATAAACTCATTTTTATGCTTTTTCAGGTAATCGAGGGACTGCGTTAAGAACGAGGAATTCTCATTCTTTATCATATTTTCTGATGATTTATCACACCGTTCAATATAGGCGTCAGCAAATCGAGTATTAGCATCCTTCTCAACAAAAAGAATTTCGTCCGCGAGCTGATTTTTCACTGCGTATTCTTTTTCTTCTTTATAAATACCAATACCATCAGCATTTTCGTTAGCTCGTTGTACTGTTATGTATTGCATAATGTGGTCTTTTAACATTGCATAGATCCTCCTATAGTACCTTCCTTTGTATTATATTGAGTTTTTTTATATAAAAAAGCAAATATATATCCTCAATTTCAAAAAAAGAGGCGACCTAAACAGTCACCCCTTAGTTTGATATTTAATTTCCCGCTAACTTAGCCGTCATCTTTTTAGCTGCTGACTTAACTTCGCCTGGGTCTTCCGCTTGTTTTGCCCGTTTAATAAAGAAAGCAAGAACGAGTGCAACAACGGCAATACCGGTGGCAATTAAGAATGAGAAATTTATTCCATTTAACATTGCTTGCGCCATAACTTGTTGTTTCATTTCTTGGATTGCAGCCGGAGTCGGCTGTTCTGTAAAGTGTTTCATAGCAGCATCACCGAGTTCTTTCGCCTTGGATGCCGTACGGTTTGTCATAATCGTTACCAATAACGCGGTGCCAATCGCCCCGGCTACCTGGTTCATGGTATTGTTCATGGCAGTACCATGTGGATAGAAACGTGCTGGTAATTGATTCAGACCATTTGTTGAAACTGGCATCATCACCATTGACATACCGAAACTTCTTATTGAGTACAGAATAATTAAATGTGTATAGCTAGTTGTCAGTGTTAATTTGCTAAATCCATAAGTGGTCACGACGATAATTAATAAGCCCAGGATTGCTAAAATCCGTCCGCCAATCTTATCAAATAATTTCCCTGTAATTGGCGACATAATGGACATCAAAATCGCTCCTGGCAGCAGCAAGAGTCCAGCATCCATTGGAGTAATGCCCCTTAGTGTTTGAACATAGATAGGGAGAAGTAACATTCCAGAAAACAAAGCCATATTAACAACCATTGCAATGGCAGATGATAAGGCAAACATTGGGTATTTATAAATTTTGAAATTAAGCAAGGGCTGTTCTTGTTTTAATTGACGTAATATGAACACGATCAAAGAAATAACCCCAATGATTATTGTCCCGTAGACCTGCGGACTATCCCAACCTTTACTACCGGCAGAACTAAATCCATATAGGATTCCGCCAAAACCGATACTGGATAATAGTAAAGAAAGAAAATCAAGACGAATATTAACTTTTTCCTTCTTATCTTTAAGCATGAAAAATCCTATAAATATGACTACAATAGCAATTGGTGTCACAAAGTGGAATAGCATTCTCCAGTCATAATGTTCAATGATCCATCCCGATAATGTAGGTCCAATCGCCGGTGCAGACATTAATATTAATCCGAAAACTCCCATCGCTGCCCCTCTTTTTTCTACAGGGAAGCTAATTAACATAACATTCATTAAGAGTGGCATCAAGATGGCTGAACCAGAGGCTTGGATCATTCGGCCCGCTAATAATATTGGAAAGACATGGGCAAATCCTGCTAGGATGGTTCCGAATGCGAATAATCCCATGGCAGCTAAAAATAATTGCCGGACGGAAAATTTTTGAATTAAATAGGCTGTAGCTGGAATCAAAATTCCGTTTACTAACATAAACCCTGTCGTAAGCCACTGAACAGTTGCCGCTTCAATTTTTAAGTCCTTCATAATTGATGGCAAGGCAATGTTTAGTAATGTGTTATTTAAGAATGCAATAAAAGCCCCAATCATCAAAACCGCAATAATCCCGTACGGTGGACGCTTGGTTTCTTTTATAGTTTGAGTCATTAAATTTCCCCCTATAATATTAGTACATTTTTTTATACCCCTGTTATACACTTAGATATAATATACTCTCAGTTCAACTTTTGCAAGTAAAAAAAACATAAAAATTATGAGTTTGTAATCAGTCTATAAATAAGGTAGTATAAATTTATACAGTAAGTACAAATCCAATTAAAGGTGATATTATGTACAACCGGAAACAAAATGTGATTAAGATGGCACATCAATTATTTGTCGAAAAGGGCTTCCACGCTACCTCGATTCAAGACATTTTAGATTATAGCGGGATTTCTAAAGGGACATTTTATAATTATTTTTCATCCAAAAGCGAGTTATTAATCGGTATTTATAAAACTATTTACAAGGAACTTGAAAAAGAGCGCACTGATTTATTAATGGGCCATGACCGATCAGATATCGAGATATTTATGAAACAACTGGAATTACAGCTGATTGCAAATAAAAAGAATAAGTTAATCGCCCTTCATGAAGAAGTCATGGCTTCCAATGATATCGACCTTAAACAATTCATTCAACGTAGCCGTTTGGGTACACTTCATTGGTTTTATACAAGGTTCATAGATATCTTTGGTGAGGATAAGAAACCATACCTGCTAGATTGCGCCATCATGTTTCAGGGAATATTACAGCATAATCTTCAATATAATCGAATGGCCTTTGAAACAGGGGAAAAAATCAGCCAGGTGGTCCGGTATTGCGTCGGACGTCTAGTAAAAATGGTTGACGAGGTGGCCGAATCCGGCAGTCAATTGCTTGAACCTGGGCATTTGGAAATGTGGCTGCCGTCTTGTAACCACAACAACCGAACATTTAAACAACAACTTCTCAACTTTGCTGTACCGTTGCGGAAAGCGATAACGAAGAATTTCCTTGATGAAGGCGAACAGGAAAAATACATTGAACTGTTAGACTTTATCCAGGATGAATTATTGCATGGACAAAAGCCCCGGAAATTTCTAATTGAAAGTGCACTGGTATCTTTGCATAGCAATTCATTTTGGAAAAAAGAATTGAAGCAACTGGAAGAGCTGATTGATGAATACTTTAAGCAGTTAGAGGAAGTGCACTAAATAAATTTACCCCTAATCAATTGATTAGGGGTTTTTACTGGCTTTATGTACCGCTGTCACTAGTAAACAATGCTTGCTGAACATCCCAAATGATGAAATATTTCGAGTATTGCCTGGTTTCAACTATAGCCTCTCTATCGTCTTGAACAAAGATTAATCCCGAACCCATTTGTTCTTCATATATCCAGCCTTTTGACTTCATAAATTCCTTAACGATATCATAGCGACTATCCCCGATATTTTTCGATAAATACCGGCTGCGTTTTTCAGTTTTTGAGAACTCCACGTACTCAGAATCGAAAAGATGCAGTTTCATGGCTGATACCATTAATGGAACTGGATTCCCCTCTTGAAATAGGACAGACCCAAAAGAACTAATAATAATGGCTGACCCAATCGCCAATATAATAATGAAGGTTATAAATATTCTTTGCAGCTTCCCCATCCGTTTTCCTCCCGATCAAGCCTCTCATACTTAATTAGACGGCTAAGGGGTGGGTTTTGTTTCAAAATGGGATATTTCAGTTTTATTACAAACGATTTATTTGTTGGTTAAAAAGGTACTTGGCATGACGACAGCAACGACCTCACCACGAGCACAAAGAATATCATTTGCAAAAACCTCAGTTTCCACCTTAAATTTTTTCGGATGAATCTCCTTGACAATTCCAACAGCCTTTAATGGTACACCATGTGGAGTAGGTCTAAGAAAATTGACATTTAATGAAGCGGTTACAAAACGCGGCGGGTCACCTTTTTCTCCCGGCTCATGACCGTTTTTCCGATGCAGCGCCAAGGCTGCGGAACCTGTTCCATGGCAATCGATCAGCGAAGCAATAACTCCGCCATAAACAAATCCCGGCAATGCGAGATGCGCTTGCTCAGGTGTATAAATCGTCACCGTTTGCTCCCCGTGCCAGCCGGTTCGAAAATGATGTCCCGCTTCATTCAAGCGGCCGCAGCCGTAACACCAAGCAAAATCGTCCGGATACTCATCTTGAATGGCATTTACTATTTTTTCAACCAAAGTGATTCCCCCTTTTTCAGAAAAGTATAACATATTTCTCATCCTATGATACTATTTAGTAGTACGAAATAGTAAAGGAGGAATTTGAAATGAAAAAAACAGTTGAAAAAAGACTTACACGGGCAGAAGTACCGGAGGAATTGACATGGAACCTCGTCGATTTATTCCCGTCTGAACAGGCTTGGGAAGCTGAGTTAGAAGTGATCGACCAAGAAGTCTTACAGTTTGAGAAATTTAAAGGTACTTTACATACTGGTCCAAATGCTTTACTTGATTGTTTAAGTGCCCAAGAACAGCTTTTGATGAAACTAATTAAGGCTGGGACTTTCGCAAGCCTAAAACAATCGGCTGACGGAACCGATCCGCTTAATCAGGCAAATTCAGCTAAATTCTCGGCCCTTCGTACAAAAACGATGGCGGCCTTGTCGTTTATTAACTCAGAAATTCTTGCACTTGAGGAAGGGACAGTCGAAAAATATCTTCAAGAAGAACCTGGACTTGATGATTTCCGAAAAAATCTGCTCGAGCTGCTTGAAACAAAAAAGCATATCCTTTCACAAGAAACGGAAGAAGCACTTGCAGCACTTGGCGAACTTCAGGGAGCTCCATACCAAATTTATCAAATGACCAAATTAGCTGATATGGATTTTTCTTCGATTGAGGATGGAGAAGGAATTGAACTTCCTGTATCGTTTGCCTTATTTGAAAACCGTTACGAATTCTCACCTAATACAGATGTTCGCAGAAAAGCATACAACTCGTTTGTTTCTACGCTAAAGCAGTATAAAAATACCATGGCCGCTACGTATGCAGCTGAGGTAAATAAGCAAGTTACGCTCGCCCGCCTGCGGAAGTACGAGTCTGTTACACATATGCTGTTGGAACCGCAGCAAGTAACACTTGAAATGTATAACAATCAGATTGACATCATTTATAAAGAGTTAGCACCTCATATGCGCCGATTTGCCCAATTAAAGCAAAAGGTTTTAGGTCTTGATCAGCTATTTTTCTGTGATTTAAAGGCCCCTCTTGATCCTGACTTCAATCCGGAGACGACCTATGAAGAAGCAAGTCAAGTAATCTTTGACTCTCTCCGAGTAATGGGACCTGAATACACTGCTATTATCGAGCGCGGTTTTAAAGAGAGATGGGTTGACCTCGCAGATAATGTCGGGAAATCAACCGGTGCTTTCTGCTCTAGTCCATATGGTGCGCATCCATACATTCTGATTACTTGGCAAGACAACATGCGCGGCTGCTTCACCCTGGCACACGAATTCGGCCATGCGGGACATTTCTATTTAGCAAATAAAAATCAACGAATTATGAATGTCCGTCCCTCCATGTATTTCGTAGAAGCCCCTTCAACAATGAATGAAATGTTATTGGGCCAGCATTTACTCACCGGGACGGAAGATAAGCAAATGCGCCGCTGGGTAATCTTGCAGCTGCTAGGAACCTATTATCATAACTTTGTCACCCATTTACTTGAGGCGGAATATCAGCGCAGGGTGTATGCTCTTGCTGAAGCTGGCAAAGCCCTTACAGCACAGACATTGACTGAAATCACCGGAGCGGTCCTTTCTGAATTCTGGGGGAACTCTGTTGAAATTGATGAGGGTGCGGGCTTGACTTGGATGCGGCAGCCTCATTATTACATGGGCTTATATCCATACACTTACTCCGCAGGCTTAACGGCATCAACTGCAGTTGCGCAAATGATTCAGGAAGAAGGTCAGCCAGCCGTTGACCGATGGCTTGATGTCCTTCGAGCAGGCGGCACAATGAAACCGCTGGAACTCTTAAAACATGCAGGCATAGATATGTCAACACCAGACCCCATCCGCAAAGCAGTTGCATATGTTGGCTCATTGATAGATGAATTAGAACGGTCATATGAATAGTTTAAACACTAAGGTGTCAGGCACCATGTGAATTTTTCACATAGTGCCTGACACCCTTTTTTTAAAATTTTAAATGAATCCCGAGCATACTTATTATTAATCACTTTTTAGGAGGTTATCATGCCGAAGCCATCGTTAATTGTCCGGAAGTTAGACCCGGAAAACAAAGAAACACCGATTCAGTTTATTGAGTCTGGTCCTATTGACAATAAGTTGTTTTTTCGCAGAAATCACTTTTCCTACCCTAGTCTCTCACAAGTAAGCTATTGGCTCCCTGTCAATGGATTAGTTAACCATCCAAAATTGTTCTCTCTGGAGGAGATTCGAATGCTGCCTTCGAGAACGGTTAAAGTTGTCCTCGAATGTGCCGGCAATAAGCGTCATTTCTTGGAACCGAAAGTGTATGGAGAACAATGGGAAAAAGGAGCAATTAGTGAAGGTTATTGGAAGGGCGTTCCGCTAAGAGATATCCTTAAGCTAGCAGGAATCAAGCAAAGTGCTAGGGAAGTTTTAGTCGAGGGCTATGACAGTGGTTTAAGAACAGACACAGATAAAATCTTTACTTTCTCCAGGAGCCTGCCCTTGGAAAAAGCGATGCACCCCGACACCCTCATTGCCTATGAGTATAATGGGCAGCCAATTCCATTTAAGCATGGGTATCCATTAAGATTAATAGTTCCACAGTGGTACGCGATGGCCTCGGTAAAATGGATAAGGCAAATAAGTGTAATAGGGTCAGGATTTAACGGCCCTTTTCAATCTGTCGATTATGTTTATTATCCCAATAAAGAAACCGATGCGGACGCTTATCCCGTAACGATCCAAAATGTAAATTCCACCATTCAAAAACCACTAAATATGGAAATTCTCAATACCGGAAAGCACCTGATTAAGGGAATTGCCTGGACTGGCAAAGGTGTGATTACAAAAGTGGAAATCAGTTTGGACCATGGTAAAAACTGGTCTAGCGTGGAGATTGGGGAACCTGCTAATCACGGTTATGGGTGGACCTCCTGGACATATGAATGGTCGGTAACCAAAAAAGGAGAATACACTATCATGACAAGAGCAGCCGATTCCCATAATCGAACCCAGCCCGAAAACCCCTTCTGGAATCAAAAAGGCTACGGCCACAACGCCATCGATAAAATTTGGGTAAAAGTGGAATAAGGTGTCAGGCACCATGTGATTTTTTTCACATGGTGCCTGACACCCCTTAATGTGACACCTTTAATTCGCTTTTTTAAGCTGGCTTTGATAGGCGAGTGATGTTCTTACTTCAATTGTTAATGTGCCTTTGCCGTAGATGGTTTTTATTAGGAATGGGACTCCGGTTGTGTTTTGAAACTGAAAGTCCGGTCCACCATAGGAAACTGTCGCATCCCTTCCTGCTGGAACATAGCCGACAGATAAGGAATGATGATGTTTCTCTACATACTTCACGCCTAATTTGTCAACAGCATTGAATAAGGTGGAAGATGTCTGGCAAATGCCACCGCCAACTCCATCTACTAATTTCTTGTTGACAATTTCTTTCGCTATTTGATATCCATGGGCGGCATCACTCGGGCCCACAGTCGTATTAAATGAAAAAGTATCCCCGGTGCCAACAATGATATTATGAATAGCTTGTGCCGAGAGCTCAATATTTTTTGAACGGCCAACGACCGCACTGCTAAATTTTGTCGTAAAGGATGCGACAGCTACTTCATCTAAATGGGCAGTGTCCTCCGGCTTATAGCCGCTTTCAGTCACATATATGGGCAGCTCGACATCACCGCCCACTACTGATGCCTCCATCAGCTTTTCAACCAACTCGGATTCCTCTAAGATGATTTTTGGCTTTCCTTTGATAATTTGACCATTGGCGTCCAGCCTATCTAAAATCATTCGTTGGTCATATCCAGGCGACTGATTGGTTCCCCGCGCCAGCTCCTTAGCCCACTTCTCTATTTCCTTTTTATATGTGTCATTGTCTGCCCCAAACCCCATATCTACCGGTAGAAAGGATTTGACGATATCCTTCGTATTAGGGTCGATGACATTTACCACAATAGACTTCGGTTCCTCTTCTTTCTTTGGTTCATCCTGGGGCTTCTTCTCAGACTGCTTTTGCGGTTCGTTTACCTTTCCTTCTAAAGACTTATCTTTTGCTGGCTTTTCTGTACATCCAGCCAACCCTATTAAACTACTAATTAAAAGTATTAACATGATGCACGTCCGTTTATGGATTTTCCGCAACTTCTCCACTTATCCTTTCATTAAAATGGTCTACAACAAAAATACAAATGGAGGCAATCGGCTCCCACTCACCTATCCTATTCCGTTCAGCCTGTCCATATTACTTCAACATCTCCATTAATCTGGAGCCAAGGCTGATTGTATATACAAGTTGGTATTTCGACATAAACCTACAATAAACGAAAGATGCCGAGCAAAGGTTTTTTATTTATGGTATAATAAAGTTATCTGATTCGCTTTTTCAGCCTGGATGAAGAAATAAATGTAAAAGGAGGATTTTTCATGGAACATTCAATTGAAACAGTTTATTTCTTGGAAAACCCTGAGAAGAATATTGTGAAATTTGCAACCGGCACCCAGCTTCGTTACGAGGATATAATAAAAGAGGTTTTTGGTGTGGCTAGTATCAATGATTTACAAATGATGATCCAGTATAACAAAAGTTTTCAAAATAGCATTTGTAATAGCCATGGAATCAGCGAAAAGAAGATTACACTTGATAAAATCATTCGAATTGCCTCTAAAGTGGATATGCTTCTATTAAAGAAACAATTAATGGACCAAGAGAGACTTAGCATGGGCGAATACCTTAATGAGACCACCCCCATCACATGCCCCTTTGATCACATGATAAAACTGCAAGAGGGAATTTTCCAATGGGATGACCATGACTTTTCATATAACTCAGTAAACTCAGGTGCCTGACACCTTTGTAGTTAACAAAGATTAACATACAAAGGCATGGTTCTTTTTTTTAATATTAAAAGCTGACGACAAAAAACCGCCGGAAGTATGTTCCAGCGGTTTTTTTGATGACAGCTTTTTCGATAACAAGCTGATTTATCGTAAATTTATCTACGTTTTTTAGTCTTCTTCGTCATTCTCCCTAATAAAAACGCTCCTGCCGCTACGCCGAGGACGGTGTTGGTTTTTTTGTTAAATACTTGTTTAGCTACAAGATTTAAGTTTTGCGGTCTTTCTGCAAGGCGTCTCATGAAATAACCATACCAGTCCTTTCCAAAAGGCACATAAGTACAGAAGTTGTAGCCCTCGCTTGCTAGTTTTAGCTGAAGGTCTTTTCTGAAACCATAAAGCATTTGGAATTCGAACTTTTCTTTGGGAATGTTATTCTTTTTAACAAATTCTTTTATATGATTAATGATTTGATGATCATGGGTGGCAATCGACGTAAATTTTCCGTTCTTCAGATGCCATTCGGTAATCTTAATAAAGTTCGCATCGATATCTTTTTTATCCGGGTATGCTATTTCTTCTGACTCTTTATAGGCACCTTTTACAATCCGAATCCGGAAATTTCGATATTTCTCAAGATATTCTTGTGCCTGGCGGAAGTAAGACTGAATAACGGTTCCGACATTCTCATATTCAAGCGAAAGATCTTCTAAAAGATCAAAAGTCGGCTGCAGGTGGCTGTAGTCTTCCATATCGATATTAACAAAAATTCCATAATTATTTGCTCTATCGACAATTTCTTTGACGTTGTTTAAACAAAAGTGATAGTCAATATCCAACCCTAATTGTGTCGGCTTTAAAGAAATATGTGCATCGACTTGATGCTTATGAATCGCTTCAATTACCTTAAGAATTTGTTCTCTCGCTTCTTCTGCTTCTTCTTCTTTGAAGACGAATTCACCTAAGTTATCGACAGTACAAGAGATTCCGTGGGCATTAAGCTCTTTAATACTTTTGATAGCTTCTTCTATATTGGTGCCGGCAACAACGGTTTGCGCTCCCATTTTTAACCCATACTTTTTAGCTGTATTATTAAGAAATTGATTTTGGGATAAACCCATGAAAAAATCTTTTAACATTACGATTTCCCCTTGCAGTTAAATTTACAATTTCATTATAGCATACGCTTTCAATAAAAATTATTTTTCGAATATTGCCAATTTAAAAAAGTAAGAAACGTAATATCCAAAGGTTTTGAACAGTTAAATGGCTTACAAAAAAGGTGTCAGGCAATCCACGCCAGACAACCTTCTATCGGTCACTTTCTCCTTTTAGCGCAAAATCCTCCTTTATCCCAGAACCCATTTTCAGAGCAGCCGATGCAAGAAAACCCTGCTCCGATACAGCGGTCATAACCAATCGATTCACATGCATTAAATGCCGAGGGGCCTTTGCAGCCTAATTTGAACAAACAGTAACCCCTTCTCGCCCCTTCATCATCATAGGACTCGGCAAATAACTTTTGGTCAAAGAAGGCTTTCCGATGGCAGGTCATATGGACGGTTTTTTGATAGAAAATTTTTGGACGGAGCTTTTTATCAAGCTCTGGCAGTTTACCATGAAAATGTACATTTAGTAGTGTTCCGATAATGACCTCTGGAATCGGCGGGCACCCTGGTACAAGTGCAACAGGTACATCCTCAGGAAGAACCGCCCGAATATCGACTGCATTTGTTGGATTAATACCAGCTGCCGGTATGCCGCCCCATGCCGAACAGCTCCCAAAAGCAATGACAGCCTTTGCATTTTTGGCTGCATTGATTATTTCTTCACGAACAGATTTGCCGGCAATCATAAGAAATTCGTCACTGCCGGGAATTCCGCCCTCAACCGCAAGGACATATTCACCCTGGTATTTTTTAAAAATTAACTCTTTATGTTCTTCAACTTGCCGGCCGCTTGCTGCTGAGAAAAGTTCACTGTATTCCAAAGAAATAAAATTTAAGATGGTTTCCAATGTTGTTGGTTCAAAAGAACGAGTAAACGCCTCTTTACAGCCTGTACAATCAAGCGCACTTATCCATATTACAGGGAGGCGGGTATCAGATTTTCCCACCATTTCTTCCGTAACGTTGATTGCCTCTAACCAATTGTATGTGGACATAATTTCAATCTCCTCCATCGTGATTTTTCAGAAAATATTGTTCAGTATTTCACAAAAGGCAATTTATTTAATCACTCGCCCATGACATTGAGCGCTTATATATGAAGTTTATGGCTTTAATAAAGCGTTTGTCCATGTGTTTTGCAAATGTTTAAAAAATGTTCTTTAAAAGGTTTCCAGCATGTAAATACGGGAATTCGAGATTTTATCCATATAAAAAAAAGCTGCCGAGTATTTCTCAGCAGCCTAGTTTTTGAAGCTAACAGTTATTAATTATTCCTTCTGTTTCGATTCCGCAAGAAGGCAGGGATATCCAGTGACTTTTCCGGCTCTTGCTCGTACCAGCTGCTATCACCGCGCGATTCTTTTGTCTCTGGTTTATTATCCTCATTATTATACAGCGTTCCTTCCGACTTCCCCCATTGCCCGTGACCGTTTTCATGGGTTGATTTCTCTGATTCCTGCCTGCCATAATAATAAACTGGTTCCTCCTGTTTTGTCCTTTCACGTCTAGGAGGAGACTGGAAATTTGACTTTGGCATTGCTTCCCTTGAGGATTTGGAAGCTGGTTTCTCTTTATCCATAAATCCGGTGGCAATGACCGTTATCATGATTTCATCCTTATAATTATCGTTAATGCTCGAACCGAAAATCATGTTCAAATCCTTATCAGCAGCAGAAGCGACAATATCCGCCGCCGCTTGTACCTCAAACAGACTCAAATTACTGCCGCCTGTAATGTTCATTAAAACACCTTGTGCTCCATCGATAGAAGTTTCAAGTAACGGGCTGGAAATCGCCTTTTTGGCTGCATCGACAGCGCGATTTTCCCCCTTTGAAACCCCAATCCCCATTAATGCAGTCCCTTGATTAGACATAATCGCTTTCACGTCAGCAAAATCAAGATTAATTAATCCAGGGACAGCAATTAAATCAGAAATCCCCTGCACACCTTGACGAAGAACATTATCCGCTTCCCGGAATGCTTCAACCATCGGTGTTCTTTTATCGACAATCTGTAATAAGCGATCATTTGGCACAATAATTAAAGTGTCAACTGCTTGCCTCATTAACTCAATGCCGCTGGATGCATTTAATCGGCGCTTATGGCCTTCAAATCCAAACGGACGTGTGACCACACCAATCGTTAGGGCACCAAGATCACGGGAAATTTGCGCTATTGCCGGAGCTGCCCCAGTTCCCGTTCCGCCGCCCATTCCGGCTGTAACGAAAACCATGTCTGCACCTTTTAGTACCTCTTGGAGCTGATTTTTGCTCTCTTCCACTGCTTTGCTTCCAATTTCTGGATTGGCACCTGCTCCTAAACCTCTTGTCAACGAGGCACCAATTTGCATTTTAATCCCGGCTTTCGATAGATTAAGAGCCTGGGCATCCGTATTCACAGCAATAAATTCGACACCCTGAACACCGTCCTCAATCATTCGGTTTACAGCATTATTTCCGCCGCCGCCTACACCAATTACTTTAATTTTAGCTGCTTGATCTATGTCCATGTCAAAGTCCCACATTTTTCTTCCTCCTATTTTCCATTCACTAGTATAAAAACTATAGCGATATATTTATGCTGGATTAGCTACTTTACATAAAACATTCTTATCTAGATATTTTACCAATATAATAGCGGTTTTTATATAGTCCTCTAGACATTCCTTTTAAAAAAATGTCAAGGAGCATCCATTTTGTTAAATGGATTTTTCCAGACATTTCATTTTCAGCGATTATTAATCGTCAGACTTTTTAATCTCCATGTAAATAGAACGGTCACAGGTAATCCCGAAACTGATCGTTTTCTCTTCTTCAGGCGCTACCTCCGCCCAAAATTCGATATGGTTGGTGTCTACTAATTTAAATTCATCAGTTGATTCCTCAATCTTCCAAAAGCGATCGCTAATGTAATGGTTAATCTTAATCAGGACGCTTTCACTCTTGCGGTTTTTCAAAATGTATTCATGCTTTTCATATTCGAAGTTTTTCATTTTATAGCGTTTTAGGATTTTGCTTTCACAAACAATATCAAAGGCATTGCCGATATACAAGGAAATGTTTTCATCCTTCGTGGTGTGGGCAATACGGTCTTCGCCGATAAATTCAGTCGAATTCTCTACTGGGTCGTCTTGATAGACTTTAATCTTCCCTTTGGGCAGAGGGATTCCCATTCGATTAGGCACAGAATTCTTTATCTCGAGCATCACTTTCGGATTTTCACTATAGGAATCAAACTCGTAATAGCGTTTAAACGTACCATTTTCAACGTGGATAAACTTTATTTGTTTTTTCTGATTATCCTTTAAGGTGGTCGTTCCCTTTAACGTATAGATATGATAGTCTGCGAATGGCTTTTCCTCGAACTGTTCTTCCATATTCGTGAGGCTATAAACGACTGGCTCTATATAATAAGCTCTTCCCACTTCAGCAAGGTTCACATCTCCAGCTAAAACCTTTAGCTTGGCATCAAGAAAAGCAGCCCCTGAAAAATTATCAATTTCTACCCATCCGGTAAGGTCAAACGTCTCACATTTAAGCTTGAGCACATAATTAGATTCCCAGCTAATCCCTTTTGTTATGTAAGATACATTGATAGATTTAGAGTTTGATGGGCCCACTTTCCATACAAGTGCGGGTTTTACAATTAATTCATCGGGAAGTTTTGGCAAAATAATCTCCCCGTCCGGGTCAAGCACAATTTCTTTAGTGGCAGTATTTTCTAAAACTAGTCCGCCGCTCATACTTAGCAAGCGATACTCGGTTTTTACTTTCGTTTTACTATCTTGTAAAAGAACCGTATGATCCATATACTTTTCCAGCAGCTTTGCTTTATCTACTAAATCAAAATCATAGTTTAACTCTTGTACCTCAACACCGGAAACAATGATAGAATCGGTTTCAATCTTTTTGGCAACATCTAAATAATGAACAATGGTCTCATTCTCCTGCAGTGCATAATCCCTCGTCTCTTTCACAACAGCAAAATTGTCATTATAAATTGTTAATGATAGGTTTTGAGTATTAGCCGACGAAGATTTGTAGACCATAATTAGATTCCTCCAATTAATTAAGATATTTATTCATATCTTAACATAAATATCCATCGTACTACCAAAACTTCCTGTAAAATAATCGGATTATTCAGATAAACAACCAAAAAAAGCCCACAAATTGATGTGAGCTTTTACTCCAATTCTATATAACAGATGAAACCGAAACTGTAATTGTCAGTTCCTTTTCACCGCAAGCACAATCGTCTTGGCCAACAGTTTCCCATTCAGTTCGTCTTGAAGGAAAATATGTTGGAAAAAGCAAATCTCTTCGCACAGATGACAATCGACACATTTAGCGGGTTCAAGGTTAATCATGGTGACTCCATTCCCATTCTCTAGGGTTAAGGCACTGGTCGGACAGAGGATGGTACAGGCTCCGCAAAAATTACAGTCCGGTAAAATTGTCGGAAGCCGGCAATCTTTCCGTTTTTTTAAGTCTTCATTTTTCTGTATTTCAGCTAGAAATAGGTTTCGTTTATTAATATTTGGTAATACTGATTCGTTTGTTACCCTCTCGACAATCCTATTTGTCACTGCTGTCCATTCTTTTTTCACTTTTATCATATGATTCTCCTGGAGCTTTTCCTGATACGATTGAACTCCAGAGCCGCCTAATTCTTCACGGAGCGCAAGCTTATTGGTTGTCTTGATTTCACTTACTAATCTAGTAAAGAACGCCCGCCTGCTATTATTAAACTGCGTTTTCTGCCTAGATGGCTGGATTGTCGACGTGACGGACAACTGCTTTCCTGACATCGCTTCTCCTGCCCTCAGCTCCTTCCGCCAGACAACTTCTCCCATTGAGATCTCACAATCGCGACAGCTCTTTTCAGATTGATAGATAGAAAGATTGTCACAGTAGCTGCTAATAGTAACCCAGACCTCTCGTGGAATCATTCCTAAGCAAGGGACTGTTACCGCTGCAATCTCCGAATCAGAAATTTGCATTTTATCACAACGCAAGTAGACTCTTTCATTCTGTCCGCACATCTGAATAATAGTTGTTACAAGTTGATTGAGCGAAGGACGTTGTGATGATAAAGCACTCGTTGGACAAACAGTTGTGCAAAGGCCGCATTCAACACAGTGGTCATCGACTTCAATTTTGTTATTTTTAAACGTAATGCTGTTCGTTGGACAATTAGCTACACAGCTCTGACAGGTGCTTTTGGGTGAAATTAACCGTGAACATAGGTTTTGTTCGATATTCAGTGTCGACATTCCTTTTTCAATCACATTAACTAATTTGAAAAGATTCATTAGTCTTGACCTCCTCTCAGTGCGCAGCCCTTTCTACTTATAAATGAATGGCTGTCTCATAAAATTGGAACCGGGCAAGAAATTCGCTGACAAATAGAATGACAAATACGAGCGAATAAATTTTTTTATTCTGTATGTGCTGATTTTTAAAACAAAAGGTAAGAATTGCAAAGGCGATAACGAATGTGAACAGCCTAATCCAAAACAGCAATTGATGTGTCGTCAATCGGGCAGCCTCGACGGCTTGAGGCAAACCACCCTGTAGTGATGAAAAATAGACAATCATCACAATGGCTGCGAATATCAAAGCAGTAATAGAAATACCGGAAATATTGACAGAAAGTTCGCTGCGAATCGCTAAAAATGCGCCCACAAATAAAGGACCTAATATGAGCGAAGTTAAAAAGAAACTGAAAAGAGTGGTAACGCTGTTCCACGCTGGAATCGCTGGTATCATATAAATTTTTGCTGAGGAGAAGATGGCGATCACACCAATAGCGGAAGCAATTCCCCCAATCAAACCACGTTTACCAGCTTCGTCCTTAAGCCAAAACCATGTGTATAAAACACTTAAGCCAACAAATATCCCGTAAAACGTGACTTCACGACTTAACCATGAAACACCAATATTTAAAATGGCACGATAGGCTTCAAAGGGATGACCCAAATGCAAGAGCGAAATGATAACGGAAATAGCGCCAAGCACAACCAGTGAAATGGAGATCATCAGCCCCGATTGTCTTGAGATAGGACTCTTTTTCCTATCAAGCCACCATAGGGTCACAAATCCGCCAATTACAAGCTGTGACAAGATGGTAAAGATCACAAGAGGTAAGTCATGCATACTTAAAACCTCCTTGTTTGTTTGCCCGGTTTCGGCAAAATAAAATGAGTAGTTGGGTGTGTTATCGATGGATCGGCAAATGTCGGCACAACGCTGACGGCGTTTGAAGGTTGAACTTCATTATAGTCAACGATTTGAATGGCCTCCAACGGACATTTTTCGACACAGATTGGCAATTGACCCTCATCCAAGCGGTCATAACACATACTGCATTTATCCATCTTTTTCTTTACAGGATTATACTGTGGCACACCATATGGACAGGCCTTGCCGCACATTTGGCAGCCAATACACATGTTTTGATCATGGACAACTATCCCGTCCTCACGCTTCGTATAGGCACCCACTGGACAAGCCTTTTTACAAGCCGGCTCATCACAGTGGTTACAAGCAGTGGAAACAAAGGCACGGACAGGAGTTCCGACAAGGTTCTCCGGCAACTCTGTTACCCTGCGCCTTCGCATGTTTGGTTCAAGCTGATAAAAGCTTTTACACGAAATTTCACATGCGTGGCAGCCGATACAACGCTCAATATTTACTAAAAATCCCAGCTTTTTTGCCATCGTAGCTCCTCCTTATGCTTTCTCAATGTTTACAAAGTTATCGTGAAAAGCGATTCCA
Source organism: Neobacillus novalis NBRC 102450 (assembly GCF_001591805.1). Classification (GTDB taxonomy): domain Bacteria; phylum Bacillota; class Bacilli; order Bacillales; family Cytobacillaceae; genus Neobacillus; species Neobacillus novalis. The sequence goes on along the minus strand of NZ_BCVP01000016.1, from coordinate 148,700 downwards.
CGCTGCCCTTTTTGGTATTCACCCATATCTTCCTGTAAGGCTTTAACGGTAAAATTCTCGGTGTAATTAACACCCTTCCACCAGCCTTCATACATGACAACCGTATCTGCCGGCACCATCTTTGTTATTTTTGCTGGCAGCGTCATATAGCCGGTCTCATTGATGATTTTTACCATGTTGCCATCCTTAATTGACTTTTTCTTTGCCAAATCCGGATGAATCTCAAGAAACGGATGGTCTTGAATCGCCATAAGCCAGTCTTGATGTTGGAATTGACTATGGATACCAAATTTCCAATGTGGCGACATACAGCGAATCGGATATTCCTTCGGTGCCTTGTACTCTTCAGTAAATACTGGTAATGGATGATGACCATACTCTACAGCCTTTTTAGAATAAAATTCATACTTGCCAGATGGTGTCCTAAATTTTAAATCCTGCCAAGCAACGGTTATGCTTTCATTCGCTTTGGCTGTTCCGCCGTTTTTCCGAAGGTCGTCCCAGCTCTTTACACCGAACAACTCCTTAATATCATCATTTAACTCTTTTTCGACCCATTCAAGCGGGTCTCCGGATACAGGGAACGTACATGAACCCAGTTCTAACTGATTTAATTTCTTCGATAAGCCCATCGCAATTTCTAAATCACTCTTCGTTTCATAAAGCGGTTTAATCGCTTGTTCATTAACGTTCATCCAATAGTGCCAATAGCTGACATTTATCCCTGCCGATTCAAATGGGGTTGTCACCGGTAGAACAATATCCGAATATTCAACCGTCTGATTCATATATAAATCAGCGGTTACGACTAAATCCATTTGATCAAATGCCTTTTTGACAACCGCAGGTTCAGGATCTTGAGCCAATGGGTTACGGCAGGCAATCCACATCATCTTAATTGGCGGCTCATTCGCTGCCAACACCTGTGCACCGAAGTTGTTCATGTTGACGAAGCGATCTTTTTCACCGCCGCTGCCTTCAGGAGCACCGAAGCTCATCGTATGGTAATTAAATCCCCATGTTTCGCCGCCAATATAATTGACACCGCCGCCTTTTTTGCCAATATTTCCAGTAATTGCAGCTAAGGCATCTATCGCCCGCACCATCGCCCCGCCGTTTACATGACGCTGCATCCCAAAGCCAATCCAAATATTGGCCGGCTTGGCTGTAGCGTATTCTCGAGCAATACGTTCGATGACAGGCTTTGGCACACCTGTTTTTTCAGCAGCCCATTCAAGCGTAATATTCTTTTTCACATAAGAGGAAAATTCTTTAAAACCAATGGAATTCTGACTCACCCACACTTTGTCATACAATTGATTGTCAATGATGTAGCGAATCATCCCAAGGGCGAGCGCGCCGTCTGTACTTGCTTTCACTTGAATATACTCATCCGCTTTCGAAGCTGTTTGGGTTATGAGCGGATCAATCACGACCAACTTTGTCCCTTTCTCTTTTGCCTGTTCAATAAAATACATCGAGTGTGCAGATGTCCAGGACGGATTGGCCCCCCAAAGAATAATATAATCGGCGTCAAGAAATTGTTCCGGGTCATTGTTATAAGCAACTCCCATATCAAAGCCTTGGGCGTCAGAACCTGCAGGATCACATGGCGTTCCTTGCGCACGTGTTGTATAGCCGATACTTGAAAGCATGCCTTCCGTTGCATAATTTAATATATTAAAGTTGCCCGAATACTTATTTAAACAAATCGGTAACGTACTGCCGTATTCCTTTTTTATCTCAAGGATTTTTTTCGCAATAATCGTGTAAGCTTCATCCCAGCTAATCCGCTCCCAGTTTCCTGACCCCCGGCCTTTTTGGCGCATCGGATATTTAATCCGATCTGGTGAATAGACAACACGTGGATAGGTGTTTCCTTTCACACAAAGGCGCCCTTTCGTATAGGTGTTCTTCTCATTTCCGGTAATAAAGGTGATTCTGCCGTCCTCCACTGTAGTTAAAATGGAACACGTATCATAGCAATTTCGTGGGCAAGCATTATAGAACTGCTCCACTTTTCCGTTTGTTTTGGCAGCTGCCTTTGGAATTAACCCTTTAGTGGCCTTTGTGCCGGCTGCTCCTAAACCTAATAATGCACTTAAGGAAACAGACCCCTTTATAAAAGTTCGCCTTGAAATCGATTCTTTCAACATAACGGACCCTCACCTTCTATCAAACTTTTTTCTAGTAATATAAATCCTTTTAACAGATAGCCAAACGCTAAGGTAATCTGGTTTTGACTATGTTCCTCGATTCGAGCCCAATGTTGATCCACCCATTTTAAAAGGTGTTTTTCCAAAAATAATTGTAGAACTTTGTTCTTATCTTCGGAGCCTAATAAATGAAGGATAAATTCTAATTCGAACTGGATATGATCATCTGGCAGCCCGCCTTCATTGGCTACCTGCAGTCCTTCATAATAATAGAATCTTCGAACTTTCAATGTTTCTGCCTGCATCACGGTGCCTTCAAAGTTTTGATAGCTTGACTCAAATGGTGAAGCTAATAATTTATTTGGTCCGACAAACAAACGGTTAAAATCAAATTCAAATGTTTCTAGTGCTTGATCTGTCAAATTCTGGAGCTGTTGAATTGCTTTTCTTCCCCAATCATTCGACTGAAGTGAATGCTGTCTTTCAAGCATTTCTAATAATTTCCCCCATTCTGCAGAAGGAAGTTTTAACAAATCTCCCCTGTAGTAATGCAAGAATAATTGATACATAAACAACCGTTCTTCCTGGTTTATATTGTTGATTTCTGTATAGATCATCTTATTCGCCCTCTTTATTTGACGAGACTTCTTGCTTAACCTTCTCGAACTCCAGCTTTTCTTCGTTTGTTAATTTCATCTCTTCTTTTACCACAGGATGAGGATCACCGACATAATCTTCGTTTGGCACGAAATTAATTTTTGCTTTTATATTGTCATCTGCCTGCTGCTGACAGCCTAGAAGTAAAGCTGCGACTATTGAATTCATAAGGAGAAATAGAATTATTTTCTTCATCGTGGTAACTCCCTTCAGGATTATAGATAAAGAATACCATGTTAAATGGTGAGCAAATGTATAAGACTCTACAGTCTTTCGGAATGGATGGTGTAAAAAGAATGAATCAGGCGTTCTTGTCACAGTTTGCTCAAATTTTCACAATAATTTAGACACATTTCCAATCATCGAGGCAAATAAATGAAAAAAGTATGAACACCCATCTAAATAGCAAACAGTATTTGTCTGTTTTGCCATCAGATAGCATCATTCATACTTTTTCTAGAGTTTCGCTATATTTACTTGCAGGTCATTTAAGGCATTCCCTTTTCCGCCTGTTACGAATTCCCCCATATCAGCAGGTGTAAAGGTGAGCAGCTTATTTATAAGCGGATGATTCGGATGGATCACTAAGGTATGGTGATTTACGTCTTCAGAATACCTGGCACGTATCACAATTTCCCCATTTTTATTAAATACCCTTATCAAGGAACTGGCACGAATCCCTTTTTCCTTTGCAAGCGATGGATGGATATAGATACATGGCTCTTTATTAATTTTCTTATAAGATGGTAAGTTTTGAAATTGAGAATTGATCCGAAACGGTTCATGGTTTAATAGCAAGGTAAAAGGATAATTTTCACTCCTTCTATTATCTAACAATGCCATGCCAAAAGGAGATAGCTGAATTTCCCTCGCCTGTTGTGAAAAAAGTTCAATTTTACCCGACGGAGTTTTAAACTCCAACGCTTCCCATGCTGTTTTCGGGACATTGACTCTTCGCGGACCCTTTAGTAATTCACGCCAACACTCTATCTGGAGCGATTGATAAAACTCATCCGTGAATTCCTGTTCAATAAATTCCTCATCAGTCAAATCACTTGGAAAGGCACTAAAATCCTCCTCGTATTCATTTAACCTTTTGGATAACATCCTCGCAATTTCAAGCTCGCTCTTACTTTCATAATAAGGCGGAATGGCTGGCTGATTTATACTAATCCAATGGTGCCAATAACTTGCGACAAGATCCCACTCTTCAAATTGAGTAGTCGCAGGCAAAACAATGTCAGAGTATTGGGCAGTTTCTGTTAAAAAATGTTCTACGGTAACAATCAATTCCAATGATTGAAGGGCTTTCTTTAGCTGCTGAATATTCGCACTCTGTGTGAGTAAATTTCTACAGGTAATCCAAAGAAATTTAACAGGGGGATCTTGCTGCTTTTGCAAATCATTTGCGAAATTATTGAAATCTAAAGGTCGAACGCCATTTGCTTTTTTCTTATCAGTTGGTAAATAGTTTAAAATATTGTAGGTGAACTTCCAGGTAGTCCGTTGTCCGAACTGAACTCCACTCCCTTTATGACCAATATTCCCCGTGATTGCTGCAAGAGCATTGACTGCACGAATATTTTGACCGCCATTTTGATGGCGCTGCATGCCAAAACCTAGCCAAATATAGACGGGCTTACTTCTCCCAAGCCTTTCCGCTAAGAATTGAATCGCTTCTATCGTTTGTCCGCATTGCTGCAATGCTTCTTCCATTGAAAGCGGCTGAATATATTCCTGTAATTCATCCCAGCCATTCGTATGTGCCTCAAGAAATTCAGCATCGTATAAGTTATGTTCAAGGATATATTTCGCCACGGCAAGAGCTAAGGCCCCATCACTTCCAGGCTTGATTTGGATAAAGGTATCAGACTTTTTCGCCGTTTCCGTATAGACAGGATCAATCGTAATGACCTTTGCTCCCTGCTTTTGGGCTTCATAAATATAATTCATCGCATGAATCGATGTCCAAACCGGATTAATCCCCCAAAGAATGATTGTTTCCGCATGAAGGATATCTTCCATATCTGAGGTTTGGTGTTCCCCATAATCATAATAAATCGCATCCATCCCCGGCGCCCAGCATGGATTGCCAACAGCTCTTGAAGTTCTTCCTAATCCATTGAAGAATCCTTCCATGGCATGGTGCAGTACTCCCATGTTCCCTGAATATTTATTAAGTCCTAATGACAAATGGGAATCATACCGATGATATAGCTCAATTATCTTTTCTGCGATGATATCTATCGCTTCTGACCAGGAAATTCGCTGCCATTGCCCGCTGCCGCGCGGGTACTGTCTCATTGGATATTTCACTCGATCTGGGTGATAGACATTATTGATATAATTATAGCCTTTCGCACATAACAAACCTTTTGTATAGCCGTGCTTCGGATCACCGGTAACCTTATGTAGGCGTCTATTTTTTGTATATCCAAGCATGCTGCAAGAACTATAGCAATTGCGCGGACATACATGGCGAGTAATCGAATAGGTTTGATCCAACATGCCTCCTCCTTATCCTTGTCGAAATTGTTCTAAACTTGTTGCATTTATCTTCAATTCCTTTTAAAGAAACATATATACTAAGTATATAGGGAAAAACCATTAATAATAGGTAAAAAGGTGATCATTTTATGAAACAGCTAGGATTTCTTGTCCATACTGAAAAGTGTTTAGGCTGTCGTTCTTGCGAGTTTTCCTGTAAAAATGAACATGGACATGAGGGTTCCTTCAGGAGAAAAATCCACTCGATAGAAGATGAAGAAAGTAAAAAGGGGCATAGTTTTCACCATTTTTCCATGGCTTGTAATCACTGTGAAAACCCGGCATGTATGGCTGCTTGTCCAGAAGGTGCCATTAAGAAGAAGCCTAATGGAGTTGTCCTAATTGATAAGGCGAAATGTTCTGGGTGTGGGAAATGTGAAACCGCCTGCCCTTTTGATGCCATTAAAATGAACCCGCTAACAGCGAAGGCGGATAAATGCGATATGTGTTATGAGAGGCAGCTGCAAGGAAAAACTACAATCTGTGTTTCTGCGTGTCCGGTCACAGCGCTTGAAATCATTGACATTAACGACCCAAAGTATAGCCATTATGATAAAGCGATTTATGGATATGAAATGAAAAAGATGACGAATCCATCCATACGATTTCACAAGATAAAAGTAGATATCCAGCATTTTTGGTGTAGATAAAAAGGAGACTTCAACATTATGCTCACCCTTCAAGAAATAATAAGCGCCTCCCCCTTTCATCACGCCGAAATAATTGGCGGTTGGGAAGGAAAGGAACGGCATTTTACAACCATTCAAAATAATTCAATCCGGCTAGAGGAACCCTCCTTAGTCCTCCTTCCAAAATCAGTAAGCACAGTCATACAACTGAATGAATACCTTTCTGTTCCATATGTTCAAGGAATTCTTATCTATGGAAATGAAGACCTATTTATCCCAACTACCACTATTGACGCCGCTGATACTTATAAAAAACCGGTTTTACTGATCAATGAAACGAACCCTGACAGTATCATCCAAAAGTTTGCTGATCTCCAACACCTTAAAACTTCGGGTCTGTACCACTATGTTTGGGAACGTTCTACCAGCTATTGGCTGCAATTGATGAATGACAGAGGTTTGGCATGGGTACTCCATCGTCTTCGGCTCTTTCTAGGTCAAGAAATCCTTTTAGTAAATAAGGAGTTACAGATTTTTTCAATAGATGAAGGAAATTGGACAAGTGTCCATGAGCCATTTTTAAATTCCATTGCCAATCAGCATGTAACCAACAATCAAGGAACCTTTTCTTTAATAAAACGTGGTGCCGATGATTATCTTCTTTTTCAGTTACATTCTGGAGAAAAGCATTTTGGATATATCCTTTTTCAAGAACTGCCCGGGATGATGATTGACATAAGTATCGAACAAATTACTCATGCCCTGCCAGCAATTGTTACATATTTAATGAAGGAGGAGGCTGTTATGGAGGCACATCGTTCCTATAAACAGCATTTCCTTTACAATCTTCTCTATAATAATTTAGAATCTGAGCAGGGGTTAATCTCACAGGGAAACCAATGGGGCTGGGACTTCACGATACCTACCCAACTAATGGTGATGAGATTAAATGCCAAATCAGACATTCCAAAATTGACGATCGATCTAGAAGCGATAATCCGGAAAATCCGTTCACTCGTTTCTTCAGCCTTCCTACAGGCAATCATCTTCCCCATTCAGGGCAATATTGTCATCATTGTCTTTGATAACCGTGACAATACGCCTAAAAAACGTAAAGAGTTCATGATTTCCTTGGCTAATAAAATTCAAAAGGAGATCGAATATGCCCAGCCAAACATGGAATGCCACATTGGATTGGGGCGGCATTACCCGTCTAATATGGAGTTGTTTCGCAGCTTCTATGAAGCAAAGGTTGCACTGGAGTTGGGAAAGTTTGAGACGAAAAAAAATTCCGTTCGGCATTTCGAGGATATTGGAATTGCAAGACTTCTTTCTAATATTCATAATGATTTACTGCATGAATACTATCAAGAAACATTGGGGGAACTCATTCTTTTAGATGAAACGAATGATGATTTTTACCTTGAAACATTGGAAGTATTTTTTTATAACAATGGTGATATTAATCAAACCGCTGAACATCTTTATATTCATCCAAACACACTAAGGAAGCGGTTAAAAAGGCTTGAGTCTATCTTAAATATTGATTTCAATCAGCTGGATGACATGCTAAAAATATTCGTCGCCATTAAAATTATGAAAATGCTAAAATAAACGGATAAAGGATAAAGCGAGAGGAGCTCACTCCTAATGAACAGAAAAATTATTGCCTATAACTTTGTATTAACTGAAGCCTTTGAAAAATTAGATGACACCTTTGATGTAGAAATTTTTGAAGGGATTAACCCAAAAACAGACTCGAATTTTTTAAAGGCCCTCCAAGAGGCTGAAGGGATTGTCGGCCTTGCACTCCCGGTTGATAAAGAATTACTGGACCGGGCTCCGAATTTAAAAATTGTTGCGAATAATTCCACGGGCTATAACAATCTCTCAATTGAAGAGATGACAAAGTGCGGCGTTATGGGGACTCATACCCCTGGAGTTCTAGAAGATACAACGGCCGATGCCATCTTTGGCATACTCCTTGCGGCGGCACGGCGTATTCCAGAGCTTGATCACTTCGTAAAGGCTGGCGATTGGAAGCAGCATTTAACGACCGAACAATATGCAGTCGATGTCCATCATAAAACATTAGGGATCATTGGCATGGGGAAAATCGGTTCAATCATCGCTAAACGTGGGCATTTCGGCTTTGATATGAATATTTTATACCATAATCGCACTCGTAACTTGGAGGCCGAGGAAAAATATCATGCTGCATACTGTGACCTTGATACATTGCTAAAGGAATCCGATTTTGTTTGCCTAATGACCCCGCTTACACCTGAAACAGAGAATTTAATTGGCGAACGAGAATTTAAATTGATGAAAAAATCCTGTATTTTTGTCAATGGCTCGCGTGGAAAAACAGTTGATGAAAAGGCGCTGATCGAGGCATTAAGAACTAACGAAATTCATGGCGCTGCCTTAGACGTATACCCAACTGAGCCGATAAAACCGGATCATCCCCTGCTTCAGTTTGCTAATGTTGTGACCACTCCACATATCGGGTCATCCACCTATGAAACCGAACTAAAAATGGCCATGCTTGCAGTCGAGAATTTGCTGGCAGGATTAACGGGTAAACGTCCTAAGAACTTGATTAATACAGATGTGTTGAACTAATTAATAGTACGCTTTTTTGAAACGAATCAGTATTGTTAAATAGGACAAAGTATATACGAGCAATTTTTTAATTGCTCAAAAAACTTCGGCGGGAGTGATGGATCATGGCTAGAAACAAACTTTTGGTTCCGGGTGCAGACAATGTTCTGGATCAAATGAAAGAAGAAATTGCGGGCGAGTTTGGAGTTCAGCTTGGTGCTGATACGACCGCACGAGCAAACGGTTCAGTTGGCGGCGAAATGACAAAACGTCTTGTCTCCTATGCTGAACAATCATTACGAAATCAACAGGGTAAATAGCCTGGGATTTCAGAATCAGGGTGTCCCAAGATTATTGGGTCACCCTTTTTCGTTGTGGACAGGCACCTGTATTCCCTTCACCCTCTATCAAGACCGGGACATCCCTTAGCTGATACCTGCAAATTCCCTTGCAATCCGTTCAAATGCTTCTTTAATCATCGGTCGCGGTGATGGGATACAAATTCGTTGATACATTAACCCTTCCTCGCCAAACATTTTTCCGTCCTCCAGTAAAACATTCGCTTTGTTATAAATCCGATCATGGACATCTTCAGGAGTGAGACGATACTCACTAAAATCTAGCCACATAATATAGGTCCCCTCCGGGATTCTCACTTTCACTTTCGGCATTCTTTCTGCTAGGAACTTGACTACCCATTCCATCGTCCCATCAATATATTCCTTTAGCTGCTCCAACCACTCTTCACCCTCATTGTATACCGCGATAAGTGCTGAAACGGTAAAAGGGGATGGTAAATGCATGCCCATTACACTGTTGAATGTTTGCCTAAGTTCTGGATTTGAGATAATCACATTTGTACAATGAAGTCCGGCAAGATTAAACGTCTTGTTGATCGCTGTAAATGTAATAATAGGATCTACATCATCAACGACTTTTGCGATTGGAATAAAGGATTGATTACGTCGAACTAGATCTCCGTGAATTTCATCTGCAACAATAAGCACATCATTTTTTGCACAAATATCGGCTAATTTTCTTAACTCGTTCACATTAAAGACTCTTCCGGTTGGATTATGCGGGTTACATAAGATGAACATTTTTGTCCGTTCTTCTTTTGCCCTCGCTTCAAAATCGGAAAAATCGATATGATAATACCCTTTTTCATCACAGATAAGTGGATTATTGATGAGTTCTCTGCCGTTAGCTTCAATCGAAGCTGTAAATGGCGGATAAACGGGCCGTTGGATAATGATTCCATCCCCCGGATTGGTAAATGCGCGCACCGCAACATTCAAAGCATGAACGGTTCCAGGGCTATAGATAATCTCTTCCTTGTTAATCTCCCAATCATGCCTCTTTTTAAACCAATGTTGCACTGCCTCAAAATACTCTTCGGGAAATATAGAATACCCAAAAATTCGATGATCAACGGTTTTATGTAAGGCATCTATTAATGGCTGCGGTACTGGTAAATCCATATCCGCTGTAAATAACGGGATGGTATCTTCATCATATCGTTCAGTAAAACCCATATCCTTTAATAACTGTCCGCCATCCCACTTAATGGAATAAGTCCCCCGCCGATTGATCATTTCATCAAAATTATATTTCATGCCAATTCCACCTTCCTTTATGATTTACAGTTCTAAGGCTATTTTGTCTCCCTAATTAATATCCTAACCTATTTTGGAGAACCCTTCCATTTTTAATCGTATCTAACGACCGCATCCTTTTTTGCTTTAAAAAAGTAGAATCATAATTTTCCTATACAATCCCCTCTGTATTAAGGTTTAATAAAGATAAAAGGAATTTTTTAAGGAGAAGTCATGAGCAAAAAAACGGCTATCGTTACGGGGTCCTCGAGCGGCTTTGGTTTGTTGTGCGTCATCGAACTGGCATTGAAAGGCTTTACAGTCATTGCGACAATGAGAGATAGTAATAAAGCGAAACCATTAATAGAACGTGCTAAAGAAAACAATGTGGCTGAATTCATTCATATTCAACCACTTGATGTCACATCGGCTGATACTATTGATAACTTTAAAACAATTCTATTTGAATATCCATCTGTAGATGTGCTGGTAAACAATGCGGGTTTTGCACTGGGAGGATTTAGCGAGGAGCTTTCACTAGAAGATTACCGGCGGCAATTTGAAACCAACTTCTTTGGTGTGATTGCTGTGACCAATGCAGTCCTTCCATTTATGAGAACTAGAAACCAAGGCAGAATTATCAACATGGGCAGCATTAGCGGGAGAATCGGATTTCCCGGTTTATCTGCTTATACATCATCCAAGCATGCGCTTGAAGGTTATAGCGAAAGCTTAAGACTTGAGCTCAAACCTTTTGGGATTGATGTGTCAATAATCGAGCCGGGATCGTATCAAACCAATATTTGGTCTAGCGTCGACCAGATGGAAAACCATGCTGATTCACCCTATTTATCCTATATGGAGAGTATGCTAAAAGAAATGGAAACCGGAAAAGCAGAACATGGCAATCCCATTGAAGTGGCTAAATTAATTGCTCAAATTGCCTCACAGCAGAAATCTCCAGCTCTTAGATATCCGATTGGAAAAAGTGTAAAGAAAAATCTGTTTCTAAAAACGATCCTGCCTTGGAAAACCATCGAAGCTGTGATAATCAAAAAACTAAAGCAATAACCAACAAGTGGCGCTAGTTAATCTGCCAAGTCACCAACGTAATCACTCAATCTAAACTCGGGCATCAATAACGGATGTCCGTTTTGATGGTTAAAGCAATCCTTCAGAGGTAAAATTAACCATAATGAAGAAAAATGTTGTATGATAAATAGGTATCATCCCATAGGCAGATTCTAACTTAAAAAATCAGAATCTTTATATTATTAAAAAGAATCAGGGAGGTCTAAAATGCTAAGCCAATCATTAATTGAAGACGTACTAACAGCGGCTTTATCAACTGGCGGGGATTTTTCGGAGATTTTCGTCGAGGATCGTTTTACGAATAACTTTACCTTGCAGAGTGGAAAAATTGAAACCTGCCTTTCCGGGCGTGATTTTGGGATTGGCATCCGTGTTTTTAAAGGATTGCAAAGCGTCTACGCCTATACAACCGATCACAGTAAAGAAGGTCTTCTGAAAGCAGCTAAAAATGCCGCACAGGCGATTAGCGGGAAATCAATCATTCAGCTGGCCCCTTTTGTTCACGAGTCAGTCGAAAACATCCATCCTATCCACCTCAACCCGCAAGAGGTCGATAAATCCCGCAAGGCATCGATCATGAAAAATGCTTATGATACGGCAAAAAACTACCATTCTAGTATTTCACAGGTTACGGTCCGTTACATGGATGAAGAACAAAATGTCCTGATTGCCAATTCAGAAGGGAAATTTGCCGAAGACAAACGAGTGCGTTCAAGGCTGGCGATTCAGGCAGTAGCAGTGCGTGATAACCAAATGGAAACAGGTTTTCATGGACCGGGCGCCCATCAAGGCTTTGAATTTTTTGAGAATTTAAATATCGACCATTATGCGAATGAAGCAGCCAGAATTGCTGTGACGATGTTAGACGCAAGCCCATGTCCAAGCGGGAAATTCCCTGTGATTATCGATAATGAATTCGGCGGCGTTATTTTTCATGAAGCCTGTGGCCATGGATTAGAGGCTACCGCTGTTGCGAAAGACAACTCTGTGTTTGCGAACCGCATTGGCGAAAAGGTTGCACCGTCCATTGTTACCTATATCGATGACGGCACGATTCAAAATGAATGGGGTTCCATCAATATGGATGATGAAGGCGAAAAGGCGCGCAAAAATGTTCTTATTGAAAATGGTATTCTCAAAGGCTATTTAATTGATAAATTTAATTCAAGACGAATGGGCATGGAATCGACTGGTTCGGGGAGAAGACAATCCTTCCGCTTTGCGCCGACCTCGAGGATGACAAATACGTATATTGCCCCAGGAACATCAACACCTGAAGAAATCATCGCCAATACCGAACATGGTATTTATACCAAATATATGGGCGGCGGTCAGGTTAACCCGGCTACAGGTGATTATAACTTTACGGTTATGGAAGCGTATGAGGTCAAAAACGGTAAGCTCGGTAAGCCATTAAAAGGGGCAACCTTAATCGGAAATGGACCTAAAACCTTGCAGCTTGTCGATATGGTCGGAAATAATTTAGGACATGGGGCTGGAATGTGCGGTTCGCTTAGTGGAAGTATTCCGGTTAACGTCGGACAGCCAACGATCCGTGTTAGCGAAATTACCGTCGGTGGGACAAAGGGGGAATAAGTGCATGAATATACAGGAATTTCAAGCGAACCTATTTAGTGCGGCACTAGCCAGCGGTTTTACGGATGTTGAAATCTATTATGAAAAGAAAGAAGTATTTGGCTGCCAAATATTCAAAGGGGAAATTGATCAATATGAAATTGCCGAAGACGGCGGCGTTTCCTTCCGTGGGATATTTAATGGAAAAATGGGCTATGCCTATACCGAAAAAATCGACGATGCCTCCATCCCCTTCTTGTTGGATAACGCGAAAGAAAACACGTTGATTATAAATGATGAAGATAGTGAAGAAATCTTTTCCGGCAGCAGTCACTATGAGCATGGAAACTTTTTCTCTACAGCCTTAAATGAGATAACCATTCCTGAAAAAATACAATTTATTAAAGATGTGGAACGTGAATTACTCGCATTAGATCCAAGAATTGTTGCGACCGACTATTGCATGATTCGGACAGAATCGGTTTCGCGATCTCTTTCAAATAATAAAGGTTTGTCATTATCGGATGAAATGAATTATTTGTATGCCATCGTGGAAGCGATTGTGAAGGACGGCGAGGAAACAAAAACATCATTTGAATTTACAGTATCTAAAGACTTCCATAACTTAAATGCAAAGGAAATCGCCAAAAAGGCCGCTGAAGAAGCACTTTCTCAATTAGGTTCGAAGAATATCGAGAGCAAAGAATATCCGGTGCTTTTGAGAAATGATGCTGCAGCAAGTCTTTTGGCAACATACTCGTCAAATTTTTCAGCGGAAAATACACAGGCAGGGATTTCATCCTTAAAGGATAAGCTGGGTAGCCAGATAGCAAATCAAAAGATTACCATTGTTGATGACCCATTCCTTGAAGATGGTCTTGCCACCAGGACGTTTGACAGTGAAGGGGTTGCAACTAAGAAACTTACATTAGTAGAATCAGGTGTGCTGCAATCCTTACTTCACAATCAAAAAACAGCAAAAAAAGAGCAAGCTGAAACTACTGGCCATGCCCATAAGGATTCCTATAAAAGTGCTGTCAAGGTGGGTCCATCTAATCTATATATTGAACCTTCCGAGCTCTCCTTCGAAGATTTGCTCGCTACCATGGGCGAAGGTATTTTGATTACAAGTCTATCTGGCTTGCATTCAGGAGCAAACACAGTTTCAGGTGACTTTTCACTTGCTGCAAGCGGGTTCTATGTTGCAGATGGTAAGGTTCAATACCCGGTTAATTTAATGACGATTGCAGGTAACTATTATCAATTATTGCAGGATGTCGAGGAAATTGGCTCTGATTTAACGTTTCCGCTTTCACCGATTGGATCTCCATCGGTTTTAGTTAAATCGTTATCGGTTACAGTAGAATAATAGTGCTTTTTCGGTGGGGATCCAACTGGATTCCCACTTTATTTGTGATTTTGCAAAAAATAACTTCCAAAGAAGTGTTTCAAAATGAGTTACACCCTTTTTTAGGATTGTTTTGCGGTTTTTACATAAGAAAATGGCTTGAATTTATTGTTTATTTGCGAATAATCATCACTTATTTGCGAATCTACCCATTTTATTTGCGAATCGGAAATTTCAGCAGGAAAAGCAGGCTTGCAATATTCTAGTATTCCTACATTTTGATTTTATCGGCGAATAGTACAATATATCGGCTATGGGAAAATGTAAGATAATAGCCAAAAAAAAACGCAAATAAGTTGCGGTTTCTCGCAAGTTATTTACGTTTTATCTATAATCCTCAGTTCCTAGATCAACGACATTGAAGTTATTTACGTTCATTTTTGTAATTCTTCATATTCATAGAAACCGCGGCCTGTTTTCCGGCCGTAGTGGCCTGCCCGAACTAGTTTGCGCAATAACGGTGCAGGGCGGTATTTGGAATCAGCTGTTTCTTCGTAAAGGGTATCGATAACCATCAGCAGCACGTCCAGTCCAATCATGTCTGCCAAAGCTAACGGACCAATCGGGTGGTTTGCCCCTAGTTTCATCCCCAGGTCAATATCTTCCTTGCTGGCAATCCCTTCTCGAAGAACAAAGATTGCCTCGTTAATCATTGGCGCCAAAATTCGGTTAACTGCAAACAAAGGTGCTTCGTTAACTGTTATCGTCTTTTTACCAAAGGTTTCACATAAATCTTTGGCTATCAGATAGGTTTCATCCGAGGTATCATTGCCGCGGGTAATTTCGACCAGTTCCATTATTGGTACTGGGTTAAAAAAGTGAGTGCCAATAACTCGATCTGGCCGCTTGGTGGCTGATGCCATTTCGGTTATGCTCAAACCGGATGTATTGGAACAAAAAATCGTGTCCGGTTTGCAAATTTGATCAATCTCGCTGTATAGCTCCTTCTTTTTATCGATATTCTCGATGATAACCTCGAAAACTATGTCAGCTTCCTTCAAATCTGCTAAGCTAGTGGTTGCTATCAACCGATCCATTATTGTTCCAACTGAGTCATTAATTCTCCCTTTAGCTGACAGCTTCTCTAAGCTTTTGCGAATACTGCCGATACCTTTGTTTAAAAATTCCTGTTGTAAATCAGATAAGATAACTTGGAAGCCAGCACAGGCAGCTACTTGGGCGATTCCCGTTCCCATGCTCCCGGCCCCAATCACTCCGATCTTTTTAAGCGACATTTAAATCCCTCCCATTCTGCTTTGTTTTATGTCTTAATTTTTATTCCGGTTAAATCCCCTTAAATTCTGGAGCACGTTTTTCAAGGAAAGCGTTCAATCCTTCTTGAATATCTTCCGTTGCTAATAGGTGAGCTTGAACCATGATTTCTTGCTCTAAAAAAGCCTCCCAAGGGAGTTGGACAGAATGATTCAGCATCTTTTTTACATATTTATTACTTACTGGCGGTCCCTTTAAGATCACCTGGGCAAATTCACTTGCTTCCTGAAGCAAATCACCTTCCACCACCTTATTGACGATGCCCCAGTTCTTTGCCTCTTCCATTCCAACAATCTTACCGGAAACAATCCATTCCTTGGCAATGGCCATTGGTACTCGTTCCGATAATAACTTCATTAAGCCAAGATCAGGAATCACTCCCAGATTCACAAAGCTTAACCCAAACTTCGCTGAGCGGTCAGCGACAATAAAATCGGAAGCTAGTGCAAGACTAAACCCGGCTCCAGCAGCATATCCATGGACAGCAGAAATCACATATTTCTCCATATTCAGAATGATTCTTGTTAGGTTAATAGCCTTTTGCAGATAATTGGCGATTTCATCGGGTTTCGTAAACTGCATGATGGTTTCCAAATCTCCTCCGGCGCAGTAAGATTTCCCTTCGCCTGATAGGAGAACCACTTTGACTTCGGCATTTTTATCCAGGCTTAACATTGCTTCAGTAAGAGATTCTACTAAATCGGTTGAAAGTGAGTTCAACTTCTCTGGACGACTGAAAGAAATAGCACCAATTCCGTTTTGAATACTTATCTTAATAGCTTCAGCCATATTTGCCTCTCCCTTCTTTCAAAAGTTATTATTTCTTAAAAAATCTGATGGATGAAGGTATAGTG
This sequence comes from Neobacillus novalis NBRC 102450, assembly GCF_001591805.1. Taxonomy (GTDB): domain Bacteria; phylum Bacillota; class Bacilli; order Bacillales; family Cytobacillaceae; genus Neobacillus; species Neobacillus novalis. The sequence goes on along the minus strand of NZ_BCVP01000016.1, from coordinate 132,311 downwards.
CCCTAAAAAAAGGGTGCTACTTCCCTTGAAACCTTGGCTTTTCCTTCGCTAAAAATGCCCTTGCACCTTCCTTTTGATCTTCCGTGGAGCAAAGCTCTTTAAACAACTCAGCCTCTAGGTTTAATGCATCCGCTAGCGGTAGATCCAGCCCTTTAGTAATAGCCTTTTTGGCCGCGCCGATTGCAAATGGTGCCTTTTTCTGAATCTTGGCAGATAAGCTAAGAGCCTGACTTAGGGCTTCCCCGCTAGGAACGAGAATATCCACTAATCCAATTCGGTATGCTTCACTAGCCTCAATAACATCACCGGTAAAAATAAGCTCTTTAGCTTTACCAGCACCGACCAATCTTGGTAATCGCTGAGTTCCGCCGTACCCTGGAATAATTCCTAAATTCACCTCTGGCTGACCAAATTTCGCCTTTTCTCCAGCAATTCTCATATCACAAGCCATGGCAAGTTCACAGCCAGCTCCAAGCGCAAATCCGTCAATAGCCGCAATAACCGGGATGTCAAAGGCTTCAAGCTGATCAAAAATACGCTGGCCGATTTTCGTCAGTTCATAACCTATTTCTGGCGTTATATCGAGAAACTGCGTGATATCTGCCCCGGCAACAAATGCTTTCTCTCCGGCACCGGTAATGATGATTGCCTGTGCATTGGAATTGCGCTTTAGCTCTTCAAGTGTTTGTTCAAACTCATCCATAATCTGGCGGTTAAGTGCGTTAACTGGCGGATGATCAATCGTGATAACTGCCGTCTTGTTTTCAAAATGAAGTTTAACTAATTTTTTCATTGACAAAATGTTTCCTCCTTGAATATCTAGCTACTATCTACGAAAAAGTCTTTTAACTGAAAAGGCCTGTATTGGCCAATTCCTCAATTTCGGTTTGAGAGTATCCTAGACTTTTCATAATTGCGTCGGTGTTTGCCTGTGATAGCGGAATCCCTGTATGCCGATACTCAGGTAAAGACTCCGAAAACTTAATCGGATTGGCAATCTGTTTTATTTTGTTTCCATTTGGTCCGGGAACCTCTACAACCATTCCCCGCTCCCGAACAAGCGGACTATCTAATACTTCAGAAAGTTTAAGGACTGGCTCAACGCAGGCATCCGCTTCATTGAATAGGTCCATCCAATCTTCTAATGTTCTCGTTCTAATAATCTGGCGAATCTCTTCCTTGATTGCGGTTCCATTCTTTGGTGTCACTCCACCTGTCGCAAAGTCAGGCCTGCCAATCGTTTGGCAAAACTGTTTGAAAAATTGCGGCTCGACACCGCCAAAACTCAAGTATCTGCCGTCTTGCGTTTCATAATAATCATACAAAGAGCCTCCATTAACAAGGTTTTCTTCCATTCCCACGTCTTTCCCATCGACTAAATAGGCAGCCCCTTGCATGAACGAATTGAAGGCAATCATTCCGTCGGTCATCGAAACATCAATATGCTGCCCCTTACCAGTCCGCTCTCGATAAATGACAGCTGACAGAATGCCAATTATGGCATTGTTAGAACCTGAAGCAATGTCTCCGATTTGCACTCCTAAAAGTGGCGGTCCCGACTCTTTTTTCCCTGAGTATGATGCGACGCCTGACATCGCTATGTAGTTAATGTCGTGTCCCGCCCGAGTTCTCATCGGACCTGTCTGCCCATAACCAGTTAACGAGCAATAAATCAGTCTTGGGTTTACCTTTTTAAGGCTCTCGTAATCGAGATGTAATTTCGCCATCACGCCCGGGCGAAATTGCTCAATGATAATATCGTACTCACCCAGAAGCTGGTGAATCACTTCTCGTGCACGAGAATCCTTAAGATTTAGGGTCATGAGCTTTTTATTTCTGCTTAATTGCGCCGACACGGATGACAACATTGTCTCAGGCAGGAAAGGCGGCAAAAAATCAACCACATCAGGTCTAGTTCCTGATTTAATTCTAAGAACATCCGCTCCCATATCAGCCAGACACATGGTCGCATAAGGTCCCGGAACCAAAGTACTAAAATCTAGTATTTTTAAACCTTCAAGTGCTCCAGCCATCTATATTCTCCTTTCTGAATGTTTCATTTATTGACTAATCTCGTTTATTTCGCTGGCAGCTGCGCTGCCCCGTCCAGCATTATCGTCGTTCCATTAAGATAAGGATTCTCTACAATATGACTAACCGTTGCCGCATATTCTGACGGTCTGCCCAACCTTTTCGGGAAAGGAATATGCTGCGAAATCTCCTGCTTAAAGGACTCAGGCATGCCGCTAGACATTTGTGTATCGAAAAGACCTGGTGAAATGGAAACAATCCGCATTCCGTAATCCCCAATCTCACGGGCAATGGGAAGCGTCATGCCGACCACTCCGGCTTTGGAAGCACTGTAAGCCGCCTGTCCCAACTGACCGGCAAAGGCCGCCGCCGAAGCTGTATTGACAATAACACCCCTCTCCCCATTTTCATCTGGCTCATTCTTCAGCATTTCTTGTACTGCATACCGGACCACGTTCATTGTCCCGATTAAATTTACCTGTATCACTTTATTAAACATATCCATTGGAAAAAGTCCCTTCTTTGAGTGGACCTTTGCCGCATATATCAGACCTGCACAATTGACCGCCACATGAATAGCACCAAACACCGAAGTAATCTCTGCTACGGCATCGCGGACGGAGCTTTCATCACTCACATCTGTCCTGCAGAAAACGGCGGATTCACCAAGTTCCCTCGCCAGATTCTCCCCGCGATCCTCATTCATATCTAAAATTCCAACTTTAGCGCCCTTTTCAACAAACAATCGTGAACATGCCTCACCGAGACCCGATGCACCGCCGGAAATGATAAACACACGATTTTCTAATTTCACTTTTTGTCACCTTCCTCTCAATAACCCTTGAATTCAGGTTTGCGTTTCTCAGCGAATGCTTTAAGTCCCTCGGCAAGATCGTAGGAGCGGACATGCTGCCTGAGGTTTAGCATCTCGTGGCGCAATGCTGCATCCTGCGTTTGATCCACAGATGCGTTCGCCACTTCCTTCATTCGACGGAGCACCAATGGACTTTTTGTAGCCAGTTTCTCAACAAACTTCTCCACTTCCAGACCAAGGTCCCCATCCGGAACAACCTGGTTCACCAAACCAAACCGTTCAAGTTCGGCTGCAGAAAGAAAATCGCCGCTGAAGAGGAGATACTTAGCCCGGTTGAGTCCGATTTTCCTTGGTAGTATTGCCGCGCCTCCTGCACCGGGAAATACACCAAAGTTAGAGTGTGCATCACCGATTTTGGCACTTTCTGCTGCATAAACGATATCACAGCACATAACAAGTTCCAGTCCCCCTGCCAGTGCAAGACCGTTAATCGCGGCAATGACTGGCTTTGGCATTTTCCGAATCAGTCCGCACACCTCATCAAATTGATCGAGGAAGTCTTTCATCCCCGGTTCGGAATGATTAAGTGAGGATAGCACGTTTTTTAGGTCTGCCCCAGCACAAAAGGCTTTCCCTGTCCCGGTAAGGACAATTGCCTGAACTGTACTGTCAGATTGGCATTCAGATAGTACAGTCTCCAACTCCATGAGCATGGTTGATGATACCGAGTTCATCTTTTCAGGACTATTTAAAATAATCCAAGCGCCGGCACCCCGACGCTCAAATTGGATTGTTTCGTACTTCATGATCTTCTCCCTTCCGTTCCGATGTCTAAATGTGGTTTAGGTGGTCTTGTTCAGTTGATAATTCTGTATTGAACAACTCGCACAATCTTTTGCAGGTGCCCGGGACTTATCTAAATCTTGTTCCTCTTCTACCTTTTTCCTAATCCCTGTTGCAAAGTCATTTGCGAATAAAGCTGCCCCTAAGGCACCAACTATCTGGGGTTCGCTAGGGATAAAAATAGAAACACCTAATGATTTTTCTAAAGCATGGACCAAGCCTATATTTTTAGCGCCTCCACCTGTCATCATGACTGGCTTCTGCATCCCAACACGGCCAACCAATCCTTTCATTCTCCCTGAAATGGCCTTATGCATTCCGGAGAGAATGTCAATCGTTGAGTGTCCTTCAGCAACTAAGGAAATGACTTCTGACTCCGCAAATGTTGTACACATGCTGCTGATTTTGATATCTGCATCAGATTGCATCGACAACTCTCCAATTTCAGTCAGTTCAACATCTAATGCCCTAGCGAGTACTTCTAAAAATTGGCCGGTACCGGCAGCACATTTGTCATTCATGGCAAAGTTTTTAACGTTTCCTGACGGGTCGACTGCGATTACTTTACTATCCTGGCCGCCAATATCAATCACCGTCTTTACTTCGGGATAAAGATAGTTGGCCCCCTTTGCATGGCAGCTTATTTCCGTTAGATTCTTTCCGGCAATTTCTAATCGTTTCCGTCCATAACCAGTACTTACTGTAAAAGCGATATCATCGAGTCCCAATCCCGCTTTGTCCAGTGCCTCATCAATTGCCATGGTAACCGCTTTTTGACTAACAAATCCCAGCTGTTTAACGCTGTGTGAAACAATTTGCTTATTTCCGTCGATAATTACTGCTTTGCCGGTTAGTGAACCACTATCCACACCCATTGTGAAAAAGGAAGAACCATCTGTTTTCGATGTCATCTAACTCACTCCTTTATCTGCTTTTCTGAGCTTCTAGGCTTTCAATTAGGGCTTCGATTCGGGTGTTGACGAGTTCTTCCTTGTAGAATGAATCGTCTACCATGTCACCTTCAAACGAAGTAGATTGGATGCCCATCTTTTTATTCAGGTTTTCAGCTAACAAGAAATGTGAACGGGAGAACGATCGGCATGTTCTTGCACCATGAAAGACAATACCATCGATGGAATATTCCTTGGATAATGTCATCATCCGTTCCTCTGTTATCGGATAACCAAGATTTAGTTGGCATTCAAGGTGATTAATCGCAATTCCCCTCAGCGGATGTTCAGGGTCAATCGAATCTGGTTCATGCCAGAAGGCCATATGTGTATATCGGCCAGCGACTACTGTGGCATCATAACTGGCAAACTTATCAGCCATCCAGCCAAGCTTATTCCAATTCATGATTCCTTCCCAGAAAATGCGATACTTTTCGGTCGGAACAGCACTTACACCATTGTCGAGCCTCTCTTGTACTTCCGCTTTAACCGCTTCCATTGCTTCTATTGTTCCCGGCCATGCTGTGAGATAATTGACCGGTGCAATTTGAATGGACCAATCGAAGAAGCTGGCAGGAGCTGGTTTCGCCTTACATAGTTCCATAGCCTCCATCCGAAGTTGCCCAACCTTCTTGGTGACACCCATTAACTCTTGAAATTTATCCCAATTATAAGGCTTCCCGCTTATTACCTCTAAAAACTTAATCAAATCTTCAAACTGTCTTTCAACGTATTTCACATTTTCCTCAAACTCTTCCCCTTTCATATAAGTAGAGCCGTTACGACCCATATGATACGGAATGACGACATTGAACCACGGGATTTTTTTACCAAAGACACGCTCGATGGCCCAATCCCACTGTGGACCTGTTGAACAGCCTGGATAGCAGGTTACAATAGCGTCAGGCGCCGGTATTTCGGTTGCAATTGGACCTGGCATTAAATCATCCGGGACCCCAAATTCAGCGAACATCGCACAACCCATCTGTGTTCGGGCATAGGAGCAAAGTTCACGATTAAATCCGCGGTTCTCTGCAAAGGTTTGCGGTTCTTTTTCCTCGTGTCTCGCTGCTACACGTGCACCGTACCCTTCTCCATGGATCCACGCCAAATCCTGAGCTGCCATAAATGGACCAATTGGCAGACCAGTCGTATAAATGACCTTTTTGCCAGTCTTCTTAGCATTAATTAGATCCTCCCAATACTCATTGACCAGCTTGTTAACCAATTTTCCTGATTTTAGCCTATTCGCTCTTTTCGCTTCCTGTACTGCCATTTATCATCATTCCTTTCTATTTTTGTTACAAGCATTTAAACAGCCATTTCAACAAAGGCTTCTAATCTAGTCTTAATGGTTTCAATCGAATCAAGTTCGTGTGAGATTTCTAAGAGCAGGTGAGGGATTCCAGCCGCTTGCATCGCATCTTTGATATCTGGATAGAAGAACATATGCGGTTCGCAAAATTGTGCCATCACAATGACGAGTTGGTCTGCCTTATGCTTTCTCATCGAGTCAACAAGGTATTGAGGCCAATCGGTTTTAGGGTCACATCGAGTTGGACAAGGGACGTTCGTGTTCTTATCAATATAATGAGCAGCGATTGCCTCCAACGGCTCCCTGTCATCCTCACCAATATTGTCACTAATATATCTGAAGCCGTGGAAAAGATCATCTCCGACCACAACAGCCCCTGACTCTTCAACGAGCGACAATATTTCGTTTTTCGGAGCTCCACAAAAGCTGCCAGATAAGAAGACACGTACTGCGTCCTGCCGTTTAGAATCCTTTTGTTCGGCAAGCTTTGGCAATAGGCTTTCTAATATCGCGTTATGCTCTTCCTTCGGCATGACCATACTGGATTTAATAATCGACATCATCTCACCAGAACTTAGAATCCCAGGTTTGGATGTTCTTAACTCGTATAGTTCTTTGATAAGGCTGCGATTCTTGTTATAGATGCGAATGCTTTCACGGATGGACTCGGCACTAATCTCTCTGCCTGTGAATCTTTCAGTATCTCGCTTTAATTCCTTTAAGCCTTGAACAATATCTCCATGCGTCCATGGCTGATTACCAACAGGCAAGCGGAAAAACATGTTGTTAACCTTCGGAAGAAGATTTCCTACTACCTCCGAACCGCCAACGGCTTGAATACAATAATCTCCGCCAACGAATGCGTCAAGGAAGTCTAATTCTCCCTTAGCCGCCTGATCGACAACACTGCGGGTGGGACCACAGAAATAGGCAGGATAATATGCGTGCCCAGAGGTAATGGGTTCCTCTTTTACTTGTAGGACAATCGGTAAAATTCCCGCTGCATGAAGTAATTCTTCTGGAAAATGCATGATGTAACATCCAATAATCTTTGAGCCTGTTTCCATTTTCCACTCTTTCGCTCTTTCATAGGGGTCCGCTGCTATTTGGGTCAAATTATTTAAGATTTCATCTGCTGATAAATTTTGATACATTATCATGGTCCCTCCTTTAATTTCTTCCTTTACTTTTTGTATTGTTAATAAGTTACGAAAACAAAAGGAATTGCGATGTGTTAGCCTGCGAATGATAGACCCCCATTAATACTGAGAGTTTGACCAGTAATCCGGTCAGATTCAGGCGAGGCAAAGAATAGCGCAGCCTCTGCGACATCTTCTGCATTTGGAAGCCCGAGCTTTGCCCGATCGACCGCTTTTTGAAATACATGACTGGCCTCGGTAGCCATAACAGCATCGAATCCAGGAGTGTCCTGAATGACCGTTAAACAAAGGGCATTCACCCGAATTTGCCAGCGGGCGAATTCATTGGCTAAAGCTTTATTCATTAGTACCAGCCCTGCCGCTGCCGACCCAATGAGAGATTCTCGTGGCGTTGCAATTCTCCCGGCATCGCTGGTAATAATGACAATTTTTCCATAATTCTGCTCTCTCATATGGTCGAGCAAAGCGCGGATCGCATAAAGCCGGGATGATTGTTGACTGTTTAGACAGCCATCATAGTCATTTGGATCCAGTTCATGAAAAAACTTGGCATATTGAACGGTGGCTCCCCCGTTCGCTATTAAAATATCAATCTTTCCCATTTCAGCAACGGCCCTGTCAGCCATTTCTTTAACAGAATCATAGACAAACAAGTCACATTCTATAAATACAGCTCTTCTGCCCAATTCCTTTATTTCAGAAACCACCTGCATTCCTGCTTCGTGGTTTCTGCCACTTATCACCACATCAGCTCCACTCTTTGCGAGCTTTAAAGCTGTGGCTTTGCCAATTCCATTCGTCCCGCCAGTAACAAGAGCAACTTTTCCTTCAAGATTCGTAAGCATGTTTTTCTCCCTTTTTGTAAAATTAGATTTCAATCTCAGATATATATCGCTAGCGGTTCTTACGATTGCAGAACACGGCCGATTGCCATGACCTCGGCTTCCTTCGTTCCTTCATAGATTTCGAGAATTTTAGCATCGCGATACCATTTCTGAACGCTGTATTCCTCCATATAACCGTATCCACCATGAATTTCTATGGCAGCGTTTGCACAAAAAACGGCTGTCTGACCACCCAGATATTTAGCCATTGCGGATAGAGTAAAATCGGGTTTTCCCGTATCAACGAGCCATGCCGCTTTATAAACAAGATTTCGCAGCGCTTCAATTTTGACTGCCATTTCAGTCAATTTGGTCATGGTGGCTTGGTAACTGCCGATTGGGTTTCCAAAAGCATATCTTTCTTTCGAATACTTGACCGCAGCATCGAGGCAGGCCTGAGATATTCCTAGCGCCTGAGCGGCAACCATCATCCGGGTAATATCAAAGAAGTGCATGAGCTGAGGGAACCCTTTGCCATCGGTCCCGACAAGATTAGACTGGGATACACGGACATTCTCGAAAGAAATTTGGGCGGTGTCACTGGCCCGAATTCCCAATTTTCCATGCAGTTTCGTTCTTGTGATTCCATCTGTATTCGCGTCAACGATAATTTGGGAGAATCGCTTGTGCCTTTTTTCATCTGGTTGGGTAATCGCCTGCACGACCATAAAATCACAAACCGTTCCATTGGTGATAAATATTTTACTGCCATTAATCACGAAATCATCACCATCACGGACAGCCCGCGTTAAATATCCTGCAGCATCGGTACCAGCATTCGGCTCGGTGAAGGCACCTGAGGAAACCCACTCCCCTTGGCAAACTTGCGGCAAATACTTCTGTTTCTGCTCCTCTGTTCCGTAAAGATAAATCGCTTCACATCCGAAGCTGGCGGTAATTATATTTGTGCCAATCCCCATATCCACTCGGGAGAGCTGTTCCGTAATAACGGCTTGCCCTAAGATTCCCATCCCAGCTCCGCCATACTCTTCCGGAATCCAGGCTCCAACCAGTCCCAATTCCGCGGCTTTCTTCCGGATTTCAGGTGTATACTTTTCTTCTTTATCACATTCCGATGAATGTGGAGCGATTTCATTGACAGCAAACTTGTACGTCATATCTTTTATCATATTTAATTCGTCCGATAGATTAAAATCCACACTCCCACTTCCTTCGCTATATGTTTGGCGGTCACACTTTTTCTAAAATATGAATGCACATGGCAGCTTCTTCAACACCAATACTGCCGCCGCCGTTCTCAGCAAGGCCGATCCTTGCACCAATCACCTGTCTGTCCCCTGCTTCTCCTCTTAGCTGTGTGACAACTTCGTAAATCTGTGCAAGGCCGGAGGCACCAATAGGGTGTCCTCTACTCTCAAGTCCACCACTCGTATTGATTGGGATGGATCCCCCCAATGTTGTAGCACCTGATTCAGCAAATGAACCTCCCTCTCCATGCGGACAAAATCCCATCGCCTCGCTTTGGTGCAGTTCCCCGTATGCGGTAGCATCATGTAATTCAGCAAGGTCAATATCCTGAGGACCGAGTCCTGCTTTCTCATAGGCAGCCTTGGCAAGTCTTTCGCCGATATCCTCACCGTCAAGATCTCTATCGGAGCCTTGCCCATGCACCGAAGCGAGAATTTTTACTGGACGGGTTTTCCTTAGCTTTTTCAGGAAAGATTCTGAGCAAACGATGACCGCTGCTGCACCGTCTCCTACCGGAGCACACATACTCCGTGTCAAAGGAAAAGTTACAGGGTTGTCGTTTAAAACTTCCTCAATGCTCATTCGGTTCTGATACTGTGCATGAGGATTGAGCGAAGAATGAAAGTGATTCTTGGATGCAATCGCTGCCAATTGTCTTTGCGTCGTTCCATACTTGTTCATATGCCAACGAGTCATCATCGCGTAAACATCCATAAAAACACTTCTGCCAGTCCCAGGTGCGGATTCTTCTGGAGGCTGTGAACCCTCGAAATTTCTTCCATAATCCAATAGCAACCCTACCTGTTTTTCGAAATTTTCGACATCCATACAACTGGAATAAGCAGATAATGATTTTGCTTTGTCTGGGTTCGTAAGCTTTTCAGAGCCGACAGCAATGGCGACGTCATACATTCCTGCCCGTATTCCCGTGTAGGCTAGGTGAAGCGCAGTTGATGCACCTGCACAGGCGTTTTCAACATTGGTTACAGGGATCCGGTCCATTCCTATTCCCCTGAAAACTACCTGCCCGCGAATCGAATGCTGCGCATTAAACATTCCCCAAAAGGTATTAGAGAAGAATCCTGCCTCTAAATCACCTTTGTTTATCCCAGCATCCTTTAATGCTTGTTGTATCACTTCCTCCGCCATCGTGCGAACAGTCTCAAACGGATACTTACCAAATTTATTCATCCCGATTCCAATGATATATACATCCTCCATAAACCAATCTAACCTCCTGCTCTTTATAAATGGACTAACTGCAAATTCTGTAGTTGAACGCAGGCATACACCTTTTAAGCGAGAATATTTACCAATCGTTCAAGGATGTTCTACCTTTCTTCAATATTCAGATAATTCCTTTAAATACATTGTAGTCATATATGACAATGGTGTCAATAACTTAATTATATGCATTTATGCTTACTTAGTCCCTAGTTTCACTTTGAAAAATCAGAAATAGAGAGCTCAATTTGCAGCTCCCTTTGTTCATTCGTATTTAATCTCTGAAACATTATTTTTCATACACTAAGCATTTAAATCCCTTTTTTGACAAAAAGATCTCATAACTTTATTCAACGCTATCTTTTATTTAGCTGCGGTTGGTCTTTTAAAACCATTTCTTGTAGCTTGAACTTTTGGATTTTACCTGCTGCAGTTGTCGGGAACTCATTAACGAAAAACCAAAATCTTGGCCTTTTATAACTCGCCAAATTTGCTTTACAGTATTCGGTTAATTCTTCTTCCGTTGGTTTGTTCTCAGGAGACTTTGGGATAATGATCGCCGCCACTTGCTCTCCCCAGTATTCATCTGGTAAGCCAACAACTGATACGTTTCCAATCTTCGGATGTTCTTTCAGTAGGTTTTCTACTTCAATCGGGTAGATGTTTACACCACCGCGAATAATCAAATCTTTTAATCGTCCCCTAATTTTTATGAAACCGCGTTCATCCATGGAGCCAAAATCGCCTGAGTGGAGCCATCCATCATCCTTGAGTGTAGCAGCCGTTTCTTCTGGCATACGATAATAGCCAAGCATTGTTTGATAACCACGGCAGCAGATTTCACCATCCGTCCCAAGCGGGAGCACTTCACCGGTTGCTGGGTCTGCGATTTTTACCTCGATGTGTGGATAGGCCTGACCAATAGTTTCAGCCTGGTCCTCTGGTGTATCATCGAGATGTGTTTGCGTCGTCCCTCCATGCATCTCTGTTTGCCCGCACACGATCGACATCCCACAGCCCAATTCCTTTTTAACACGGCGAACCAAATATGGCTCCACCTTCGATGCTCCAGACAAAATAGAGTTCAATGTCGAAAGATCATAGTGACCACGTTCAGGAAAGTTTAAGATTGCTTCAACCATCGTCGGAACAAGGAGAGCAAATGTCCCCTTCTCCTCCTCAACAAGCTTAAGAAAAAGCCCTGGATCAAAACCACCGACTAGTACATGGGTACCACGCTGTTGCAGCGTCCCCAATACAGCGAAACCACACCCGCCCATATGAACCAATGGCATGACATTTACCCACACGCCACCTTCTTCCATTCCGGCACGTTCGGCCATGAATTTTGTACTATTGGTCATACCCTTGTTATGCAGGATTGCTCCTTTTGGCTTGCCGGTCGTTCCCGACGTGTACATAATCACAAAAGGATCTTCTGGTTTAACTTCTGGGAAGGTTACAGACTTGTTCTCGGAATGAATGAAATCCTCGAATTCAGAAAAATGGATTATTTCTCTCAATGTGGGTAAACTTTCACTGACTTGTTTGGCGGTTTGAAGCATATTGTGACCGCGATATTCCTCTGTTAGGAATAGACCTGCTGTCTCTGATTGCCGTAAAACATATTCGAGTTCTTTTCCCCTTAAGGCTGGGTTCACCGTGACCAATATGATTCCTGCAATCGCGCAGCCATATTCGATTAACACCCATTCAATACTATTTGGCGCCCAAATGGCCACCCGCTCACCAGGCTTGAACTTGTTTAGCAGGGCTGCTGCCACTCGTTCAGCGTCCGTGAGGAGTTGAGCGTAGGTCCAGCGTCTGCGATTAGCTGGGTCCTTTACCCCATCAATTAGTGCAATGCGATTCGGTACCTCTGCTGCTACTTGCCGTAATACCTGAGCAACCGTTGAGTCATGCAAGGTTCTTGATGTATCAGCCGGCCAATACGATTCAGTTAAACGTCTAGTGTGATATACATTGTGGTTTTCCATATCGATCTCCCCTTGACAGTTTAAGTTTAGGACATCATCTTAAGTATGATTAGCTGAGGTGAAGTAAAAGAAGAAAGTTTGAAGATTATTCCTTTTTTAGTCTTATGTGCCGAAGAATCATAATGTCAAAAAATGTCTTTTCTTATTTACTATTTGTTCTCGATATTCATCACCTCCACAAAACCCCTGTTGTAATATTCCGACTATTCCCTCAATTGACATTGTAGGCATATATGACTACAATGTCAATAATTTCATAAATTTTTTTTGAATACTCCTAAACAGCCTCGTAATACCATGTACTGTCTTCAAAACTTCTTTTACACTGCTGATTCAAAAATAGGTATTCCAAATGAGCTAAGGTTTCCCCAATTGCAAACCTAGTCTCGTGAATGGTTAAATTTTTAAAAAGCTGCCGGCTCACTTCAATAATCGACGCAGGTTGCTTAATAGATTGATAGACGATTTCCAACCTCTCTTGATGATGCGCCAATAATTCATCTATTCTCTTATTCGCATTTCGGAAAGGCTTGCCATGGGAAGGTATGACAACATCTGCATTTAAACATTTAATTTTGTTTAGCGATTGAAAGAAGGCCTCAAGCGGATTGCGAATACCTCTGAAAAAATAAGAAATATTCGGTGATATTCTAGGTAAGATATGGTCAGTAGAAAAAAGGATCCTATTTTCTTTGTTATATAATGTAATTAACCCATCTGAATGACCTGGAGTGAAAATAACTTCATATTCGTATTTTCCAAATAATAGTTTCATTCCCTCTGTGAGATACTGATTAACCTTAGGATACGGTTGAACTCGATTAAGAAACCTTTCTTCATCAACGATTAATTCTGATAGATCGTCTTCTGGGAGCCCGTAAGTGTAAAAATTCTTTTTTACACATTCCATAGAAGCGGGTTCCCAATAGCTTAGACCTGCCTGCGCATCCACCTCTGTCATCCAAACATTAGCGCTTGTTATTTCCTGCAGTATTCCGGCAAAGCCAAAATGGTCAGGGTGATAGTGTGTTAAGATGATATCCTTCACATCATGTTTCTCAATAATTGGTTTCCAAATAGTTTCCGTCACTTCTGTATTTAATCCTGCATCAATAATCGTCCAGCCCCTATCCCCTTCTGCTAAAAAACAATTGACATGATTTAATCGGAATGGCAGCGGAATGGTAACTTGTGTGACTCCTATTTGGTTCAGCAATGTCCTTTCCCCCTTTTAGCTTTCAAGAAGATATATGGTTCTTCTTTTTACCAAAATTATTGTGTTTTAAAAATGGCTCGATAGCATAAGTCTGTTAGAGAATCTGCAACAGCTTTGATCTCCTCAGAACCCGAGGCCTCCGTCATTAAATAATGACCATATCCCTCAAACATACAAGTTAACGAGCGGATGGTTACATCTACATTAATGTTGTGGCAGTAGCCCTTATCCACCGATCCTTTGATGTCATGTTCAATTCGTTTAAATAAGCTTTCGCTGATTTTCAGCCATTTTCCCTCGAATTGCTTATCTACCATTACCGCTTCTTTTAATGCCAATAGAATACTTCTATTATTAACATAATATTCCAAAATCCCCCGGGCTTCATATCTCATTCTTTCATAAATACTTAATTGCATATTTTTCGGCTGAACATAGTCATTTACCTTATCGGCCAGCTCGTCAACCAACTTACCGAGGAGGTCCTGCTTATTTTTAAAATGGTGGTAAAAGGTTCCATGCCCAACGTCAGCACGGGATGTAATATCATCCACCGTCGTTTTCATATAACCAACTTCAGTAAACGCTTTCATCGCTCCAGCAACAAGCTGCTCCCTAATCCTAGCCTTGCGCCGATCCGTCCTTGTAACATTTTCAGATTTATTCATTTCCATAATTCTATTACTCCTTTTTAAACACAAATTAACTTAATTAAAATTGTAGTCAGTTGTGACGCTGATGTCAATATCCTTAATGAAACGATTTTCATTTTAAACATTGACATCGAATGGTTTTAATTTTATTGTATTCTTGGTATACCATTAAACTAAATTAGTTTTTACAAAAATCAAAGGAACCCAAAGATGAAGACAAATAACATGAAACAACACCCGCTGTTATCGTTTGAATTTGCTGATTCGAACGGCAACATAAAACCGCTTACATTTCAAGATCCAATCAAGGTGATTATTGCATATACAATCGAAGAGGTATTGCCGAGGTTTAAACTCGTTCAGGATGCTGTTGATAACGGGTTTTATGCTGCTGGTTTTTTATCATACGAAAGTGCGCCCGCCTTCGATTCTGCTTATAAAGTCAAGGACAAGAGTTCAATGCCACTGCTCTGGTTTGGAATCTTTTCGGAGCCGCTCCATCAACCGCTCAGCAGTTCTGAAGCGTATTCATACACCGAGTGGAAACCCTCAGTTAGTACGGATGAGTACAATCAATCGATTCTATCGATAAAACAAGCGATTGAAAGTGGCGATTCCTACCAGACAAACTATACGATTCGACTTACCGCTCACTTCCAAGGTGACGATATCGCTTATTTCGAGAAATTAAAGAGAGCTCAAGCTTCCAATTATTGTGCCTACATCAACACTGGTGAGCATAGTATTTTGTCTGCATCTCCTGAACTGTTTTTTCATTTAGAGGGTGACCAAATTACTACTCGACCGATGAAAGGAACAATGAAAAGAGGAAAAACCGCTGCAGAGGATGAAGAAAACGCCAACTGGCTCTATCATTCTGAAAAAAACCGCGCTGAAAATCTCATGATTGTCGATCTGCTGCGAAATGACTTAGGTATCATTGCTGAACCTGGTACAGTTTCCGTTCCAAAGCTGTTTGAAATTGAACGTTACCCTACCGTTCATCAAATGACTTCAAGCATTACAGCAAAGGTTTCAGCCAATTCTAAACTCGTTGATATATTTAAAGCCCTGTTCCCTTGCGGCTCGATTACTGGTGCTCCAAAAATCAGCACGATGAATATCATAGCTGATTTAGAAACAACACCGCGTAATGTTTATTGTGGGGCAATTGGTTTTATTACTCCGAATAAGGAAGCTATTTTTAACGTACCGATCAGAACCGTTTTGATTGAACACCAATCTGGAAAGGCGACCTACGGAGTTGGCGGCGGGATTACCTGGGATTCAACTACTGAAGGTGAATACGAAGAAATCATTGCAAAAGCAAGTTTACTTGAAGAAAACAGACCAGCCTTTCAATTGCTGGAAAGCTTATTATTAGATGCCGGAAGCTATTTCTTGTTAGATG
Organism: Neobacillus novalis NBRC 102450; assembly: GCF_001591805.1. Taxonomy (GTDB): domain Bacteria; phylum Bacillota; class Bacilli; order Bacillales; family Cytobacillaceae; genus Neobacillus; species Neobacillus novalis. The sequence goes on along the minus strand of NZ_BCVP01000016.1, from coordinate 116,604 downwards.
AACATCTCAATCGCTTAAAAAATTCAGCTCAATACTTCGGTTTTCCATGTAATTTGGAAGATGTCAAAGAGGCATTACAAGCGTTTTCGAGACAAAATAACGAGGGTAAGTTAAAAGTTCGTCTCCTTTTGGCAAATGACGGGGAAAGTATCATTGAAGGAAGCCCGATCATACCCCAGGACGCTGCACTGAAGGTTATGATTGCCGACAAACCGCTAGATAAAAACGTGCCCTTCCTATATCATAAAACAACGAATCGGGAAATTTACTCCCCCTTTCAAATGAAGAAACCTGCTCATGTGTTCGACGTGCTCCTTTGGAATGAAGACGGAGAGTTGACTGAGTTTACTAATGGGAATCTCGTCCTAGAAATCGATGGATTATTGTGGACACCGCCCGTGAAAAGCGGCTTATTAGCTGGCACATTTCGTGAAAAGTTACTAATAACCGGAGAAATTCACGAAAAGACATTAACCATTGCAGACATACAAAAAAGCACAAAAATCTGGTTTATCAATAGTGTACGAAAATGGCTCGAGGTTCAATTGTAAGAAACGGTGCCTGACCCCTGTTGCTATACAGCGTTACGTCATTGGTGAACAGGCACCTGCTTCGCACACTAGGAATCTATCTCGCCCTAGTTTTCTCCATGGGGTGAATAACTTTGGGCTCAACCAAGTAGTTGGGTTCATCTTTTTTATAAGCGTACCAATAGGCCATGGCAATAAATACGGTTCCACCAACTGCGTTTCCTAAGAAAACAGGGATAAAATTAGTAACGTACTCCAACCAAGTAAAATGGCCAGCAAAGATGGCAGCAGGGATGACAAACATATTGGCAACAACGTGTTGAAATCCGATTGCGACAAATGCCATGGTTGGGAACCAGATACCAGTAATTTTCCCTGTCATATCGTCGGCTCCATAGGAAAGCCACACAGCAGAAGCAACCAGCCAATTACAGCCAATCCCAGAAATAAACGCTTGGAGAAAAGAGGCTTCAAGTTTATGTTCGGCGATACTAATTGTTTTTTCCAAGTAAGGGCCGGTTTCAGTTAATCCAACCAGGTGTCCGAAAAAATAGGCGACAAAAATCGCACCAATAAAGTTGCTGACCATTACTAGAAACCAATTTCTGAATACCTGCCCAGAAGTAACTCGTTTTGACAACCTTGCAAGCGGAACAGCCATCATATTCCCGGTCAAAAGCTCTCCACCAGCAAGTAAGGTAAGAATCAGCCCGATTGGAAATACGGATGCCCCGATCAGACTGCTTAACTCCTGTAAATTTCCTGTTAACGTTCCTGTTACCCGGATGAATAGTAAGTAACCTAAAGCAATAAATGCACCTGCTTCGAAACCTAATATCATCGTTTGTACAACCGAATATTTTGTTTTTTTAACCCCATTTTCTACGGTGATCTCGATAATTTTGTCTGGTTTACTGTAGCCCATAAAGTGAACTCCTTAAAAAATAATTTCTCTTATATTATTTGTGAAATATGTAACATACTCTTATTTTATAATAATTTCACCCTTAAACCTGTGAATTTTTCTTTAACAATTTAATAGTGTTGTGGCGATGTATTAGTTAAATTACAAAAACAGCAGTGCATTTGCCAAACGAATGCACTGCTGTTTACTTAATTCTTATTCGTTTCAGGGCAGAGGTTAAACCCCTTTGTATGCTTGGAGATAAATTTCGGCCAATTCTGATACTAATGGCAGCTTAGGATTAGCGGTTGTACATTGGTCTTCAAACGCCTTTTCAGCGAGATAGTCGACCTTGCTTTCGAAAAGAGATTTCTCCACATGATTGGCTTCAAGGCTCATCGGGATTTCAAGCTCTTCTGCTAGCTTAATAATGGCTTGAACAAGACTTTCGACTCCTTCTTCCGTAGTATCAGCTTGAAGGCCAAGTATTCTTGCAATTTCCGCATAACGCTTGTCAGCAATGAAATGGTCATATTTCGGAAACGCTGTAAACTTCCTAGGCTTTGCTGCATTATAGCGAATCACATGTGGCAGCAATATTGTATTGGCCCGTCCGTGCGCAATATGGAATTCTGCCCCAAGTTTATGTGCAAGACTATGGTTGATGCCAAGGAATGCGTTGGCAAAGGCCATACCGGCAATTGTTGATGCATTATGCACTTTTTCTCGGGCTAATTCGTCACTTCCATTTTTATAGGCTCTTGGCAAATACTCAAATATAAGCTGGATTGCTTTCATGGCGAGGCCATCTGTATAATCATTGGCCATACAGGACACATAGGCCTCTATGGCGTGTGTCAAAACGTCCATTCCTGTATCTGCAGTAATATGTTTTGGCACCGTCATCACAAACTGTGGATCAATAATCGCTACGTCTGGTGTTAATTCATAATCAGCGAGCGGATATTTCATATTTGCTTCCTTATCAGTGATAACAGAGAATGATGTTACTTCAGATCCTGTACCAGAGGTCGTCGGAATCGCCACGAACTGTGCTCTCTCTCCTAAACGAGGATATTTCACAATTCGTTTTCTAATATCTAGGAATTTTTGTCTCAGTCCAAAGAATTCGGCATCTGGATGTTCATAGAACAGCCACATTCCTTTGGCTGCATCCATTGCTGAACCCCCGCCAAGGGCAATGATGACATCCGGCTGGAATCTTGCCATCATTTCTGCACCTTTCATAACCGTCTCGATGGATGGATCTGGTTCCACCTCTGAAAAAATTTCGCAATGGACGTAATCCGGACGCTTTCTTAAATAATAAAGCACCCGATCAACATAGCCTAATTTCACCATTCCTGGGTCGGTTACAATGAATGCTTTAGAGATTTTCGGCATTTTAGCTAAATACTGAGTGGAATTTTTCTCAAAATATATTTTGGATGGCACTTTAAACCATTGCATATTGACATTCCTTTTGGCCACTTTTTTAATATTGATTAAATGAATGGCGCCAACGTTGGTAGAAACAGAGTTTCCTCCATACGTACCGCAGCCTAGTGTCAAGGAAGGCATAAAGGCATTATAAATATCGCCGATTGCTCCTTGTGAGGAAGGTGCATTCACAATAATCCGCCCTGCTTTCATTCGTAAACCAAACTGCTTGATAGCGGATTGATCCGTGGAGTGAATAACGGCTGAATGCCCTAGACCGCCAAATTCCAACATTTCTTCCGCTCTTGTTAATCCCTCTTCTAAACTGCTAACCGTATAGCACGCTAATACCGGGCTCAATTTTTCTCTTGATAGCGGGTATCCTGGTCCGACTCCCTCTAGTTCAGCGACAAGAATTTTTGTCTCTTCAGGGATCGTTACGCCGGCCAATGCCGCAATTTTAGCGGCAGCCATCCCGACAATATCAGGATTAACCGCACATGAATGTTCATTAATGACTAATTTTTCTACTTTCTCCTTTTCTTCATCATTTAAAAAATAACAACTATTGGCAATGAGCTCCTTTTTGACAGTGGCGTAAATTTCTTTATCAATAATAACTGCTTGCTCGGATGCACAAATCATGCCATTATCAAATGTTTTTGATAAAATCAAGTCATTGACAGCTTGATAGAGATTGGCCGTTTTTTCAATATAACAAGGAACGTTACCAGGTCCTACACCGAGGGCCGGTTTTCCAGAGCTGTAGGCCGATTTAACCATCCCAGCACCGCCTGTTGCAAGAATCATCGATACTTTCGAATGGTTCATCAGGGCTTGAGTTGCTTCAAGGGATGGCGTTTCAATCCACTGAATACAGTTCATCGGCGCTCCAGCTTTGATTGCTGCGTCCCTCAAGACTCGCGCTGCTTCACTGCTGCATTTCTGTGCAGATGGATGGAATGCGAAAACGATGGGATTTCTCGTTTTTATTGAAATTAAGGCTTTAAACATGGTGGTCGAAGTCGGATTGGTTACAGGTGTTACCCCTGCGACCACACCAACTGGTTCAGCAATTTCGATGATCCCCTCATGTTCATTTTCGTTAATGATGCCAACTGTTTTATTATATTTGATATTATGATAGACATATTCAGTTGCAAACATGTTTTTGATGATTTTATCTTCATAGACGCCTCTTTTCGTTTCCTCAACTGCCAGTTTTGCAAGGGGCATATGCTGATCAAGACCAGCCAGGGCCATTTCTTTGACTATCTCGTCAATCATTTCTTGGTCAAAGGTGCGGAACTCTTCCAAAGCATGTAGCGCATTCTCTACAATAAGGTCAATCATTTTAGTTACACTTTGCTCTTCCTTAACTGCTTTCTCTGCCATTGCCATTGCAATCACTCCATTTGGTTAAAAATTAGCGAAACTTTTTGTACAGTTATACCTTGATAGTTCAATATTCTTTAAATATTTGTGAATGTTTTCACAAATATGTTTAAAAAAATAATAACCTGCTACTAACTGTTATTCTGAGTCTTGCTATTCGCAAACTGGATTTCGTGGAATCTTTTCAAAAGAAATATCTGTTAGTATTTTTGAAGACCGTTTAACAATGATCACATAGTTTATTGTCCAAATGTATGCGGGAATGTCTTCGTTTTCTTTAAACATCATTGCCTCAAATTCATCGCCCACTGCAGCTTCAAAAGCTTCCAAGGTATACGTTTCAGAATCTGTTGAAAAAGTCTTCCAGTCACAAACCATCATGTCATATCACTCCTTGTTATCTTATGAATCCATCATAACACCAAAAATCGATAAAAGTTTGTGAAATATTGAACAAACTTTGAAATCTTAAAAAAAGTGCCTGTCCCCCGCTGCTTTACAACAGGATGTTACTGGGGACAGGCACCTCTTTATATTTAAGTTTACTTAAAAATAGTTGTAATCATTTGATCGGTGGACATTTCACTATCAACTACATAGATACCGGGGCGCAAATTTTTATCTAGCCCTTTTTTCTCTACATCCATTGAGAAGTTAAATCCATTCGGAATCAAATTGGCTTTTTCAAGCATTTTTCCGACATCGATACTGGTCATACCATCGGATATGCCAACGACCACTCGTGTAACCTCTTTAGCAGGCTTTTTGTCATCAGCCGGGGCTTGTTTTTGGACGGTTGCCTTTGCAGCTTTCATATTCTTGTCATATTCAGCTTTCGATTGAACGACATAACTTTTCGTTTCAAGCTTTTGTTTCATCTCATTTTCAGATAATTGAACCTTAACTGTTTTTTGGTTAGTGGCTATTTTGGCAGCTGTTTTTGGCGCATCACCTGTACTAGAGAAATAAACAATTCCACTAATTGTTGTTGCGATAAGAATTCCCGCTGCAAAGCTGCTTAATAAGTTAATTCTCATTGGCAACTTTTCTCCCTTCATCCTTTATTTTCTGAAAAGGAGCCAGCCTCTGTTCAATTTCACTTTCAGGTACTTGTTTTTGTTTTGCGATACTTTCGATCGAGTAATTGCGTTTATATAAGTCTAGTACTTCACGCATGAAAAGCTTTTCCTCTGAAGAAAGTTGAATCCCTGCTTCCTTTATTACCACTTCTATATCAAGCTCAAGATTCCGAATTGATTCTTGAAGGGCATTGATTTCTTTCATCGTGGATATATGTATCACATCAATTTGATTATGTTCCATTTTTGCCACATGATTAGATTTTACTATAGAAATGATCAGTAATAAAACGGATAACACAAACAATCCGCCTATAGTCCATACCATCAAAATAAATTCCTCCTTCAATTAAATAACAAGTACTTATTATACATCCAAAACGAATTTTTTTCGCTTTTAATTATAAAAATGCGTAATAAGTCGGAGGAACTTTACAAATTTTGTGGATTGAGGAAATCATCTCATACATTAGTATTAGAGACTATTCTACTTTTTCCAATAATCCGAAATGAATGCTTGGAACATTTCGTTTAATGCTCCCTTTTTTTGACTTTTTAACCATTCAACCTGGTCGATTGGCAGTTTTAATTTTAAACTAATATCTTCAATTGGCATTTCCACTTTTCTTATTTCTTCTAATGTAATCCCGTTTTCTATATCCGGAAACCCTGAATCATTTTCGTTCACCATTTCGAAATCCTCATACTCTTGAATGTCATTAAGTTCACAAAATAAATTAAGCTGCGGCAATCCCCCTGACAGGATTTTTACATGCATAATCGAATTTATGATTCGGCCATCTGCTAATTCAATCTCAATAATCAGGTTTTCTATCTTTTTATATTTTTTCACTGCAAGCTCACTTACAATGATATCTAATTCCAAGGTATACCCCGAGCTTGATTCAAAAATATAGATGGCACTTTTAAAGACATGAATACTTTCACCATCAATTTTAATTGTTTTTATTTCAACCATAAACCGTTCCCCCATACAGCTGTGTGCTCCATATATAAACAAACACATTTTGGATTAATTATATCCCATTATAAGTTTTTTGCTACATCTTTCTAGGGTTTATACGAAATAGACCGAATATTATATCTGTTTGTTACTGTTATACAACATTTTCATTCTGTACTACATCACGTTGTAAATATTAAATATTCTAATAGATAAATTTTTGTAAAAAGAGTATGAAAAAAGGGTTTTAAGGCTATTGTTCGTTTTCCGTTTAATAATCTGTTGTAATTGATTTTCTATCCTGTTACAATAAAAATGGAGAGTTTATAGAAAATTTATAAAATTCCAATTGTTAGGTCGACTTAAACAGATAGGAGGAATACGTTTGTCAAAACTGCCGAAAACCAATGAATTAGGTTTTTTTGAAATTCGCCTTGAATCAATCGGCGGATTGGGAGCTAATTTGGCTGGAAAAATGCTTTCCGAAGATGGAGTTGTAGGAAACGGACTGAACGGAATCGGTTTTTCATCTTACGGATCAGAGAAAAAAGGCTCCCCTGTAAAAGCACATATTCGTTTTTGCGAACCTGAAACAACCATCAGAGACACGACACCCATTGAACGTCCACATGTAGTAGGGATCTTCCATGATGCCCTATTTAAAACCATCGATTGTACAAGCGGGGTTTACCCCGACAGCAACATCTTAGTGAATTCACAAAAATCCCCAGATGAACTTAAGACGTTAATGAAAATTACTGGCGGAACCATCGCCATTGTTGATGCAACCGGAATTGCTTTAGAAGAGCAAACAAAAGCCAACACGGCAATGTTGGGAGCGCTTTATCGAATCCTTGGCTTCTTAGACCCTGATTCAATGAAACAGACGATTCGCCGTACATTCGAGAAAAAGTATCCGCACATGGTTGAACCAAATATTCGGACGTTTGACCGAGGGTACAATGAAGTCGCATTCAAAACCTATTTGGTTGATGATGGGTACGAACCAGAACCTTTTAGGAGAGCTGAACCGCTCCTAGGCTACCAAACCCAAGCGATTGGCGGGACCATTACAAATCCAGGGAACAGCATGTTAAAGGATTTAAGCATTTCCCGTGCCGGGATGCTGCCCCATTTTCACGAAGAAAAATGTATTAATTGTGCAGCCTGTGATACGGCTTGCCCTGACTTTTGCTTTGTTTGGGAAGAAAAAGCAGACAAACGCGGCCGGCCGCAAATGTTCCTCCAAGGGATTGACTACCAATATTGCAAAGGCTGCTTGAAATGCGTCACAGCATGTCCTGTTGAAGCATTATCAGGCGAAAGAGAATATAATGACGGCTATGCAGACAAGAACCGTGTGCCGCATTTATATGATTTGGCTACCTCAAATTAAGGAAAGGGCGGGATCTTCATGTCCATTAATTTAGAACAAGAAAAGGGATCGATTAAACAAGGGTCCGTTGAGCAAACTGTTGTTTTTGAATCAGGCAATGAAATGGCTGCCTATGCTGCACACCAAATTAATTATCATGTAATGGGCTATTTTCCGATTTCCCCTTCTACAGAAGTTGCCCAGTTTCTCGATGGGATGAAAGCCAAAGGAGAGCATGATATCGTCTTGATTCCTGCCGATGGCGAACACGGATCCGCGGGTATTTGTTACGGAGCATCAACTGGCGGCGGGCGAGTTTTTAATGCAACAAGTGCCAATGGCTTTCTCTATATGTTAGAGCAGCTGCCTGTTCAATCCGGAACTAGATTTCCGATGGTATTGAATTTGGTCAACCGCTCCGTATCGGGACCGTTAAATATTCATGGAGATCATTCCGATTTATATTTCGCGTTAAATACGGGATGGCCCATCTTGATGGCCCGTGACCCGCAAATCGTCTATGATATGAACTTGATTGCTATTAAACTAGCAGAAGATCCTGAAGTCCGACTCCCAGTGATTGTATCATTCGACGGTTACTTCACCTCCCATCAAAAGCGACGGGTCCAGGTGTTGAAAAATAAACAAGATGTTCACACGTTTATCGGCGATCCTCCGAGGAACTTCCCTCATGCGTTAGATCGCGAGAACCCGGTCACGATTGGCCCTTATATGAATGAACCCGATTATATTAATAACTGCTATCAACAATCGGAAGCGATGTATCAAGCAGAGCATGTCTTCGAAAGAATTTCGAAGGAGTATACGGAATTAACGGGCCGGGAATATCCTGTTCTCGATTTATATCGGATGGATGACGCAGAAGTTGCCGTATTTATGTTAAACTCGGCCGCCGAAGTATGTAAAGACGTAGCCGACAGGCTCCGCCTACAAGGGATAAAAGCCGGGGTCATTTCACCGAATATGATTCGCCCTTTCCCGCAGGCAAAATTAGCGGAAGCGTTGAAAAATGTGAAAGCGGTTACGGTTGGTGACAGGGCCGACTCGTACGGAGCACATGGCGGAAACATGGCACTTGAATTAAGAGCGGCGCTGCAAACGGTTGGAAATGTCAGCACAAAGGTGATTAACCGCATCTACGGATTGGGCGGAAAGGATTTTTATGCCGACGACGCGGAACACTTTTTCCGGTTAGCAATTGATGCGGCTGAAACTAGCATTGTTGAAAAGGGATTTGACTACTTTGGACATAATCCCGGCAGGCCGGAATTCGCACCAAAGCGCATCTTAAATCCAATGAAAAAAGAGGATTTGAACACGGGATTAATCACCGTCACTCCTGATGAAAATACCGGTGAACTTAAGGTGAAAATACCGCCTTTAAGAAGTTTAACGAATAAACCGAAACGGCTAGCTTCTGGACACGGAGCCTGCCCAGGATGCGGTATTTTCTCAGGGCTCGAATTGTTTTTTAAAGGAATTGAAGGTGATATTGTCGCCTTATTCCATACCGGCTGTGCCATGGTCGTGACAACTGGCTATCCATACAGCGCCCATAAAGCGACTTACATTCACAATCTCTTCCAAAATGGCTCGGCAACGTTATCGGGTCTTGTGGAAATGTTCCATGAACGAAAACGGCGCGGTGAATTAGCTGAACTGGGCTTAAGTGATGATTTTACCTTTGTCATGGTTACGGGTGACGGCGGCATGGATATTGGCATGGGCCCTGCCATCGGAACCGCACTGCGCAACCATAAAATGATTATCCTTGAATACGATAACGAAGGTTACATGAATACAGGCAGTCAGCTTTCCTATTCGACACCGATGGGACATATGACAAGCACTTCAAATGTTGGCTCCTTCCAGAACGGGAAGCCGTTCCATCATAAGGATACAGCCCAAATCATGGCTGCGACTCATATTCCCTATGTATTTACGGGATCAGAAGCGTTTGACCGCGACCTTTTAAAGAAAGCGGCTAAGGCTCAGTGGTATGCCAATAATGAAGGGTTGGTTTACGGCAAAATATTAATTGCCTGTCCTTTAAACTGGAAATCGAAGGATGAATTAGGCCAAACGATTGTAGGGGCGGCTGTTAACTCCTGTTTCTTCCCGCTTTATGAGGTGGAACGCGGAATCACGTCGATTACCTATGACCCTGAGGCTAAAAATAAACGGGTAGCCGTAACTGAGTGGCTGAAGCTGATGGGTAAAACAAAACATATGCTGAAAGAAGACAGCCAAGACATGCTGCAAATGTTTGATGATGAGGTCGAGCGCCGTTGGAAGCGTCTCAAAGCGAAAGATGAGAGCCCTTACCTATAAATGAAACTTTAATCAGTATAAAAATGAGGTCAGTCCCCAACGTATGTACGTAACCATACATTAGAGGACTGACCTCTTAAGCTTCGGAAAAAATTTATGGAAGAGGCACTCCAAAATGAGTGCCAAAACAAAATACTAATTATCAGAAAAAGTTTTCTTAACGCCGGCAAAGAATAACACCCTTGCTGCTTTCTTACTCAGCCCCATCCAAATCCAACTATAAAATAGCGAGAATAGCAAAATGATAATGGCCACTTTTATATTAAATGTTTGGGAAATAGAAGGCCCTAAAACAGGAAAACGAAAAATATATAATAAGGACATAATTCCTGCTGTTAGGGCAATGCCGCCAAATAATGTGATTGACAGCCAATTCCTCCATAGCTTAAAGGCTGTGCCTATACTTATCCCTAATAGTCCGGTTGTAAAAGGAAAAACAATCAGCTCACTTGGCTGAACAACCATTAATAACAAAATGGTTATAAAATAGGACATAAACCCGATCCTTAAAGAGATGAAGCAAGATAGGACAATTGGAAGAGTAGCTAAGATACTTAATGCATAACCAATACCCGCAAAAATACCTGCTGACTGAAAAATGACTGCAAATGCAGAAAAAACAGCTCCTAACACTATTTTGGTTGTACGTGAATATTGTATGGTCAGATTAGACTGGGGTTTTGGGTGTTGCTGCCTGTGGCCCTCAAGCTCTTTCATCGAAAACACCCCCTGTTTAAGTTAATGCTTTCGTATCCTCTAATATGATGTTTAATTTTTATCAAGGGATTTACCAAGCCAGCTTTTATTAAACCGTTTGTTTATTTAGAATGGCATTCGACCTTAGCATTAATTATTGGCAGCGTTGGCAATACTATTGGTGGGCTTAGCGAAAGTGGACTTATATGAATAAATTTTTTAATAGACGAGGAGGTTCAAACAATATGGGGAAAGAATCTTCCATTAAACCCGACTATAAAATTTTGGCTTATTTGACGGCAAACGAGGAACGTAAGGTTTCAGGGGCACCGTTATTTATGACATTAAAGACTGAGGAAGAGCTCAAAGAAACAACTGTAGATATTGCAAAGGCATTAAAAGCGGATGTAGTGAAGTTAAAAAATAGCGATTATATGATTGTTCGAGTGTAAACGGTATCCTCCCTGAAATAAAAATCCAACATATTCTTATTCCCTCCCTCATAAAATGGGACAAGGAAGGGCTGTCCTAGGGAGGGATAAATTTGAATTTTTCTATAATCGACTTTAGGATCCATTTCCATTAAGATGAAGAAAAAGCTAATCATCTATGTTTGTTTACTCTTTGGGGCTAGCTTGCAGGGAATCGCCATGTCTTTGTTTTTATTTCCCCACTCCATCCCTTCAGGAGGGGCAGCAGGGATAGCCATCTTGATCAATCATTGGTTCCATTTATCCCTAGGTTTTTCATTATGGCTGGCCAATATCGTTTTTTTACTGTTTGCGTTAAAATATTTTGGTTTTACTTGGACCATTCGAACCATCATTTCGGTTGCAACTACCTCGACTATTGTAAGCATCCTCACCTCTCAAATAGTTCACCCGCATGTACATATATTAGTGGACCTTGCTGCCGGATCCCTTCTCTTTGGTATTGGAGTGGGCTTACTGATTCGCGCGGGGGCTTCGAGTGGTGGAATGGTCATACCGGCATTAATGATTGCTTCCTATAAGAAATGGAGCCCCGGAAAGGTTATGATGGGGATTAACATGTTTATTTTTTTGTTAACTGCATTTGTGATTGATTATAAAATTGTTGTCTTTGCCATCATTTGCCAATTTTTCTCAACCAATATTATTGACTTTATCTATACTTTAAAGTTTCAAAATATTAGTTTTTTAAGCGCGAATTGGCGAAAAAGATAAGAAGATCCCCTTTTAAAGGATTTCCTTATCTTTTAAATACCCTACTATTTTGCTAATCGATTGTTCTACCGATAGGTTATTGGTTTCAATAATAATTTCAGGATAAAATGGCCTTTCATATGGTGAAGAAATTCCTGTAAAATGAAGAATTTCTCCTTTTCGCGCTTTTTTATATAAACCTTTTGGGTCTCGGTCTTCACAAACTTGGATTGGACAATTTAAAAAGATTTCAATAAACTCTTCGTTTGCAAACATGTTGCGAACAAGGTCCCGGTCTTCGCGAAACGGAGAAATAAATGCCGAGGAAACGATTTGTCCGCTATCAACAAATAACTTCGCCACTTCCCCAATTCTCCGAATATTTTCTTTCCGATCCTCGTCCCGGAAGCTTAAATCGCTGTTTAAACCATGCCGTACATTATCCCCGTCTAAAACATAACTCTGGCTGCCTTGTTGAAATAACATGTGATCAACGGCATTAGCCAAGGTAGATTTACCAGACCCCGATAATCCAGTAAACCAAAGAACACAACTTTTGTGACCGTTCAATTGGTGGCGATCATGTTTGGTTACTGTTGATTCATGCCATGTGATGTGATTACTTTTCCCCATTACTTACACCCTTTAGTTTTTTGTAAGAACCGTTTTCATTCCTTGAATAAGAATTTCCACTACCTCAGGACGACTAAATTCCTTTGGCGGCTGTTCTCCATTTTTCAACATCCCTCTTACCTTTGTTCCCGATAAAATCACATGAAATTGCTGGTCATGAGGGCATGTTTTCTCAGACGCCATGTTTTCGCATTTTTTACAATAAAAGCTATGCTCAAAAAAGAGCGGTTTAATCCCTAGTTCTTCCTCATTAAAATGGCTAAATATTTTTTGTGCATCATAGGTTCCATAATAATTTCCAACCCCTGCATGGTCTCTTCCAACGATAAAATGGGTGCAGCCAAAATTCTTCCGGACTAGTGAATGAAAGATGGCCTCTCTTGGTCCGGCATAGCGCATGGCTGCCGGGAACACCGATAAGAAAACTCTATTCTTTGGATAATAATTTTCTAGCAGGACTTGATAGCTTTCCATTCGGATTTCACTGGGGATGTCATCAGACTTGGTCTCCCCTACAAGCGGATTTAAGAAAAGACCATCTACTATTTCTAATGCTGATTTTTGAATATATTCATGGGCTCGATGGACAGGATTTCTCGTTTGAAAACCAACCACCGTATTCCAGCCTAATGTTTGAAATCTTTCTCTTGTTTGAATGGGATCTAAATAATAGGAATGAAACTTATTTGGTTCCGCCCTTTTAATTAACGTGATTGGTCCAGCAAGATAAATTTCTGGCCGTTCAAATAACTTCTTTACACCAGGATGAGCCATGTCAGTTGTTTGATAAACATTCGCGGCTTCCCACGTTTTATCAGGTGAAAAAGTTTCCGTTACCTCCATTACCCCGTAAACCATGCCGTTATGAACAAGATTAATAGTTTCACCCCTTCTTAGTCCCTCGGCTTTATTCCTATCAATGGCTAAGGTAATCGGTAATGACCACGGCAGTCCGTTTGCGAGTCTCATATTGTTTACAACAGACTCATAATCAGCCTTTCCCATAAATCCTTCCAGTGGACTATACGCACCATTTGCGATTAACTCTAAATCACTTAATTCTACATTATCTAAGTCCACATAATTTAAGGAAAAATCACTAGCAACATTAAGGTTCATTCGATTAATTAATTTACCGCCATGCGGTACACTTTTACTCACTTTTTTCCCCTCCCATACTCCTAGATTTATCTAAAAAATCTATGTTTGATGAAGTCCGCACTCTGTTTTTGATGAATCGGCCCATCTGCCTGAACGAAGGTCCCCTGCTTCAGAGACAGGCTGCGTACAAGGGGCACAGCCAATACTAGGATACCGCTGATCATGCAACGGATTGTACGGGAGCTTATTTAAATGGATATAAGTCATAACCTCTTCCCATGTCCAATGGATGAGCGGGCAAATTTTAATTTTCTGAAATTTTCCATCTTTATTAATGTACTCAATTTTGCTCCTTGAGAGGGATTGTTCGCGTCTTAGACCGGAAATCCATGCCTTGACATCAACAAGAGCTTCCTTTAAGGGGACAATCTTCCTCATGTGGCAGCAAAGGTTCGGATTAACCTTCCATAGCTCTTCCCCATACCATTTTTCCTGTTCCACTAATGATATTTTAGGTTTAATTATTTTGATATCTAACGTAGGGTAGCGACTCTTTACTTCTTCAATCAATCCATATGTTTCCGGAAAATGAAGTCCTGTATCAAGGAAAATAATTTTTGCCGATTTGTTTACTTTATGAATCAAATCGATTAACACAATCCCCTCGGCTCCAAAGCTGCATGAATAAACAATTTCATCCCCGTATTCACTAAAAGCCCATTTTAGAATATCTACAAAGTCCTGGTGTTGTTCCATAAGGGCAGCGACCTTTTTTTCATCCCAATCGTCAAATGTTAATTGCTCAGACAACCTTCAGCCCTCCATTCTCTCCCTTAAGTTCCCTATTTCGTTGATAAGGTAATACACGCATTGTTTTCAACGACTATTTTATTCATCTGATTGATATGACCGTACTTATGGTACGAAATCATGGCTCTAATCCATGATCCATGGCCAAATACTAAAATATTGCGAAACCCCTGATATTTTTCTAAAAACAAAGCAATCCTGGCCTCTAAGTTACAAATGCTTTCTCCTAAAACCAATTCTTTTGGATGATTCATCCACTTTTCACCAAAATCCAGCATAAGTTTTTCCTTTGGCAGCCCTTCAAAATGGCCAAAATCTAATTCATCCAATAAGTATTCAGGTTCGCATTTGTAACCATAAAGACAGGCCGTTTGCTGGGTTCGTTTTAATGTACTAGCTAAAACAACGTCAAATGGTGACAATCCTTGTAAGACTTGTTGATTCGCATCCATTCCTTTTTGAAACTCTTCTGTTAAAAAGGAAATTTCAATATCCCTCCTCCCTTGGAGCTTCTGCTGTTTGTTCCATTCAGTCGGAAGATGCCTAATTAAAGTAAGTTGCATTCACTTGCCTCTAAAAAAAACGTTTCACTCCTAAGGCCACAGCGCTGTGCCTCTAAAACTAAAACGTCTTGAAGTTTCACATTTCCTAAATTAACATTTGGTCCTATTTCTTTAATAAAATACATTTGATGTTTGGGCGAAGGCGCTTCAAAAATGATCTTTTCAGCATCAGCCACTTCGAGTAATTCATGAATTAGGTTGGATTTAATCGTGCCATTTTTTTCATAAATCCCTGCTGTGCCTGAATCTCTGCCCTCAGTAATCACATATTCGCAGCCAGCTTCTAGTAAAAGCCTTACTTCTTCCTTCCATTCAGATACAGGCATATGATTATCTGCATCTTTTGAGCCAACCTCAGCAATCACGCGAAAATCCTTTTTTAACCAAGAGATGATTTGGAGGCGTTCTTGTAAAGGAATTTCTAAAGTGCCATTAGAAATCTCAATCCATTCAATGCCTAGATTGTGTAAATAGCTGACATATTCAGGGGTTTTATTTTGGTAATAACACTTTTCAAATAAGGTTCCGCCGCAATATGGCTTAATCTTAAATTCCTTATATAAGTCCACCTTTTTCTTTACATTTGGGGTCACATAGGCAGAGCCGATTCCAATTTTGGCAATGTCGATTATGTGGCCGTAATCGACTAAAATATTGTTTAATTCTCCCAGTGGTGTTCCGAAATCGACAACTGATGTCAAGCCGGAAGTCCTGTTTCCGGATGTCCTTTTCGGTATAGTTAAAAAATCCATAGGGAAAGCCTCCTCCATTTTTCTAGGATAGAGTATTCAAAATATGGGTGAGAGTGTAAATAATAGGCTCATTCCTCAGAAAATAGGCATTTGCCTTGTATAAACTGCTGAATCACCTCAAACAATAAAAAGGCGTGATTCTAATAGTGAGAGGTGTACATAATTGCCAAAGCAAAAACCTAAAGGCATGACTATTTTTGCAATCAGTTCAATTCCGCTAATACTTGTCTTGGGTAACTCGATGCTGATTCCGATTCTCCCAAAAATGAAAACAGAATTAGACGTTAGCCAATTTAAGATTAGCTTAATAATTTCGGTGTTTTCAATTGCTGCAGCGATTTCTATTCCGGTTTTAGGCTATCTGTCAGACCGCTTTTCACGAAAGGCGGTTATTATTCCTGCTCTTTTTCTATATGGGTGTGGAGGGCTTTTAGCAGGTGCTGCCGCGGCGTGGTTTTCCAATTCCTATACATGGATTATTGCGGGAAGGATTATGCAAGGGATTGGGGCTGCCGGAACTGCCCCAATTGCCATGGCCTTAACAGGAGATTTATTTACCGGTGGAGAACAAAGCAAGGTTTTAGGCTTGGTAGAAGCTTCAAATGGTTTTGGAAAAGTTATTAGTCCGATTATTGGTTCTCTTTTGGCCCTGCTTTTCTGGTACGCAGCCTTTTTTGCTTTTCCGATTTTTTGTCTTATTTCTATCCTATTAGCGATCTTTTTTATCAAAGAAAAGAAAGCAGAAAAAGAGCCGCCGCCTGTCGGGAAATATGTAAAAAGTCTTGTTTCCGTTTTTAAAACAGAAGGACGCTGGTTATTTGCTGCCTACTTAACAGGTGCTGTCTGTTTATTTACCCTATTTGGGATTTTATTCTATATTTCCGATATTCTCGAAAAGGATCATCATATTGATGGACTGATTAAAGGATGTATTTTAGCGATACCGCTTTTATTTATGACCATCACTTCCTACATCACGGGAAGTAAAATTGGGAAAAAAATGAAATTAATGAAAGCGTTAATTATTATAGGATTACTGTTAATGACCAGTTCATTTGCATCTCTGATTTTCTTTAAAAAGTTAATTCCTTTTTTTTCCGTACTCGTTATTAGCAGTATTGGAACAGGTCTTGCCCTGCCCTGTATCAATAGCTTTATTACTGGATCTGTTCCTTCAGACCGTAGGGGTTTCGTCACATCGTTATATGGATCCGTTCGTTTCTTAGGTGTTGCAATCGGTCCGCCTATTTTTAGTAAATTAATGGAATGGTCGCGTCCTGGGATGTTTTTAACAACCGCAGGATTAACTCTTGTTTCTGCTCTGCTTTGCTTAGTTCTTATCCAGGTAGCGAAAAAAGAACCTTCAAAAGAAAGTGACACCTTATTTGAAAAATTACAGTTCTCGTAGGCAGATGGGAATAGATAATGCTCATTCAGAAACTCATGCAAAGTTTGCATCAAAAGCTTACGCTACCTTAGCTTAACCTTGAAAGGAGTAAATTCAATTGCAAATATATTTTTCCCCTGAGGTTATTACACCGCAATTCCAAGTATTAAATGTGGTAGATTCCACCAGCAAAGCAGTTGGCAATGTAGCCTTTTTATTTGATGAAAAAAAGCTGTTCGTATATGGAATTTTGGAAGAGGAAGGGGTCGGTGCAGATTTCAAAGATTTAGTTACACCTTATCTAAAAGGCTTAACAAAAGCAAAACCTGGACTGGATATTTTCACCTGTTTGTATGTCGGATGTAAAAAAATTAAGCTGAACGATGAACAACAAAAATAGCAATAACATTAAATACGTAATCATTGGAGTGAAACCATGAAGGACAGCTTGATTTCCCATGAGCACCTCGTCATGATTGTAACCTCGGTAATCGTTGGTACGCTGGCAAGGCTGCTCACTATTAAAGAAGACTATCGGCAATATCCAAGTTATCCAAATGGTTACTTAATCCATTTACTAACAGGGTTTGTATCTGCTGCAATTGGAGCGGTTGCGATTCCTGCGTTAATGACCAAAAACTTTATCGCCGTTACATTCTTAACAGCCGCTGCCCAACAATTTCGAGATGTAAGAAAATCAGAAAGAGAAAGTCTAAAGGATTTAGAGCATACAGAATATGCTTATCGCGGGGATGCCTATATCGACGGCATTGCGAAAACCTTTGAATCACGAAATTATTTTGCCCTGATCGTTGCTTTAATAACTGCAATAACCATGCAGCTCATTGACTCTAAAACGACTTGGATCAATGTTTTGGCTGGAACGCTCGTAGGCTTGATTGTTTTTTATTTGTTAAAAAGATTTTCAAAAGGAAAAACGATTGGCGATATTGCGGAAGTTGAACAGGGAACTGTTGAAGTGAGAGAATCTGAGCTGTATGTAGACGGTATGTATGTATCGAATCTATTAGGATCTGATCATGCTTCCAAGCTGTTTGAAACCGAAGGCTTAGCTGTTATCATTAAACCCCATGAAAATCATTTACGAATAACCTTGGATAATTTCGGGCAAAGGCAAGCTGCCCTTTTTGAAGCAACAAGAGCATTAGGTTTAAAACGCTATCATTTTACAAGAAGAGATTTTGAAAATGGCAGAATTGTCATTACACTCGTGCCCATCATTAACGATATTGACCGGCTGATTGAAGCAGTGAAGAAAACGCCATTGCTAGAAAGTACCAAAAAAAGTAAGGCGGTTATGAACACAAATTTAGTGGGCAAAAAATAAGAGCAGCCGCAGCCTCGTTAGACCTTGCTGAATTGCTCTTTTTTTTCATATGAATTCCAGGTGCCCAACATGCAAAACGGGCGCTTCAACCAGTAACAAGGCATTTACCTACATCATAAATTATTTTGTAATGTAGTTTAGAGAAATTTGGAGTGTGTGCCTTGTGAGTATTGGAATCATCGTAATGGGGCTTTTAATTGGCTTTATGGTCGGATTAACTGGAGTGGGAGGTGCTGCCCTTTTAACACCAGTATTAATTTTATTAGGAATAAGTCCATCCATCGCTGTAGGAACGGATCTTGTTTACAATTCGATCACGAAGTTTTTTGGTTCTTTCCAGCATTGGCGGCAAAAGACGATTAATCTCAAGTTGGTTAAGTACCTGGCGATCGGAAGTATTCCAAGTGCTATTTGTGCAGTTGGGATTCTCCATTTATTTGATTCCTTTTTTCATAATGAGGAACAAGTGATTAAACATGCATTAGGATACGTATTAATATTAGTGGCATTGACTACATTAATTAAAACGTTTATGAAAAATAAATTGGAATGGAATCGTCTACAGTTAAAGTCAATCTATGAAAAACGGTCCCTTACGATTGCAATTGGCGCAATATTGGGCTTTATTGTTGGTTTAACCTCCATTGGATCTGGGTCATTGTTCGCCTTAGCAATGCTTTATTTATTTAGGATGAGTCCCTCAGAGTTAGTCGGAACGGATATTACTCATGCTTTCTTATTGGTTTCTGCCGCTGGGATGATGCATGCCGGGATTGGTAATGTAGATTACCTTTTAATGTTAAACCTTTTAGTAGGATCCATCCCGGGTGTCATATTAGGAAGTACCTTATCATCTAAATTACCAGCAAAACCATTAAGAACGATCATGGCTTTAATGATATTAGTGAGTGGATTTAAGCTAATTTAACCAAGACTCTAGACAATCGGGAGAGTCCCCTGGGCGCTTGAAAATTAGAAATTGATGGATTAGCCGTTACGGCCGCCAATAGCCCTATTGGCGACCGTTTTCTTTCTATTTGAAGGCTTTCGGTCGGTTAGAACCCCTCTACATATAAATCAATTTTTATGGTAAATACTTGAGTTTATTTTCAATCGGTGTTCGTGGTTTAGGATCTGGGATCATCTCCGGGTAACCAACAGCAAGAACACCAAGCAAATCATAATTATCAGGTACGTTTAGAAGCGCACGTTTTTGTTCTGTTATCCCTATGGAAGACCAAAATGTCCCCACTCCTTCGGACCATGCAGCTAAATTAAAATTTTGGATAAAACAGGCAGTTGCAGCGGCATTTTCTTCGGCTTCAACCTTGGTTGCCCCGTGTCTTGATAACACTGCCATTAAAGTAGGTGCGTTTCCAAAATTTGTTTTATGATTTAATTTCCCTCTTGTTTCTGGACCGATAAAATAAATTTCCCACGGCTCAGTCATACGGTGATTGGGTGCCATCGCAGCGGCCTCTAACCAGATTTTTATCAGGGTCTCATCGACCTGATCTGTCTTAAAATTTTTTATATTCCGGCGTGATTTAATTAAATCTATCATATTCATTCTTGTTTCCTCCCAATTGTTTAGAAAGGTTTGTTTCACACAGAACCCCTTTCTGATTTAATAATGTACAAATTTGTTCAAGTTGTGCAGAATTTCCTATCACAAGGAAATTCGAATGAAACAGATTCCTTTTCAGACGAATTGTTAATTTATAGGCGTTGTTTACCTTCTGATCGAGACCATATAAGTCATGCCATCGGACGATTTGCTCAGTCTCATAATTTTTAATTTGACTGTAGGTAAAATATTTTCCATTAAGAACGATTCCTTTTGGTAAAATAAATAAATTCCCGCGATGCCGAATTGAGCTAATGATCGCGAAAAACAAATAGGCCAAACTAAAATAGGAAGAGTCTATCCAATTGGTAGTAAGGACAATCACCAAAAGGGCAGTTAATAATACAAGGGCAGCAACCGTTCCCCATACTACATATCGATAGGACTTCGTGTTTTTTGTAAGGGGCTCCATCTGTTTCCATTCATGTGGGATAATGATGCCTGCAAACTCACTCTCAGTCAATGGATAAAGCGCATCTTTTGAGAGCTCAGCTGCTTTTTTCAAATTGAAAAGATTTCGGATTAAATAATAAATTCCACTTAAAAAAATGGCAGTAAATAAGATTGTAGTTAGTATCAATGTTATTCCTTCCTAATAAGTAATTTTTCGGAAATTATTTTTAAACGCAGTTATCTCAAATTTGCAGAAATAACTCCTTGCTTATCCAACTTTTCCTTTCCCTCCTACTTCTGAATGGCGGATTGATTAAACTTTTTTAATAGTTTTCCGAATACTTTGCTTTCTTCCTCAGACCAACTTTCCAAAACTTCCACAATTCTTGTCAATCGTGCATGTTTGTTTTCAGTGTATTCCTTTTTTCCCAATTCCGTAATTTGGAGAGAGTACGCTCTTCCATCTAGTGGATCAGGTATTCTGTATACATATCCTTTTTGCTCAAGAGCTGCAGTTTGCCTGCTTACTGTGGAAATATCCAATTGGAATTCACCAGCCAATGCCTTTACCCCCGCTGCCCCATTGGAGATGATTTGGTGTAGTAATAGATAGGCAGATCGGTCCAGATTGCCGAATTTTTTATGGGATGAAATTGACGTGGTCCGGCGAATCAAGATGGCCAGTTCCAGTTCAATTATTTCCAACACATGTTCATTCATGTTATAACTTCCTCACTGTTAACCGTATTTGCTAGCCCTATAATATCATAATTACTAATATCTTTGTAATCTCTAGGAAATGCTGAGGGTTGGAATTGAATCATTGCTTGCGAAAAAATTTCCTTGTTCATTAATAATAATTCAATTTCAAAATGGAAATGCTATTATACAAAAACGCTATTGACATAGTGAAAAATGGTTGTATAATACAAACATATAGTTTCATCATACAACCTTTTGAAAAAGAAGGAAATTCATTATTGGGGGATTTAATATGCTCGCGCATGAAATCATGATTAGCCAAGTTCATAAGGTGAAGGAAACCGACACAGTCCGTTCCGTCATCGAAAAATTTATTGAGTATCGTATCAGTGGACTTCCCGTGGTTAACGACAGAAACGAAATTATTGCCTTCGTAACTGATGGGGATATAATGCGTTACATCGGCAAACATGATGATCGGATTGTGGACGCAATCTACTACACCTTCGTGATAAAGGGAGATATCGAAGATTTCCAGGAACGAGAACAAAGAATACTAAATTTAAATGTGCTTGAAATTGCCAATAAAAAGGTTATTAAAGTCGCCTGGGATGAGAAATTGGAGAACATTGCTGCGATTCTAGGAAAAAGACAAATTAAAAAACTTCCTGTCGAACGGAATGGAGTATTGGTCGGAATTATTAGCCGTGGCGATGTCATCAGGCATTCCTTTAAAGCCCTGCTGTAAAAGTGGCTTTGCTCACATCTTTAATCGTTTTTTGGAAATTTTTTTTTTACCGAAGAGGGGAAATACTATGTCAGTTAGAACACAATCTGCTCCGGCAGCTCAGGCAAAAGCACTTTCTGCAGCCCAAGTAAATCCGAGTCTTCTAAAACAGCCTAAAGCAGTATGGGCCGTCTTTTTTGCCTGTATTATCGCTTTCATGGGGCTTGGACTTGTTGATCCGATTTTGCCGGCCATCGCCAAACAATTAGACGCCTCACAGAGTGAGGTAACCTTGCTTTTCACTAGCTACAACGCTGTAATGGCAGTAGCAATGCTTATCACCGGTGCCATTTCATCTAGGATTGGAGTCAAATGGACACTCCTAACTGGTATTATCATTATTGCGTTATTTTCAGCCCTTGGGGGAGCATCGAATAATATCTGGACACTCGTCGGTCTACGCGGAGGCTGGGGTCTGGGCAATGCCCTGTTTGTCGCCACCTCTCTTGCCGCAATTGTGTCACTCTCAAATAGCGGAACAGCAAAAGCCATCATTTTATATGAAGCCGCAATTGGACTTGGCATTTCCGTTGGACCACTGCTTGGCGGCTGGTTAGGCGGCATGTCATGGAGAGGCCCGTTTCTTGGTGTGGCAACATTGATGGTCATTGCCTTTATTGGCCTTTCCATATTAATGCCAAAATCGAATTCCAAATCGACAGTAAAAACCAAAACATCCTTACTGGATCCGTTCCGTGCTTTAAAACACCGTTCGCTTTTAACATTCGGAATAGCAGCAGCCCTTTACAACTTTGGCTTCTTCACCCTGCTTGCTTACGCACCGTTCGTATTGGGATTAGATGAACATGGTTTAGGCTTTGTCTTCCTAGGTTGGGGGTTATTGCTCGCCGTCACCTCTGTTTTCATGGCGCCAAAACTTCAACAATCGTTCGGAACGATTAAATCCATGTGCCTTATGTTGGTCTTATTTGCTCTCCTACTTTTAGTAATGGGTATCTGGACGTCAACTCAATGGGTCGTTATCACCGCGGTTATTTTAGCTGGGGCATTATTAGGAAATAACAATACGTTAATTACAACGGCCGTTATGAACTCAGCCCCTGTTGAACGCTCAACAGCATCTGCAGCCTATAGCTTCCTGCGTTTCCTTGGCGGAGCGATTGCACCCTTTCTTGCAGGTAAATTGGCTGAATGGTACAACCCGCATGTTCCCTTTATTGTTGGTGCAGCATTTGTACTGATTTCCGTGCTATTTATTGGCATGAATCATCAACATGTGAAACATGTCGATCAGGCTAGTGCTGGCCATTGATATCAATTAAGGATCTGCCTTAATGCAGATCCTTTTTCATTTTTTTTTAAGTAGATCTTCCAAAGCGTTATGGAGTGAAGGGAACAAGAACTCAAACCGTTCTTCTAATAACACTCTTGGAACAACATGCTGCCCTTCAAGAACAAGTGCGCTTTTTTGACCGAGAACTATTTTCATAGCAAATGAAGGAACGGGCAACCAATGGGGACGATGTAATACTGAGCCAATGGTTTTACCAAAATCCTTCATCTGGATCGGAGACGGCGAAGTGACATTTATAGGTCCACTTAATTTGTCATGCTCAATGGCAAAGTAAATAGCACGGACAACATCCATCACATGCACCCATGATACCCACTGTTCCCCCGAACCAACTGTCCCGCCTACGAACAATTTATAGGGTAGTGCCATTAGAGGAAGTGCGCCGCCTTCCTTGCCAAGCACAACTCCGAATCTCATAAAGACGACACGAATTCCATCTGCTTCTGCCTGTTTCGCTTTGTTTTCCCAGTCAAGTACCGTCTTGCCGAGAAAATCATTGGCCGGTTCTGGTGAATTTTCCGTATATATAGTATGTATCGATGCCGGGTAAATGCCGATTGCACTGGCATTGATTAGTACAGAAGGCTTGTCAGGCAAAGCTGCGATTATTCTTAATAACTCGTCTGTTGCTTTCATCCTGCTGTCGTAAATTTGTTTCTGATGGTTTGTAGTCCATCTGCCATCATTTATGGAAACACCCGCTAAATTAATAAATACATCAGCATTTTTTATTTCTTTTTCCGGATAAGTACCTTCCTCAAGCCACTTAACGTACGTCGCATTCCCAGCAGGCTGCATATCCTTCCTTGTTAAAATAACAATTTGATGCCCCGCGCTTAGGAGCATGTCTGTCAATTTCTGTCCGATAAATCCTGAACCGCCAGCAATAACAACCCTCACCTTTCCCCCTCCTATCAATGGTTAAGTGCACCTGAGCATATTCCCTGGCATTATATAGGTTAATTTTACCATAAGAAAAAGGTTTAGTCCGCATTTGACTAAACCTTTTTACGTTCTATTTCAAGTTTAAAAGCAATCATGTCCCGCAAAAGGTCCGGTAAGGCTGGCCTGATGGCGCAGGAAGTGTGGAGTAAACAGCCTGTTCGCTCGTGTGCGCAAAGGGGTTTGAAAGAACATCAAGAAGCTTCTCCATCACACTATAGTCTCCATGTTGCACTGCGGCTTCAATTGCCTCTTCTACCCGGTGGTTCCGTGGGATAAGCGCCGGATTGCTGTTTTGCATCAACTGAATCGAGAAGGCTTTCGATTCCTCCTGCCTTTCTTTCCTTGCCTGCCACTGTTCATTCCACTGAGCAAATTCCGTGGTTCCAAACAGAACCATATCCTCATATCTTTCAAAGGATAATGCGCTGAAGGTATTGGTATAGTCCGCACGATACTTCTGCATCATAGTGAGAAGGTTTTCAAATAGGGATTCGTCCTCTGCCTCTTCATTAAATATTCCTAGTTTCGCCCTCATGCCCGCAAGCCAATTACTCTTATACTGCTCCATATAATCTGAAATCGCAGCCTGGGCAAGGTTAACAGCCTGATCCTGATCATCATGCAGCAGCGGCAAGAGGGTTTCGGCAAAGCGGGCGAGATTCCACCCGCCTATATATGGCTGATTGCCATAAGCATAACGGCCATGTCTGTCAATAGAACTAAATACTGTTTCCGGGTCGTATTCATCCAAAAAGGCGCATGGACCATAGTCAATCGTTTCACCACTTATTGCCATGTTATCGGTATTCATCACCCCGTGGATAAAACCAACTAGCTGCCATTTGGCGATTAACATGGCCTGACGCTTAATCACTTCCTGAAGCAATGAAAGATATCGACTCTCATTAGCTTCAAGGTCGGGAAAATGACGCCTAAGCGTATAGTCAGCCAGGACCCGCAGTTCCTCCACTGTGCCCCATTTTGCAACGTATTGAAAGGTGGCGACACGCAAATGACTTGCAGCCACACGGGTCAGAATCGCACCAGGCAGTTCGGTTTCGCGGATTACTGACTCACCGGTTGTCACCACTGCTAGACCGCGGGTGGTAGGGATACCAAGCGCATGCATGGCTTCGCTGATGATATATTCGCGCAGCATCGGTCCCAGGGCCGCACGACCATCCCCCCCGCGGGAGTACGGTGTTCTGCCTGGACCCTTGAGCTGAATATCAACCCGATTACCTGTGGGAGTAATCTGCTCGCCAAGCAGTATAGCCCTGCCGTCCCCTAGCATCGTAAAGTGCCCAAATTGATGCCCCGCGTAAGCTTGAGCAAGTGGCGAAGCGCCTTCGGGAATTTGATTACCGGCAAGGACGGCTGCGCCCTCTTCACTTCGCAAAGGCCCATCGTTCAACCCCAAGGATTTTGCTAAGGGATGATTGAAAATAATCAATTTCGGCGAGCGGACTGCGGTTGGGTTGACGCTGGAAAAGAATGATTTCGGCAGACGGGCATAACTGTTATCGAAGTTCCAACCTGTATTTTTTGACATCGTATCTCCTTTACTTCTTTTGAACATTCGTTCTCGGATATCATTAGTTTCGTTCAAAAGCTTTGATGATCTTTTACAACCTTTATTTTATCGCTAATCCTGTAAAGAAATTCTTAGCGTTTTTATCGCTGCATTCTTTATAAATCTTAAAGCAGTTTCAGTTTTTTAAATATCACTACCGTTTAATGATCTCTGTTAACAATATAATTCAATAAATGCTTCAAAAAAGTTGTCTTTAACTGCACCTTTTGCAACGCGTCTATGGCAAGACAGTAATGTTCCCACATCGCCTTTCTGGCACCTTCCAGACCTAGGATTGACACAAAGGTTGAATTTTTGTTTTCAGCATCTTTGCCAATCGATTTGCCGAGTTTGGACAGCTCGCCTTCCACATCAAGCAAATCATCCTTTATCTGAAACGCGATGCCGGTATGGTAGGCATATTTTTTCAAGGCACGTATTTCCAATTCATTAGTCTGTGCGAGAATCGCAGGCATGATGAGCGAAGCTTCGAAACCTATCCCGGTTTTATTAAAGCACATCAGATTCAATTGTTCCAGTGTCAAGGGTTTCCCTTTGGAATCTAAGTCCATCGCCTGTCCCCTACACATATCTGCTGTCATTTGAGCCGAATATTGTATCAACTTCAGCACTGTTTTCGAATCAAACTGGTCAATTGATGCTTGTTCCTCAGTAGCCTTCTGGGTCAGAAAGAGTGCTGTTAATTCTGCGATGGCAATGTTGTACGTCTTATGGAGGGTTGGACGCCCCCTGCGGATGGACGCATTATCCTGGGATGGCAGATCATCGAAGATTAGTGAGGCGGTATGCATATATTCTAATGATTTCAGAAGCGGCTCGATTGTAGAAATTTTTAATCCGTATTCATGAATGCCCATGACCCAAGCCACGATTGGGCGGAGTCGCTTTCCATCGCCTTTTAAACTGTAATTAGCCGCATCAGTGATGGGCTCTACCAGCAAAGGATTATGGTCGATTTTAGGAATAGGCAAGATGTGGTTAATCTGATTTCGGACGATTTCGATCGTATCTAAAAAATCTTCCTGCTCTTTCCGTTCATTTTTCAGAATGGTCATCATATGGTCCCGAAGCAATTTATCTAAGAAATCCACATCATCCGCTTTCCGAACCATTTTTTCGATGATACCTTTGAATTTCAGATTTCCAGAAGCAAACAACTCCATCACTTCGTTGTATTGTTTGGTTCCGAATCGTTCCCTAAAACGTTTTAGTCCGTTAATTGCACGATCCAACATCACCTCACTCGTCGTGGTATCAGAGTGATAGACGTTATGGATTAAATTGTAAAGGACCGTCCAGTATAATTCAAAGGGGTTGATAAGATCGGGGCGCCTTAGATGATGTTTCAGATAATAGGTGTAGGGTGTCACTGCACCGTCCTTCAAGTCATCAAACATATCAGCAAAATCATCCGCCAGCTGGTTGTAAATGCCATAAAAGAATGTTCGGTTATCAAAGCCCTCATCCTCAGGAGCGCTGAGTACCGAACGGGCAATCAATCTTGAAGAAGAGGATTTTAAAATAATCGGGATGTAAAGCTCTTCATTCGTGTAATTTTCATTGGAAATATCCTTTACACGGTCGATTTCTTGGGAATGAAAAAACACATAGGCTTGCTCTAAAAATTTCCTCCTTGACCCCGCCCCCTGGCAGCCCTTAATATACTCAAAGGCCTCACGTAGTTCTTTATGAATATACCGGATCAGATTTGTGTTACTGCCAGTCCACTTGCCCAATTTCGGCACAGTTCCTGTGATAAGTGTAGCACGTATCAAATCTGAATATTGTTTTTTCTCATTAGCGGACAAAACGTCTGAATCAAGAAGATCGTCAATGAAGGGATAGGTCAGACCATAGGCAAACCCAAGCCTAATTGCCTTATCTAGTTTGTGAGTCCGTTCTTCGGCAGCTAGCTCCGAACCCATCTCTTCAAACTCGTGCAACAGTACTCCGGCAATGATTTTAATAAGTTTTCGCCGGGCTTGCTCCGCATCCATCCCCTTTGGAATATTGGAGGAAACAGTCTTCAGTTTGTCAAATACCCAGATAATCGTGGATTCAACACCTTCCTTCTGTGCCCATCGGTACAACCCGGCCATACTAAACGACTCAGTTTTATCTCCTCGGTCAATTGTCAAGTGGTTCTTTAAATTGTCAACTGTACGCCGAACCCTATTTTTAGTGTCAGATGAGTCAAGTCCTTTCCCAAGGTCGCGCATGAAAATATAGGAGATGCTTCGCTCCAGATAATTATCTAGTTTGCCTCTGTAATCCAGCCATTGAATATAATGGTGATACTCGCGAGAATCAGGTTTTCCCTTTCCTCGCGAAAAAAAGGATAATAAGGAAGGATGATGGATATGGTTCTGTTTCCAGGATTGAAAATCTTTTGTCAGGGTTGGGATATAGGTCTTTTGTATGACTAGCTCATAAAGTGATTGAAAATAATCAGCAGCCTTCTCCTCAGCCAGCCGGTAACATGCATCGGCATTTTTTACTAACTCCTCATTCATCCAGTTCATACAATACCTCTACTTCATGTTTTCTTAAAAACTATTAAAATATATTTAAATATAAGCAATAAATACCATCTTTATTACAAAAAAGAAAAAGGAGTCGGACCCCCGGTGCGTTAACACTTTAGTTCACCGGTGGTCTGACCCTTTTGTTTTAGCTCTTATCATATCCATCCCGAGATCGATATTGTTGTGGCGCCCGCGTTGGATAACGGGCTGGGAAGCTGAACATATGAACAAGCTGAGTAAATGGTATTGACGCAAATAAGAAAAAAGACAAAATAACATGAACCTTAAATAGGGTCGGGATCCCTATCATAAGTTCGGACAATGGCTGGAAGGTGAATAGGCTCCGAAACCAAGGACCAATGGTTAATCGATATTCATACGCTACAACTGTCGTACTATAGATTAGCGTCATATAGGTCCCCATTGCCGCAATTATGAGGAGCAAAACGATCGTAAAATAATCAGCCAACGTGGTATGTACCCGAACCCGTGGAAATGAGAACTTCCGAATGAGCATGACAACAAGCCCAAATACCACCATCAGTCCAGCCAGACCACCGCCAGCAATTGCACCAAAATGATACAGATGTTCATTAACGCCGATTGCTTCATAAAACCTAATAGGAATCAATACTCCCATTACATGGCCGATAAAGGCAAAGATAATCCCATAATGAAAAATGACAGATCCCATTCGTAACCACTTTTTTTCAAAAATTTCAGTTGATGGGGCATACCAGCTTTTTCCGCGAAAGATAAAGCGGTAAAACGTCCCGACGATCAGGATGGTACCGCAAATATAGGGGAAAATAGTCCACCAGAAAATTTGTTCCATCACTAACCTCCTTAAATAGCTTGTAGGTAACTTAGTAGTACGATTTCAAACCGAATATCATTATGCCCTATTTATCGGTACATCATCGGGTATGGAAGTTCCTCCAAATCTGCTTCCTCACGTTCATTTTCCAATAGTGCCAGTTCCTCAATTCCTGGTGCAGTAAAGACAAACATCATCAATAGTTCAATGGCTTTCGAATATGGATTCCCAGTGGGAAGATTGTTCAAGAGCCGATGGGTGGCAAAGGATAACCGACGTTCAAGTCTAATGAAATTCTCCTCCTGTGGTGCGACTGCCAAAAGCTCTAGCAGCATCGGGATATAGTCAGCCAATTCCTTGCCTTCATATTCATAGCCCCCTTCACAAATGAGCTTCTGTAATTTTACCAAGGCAGCACCACGTTTCCGGCTGTCACCAAGCTCATGAGCGGTTAAATAGAGGCTTGTTTTTTCCTTATAATCGAATGTTTCCACATATAGTTCTTGCAGGTCGTTGAGCCCCATTTCATATAAAGGCTGGAGCCGCTTTATGATTTCTTTCCGATTCGTTTCCGAGGGAATGTTATCATTCAAGAAATCTTCAATGACAGTTTTCTCCTCGAAAAAAGAGTGATCTGGGTACTCCAACATCCGGGACATGATGACTAGAAGTGCAGCAGATTCATTCGTCATTGACTTTCATTTCTTTCATATGGATAAGTTGTCATACCTTCCGGCGGTGCCAGGTCTTCAATACTGCACGAACCCTGTTTATAATGTAAGCCATCATCCATTTCGCGCCGTCCTGTCGGAATCACGAATCGTTCATTATATTTGGCAACCGCAAGTAAGCGCGCCATTTCTTCCAGCTCTTCTGGTGTCGTCCCTGCTTCTTCCAACAACTTGCTTACCTTCAGCTTATCGCCTCCACCGACTGTTTTTTCCCGCATATGAACCCGCATCGCTGCCATTTTTAGCAATACCCTGCGAATCACAGCGGTATCGTCAGCAGCTAATAAAGAAGCTAAGTATTCCATTGGAATTCTCATTTGATCCACTGCTGGAATATAGCCATCTGCCGATAACTCCTGCTCATTGGTAATATGATTCATGATTGGACTGAGCGGCGGCACATACCAGACCATCGGCAATGTCCGATATTCCGGATGGAGTGGCAGCGCTATTTTCCACTTCATCGCCATTTTATAAATGGGAGATTCCTGAGCGCTTTGAATCCAGCTATGATTAATCCCCTGTTCCTCAGCCTTCTCGATGACTTCAGGGTCAAATGGATCTAAAAAGACGGAAAGCTGTGCCTCATACAATTCCTTCGGATCTTCAACAGAAGCCGCTTCCTTCACCCTGTCAGCATCATATAAGACCACCCCAATATAGCGAATCCGCCCAACACAGGTTTCTGAACAAATCGTCGGAAGACCTGCTTCCGTCCGTGGATAACAGAAATTACATTTTTCCGCTTTATGGGTGTTCCAATTGTAATACACCTTGTGATAGGGACAGCCATTTTGACAGAAACGCCAGCCCCTGCAGGCATCCTGGTCAACAAGAACAATCCCATCTTCGTCCCTTTTATATAAAGCGCCGGTTGGACACGAAGCAACACAGGATGGATTCAGACAATGTTCACAAATTCTTGGCAAATACATCATGAATGTTTTTTCATATTCCATCGCAATATGTTCCTGAATCTTTTGGACATTGGGATCCATTGGAACCACTGCACTGCCGCCGGCCAGGTCATCATCCCAGTTCGGCCCCCATTCAGGCTTATCGATATACTTACCCGTTATCATGGACACCGGACGTGCTACCGGTAAATTTTCCTTCTTGGGACTCTCATGTAAATGTTTAAAATCATAGGTCCATGGCTCATAAAAATCGTCCAGTTCCGCCATATTGGGATTGTAAAAAATATTCGCGAGTTTCGAGATTGGTCCACCCGCGCGTAGATGCAGCCTGCCATTTCGCATGACCCAGCCACCCTTGTAACGGTCGGTATTTTCCCATTCCTTAGGATAACCCGGCCCCGGGCGTGTCTCCACATTGTTATACCAGACGTACTCCATCCCCGGACGGTTTGTCCAAACGTTTTTACATGTTACCGAACAAGTATGACAGCCAATACATTTATCAAGGTGCATAACCATTGCCACTTGTGCTTTAATTTTCAAGCCAATCGACCTCCTTTAATGGCCGGATAATCGCCAATGTATCCCGCTGGCTGCCTGTTGGTCCATAATAATTAAATCCGTAGCTAAGCTGTGAATAACCGCCAATCATATGGGTTGCCTTCGGATAAATTCTCGTAACACTGTTGTGGGTACCGCCGCGTGTTTTATTAATCGTATTACCCGGGACACCCATTGTTCGGTCCTGGGCATGGTGCATGTAAACAGCCCCGCGCGGCATCCGGTAGGTCAGTACAGCCCTAGCCACCACCACCCCGTTACGGTTGTATAGCTCAATCCAATCATTATCCTTAATCCCAATTTCGGCTCCATCCTCTTCATTCATCCAGACGACCTGCCAGCCGCGGAACAACTGAACCATATGGGTTGTATCGGTAAACATCGTATGAATGCCCCACTTTTGATGGGGAGTCATATAACGTAGTGTAATCGATTTGCCGCTGCCCTCAATTTCATTTTCTCCCTTAATAAACGGTCCCTTTGAAATTGGTGGAATATACAAGGGAAGACCCTCACCATAATCAAGCATAACCTCATGATCGAGGTAAAAGCTTTGCCGTCCTGTCAAGGTATGCCACGGAATATGAAATTCTTTATTCACCGTAAACGGCGAATAGCGGCGGTTATCATTCTCAAGTCCGCTCCAAACTGGTGTCGAAATCGCCTGACGCGGTTGAATCGTTAACGCATCGAGCGTATAATCCTCTTCTTCCCGTCCCTCGGAGATATGAGCTAATTTCTTACCTGTTTTTTCCTCCATTGACTTCCAGCCCTCAACCGCCCGTTTTCCGTTTGTGGCTCCAGACATTAACAGGATGGCATTAATCGCCTTTTTATCGGAATATAAATCGGGGTAGCCCTTCCCAATCCCCTCATGCTTGGAAGTTCCAAGCCGGCTGAGTAATTCCTTATAGACATTTTCCCCCGGAATCCACACACCCTTTGTACCGTAGCCGTTTTTAATATTAGGGCCGACCGTAATCCACATATCATAAACATGGGGATAATCTCGTTTCAAAATCGTGAAGTTAGGCATTGTTTTTCCAGGAATCGCTTCTACTTCCCCTTTACGCCAGTCCATCACTTTTCCAAACGGCTGGGCAATTTCATTAATCGTATCATGGGCAAGTGGTGACATGATCAGGTCTTCCTGCGCAGGAAGATGTTCCTTCGCAAGCTCTGAAAAGACTTTTGCAATTTCCCTGAACGCATCCCAATCACTCCTCGTATCCCATGGCGGATTAATCGCCGCATTAAATGGATGGACAAACGGATGGAGATCGGTGCTGCTGATATCATGTTTTTCATACCAGGTTGCCGCCGGCAGGATAATGTCAGAGAACAGTCCTGAGCTTGTCATCCGAAAATCCATACTGACAAACAAGTCGGTCTTCCCTTCAGGCGGCTTTTCAGAAATATTCACGTCGGTAGGCTGCCAGGAGTTTTCAACATCTGATAGCACTGAATCCTTCGATCCAATTAGATGTTTCACAAAGTACTCGTGTCCCTTCCCACTGTCACCAAGCAAATTCGAACGCCAGTTAAAAAACACTCTTGGAAAGTTTCGTGGGTCATTGGGATTTTCAATCGCAAAATCTAGCTTTCCATCCTTCAGCTGTTGAGCTACATCCTTAAACAGTGCCTGGTCGTCACTCGTACGCGCCCGCGCCTCTTTCATGACATCCAAGGAATTTTGTGAAAGCTGTGGAAAGCTTGGCAGCCAGCCAAGGCGTGCTGACATCGCATTAAAGTCCGCGGGGTGCATTTTTGCATATTGACTGCCCCAGTCCGTCTCTGAATCATTAAAATCATATTCATAGCGGAATTGTTCAGTTGCAAAATAAAAAAAGGACGTCCCGTTCATAAAGCGCGGTGATTTGACCCAATCATTGGCAAAGGCAATTTGTGAAAATCCTTCTATAGGACGGACCTTTTCTTGCCCAACATAATGTGCCCAGCCGCCGCCATTTACTCCTTGGGAACCCGTTAATAAAACGAGATTTAGTATCGACCGATAAATTTGATCACTGTGGAACCAGTGATTTGTGCCGCCGCCCATGGCAATCATTGATTTCCCTTGCGTCCGGGCAGCGTTGTCGGCAAACTCTCTCGCCACCTGAATTACATGTGCCTTATTCACACCCGTAATACTTTCCTGCCATGCAGGTGTATACGGCTTATTGGCATCGTTATAATCCGCCGGATAATCACCTTGAAGACCCCTGTTGATCCCCGTATGGGCAAGCATCAGATCATAGACAGTTGTTACGATTAGTTCATTGCCTAATTGGTCCTTAATCCGCTTAACCGGAACACCACGTTCGCTTTTTCCGCCCTCTTTTTCAGCAAAATAAGGAAATTCAACCATTGCCACAACATCATTTTCATTTAAAAAGCTAAGCAGCGGATTAATTTCTGAGCCATCTTCCGCTGTCAAATCCAAATTCCACTTGGTACTATCATCCCATCTAAACCCCTGACTGCCGTTTGGAATCGCAAAATTCTTGCGATTGTCATCCCAGACAACGGTTTTCCAATCACCTAGCTTATCTTCCTGGTCTGAAATATCAGATGCTCGTAAAAAACGATCGGAACGATAGCTTCCATTCTTCTTCGTTAACGTGACCAGATAGGGCAGGTCCGTGTATTGTTTAGCATAATCGCTAAAATAAGGTGTTTCTTTATCCACATAAAATTCCTTTAAAATGACATGCGTCATCGCCATCGCAAGCGCGCCATCTGTACCTGCTTTGGCCGGCAGCCACATATCTGCGAACTTATCATATTCCGCATAATCAGGGCTTACCCCTACGACCTTCGTGCCGTTATAGCGGGATTCCACCATAAAGTGGGCATCAGGTGTTCTCGTTTGCGGGATATTCGTTCCCCAAATGATGAAATACTTGGAGTTATACCAGTCACCACTTTCGGGAACATCTGTCTGATCACCCCAAACCTGTGGTGAAGCGGGAGGAAGATCGGCATACCAATCGTAAAAGCTTAAAATCGTGCCGCCGATAAGCGATAAAAATCTCGTTCCACCTGCATAACTGACCATTGACATGGCCGGAATCGGACTAAAACCGACAATCCGATCTGGTCCATATTTTTTTATTGTATAAATGGTCGAGGCGGCGATCATTTGACAAACGTCCTTCCACGTTCCCCTGACAAAACCACCTTTACCACGTGCCTTCACATATTGTTCGCGCTTTTTCGGATCAGTTACAATATTTTCCCACGCCTGAACAGGATTTTCTGCCTGTTTAAGCTCATCTTGCCATAACGCAAACAAGTCTCCGCGGACATACGGATACTTCACCCGGGTAGGACTGTATGTATACCATGAAAAGCTGGCACCACGAGGACATCCCCTTGGTTCGTATTCGGGGAAATCATCCCCTGTTGACGGATAATCTGTTTGCTGGGTTTCCCACGCAATAATTCCATCCTTCACATGTATTTTCCAGCTGCATGAGCCGGTACAGTTTACGCCATGCGTCGAACGGACGACCTTATCATGCTGCCAGCGCCTCCGGTAGACCTCCTCCCAATCTCGCGGACGGGGATTCTCTTCTGTCCAGCCATCATTAATCCGTTCACCACGGACTAAATGCTTGAGGGAATCGAACAGATTATTTTTTTTAGACCGCATCAACGTCACCTCTTCCTTTTAGAATTTCTCCTAATGGATTAAATTCTTCTCCCAAAAGGCGAAACGAGTCTTCCCCGCTCTGAAATTCCTCAAGGAAAACCTTCCAATTGGCCGCATTTGCTGCTGCAAGAATAAGTCTCTGAAGTGTATTCATATCCTCTATTTCATAGATTCTTTGGATCATTTCTCCAGATATCTCACCAAATCGCATTCTGAGTACGGCAATTAAGTCCTCTCGATCATCGACAAGTAATGGATCCGTTTCAAATGAAAACAATGGACAATTCACTCCTTCTACAGTTTAATCATTTTATAGTAATCCGAAATTAACTCCGATTTACATTTCTCTGCGGTTTCTTCAAAAAAACGAACTACCTCTTCATCAGGTTTTATTGCTTGTTCAAAGCTTACCTTTGTTGTCGCAGACTGTGAAAAAGAAGGCGAAAACCTTAATGTAACTTCATAGCCATCTTCCCTTTTTACAACTGTTCCATGGATATCGAAAGTATGGATATTCAAGGTTGAAAAGGTTTCGGCCATTTTCTGATAGAGTGCTGGTGCCGCAAAACGTAATAACTTTTCCTCTAAAACGGGTTTATTACTCATCTTCAACCCCATTTCCCTAAATTAGCTAATTTTCCCTAGGTTATTTTTTTCCATTCCTAGAAGATTATTCATTTCATCTTCATTATGAATCTCATCAATGAGGACAAGACTGTCTAACATGGAAATCATCCGTTTATCTGGTTCCTGTGTTTGCAACATCACTTTCATATTTTCTACGATCCGGCGCATAAGATCATGGTCACGTGTTAGTTGGATAACTGTAGATTTTAGTCCTGGATTTTCTTTGACGATGTCTTTATATAAACCTTCCTCTTCCGCTTCCGCATGTTTCAGGGTACGTGTCTCCCAATGTTCAATTGTTACTTCTATAACCTGTAAGGCCTTTTCTATTTCACCATCATCCAGACATTTTTGGAATAAATTTCGCAACTCTAATGCCTCATTCAGCGCTGCCTCATGGATGGATGAATGTGCATCCGGTTTTCTCAAGCTCGGTCCTGACAATTCACTACACTCCCTCTTATTAACTTTTAACTTGAAAACGTGGTAAATAATCCCTACTGCTTATTCTATGCTTACTTTACCCTTTTATTTTCCAACTAAACCCAAATCCTATAATCCTATCCAGATTTCCCATCGATAAACACAAACAGCGGGGAATAAAGTTTCTAAATTGTGAACAAAAAGGGTGTCAGGCACCATGTGAATTTTTCACATGGTGCCTGACACCCTTTTCCAAAAAAGACCATAAAAACTCTATTCAAAATTTCTTTTTCCATGTAAAATTGGAAATAAAAACAAGATTGAAGGAGAAAAAATGGATAATAAAGAATCGTTACGAAGATATGATATTGATTGGCTAAGAAATTTTGCAATCTTGCTATTATTCCCGTTTCATTCTGCTAGAGTTTTTGATCATTGGGATCCTTTTTATGTAAAAAATGAAACGTTGAGCTGGGGATTAAGCTGGTTTATTTCCGTTGCAAACTTATGGTTTATGCCGCTCCTATTCTGGTTAGCCGGATCGGCCAGTTGGTATGCCCTGCGCGTGAAATCCACATCATTTTTTCTAAAAGAAAGATCCAATCGATTATTGATCCCGCTATTATTTGGAGTTCTCTTCATTGTTCCGCCGCAAGGCTATTTTGCCATCCTTGATCACACTGGGAAAACTGCCGGCTCCTATTTTATGTTTTTTAAAAATTTTTTCACCGATTTTAGTGATTTGTCGGGATATTTTGGAACCTTTACACCGGCACATCTCTGGTTTATCCTTTATTTATTTGTACTTTCAGTTGCTGCATTACCGGTCTTTACGTTTTTGAATAACCAAAAAAGAAAAGATTTCGTGAATAAGTTTCATAAGATTTTCAGTCATCCATTCATTTTTATTTTCCTTTTTATTGTTTTAACCATTGCCCAAGCATTACCTGCACCTGGAGGTCAAAACCCCTTCTTCTATCTAGCCATCCTACTCATTGGATATATATCCTGCAGTGACCCAAGCTATCAAGAAATGTTTAATCGCTATCGTTTCAAGGCACTTATAATGGTGTTAATACTCGTTCCAATCTGGGCGGTACTTGTCGCACATAACCAGGGTGCGAAGGATTTTTCCGCAATCTCTATCTTTCTCACGTTTTTTCGATCCCTTAATACGCTACTTGGACTGATTGTCATCCTTGGATTTGGAAATAAAATTTTAAATTTCCGTCATAAAATATTATCCTACTTAAATGAAGCGGCGTTTCCGATTTATATTATTCATCAAAGTGTATTAGTGGTGATTGGCTATTATGTGATCCGATTAGACATGAGTGTTTCGGCAAAATTTATCTTGATCATGCTATCAACACTAGTCGCTTCGCTATTAATTTTTGAACTAATCATTAAGCGAACAGGAATGACACGATATTTGTTTGGAGTAAAAACTAAAAAAGCCTCACCATTACTCAAACAAAAGCAAAATAAGACAGTTTAAAATTTAAAAACCATTGTCATTCTAATCTAGCTATCCTTCTCATAGAAATAATAGTAGTAAGAGATTGATAGAAATGGTGATTTTTCTTCTTGCCATTTTACTATTTCACCGGAAAGAGTGATTAGAATGACTCCCATCCATTTTAAGGCATTTGCGATTACGAATGAAATTGATTTAAACCAAATTGCCATTCAATGTGGCATTCCCAAAAAGTTTACCTGGGAGCAGCCTTTGATTTTAAAAGGCGATATTCTCCAAACCATTCTGCAAAAAAAGCTGGCCGACTCACAGATGGTGATGGTCTTTTCCTTTGGCAGCGTTGTCTTTATCAATCACTCGCACACCGATGAGATAACCTGTTTTTTGAAATACCTCCATTCCTTTGAGCCGGATATTGAACTCAAGAATACTAATAGATATACGGACGATTACAGTCTTCATATTAAACAAACCGAGAATATTGAGTTGACGGACGAATATATTGTGGTTCCGGAATATGAGGTTTATTTTCCGGAGTTAATTTCCACAGTCCTTGCCAAATCAGTGGCACTTGAAAAAACAGAGGAACAGCTTGGGAAAATCCATGATAAACTCGAAACGATGATTGACCGGCTGGAAAAAGGCAGGCTGAGAATCGGCAATAAAGAACTGGCGAGGACGACCGCGAAAATCGTCCGCCACGAATACAACACGCTTGCGTATATCATGATATTAGATAAACCTGATATAACTTGGACAAGCAGTACAGCGAACGAATTTTACGACAAAATGGTCGAGTTTTTTGAATTAAACGACAGATATATCATTTTGAAAAATAAAACGGACATTTTATACAACATCATGAATGGTTTTTCCACCATTAGTCATTCCATCCGTGGACTCTTCGTGGAATGGATTATCGTCTTCCTCATTCTCTTTGAGATTATTCTGACGATTATAAAATACTAGTAAAAATGGGTTCATTCCCCCGGCGCTATAAAGCTTTATCGCGTCGGGGGAATGAACCCTTAAGTTAATTATTTACTAGAAAGAATTCGGTCTGCACCTGCTACTAACTTTCTTATTAGGTTCTCAGCAGTTATTTCGTTTAGTAATAGTCTTGTAGCCTGCCCAGCCCATAGCGACATATAGTCGGGATTATTTTGAAAGGCTGCTGCCCTGCGAATGTCACTGGTTAACGTGTTTTGGGTTGGGAAGTCAGCAGGGGGAATTTTTGCATCTTGGTAGGCTTGAATAAAAGCATTGTTAATTCCTCTTGCTGGACGGCCTGAAAAGACTTTTGTAATAACCGTACTTTCTTCTGTACTATTAATTAGTGCTTGTTTATATACTGGATGTGCACCAGACTCTATAGTAGTTAAGAAAGCCGTTCCCATTTGAACCGCTTGCGCCCCTAGTGCTAATGCGGCAACAATGCCGCGGCTATCCATGATTCCGCCTGCAGCCACCACTGGTACCGAAACAGCATCCACTACCTGGGGGACAAGGGAAAAGGTTCCGATTGCAGCTCCAAGAGTATCTTTTTCGATTTCAAATGTTCCTCTATGACCGCCGGCGTCACTACCCTGGGCAATGATGATATCTGCACCCTCATTTTCTGCCAGTTGAGCTTCTCGAACAGTTGTTATCATCGTGGTAACTGTTATTCCCTGTTTCTTGGCTGCAGCCATTTTATCCCGGGGAAGAACACCGAAAGCTGTAGACAGTACAGGTACTTTTTCTTCCAATAGGACTTCAAATTGTTTATCAAAAAAGTTGTTCGTCATCACCTGCTGATCCATATACTTCAAACCTAACTTTTCTCGAATCGGATTCAGTACCTTCTGAGACTCTTCTACTCCTTCATAGTGATCTTGCCAATTGGTACAAAATAAGTTAACGGCAAATGGCTTTGTTGTCCGCTCTTTTATTTTTCGAATCGCTGTTCTCATCTCTTCCGGTTTCATATAGGCCGCACCTAAGGTCCCTAACCCTCCTGCATTAGAAACATTGGTAACCAAGTCCACGGTTGTAGGACCTCCAGCCATACCAGCTTGAATAATCGGAAAATCAATACCCAGTTTTTCACATAGTTCTGTGTTTAGGCGCATAAACAACTTCCTTTCAATTTTAAATGGGAAAAAAGGACAGGTTTATTGTCCCACTAGAA
Organism: Neobacillus novalis NBRC 102450; assembly: GCF_001591805.1. GTDB lineage: Bacteria > Bacillota > Bacilli > Bacillales > Cytobacillaceae > Neobacillus > Neobacillus novalis. The sequence continues at coordinate 76,825 of NZ_BCVP01000016.1, read as the reverse complement.
ATCTACCGATTTGGAGTTAATCACTTTTAATAGAAGTTGGGACGCCGTGCCTGTCCTTCTGTCCCTGCATTTTTTCATTATGAATCCGAACTAATCGGTTTATAACGCGACCATAACACAACTGGAATCAGCAGCAGGGAAAAGATGCCTCCTGCAAGTGAGAGTGTTGCGTAACTTGATTGGGCAACCACCATCCCCGAAACTGCTCCACCAGTCGCTCCAGCTAATGCGATTAAAACATCTACCGTTCCCTGTGTTTTTGCACGTGTTGAAGGATGTGTTGCATCTACAATAAGTGCTGTGCCGCAAATCAAACCGAAGTTCCAGCCAAGCCCAAGCAAAGCGAGTGCAATGATCAAAAACAGCATGGAATCGGCAGGTGCAAGAGCGGCAAAAACACCGGCTGCAAGCAGAGTGGCGCCAGCAGCAATAGCCATTGCCGTTCTGCCAACCTTATCAACGAGAATGCCAGTCACGAAGGACGGCAGGTACATGAAGGCTACATGAATGCTGATGACCATTCCAACTTCACTCAAATTATGTCCATGGTGCCTCATATGTACGGGTGTCATCGTCATAATGCCAACCATAACCATTTGGGTAAAAATCATGAGTGCTGTTCCAACAACGATACCTCGCCCCTCTAACCTTTGACTATCGCTGGAGTTCACAGTTGAAAGTTCTTCCTTTCCCCTTCTTTTCATTGCTGCAAGGCCGTTAGCTACCAGGAGTGGATCAGGGCTGAGGAAAACTAAGTGTACCAATCCGGCAAGGATAAAAGCTGTTGCAGCCAGTATGAAAGGACCCGCTAAAGTCGGAACACCGATTGACGCAGCAAATCCCCCCATGACATCAACCAGGTTTGGGCCTGCAACAGCTCCAAACGTGGTTGATACCATGGCAATACTAATGGCTGTTGCCCGCTGTTTCGTATTGGCCATATCGGTACCCGCATACCGAGCTTGGAGGTTGGTTGCTGAACCAGCTCCATAGATTAATAGAGAGGCAAAGAGCAATAGAAGGTTATTAGTCAATGCTGATATCACTACTCCGATTGCGCCAATACCGCCAGTCAAGAATCCGGCGGCAAGTCCATACCGGCGTCCATAACGTTGAGAAAGCCGCCCTACAAGATAGGCTGCTGCTGCTGAACCTAAAGTGAACAATGCGGTAGGAACGCCGGCAAATCGATCTGTACCTAGCATATCTTGAGCGATTAGTGCCCCGACCGTAATTCCTGCAGCAAGTCCGGCACCTCCAAAGATTTGTGAAATAACTACAACTATCAATGTCCGTCTATATAACTGTCTTTGGTTTTCAGGAGAATCAATGTAATTTTGTATCCTATTGTGTTCACTTTCTAAAGCTTTTGAATTATCTGCTGTATGGGACAAACAATCAGTCCGCCTTTCCTTTTTAAATGTAGGAGTAACATAAAAATAGGTGTTCTAATTTTTCTATAAAATTAGTATAATCAAAAAATAGTAATAAAGGAGGAGTAAAGAATATGACATTTTACTCATTTGTTTTACTCATTCACATTGTCGCAGCAGTAGTTGGACTTGGTTCTACATTTGGTATGCCTGTTTTGATGGGGAAGGTTAAAAATGTATCTCAGGCTAAGTTTGCTCTGTCAGTTTCACAAGGCACGGAGAAATTAGCCAAAATTGGAAGTATCACATTGCTGATAACAGGCATCATCATGGCCATTATGCATCCAGACTTATTTAAGGAAATTTGGTATATTGTCTCCATCGTCATTTACATAGCGGTGCAGCCAATCGCTGCAGGGATGCTTCCGAAGAAAGCTAATCTTCAAATGGAAATCCTTGAAAAACATGATGGTGAAAAGCTGCCAGCGGAATATATTATGGTAGCTAAACAAGCTATACCGCTTAATAATACCTTGCATGTTTCAGCTGTTATTTTAATTATTCTAATGACAATTAAACCATTTTAATACTTAAAATCAATGGTCTTACGGGATTTTATTCATTTATTCTCGAAAAATGCAACCATTTCGATTTGATAGGAAAAAGCCAACTACCTTAGGTAGTCAGCTTTCCATCAAACTTATTCAAATAAAGGACTTACGGCTTTTTCATTATGGATCCGATCAATCGCTTCTACAAGCAATGGCGCAACGGAAATCATTTTTATTTTTCCAATCAGTTTCTCTTCAGGTAACTCTATTGTATTTGTCACTACTAATTCTTTAATCGCTGACAGTTGAATTTTTTCAATCGCTTGCTCGGTGAAAACAGGATGAGTACATCCCGCATAGATGGATGTTGCTCCGTATTCTGCTAACGCCTTAGCTGCGGAAGTTATCGTTTCAGCTGTATCAATTAAATCATCAATAATAATAGCATTTTTCCCTTCAACATTCCCAATGACATTGAGGATTTCGTATTCATTTTCTTCCAGTTTTCGTTTATCGATAAGTGCAAGCGGAGCATGTAAAAGGTTCGCCATTTTTCTTGCTCTTCCGATGCTGCCATTATGCGGCGCAACGACAACAATATTGTCTAATCCTTTATTTTTAAAATACTGTGTAAGGATAGGAACGCCAAATAAGTGGTCAACGGGAATATCAAAAAAACCTTGTAGCTGTGGTGTATGGAGATCCATTGTAAGAACTCTAGTTGCTCCAGCAGCTTCTAACAGGTTAGACACTAGTTTCGCGGTAATCGGTTCCCGAGAACGAGCCTTTCGATCTTGGCGTCCATATCCAAAATAAGGAATGACCACATTAATTGTTCTCGCAGAAGCCCTTTTCAAGGAATCCAGCATAATGAGAAGCTCCATAATATTTTCATTAACCGGGTAGGAGGTCGATTGAACAATAAATACCTCACTGCCGCGAACGCTTTCTTCAATATGAATTTGAATTTCTCCATCACTGAATTTAGTTACAGAGCATTTCCCCAACTCACAACCCAAAAGCTCGGCCATCTCGGCTGCAAGCGTTTGATTTGAATTCAATGTAAACATTTTAAATCTGTTATTTAATTGATAAGGCACCTTATTTCCTCCACATTGTGTAAATTTCAAATTGTCTCTTACTTTATACATTCATCTTATTTTACTATACTAAACAATATAGTGGTAGGAAATACACAGCATATAATCGTCGATTTTCGAAAAAATACAATAAGACGTTTGGAAATACACATTACATTTGCCTAAAATTTCGATTCGCAAATAAAAGCACTAGCGACGCAATTACAATGATTGCAATCGTTGTTTTACTCACGAAATCGTGGATTTGCCTCCCATTCCTCACGCAACAGACCCATTCTAATAGAATCGTAATATTTTCCATTGTAGTACCGGCATTTTCGAAGCCGGGCCTCCATTGTCATCCCTAGCTTTTCTCCAACCTTTATCATCCGCTCATTTCCTGACCAGGTTGTATAGCCGACTCGAACTAAAGGCATCGTTTGGAATAAATGATTGCTCCAAAGTCGAAGAACCTTTGTACCATAACCGCCGCTCCAATAGGTGGGAGTGTAAATCACGATTCCCATCTCGAGCCAGTTTGAAGGTTCATGCTCCCAGTAATAGCCGACTGTACCCACAACCTCACCATTCACAACAATTGCCCAGCGATCCTCTCGGTTAATCCATTTTTCTTTTTGACCTATGTATTCATCAAAAGAAATTCGCTTATGTTCAAAATAGGGTGCGTCCCACTTTTTCCATTCTGGGGATTCCTCTTGATAAATCAGCTTCCAAAGTACTGGTAAATCTTCCTCTATTATTGGCCGTATCAATAATTCATTATCTTGATAAAACACGAAATCGCCTCCAACCATTTCAAAATTCGATATCAGTCTATTGTTATAATTGATTTTTTAACCAAATCATATTTTTCTTTATTTTAACATAGACTTATATGTTGCTTGGTAAAAAAGTCATACTCTTCACAGTAATTCCAAAGCGGTTTATGAATGGAAAGGAGAATTTCAAATCTTGTCATTGGTGAAATAAAAAATAAAGTGCCAGGCAACATCCGGAAAATCGGTGGTACCTGGCACTTTATTGTTGGTCAGGACTATGAATGGATCAGTCCCTTAAGATTCATTCCTTGATCGCTGATTATAATCCCTTTCAATTCCTTCCTTCCAGCTCCGATCAATCTTCTTGCCGCCTCGTAGGTTAGTCACAGCTTCATTAACCGCTTCATAATTTACTTGCGTTCCTACATGATCAGCATGGTATTCTACGGCGAAGTCCTCTTCGATTCCAAATCGTGCAGCGGTTGAAACGGCATCGATATTGGCACCAAGGAACAGGAACTCCCAGCCGAATTTCTCTTTTTGAAACTGAACCATTTTTTTGATTTTGTCCGGGGTGAATTCACGGCTGGCATTTTCCATCCCATCCGTAGTAATAACGAATAGGACTTTTTCTGCACGTTCCCCCTCACTTGTTCTCTTTTGTACATTCACCATTTTTTGAATGGTAAAACCAATCGCATCCAATAACGCAGTGGTGCCGCCTACCTCATATTCTTCATCGCTAATAGGAGATAAACCCTTTACATTGATTCGATCATGTAATAATTCATAATCGTGATCAAATAATACAGTCGTAACAATCGCTTCTCCTTCAGCATTCTGCTGTTTCTTCAGCATTGAATTATAGCCGCCGATTGTATCTGTTTCAAGCCCTGCCATTGAGCCGCTTTTATCTAATATAAACACTAATTCGGTTAAATTCTTTTTCATAATCGCCATCCCCCGTTCTTTGATAAACTCAGGATAACAATTATTCGGTTAGAAGTGGTCGCTTGGAAAGCGACATTTTAAGCACCGAGTAGTGACTGGTCAAAAGCAAATAAGGCTTCATTGATTTCATGAATATTATAGTTTGCTTGCCCGATAAAGAAATCAATAATGACATCAAATTTCCTACTGCGTGACATGGTATAGCCGGCTGCAGCTAGCAGCTCATTTGTTTCCTCTAAAGTTAACTTTAATGCAATCGCAAAAGCGACAGCGGTTTTTTTATGTGGAGTATAATCAGCTTCATTCCGGATTCTAGAGAACAAGCGCCGGTCAATATTTGCCCTTTTATACGTCTCAACATCTGTCATTCCTTTTTCATCAATGAAACGAAGCAGCCGCTCAGAAAAAGATTCGTCTAGCTGGTTCAATAGGTTTACTAAGGAATAATCGGCCTCTTCATGATGAAGAATTTCGACCTCCTGTATTTGTTCCATTATAAATCGTTCTTTTCTTTTGCGATTATAAGTGGTTGCTACTTCCTCTACATAATGCTCATCAATATATTGATGAATGGATGTAAATAGTTTCTTACTTATCCCGAAGGATTTCTTATCAAAAACTACCAGCTGAACGAGCATGTCATGATTTAATAAAAAGGAACTGATGATGGAAACTGCGATTTGTAAGGCTTCCTCTTTTGGATAACCAAATATGCCAGTCGAAATCAACGGAAAAGCGATAGATTCACATTGATGATTTTTTGCTAGTTCCAAAGAGTTATAATAAGATGCCTTTAACAGAGCTGCTTCTTGATATGAACCGCCTTGCCAAATAGGACCTGGTGTATGAATAATATATTTTGCATCCAAATTAAATCCATCAGTAATAACGGCTTCTCCAACCTTACACTCACCTATTTGATTGCATGCCCTTTCCAACTCACTGGCACCTGCTGCTTGAAATATTGCTCCACATACACCACCACCCATTTTCAGTGCTGTATTCGCAGCATTTACAATCGCATCTACATTCATCTTTGTAATATCATGGCGAACAATTTCTAATGGCATAATTTCTTCCCTTCCCTACAATACATTTACCTTTATTTTACTTTAATGTTTAAGCAAACACCAAATCCCAACTACTATTGATATAATACAATAAATGTGCCAGGCACCATCCTATTTTATGGATGGTGCCTGGCACACAATTTGCTAAGTATAGGGCGGCGCCAACTAAGGTGGGACAAGAAACCTGACCCTAGTCCCTAAGAAGCTTTTTCCTTTCTTTGCAAAAGTACGGCGCCAATCACGATAATCCCCTTAAAGGCTTCTCTTAAGAAGGGCGGCACTCCAAATAGATTCAATAGGTTGTTCATGACGGCGATAATCAACATCCCAAAAACAGTTCCCATGATGAAGCCTCGTCCGCCCATCATACTCGTTCCACCGACGACAGCAGCTGCAATCGCATCCATTTCCATTCCTCTTCCAGCATTCGAAAAGTCCATCGAACCAATCCGAGAAACCTGAATGAGCGCAGCAATCGAAACGAGGAGTCCCATCAAAGCGTAGACACGGAGCTTAACTTTTTCCACATTGACACCGGAAAGTTTCGCCGCTCTTTCATTGGATCCCACAGCAATAATCTGTCTTCCAAAGGTCGTTCTCTTGGACACGAAGTATAGAATATAGGTAATGATAGCCCAATAGATAATAGGCATGATCATATAATTTCCAATTTTAAAACTAGCAATCTGTAAAAATTCCATTGGCACCTTCGGATTATACCCTTGCATGAAATGCTGTGTGACACTTCTAAAAATCATCATCGCACCCAATGTCACAATGAAGGGAGGAACCTTCCCCTTCGTAATGGATAAACCTATAAGTGACCCCAACAAATAGCCGGCAAGCACTACTAAAATAATCGTAACAACAAAGGCGGGAAATCCGGTCATTCCCAAGATTCCTAGGATCCCTCTTGTGCCAGTGTCGAGAAGAATCATTGCGAAGGCACCTGTCATAACCAATGTAGAACCGACAGCTAAATCAATCCCTCCTGTCATAATGACCAGGGTCATCCCTAGAGCAATAATCCCGATACCCGCATTATTTCGCAGGATATTAATCCAGTTATTCAACCACGATTGAAACCAGCTGCCGACTGAATCATAATCAAATCCAAGGACCAATGTCTGCAAGATGACCATAATCAAGAAGGCGATGCCGATACTAAACAACGGAACGTCCGTCCATTTTGCTCGAAACCAGCTAAAAAAGTTTTTATTGGATTTTACAACTTCAGTTTCCATCCTTCTATGCCTCCTCTCCTACCTAGTCAGCTGTCCACCCGTTGCCAGACTCATGATATTTTGCAGGTTCATTTCCTCTCCCGCCACTTCCCCTTGAATAACACCGTGGTACATGACAAGTGCGCGGTCACAAATGCGAATGATTTCCTGCCCTTCACTTGAAAGCACGACGACAGCAATGTTTTCTTCCGCCAGTTGAAGAATAATATCATAGATATCTTCTTTCGCCCCCACATCTACCCCTTGGGTCGGGTTGTCTAATATAAGCAGTTTCGGGCCAGCTGAAAGCCACTTGGCTAACACCACTTTTTGTTGATTTCCTCCTGAGAGACTATTGATGCTGTCCGTTAACTTCCCCATCTTAATCCTTAAAGCTTGCCGTTGTTTTTCAAAATTAGCTTCGTGCTGTTGGGTCTGAATAACACCTCGTTTTGAAAATTTAGGCCACGTGACAATCGAGGCATTTTCAAAAATATTCATATCCTTGATGATTCCATTTTCTTTTCGATTTCTTGGCAGATAGGCAATCCCATGATTGATCGCCTGGGTTGTACTCTTGAGGATTACTTCTTTTCCGTTCAAGAAAATTTTTCCAGATGACATTTTTTCTGCTCCAAAAATCACTTGAAAAAGTTCACTTCGTCCGTCACCAAGGAGTCCAGTAACCCCAAGGATTTCACCTTCCCTGATTGAAAAATCGATATTGCGAAAAGTATGTTTATATGTAAGTCCTTCTACACGCAATACCTCACTTCCTACTCTTTTTTCTCGTAGAAGCGGTTCGGTTCTTACATCATAACCCACCATGAAGCGGGCAAGGTCATCAGTCGTGACTTCACTAACCATACCCTCTTCGACAAGTTGTCCATCGCGGAGAACGATGAATTTCTCGCAAACTTGCAGAACCTCATTCAATTTATGTGAAATGAAAATAATCCCCACATTGTTATCTTTCAAGGTTCTCATCATGGTAAAGACACGTTCGATTTCCTGATCCGTTAAGGAGGTCGTTGGTTCATCCATAATAATGATCGATGCCTTCATCATCATGGCCCGGCAGATTTCAACGATTTGTTTATAGGATGCATCAAGGTCATGAACCATCGTTTTGGGATTCAGGTTTACATTCATTTGTTGGAACACATCTTCGGTTTCGCGAATCATTCTTTCCAAGTCAAGGCTTCCTCTCTTGGTTATTAACTCTCTCCCAAGAAACATATTTTCATAGATTGGTAAATCATTAATGAGATTCAATTCCTGATGAATGAAGGCAATTCCCGCCTCCTGTGATTGTGCCGGCGTGCTGAACTGCACTTGATTCCCATCAAGGGCGATTGTTCCATCATCCATTTGATGAACGCCGCCAAGTATGTTCATCAAGGTTGATTTTCCTGCCCCATTTTCGCCAAGTAAAGCACATATCTCACCGCCACTTAGTGTGAATGACACATCTTTCAGTACGTTATTGCTTCCAAAAGACTTTCGAATATTTTTCATCTCGATTAACATGACAATCACATCCAGTCCTTTGTTAAAAGAGAGGCTATAGCAACTGCCATAACCCCTCCAATATTTCTATTTAGGTCCATTATAATAATCGATTAATACGGTGATTTATCGTCAAAGAAATCCTTATAGTTGGATTTATCTACAATCGTTGTCGGAATAATTGTCTCCTCCGCAACTTTTTCACCATTTAAAAGCTTAAGCGCAACATTCACAGCATCTTTTACCATCGCTGGACTATAAAGTGCCGACTCGATGAAGATATCATTATTTTCAGGCATCATCTTAAAATATTCCTGCATTCCGCCACCGCCAGTAACGACCTTAATATCGGTTCTCCCCGCTTCTTTAATTGCTTGCAGAACACCGATTGAGGTTTCATCATCCATGGAATACACGGCATCTATCTTTGGATTCTTTGTCAAAATATCAGCAAAATCCTTCAACCCATCTTCTCGTGTAAACTGTGTGGCATAGGTGAGAAGCTTCATATCTGGCGCAAGATCTTTCAGGGTATCAACAAATCCTTCTTTTCTCAGTACTGAAACGGATCCTGAAGAAGGCACCTCCAGAATGGCAACCGTTCCTTCTTTCCCGATTTTATCGACAATATATTTAGCTCCTTGTATCCCCATATCCTTGTTGTCGCCGGCAACTCGGTACACACCATCGACATCAATTTTGATATCAAAGTTTACAATCTTAATCCCTGCATCCATTGCCTGCTTAATCGGCACCTCCATGCCTTCCCATTGCGGGAAAGCAACAATGGCCTCAGCTCCCCATGTTTTTAAATCATCTAATTGGGAAGTCATTTCCTGGGCATTTGTACTCGTCTGAATCTTGTATTCTACCTCACCGGACAATTCTTTTGCACGAGCTTCGGCATTATAGGCAACTGCAGCCACCCAGCCATGTGTTACCGCTGGTGCCAAAATCCCAATCTTGTGCTTTTTGGTCCCTTTGTCGTCTTTTTTACCTGTGTCATTACTTGTTGTTTTTTCACCACAGGCGCTAAGAATTGGTACCATGATCAATGCAACCAGCAACAGTAAAGATAGAGCCTTTTTCATTTGACGAACCCCCTTAGTAGTCCTTATAATCTAGTAAAAATAGAACCTTTCAAAAATATTTCAAGATTGAAACACTAAACAGACAACTTCATTCCAATGATTTCACATCTTAACCCAAACTTTTTGCTTTGTTTCTAAGGAACATTCAACGGCCTTTAACAACTTAAGGGTATACAGTACGTCGTCTAATGGAATCACATGATTTTCTTGGTTCGTTTCTACGCAATTCACAAAATACGCCAGCTCATTTTGAAAGGCATCCTCTTTTTTTATTTCGATTGAAGACTTCTTCTGGTTAGTGTAGTAAATAAATTGATGATTGCTGGCATGAATGTTTTCGATATTTTCACCCGCAGCAACCTTAAATTCCACTGTACCTTGGCCAGCCTGGGCCCTAAAGTCAAAAGTAAAGGGATATCCTCGTGGCATTCGCTGTGATGCTTCTATGAAGGCTTTACACTTATTCCTAAAAGTTAGGGTGGTCATCACATGATCCCAAGCCCCATATTTGTTTTTCGTCCCAACTGCATAGACAGTGTCAACTGGGCCGAGTAAATAATAGACGAAATCAATATCATGAATATGGAGATCAAATAAGGCACCGCCGCTTTTTTGGGGATCTTGAAACCAGCTGCTCCAGGCCGGTGCCTGACCTAATCTTCTGGCATGAACAATTTCAATATCTATTAATATGTTTGTTTCGCTGTATGACTTAATCAACTTATACTCTGGCCAAAATCTTAGTACATGTGCGACAAATAACCTTACATTATTTTTAGTAACCGCATCGACAATCCGATTGGCTGACTCCAAAGTTAAGGTTAATGGTTTTTCACATATGATGTGCTTTCCGGCATTTACGGCTTTGATAAGAAATTCTTCATGTAAAAAGGTTGGCAAGCAAATATCGATGATATCGATTTCCTTATCATTTAGTAAATCCTCATAGTCTGTCACCATGGAACCATTGTAATGGTTTGGTATCGCCGCTTTATTTCTCGTACAAATTGCCGTTACCTGACAATTTTCTATATGCTGGTATGCCTCTAAATGCGTCTTACCGATAAATCCTAAACCTATTAGCCCTACATTCTTCATAGCTTCCTCTTCCAAGCACTGATTAGTTTGGAAAGATAGCTGTAAGATCTTTTTACACTTTGGTTTACTTCCTCAAGATTTGCGGGGCCTGATGGGGTAAATTCAATCTCAACACTAATTGGACCCTTATAGTTTGCTTTCTTCAGTATTCCAAATAGTTTAGGGAAATCTAGATCCCCATCCCCGATTGCTGGAAAATTCCACTCATTATAAATCCCAAGCTTATCCTTCAAGTGAATGAATTCCACATAATCAATGGAAGCCTCCAAATCTTGATAGGGTAAAGTATTCCCGTAAAAAATCACATTTGCCGTATCATAATTTATTTTGACGCGGTTATTGAGCGACTGTGTTAATTTTTTTAACGAAGCACCGGTTGGAAAGTTATTTCCGTGCGTTTCAAGGACAAGCAACTTACCCAGCTTCGCGCACTTTTCAATAATCGGTTCTAAATTCGCTGCTAAAACCTTTTCATCTTCAATCACAACTAGATCGTTATGTGCATCACCTGTAGCCGTGATGATATAGTTACAGTCAAATTCGACAGCCAAATCAATGCTTTTTAAGAGATTAGCGATTCCCTCTTCATTCATGACATTACTGTGTGCACCGATTCCGACGCATTTCATCCCGTAATCACGAAGCAATTCCTTGACACGATTTCGTTCATTCGTCGACATTTCCGGCAAAACATGGGCGGTATGGTCCTTCACTGCGGCTAATTCCATTTGAGTGAAACCTGCTTTCCTGGCTCCTTTAACCGCATCCTCTAAAGAATAACCGTGGTACGTATTCGAATTGATGGCCAGCTGGTCTAACATGACTACCCCCTTTGAATGTCATTGATCGTCATAAAGAATACTACTTTAGTAATACTTTTTCTTACCCTATAGTATGAAATCCGTTACATTTATAGTATTGAAAAAATAATATCCAATTCATTACTTTTAATATTCAATCTCCTCACTATGACCTTTGCCATCATAACCATTTTTTAATAACCAATGATTTTCTCAATCACTTTAAGGCTTGCAAGCGCCTGCTCGCCGGTAACTGCTGGTTCTTTATCCTGAAGAATCGAATCGATAAAGGAATCAATCACTCCGGTTGAGGTTTGGTTATCATTTGTTTGAATCGGCTCTAGTTCATAATTGACCACTCCGCCATCCTTCATTTCGATAATCAATTGATTTTTAGGATGATGATAGATTTTGATGATCCCTTTTTGACAATAGATGGTGGTTGAATTATCTTCCGAACCGTAATAAGTCCACGAGAATGCTGCGGTTCCTAAACGGCCTTTTTTCGTTTTTAGGGCACAGACCACATTGTCGCAAACCTCAATGTGCTTGCCATTTTCATCGACTTTATCAAGGACACCATGGAACGCATGAACCTCTTCAATTTCATCATCCAATAGATAATGGATTAAATCGATTTTATGAATGCCTAGATCACCTGCTACACCCGAATGTGATCGTTCTTTTTTAAAAAACCAAGTTGCATTTGATTTGTCTACGCCCCAGCTTTCAGGTCCTTGGTGGCCAAACGAAGTTTTGAAGGTCAGCACCTCACCTAATTCTTTTTTCTCGATGATATCTTTCGCCTTTTGATGGGCCTTTGTAAATCGCTGGTTATGGTCGACCATTAATTTCTTGCCGGATATGGTTTGCGCTTGAAGGATCTTCTCTGCGTATTCCACGTTGATTGCTAAAGGCTTTTCGCATAGAACGTGCTTGCCACTTAACAACGCATGAGAAGAACTGATATGATGGGCTTCATTGGAGGAACAATCACTAACCGCCACAATCGTCGGATCAGAAAATAGCTCTTCCACCGTTCCCACCGCCCGGCCGCCAAATTCCTTTGCCAGTTCTACTGCCCTTTCAAGATTATGGTCAAAGAAAACAATCTCATCTACATATGGATTTGCTTGATACTCCGGTGCATGGCGCAATTTCGCAATCGAACCACAGCCAATAATTCCTACGGTTATACCCAAGGTCATACCCCCTCTAATTAATTTTTCAAGAAGATAATTATCCCATTGTGGATTCACGAATGACCAATTCGTGATCCAAAACAATACTTTCAACTTGGTTTCCTTTAATCCGGTTAATCAGCATATTTGCTGCGGTACAACCCATTTTGTACATCGGCTGTGCAACGGTTGTGAGTGTGGGATTGGTCATATTTGAAAAGGTGATTTTATCAAATCCGACAACGGCGATATCATTTGGAACATGTAACCCATTTACATTAATCTCCTTTAAGGCGCCAATCGCTAAGGTATCTGATACAGCAAAAACGGCTGTTGGCCGCTCGTTTACTTGCAGCAGCCTTCTCATTGCATGAACACCATGTTCAAACTCTAGATGTTCGGTATGATAGATCCATTCCTTCCGGATAGGCAGGTTAAACTCTTGTAAGGCCCTTTCATAGCCTTCTCTCCGCTGACGGGCATAAAGATACGTTTCATCAGAATTAATCAAGGCTATTTTCTTGTTCCCTAGTTTAATCAAATGTTTCACGGCATGATAGGCAGCCAGTTTATGATCTATGGTGACATAAGGAATCGAACCACCTTCTTCGTACTCGCTACAAAGGATAATTGGATGTTTCTCAGCTAATTCATTGAGCTTTTGCCTATTGATGGTTGGATCCATCGAAATAATTCCATCAGCCAATTTATTTTTCACCATGTTAAAGTAAATGTTATCACGCTCTGCATTAGAGTCTGTGGCACAGAGAAGAATGTTGTAATGGTTGGCAATCGCAATCGTTTCAATCCCCTTGATTATTTCTGTATAAAAGGGATTGGAAATACTCGGAATTAACACTAATAACAGACGACTTTCGGAATTTCGAAGATTTCTCCCTAACATGCTCGGTTCATAGTTCAGTTCTTTAATCGCATGTTCCACTTTCAATCTCGTTTTCGAACTGACGGAGGATACGTTATTAAGCACCCTTGAAACCGTGGCAGCGGAAACACCTGCTTTTTCAGCTACCTGTTGGATATTGGCCATGATGCTTCCCACTTTCAGTTTAAAAATTGTAATCGATTCCACGGTTAAATAAAATTCCATACTATATATATGTCAATTGCTCCCCATTTATATCAATCTATATTGATAATAATTGCTCTTTCATCCTAATAGAATGGAAGTAACGGATTACATTTAAGGGGGATTTTTTATGAAATTAGGGGTTTTTACCGTTTTGTTTTCAGATAAAAAGCTGGAGGATATGTTAGATTTCGTTGCCGCAAAAGGAATTGAAGCGGTCGAACTGGGGACTGGAGGATATCCTGGAGATGCCCATTGCAAAGTGGATGAATTATTGGCGGATGAAACAAAGCAAAGAGAATTTTTGGATAAAATCGGCAGCAGAGGACTGACGATTAGTGCATTAAGCTGCCATTCGAATCCGCTTCATCCCCAAAAACAAATTTCCGAGGAAGCCGATGCCCTGTTCAATAAAACGGTTCTACTGGCAGGTAAACTTGGTGTTGCCGTCGTCAATACGTTTTCCGGTTGTCCCGGTGATCATGAGGAAGCAAAATACCCCAACTGGCCAATTGCACCATGGCCAAATGATTTTCAAGAAATTCTGAAATGGCAGTGGGAAGAAAAAATCATTCCGTATTGGAAAGAGAAAGCCGCCTTTGCTGACCAGCATCAGGTAAAAATTGGACTGGAATTGCACGGTGGCTTTTCCGTCCATACACCAGCGACACTACTGAGATTAAGGGAGGCATGCGGTCCAGCAATCGGCGCCAACCTTGATCCCAGTCATTTGTGGTGGCAAGGCATTGACCCGGTCGAGGCCATAAAAGTTTTAGGCCGTGAAAAGGCCATTCACCATTTCCACGCTAAGGATACCATCATCGACCAACCAAATATGAATCGAAATGGTTTAACTGATATGACGTCCTACACCGATATGAGAAATCGCGCCTGGTATTTCCGAACCGTTGGATTTGGCCACGAACCAAAGGTATGGGCGGACATCATCAGCACGCTGCGACTTTATGGCTATGATGATGTCATCAGCATCGAGCACGAGGACGGATTAATGTCTATTGAAGAAGGATTTACCAAAGCGATTCAAAATCTCCTGCCAGTTATTGTGAAGGATTCTGTTGGGGATATGTGGTGGACCTAGCTTCGTAAAAAATTCATGACAACCGATTGGTTAATACGTTAATACGTAGGCGGTTACCCTGCAATTCTAAGCAAAGATTCATATTCTTTTTCACTAGCTATAGACAGATCCCTCAAATGGGATTGGCTTCTTCGGTAAAATAATCCACTCAAGGGTGGATTATTTTTTTGTTTAAAGTACATTTATAGTTTTCGACCTAAAATGGCTAATTGTAAAAAATTCAGCAAATCGTTATTTTTATTTTACCATTATTTTCTTATGAAAAAAACAGCCACAGATTTGTCGAAATAACATCATAGATAATTCTTTTTTCTCAAATTATTACCTCTTATTTACTTTTTATAGACAATAAGGCTATTACGCTTCTGAGCCTTATCTATCAATGCGATAATTTTAGTAGGAATATACAAAAAGTTGTCGAAATATTTAATCTTTAACACAATTCTATTATATATGAAAGAAAGGAGAGATTGTATGAATCGATGGAAAGCTAAGTGGGGAGCGGTAATGTTAACATTCATGCTTATGATTTCTTTAGTTCTGCCAGTACAGGCACAAACCACTGAGGAGGAAAAACTGAGTCAGCTTTTACAGGCCTATGTTCAGCAGCTGAGCGCCAATCCAAATAGTGAAGGAATGTCTGTGGGGTATGAAGTCTATTCGCTTGATGATGATAAGACGCTCGCTTCTTATCATTCTGATAAAACATTTGTTCCCGCCTCTGTCTTTAAGCTACTGGTAACTGCAGCAGCCGTGAGCAAATGGCCAAAAGAGATGACAATCCCGACAAAAGTCTTTACCACTGGAAATTTGAGTAATTCCGGTGTACTCAATGGAGATATCATTCTTAAAGGCTTTGGGGATCCGACACTGACAGTTGAAAAATTAGACACCTTGGCAAAAAATTTGGCAGCTCTGGGGATTCATAAAGTGAATGGCAACGTTATCGTGGACGAAAGTTATTTTGATAATCAGCGTTTAGGAGAAGACTGGATGTGGGATGATGAGCCCTACAGCTATAGTACGCAAACGAGCGCCTTATCCGTAAGAGAAAATACAGTAAATGTTACCGTCCATCCAGGAAAGGAAATTGGCGAAAGTCCAACAGTTACCATTGACCCGGCACCTGACTATCTGACAGTTGTCAACAAGGCAAAAACGGTTGCGGGAAGCAACGCATCGTTAACAATTGACCGAACACTTGGAAAAAATGAAATCGCTGTGAGCGGAACAATTGGGAAAAACTATTCTGCTAACGGGTATACCCTTACACGCACGATACATGACCCGGCACCTTTTACAGGTACCGTATTTCGTGATTTCCTCATAGAACAAGGGATTACTTTTAAAAATAAATCTACTATTGAAAAAGGCTCTGTAGCTGATGATGCTCGTTTAGTGGCAGCCGTCGAATCACCAAAATTAGATGATATTTTAACAGAAATGGTGAAAGAAAGCGATAATTTTTACGCAGAGATGCTCACCAAGCTACTGGGTGCTAAAGAGTCCGTTGTTGGGTCTACAGCTGCAGGAATCGAAGTGATTCATCATTTTCTGGTAAACAATTTGGGGTTGGAGGATGGTTTTATCCAAAAAGACGGCTCTGGTCTTACACGTTTAGATCACATCTCTCCTCACGCCTATATTCAATTACTGAACAGCATGTATGACGGACCGGAACGAGACAGATTTATTTCATTTCTGCCGATTGCCGGTAAAGATGGTACGTTGAAAAACCGAATGAAGGGCACTGCAGCTGAAGGGAATGTGATGGCCAAGACAGGCAGCATGAGCGGAGTTAACTCGCTTGCCGGTTATGTATCCGCAAAAAACGGTCAAACCTTAGCGTTTTCTATTTTACTTAATGGGATTTATAAGAGTTCCTTCGCGACAAATTTACAAAACCAAATTGCCATTGCAGTGGCTCAATATCCGGAGCTGCCAAACCCGCCGGCCAGCACACCTGAATCGCCAAGCTTTCCTTTGGCTAAAGTCTTTGATCCATTATTAGATGATCCGGCCTTTAAAGGAATTATTAAAGGTGCAGTGATCTATTCCACAAAGAAACAGGAAGTGCTATACGCCCGCAGTCCGCAATCGCTTCTAACGCCTGGGGCAAGTGTAAAATTATTAACAACCGCAAGTGCCCTTGATAACCTTGGACAAAACTACCGGTTTAAAACAGAACTTTATACCACAGGCACCATCAGAAATGGGATATTAAACGGGGATATCATTGTCAAAGGCTATGGGGATCCTACATTAGCAACTGACAGTAACCGGCAAGAGTTAGGAGGTCCAACGATGGAAGGAATTGCACAAGACCTCAAGAATGCCGGTATTCATCTCCTGAAAGGAAACATTATCATGGATAGTCAATTCTTCACTGAGGATGTCTATGCACCAGGATGGACATGGGATCATGAAAGTGAGCAATTCCAGCCGCAAATTACGGCACTTTCCGTCAATCACGGTACGGTCCGGCTCCAATATGAGCCAGAAAAGACCGGCAAGAACATCAACGTAACGATGGAGCCAAGAGTGGATGAGATTAAAATTGTCAATACTGCCATTACCGGAGAGGCAAAAAGCAAAAATACGCTGGCAATCAAAAGAGTACGCGGAGATAATACGATTGAAATTTCGGGAACTCTCCCTGCCGGAACCGAAAAAGGCTTTAAAGATGTTTCTATCGATGCCCCTCATTTATATACGGGTTATGTATTTAAAAATATGTTAAAAGAAGCTGGGGTAAACGTAAGTCCCCATAGTCAAGTGGTAAGCGCGGCCAAACCAGCAGATGCCAACCTGGTGAATAGCTATGAATCACCTCCACTAGCTGAAATCGTTACTTATATGAATCACCATAACGACAATTTCACTGCAGAAATGATCATTCGGTCACTGGGCGCATTGATCAATGGCAAGGGAACCTTTGATGATGGAATCGATACGGTTTATACCATGATGAATAGAGTGATTTCTACTCCTTTTGACATGATGGATGGATCTGGACTGACAAAATACACGCAAATTTCGGCAGCACAAGTTGCCAGTTTATTAACAGCGGAAACACAAAAACCGACTTTCCCGATGTTCTATGACTCTCTTGCGAACGCAGGTGAAGACGGCAGCTTAAAAACCGGATTAGACAACATCTCTAGTCCGCAGCTAACGGGGATTTTGGAAAATCGCGAAGACATGCCCGGACTCTCTGGATATATTAAAACAAAAGACGGCGACTTATTAGCCTTCTCACTATTACTTAACGGCTACAGCCAAACCGAAAGCAAGCAGCTCGTCAAAAACTTTGCCCAGAAACTAGTGGACATAACACAATAAAACATGATTACAAGGAGAACTATATTGACTCCTTTTGGATGTAGCCATTGCGGATATAAATGTTGAAAAGATTATTAATGAAATGAGTAAATAAATAGATTGTAAAGGGACTCCAAAAATTGAAGTCCCTTCCTTTTTTATATTTCCTAAACTTCTAAGCCTGCTATTCCGAAGCCACCTGGTCCAGCGTGAAACTCCATCCATTTTCCCACGATATTTTGATTAGGCACCAAGCCTCAGCCTATTTTCCCCAAATAGTAATTTATAAGATCCGGATACTCCTTAACCTCTTGTTTCCCCTTCTCACTGATTACATAGGTGCCTCGCTTGATTCTTTCAAACCAGCCATAATAGTTTTTAGTCAGAATCGAGGAAGTTTTATCGCCGGTTCCCTTTTGAATTAAAGCCTTCGGGGATAAAGGACCTAATTTTTCAAGATAACAGGCAATTTGGATAGAATTTTCTTTATAGGCTGTCATGATTTTTGTTCGATTACTTCCACCAATATTGAAGTCCGCACTCCGCCCATTGATTTCTTTCATTATCGCTGCTCTCTTAAGCTTGCTTTGACCGATACTTTTACGGCGATTAAACGGAGTCGGAGGAAAAATTATTTCGGCTTTTGTACGCATCCCTGAAAATGAAACAACTATCAAACCTAACTCAAGCCTTCTAACTAAATGGCATTTATCCGTCCATTGCCTCGAATTCAATCGATATTTTGGTTTTGGAATCGCAATATAAACTTGATCCGTTAACCGTTGCCGTTTTGCAGCCTGGATTAGTAGATCCACACTTAAGGTGAGCTTTAGTTCAATGATAACCAATTCATCACCTTTAACTGCTGCCATATCACAATCTTTAACTTCCCCATAAACCTCATACTCCTCACGTAAAAAATATGTCTGAATTGGTTTATATAAATCTGCCTCTAGCAGCTTTTTCATTTCAGTCATTTGTATTCACCATCCAATTGTAACCTTATAAAATAAATGATTACTACTTCTGTCATAGCTTTAAACCTTCTAGCATCAGGAATGGATTTACCTGAGCCTTAGTCAATAGAACTAGCTTACCAAACACTTCAACACTCTTCTACCAAAATTAAAAAACCTTGCCTAAAATGTGAAAATTTCACAGAAAAATGGGTTCAGTCCCCTGGTGCGTTAAAGCTTTAGTTCACCGGGGGACTGAACCCAAAAATTAGTTTGTGAGATGTTGGAAAAGCTCAAAAGCCTCATTATCAGTAAACCCTTCATGAACAACCTTACCAACGGCTTGGATCATCTCTTCAGGGGAATGGGATTGGAAAATATTCCTTCCCATATCCACACCAGCTGCCCCACCTTGAATCGAGTTATAGGCCAAGGTAAGGGCATCTTTTTCTGAAATTTTCTTGCCGCCCGCAACAACTAATGGGACTGGGCAAGCAGAAGCAACTTTTTCAAAATCCTCACAGTAATAGGTTTTAACAATTTGAACGCCAAATTCAGCCAGCATTCTTGTAGCTAACAAGAAGAATTGATGGGTCCGCTCCATTTTTTTACCTACAGCTACTACACCCATTGTTGGAATGGAGTACCTTGAGCCAAAGTTAACAGCTCGGTTTAACTCTTCAATTGTTTCTTTTTGACCATCAGCCCCAATAAAGGTTTGAATCGCGATGGCACTCGCATTCATCTTTATAGCATCTTCAATGTCAACTACCATGGATTCATGGCTTAGGTCATCTTGGAGGATACTCGATCCAGATGAAGCTCTTAATGCAATCGCCTTATTATAAGTCGGCGGGACACTGCTTCGAATGGCCCCTCTAGTCCCCATTAGACAATCCGCATAATTTGCCAATCTAGGAATAAGCAAGTCTAATCTTTCTAATCCTGAAGTAGGACCCATGAAATAACCATGATCAAACGCTAACATGACTGTTTTACCAGATTCAGGGTTAAAGATTCTCGATAAACGATCCTTCATCCCCCAATCATAATTGTTCGCACCTTTAACATGGTAATTCCCATTGTTTGCGAAAGGAACACTCTCGGAAAAATCTTTTGCATTTTTGTTACCAATACTATCTGCCATCTCTTTCTCTCCTTTGTTTCTCTATAGGCAACCACAAAATTCTAAAAATTGTAGTCCTTCGTATTGTCTTTCGTAAATACAATCCGTTCTGGTAAAACGATAATTCCTGAATCATCTGCTGTATAATCGTAGCCTTGAATGGTGTTCGGTTCTACTTTAACGGAACCCATATCAGGAACTTCAATAGAGTCGCCAACTTTTAGATTATTGCCTTTAGCTAACCAATACGCGACGTATACGGCAAGGGCACCTTGATCTTTTACATCCCATAAACCATGGTTGTTTATGGTTCCGTTTTCAATAAATTGTCTCATTGAATTTGGCGAAGCAAATCCTGTAATAATAACATCACCTGCTTTTAACCCCTTATTTTCGGCTGCTTGTGCCATTGCCGGAAGAGCGGTTGAGTCCGGGCAAATTACAGCATCAATATCAGGATAAGAATCTAAAATACTTCCACCAACTTGTAATGATTTTTGTTCATTGGCATCACCAAATTGAGTCGTGACCACTTCCCATTTTGGATATTTTTCTTTAATGTATTTGTTTGCATAATTAACCCATGAGTTTTGGTCTGGAACGGTTGGGCTTGAGTAGAACCAGGCAATTTTTTTAGCATCATCTGGTTTATCCATTTGTCCTGCGGCCATATCAACAAGCATTTTTCCTAGGATTTCAGGTGTTCCTTGGTTGACATAAACAGAACGATATTTAGGATCTACATCCGAATCCCATGTGACAACTTTAACTCCGGCTGCTAAAGCCTTTTTTAATGCCTGATTCAAACCATCAGAAGAGACAGAAGAGATGGCAATCGCATCAGCACCGCTATTTACTGCACTATTAATAATTTGTACTTGATTAGCTACCGTACCTTCTGGAGCACCATCGTATTTTACTTTAAAGCCAACTTTCTTTGCCATTTCCTGTGCACCATTATTACCAGATTCAAAGAAGGCATTCCCAGTCATTTTTGGAATGAAAACAACCTGAATATCTTTATCATCTTTCTTTTTGCCGTCTACAGAAGCGCCTTTATCAGCCCCGCATGCAGCGATAAATAAGGTTGCTATTGCCACAAGAATCAATAGTTTAATAGATTTTAATCTTCCCATTGTACGTTAACCTCCTATATTTTGTTTTTGTGGTAAGATTCTTTTCATGTTAAATCTGAACTCTGAATTTATTCCCAAGAATGCGACAGACACGATAAGAAGGACCCCCGTAGCTAATCCGATATACTGGGTCGAAACTCCAGCCATTTGCAAACCAACCTGCATAAATCCCAAAATAATGCTGGCTAACGCTGTGCCTACAACACCCCCTTTCCCACCTGTAATGAAAGTCCCCCCCAATACAACGACAGTCAGAATCGGCATCAGATACTCTGAACCATAATCAGATCTTGCACTGCCTAAATAGGACGTTAATACAACCCCAGCAATACCAGCACTTAACCCTGACAAGACATATGTACTAGCAATAATTTTTTTCGTATTGATGCCAGAGTACTCCGCTGTGTTTTGATTAATTCCTGTCAAGTATATATATCTGCCGTACCTTGTGCGGTGCAGAAGGATATAGGCGATTAAAAACATAATAATAAAAAGAAGCACAGCATGAGGGATTCCCATGACCTCCCCATTGGCAATTTGGCCAAATCCTTCAGAAAATCCAGAAATCCCTTCATAGGTACTTACACCAGACAATCCCACCAGCACAATGGCAATCCCACGATATAAAAGCATGCCGCCAAGGGTCATAACCATCGCTTGAACTCTTCCATAAGCAATAAGGACTCCATTGAGAAGGCCGCATAATCCACCAATTAAAATGGCACAAAAGATGGAAATCCAGATATTTATACCAGCCACTTGAGATAAGAGACCCGTAACAACAGAGGTTAACCCGATTATCGAAACTCCAGAAATATCGATTCCTCCTGTAATAACGACCAATGTGACAAAAAAGCCAATAATCGCAAGCGCAATAAAATCATTAAAACTATTTAACAAAATCGTGACATTCCAGAATCTCGGATTCATCATCCCAAACACGATAATTTCAGCAACGATTAAGACGAATAAAGTTAGGTTCCATCTCGGGATTTTATTGAACATGGACATGTCAACCTTGAGCCCCCTTTTGTAGAACTCTTGCATTTAATCTTACTTTCTTTGCCTTTTTATTAGCATGAAACACAAGCAGGGCATCGATAACTACAATGATGATTAAGAGAGACCCTGAAATCGTATCATTCCAAAAGGCTGGTACTTTCATAAAAACAAGGGCAGAGTTGATCGAAGTTAAAATGATGGCACCTAATGCCGCCCCAATAACCGTTCCAATCCCGCCTATCAATGACACCCCCCCAAGAACGCATGCTGCGATGACCGTTAACTCAATTCCTGCTCCTGCATTTGTGGATACAAAGCCAATTTGACTAACAAAGATTAAGCCTGCTAAAGAAGCACTGATACCAGAAATGACAAATGAATAGGCAATATATCTATTCACTGGAATCCCTAATGAAATGGCTCCGTCTACATTGTCGCCAATTGCGGTGTAATATCTTCCCTTGCGGCTTTTAGATAGGTACACCTGAACGAATATGACCCCCACAATGACGAAGAAAGATAATAAATTCATTCCGAAGATGTCTATTTTTGAAAGTTCCTTAACGTTTGCGGGAATATTTTCTACCCATTTTCCGTCCGTATAAAGAACCTGAACCACTCTCGTTATCGAGAGTAAGGCTAAAGTCATAATAAACGAAGAAATTTTTAATTTTATCACGCCAAAACCATTAATAAGTCCAATAAATGCTCCTATTAAAAGAGCAGCGATTACAGCTAGAAAAATATTTCCTCCATCTCTTAGAATGGTTCCGCAAACGGCGGCACTTAAGCCCAGCGTTCCGCCTACTGAAATATCTAAATTCCCGGTCAACAAGACAAAGGTCATCCCAACGGCTAAAACAATATAAAGCAAGCTGCTTTTCAGGGATTTATCGATATTTTGTAAAGATAAATAGTCAGTGTTTATGAAACCCACTACCACAAATAGAAGGATTAAAAATAGTAAGGTTCTAGTTTCCCTTTGTTTGATTATTGTTGAAATCCTAGCCATGGCCCTTATCACTTCCTTCAAATGTTCCGAAAGCTGCTTTCATCACATTGACTGCATTAATTTCATCTAAATTTAAACAAACATTGCAGGTTCCCTGATAGACAGCATAAATGCGGTCGCTGATTCTTTCAATTTCCTCCAGGTCAGAGGAAATGAGCAGAATAGAAAATCCTTGGCTTTTTAGTTCCGTGATGATGGAATAGATATCTCCCCTGGCTGCGGCATCAATTCCCCTTGTTGGTTCATCCATGATGATCAATTTAGGGTTCATGGATAGGGCCCTTGCAATAACAGCCTTCTGCTGATTCCCGCCTGATAGTGATTTAATTTCATCCTCCTGGGAACTCACCTTAATCCTTAATCGATCAATATACTGATTGGCCACCTGTTCTTCTAGCTTTTTCTTTGTAAAAATACCGTGCCGTTTAATCAGTTGTGATGTGATATTATTTCTTACAGAACTTATTGAAAAAATGCCATTCAAAAATCGATCTTCAGGTATATAAGCAAGCCCGCTGTCCACTGTTTCATTGATGGACAACTTTGTAATATCTTTTCCATCCAGATAGACTTTTCCGCTCAAGATGGGATTGATTCCGTAAATTGCTTCAGCTATCTCTGTTCTGCCAGCACCGACAAGCCCAGCAAGACCGACAACTTCCCCCTTATAAACTTCAAAACTAATATTCTTAAATCCATCGCCAACTAGGTTTTCCACTTTAAGGATTGGTTCTTCTCCCTCGTGATTGGACCTTCGTCTTTCAAACTTATCTTCGTAATGATGTTCGTTGCCTGCTGGAAGCAGGCCTTTAATCAGTATTTCTTTCGTAAACTCTTCTATTCTGCCTTTAAGCGTTATTTTTCCGTCCCTTAGTATGACTGCATGCGTGGAAATCTGAAAGACTTCATCAAGACGGTGGGTAATATAGAAGATACCAACACCGGAATTCTTTAACTGCTCAATCACTTTGAATAAAGACTCTGTTTCTGAAAATGTTAATGTAGAGGTTGGTTCATCCAGAATTAACACTTTTGATTTTCTTAACAGTCCTTTAATAATCTCAAGCTGTTGTTGTTCAGCGATACTTAGGGTAGCAGCGAACCGATTCAAATCAATATTCCAGCCTAATTCTTTAATGAGCTTTACAGACTCTTCTCTCACTTCATTTTTATCCTTACTAAATCCAATCGTTAGGTTTTGTTCAACCGTCATATTAGGAAATAACAGCGGCTCCTGCGGCACTAAATAAACGCCTCTTTCATGTGCAGCAAAAGGGTTCAAATGATCTGCCTTTTCACCCTTAATCTCAATAAAACCCGCATCTGCTTTGTAGATCCCTGTGAGGATTTTCATTAAGGTGCTCTTCCCTGAGCCATTACCGCCGATAATCGATATAACTTCTGACTCATTAAGGTCTAATGAAATCCCTTCCAAAACTGTGTTTCGGTTAAAGGACTTTCGGATATTTTCCAATTTCACTAAGTTCTTTGGCGCTCCCATAATACCCCCCCTCCCTAAGCACAATGCATGCAACCGCTTACTTTTTTATCAGTTTATTACTGTTTCATACTTTTTAGTAACAAACAAACATTTTATTAGCTAGTAAACTATATATATTTTTAAGGGCAACAAATGTAAAAATAACCCAAAACACCTTGCTATCTATTCCCTCGTAGATTATATGAACTAGGCATAATTTTCATTACAGGCTTATTACAATGTATAAGGGTGACTTTCTGTTGCTTTTGATTTTCAGCTAGACTAACGTAGCACAATTGTTTTAACATAAAATTTTTGTTTTAAAAATAAACTGTAGAGAGTGAAGAGCATGACATATGAAAGTAGCCTAATCATAAAAATCGCATGGAAATATTACATTGAAGGAATGACTCAAAATGAGATTGCAGGGTCTTTAAATCTATCTCGAATGAAAGTGATTAAATACCTAGATATCGCAAAATCCAATAACATTATCCAATTTAAAATTAACCTGGATCCATTTGTTGACATCGATTTGCAAAATAAAATCAAGCGGCACTATCATTTACAAGATATTTATATTGTTCCTGCCTCTAACGAAAAACCGTTAGATAGTCTGACAAAAGCCGCCGCCCACTATATTGAAGACAGAATTACCAGCGACACCATGATAAATGTTGGTTATGGGCAAGCCGTTTCAAGAACCTTGGGACATTTAACTATCTCTACTAAGTATAAAGTCACGTTCGTCTCTTTATCCGGCGGGGTAAAATTCTACATTCCAACGGCTATCGATTCGGCATCCGATTATTACACAAATCCCAATTACAACCATTACATTATGCCGGCCCCCTTATTAGCATCCACAGAGCATCTCGCTAAACAGCTGATTCATGAAAAACCAATCAAGAAAATCTTTGAAATGATCCCTTACTCCACTATTACGATCATTGGCATTGGAGCAGTAAATGAACGGGCCACTATTGTGAAGGAAGGTTATTTGAACACGAATGAAATGGAAATCTTTAAATCAATGGGGGCAGTGGGAGATTTATTAAGCCAATTTTATGATAGAAATGGCAATGTCTTAGATCTTCCATTGCATAAACAACTGGTTAGTACCGATATCCATTTATTAAAATCACTTAACCATGTTGTTGCCGTGGCTGGAGGACTAGAAAAAAGAGAGGCCATTATCGGCGCATTAAAAGGGGGATATATCGATGTATTAATTACGGATGAAGTCGTTGCCAAAAGTCTAATTGAATGAAATGCTCCTGGATCATTAATCCCTAATCATGATAGAAAGGAAGATTGATAGCATGGAAAAGTACTTAATGGCGATTGATGCTGGAACTGGCAGTGTCAGAGTCATTTTGTTTGACACATTAGGCAATGAACACTTTGTTACCCATTCAGAATGGACCCATAATGAAGATAAAAGGTATCCAGGTTCCATGGACTTTGATATCAATAAAAATATTGGAATTATCAGCAATCTCATTAAAGAAATCCTGTCGAAAAGCAAGGTTAATCCAGAAAACATTTTATCTATTTCAACCACCAGTATGCGTGAAGCCATTGTCCTATACGATGAAAACGGTAAGGAGCTATGGGCCTGTGCCAATGTGGATTCAAGATCAAACGATGAAGTCGCAAATCTTTATAAAATAAGCGATACGATCGAAGCAGATATTCATCATGTTTCAGGACAGACCTTTTCATTAGGAGCTATTCCTAGAATCCTTTGGGTGAAAAATAATATCCCTGAAACATACCACAAAGTCAAATATGTGACGATGCTGAACGACTGGATTACATATCGCCTTACAGATGTGATTTCGGTGGAACCTTCTAATGGTTGTACGACTGGTCTTTTCGATATTAAAAAAAGAGTTTGGGATTCAACTATTCCAGAGAAGGTAGATCTGAGGAATGATATTTTTCCGATTGTAAATGAAAGCGGATCCATTATTGGCCATGTTACCGAAGAGTTCGCTGCACTTACTGGATTAAGCACACAAACTTTAGTTGTTGCAGGGGGCGGTGATGCACAACTTGGCTGCATTGGTATGGGGGTTATCAATGAAGGTGATGCGGCGGTTTTAGGCGGGAGTTTTTGGCAATATGAATATACAACGAACCAGGTTGAAATCAATGATGATTGTAAAGTAAGAGTAAATTGCCATGCACTCCCAGATACTTGGCAATATGAAGCTATCGCCTTCTTTCCTGGATTAATCATGAGATGGTTCAGAGATACCTTTTGTGAGCTAGAAGCCTTCCTTCAAAAAGAAAGTGGAGAAAGCATTTATGCCCAAATGGAGAAAAGAGCCCAAAGTGTACCTGCCGGCAGCAATGGGATGATCTGCACTTTTTCCGATAAAATGAATTACTTTTCATGGAAACATGCGGCACCAAGTTTCGTAGATTTTAAATTTGATCGTTCATTTAATAAAGCAACCTTTTATCGTGCCATTATGGAAAATGCAGCTTTTGTCACAAAGGGGAATATTGAAGCTGTTTCCAACATTACTAACATGTCGCCGGAATCGATTGTGTTTGGAGGAGGGGCATCAAAAAGTGACTTATGGTGCCAAATTGTCGCTGACGTTCTGAATATAAAGGTAAAAGTTCCAGTTGTTAAGGAATCGACAGCTCTTGGTGCAGCTATTTGTGCAGGTGTAGGAGCAGGTGTTTATCGAAGTTTTAATGAAGCCATCGATCAAGTGGTGAAATTTGAAAAAAGCTTTGAACCAAACGAATCGAATCGCTTCATTTATGAAGAATTATATAAAAAGTGGGAAGCCATATACAAAGTCCAATTAGATCTAGCCGATCAAGGAGTTACAGACCATATGTGGATCGCCCCAGGCATATAAAATATACAGAGGAGGCAGACAAAATGACGGTTATGAACGAGAATGAGCGAGATTACCGATTTGGTGATAGTGGTCCTAAGTATCTTTTGAAAGGACCTAGAATGAACTTTGGTGTCGTTATGTTACAGCCAGGACAGGATTTTACAGCCCATTATCATAACATGATGGAAGAAAACTTCTTTATTTTAGAAGGCGACCTAGAAATTCATATTGACAATGAGATTTTCCAATGTAAACAAGGGGATTTTGTTCACGTTGAACCAAAAAAAGTCCACTATTTAATCAATAAGGGCGATACAGTCTTTAAAGCAGCTTTTATGCTAGCCCCTTATCAGGAAAAAGATAAGGTTGAAGTCGATTACAAGCCGTATGGTAATTAACTTACTAATTTCGTAAATAAAATATCGACTGTCTAGATTGGCTCAAGGAATTCAAAAAAAGTGCCTGACCCCGATTGAAGTAACGCTTTACTCCACTGGGGGTCAGGCACACTGATTATAAATCTGATATCATCCCGCCATCAACCACGAATTGGGCTCCAGTTGAATAACTAGAATCATCAGAAGCAAGGTAAATAACTAAATTGGACACTTCGTATACCTCTGCTCTTCTTCTTAACGGAATGTCCTGTTCTAGTTGTTTCAAGTATTCAGCAACATCGCCTTGTTCGGCCATTGGAGTTTTTATAATTCCTGGGTGAACAGAATTAACACGAATATTGAATTGACCAAGTTCAGTAGCAGCACCTTTTGTCATACCCGTTACGGCATGTTTGGATGCACTATAAGCAATGGCTGTTGGTGCACTCACTAACCCATCAACTGATGAAATATTTACGATCGATCCTACTCCAGCCTTTTTCATAGATGGAACGACTGTCTTCATTCCTAAAAATACACCTAATTCATCCACTTCAAATGTTAATCTGAAGTCTTTTTCTGTTAGTTCTTCTAGAGGTTTGAAAATACCCACCCCAGCGTTATTGACTAAAACTGTAACTGGTCCAAATTTTTCTTCCGTTTTTTCTACAACTTCCTTCCAATTATCAGCGTTTGAAACATCCAATTTTAATGCAATAGCATTTTCACCAATTTCATCTGCTAATTGTTGAGCTGCTTCCATATTGACATCAGTAATCGCTACTTTTGCCCCTTCTTCCACAAATTTACGTGCATGCATAGCTCCCATACCTTGTGCTGCGCCAGTTATAATAGCTACTTTGCCATCCAATTTACCCATTTTGACTTTCTCCCTTCGACATTCTAATCATTAAATTTTTCATCAGAAGAACAACATGGGAAATGTGTACTGTCCCATGTTGTTTACTTATTATGACTTTTTAAGGCTCTTAAAGCTTTTTGCTCAAGTCCATTCTCACCCGCAAATTCAATATCAGCTTTTGGCAGCGCATTATTATTCTTCATATAGTGGGTATTTTTCTTTCTTGCCATTTTTTCACCACCCATGTAGTTTCATTTAGTTATTCCTTCAGGGATGTCAACTTACACTATAATGAAATCAGTAAAGTTGTTATTGGCAACCCCGATTTTAGTTTGCTTTCATTTTTGGATTCTATGCTTTTTTGAATTTCTTCTTAAACTTAGGTGCTTCGCTAGTCGAAAAAAAAAGCGCCAGGCTCCATCCAATTTTTTGGATAGTGCTTGACACTTTTTTTGTGTGTTATTTTTTATTAATTTCATTTTTATCAAAGGATAATAAACGCAAATACGATAGCAAGAAGAATCCGGTAATAAGCAAATGTTGAAAGACTTACTTTATCCAACAATTTTAAGAAGCCGATACATGCAAACAATGCCACGACAAAGGCGGTAACAAATCCGATCACAAATGTTGTAATGTCTCCTGATGTGATAGCATCCATATTTTTCAATACATCTAAACCTGTTGCTCCCACCATGATGGGCAATGCCAGAATAAAGGAAAATTCCGCCGCCGTTTTTTTGCTTGCCCCCACCAATAATCCTCCGGAAATAGTGGAACCAGCTCTTGAAAATCCTGGCCAGACAGCTAAGCATTGAAACAGACCAATATATAAGGCTTGCTTATAAGACAATTGGTCTAATGTATTGGCCGTAACCGTTGTGTGTTTTTTGTCTGCATAAATCAATAAAAAGGCGCCGACTACTAAAGCAACCAAAACGACTGTGGTAGAGAACAGAACATTTTTTATAAAATCATGCAATACGAACCCTACAATACTTGCTGGTAGAATTCCTAAAAATACATGAAGGAGATTAAGTCTCTGTCTATTGTTTTTCTTTATATTTAGACTCTTAAAATCTAAAAGTGAAAAAAACCTTTTCCAATATAACACGACAATGGCTAGTATGGAACCTAATTGAATGACCACTTCAAATGTTTTCGCCCGATCCCCTTCAAATCCTAATAAATGACCAGTTAAAATAAGATGGCCTGTTGATGAAATTGGGAGATATTCTGTTAACCCTTCTACGATTCCCATTATAAATGCAATAATATGCTCGCTCATCAAATCTTTCCTCCTAATTAAATACCTACCTATTAATAATACCTATTAATAATCATAAAACAATATTAATTTTTAGTAAATTTTTCTCTGGCATTAAAAAAGACCCCAACTACGGCTGGAGCCTTACCAATAAAATATAAAATCAACCTCATTCCTGGTAACTTTGAATCATATTCGCCAAATGTGCATAAGCACCACCTGCACGAAGCGCAGCAGTGACCATGATGGCTTCAGCAAGTTCCTCACTCGTTGCCCCAAGTCGCTCTGCATTTTTCGAATGTACATCAATGCAGTAGGGACATTGTGTAGCATTGGCAACAGCTACGGCAATGATTTCTTTAAACTTAGCACTCAATTTTCCCTCTTTTGTTGCAGCGGCACTGAATGCTTGATAACCTTTAAAACCATCCGGGGCAAATTTCCCTAATAGCCCTAGATTTTTCAAATTTGAACGTGCATAAAGCACATCCGATGCTCCTTGGCTTTTTGCATTATGTACATGTGTACTATGTGTAACTGCTCCGCCAGCTTCAACCGCAGCCGTAACAAATACAGCTTCGACTAACTCTTCTAATGTTGCCCCTGCTCTTTTCGCACCTTTGGTATGCGCATCAATACAATACGGACATTCCGTTACATGTGCTATCGCAACCGCAATGATTTCCTTTTCTTTTTTTGATAAGGCTCCCTCTTTAAAAACAGACGCGTCAAAGTCATTAAAGGCTTTTAATTGTTCTGGCGCCAGATCCTTTATTCGGGCAAAATGTTGTACATTTTCTTTTGGATAAAAGCTTGTTGACATGTTCAAACCACCTTTCCCATTTTATTTAGTTTACCCTTTTGATTGCTATTATTTTTGATTTAGTAAATTATTTTTGATTTTTTCCAAACCTGATAATATCTGTTGACGATACGGCTGTATTTTTATAGAATTTTCTTACAATAGTTCAGTTAGAAGAATTACTGAGAGAAGCGGAAGTGATAATTTGAGATGAGGCTGCAAAAATGTTAGAAAAATTCCCTGTTTATATGACAGCTTTTAAGCAAGAAAGAATGATTAGAGTATACCTTCCGGAAAGCTACAATAATGAAAATAAACGATATCCCGTCCTCTATATGCATGACGGGCAAAATGTATTTGAAAATGAAGGTGCGATTAAAGGTATATCCCTAGGGATGAAAGACTACCTAGATGAGAACGGTCTAGAAATCATCGTAGTGGGGATTGACCAAAATCCCGAGGGAGAGGAAAGAGTCAACGAATACTGCCCATGGGTGAATGGTGAAATCAGCAAGCAAATATTAGGTTATGTCAGTCCATCAGGCGGAAGGGGTGAAGAGTATCTAGATTTTTTGGTAAATGAACTGAAACCCTTTATAGACCAGAAGTATCGGACGCTTAAGAACCACACTTCGATGGCTGGAATCTCATTAGGCAGTCTCATTTCGACTTATGCTGCCTGCCGTTATCCGTCTATTTTTAAAAGAATTGCAGCTATTTCACCTGGTTTTTATCGAAACCAAGAGGAAATCGAGAATCTATTAAGAGCCTCCGACCTGTCCGCAATCGAGAAATTCTACATGGACTTTGGAACAAAAGAAGTCGGCGAAGATGATGAAATGAATAAGGTATTCCTCGATCTAACGAATCGAGTCGTTGACATTTTAAACTGCGAAAAGGCAAATCTTCATTTTCAACTGATTGAAGATGCCGAACATGCCTATCTATTTTTTAGAAAAAGAGTCCCTGCAATATTATCCTACTTATTTTCAGATATTGATATGAAAAGTGAAGTTGCACTTTAATTTATCTAAAAAGGTATGGCTGATTAAACGCCATACCTTTCTCTTTTCGATTACTTACTTATCAAGAAACATGTCATGAAATCCCTTAAAGGGTTTTAGATTCCAGTCGAAATCCTTCGACAACGACTTCTTCATCTACCTCCAGCAATAGGCACCGTTTTCCTTCGTATGTGATATATTTTACATTTTTCAGGTCCTTCGGGTTGATGGTTACATCTGCCAATTTGGTACTAATTTTTATCGTTTTCGGAATTAAACTGCTTGCTTTAAATTCATGTTTTTCATCAGCTACGACACTTTTGAAAGCATGTTCCACTTTGGCAGTATCCACGTTTTCGACGCCACTGACCGTTAAAATCCGTTCGATATCACGCTGATCCAAAGTTGGGGTTTCACTTTCTTCCTTTTCCTGATTCTCCTGTATTACTCGATCAATTTCCTCATATACATTCGAAATGACCTTAGTGTCCACTTCGTCACCGATTACTTCTTTTAAAATAAAGTCAAAGCAGTCTTTATCGTCTTGGGCAGTCATGATGTCTTCACAATCAAGGACCTTTTCAATAAAAGTGAAATCCGGTTGATTCACTTTCCCGGCACAATAAAGAATATGGTTTACATCGGCTGCATTGTCATTGAATGCAGGGAACAGAAAACCTGACATAGGAGAGTCTAAATTAATAATCGGGTCAACGACGTTATAGGACTTGAATTCTTTTTCGATATAATCAAACAGCAAAGCTTTTTTCGGTAGATCGGTTTTATTAAGACTGCAAAGGATAAACTGATTAGAATATACCTCATCGTCCCCGCCTATTTCAGATTCCTGATTCCTTTTCCTGGTCGGCTTCCGATATTCTCCCCGAATAAATGTCACCACCGTATCAAATTCGTAAACAGCATGGGCAAACATTTTCCCGACGATTTCCAGCATGTTATCCTGCCAATCTGCCGAGTCTGCTTGTATTCCTTCAAAGAGAATCGTTTGTGTACTGTAGTCAACATCCCGACTAAATTTCAGTTCAAACAATTTGGCATCAAGATGGCCAGTCAAAACCTTTTTAAAGTTTATTAAAAATAATTCTTGTGTTTCCTGCTCTAACATTTGAAATGGCCGACTGACTTGATGATAAATTTCGCCGGATTCTTTCTTCACATAAACATTGAAAATCTCTCGAATATCCATAAGATGATTGTCCAACTTAAATTGCTTGCGGATATTAGCGATGTCTTTTTTATTCATTTGTCTCAACTCCCATTCCTGATTATACCGTTTCGACAACAGAAACTCTAATTCAATTATTCAGTTCTTTAGGTTTGGCAGCCTTAGAATTGGTACTTGGATTAGGAGAAGCTAAAGCAAATTGTTCATTTTGTTTTTGTAATATATTTTCAATATCTTGAGTTAAATTACTCGAACTTCCTTTCCAACTTCTATCTTATAATTTACAGCCTTCTTCAAGTAAAGAATCATGATTTTCAACAAACGGCGGAAAGATAGAAGGGTGAAGGATACATGCTATCTTATTTAAACCAAGTAATAATCTAGGTGATGGTCTGCAAAATAAGGATTCCTCTAATATATATAACTGATTATTTTTAATAGCGTCCATTTGCCTCGAATCTGGACGTTTTAGAATTACTTTTGGATTAACCTTTTCCGTTTGTACACCAACCCATATAATGCAGATAATATCAGGATTTCTTCTTTTAACTTCCTCCCAATCTGTTTGGACACTGGCTTGAGTCTTATCTTGGAAAACATTCTTCCCTCCTGCAAGCTCACTTATTTCTGTTAACCAATTGGTAGCTCCCGGTGTAAAAATAGGTTTCGCCCACCATTCCCAATAAATCGTTTTCGGCTTTTCCACTTTCTTGGACAATGAATGGTAGGTATCGAGCAGTTGATTGTATTTCTCGAATAAAAGCTTTGCTCTCTCAATGGTATTCGTCGCTTCTCCTACAACTAATAGGCTCTCTCCAACCTCTGATAAGGTCTTAGGATTTGGCACGATGACAAAGGGTATATTTCTCTTCTTTAGCTCTTCGATATTTCGCTCCATTCCAGGTACAGAAAGAGAGGCTAGCACTAAGTCAGGCTGCAGCTCTTCAACTTTGTCCATATCAATTTTCAAATCAGGACCGAGCCTTGGTAATCCCTGAATATCCTCCGGCCAATCAGAGAAGTCATCCACACCAATTAGCGTAGAGGTTAAACCTAAGTAAGCGACTAATTCCGTATTACTTGGACAAATGGAAATTAATTTCATCAATAACCCTCCCTATTTTTTCATCTAAATGAAAAAATTATTTCAGTCTACGTGCTAATCCATTCCAGACGTAGTCTACTTGATCTGAAAGCTGTGCTGCATCCTGGGCAATCCAGCCTGCAATATCTCTTAGCCTTCTATCCTTCTTTTGAAGCGGGACAATTCCTTTCCCCATTTCTAACATAATTAGAACAATTTTATTTTTTCTTCTTTGCTCCTCCTCGAAGAGTGTTTGAAAAAGAGCCTTATATAGGCTTCGAATGTCATCATTTGATTCACTAGTGGTAAGCTCATCCGCAATCCATTTTTCCCAGCCCTCAATCACTAATGTTGTTCCATGAAGCCAGCGGGTTTCCCAATCTGCTATCCGATCTTCTTGATAGGCAGACACCCAGCTGCATGTTCCAATCGTATCCTTAACTATTTTTCTTTTTCCTGAAAAGGCACCGCCGATAACGAGCTGCATACCCATTCCTCCTTTTGCCTTTGTAAGGTTAGTCGAATCCCCTGACCATGGGATACGGATAGATCCCAAAAAGACATCGACGGTACAAACCGCGAGACAAGATAGCGGATAACGCCTCCATGGGTTATTAGTAGAAATTGCCTTTTCCCATGGGGGGCGGTTTCCAAACTCTGTTTAAATAAGCCCTGAAAAAAGGAATCTATTCTGTTTTTGAATACATCAGATGACTCTCCATTTGGTATCGAGCCTTGCTCCCAATTATCAAGCCAATTCTGATACGCTTTATCGTCTTTTAACTCGTTGTACGTTTTTCCCTCCCAGTCGCCAAAGTTCACTTCTCGTAATCTAGCATCGACAGAAATGGGTACGGGAATGTTTAAAAATGCTAAGGTTTCCTGACAACGGCGTAAATCACTTGTAAAGGCATGGTCAAAACGTTGTTCCATCAACTCTTTTTGAAGCATTTCAAGCTGAGTGAGTTCGCTTTTTATTATGCTTCGATCAGTATGTCCTAAATACCTTTTCTCCTGATTCCAATCGGTTATCCCGTGACGAACGAGAAATAAATCCATGTCATCGCAAGTCCCCATAACTCGCCTCCCTCTATTGCTGTACCTAATAAATCTCCATTTGATCCTTTAAATAGATTTTTTACCCACGCTCCAAATAATCCAATAAACACAATGTATCCTGGCAGTAAATAAAGGAGGTCAGGTATGAAACATAATGGGAAAATTACTGAAATGATGGCAAACAAACAATCCTTTTGATTAATATTCTTCCGCCACTCCCATGCCAAGCCCTGTTGCTTTGCGGTAGGTAGATTGATCATTAAAACAACCGCTCCTAACCGGGAAAAAGCGAGAATGAAAATAAACGAATACAGAGGAATATCTGATTGTAACAAAAAATAAATCAACAGCGTCTTCCATGCTAGTAAAAACAGGAGGGCAATAATTCCAAAGCTTCCTACATGAGAATCCTTCATAATCTCCCACTTTCTTTCAAGGGGAGCATTCGAGCCTACTGCATCCGCGACATCCATCCACCCATCTAAGTGCAGCCCCCCTGTTAACCATACCCATAAGGAAAGAATAAGGAAGGTCATAACAGCTAAAGGAAGATAGGATTCAAGCGACCATGCAATAGCAGTGAGGATGGAGCCAAGTACCGCCCCGACAAGCGGATAACTTCTGATTGCCCATCTACTTGTCGTTTTATTCCAAGGGATTTGAAGGGGAATGGGGATCCGTGTCAGAAATTGAACAGCGAGTAATAAGCCAAAGCTCATTTGCTTCATCACCTTTCCCCCTTCCAATAAGTTGGAATCCCTGCCTGAACCTCTACTACTAGCTCTGATTGCTCGACAATGGTTTGGTGTAGTCGCTGTAAAGAGTATATATATGTAAGCACTGCTTTATCCGGAAAGGGAATCCCTGCATTCACATCGTTGGAAACAATCAGCAAGTGAAATTGTCCTTCACGTGCCAGGCTTAACCAGCAGTTGACGGCCATTTCTGCCTTTTTCAAACTGTAATCCCGCTCAAACATGACATTACTTAACCATATGGTTAAACAATCTATGAGAATAACATCCTCTTTTTTGCAGGTTGAAAGAATCCGTTCAAGATCAAAGGACTCTTCAACTGTTTTCCATTCCTTTCCTCTGTCTTGCTGATGTATTTGAATGCGTTCGACCATCTCTTCATCACTTGTTTTTGCAGTAGCAATGTAATAAAGACAGCCTCTTTGATTTTCCTCGTTGCCTTGGTTATATAATGAAAGAGCCGTTTGCTCGGAAAAATGGCTTTTACCCGACCGCGCACCACCAGATATAAAGATAATCACGATTCCACTCTCCAATTTTGGAGAATAGCTACCAATCGTTGATTCTCTTCCTTTGACCTGATTGCAAACCGTAGGAACTCCCCCTTTAGACCTTTAAAATTTTGCGTATGTCGTGGTAAGATTCCGTGTTTTACTAAAAAATAAAAAAGCTCCTCTGTTCGGTTTGGCTGCTTCTTATCTTGTAAAAGGTAAAAGTTTACCTGGGTTGGGGAAAGATAAAAATCCATTGGTGGTAACGCCTCAGATAAGTACTCGGATTGTTCACGAAGCCACGCTTTTGTATCCTCGACAAAGCTCTTATCTTCTAGTAGTTTTGGAACAACAGCATCCACTAACGAGTTAATACTCCATGGAAGTTGTTCATTTTTCAAAATGCGAATGATGCTTGGATGTGCCATCAGATAGCCAATTCTTAGCCCAGGGATTGTATACATTTTTGTTAACGAACGTAATAATATTAAATTTGGGTAAGAAGCTAACCATTTCGATAGACTAGGAGTGGAGGCTGGCAGAAAATCGACAAAGGCTTCATCCACCACTACATATGTACCTGTTTTTTTACCTTCCGTTAGCAACAGCTGCAAATCCTTTTCTGCGATAACCGTTCCTGTCGGGTTATTAGGTCGACAAAGGAAAATAACATCCTTTTCCTTTAGCTTTTCTCGAATAACGGACATCGGCAAGGCAAATCCGTTTGTTTGCTCATAAAAAACATCTTCCACTTCGATATGGTAGTGCTTGCAGGCGCGTTCATATTCCACGAAGGTTGGCTGCACAATCAAGGCTTTTCCTTTTTCGAAAAATTTTGCAACCAAGAAAATAGCCTCTGCTCCTCCATTTGTTAAAAGGATGCTGTCTTGTTCAATCTCTTCATGATTAGCAACGGCTGCACTGCTTTTGGAATATGACGGGTCTGGATAACAGGTAACGGTCTCATAATGATTTGTTAAGGTCTCCTTTAACCAGGAAGGTGGACCTAATGGGTTTAAATTCGCACTAAAATCGAGTAATTCCTCATTTATATTAATATCTAAAAGTTGCTTTATGGATTCTGACTTGCCACCATGGTTGGGCCACTTCATTACTTCACCTCATTTTTAACTATCTAACCAATAAGAGGGAACATACACCGATAACGAGAAATACAATCCATCCTCCATGCATATATACGATGGCTTTTCTGATATCAGAAAGCAAAAACCCCCTTAATGGATCGCCCATTGTTGCCCTTACCGACTTTTTCCCGCGATAATAATTTATTCCACCTAACTGGATTCCGATTAAGCCGGCGACCATCGCCTCTGACCATCCACTATTTGGACTTGGGTGTTTCCTAGCATCCCTACTCGTGATTTTCCAGCCATTTCTCGTTTTTGATCCTTTTATAACAAAGGCCGCAAGCCATATCGAAAAGGCAGTGATTCTAGCAGGTAGCCAATTAACTAGATCGTCAAGTTTTGCTGAAGCCCACCCAAATTCCATATATCTGTCATTCTTATATCCCACCATGGAATCCAATGTATTAATAGCTTTGTAGGCCATCGCAAGCGGTGCTCCACCAATGATTGCCCAGAATAATGGTGCGGTTATGCCATCGACTGTATTTTCGGCCACCGTCTCCACTGTTCCTCGAATCATTTCACTCTCTGATAGGCTCTCCGTATCACGCCCGACAATCATACTAAGCTTGCTCCTGGCTTCGACTAAATTCCCCTTTTCCAAAGGATGCAGTACACTTTTAGCAGCAGACGAAAGACCTTTTGCCGCTATTGTGGTTGAAATTAGATAAATCTCAATCAAAAGACCAACACCCCAATGCAAGTGGTAGGCGAGAAAGAGAAGACCTCGGGTGATAACAAATACTATCAATACGACGATAATCGTAAGAGCGGTTCCTTTTCTTTTTCTATTTTCACCGTTATTCCAGCTTTCCTCTAAATATGTGATTAGTTTCCCCATTAGGATGACAGGGTGTGGAAGCAGTCGGGGATCTCCAATCCACAAGTCTACTAGAATAGCAGCAACTAAGATAAATACTGGATCTTGTAAAAAACTCATTAGTTCTGACCTTGCTGAAAATCTGTCATTAATTGATAGATTCGAGCCAACTTGATATTTTCTCGAACCACTTTGGCTAATAAATCAAAGCCGTCTTCCCTTTTCTGGGCAAACGACACGCGCTGATAAATTGGTTCTAACCCTTTTTTTAACCTGATTTCATTAAGAACAACCTCTCGGAATTGATCATTATGGAATATTCCATGAAAATAAGTGCCAATCAGTTGCCTGTCCACTGTAATCGTTCCTTCGCTTCGATCCGAAAGATGAATAAAAGGGCTGCACTCCTCTTGGAAAAATGACTCACCCATATGAATCTCATACCCCGTTACGGGAATCTGTTCCTCTCCAAACCGTGCCAACCCTTCTGAGTGAATCGTTGTCTTAGTTGGAGTCATCGTGGTTTTCATCGGAATCAGTCCTAATCCCTCTGCCATCATGCAGGAGGATTCAATTTCTTTCTGATCCTCAATGCTTGTCCCTAACATTTGGTATCCACCACAAATACCAACAATCATCGTATCCTTCTGAACTAAATCCATGATCCGATTGGCTAAACCTGAACTATGTAAAAACATCATATCCTCAATTGTATTTTTACTCCCAGGTAAAATAAGTAAATCAGGATTTCCTACCTCTTCAACTTTTCGAACAAAACGAACATGACAATCCTTTTCCTCAAACAAAGGATCGATATCGGTAAAATTAGAAATCCTTGGATGACGGATGACAGCTATATCTATGTCCTTTGAGGGATCCATTTTTGATGTATAACTGTCTAAAACAACCGAATCCTCTGCTTCAATAAATAAATCATCGATATAGGGGACAACCCCTAGAATCGGAACCCCGGTATATTCCTCAAACCAAGTTAATCCTGGCTGTAATAAGGATACATCCCCTCTGAATTTATTGATGATGACACCGATGACTCTTTGTCGATCCTTCGGTTCTAGAAGCTGTAAGGTTCCTACTAAACTAGCAAAAACGCCTCCCTTTTCAATATCCCCAACGAGAATCACCGGTGCGTTCGCCAATTGTGCTACCCGCATATTAACAAGCTCGCGATCATTTAAATTAACCTCAGCAGGACTTCCTGCTCCTTCAATTACAATCCGCTCATAGCTTGTAGATAAATTATCGTAGGATTCACTAATTAACCTTAAGCCTTGTTGAAAAAAATCCTCTCGATATTCCCCAGCCTTCATGTTTTTAAAGGGCTTCCCGTGAACAACGATTTGTGAGTTGTAGTTTCCACTTGGCTTTATTAATATGGGATTCATATCGGTTGTCGCAATAATACCTGCAGCTTCCGCTTGAACTCCTTGCGCCCGACCGATTTCCTTCCCATCTGCCGTAATATAGGAATTTAAAGCCATATTTTGTGATTTAAATGGTGCGGTTTTAAAACCATCCTGAACAAATATCCGGCATAAAGCGGTCACTATGGCACTCTTTCCAGCATCTGAATGGGTACCTTGAATCATTAGCGGCAAAGCCTTTTCCATACACAGTAACTCCTCACTTTCTCTTAGGTGCTAGCAGACCAATATTGCTACCATCCTTAAAATTCGATACCTTTTACAGCAGGTATCCCCTCATCGTAATAATGCTTTTCCGCTTCAATCACAGAAACGAGATCAGCGATTTCTTTTATTTCCTGCTTCGCATCCCTTCCTGTAATGCAGAGATGGACATGCGCAGGTTTATTTTTAATTAATTCTATGACTTCATTTAAAGGTAATACATCGTCAATGGGAAAGGTGTCTATCGATAAGGCATTGTTAAGTTCATCTAAAATGACTAAATCGTATTCTCCGCTCATGACAGCTTCCTTTGCCTTTGGCCAGCCAATCCTCAGGGCTTCTCGATGCTCCTCTGGGGTTTTCGTCCATGTAAAGCCAATGCCAAGCTGAACCATCTCAACACCCAGTTTTTTTAAGGCAATTTGTTCTCCATAGGAGCGCTGCGGTGATTTAATAAACTGAAAAATCCTCACGTTAAACCCTCTGCCTACACCTCTTAACGCTAACCCTAAAGCAGATGTTGTTTTCCCTTTTCCATGACCTGTATACACAAGTGTTAAACCTTTTTTCTTCTTATTTTCTTGTTCCATATTTTTGACCTCCTCTGTTTTGTGAAGGCTCTGTTAGACCTGTATATTGATTTTTCGCACCAATCAACATAGTTATTAAATCAACATTGTCCTAAAACAGAGCCAATGTAAAAGTAGTTTACCTTTTCGTTGATACCCCGGCAGAATCAAATGTGGCCATTTCTTTTAGCATCAATGTAGCCGATTGAATAAGCGGATAGGCAATCGCGGCACCCGTACCCTCACCTAGTCTGAGTCCTAAATCAAGAATGGGTTTCTTGCCTAATAAGGAAATCGCCAATTGATGTCCTGGTTCAACGGATTGGTGCGTCACAATCATATAATCAGCGCTATTCGGAGAAATCTCTTTTGCTAGCAATCCTGCGATTGTACAAATAAATCCATCCAAAAGGACCGGTACTCGATTGCTTGCCGCAGCAAGCATGGCCCCTGTCATCCCGGCAATCTCCAGTCCCCCAACCTTGCTAATAATATCGATTGGATCCTCTGGATTGGGGTTTCTTTTTTGAAGTGACTCATGAATCACCGCAACTTTATGTAACAAGGTTTCTTGTGAAATACCCGTTCCAGTACCAACCAATGAAGCAATGTCGCTATTACTAAGAACAGCCAAGATCGCACTACTTGCTGACGTGTTTCCAATCCCCATCTCTCCAAGGATCAAGCATTTGGCGCCATTGTTTATCATGTCTTGGCCTTGTTCATAGCCTACTGAGATGGCGTTTTCAGCCTCTTCACGGGTCATCGCATCCTCCCGATAAAAATTGCCAGTACCATAACGAACCTTTTGATTGATTAAACTAGAATGTTCAATATCTTGGGCAACCCCAATGTCTATGATGTTAAGGCTGGCACC
Source organism: Neobacillus novalis NBRC 102450 (assembly GCF_001591805.1). Taxonomy (GTDB): domain Bacteria; phylum Bacillota; class Bacilli; order Bacillales; family Cytobacillaceae; genus Neobacillus; species Neobacillus novalis. The sequence continues at coordinate 35,090 of NZ_BCVP01000016.1, read as the reverse complement.
TATCTGTCTACTAAAAACATTTATCGCTGCCCCGCCACTTAAAAAGTTAAGAACCATTTGCGCTGTAACGGCTTGCGGATAGGAAGAGACACCCTCTTCTGTGATGCCATGATCTGCCGCAAAAACAAGGACACCTGGAGGCGTTACGCTTGGGAATGCTTCATTTTTCATTTTAGCCAATTCAATTGCTATTTCTTCTAATCTTCCTAAACTTCCTACTGGTTTTGTTAATGTATTGATATAGTCAGAGACTTGATTCCCGATTTCCTTATTTACCTTTGGAACGTAATAGACCTGTTGGTTCATCTTGTTAACCCCCTGATTAATTTAAACTCTACGCATTTTTCAATCCAATTCTCCACCATCTTAGGACAAGAGCCAAAGTGAAAATGAGTATACCCGGCAACGACTTGGTGAATGATATAGCCTTCTTTACTTACTCCTCGCATCCCTTTCGTTTCATAGGCATACGGGACATCCTTTACAGCCGATTGAAAAGAGGAGTAATGAAATTCATGCCCTCTCGCGGTTAGGCTGTTGAGAAGAAAATTGTCATTTTGACCAGTAATCTCTCTGTACCCTAATGCTGCCAAATTTGCTTGCATTTGTACGCTTCCAGGGATAACACCGACCATTTTGTACTTTTTCTTTTCCGTCGTTTCAATCGATTCTGTTAAGTACATGAACCCTCCACATTCTGCAAGTGTAGGAATTCCCCTTTCAATCAACCTCCTCACGGAACGCTTTGCTAGTGAATTCCCTTCGAGAACCTGGGCAAACTCTTCCGGAAAGCCTCCGCCTAGATAAAGTCCATCCACATCTTCAGGTACTTCTTCATCCTCGAGTGGCGAAAAATAAACGATTTCAGCACCATTTGCTTCTAGAATCTCTAGATTCTCAGGATAGTAGAAATTAAAGGCCTGATCCTTTGCGACAGCAATTTTCACGACAGTTTCCTTCTTCGTATTAAAAAATGAAGATTCATTTTTCACCATTAATGGTTCAGCTGTCGCTAACTCAAGGAGTTTATCTATATTTATTGTTTCAAGTACCAATTCACCTAATTGATCAAAAAACGGATCCAGTTCTCCTCTTTCAATCGAAGGAATGAGACCAAGATGTCTTTCAGGAATTTCAATTTCAAGCTCCCTCTTCAAATAACCGATAACAGGAATATGGCACTCCTGTTCAATCGCTTTTTTTACAAGCTGAAAGTGACCTTCGCTCCCCACTTTATTTGCGATAACACCAACAATATTGGGTCCTTCGTCAAACAATTGAAATCCCTTCACAATTGCTGCAGCACTTCGAGCCATACTTTCACAATTGACAACTAGCAAAACAGGACTTTTGGTTATCATACTGATCTCAGCCGTACTTCCCTCATTGGTTTCTGGACTCTTTCCATCGAAAAAGCCCATCACTCCTTCGATAATTGAAATGTCTGCACATTGACTTCCATGAGCGAAAATATCCAAAACACTGTCATGCGTGAGCATCCAGCTATCTAAATTACGGGAAGCTCGATTGGTTACCGCCGAATGATAGGAAGGATCGATATAGTCAGGCCCGCATTTAAATCCTTGGACGGTTAGACTCGACTTTTTTAAGGCAGACATTAATCCGATGGTTAGGGTTGTTTTACCGACACCGCTTCCCGTACCGGCGATTACAATTCGTCGTTCTGTCACATTCATCTCCACCTTTTTCATAAAAATAATAGCTTACCTCATAACACCTACCCTTTCAGAAGTAGTACGATACCCTTCTTCATGAACCCTTTTTAAGTATTTTTTGAGAGCTTCATGTGTTGCTTGATAGACCATTTGTCCAATTCCTCTTCCTACAATGGTTCCAGATCCAGCGTATGGTGTTTTTTCTCCTTGCTGTGTTAGGCCTAGTACGAGGGAATCTGTGGATGTTCCGGTAGCCAATGTATGGGATTCTGGATCTTCTATCTTAAGATCGTTCAAGGCTTTTACTTTTCCTTCAGTTGCAGACATATACCCGTTTACAAGGGCACCATCGGTAAAATGAGCATCGATGAATACCATCGTGTTAATCGTGCCAACTGTTTGGACGGCACCTAAAAATGACCTCTTTGTTATATCAACGGCATTTCCTACCCCAGCTGTTACGATTGCTAGCATGTGGATTCCTTCTATTTCCTTTTTAACAATGACGACATCCTCAAGCATGACAGCCGTCATCATACCAACTGCTTGCACATAAGGAATGGAGTAATCAGTCATCCAGGATTGCAAATCCTTTTTTGGCTCTGATCCATTGTAATTTCTATCCACATGGAAATTACAAACATGCTTTACCCACTGGATTCCGTCACCAATTACCCCATTAGATATGGTTCGTAACGGGTGCTCAAATTGAATATGGAAATAGTTCTTTGTCTGTTTAATCCGATAAGAATTTTTGAAATAAAAAGGACGACTAGAATCGGTATAGCTTGGTGTCATCAGAAGCTGTGGCTTTGGAAGGGTGGGATGGGAACCAGGCGTCACCTCCACCTCATAGACCTTTTTTAATTGATCTGCTTTTCGTAACGTGTCTACATCACCTACGTCCAAAATGCGTCCATGATGAAGCAGGGCAATCCGATCGGCATAGAGCGATGCAACATTTAAGTCATGTAAGATAGCAAAGATTGTTAAACCCCTACGCTGCTGTCGATCCTTAAGTAAATCGAGCATTTGGAAGGTATGTTTGATATCTAAATGATTGGTAGGTTCATCTAATAATAAAATTTCAGGCTCTTGCGCTAATGCTTTCGCCAATAACACCCGTTGCTTTTCGCCGCCGCTAAGCATCCGGAAGGGAGTGGTCTTAAAGTGATGGATATTTGTAAGTTCCATTACCTCTTCCATTACGTCTAAATCTTTTTTCGAAAGCTGCTTTAGCAACCCCTTTTGATGGGGATAGCGACCGAGACTAACGATTTCTTCCACGGTGTAATCAAATGAAACGTGGGCTTCCTGTGTAAGCACAGCGATTTTTTTTGCCTTCTCAAGCTTTGATAGAGAGGCTATTTCTTTACTAGAAATAGAAATCCTCCCTTCAGTGATTGGTAACTGCCCGGTAATAAGCTTGAAAAGGGTTGTTTTTCCACTTCCATTTGGTCCAAGAAGGGCAAAAAATTCACCTTGTTCAATCTCAACATCGACACCATTAATAATTGGAGGATAAGTGTATCCGCCCACCAAACGTTGAACTTTGATCATCTACTATCCCCTCCGTCCAATTCTTTCTTTAATCAATAATAGTGCAAAGACTGGAGCACCGATTAATGCGGTTATAACACCAATCGGTAATTCCTTTGGAGCAATAATTGTTCTCGAAACTAAATCAGCTAAAATGAGAAAACCTCCACCAACAAACATCGATAACGGAAGGACATATCGATGATTCGGGCCAGTTACCAGGCGGACAAGATGTGGAATAACAAGCCCAACAAAGCCAATCGAGCCTGATACAGCTACTGCTGCTCCAGTTAATAAAGAAGCACCAATTAAGATATAGGTTTTCCCTTTTTTTACATCCACACCGATATGATCAGCTGCATCTTCCCCCAGTGCTAGCGCATTTAATTCCCGATAGTGAAAGAACAGAATAATCGAACCAAGAAGCATAAATGGTACAATCAGCTGAACATGGCTCCATCCCCTCATGCCAACACTGCCATATAACCAATAGATAATTTGTGACATTGAATCTTTATCACTTAAAGAAATAATCAACGACACGATCGCTCCAATAAAGGCACTGACAATAATTCCAGCCAAAATGATGGTTTCAATGGCTAAGATTCTACTGCTTAAGCGAACAAGGCCGAATACAATAAGAAGCGTAATAAAGCCACTTACAATTGCGACAATAGGAAGGGTAAAGTTCCCTAAACCAACAATCGTCACTTGAAAAAACAAAACGAAAACGGCACCAAGAGAAGCACCCGATGACACCCCAATGGTATATGGGTCTGCTAACGGGTTGCGAAGAAGTCCTTGAAAAGCAGAACCGGCCAAAGCAAGGGATGCACCGACACAAAAAGCAAGCAGCACTCTTGGCAGACGGATATTCCAAATAATCATTTCTTCATTTTTCGCTATATCTTCAAGCCAGCCAAGGCTCAAGGATTTGTCGATGATGATATGTAATATAGTAGAAACTGGGACTTGGACACTACTTATGAATAAGCCAAGGAGGGCTGTACTAAGTACAAACCCGCCACTTAGAAGATACAACCAACCTATTTTATTGTTTAAAAACTTCAGGGTAGATAAGTTCCGCAAGTGTCTCGACTCCTTCAATTAAACGAGGACCTGGTCTAGTAACGGTATCGTTATCCACATCAAACACCTGTTTATTCTTTAGAGCGGGCACATCTGCCCATCCTTTACGAGCTAATACTTGATCTTTTGGATTTTCAACGTAGTATCCATAAGTGGTAATGATGACATCAGGATTTAATTTGACAATCTCTTCCTCCGTTAGCTTTACCCAGCCCTCATGTTCCTCTGCAGCGTTAGTAGCTTGAATCGATTCGAGCATTTCATGCATAAATGTATTTGTTCCTGTCGTAAAAATATCCGGTGCTGGTGCAACCTCTACCCATACTTTCTTTTTATCCGTAATCGCTGCTGCTTTTTCTTTGATTGCACTAAAACGCTTCTTCATATCAGAAATGATTTCGTTTGCTTCTGTCTCACTTCCAGTAGCTGTCCCAATCATTTCAATATTGTGATAAACGTCATTGAAAGATGCAGCACTTCCGACCACAATCACCTTAATGCCAGCTTCTTCAAACTGCTGCAATGTTTCTGGATGTGTTTTGTAATGAAAATCAGTTACAAGGGCTATATCTGGAAGTAGTGTAAGAACTAGCTCAACATTGATATCCTGTGCCCCTACCTTTTCTTTTTCCAACGCTTCCGGTGGATAATTATCGTAATCTGAAACACCAACAATCTTGTCACCTAATCCAAGCGCAAAGGCAATCTCTGTACTACTCGCCTGAATGGAAACAATGGTTTCTGGTTTTTCCTCTATTGTCACCTCTCGGCCTGCATCATCTGTGAGGGTAATTGGGAATGACTGTCCGCTCTCCTTACCTGTTTCTTGTTGAGAAACCTCTATCCCTTCATTCGTTTCACTTTGAGCCATCTTCTTCTGTGTACCACAACCAACAATTATCACCATGCTTACTAGAAAAACTGCACTCATTAACCCCCATTTTTTTAAAAACGCCTTCATTACTATTTCCTCCTTCTTTTTTTGAACACAAAAAAACGCTATTCCTGTGGAAAGCGTCGAGTAAAGCATTGTTATACTACTTGTCTAGTAAATAATAAGATAGTATATTTTGCATTACCTTCCTACTCGTTTACAGTGGCGGGGCCGTGTTGGAATTTACACCAACAGTAAGAAACTATTTGTTCACAATACCTTTTTTTGTTTTCTACTAGCGATTATTGCACACTCTTTTTGTTTGTAAATGAAATAGAATATCCATTGTTATTAAAACTATTCATCACCCATTTATTGCCAGTAAGTTCTAGTTCAGATATACTTGCATTTTTCACGGTTTGGTTAAATTCATTACTGTCAAAAAGAGAAGTTAGAATAACCTGAATCACATCACCATGTGTAACAAGTATGATTTTTTTATTGAAATAATTTTCTTTTAATTGTCTAAATCCTGCCAGCACTCGTTTTTTAAAAAGAATCGATTGTTCCCCGGCTTCAGCATAGGAAGTCTGATTTATTAAGGGAGAGCCAACCGCATCACCATAATGTTTCTCAACAAATTCCTCCATCACTTTAACGTTTTGGCCCATCTTATTTGCTAGAATGCTAGCGGTGTTCTTAGCACGTCGCAGGGGACTTGTTAGGATAAGATCCCAGTTCTGTTTTGAAAGAAAGTTCGCACATGCCTCAGCCTGGTTTCTTCCAATATCATTTAAATCAGTATCTGTAAGCCCCTGAATGATACCGTTGGCGTTCCAAGCTGTCTCACCATGCCTGATTAAACAAATTTTCATCATGTAACAATAACTCCTTTGAAATGTTTCTAAAATATCTTAATCATTTTTTTTAAAAATGGTCAAGAGTTACTGTTTTCACGCTACTGTTAATATTTGAGTTGGGTAAGCGGTACTTGCCAGCATCCCTTGACCAAATTTCCCCCATTTTAATCCAATACTTGCTTAGCCGAAACCATGAAACGTGTTAAAATGGCTCCTATGAGTGCAAGTGTCGCACCTAAAAATAATACGTATTGCCAGGATCCGAAGCTAACGATTAAAAGTCCTGTTAATGCAGGTGCAATAATCCCTGCTATTGTCCCAGAAGTATTCATAATCCCAGATAATGTACCTGCTGTTTTTGGAGCAATATCAATAGGCAATGTCCAAAATATTGTAAAGTTAATACCCAAGCAGGTTACAGATAGTGTAATGTAAGCAAGTGCTGCCCACTCATTTGGAGTGTATGCACCTAGAGCCATAAAAATCGCAGTACCTAAAAAGGAAATATACATCGGTATCCTTCTTGCTTGGCTAAGAGAATATTTTTTCCCCAAATAATCAGACAGGATTCCTGCTAAGTTCATAGCAATAAAGGCTCCTAACCATGGCAGAGCTCCGTATATTCCTACTTTTAACATGGTAAATCCTCTTGCCTTTATAAAATACGCTGGGAGCCACGTTAAATAAAGGTACCAATTATAGTTTTGGAAAAAGTAGATTAAAGTTAAGCCCCAAACTTCTTTAACACGAAATATTTTTGACCATGCAATTTTTACTGTTTCACTTTCTTTGCCAGTACTATCATCCCCCATCTCCGCTAGTTCTTCATCTGTAATATAAGGATGATCCTTTGGATTATCGGTTGCAACCTTTAGCCAGATGATTGCCCAAATTATACCCAAGGCACCAAAAACGTAAAATGAAGCATGCCAATTAAATTTTCCTGTTAACCATGTCGTGATAGGAGCAGTAATCATTACCCCCAAAGCCATACCAGACATATTAAGTCCTTGCCAGCGTCCCCTAGTATGTAAAGGTGACCATCTAGAGACAACCGATGTGTGAGAAGGGAAGTTCACAGCCTCACCTACACCTAATAAAAACCTAATGACCAATATTGAAGCAAAGCTCCAGGCTAAAGGGGTTAGAATTGTAAAAACAGACCATAGGGCTACCCCAATCGCAAGAAATTTAACTCCTCCCCACTTGTCTGACATCCACCCTGCAGGAATTCCCAGTAAGAGATAACCAACAAAAAAAGCTGAAGCGAGAAGTCCAAATTGTTGTTCGTTCCAGCCGAATTCCTCCATCATTGTAACGGCAACTATTGAAATGTTGGATCGATCTGTATAAGCTAGCACTGTACTTAAAAAGATAAAAAACATAACCCACCAACGAGCTTTTATCTTTCTCGGCTTTTGAACTTTGACCTCAGCATTTTCTAAAATCGGTTTCGTCATTAAGATACCCTCTCCTTTATTAATAAATGGTCTAAGCTATCCCTATTCTTGTGTTTGTCTACCTAACTAGAATTTATTTAAACCGCCTTTGATAGATGTAACTTTAATTGAAAGCGTTAACAATAAATTCGTCAGTTTTGGACAATAGCAAAAAGGTATAAAGGTGCTAGTATGGTTACTAAGAAATGAAGTAGATTCTCGATGGGAAAATAAGGAGTTGAGAAAAGTTAGACTGTTTGTATGACAAACAAATTTTAATTGATTACAAAATTTAGTGCTTCAAATTTACATGTAAACTGAGTCTTCCGAATTTTAAAAAGCTAAAAACTCACCGTTGCGAAAAATGGTAAAATGGAAGTGACCAAACAACCTAAAATGCCATTATGCGAAGTGCGTTTTCATTGAATAACAGTTAGAACTGCATCCTTACCATTGTTAAAACATGCTCGGTTTTGATGTGGAACTAAGGACACCACTATCTTACACAAAATACAACTCCAAAAGGTACAATAAACCTGTAATCGAAAAAAAGCTAAGTATAGTTGTTACTAGTGTTACATTGGCTACCATTTCCGCATTTGCCTTATATTCTGCGGCAATGAGAGTCATAATCACAGCAGTTGGCATTGCATTTTGAATAATTAATACCTTTGCAAGCGTCCCCTCGATTCCTGATACAACGACAATCAAAAAAATAACCAATGGTGCGATGATGATTTTTATCCCACTGGAGACAAAGGTTACTCCCAAACTCCCTTTTAATTCAGTTCTAGATAATTGAATCCCGAGCATTAGCATAGCGATTGGAATCATAGAATCACCTATCATTTTTATAGGTTGATAGAAAGATTCAGGGATCGGGATATGAAATAGTTGAACCAAAATAGCTAGAACAGTTGCATAAGTGGTTGGTAAAAATAATAGTTGCCGAAGTGCCTTTCTCCAATTGTTACCTTGCATTGAGGCAAAATAGACTCCTAATGTGTACATCAAAATAAAATTGATGACAACAATAACAACCGCTAACGTAAAAGCTTCATTTCCATAAGCTAATAAAATGACAGGTAAACCAAAATTACCCGTGTTAGGAAATACCGTTGCAAGTAAGGAAGGGCTTAATATTCTTTCATTCCCTGTCCATTTGATAATTACATAGGTAATAACGATCATTAGCAAAGTGAAGACCACTACAGAAATAATAATCATAAACATTTCCGAAGATGATATTGAACTTCTTGCTAAAAAACTAAAGATAAGTGCTGGACTTAAGATGGTTATGGCAAATTTGGAAATGGGACTGGGATTCACTTTGCTGTACTTTCCAAATAGGAAACCAATAACCATAACTAGAATGACTGGGAAGATAACATTGATTAACAATTTAATTCACATCCAGTATTGCGTTTCATTGGTTATTGCTTTTTAAACGACTCTTAAATTACAAGTCCTCCATCAACACTGAGTATCGTTCCGTTTATGAAGCTAGCATCATCGGAAGCTAGGAAAAGGTATGCAGCTGCAATATCCTCAGGCCTCCCAAGCTTCCGGAGTGGAGTTTGTGCCTCCATTTTATCTAAAACTTTTTGTGGTACTTTAGCAGTCATATCTGTCACAACAAACCCTGGTGCTACTGCATTTACCCGGATACCTTTAGGACCAAATTCTTTTGCCCAGCTTTTTGTAAGTCCAATTACACCTGCTTTTGTAGCAGCATAATTAGTTTGGCCAATATTCCCATGTATTCCTACTACTGATGAAGCATTAAGAATAACACCATACCCATTTTCGACCATTGCCGCCGCAACCACTTTCGTACATTTGAATACACCAGATAAATTGACGGCAACGACTTTATCCCAGGCTTCTTCCTCCATTTTTGTTAAGAACCCATCAATTGTTATACCTGCATTATTAATCAAAATGTCTATCTTTCCGTGAGATTCTAGTATACTTTGAACCATCGCATTTACTTGTTCAGTATTCGTAACATCAGAACGAATAAAGGTGACATTTTCATGGTGATTAAACTCACTTAATGCCTTTTCACCTGCTTCAGCGTTATAATCACTGATTACTACTGTTGCTCCCTCTTGTAGGAACATGTTAGCTGTTACTTTACCAATTCCATTTGCACCACCAGTAATTAGTGCCACTTTTCCTTTTAATTTCAAAAAAATACATCCCCTTCCTGTAGTGAAGCGAGCGATTGATTGATATACCTACCTTCAATTCTCTTTCCTATTCCTTAAAATTACGCTTATCAATTACACGTTTAGCCTTAAATTGTGTTCGTTCTAGTGTCCCTAGAGGAAGTAATTCAACAACAAATGTAACGCCTGTTTCTCTTTTAAGTTCCTTTGAAATTTGTTGTCTTAATTCGTTTTCATCTCTAGAGCCTACAGTTTCACATTGTACTGTCACTTCATCCATAATTTTTTCTCTAGTGACGACCATAACAAACTCTTCACCGAGTCCTTCGATCCTTCGAACAACATTCTCAATTAAACTAGCATAAACGTTAACCCCTCGAACCGTAACCATATCATCGATTCTACCGTAAATACCTTTTGGCAAACGAGGATAAACACGCCCACACTGACAAGGTTCATCGGTCCAAGTCGTTAAATCTCCTGACCAGTAGCGAATAACTGGTTGTGATGTTCGTTCCAAAGGCGTATAGACTGGAACCCCTTCTTGACCATAAGGAACACGAGCTTTACTATGTTGATCAACGACCTCTGTATAAACAACATCCTGCCATAAATGGACACCGGTACGATGCTCACATTCAGTGTTACTCATCCAAGGTGTTGCTTCAGCCATTGTACCTGAGTCAATACAAATACCTCCAAAGAGATCTTCAATTTTCTTCTTTGTAGAAGGAACACCAGCTCCTGGCTCGCCTGAGAAAAATAGAATCCGGAACCCAAACTCCTTCGGGTCTACGCCCAATTCGACAGCTTTTTCTGCAAGGTATAACGCGTAGGAGGGAGTTCCATAAAAAACAGTTGGTTTTACTTCCTTCAACCAAGAAACTGCTTTTTCTGTTTGACCAGCTTGCCCAGCACCAAATGGGAAGGTTTTTGCACCAAGTCTTTCAGCCCCAATTAAAGCTCCCCAGCTACCGATATAAAGACTAAGCGGGGATGCAATAAACATCAAATCACTTGGTCTCATCCCAAAGCTCCACATTATTCTCGCGTGTTGATGGGCAATTCTTTCCCAATCTTCTTTTCCAAACGAAAAGACGGTTGGTTTACCGGTTGTCCCAGACGTTCCATGAATTCGATGAACGTCTGAATAGGGAATACACACATTCGATCCAAAAGGGGCATACTCTTCTAAATCCTCCCTAACTTCTGCCTTTGTCGTAATTGGAACCTGTTCAAAATCTTTTAAACTATTAATATCATTGGGATGAAGGCCAACTTTGCTCCATTTCCGTTGATAGAATCCCGAGTGCTCATAGGCATATTTCATAACATTTTTAACTTTAAAAAGAATGAGCTCATCTAAATCCTCTTTTGAGGCTGTTTCAATATCTTTATACCAATATTTCTCGTTAACGTCTGGTTGGTATTGAAGATCATATTTGGGTGGCCACTGCTGCTTGAGTGAAGTTTTCAACATCATTCTATCCTCCGTTTCTTAATTTCTATCTGAAAGCAAATTTTTCTTGATGAAAAGGAAGGCAATGAGGAGATTTTCCTACATCACCCCTACCTTTTTTAAGCTATCTCTGTTTTTACTCTTGCTCTGATAAAGTTTGCCATCTCTTCAATTCTTGTTTCTGGGCCAAATATTTCAGCAATCCCTGCTTCTTTCAGTAATGGGAAATCATCCTCAGGAATGACGCCGCCCATAATAACTAAAGAATCCATTCCTTTTGCCTTCATAATTTCAACAACCTTTGGCCCCAATGTTAAATGGTTTCCACCTAAAGTGCTTAAACCAATCACATCTGCGCCTTCCTGAATAGCTGCATCGACAATTTGCTCAGGAAATTGATTCCCTAAATAGACCACTTCCATCCCTTCATCCCGTAACATCCTTGACACAACCAACGCTCCACGCCAATGAATATCCAACCCCAACTTTGCCATAACAACCTTAATCTGCATATAAACACATCCTCCTTTATTAATTACAAACCAAAAGACAAAACTGTCTAAGGGAAATTACCTGAATTCGCCCAGGCGCCTTCCAAATTAAGCTAGTGGGAATTGCCATAGTCCAAATTCTTCACGGAATACTTCCTCAATTTCACCTAATGTTGCATATTCTAATACACAATCTTTAATGTATGGCAGTAAATTTTCATCCTCATGGCATTTTTGGCGGAGGATATTTAAAGTTTCTTCTACCTTTGCTGAATCCCGCTTAGCATATAATTTCTGTAATTTTTCCTTTTGGATTGTCTCCGCGGCCTCTGGGTATCTGAACACCGGAATTTTTGTTGAATTATTTTCCGTTGGGAAGTAGTTCAAACCAACAATTTTTTGCTTGCCGCTTTCAATATCCTTTTGCATACTGTAAGCAAAGTCCGAAATTTCACGATGTAACCATCCGCTTTCAACGCAATTAACGAGTCCACCCTTATCCTCAATAAGAGCAATATACTCGCGAATCCGTTTTGCCATTTCCTGCGTTAAATTTTCGACGAAATATGAACCTGCAAGTGGGTCAACCGTATTAACAACATTGGTTTCTGCCTGAATAATTTGCTGAGTTCGAATGGAAATCAATGCAGATTCTTCAGTTGGAGCAGAATATGCCTCATCATAAGAATCGACATGCAACGACTGAGCTCCACCAAGTACGGCTGCAAGACCTTGAATAGCAGAACGTGCAATATTGTTTAATGGTTCAACTTTGGTTAATGTAATTCCAGCAGTTTGTACATGGAAACGCATTAAATGGGACTTCGGATGCTGTGCGTCAAAGCGATCCTTCATTACCTCATGCCAGACAAGTCTAGAAGCTCTACATTTTGCAATCTCTTCAAAAAAGTCATTGAATAAGTTCCAGAAGAAGGAGAGTCGTTTCGCGAAATCATCAATTTTATTTCCTCTTCGAATCAACTCTTCGGAAGTAGCAATCGCATTGGCAATCGCACAAGCTACTTCTTGCACAGCAGTTGTTCCTGCTTCGCGTAAGTTATATCCGTTATAGCTGACCGGGTTCCATCTAGGTAAGTTTTTACTTGCATACTCAATGGCATCACATTGTAATCTAAAGGAAGCTTTCGGTGGTAGTACCTCTAATGAACTACCAATTGCTGTTTCCATTAAGAAATCATTTTGGTTTGTCCCTGATAATTTTTCTAATGGAATTCCTTTCTTTTCGGCCATCGCCGCAAACATCGCCATCAACACTACCGTTGTACTAGGTAAGTGAGTAACGATATTACTAGAAATTTCATCGATTGGAATACCATCATATAAGGCTTCGATATCTTCAATTGAGTCAATCGCTACCCCCGCTGCTCCCACATGACCTTCTGCTTCTGGATCATCAGAGCTATAGCCGCGAATCGTTGGGAGATCCAGTACAACACTGGTTCCAGTTGCACCATTTTTTAATAGAAATTTGAAGCGCTCGTTCGTATCTTCTGGTGTCCCATAACCAGCAATTTGACGAACGGTAAATAAACGGCCGCGGTACATATTTGGATAGACTCCACGAACATAAGGAGCTTCACCAGATAAACCAATATCCTTTAAATAATCAAGATCCTTCACATCATCTGGAGTATATAATAGATTAATAGGAATCCCAGAATCCGAAAAGTATTGTTCCTCGCCTTCCTTTCCTTTAACTGTATTTTCCTTCCAACGATTTTTTTGCTCCTCAATCTCTTGAATCACTTCTTGATCAAATAACTTCTTATCTTGCTCTACCTTTGTGTTTGTCATTTTTATCCTCCTATAGGGTTAATTGTTTTTGAAAAAGGTGCCTAATAATTTCATTGGATACAGTAAATGGATCAATTTCTCCCCTTTTTACTTCTTCAATCCTTTTTTGAATCAAAGGATCATTCCTCATAGTATTTTCCACTATCTCAGTAATGTAACTGTTCGTTACACCCCTTAATCGTTTCATGTGACGATTTTGTCTTATTTTCGCCCATTGACCTGAATTTCTTAAAAAGCTTTTATGTCTATGAATCTGATCAATTAATTCCTCTACCCCCTCTTGCTGGGTGGCAATTGTCTTTAGAATCGGTGGCTTCCAATCCTCCTTTTTAGATTCATTCACCATCATCCTCAAGTCCTTTACACTTTCATCAGCTCCTGGGCGGTCAGATTGGTTGATGACATACAAGTCAGCAATTTCCATAATTCCTGCCTTTAAGGTTTGAAGCGAATCACCAAGCCCAGGGACATTCACCAGTACCACCGTGTCTGATATATCCAATACATCAAATTCCGCCTGACCTACACCAACCGTTTCCAGTAAAATAATATCTTTGTCAAATGCATCAAGAACTTGAACCACATCTGCCGTCGATCCCGCTAATCCACCTAAGTTTCCTCTGGTAGCTAAGCTTTTAATAAAAATATTGGGGTACTTAGCTAGCTCTTGCATCCGAACCCTGTCTCCAAGTAAGGCACCTTTAGTAAATGGGCTTGTCGGATCGATGCAAACAACTCCAATCTTCAGTCCCTTTTGAGCTAACGACTTACAAATTTTCCCTACCAGAGTACTTTTACCAGAACCAGGTGGGCCTGTGATTCCTACGATATGTGCTTTTCCTTTTTGGAAGGCTTTATGCTTTAAAAGCTCAAAGCCTAGTTCCGTTTGATTTTCGACTTCCTTAAGTAATTTACCAAGAACAACTTCATCTTTTTGGTCAAATTTCTCAATCAATTCATCAGACAAACTCACCATGTGAATCACCTCCTAAAATATTGACCGTTTTTTAAAATTGGTTTTGTTTTAATTGTTTCTGTGCATAATCAAAATGGTCTTCAATTCGTTGTCTTACCTTTTCCGAATTGCCTTCTTCCATTGCATCGTAAATTCCCCAATGCTGTTCCTGAAAGCATTCCAAAACTTCCCTTGAAGTAGCCAGTTCTCTTCTTGTTGTTTTAATCTGCTCACCTAATAAATCGGCGATGACTTCCATAAACATAACTAACATCCCATTCTTCGAGGCTCTCACGATTGACTGATGGAATAAAAAGTCACCATACGCCTCAGCTTCAGGATTGCCATTACTGTATTGCTGATCAATTTCTGTTAAAATATTCTTAATCTCCTTTAAATCAGCATCCGACCTTCTGCTTGCAGCTAGTCCCGCGGCTGCAGATTCGATAATTGTGCGGACTTCAAACAATTCAAGCGTATCCAGACCATTTGAAACAGCAATGAGCGACATAATACTTTTTAAATTATCTGGTTTTGCTTTTTTAATAATCGTTCCTTCACCTGCTCGACCTTCAATAATGCCTAATACACTTAATACTTTATAGGCTTCACGAAGGGAGGAACGGCTTATCCCCATCGATTCTGATAATTCAATTTCGTTCGGAAGCTTTTGTCCAAACTTTAGCTTTTTAGTAATGAGCAGGTGCTTAATTTGATCCAATACTTCTTCAAACTTTTTTTTACTCTTTATGGTTTTAAACATAAAATTCTCCCCATTTTGTTAGCACCAATATGTACTAGACTTGGTACTACAACCCGTGATATTGAATAAACCTACAATAATGAATGAAATGGAATCTTCCTATTTTTTAATAATATTAGGAAATTTCAAATAATTCATGACCGACTGAGCCAATGATTTCATATCCATTTGGCGTTATTAAAAGATCATCCTCGACCATGACTGACCCTAATTCAGGAATCATAAATTTGGGCTCAAGGGTAATAATTGAATTCACTTCTAAAGGTTCATTAGCTTTCGGACCAATCACAGGCCATTCATCTATTTCCAAACCAATGGAGTGTCCAATATATGCGCCTCGGTCATTCTCAACACCCATAAAGTAATCCTCTAAACCGATTTTTCTAACAATCTCTAAGGCATGAAAATACAACTGGGCACCTGTGACACCAGGCTTGACCTGATCAATTACTTGTAGGTGAACCTCAACCAGTCTTTTCCAAAGATCCATTTGCTTTGGATTCGCTTTACCAATTGAATAGGTTCTGGCCATATCGCAATGATACGCCTCCTTACAAATACCATAATCAAAGACAACCATTTCTCCTGTTTGTAAGGTTCGATTGGAAGCACCCCATGGTAAGGCAGGACTTAAACCGACTCCTGTTACCGTCATTGCATGACCGGAGACAATCCAAGAATTTTCCTGAGAAGCAACAATCCCGCCCCCTGGTAAACAGCCGTCCCATCGATGAAACGAAACGAAGCCATCACCGCCATTTCTCCTTGCTTCATACTCCATTAATGCCGCTAATTCATACTCCTTTTTCCCAACAGGTTCTGACTTTAAAATGGCTTCATGACCCTTCGTCCAAAGTACGGCTGCATTGCGAATTTGTTGTATTTCATACTCAGACTTTATCAACCTCTGGTTCATGATGATATTCGTGATATTTTTGATATTACTTGTCAAAAAAGATTCTTTTATTTTTTTTATCACGTTATAGGGAACAATATCGGTTTCCACGCCAATGTAATGAGTAGGAGCTGGGAAACCATTCACCTCTTTTAAATACTGAACCATTTCTCTAAAACTATTGGCCATTTGAATATTAGGGATGGAGGAATCCTCTTTCGTTAAGGTAAAAGCTCTTCTCGAAAAAAGAATCGGATCCCCTTCAGCAGGAACCCATAAATTAGCCGGCTGTCCAGAACCACTGTAGTAATATAAATTTTTTGGCTTTTGAATAAGGACTGCAAAGATATGATTTTGTCTTAATAGCTCTTGAAGACCACGGATACGAGAATGGATCTCGAAATCTTGTACTACTGCCATTATTATCCTCCTAGCTTATTCAAACTTTTCAGAGTTAAAAATTGTTTTATTCGAAAATCCTTATTTACAATGTCTATTTGTCTGACAATGTGACTATGTAGAAATGTTAACGTTTACATTTAATAAATAAAATAAAGCCTGTGGAATACCTAAGAATATCCAAAGTCCTCTTCGCTATAGGTTAGATTTTGTCATATTATATGGCTAGTTTAGTTAGATTTCGATGGAGTGAAATACTTCTTGTTTGTTTGTCACATTGTCAGACAAAGTATCAATTAAAAAATTGTACCGTCTGACAATGTCTACGTTTACAATTAGCATGTGAAGATTTATAAGTACTGTGTTTAAAAAATTATGAGGGATCTATTGAAGTAGTTAATAAATGGTACCTATTAGAATCTTGAATATAAATGAATTATACAAGTATTCAGTTAATTATGTCAATAATAAGTTTTTCATAGTGTTAACCTATGATATTTTTTGGGACTCCTCATGCTGTCGAATCTTCTTAAAAGCAGCTGCGATATGTTTGTTTATCATAGAGTTACCACAGCCTATTACTTTGGCAATCTCTGATTTATTAAGCCCTATATAATAATGCATATACAAGATGGCTTGTTGGGTGTTATTTATTTCAGCCATATATGATTCGATAAGGACATGATTAATGGCCCTTCTTTCAACATTTTGGTAAGGATCTCGAAGTGATTCCGCAAAGGTTAATTCTCCAGATTTACTATTCCTCTTTTTAGCCATACTGATAATCGGCTGCATTCCATATACTAAATCAAAAGTATCATCTCGCGATATCCCAAAGTATTCCATGGTTTGCTTAATCGTAGGATCTTGATTGTATTTTTCCCAATAATCTCGGTAAAACAGAAGATATTTCGGATACATCGCTCGAATCCTTTGACTGATTGTAATTGAATTAGAATTATTAGATCGAGAAAAATTTCTAATTTCTCCTTGAATTGTTAAGTAGACAAATCGAACCCACTCATTAGTTGAAAGCTCCAAGTTTAGTCTCTTTATCCCATTAAATAGTCCGATTAAACAAGCTTGATACAAATCTTCCCATTCTACCCTATGTTGTTGCATGAATCGAGCCGGGTTTTTGGTAAAGGTTTTAATCACATATTTAATAAACTTCTCGGCTTCCTTCGTCCTGATCAATTCATCCATAAAGTCATCATCATTTTTTGCTTTTATTAGTATTTTTTTATCTCTTAAGAACATTGGATTCTCCCTTACATAACTTTAAAATTTTTACTATCAAAATTGTATTAAATCAAATCATACCACAACATTCAAAAGAGTCAATTAATTTAATCAATTCTAATTGTCTTAAAGCCGTTTACCTTGTTTAATCCATGCTCGTTGTTCTTCTCTTATTCTACTCATTTCAGTTGTAGTTATTATTGTATTTATAGTAATAATCTTAACTTTAAGTATTTCACTAGGAATCAAACTTGTCATCAATAAATGTTTAACTTCATTTTTTGCATAAAAAAGGAGATCGTCAGCCATAAATGAAGTGTTGACGATACGACTTTATTTTAATAGAATTTTCTTACAATGGTTAAGAGACGGAGGCAGTACCATGGAAGAATCGGTATCAAGATTATTTACGGAAGAGCTTTTACAAAAAGCATTAACATTATTTGCAGCAACAGAAAAAGAACCAAAAAAGCTTGGCGATTTCGAAAATTACGCATTTGAAGTCTATCGGAATGGCATCCCTTTCGTCTTACGCATAACTCACAGCTCCCACCGAACAAAGGATCAAATTGAATCGGAGTTAGATTGGTTGAATTTTTTATCTAATCAAAAGATAGATGTGTGCCGTGCACTACCATCCATTAATGAAAATTATGTGGAAGCATTAGTTTCAGAAGACACATTCTTTTACGCCTGCCTGTTTAAAAAGGCAAATGGAAAAAATGTTCACATTGACGATTTTAATGATGCTTTGTTTTACAAATGGGGAAAGGTAATTGGGAAAATGAATCATGCCACCAAAAACTATCAAAAATCCGCTCATATCGCAAAAAGACCTGAATGGGATGAGGATGATTTAATTTTAATCGAACATTATTTACCTGCCGATGGTAAAGAGGTGATCGAAAAAGGAAAAGCCTTACTTCAGCAAATTCAACAACTTGAAAAAAATCCTGAATCTTATGGATTAATCCATTCTGATGTTCATTCAGGGAATTTCTTTGTAGAAAACGGAAAAATTGAGGTATTCGATTTCGATGATTGCTGCTATCATTGGTTTGCCAGCGATATTGCCATCCCGATTTATTATGCTGTTTGGTTTAACACGGCTCTTGAAAGTAAGGAAGAACGAGCTAAATTTGCCCAAAACTTTGCTAGACAATTTTTAAAAGGATATTACGAGGAGAACTATCTTGATCCCTATTGGATCAAACATTTACCATTATTCTTCAAACTCCGTGATCTGACTTTATATTCTGTCTTCCATAAAAAAGAAGATTTATCTAAGGCTAGTGAGAGATTACTAAAATTAGTAAATGATATTAAAAACCGAATTCTTTTGGATGAAGCGATTGTAGATATAGATTTTGAATTGATTGTGAAAGAAATTAAAAAGTAAATTAATTGATTGATATTTCGAGTAGTAATACCGCACCGTTGGTCAGGCACCTGCATTCCATCGAGGAGTTTTATTTTCTGGGCTAACTTCTTTTCTTTGTGATGGAATGCAGGATGACAATAGCTGGTTTATTTTTTTAGACAGGTATTTCGATTCGAGTTTACATAATATATTTATGTTCAATAACCCTGTGCCTCACCTCTGCAATAATTGACTAATGTTCTTTAAGGTATATAGTCTGGCCGTAAAGAGGAATAATTCGTTGTAGTTATTAGTTACATATTCATCAATAATGGTAATACCCTGTCGAAATTGGTCAACTAGATAATAGGTGTACTTTTCATCCCAAGAAAACTGATTTATTCTAAGGAGCTCGTCGGCAATTATTTGAAACTTAAACTCCTCCATCCAGAGTTTAAGTTGGTATATTTTATCTTTGTTTGTGTAAAGTCTGTTTTCCGTTTGATAACCCCTTTGGACATATTGAATAAAATCATTTATATATTCAGCAAGCATATTTGCTTTTTGCATCTCAAAGTTCATAAGCCGCTCTCCTTAATGAATAAAATTGATTGTGTACCTAAGAAGAGTTTATGTTTTGGGACTATGTTGTAATACCATCTTATTACCGGTATTAATTTACACCTCTGTATGTTCGTTGATAATTATTTAACTAATTCACACCCCAAATTGTAGAATAAATCACAGATATGGAAATAATTATTGTAGGGTATGTTTTTCATGGCCCGAAAAGTGGAAAAACAATCTCTATCGGTTCATGAGAGGGAGTTTCATGGACCGAAAAGTGGAAAAACAAGTACTCTCGGTCCATGAGAGAGGGTTTCATGGCCTAAAAAGCGGAAAAACAAGCAATTTTGGTCCATGAGGGAAGGTTTCATGGCCTGAAAAGTGGAAAAACAATCACTATTGTCCATAAGCTACCGAACTTAGACGACTTTCTCGATTTCGGTCGCCATAGCCTTGATTGGCTGCTCAAAATGCTCTTCCATTCGATTTCGATAGTCAAGACCAAATGTGATTTGTCCTTAGAAGTGTGTAGTAAAAAACTTGCGAATTAACCAGTGACTCTACCGGTTTTTACTGTTTTGCACCTTACAAGTAAACCCGCCAATATTAAACCGGCGGGATTACTATATATAAACTACACCATATGGCAAGCTACTTTCCTACCTTCGACTTCGCGTAATTCTGGTTTGATTGCTTTACAAATATCCTGTGTGAAGGCACACCGAGGGTGAAATTTGCATCCTGTCGGAGGATTAGACGGTGATGGAATCTCCCCTTTTAGGATGATTCGTTCCTTTACCTCGTCTGGATCCGTTTTTGGAGTGGCCGAAATCAAAGCTCTTGTATAGGGATGAAGCGGTTTTTCAAATAATCGCTCTTTTTCAGCCACTTCAACCATTTCGCCTAAATACATGACACCTACTCTATGGGCAATGTGCTCTACAACACCTAAGTCATGAGATATAAAAATATAGGAAAGTCCGAGTTCCTCTTGTAAGTCTTGTAATAAATTTATTATCTGAGATTGTACAGATACATCCAGAGCTGACACCGGCTCATCCAAAATAACAATTTTGGGTCTCAAAATAATAGCCCTGGCAATCCCAATTCGTTGTCGCTGCCCACCCGACATTTCATGTGGGAATCGAGATAAATGCTCTTCCGGTAATCCGACTAACCGCATTGTCTCACTCAACAGCTGTTCATGTTCACTCCTCAAAATCTTATGTGCAAGTAACGGTTCCGATAAGATCTCTCTAATACTCAACTTTGGATTCATGGATGCCATCGGATCCTGGAAGACCATTTGCATATCTTTACGAATATTTTTTATCTCTCTTTTACTTAGAGTTGTGATATCCTTCCCTTGAAAGATAACTTCACCACTCGACGGCTCAATTAATCGTAGTAGACAGCGACCGGTTGTTGACTTCCCACAGCCAGATTCACCAACAATCCCAATTGTTTCTCTTTCTGCCAACTGCAGGTTCACACCATTTACTGCATGGACATATTGCTTTGGTTTGAACCATGCTGATTTTGCTGCGAACTTTTTCTCTAAATTTCTGACTTCAAGCAAAGTAGTTGTCATATGACCTCCTCCTTTTTATCATCATATAACCAACATCGACAGGATGTTTGACCATCTAATTCAAAGAGAGGAGGAATGGTACTATGACAAATATCCATTGCTTTTGGGCAGCGATCCGCAAAACGACAGCCCTGTAAGAACTGGTCAGGAGTTGGCACCTGGCCGATTATCGATTTTAAACGTCTTTCCCCTTTTGATTGATGGGGGGTTGATTGAATTAATCCAACCGTATAAGGATGCCTTGGTTTCCGAAGCAGCGTCCGCGTATCTGTTGTTTCGACAACCTGGCCTGCATACATGACTACAACCCGGTCACACATTTCTGCAACGACACCAAGATCATGTGTTATCAACAAAATGGACATATCCAGTTCATCCTTTAATGATCGCAGCAAATCTAAAATTTGTGCCTGGATCGTTACGTCCAAGGCTGTGGTTGGTTCATCAGCAATAAGCATAGCAGGATTACAAGCAATTGCCATCGCGATCATCACACGTTGCTTCATTCCACCTGATAAGCGGTGGGGATACTCATAATATATTTCTTCTGCACGTGGAATTCCAACTAGTTTAAGAAGCTCAACCACCTTTTGCTTTACCACTGTGCCACTTACCTTTTCATGTTCTTCAATCACTTCACCAATTTGTTTGCCGATTATTAACACAGGATTAAGTGAAGTCATTGGATCTTGGAAAATCATTGAAATTTCTTTTCCTCTGATCCCCCTCATTTCTTTTTCAGATTTACTTACTAGATTGACATTATTATAAAATACTTCCCCACCTGAAATTTTGCCGTTTTTATCGAGTAACTGAAGAATGGATAATGAAGTGACACTTTTCCCACATCCTGACTCCCCTACCAGTCCGAGAACCTCCCCTTTTTTTACTTTAAAATCAATTTGATCAACAACAGTTATCGGGCCCTTTTCCCCTTCAAATTGAGTCGTTAAGCCTTTTACTACTAGTATATTTGGCATGCGTTATTTCCACCTCCCTGCTCTTACCGTGATGATTTAGGATCAAAGATATCTCGCAATGCATCGCCTAAAAAGTTAACCGCAAACACAACTATTGTAATGGCCAGACCCGGAAAAGTAGCCAACCACCAAGCATCAAGCATATAGTTTTTCCCTTCACTAAGCATTGTTCCCCATTCCGGAGTCGGAGGTTGAGCGCCTAAGCCAATAAAGCTCAGTGCTGCCGTATCCAAAATTGCAACACCGATAAAAAGTGTTGTATAGACGAGCAATATCCCCGTTACATTAGGTAGAAATTGTCTGCGCAAAATCCAACTGTGTGAACTGCCAATTGACCGGCTGGCTTCCACAAATCCAGATGACTTAATAGTTATTGCTGCACCCCTTATTATTCTGGCAAAGCCCGGTATCGATGCGATACCTACCGCTATCATCGCATTTGTTAAGCTGGGGCCTAATACTGCCACAATTGCAAGAGCCAGGATAATGCTTGGTAGAGCTAACAAAATATCCATAATTCGCATCAGTACATTGTCTACCCAGCCTCCAACATAGGCACATATTAACCCTATTAAAGTACCAATAAAAAAGGTAATTGTTACAGCCATCAGAGAAACAGTTAATGTAACTCTTACCCCGTAAATAAGTCTTGAAAGGACATCCCGCCCAATCGCATCTGTTCCTAATAAATGCTCCTTGCTTGGTGCTTCTAAAATCGACTCATAAAACAGTTCCTCCGGGTTGTGGGGTGCAAGCAATGGTGAGAATATACCAATTATAAAAACTATAAAAAGAAAAAAAATACAAACAATGGCACGCTTGTCCCGAGATAACTTTTGTAGTGAATCTGACTTGATTTTCAATGGTGACTTATATGTGACGCGTGCCTGGATTGGTTTATAGGTTTCTAATTTTCTCATTTATTACGCCCCCTTTGTGCCCATATCCACCCGAGGATCAATAATGCTGTATAATACATCTACTAAAATATTTATCGTTATATAGACGACACCCATAAATAATATAGTCCCTTGAATCAGTGGAAAATCTCTCGAAAAGATTGCCCCAACCGCCAAGGTGCCGAGGCCCGGCCAATTAAATACTTGTTCAATAATGACTGTTCCACCAAGTAAACCCGCCAATTGCAAACCTATAACCGTCACAACAGGGATCAATACATTACGAAGCGCATGACGGAATAAAATGAGATGATTCCTAAGTCCCTTGGCTCTGGCGGTTCGAATATAATCATTTGATAGAACCTCAATCATTCCATTCCTGGTTAAACGCATAATCATGGTGGATGCGACTACACCAAGTGTAATTGCTGGGAGAATGAGATCCCGTAAACCGGTGCCGTTTGCAATCGGAAACCAGCTAAGTTGCACCGAAAAAATCATCACTAAGAGAATTGCTAACCAAAAGCTCGGGATAGATACCCCTAATGTTGCAAAAGCGGTACATAGTTTATCAATGATTGAATCTTTGAATCTGGCAGCTAAAATTCCTAATGAAATCCCAATGACAACCGAAATAAGAAGACCAAATACTGCCAGCTTCACTGTTTCAGGAAAACGTTCCAAGATTTCAACTAAAACCGGTCTGCCGGTTTTTAAGGATGTTCCAAAATCACCTTGAATAACATTTGTAATATACTGCCCGTATTGAACCAAAAGGGGCTTATCAAGCCCCAAATGGCGTGTTAATTTTACCACCTGCTCTGGTGAAGCATTTATTCCAAGCATGATTTTGACTGGATCACCCGGAATTAAGTGAATTAACAAAAATGAGAAGATTGAAATTCCGAAAATTACGACAATTCCCGATAAGACTCGATTAACAATGAACTGCTTCATTTTTGTTGCACCCAGCTATCCTGGTATTCTATAGTTACTTTTGATAATTTAACGTTTTGAACTCGATTATTCACAACATAAAAGTTCTTCTCAGCATAGATTGGAGCCCAATAAGCATTTTCAACCACAATCTTTTGAATACTGGCATACACTTTTTTCCGTTCCTCGGGATCTATTGTTGTTCTACCTTCTTCTAATAATTTGTCAAGTTCTGTATTTTGTGCACGAACATGATTTAATCCGCCAATCTGACTTGAGTGGAATAACAAGAAAAGAATGTCAGGATCTGAGTATGAGTATGATAGGAAGGATAAATCATATTCTCCCTTTGTTGCTTTTTCGATTAATGTTCCTGCCTCCATTGATTGAATATTTACATTGATTCCAATATCCTTCAGCATCGCCTGGACCATTTGTGCCGCTTGGCTTTGTGGAGCCATGATTGAAAGTTCAAGTGCAAGTTCCTTTCCGTCTTTCTCCATTATTCCCTTCCCATTTTTCTTGAAGCCAGATTGTTCTAATAGACTAATAGCTTTATCTTTGTTTAATTTATGTCCGTAATTCTCAACATTTGGATCATAACCAAAGATGGTTCCTGGAATCGGACCATAGGCAGGTGTCCCCTCACCGTTAATAACTGCCTTAATGATTGCATCCTTATTAATGGCCATATTGATAGCTGTTCTGACATTAAGGTCCGAAAGCACTTTGTTTTCAAGATTCATTTCCAAAAATAAACCTAATCCCTGCCGTTCATTTTCTAACACATAGTATTTAGGGTTATTCCGATATCTTTGAACATCCTTAGGGGCTACACCCATTGCTATATCAATCGAACCACTATCAAGTGCAGCAAGCATTGTTTGATC
This sequence comes from Neobacillus novalis NBRC 102450, assembly GCF_001591805.1. GTDB lineage: Bacteria > Bacillota > Bacilli > Bacillales > Cytobacillaceae > Neobacillus > Neobacillus novalis. Next base: position 10,200 of record NZ_BCVP01000016.1, on the reverse strand, counting down.
ATCCTTGATAAATTTATAAACAATATGATCGGGATATGCTTTACCCTGGTTTTTGGATGATACTTGCGGCCAGTTAAACGCATCATTTCTATCTAATGTGATTGACTGTCCCGTTACCCATTCCTTAAAGATGAACGGACCAGCCCCGACCGGGTTGCGCCCATAATCATTACCATGCTTTTCAATCGCAGCCTTGGATAATGGTTGTAAATATCCTGGGCTTGCTAAATTGCGTAAAAACGGTGCTGATGGAGCTTTAAGCTCTATAATTAAGGTTTGATCATCCGGAGCAGATATGTATTCGATACCTGCTATAAGACTGGCAGCCACCGTTGCACCGGTTTCCGGATTTAAAATCCGGTCAAATGTATCTTTATAAACCTGAGCAGTTAGTGGGGTTCCATCCGTGAATACAACGCCTTGACGAATTTTAAACGTGATCGTTTTTCCATCATCTGATACTTGATAATCTTCAGCAAGATAGGGCTCTAATTCGTTTGTATCCGGGTTGATTGCGAGTAATGTCCCGCCGATATGACTTGTGACATTGCTAGCAGCACTCATCGCCGTTTTATGGACATCTAACGTATCAGGCTCTTCCTTTAATCCGATGGTTATCGTCCCACCTGATTGAGGACTACTGGTCACTTTAGATGGATTTTTATCAGGATTTGAAGTGGAAGCAGAATCAGAACTGCATGCAATGATTAAAATCATGGAAAGAGCTAGTATTGTTAATAACAAAAATGATTTACTAACATGCTTCAACCCCATTATAATGTCCTCCCTATTCTACTTTTGGTATTTGTCTAAAACCAAATGCTGCACGGATCACCTTATTGTCATCATCTTTGACAAAACGCAATCCAAGTTCTGATTCTCTAAAAGCTACGATAAATGTATCATTTCCAATTGGTTTCACATCAGTGATAGGATCCAATCCCTCTGCTTTTAACTGAAGCTGGCCTGCTTCTACAGCCACCGTGTATTTGGCTCCTTCACCTGAAACAAACTCTCCCTCATATTGCCTTAATTCATCCTCAGAAATCTCAACTTCCTCATAAGATGGATAGGATTCTTTGACAGGTTTTCCTAGTTGATCATTAAAAGCACTAAATAGCAGTTTCGCAGATGGTACGCCTGCCAAGTTAGCAAAGGCTACTCCAGTCAGTCCTAGTTCAGGAAGAATGTTCATTTGAGCAGCCACTCCTTTAACAGAGCCGCCATGGTCAATAAGTTTAAACCCATAATAGTCGGGAGTAATCATGACACCATATCCATAGTAACGGCCTTTATCACACTCAATGTGTGGTGTTGTTATTAATTCAACACTTTCGGCTGTCAGGATTTGAGCATCTCCTACTTTACCTTCATTGCGATAGATTTCGGCAAATTTAAGCATATCGTTTACAGTTGATTTTAAAAATCCCGCTGCACGCATGGATGGTGCATCCCAAGGATTGTTCGATTCAAAAATAATTGTTTTTTCATCTTTTTTACGAGAATTATAGAGAGAAGAAACATCCTCATGTCCGTCTAATTCTTCAAGATGGAAAACAGAATTTTTCATCCCGCATGGTTCTAAAATGTAATCCTTTATATACTGTTCATATGAAACTCCGCTGACTCTTTCAATGATGCTCCCTAAAAGTGCATAACCATCATTAGAGTAACTAAACTCAGTCCCAGGAAAACCAAGTAATTCAAATTCTTGTTTTGCGATGTCTGCCATTAGCTCCTCATACGTATCAACACTTGCTCCCGGTTCTTTCGATGCTTCCTGCTCCACTTTACCAATATCACCTTCTGTTTTGCCTTCGTCCTCAAACTTTGGATCGTTTGCAACACTCTTACTTAAAGATTTAAATAGCGTTGGTAATGGCGGCAAGCCGGCAGAATGCGTCATGAAATGATGAATCGTCATTTGCTTTGTATATTCTTCATTCGGAGTTTTGAATTCTGGTAAATATTTAATAACGGGATCATTTACATGAAGTTTCCCGGCTTCTTGTAATTGCATAATAGCTACACTAGTAAATGATTTCGTTACTGACCCAATTCCAAAAACAGTATCAGAAGACAGCGGTAGTTTGTTTTCAACGTCGCGGTAACCAATTCCATTTTCATAGAATAATTTTCCCTCTTTTGCTAAACCAATTGAAAAGCCAGGAATATTATGTTTTTCTGCTAATTCTTGACAATACTGTTCGAATTCACTTGTTACTGTTTTCTGTGTCATTTAAAATCTCTCCCTTTTCCATTCGTTTTTTTATTATAAATTATACATTGCGTACAATTCACAACCGGAAGTTTAAAAAGTCGTTGTATTTGAGCCTTGGATGGCTAATAGCATAATGGCCATTAACACCTTTGAGCCTTCGATTAAATCATTGGTTTGGCAGCAGCCATTTTTTTAAAATGTCATAATCAGGCCAATATATTCTTTTTAGAAAACACGGTTTTATCGACCCGAAATGACTCAAGTACTTGACGGTTTACGTCATAGCCAATACCCGGTTTATTCGGCACATGGATGACACCCTTTTCTACGAAGACTTCCGGCTCAATAATATCCTTTTCCCAATATCTTGAAGAACTTGCTGTATCACCAGGCAAAATAAACTGCGGAAGAGTCGTTAAGGCAATATTATGTGCGCGTCCAATCCCAGATTCCAGCATTCCACCACACCAGACTGCAATTCCTTGTTGGGAACAATAATCATGGATCTTTTTTGATTCCGTAATTCCTCCTACGCGGCCAATTTTAATATTAATGATTTTACAACTACCTAACTCGATTGCTTTCCTTGCATCTTCAATGGAATGAATACTTTCATCCAAACAAATTGGGGTTGCAAGCACGGATTGTAATTTAGCGTGATCGATAATATCATCATGTGCCAGTGGTTGCTCAATCATCATAAGGTTTAACTCATCGAGTTTTTTTAATGTATCAAGATCGTCCAAGGTATAGGCGGAATTAGCATCAGCCATCAATAAGATATCTGGAAAATGTCTTCTTACTTCCTTTAACATCTCATAGTCGGCACCCGGCTTTATTTTTACCTTCATTCGTTTGTAGCCTTCATTTACAAATTCTTCGATTACATGAACTAGATCTTTAGCAGTTGGTTGGATCCCAATACTTATTCCAACATCTATTTGCTGTTTGACACCACCCAATTCTTTATATAAGGGGTTATTATTTCTTTTGGCATATAAATCCCAAACTGCATTCTCCAATGCTGACTTCGCCATATTGTTTCGACGAATGGGTTTAAATCGTATCGATACCTCATCAGGATGCTCAATCGGCGATTCTAGTAATAAAGGAATTAAAAATTGACCCATTATATGCTTGTTCGTTTCAACTGTTTCTTCGCTATACCATGGACTTGAAAATGCAACAGATTCTCCAAATCCACTGGCGCCGGTTTCATCCTCCATTTCAATCACGAAGAATTCTTTATCCAGGAAAGTTCCAAAGCTTGTTGTAAATGGATTTTTTAATGTCATAACCATATGGTGAAGGATTACTTTTCGAACAGAAATTGGTTTATTGGTCAAGTTACGTCCTCCTTAACAAGGATAATCCCTGCTACCTTAAGAAAATCCTTTGAATGTTTGTTCCAAGCAATGCTTCAAGCTCGTTTTTTGAATAACCTCTTTTCACAAGACCCTCAACTAGTTGCGGGATGGAACGATGACCAGATACCACATCAAATGGTTTTCTAGGGAAACTTGCCAAAACATCAGGAGAGACATATTTCATAAAATCCTCACAAAGGTCAAGTCCGAGTCCTACATGTTGGATACCAGCCACCGATACAAGATGGTCAATATGACTCATCAGCTGTTCCAATGTAGAACTTTCATCGTCATTCCCTACGAGCATGCTGGCAGCATTCACTCCAATCACGCCATTGGTTGTTGCAATCGCCTTTATTTGTTCATCCGTTAAATTACGCATGGTCGAGCAAATGGATCGAGCATTCGAATGAGAGGCAATTACCGGCCTGGTTGCAATATCAATAACATCCCAAAAACCTTCATCATTTAAGTGAGAGACATCAATCGTGATTCCAAGTTTTTCTGCTTCCTCAATGACCTTCACGCCAAAGCTGCTAATCCCGCCCTTCTTCCCTTCTTTTGTCGGGTAAAAGAAGCTTCCATCACCTACTGCATTTCTGCGACTCCAAACTAGCCCAAGATTACGAACCCCCAGCTCGAAAAAAACTCGCAGTAGGCTAAGATCTGTTCCGATTGGTTCTGCACCTTCGATTGATAGAAGGAAGCCAATCTTATTTGATTGCTTTGCTCTATTCATGTCTTCTCCATTTAAACAAATCATTAATTTATCAGGAGATTCATTAACCTCTTCATATAGAGCGCTAATTTGACCTAATGCTTTACGAAGTCCCATTTCTGGTAAAAAACTACTATCCACAAATAGGGAAGCAACAATGACATTCACACCACCTTCAACGAAACGTGGAAAATAGTCCGTCTCAATAACCTTTGTTCTCCCTTGTTCTCGTTGGATCTGAACATCCATTAATAAATCAAAATGGCCGTCTATCACCAATGTGTTATGTAGGAAATTAGCAGAAAGCTTATTCATGACATCACCTCTATCTAATAAAGTTTGACTTAAACTTCCATTATTTCTGTTTTAGCAAAGGGATAAAATTCGTTACTATTTTGTTCATATCCCTTCATATGCTCTTGCACCTTAGGATTACTAGTTGCCGCAATACTTGTCACTAGCAAATTTAAGAGAGAAAACGTGGGTGTAATACCTTTTAACGGGATTGGCGATGGTGCAATCACCCTAAATAAGATATCAGCATACTTACCAATCGGAGATAACCGGTCATCGGTGATGGCAATAATACACGCCCCTTTTTTCTTTACTGCCTTAACAAATGAAAAAGTCTCCTGAGTGTATCTTGGGAAAGAAATCGCAATCACTACCGTGTTCTCATCTATCTTTGATAATAAGTAATTGGCATCTTCAATTTCTCCACGGTAAAGTGTTGTATTGCCAATCACGATATTCAAGGCAAACGTGAACCAGCTTGCTGGACCAAAGGAGGAGCGGAATCCCAGGACAATTCGGTTGTCAGACTCAATCAGTTTTTCAACTGCTTTTTGGTATTGTTTGAAATCAATGTCCTTTAGTGTAGCTTTCACATAGGCACTATCTTGTTCAATCATATATTGAATTAGGTTTGTATCCCTTAACGAATTGGATGACTCTCGAAAATTTTCAATTGGGTTAGTCCTGCTGGTCGTTTCTTCTAGTAAGGTGGTTTGAATCTCTTTTTGCATTTCACTGAATCCCGAATAACCGAGTATGTAGCATAACCGAATAACTGTTGTCTCGCTCACTCCACATACTTTCCCTATTTGTCTTGCCGTTTGAAAAGCAACATCCTTTGGAAAATCCATTATATATTTGGCGATTATTTTTTGCCGCTTTGTCATTTTGTCATAATCTTTTCTAATTTTATCTGTATATTGTTCCATTTAAATGAACCCTTCCTTTTGATTAGACAACACCTTAATGAGTGCGAGGCTTAAGATTTTAACCCCGTTTATAAGAGCATCAATATTAAAGCTCATATCGGGATGATGTAAGCCTGGTGATAATCCAGTGCCGAGTCCTACCATTGTTGACTGAAGTTTCGGATAATTCATTTTGTAAAAATGAAAATCCTCTCCACCTGGTGTATTTGGTGCTGGAACAAGGGCGTCCTCCCCAAGCGCTTCGACAATTGCCTCTTTGACAATCTCCTCTATCTTTGGACTCGCTTTGGCCGCCACCATGGAGGCAACTGTTTCAACCTTCACATCAGCAAAATTAAATGAACCCGCAGTAATAGCCGCATGACGGACTTTTTCAATTAATTCAACCATATCCTCATTCCTATCTGTTCTAACATCAATGCCAAATTCTCCAAAATCAGGAATTATATTAAGATTATCTCTACCAGCCTTAATCATCGTTACCTTTGCAGATGCTGAAACCGTGGGATCCATTTTGATGGAATTGACAGCTTGAATGATAGCAGCAAGTGAGTCGGCAACATTAATGCCAAGATTAGGCCTTGACCCATGGGCCTGTACACCTTTTACTTCACCCCTTAGCAATGTTGTTGCTCCATGATAGATAGCCGGTGACGCTACCCCAAAGGACATTTCCTGAATAGGACGAACATGAAGGCCAAGTAAATAATCGAGGTCAGATATGACACCTGTTTCAATGATAGCTTTTGCTCCATTTCCAGACTCCTCAGCTGGTTGAAAAATAATTTTAATCAAGCCCTTCGGTTCATAGCCAATCTCCTTTAGACAAGTAAGAGCATGAAGAACCATTGTCATATGTCCATCATGCCCACAGGAGTGATTTGCCTGCCATTTCCCATTAACAAGCTGCCACAACGCATCCATGTCTGCTCTGATCCCTATAATGGGTCCAACTTCTTTATTTCCCCAATAACCAACAACACCTGTATGCTTTTCAAACGTTTCATATGGAATCCCCAAGTTTTCTAACTGGGAACACAGAAACTTTGTTGTTTCAACTTCCATCCAACTTACTTCTGCATTTGAATGTAGATGATGATAGGTTGATTTAATTGTTTCCTCATGTTTGGCAACCCAATTGTTTATTCGGTTAATCATGTGATCCCTCAACCAATTTATTTTTTAGTATGTAATAATGAATCTTTGAATTATGTTCTTTTTGAACACCTGTGATTATATAATCTTTTGAAAATGCTTCAGTTATCGCTGCTCTAACGGCATATCTCCATTCATGAGCTACTTCTGGTTTTTGTTGCTTAATAAATTGAATATTTGAAGGAACTGGCACACGGAATCCAGCTTGACTGTATTTGTCCTTTATCTTGAGAGGTATCGGGGATGAAAATTCACTCGCTTGTTCACAGTTGATCAGAGTTTCATATAGGTTCTCGATTTGATTCTTAGACATACCAAGAATGGCATTTTCAACACGTTTTGTACAAATGTCCCATTCGATCAGTAAACGGTCGGTTGGAAGTCCTTTATTCAATTTATCGTTTAACTCGCCATAATAGGAGGGAATATAGCGTTTCGAATACGCCCCTAGCTTGCAGACATTAAAATAACCATTCCTTACTTCTAATGGATCATAGGTCCAAACAATTTTTTTGTACCCGTAATCAATTGCCCATTCTCTTTGCTTTAACTTAAGGTGGTAGCCAATTCCAGCATTTTGGTATTCAGGCAATATACCTGTCATATGGGAAACTAAATAGGGGCCTTCATTATTAAAGCCAGCAAAACCATAGGAAAAGCCTACTAGCTTTTCTTCAGCAAATGCACCAACCAAAATCCCGCCATGATGAATGGAGGCTACTAGTTGTGGCTGAGGAGATACAATTTCTGAGCTCCAAATTTCTGCTTGGAGCTCGACAACTTTCATAATGTCCTTTAACTCTTCAATCCTTTTAAATGTAATCGTATTTAGTAAGCCCATAGTTTATTACCCCTCATTCCATGTCTGGAATTTTAAATTATGCAAATCATCAATAGGTATGTTGTAAAAAGATACAAAATTTTTTGTACTGAAGTTTATACTTTAATTTTTATTTTCTTTTGAAGTTGTTACTTTTTTTATTATATACAACAAAAGATAGAAAAACAACAGAATTATGGAAAAATTTTAAATATTTGAATTTTTATAAATTCCACAATAACATTAAAACGCCTTCCTCATTTAAAGGAAGACGTTTATGTTTTGTATTATTAAAAGGTGCAGTAAGAGTCGAACCCACATTGAAGGTTTTGGAAGACACCATTTGAAAAGACAAAAAGCGCCAGTCACCTTACAGAGAATTGAATGGTACCTGGCACTCATCTTTTCGTGCTTTTTATAATAGATTTGACTTAGAGAATAAAAATAAGAAAAAACTAGAAACAGCGTACCCATTCTATTAAATACGGGCTTGTAGACCTAGTTATTTATCCAGAACGGGAAGCTATATAAATGTTTGTATATTAGTATAGTTAAATTTGAAAAGTTTTTTTCAGTCAATAACTCTGACTACCTCATTTCCGCATTTGTGACATTTACCTTGAAGCAGAATTCCATTCGATGATTCTTTGACAACATAATTTTCAATTTTTACAACATCCCGACAAGAACCACACCAAACATTTCGTTCAAGTTTTATGCGAATCTCTTCAGGTAGAGAAAGCCATTTTTTATTTGCGGAAAATGAAATTACTTCTTGATTCCGTGTTAGACTTGGGGTATCTTCTATTTTCTCCAAACCATCAATGACTTCTTGGATTCTTGTTCTGACCTTTTTATATTCAGTCCCTTGCCATGCTTTCAAGATTGTAATCAACTCTTTATTACTTGAGTCCGCTATCTTGTCCAGTAATAAAAGGATCATGCCACGGTTACGATCTTTTAGTGATTCGACAAATTCATACTGACCATTCTTAGCCGCAAAGATTAGCTTATCCAATAATTCATTAGCATAGGTCTCCCGTTCAATCTCCCAGCCTTTATCGGTGTAGACTAAAAGCGGAAGTCTGTACTCATATTCAATCGCTAAATAATGATGAAGAATTATCCAGTCTATTTTTGCGAGGATTTCTTTTTGCGTAATATCTTTTAATGCCCCATATACAGGACTGTAATTCAATTCTAGTTCCAATAGCTTTTTTTCTTTTGATCCGGCAAGAATCTTGGCAAGCATGGCGCGGCCGCCACTCATGATCAAATCCTCAGCGCCTCGCAAAATCATTTTGATTTCATCCATCGGCAAAGACTTAATCCCGTTTGCATTAAGCTCATATGGAACTCGATTTACCTTTTTCCCCATTGTAATCCCTCATTTATAAAGACAATTCATGCTACCCTACTCATTACAAGTATAGCCAACAATATTTTTTTAAATAGGTAAAAGTGCCTGACGTCCGGAGAATTAACCCATCGGTTATTAGGTACGAAAATCTTGTCTACATTATGTTCAACAGCCTCTGCTTTCTAAGAACTGCTGAGGATATACATCTCTTTCCTTGCATTAGCCCAGCAATGATACATTGCTCCATCGCACTCGAATTCAGGAACATATGTTTACAAATTTTATTACCAATAGTTAGGCATACTCTTAGATTCACTCATTCACTTTAATCTACTAATACGCCCCAACCGTCAGAATAACCACCGTGTGGTTTACTTAAGTTATCTAATTTAGTCTGTATTTTAATTAATTCATTATAATTTAATTGCATTCTTTTAGAGCAGCAGCATGCCCATTCTTCTGTTTCGTCGTCTTCCTCTACGAAACAATTGAAGCCTTCTTCTTTTAATACTTGCGATAATTTTTTACCTGTTACTTGATCAGGCACGGCAACAAAAAAGTCCACTGATTGTGGTTTTTTAAAATCTACTCCATCTTTATATAGACTGCGTAAAGCATCTCCATCAGCATCATTTGGAAATTTCATTCTTTTCCCTCCATTTTCTAGTACATTCATTGTTGTTATTATAATTCATTTCGTTCCTTTAGACCAACAATGTTGCAGCCATACAATGTTAGATACATTTAACAATTGGTGGCAGACTTTGCCATGTAATACGAACATTAACCATTCAACATCATTTTTTTACTTTTATTTCCTCAGGTATGACTGTCCAGTAAATTGGATCTTCTAAGCCGAGTCGCCAAATCCCGATTCCTTGTAAATTATATTTTTCCACCAGGTTTAGCTTAAACCGTAGACTGTTGCTATTTTCAAACCATACCTGGTGGCTTTGTTTTTTTTCGTCTACATAATTGAAATGAGGGGTTTTCGAACGGGAATCCCACATAATTTCCGCTTTATATTTTGTTTTATGTCCCATTAACAGCGAATAGGAGCTATAAACGGCTTTGTTCGCTGTTGTGTCCCAGTCCCATCCATAACCAGCGATACCGAGTAAAATTTTTGAAGGTGGTACTCCTTTATTCAAAGCATAACGAATCGTTGTTTCTGTCCAATCCACCGATGCCGTTGACCCGGGTGTTGTATTTGCGTTGTGTTCATCGTAGGTCATAATCATTAACCCATCTGCAAAAGAACCAAGCTTTGCGTAATCAAACCACGGTGACCACGGATTAGCACGCGAATCGCCTGTGTTTGCCGGGACTGAAACCC
>NZ_BCVP01000015.1 GCF_001591805.1 Neobacillus novalis NBRC 102450 | reverse complement strand
TGGTTAATGCCGCTTTGTATAGAGATTCAATAGCTCCAGGAGACTCTAGCCATTGGAAAGCACTGGCAATATTTTCGTGTTGTATATGCCATGTTTCTTCTAAAAGTTTACATAAAATATCAACAGAATCCTTTAAAAATGACTCAAATACAAACCCAAGATGTATTAATAACTCCAGATCATCTGCATTCTTTTCATTATATGCAACATGTAATAGTTCATTAAAATATTTTGGCATCAATTCAATTTCAACATTAAAGCCTTTTAACAATTTTTCCTTGGTTATAGATTTAAACATGTGGTTCTCAATTAATTCTCTTTCTTGATTATTCATTCTTATCACCTTCTTATAAGATTGTATTCAATAATATTATTATTAAATATATCTAATGCTTTTCCTGTTCCAAGCCCTATGTTAATTTGTGGCCCTTCGAACTTCACACTATAAGACGGCGTTCCTTCAGCTACTTCCTTAGCAACAGGTCCAAGGGCATCTTCTAGGTAAGTAAATCTTTTCTCATTTCTAAGGCTGCTCAATCGGATTTAAAATGTTCTCTGATTCAATAATCATATGGTACATATGTTTTGTCGGTTCTAATGGGGTTACGCCCAGTTCTTCCTCTAACACCTCTGTACATTTTTGATACCATTTCATCGCTTGGGGACGATTGTTTTTTCGATAGTAACAGTACATTAGTAAGCGATAGGCTTCTTCCCATGTGCGGTCGCGTTCAAGAATTTTTTCACACCAGTAAATAGCCGCTTCGTAGTTTTCGCGGCGAACCATTAATTGCGCCATTTTCTCAGCACCACGTAAAAAATAAACGAGCAGGCTCTCCCTTTTACTGATACACCAATCGTCATAACGGCGGTCAGGCAAATAGTCGCCTTGATAAAGGCTCAATCCTCTTTCAAGGAAATAAATAATCTTTTCGTTATCCCTTTCATTTAAGCCGTCTTGAATAAGCGCCTGAAAATGTGTTGTATCCACTTCAATCATGGCATGCGGATTTAACCCATAGAACATTCCGTCTCGAATGATGAAAAACGGGGCTGCTCTCGCTTTCCTCATTGGTTCTATTACTTGCAGAAGACTATTTAAGGCCACTTTGAAATCACGGTCAGCACTTTTTTTATCTTGATAGGGCCAAAGGATTTGTATCATTTCATCTTTGGCGATTTGCTCATTTGTGGTAATGAATAACTGAAATAATTCCTTCGCCTTTTCTCTTTGCCATTCCTTTTCTCCAACCTCTTTCTCACCAAGCCAAAGCCGAAATTGACCAAATGTTTGAACGCGAATCGAATACCCGGGATGGGCGTCAAATGTGCTAACCCCGAGATTCTGTAAGGTTTTCGTGACAAATGGAGTTTGGATTTCCGCTTTCATACACTCAAGTAATAATGGCACAAACACTTGTAAATCCCTTGGGCTAAATACGGATCTTTTATGAAAAAAGAATTCGTATTCATGAATTTGCACAAGTGTTAAAAATTCATCGATTGTATGATTATATAAGTCTTGCTTTTTCTCAAGATAAAAAAGATATGACAACCAAAACTTGCTGAGCATTTGACCAAAGGAATCCTTGCACTGCTGGAATAGGGAATCCGTTTTTTCCAAGTATTCAAACGCCATCGGCAGCCGTTCATTATAAATGCAGGTAATCCCCATGCAAAGCGTGATTAAGGCTGACAGCCAAACGTCATGAACCTTTTCTGTCTCTTGAAGTGCATTCTTTCCCGCCTCCAATGCCCGTTCCAGTTCTCCCCTTGTTCCGTATAAAATACAAAGTCCCATTAACGGCTCGGCCTTTCCTCTATCGACACCCAGCTGGTCCATGATTTCTAACGCTGTTTGATAGCAGTTTTCGGCTAAATGAGTTTCATATTTATTTAAAATCTGCACAGCATGACCCATACGGATCCAGCCGCACGCCTCGACAAATGGGGCTTTACTGCCTATTCCTTGTTGAATGGCCTGCTGGGCAAGCTCTTTCGCTTTTACTCCCTCGCCAGTAAAGGCTTCGATTAAGGAAAGTAATAAATCGGTTTCACGATGGGCCTGCGGCAGCGAGGTAACGATCGTTCCATTCAACTCTTCTTTGTAAAGGACTTTCTTGGCTTCCTTAAATCGGCCGGTTCTTAAATACAATCTTGCTTCTAAATTTCCATCATAATGAACTGCTTTTGTTTTTTGAATCCATTTTTCAGCCTCTGATGCTTTTCCTAAGTTTAGCAGATTCTCAGATAGCAATTGATAGAGTTTACCTCTTTCTTCATCCGAACTCTGACATTTTTCCCTGTAGGCAATCGCCTCATATAAAAGCTTTTCGGCATGATGCGGCTGAATCGTATCTAAATAAATCTTCGCTTTCCCTTCCAGTGCCATACTCATTCCAAGGGCGTCTTGCTTTTTTTCTGCACCAATAAAGGCCTTTTCATAATAATCCTCTGCCTCTTGGTATTGGGAACGGTAGCGATGAATTTCCGCTTTTAAATACCAAAGAAGGTAGTACGATTCCATCTCCGCTTCTGGAAGAATCGTTAATTGATCATGCAGGCTCGCCAATTTTCCACTTTCAAGCAGCCTTAAGCCGTTCTCTTGTAAGATGGAAGCAATCGCTTGATAGTGATTGATTTTTTTATAATGATGAAGGGCCTCCTCCCACAATTGTCTTTTTTCATAAAAACGGGCACATTTTTCGTGGAGAACCGCATAATGATTCGGGTTATTTTTTTGAAAAATATTTTCAAGAAAGTCTTTAAATAAGGCATGATAACGATATTGCTTCATCCCAACCTTTTGGATAAATAAATTCCGGTCTTTCAATTGCTCAAGCAATCCCGAGGCTCCATGAAGGCCAATGACTTCATCACAGATTTCTTCCTCGATTTCTTCAAAAATCGACGTTTGTTCAAGGAACTGCTGGATCATTGGCGGCTGTTTTGAAAAAACCTCCATCACTAAATACTGAAAAAAATCTTGAAGTGAGTTTGAGGAATGCTCAAAAAGCTCAGTAATGTCCTTTTTTAGCGGGATTTGCTGGGCAATCATGCATAAGGCGATAACCCAGCCCTCTGTCATCTCGTAAATCGTTTGTAAATGCTCGGGCTCGACTTCTAATCGATAAAGATCGGTTAACAGCAGCTCCATTTCTTCTATCGTAAGGACTAAGTCTTCTCTTGAAATTTCTAATAACTGACCACAAACCTTCATCTTCGTCAGATACTTCCAGCCCGGGCGGCTGCGGCTCGAAAGGACAATATGTAAATTGGCGGGGATGTGTTCAAGCAATTTTTCCATCCAGTTGTTAATTGTATAAGAATGTTCTATTTGATGAAAGTCATCCAGAATCAAGGTAATCTCGGAATTGATTGCGAGGATTTCATTGATAAAAAGGGAAGATAATACACTCAATTCCTCATCGCGGATATAACGGTCCATCGTGTCAATATAGGCAGTTAATTCCTCGCCGAAATCAGGTAGAACAGGGCGGATGGAATGGATAATATAGGAGAGAAAAGGAAGGATGTCATCATCCATCGACGAAATGGAGTACCAGCAGCCCGGGATTTTTTCGTCCCTCATAAAGAGGGCAAGTGCCGTACTTTTTCCATAGCCTGCTCCAGAATGAATGATTGTCAGCGGATAATCCGGAATCTTCTTTAGTTTCCGGGTAAGCTGTGCTCTTCTGATAAAGTCCTCCTTCACGGCTGGAATCCGCAGCTTTGTTTGAATAATCGGCAGTTTCAATTCTTAATCCCCCCTCTCCATTTTCACAATATTTACATTATTTTATCATAAAAAAGCGATATGTATACGAGTTTGGAGAAAACAAATAGGCGATATTTTCCAAGAAATATGGAACGTTCTTCCTGGAGCTGGTCAATAGAAAAAGGGCGGCCAGTGGCTGCCCTTTTCTCGATTAATAAACTTCAACTACTTTTACCTTGCTTCCAAAATAATCGATATGGAGAGGTTTCACAGTCATTTCCAGAAAAACGGCTTGTAAATCTAGTGACAGCTGCCTTCCATTTCCTTTTTCGGTAAAGCAAATAACGGTCGGTCCGGCACCACTCAAGGCCACTCCGAAAGCACCATTGGATTTAGCTGTTTTTTCAATATCATGAAAGGAGTGAATCAGCGGTTTTCGGTAAGGCTGGTGGAAAATGTCTTGTTCCATCATTTTTCCTGCCAGAGACCAGTTTTGACTTAATAGGGCTGCGATCATAAGATTAGCAGTAGACGAAGCTTGGACAGCATCACGACGAGAATAGGCAGCTGGCAAAACGTCTCGTGATTCCTTCGTCAATAGAATTTCTTGCGGAATGACTACAACTATCTCTATAGGAAGATTCGTGAATGACAGCATATCCACTTCGTTTTGCTGATAACACCCAACCACTAGTCCACCATAGAGAGAGGCACCCACATTATCTGGATGGCCCTCCATCTTGGTAGCAAGGAGGAGCTTTTCCTCCTTGGTTAAACTTAAGCCGCCAACAACGTCTGCAAGCTCAATCCCGGCGATAATCGCGGCTGCACTTGAACCAAGCCCTCGTGCTAACGGGATATCACTGTTGATGTTAATTTTACACGGGGGTAATTCAACGGAATAGGTTGCTGCTGTCTTAATCGCAACCTGGCAGATAAAATGCTCCTCATTAGTTGGAAGATCCTTCAGTTCCTCACTTAAAGAAAAACATTCCCACTTATCATTTTTCTCCACTTCCAAAGTTAAATACAAATCAAGGGCAAGTCCAATCGAATCAAAGCCCGGCCCAAGATTTGCCGTACTCGCAGGTACTTTGATAACAAAACGGTCTTTTAGAGTCATCCACGGACAACTCCTCGAATATGTTCGGTCACTGCCCTTTCATCATTTGGCAATCGGACCGGCTTAACGAGACTGCTTTCTATCGCCGTATCCGGGTCCTTCAAGCCATTCCCGGTAAGTACTGCTACAATCTTCGTTCCTTTATCAATTTTTCCAGTTTGGATACTTTTATAAACACCTGCGATGGAGGCACAAGAAGCCGGTTCAGCAAAAACACCTTCAGAGGTGGCTAACTTTTTATAGGCAGCGACAATTTCTTCGTCACTGACTTCATCAAAAAGACCATTGGATTCCTGAACAGCGGATATAGCTAAATCCCAACTTGCCGGGTTTCCGATTCGAATCGCTGTGGCAATCGTTTCTGGGTTTTCAAAGACACGGTTATGAACAAGTGCGGCGGCACCTGCAGCCTCAAAACCAAACATCCGCGGTAAGCCAGTCTCCTTTTTATTGGCGTATTCTTTAAATCCTTTCCAATAAGCACTGATATTTCCGGCGTTCCCAACTGGAATCGCTAAAATATCTGGAGCATCACCAAGCTGATCGCATACCTCAAAGGCCGCTGTTTTTTGCCCTTCTAACCTGAATGGATTCACGGAATTGACGAGTGTAATTGGTTCCTCCCCACTAATATTTCGCACCATCTTCAGCGCTTGGTCAAAATTTCCTTCAATTGAGATGATTTCCGCCCCATACATCATCGCCTGGGCAAGTTTGCCGAGGGCAATTTTTCCTTCAGGAATGACGATGATACAGTTTAAGCCTGCCCGCGCCGCGTAGGCAGCAGCGGCAGCAGAAGTGTTCCCAGTTGAGGCACAGATGACCGTTTTACTGCCTTCTTCCACTGCCTTGGCAACAGCCATGACCATTCCCCGGTCTTTAAAGGAACCAGTCGGATTCGCCCCTTCCATTTTCACATAAAGCTTGACATCCCATTCTCGAGACAGTCGTTCGAGCTTTATTAACGGGGTATTTCCTTCATTCAATGTAAGTTTTGGAGTCTGATTGTTGATTGGTAAATACTCTTTATAAGCTTCTAGTAATCCCGGCCATCTCATAACGATTTCCTCACCACTCTATACGCACTTTTTACTTCCTTTACTGCCTTTAAATCATATAACTCTAGTAAAATTTTATCGTAATTGGTGAGCGAAGCTTTGTGCGTAACTAAGACGATTTCCGATGTTTCATTTTTCTTAATTGGCAGCTGAAGTATTTTTTCAAAGCTTACGCCGTATTTTGCAAAAATGGCGGTAATATCCGCAAAAACGCCAACCTCATCCTGTACGTGAATCCGCAAGAAATATTTTGAGAACTGTTCTTCATTGTCCTTTAACAGCTTTGGATATTGCGGTGTGACGGCGCTGCGGCCATTTACACCTAATCTTAAGTTTTTCATAACGCCTACAAGGTCGGAAACAACTGCTGTTGCTGTCGGCAGGCTTCCGGCGCCAGGACCATAAAACATCGTTTCTCCGACTGCCTCACCATAGACGTAAACAGCGTTGTATTCGTTTTGCACAGAGGCAAGCGGATGATTATTAGACAAAAAGGTAGGTGCGACACTTACCTCGACTTTTTCACCTTCACGATGAGCATAGCCAATTAGTTTCATGGTATAGCCTAATTGTTTTCCATACCGTAAATCCTCTTCCGTAATGCTGGAAATACCGCATACCTTCACGTCATCTAAATCAATGTGCATCGAAAAACCTAATGTCGCCAGTATCGTCATTTTGCGGGCGGCATCTAAACCTTCGACATCTGAAGTTGGGTCAGCTTCGGCAAACCCAAGATCCTGGGCTTCTTTAAGGACTTCATCATAGGAGCGGCCTTCATCACTCATTTTCGTTAAGATATAATTCGTTGTTCCATTTACAATTCCCATCATTTGAGTGATTCGATCGGATGCAAGCCCATCAACAAGGCCTCGTAAGATAGGAATACCTCCGGCCACACTTGCTTCATAAAAAAGGTCACAGCCATGTTCGGAAGCAACCGTTAACAGCTCTGAACCGTGCAGGGCCATCAAATCCTTATTCGCAGTTACTACATGCTTTCCTTGCCGGAGGGCACTGATCAAATAGTCTTTTGTTTCCTCTACTCCGCCCATTACCTCGATAACCACATCTATTTCTTTATCACGCAGAATTTCGTCGGCGTTTGATGTTAATAGTCCAGTTTCGATTTCAACCGGTCTATCCTTATGTAAATCCTGAACAAGGATTTTTTTGATGACAACCGGACAACCCACTTGGTGGATTAATTTATCCTGGTGATTTTTGATAATTTTGACAACCCCTGAACCAACT
This sequence comes from Neobacillus novalis NBRC 102450, assembly GCF_001591805.1. Lineage (GTDB taxonomy): Bacteria > Bacillota > Bacilli > Bacillales > Cytobacillaceae > Neobacillus > Neobacillus novalis. The sequence continues at coordinate 273,231 of NZ_BCVP01000015.1, read as the reverse complement.
GTGCCTAAACCTAATAACCCAATTGAGATGGCTTTCACTCGTTTCCCCTCCTGCATTTGTCCACCTGTGACGCACAAATGTTTTTCTGTTGTAGACATTATATGATTCTCTGAATATTTTTACAATAGCTTTGTTTTCTTTAATTACTATGTAATCGCTTACTATCGTGTCATAGCTGGAATACTATTTTGATGTAGATATTTTCACTTTTTAAAATGAAAATTTTTCTGCTTTATCCCTTTACAATACTGAAGGTATCGTTGTAGAATAGTCCCTATATTTAGTTAATTTTTGAAATTTCAATCAACTTGGGTTATGATATGGATGAAAAGTGATGATGAAGACGGCATTAAGAAAATGCTTCAGAGAGCCGGTGGCTGCTGCGAACCGGTGCAATTTCTTAAAGAAAAGCGGAAGCGCCCGTTTAGCGACGTATGGACTGGAGCGATCCGACTGAGATAAAGGAAACACGAAGAGCGTTAGCGATTCGATGTTGACTTATCGTAGGGAGGAACGCGAAGTACACTAGTCGCTGGGCGCTGAAGCCAGACAGTAATCAGAGTTCAGAGATATAGATTCTGATTGCATACAGCCCAGCCCTTCTGAACTGGCAGCTGAAAGCTTGAAGTAGGCTAGCCCGGTTAAAACCGTTATTTTCTTAAGGCTGCATGTATTTTTCTTGCGGCAAAAGAGGGTGGCACCACGCGTTTATTCACGTCCCTCATAACAGGATTATTCTGCCTGTTATGAGGGACGTTTTTTATTTTAAGAGTAAAAGTTCCAAGGTTCTTCGGCACTAATGCCAAACAAAAATTTGAAAGGATGTTTTCGATGTTACTTGATCAGCAATACTTATTCGCCCCTGGTCCAACGCCGATTCCTGATCGTGTGAAAGCGGCGATGAATCAGCCAATGATTGCCCACCGCAGCCAAGAATTCCCTACATTACTTGAAGATGTTGCAACCCGCCTTATGCCTGTGTTTGGTTCGGAAAATCCTGTTACCGTTCTCGCTGGTAGCGGCACTTCCGCATTAGAAGCAGCGGCCGCTAATGTGATTGAAGAAAATGATGAGATAGTGGTGGTGGTTGCCGGGGCTTTCGGAGACCGGTTTGCTTCGATTTGCGAAACCTTTGGCGCTAATGTTCACCGCTTAAATATTGAATGGGGGGCGGCGTGTAAACCTGAGCAGCTGGAGGAATTTTTGCAGTCGATTCCAAAAGAGATAAAAGCAGTTTTTGCTACCTATTGTGAAACGTCAACAGGGGTTCTTAATCCGATAAAAGATTTAGGTGAGGTTGTTAAGAAAGTAACCAATGCCCTTTATATTGTTGATGGTGTAAGCTGTATCGGCGCTGTTCCTGTAGATATGAAGGGATGGAATATCGATATTCTTGTTTCCGGCTCACAAAAAGCGCTCATGCTTCCCCCAGGATTAGCGTTCGTTGCGATGAATGATACGGCCAGAGAAGTGATTCGCAACTGTAAGGCGAAACGGTTTTATCTCGATTTAAACCGCTATCTAGCATCCTATGAAACTGACAAATCTACCCCATTTACACCTGCCGTGTCACTCATTTACGGTGCCCAAGAGGTTTGCCGCATGTTAGAAGAAGAAGGCTTTGAAAATGTAATTAAACGGCATTTGCTTTTAAAAGAGATGGTTCGGGAAGGCTTAAAGGCGATTGAAATACCGCTATTAACATCTGATGAAGATGCATCACCGACTGTTACAGCTGTTAGAACAATTGATGAACCATCTAAACAAATAAAAAAATTGCTTAAAGATAAATTTGCGATTACAGTTGGCGGCGGTCAAAAGAAATTGAAGGGTGAAATTTTCCGAATCGGCCATATGGGGTATTGTACGCCGTTTGATGTCATAAAAGTATTAGGAAGCATTGAAATGACCTTGAAATTTTTAGAAGGAAAAGATGTGTTAGGTATTGCGGTGAAAAGAGCTGAGGAGGTTTGGATGGAACATGTATAAAGTACTGGTAACCGACGGAATTAGCCATACAGGATTGGTCAGTTTAATTGAACATCCACATTTTATTGTTGAACGGCAGCCAACTCTTCCTGTTGCAGAGTTGAAAAACATTATTGGCGATTACGACGCCCTGATCGTAAGAAGTCAAACAAAGGTAACCGTGGAACTGCTTGAAACTGCTGGCCGACTCCGTGTTATTGCCCGTGCCGGTGTTGGTGTCGATAATATCGATGTCAATGCGGCAACCCGCAAAGGGATCATCGTTATTAATGCACCCGGAGCTAATACGATTGCTGCTACCGAGCATACTTTAGCAATGATGCTGTCATTAGCACGAAAAATTCCTCAAGCCCATCAAAAAACGGCAGCTGGTGAATGGGACCGCAATTCTTTCAAGGGTGTGGAGCTGTATAAAAAAACGCTCGGTGTCATCGGAATGGGGAAGATTGGCACTGAGGTTGCGAAACGGGCTAAGAGCTTCGGCATGAACATATTAGGGTTTGACCCATACTTAACGGAGGAGCGGGCGAAAAAATTGGGGTTCACAAAAGCAAGTCTTGATTTAATCGCTGCGGAATCCGATTTTATTACGATTCATACGCCGCTGACCAATGATACACGTGGACTTGTGAATGATGATTATTTGCGAAAAACGAAAAAAGGTGTCCGTTTTGTCAATTGTGCCCGCGGCGGTGTGATTGACGAGAAAGCGTTAGTTAGAGCAATTAAGTCTGGGCATGTAGCAGGGGCCGCACTCGATGTTTTTGAAAAAGAACCGGTTGCAGATGTAGAATTACTGCAAAACCCAAATATCATTGTGACGCCGCATCTTGGAGCTTCAACAATTGAGGCACAGGAAAAAGTCGCTCAAGAGGTAAGTGCTGAAATTATCGAGATTTTTGAAACACAGTCGATTCAGAATGCGGTCAATATGCCGCAAATGTCCGGGGAAACTCAGGCAAAGCTCCAGCCCTATTTACTGCTTGGAGACCAAATGGGGCAGCTCGTGATTCAGTTATTAAACAAGCAGGCCCCTGCTAAAATTGAAATCAATTATTATGGCGATTTAATTGATGAGGATACGGAATTGCTTACACGTACGCTGTTGAAAGGCGTACTATCCTATCATTTAAGTGATTCTGTCAATCTGATTAATGTGCTTCATCTCTTGAAAGAGCAGGGAGTTTCCTATAATGTTGCGAAAAATGCTACGAATAAAGGTTTTGCAAATTATATGGAGCTTTGTGTCTCTAATGGTCTGGAAACAGCACGGATTGGTGCAACTGTCTTAAATGGTTACGGCGCGCGAATTTTAAAAATTAACCAGTACCGAATTGATGTGAAACCGGAAAAATACCTGTTATATATAAAGCACCGCGATGTACCGGGGATGATTGGCAAGGTTGGATCGTTGTTAGGCGATTATGGAATAAATATTGGTACGATGCAGGTAGGGCGGACCGAGGTTGGCGGTGAGGCCATCATGGTATTAACACTCGATAAAACCATGGGCGCGGATGTCATCGGTGAACTAACGTTAATTGATGGGCTAGATGAAGCACATTTATTGGAGTTAACAAATGTGGATACGTTTGAACCTGGGCGTGTGGAGCCGGAGTTTGAAATAGTGGAAAGTATTTAGTCAGTGGAAAGAGGGATTGCGATCCCTCTTCTTTTTCCAGTAGGTAGCGCGGTAATTATGATTCGCTGATAGAATGCTTGAATTCGCCGATTGAACCTGAAAATTCGCTGATAGAATGCTTGAATTCGCCGATTGAACCTGAAAATTCGCCGATAGAGTGCTTGGATTCGCTCAGAAAGTTCGATGATATTCCACGATTTTATGATTCGCTCGTTGAACCCGTAAATTCGCTCATTGAACCTGAAAATTCGCCCATTGAACGGGAAAATTCGCTCATTGAACTTGAAGATTCATTGATAAACTTCGAATTCCCGCTGATAGAACGCCTAAATTCCTCAATAAACGCCGATTATTATCGAATTGATGGAATTTTTCCGTAAATAATCACTTTCAAGGTGGCTAAAAAAATCAAACTGTCCTTTTTTTATAAAATACCTTTCAAATCAAGCACGGAATCAAGAATATAATCCGCCTCATATTGTTCAAATTCACTTCGCGCATCTTTTCCAGACAGGCCTGTTAATACAGCGGCAAACTTACAACCCATTTGTCTCGCTGCTAGTAGGTCGGCCAAAGAGTCGCCGACAACAAGAACCTCATCACCGTTTTCAATTGGAAGCACGGTATCTAGGCATTCCTTCACGGATGCCTTTTTACCTTTAAGACCCATTATGTAGGTATACGGATGCGGCTTCGATAAGGATTTCCATTCAGGAAGCCCCTTTTCCGCTTCCAACACCTCATCAGCGGTCACGATCCTATTCTCATCAAAATGCTTCAACCAATCTAAATGCCGAAAAGGCTGAATCGTTTCAAGAGCCGGCCGGCCTGTTCCGATTCCAATCGTGAATCCAGCGCTAGTTAGAATTTGAAATAGCTCATCGATCTCCTCCCTCGGAGCTAATGTTGTTTCGTTTGCTAGGAAACCATTTTTACCTGTCTGTACAGAAGGTCTTCCAGTGGAAGCAAGGACATTTTCATCGCCAACATACCACTCCTGTGAAACATGTTCACAAATGGACCACAGCTCCCCCTTTAAGAAGATAGCTGTTTCCACCCCAAGCTTCTCTCGTGCAAGCTCATTCAAATACCCCAGCAATTCCTGCTTCATCGCCTGTGAGCGCTCAAAATCCGCCACAAACAAACTAAAATCCATCTTTACCGGATAATTACTCAACACCCTGCCAATCTCTAATAATGTTTCACGATTTATTGGTGCCTGACACCATTTGTTAATTTTTTCAAATTCAGTATCCTCAATTTGCGATAGGAGGTGGATTAGTTGATGACTGAATGATAGGTAGATCATGTCCCAGTTGGCGTTTAAGCCGCGCGATTTTAATAATTTGAGAACTTTGTCCCCCTCAAATACCTGTTCCCTTATAGCCTTAATTTCGGCTTCATTATGGTCCGTCTTAAACTTTTCAGGTGCTAATGCTAAGTAATTACAGCTATTCAGCAGCTCCCAAACCGTTAAGGCAGATGCATCAAAATAATGCTCTTCGCTTAAAAGTACTCCATCTACGTCAAACAAAATTGTCTTAATCATCGTCCATCCCCTCTTTCCTAGTCTGCTTTTATACGTTATCGTAACACAGTAGGACAATCTAATTGAAGTATATTTGTTTGAAAAGCAGATTTATCATTACTTACGACCAAATTGGTGGCATTAATGACATATATTTAGGCATTTACGACATATTTTTAGCAACTTACTACACATTTTACGAAACTCACGACATTTAATGGATATAACTGGGTAAAACGACAAAAATTTCAGAAATGCTTACCATATATTTGGGGTACAAATGACACATCCATTTTAATTACGATAAAAAACCCCCTAAGCTGGATTTATTAGTCCAACTCAAGGGGGTCACTTCAACGGAACGGCTTTATTTAGTTCTCGTGATTCAAGTTCACAATTTGTTTGGTTTACCGCCTCTCGAAAGGATAAGTTTTCAAAGATCTAATCCAATCGAGATATATTTCACTTCTAAAAACTCTTCGATTCCGTAATGTCCGCCTTCACGGCCGAGGCCGCTCTCTTTATAGCCGCCGAATGGTGCTTGAACGACTGATGGAAGGGCATCATTCAAGCCAATGATTCCATACTCCAGCTGCTCTGTGATTCTAAAAGAACGACTTAAATTTTCCGTATACACGTAGGCAGCAAGCCCGTAACAAGAATCGTTCGCCCGTTCAATGACCTCCTCTTCTGTTTTAAAGGTTGCTATGGGAGCAAGCGGGCCAAAGATTTCATCCTTCATACATTCCATTTCATCGTGAATATCAGTTAAAATCGTTGGGGCATAGAAATAGCCGTTTGCATCAGCAGGCTTAAGGCCGCTGTAAGTTACTTTTCCACCCTTTTTCACGGCATCTTTAACAAGGCCGTCTACCTTTTTATAGGCAGCCTTATCAATTAATGGACCGATATCCGTATCCTCTTCCAGCCCATTACCTACCTTAAGCTTTTCTAATTCTGCTTGGAACAGTTTAATAAATGGCTCGACTACCCCTTCTTGGACGTAAACCCGATTTGTACAAATACAGGTTTGACCTGCGTTGCGGAATTTTGATTGAACGAGCCCAACAGCGGCACTTGCTAAATTGGCATCATCCATCACGATAAACGGGGCATTCCCGCCCAGCTCTAGTGATACCTTTTTTACATTTTCGGCTGCACCGCGCATCAATGTTTTTCCAACCTCTGTTGAACCTGTAAAGGTAATCTTCGTCACCCGTGGATCCTTCAGCCACACCTCGCCAATTTCTGATGATCTTCCGGTAATCACGTTTAACACACCGGCGGGAATTCCAGCCTCATGGGCAAGCTCAACCATTTTCAAGGCCGTAAGCGGTGTTTGGTTTGCCGGTTTTACAACGGCGGTACACCCGGCAGCAAGCGCAGGAGCTACCTTCCTTGCGATCATTGCCGCCGGGAAGTTCCATGGTGTTATGGCCGCAATAACCCCGACTGGTTCCTTCCGTACTAAAATTCTCTTATTCGGGTGAGAAGCCGGAATCGTTTCCCCGTAAATCCGTTTGCCTTCTTCTGCATACCAGGAAATAAAGCCATTCGCATACTGGACCTCTCCTAGTGCCTCCTTTAATGGCTTCCCTTGCTCAATCGTCATAATCCGAGCAATTTCATGCTTGCTTTCTTCTATTAAATGGTACCACTTCATGAGAAGTTGATAGCGCTCGTCGGCTGTTTTTTTCGACCAGATTTTGAAGGCCTTATGAGCGGCGTCAACTGCCTGTTCCGCCTCATATGCACCACCTGTCGGCACAGCACCGACGACTTTCTTTGTTGCCGGATTGATGACTTCGGTAAATACTTCATAATCATTTCCAATCCACTCACCGTTTAGATACATCGGATAGATTTGGTAGTTCTTCTTTACAATGTCCATGTTATTCTCTTTCCCCCCTTTATAAATACATACTTAAATAATGTCCCGTTTATTCTAGTACTTGTTCTAAGACCTATTTTAAGGGTGCTGACCACTTTATCCATTCCCTCCCCCTAAAATCCTATCTACCTTATTCTACCACTTCGTTCGGAATTTTTTAAATTTTTAAAAATAAAAAAAGCAGTAAAATCCGTAGGCTAGGATTTCACTGCTTTTTTGTGTAAATTTTTATTTTCTTGGCATGCTAATAGTATTATTTCGCGAAACGGTGGTTTCCGATTGTTACCGTTACTTCACGAGAAAAAATCCATTTACTTACGGCTGTTTTTGGATTAAAGAAGAATAATGAGCCGTTGCCTTGGCCTTTAAATGCCAATGCTTCATTTACCGCTTGTTTCGACGCGGCATCAGCCGGCTGGTTAATCGCGCCATTTTGAACGGGTGTAAAAGCATAATAGCCGTTAGACTTTTCATAGATAACACCGTTTATCGTATTCGGAAAATCTTTACTTGCTACACGGTTAAGAATGACGGTAGCAACTGCTACTTTCCCTGCATATGGTTCGCCTTTAGCCTCAGCATGGACAAGACGTGCCATCAAGTCTTTTTCTGCTGAAGTAACAGTAGAATTTGGGATTACTAGATTTTGACCAATATTAAGTGCACTGCTAGCTGCATTGTTTGCTTTCATTAAACTATTAACTGGAACACCGAATTTGGAAGCAATTTTCCAATACGTCTCACCTGATTTCACCTTATGAGTAGTCGTTGCTGCTTCAGTCGTTCCGTTTAACGTTAATGCTGACATTGATAGGATTAACCCCGTTGCAATCACTAGTTTTTTAAGTTTATTCATTTTATTACCTCCAATTTGTTATCTTGTTTTCCTACTACTAAGGCTATCAGTTGTAACACTCTTATTCATCGCCCAAAAAATGGTAAGTATAAATCAACTAAACTAGCGCCCATCATGAAGGCATTTCCCTATCAATTGGTAGTAATAACCATTTGTTGCTTTTTTCCTAAAAGTTACACACGTGGATAGTTAAGGTACAATTATTACATTGTGTTTCATGGGTGTAATAAAAATAAGCGACAGCTACATCGAAATCTTCACCAAATTGACAACAAATTCCCCCATTTCATACAGAATTTCAGCTAAATCTTTGGAATAATATAAGGAGGACAAATTGAAGGAGGATTTTATTTATGGAAAATGCATTAGTAAGTGTACTTAACAAGCAAATTGCCAACTGGTCTCTTATGTATATGAAGTTACATAACTACCATTGGTATGTGAAAGGCGCTCAGTTCTTCACACTGCACGTTAAATTTGAGGAATTTTATAACGAGGCTGGTTTACATGTCGATGAATTAGCAGAACGCTTGCTGGCAATCGGCGGCAAACCTGTGGCGACCATGAAGGAATGCCTTGAAGGTTCATCTCTTCAAGAAGCGTTAGGTGCGGAATCAGCTGATGAAATGGTTCAATCCGTTATCAATGATTTCTCCATTATCATTGGCGAATTAAAGGAAGGAATGAGCATTGCTGCTAATATGAATGATGAAACAACAGGAGATATGCTGCTCGCGATTCATTCCGGATTAGAAAAGCATGTATGGATGCTCACAGCATTTCTTGGAAAAGCCATTTAAGTTTTAGTTTCATGCAGAAATAAATCTATAGTTTCCTAAACAAAAAAAAGGTAAACAAGACGACGGCACCGTCTTGTTTACCTTTCCGTTGTTAAAAGGGAGTATCCAATACCAGGATAGGTACGAATAATTTTAGATATATCCTTGCAGCCAGCATCCTTCAGCTTTTTCCGAATTCTTGCTATCGCTACACGCAGGTACTCCACTTCATCTCGGTACTCAGCTCCCCAAACTGACACGAGAATTTGTTCATGACTGACAATTTTGTCGGCATGAATGGTAAGATGCTCTAAAATCAAATATTCCGTATTGGTAAAGCGCATTTCTTTTTCATCCACAAACACACGTTTTTGTGCAAGATTTATATGAATCCTGCCAATAGTAATCTTCTTATCCTCATGAACTGTCTGCTCCAAATGGGAGGACCTACGTAAAACGGCTTTCACTCTGGCAAATAATTCTTCAAGCGAAAATGGCTTAGTTAAATAATCATCGGCCCCAAGTTCAAAGCCTTCCACCAAATCGTTAGAATTACTGCGTGCTGTTAAGATAATGACCGGAACGTTTGAAAATTTCCGCAGTCTTTCAAGAACCGTGAACCCATCCATGTTCGGCATCATAACATCAAGCAGTACTAAATCAAGTTCATGCAGATCAAAATGATCAAGAAACTGTTCACCATCTGAAAACGTTGCTACTTTATATCCAAGAGAAAGTAAATTCGCCTTTATGAATCGGACAATTTTTGGTTCGTCATCTACGATTGCAATTTTATGATTCATAAATACCTCCTAGGTCTTCCTCGTTAATCGGGAGCTTCATCGTAAAAATACTTCCCTTTCCGGGTTCACTTTCGACTAGTATATCACCATTATGCTCTTTCATTAATCCAAGGCAAATCGATAGACCGAGGCCCGTTCCTCCCGTTTTCCGCTGCGGTGAATTGTCGACCCTATAGAAACGATCAAAGATTTTTTTGCAAAGTTCCTTTGAAATCCCAATTCCGTTATCCTTAACATGAATAAATACATCATGAGGCCCGGCCTCCACAGTTAATAAAACCTGTTTCTCAGGTAAGTCATTGTGCACAAGTCCGTTCATAATTAAATTTAGCAGTACTTGTTGAAGACGCTTTTTATCACCATAAAGCAATGGAATCTGTGAACTATTACTTTGGTCATACCGAACCTTATTACCTATTTCGCGGGGCAGCTGATCTAAGGTATTGGAAATCAACTGTGAAATAGGAAAATAACCCTTATTTAAAGACATGGTTCCCATTTCGATTTTCTTGATATCGAACCAGACAGAAATTAAATCCTGCAGATGCAAAATATCTTCATGGATTCCCTGTAAAAGCTCCACTTTGAAGTCTTCTTCCCAGTCCGCATCCTGCCTCATTAGTGTTTCCACGCTGCCGCGGATGCTCGTAATCGGTGTCTTAAATTCATGGCTGGCAATCGTAATTAAATTGCTCTTTAGCTGGTCAATCTCTTCCTCTTTCGTAATGTCACGAAGCAAATAGCCATTACCAATAAAGCCTGTTTCAGAATACACACTAAATTTGTTCAACATAATATATTTTAGCTGATTCTCAAACTCAAGCGTCAGTTTTAATGTTATATCCTCTGATTGTAATAACTCATCCACTTTATTATTTTTCGAAACACTTACCTTTTGGATGAAAGCAATTAAATCTACTTCTGTTCTAAGGCTATCTGACCCAATTCCGCGAAAAAGATGACTAGTAACAAATTCATTTTGGTAAACAATATTTTTATTGTTATCAACTAGGATAATTCCTTCAGACATACTTTTTAATACAGCATTCAGCCGCGCATGCTGGTCCTTATCTTCCTCAAAATTGAATTTTCCTTTATTCATCATTGCAAATTGTACTTCTGACTCCTTCATTAAATGGTTTCACCCCATTCTTAAAAAGTTCACTCTCCGACGACCATTATTATTAAAAACCCCTATATGCTTTTTACATACAGGGGCTAAAATAGTAGTTTAGTTATTTGTTACTGCTGTTTCACTTTGCATTACGATACGTGTTCCAGTTTTTCCTTGAAGAGCATCCTGAAGTTTATCAATCGATGTAATGATAACGTTCTTTCCGCCTTTTTGCAGGAATAAAACAGCTGCCTCAATTTTCGGCCCCATACTTCCCTTTGGAAAATGACCTTCATCCATATAGCGTAGTGCATCATCAGCTGTCATTTCTAATAAATTTTGTTGCTGTGGTGTGCCAAAATGAATGGCAACTTGTTCCACACCTGTTAAGATAAATAAATAGTCTGCATTGATTTCAGCAGCAAGCAGTGCACTTGCAAAGTCTTTATCGATAACAGCTTCCGTACCTTTAAGCATACCGTTATTTTCGATAACAGGAATTCCGCCGCCACCAGCAGTAATAACGGTAATGTCCTTCTCAAGCAGCGCTTCAATTGCTTCTTTTTCAACAATTTTGATTGGCTTTGGAGAAGCCACGACACGCCTGTATCCTCTACCGCTGTCTTCGATAAAAGTTAGCTTTTCAGTTTTAAGTATTTCTTCCATTTCTTCCTTAGAATAAAATGGTCCAATTGGTTTAGTAGGAGTTTCAAAAGCGGGATCATCTTTAGAAACAATTGCTTGTGTAACAACGGTTGCAACTGTTTTATTAATATTACGCTCAACCATTTTATTTCTAAATGCCTGCTGGATTAAATAACCCAAGTTACCTTGAGTTTCCGCATCACACACATCTAAAGGATATGCTGGAACGACAGATTCAGCCATTTTAGTTTTAATTAACGTATTGCCAACTTGCGGGCCATTGCCATGAGTGATAACAACAGTGTGTCCCTGTTCGATTAAGCCGAGTACAGGTTCACAGCTTTCATTAATATTTGTTTGCTGTTCTTCAATGGAACCCTTTTGTCCTTCTTTAATAATTGCATTGCCGCCGATAGCTAGGACAATTTTACTCATGTAGCATCTCTCCAATGTTGTAATATAATTTTATTGTTCATTTGGGTTTTTAAAGGCCAGCATCCCGATAAGAATACCGAATAATGTATCCAATCCCGAACTGTGGCCGACTTCAAGCAAGTTCTGAAAGGCCTTATTGAAGGTAGAATCATCACCACTGGCAAGTAAATTCACCAACTCGGTAACGGTTGAGCCAAATTCATGCCGAATCGCATACCGTAAGTATTCCCTGCTCACATCCGTTGTAATTGGTTCACTCTCCAGAAGCTCTGAAAGCTGTTGGTAAAAAAGTGAAGAAATAAAATGGGAAGTGGCATCAAAAGCTAGTATCCCGACAATCATGTCGTCACCTGATGGGGTCAGGCCTTTTCCCCTGCCAAGGAAAAACCTAAGAGTTTTCTCAATTAGATAATGGTCACTCGACATTACCACTTCAATCAGCATAACCAAATAGGATTCAGGTGCGAACCACTTCTTTTCGCCGACATCATTAAACCTTTGTAAAAATTGATTGATATTGATATCCAACCCCGTTAATTCTTCCATTGTGCTAAACTGCGAGCGAAGTTTTTCAAAACTGATTTCGAAGACGCGGTTGTTTTTTAAAGAGGTTAACTCATTTTTAAAACGGTGACCCTTTTCTAGGCTGATTGAAAGGCTTGAAAATTCCAAAGAATTCGTTCTCGGATTCCAGAAAACGGTTTCTCCGTTATTCACGACTGAAACGGCCCTTAAAGTGTCTTCTTCTAGAAGATGAATCCCAAATGGAAGCAGCCCGTTTTTTTTATTGCCAATAAAAACGAGAGAGTCATCCATTTTAATATTAAAGCCATTTTTAAAAATACTATGAACCTTACCATTTCCCTGTTTAGAAAGAAGGAGAGGAATTAGATCACTATATTCCTCTCCAAAAAGAGTACTCTTGTTCATTTATTCTGCTGCTGGTTCAATTAAACCAAGTTTAACTGCATAAGCATCAATAGCTTTTTCGAAGCAGGCTAATGGAGCACGAACAGTACCTGCACCGATTTGGCCAACTCCTGCTTCTTTATGAGCAATACCAGTGTTGATTACTGGTTCAATTCCAGTTTCAACAACTTTTCTTGCATCGATTCCTAGGCAAGAACCTTTGAAATCCCAAGTTGGAATGGAGAAGTTTGAGTTATGATCGATACAAATTTCCATCATTTCATTACTTGTTTTAACTGCATCGTCCATACCGCCAGCACCTACGAAACGTGTAACACCAGGAGCAGCGATCATTGCAAAACCACCTACACCGAATGTTTCAGTGATTGCACTGTCACCCATGTCAGGGCAAGCCATGTCTTGATCATATCCTGTAAAGAATAGACCTTGTGGTGTATTAACAGGTGCTGTAAACCATTGATCACCCATACCAGCAATACGGATACCAAATTCGTAACCGTTACGGCACATTGCTGTTACAACTGTACCATGTTGAATCGTTCTAGCTGTGTCCATTACTGCTTTCGTCGTTGCCATCGCAATGTTCAAGAAGAATTGGTCTGTATCAGCTAAGAATTTTATAACATCTTGCTTATCTTTATCAGTTGCATCTGTTTGGATAATGTATGGAGCAATATCTTTTAGGAAAATAAGTGATCCAGCAATATTACGTTGGTGGAACTCATCTCCCATTGTAATTGCTTTTGCCATCGCAACGTTCACGTTTAAGCCGTCGCCTTTTACTTTAAGTGCTTTAGAAATTACAGGACCTAGTACATCTCTAAACCATCCAAGGCGGTTTATTACTTCCTGAGAATAGGCACCGAAACGAAGAACTGCACCAATTCCTTCATTCATTGTGCAATATGCGCGATTTTCGCCGCTACGATTTTCTACAACAAGAACAGGCATGCTTCCAGATGTGATTCCACCCATTGGGCCGACCGCATCAACATGGTGACATGGAATGAATTCTATTTCGCCATTCTTAAGCATTGCAAATGCTTCGTCAGCGTTTGCTGCCCAACCTTCAAAAAGGGTCGCTCCTACACAAGATCCTTGCATCGGGCTAGTCATGTTTTCCCATTTGATAGGTGGTCCTGCATGAAGTAATACTTTTCCATTTAATTCTTTAATCACAGATTTAGCTGGAACAACATCCACTAAAAATGGTGAGCTGGATACAACCTGATCGATTACCGCTCTATTTGCTTCATCAATTGTTTTATATTGTCCGTACATTATGCTTTCCTCCTGAAAATTCAATGTTAGTGCAAATTCGTTTAGCCTTTGGTTTAGCGAAGGACGCTTAAGACTTTGCGCATTCTTTCATTACCACCGGCTACTGGACGCCAGTCGAATTGAACAGCTCTGCCGCCGTTAGCTGTAATAGATTCTGTGAATTTCTTTAGACCTACGTTAATCACGCTTGGCTTTTCGTTCAGGAATTTTTCAATTGCTGAAGAAACGGTAATTTCAGTTTTTGCAGCCTCACCTTTTGCAGGAACAACTTCTTTATCTGCTTCTTCAACCTTGATATCAAGCATCGCTAAAGCTGTACGAATTGCTTGGTTATTACTGTCTCTTAGGATAATCCCAGCTTTTTCAAGCTTTGCTTTTTGTTCTTGAATGTTTTGCGGATCTTGATCTGTTCCACATACAGTCGCAACAAAGTAAATATTTCTGCCGTTTTCCTGTGCCGCTTTTTGGATTTTTTCGATACCAGGTAGTAACGCGCCTGCCATATCTTCATGTGAACCGTAACCAAGAACAACATCGAATAGGATAATCGCTGTTTGCTCATCCTGCGCTGCTTTTTGGAAGAATTCAATTCTTGTATTAGGGTCAATCATTGGGTGTGGTTTACCTTGTGTATAAATATCATCACCTAGGTCAGCTACTTCAAAGCCATTTGCCTTTAATAGATAACCATCCTCATGATGTTCGCTTTTTCCAAGTCCAAGACCTCTGCTGATTAATGTAGCCGCTTCATATCCAAGGGTACCACCAGAATAAAGACCTTTGATTGTTTTTTGTTCAGGCTTTAAGTCTACTGCCGGTACTTCAAGGTTGTACTGATAGTAGTTTGCTTTCACCGCATTTCCTTTTGCAAGGTCTACAGAGATTGCAGCTGTTTCTTCAAGGGTGTTCGCATAGTACATATTTCCTTCATGTGCATGCGGCTCCTCGCCAAGGAAAATAGCAACAACTGGTTTTGAAACGCTTTGAAGTAATTGAACAACTTCATCGCGTACTTCTTTTGCAGGCGGCTTAGAAATAAGTGTGATGACTTCTGTTTTGTTATGGTTTGCTAACCCTTTGATTGCATCTAACATCGTAATCGCACCAATTTTATCAGAAAGGTCACGTCCACCTGTTCCAATCGCATGTGTAACACCGCCGCCAAGACGGTCGATTTGAACTGAAACTTCCTGAATACCAGTTCCGGAAGCCCCAACAATACCAATATTCCCTTGCTTTACAACGTTTGCAAATGCAAGCGGTACACCGGAGACAATTTCAGTACCACAGTCTGGACCCATAACAAGTAGGCCTTTTTCATGCGCCTTTTCTTTAATACGGCGCTCATCTTCGATTGACACGTTATCACTAAAGATTAAGACATGCATGTCATTGTCAAGTGCTTTCTCAGCTTCTTCAGCCGCATATTGACCTGGAGTAGAAATAAGTGCAATATTTGCATTTGGTAAAGCTTTAAGTGCCTTATCCCATGTACGTACTGTTTCGAATTCTTCCTTACTTCCTGCAATTGCTTGATTGTTTAAATATTGATCAACCTCATCAAGAACTTCTTGAATTTTGTCTTCTGAGTCTGTATCAACAACGATACACATATCATTAGCAGCAGCTTTTTCAAGCTCTTCAGTGTGGAGACCTGCAGTTTTGAAGATATCTTTATTGGCCGGAGTTCCCATCATGATTTGTACCTTGTTAATTCCGTCCATAGTGGAAATTTTATTGGTGAGAAGCATCAGGTTAACTGAATCCTGGTAGGAATTCTCTTTGATAATCGTATAAAGCATTAATGAATGCACCTCTTTAATTTATTTTTCGCTTTCATAATAAGCGGTAATTTAAATCATTTGTTCCTCTGTAATGGTAAGTTTTTTCCCCTTGCAATGTAATAAAAAACAATACCTATACATTAAAAATTCGTAAAAACAATTTTTGTTATATTCTTATGAATTTTCACTCTTTTGCGGATTTAAAAGAGCGACTAAAAATGGAAGCCGCCCTTTTAATAGAGATTATTTATGATTATTTTGCAAAAGGGCTTTTATTATCATAAGCATTGTTGTGAACAACGTCTGACGTTAAATATTCATAAATATGATCGACGATTTCAATACCGTCTACTTCTGATTTATTTTCTCTATCTGCACTTCTTTGTCCAGGATAGTAAACTTTATCAAATCCTGTAGCTGGCTTAATATCATTCAGATCTTTCATTGTTTGAGCAACACTTTCTTTAAAGGCATTAATTCCTGCAAAACGCTCTGGATCAATGACAATATGCAGCTGACCAAGATTTCTACCTTCAGTTAAATCATGATACATCGAACTTACCTTATTTCCGAATGGCACGCCTAACAGGATTCCGGATAATACGTCAACCATCATCATTAGCCCGTATCCTTTTGGACCAGCGATTGGTAACAACGCATTGACTTTAAATGGATCTGTTGTATTTTCGCCATTGCTGTCTACAGCCCAGCCTTCAGCAATTGGTTTGTTTTTGGATCTGGCATCAAGAATTTTCCCCCATGCCTGAACGGTTGTTGCCATATCGATAATAATATGTTTTCCATTCTTTCCAGGAGCCGCAAATGCAATAGGGTTCGTACCATAATAAGGCTCAGCTCCACCAAATGGTACTGCCATTGGGTCAGATTGACAAAGGGAAATCGCAACCAAGTCTTTATCAGCAGCTTGTTGTACAAAGTATGATAGGGCACCACTATGTCCCAAGCGTCTCATACCTACAATAGCAACTCCATTTTCCTTAGCCATTTTAATCGCTTCGTCCATCCCTAATTTGGCCACAACTTGACCGGCTCCATTATCACCGTCGAAAATCGCTGTGCATGGGCCTGTTTTCGTAAACTCAAAATTAGGATTATGAGTTGTACCACCCTTTGCAATTCTTTCAGCGTAATATTCTACCCGCATTGCCCCATGGGAGTGATATCCTCGTGCATCAGCATGAACAAGTACATCCGCTACAATACCAGCATGATCCACTGTTAAACCTGCTTTATGAAGCTTTGTGACAATTAAATCCTTTAATTGCTCTTTTGTTACCCTCATCCCTAAACACCTCTTTAGTAGGTTTTCGACATTGAGAATTGTCTAGCTCCAGCGCCCTAGCGGCTAGTGTCCTTCGCTCTCCGCCCTACGATAAGTCAACATCGGGCAGCGAAGCTCTCCGTGTTTCCTTTATCTCAGTTGGAGCGCTCCAGGCCATACGCCGCTGACCAGTGCGCATGCGCTTTTCTATTCAGCAAATGGGTTTTTGTGATCATATTGATTGTTATGGATGGTATCAGAGATTAAATATTCATAAATATCATCAACGATTTCAATCCCTTTTTCCTTGTATTCTGCTATGACTACATCATTATTTTGCCCAGGATAAAGGACTTTTGAAAAGCCTGTTGCAGGTTTAATCTGATTTAGATCTTCCATCGTATTAGAAATATTTTGCTTGAAATCCATTAGACCCGTAAAGAATGCTGGGTTAATCACAATATGAAGTTGACCCAATTTACGATATTCGGATAAATTCTCATACATGGAAGAAACCTTGTTTCCAAAAGGAAGTCCTAGAAGAATTCCAGATAATACATCAACCATCATGCCCAGGCCATAACCCTTAGGTCCGGATATTGGCAATAGCGCACTTACTTTAAGGGGATCTGTGGTTGGTTCTCCCTTTTCATCCACTGCCCATGTATCGGGAATAGACTCATTTTTTGATCTTGCATGAAGGATTTTCCCCCATGCTTGAACCGTAGTCGCCATATCTAATGTAATCTTTCTTCCATCACTACTTGGCGCAGCAAAGGCAATTGGGTTGGTACCATAATAAGGCTCTGCCCCGCCAAATGGGACCACCATCGGATCGGATTGGCAAACAGAAAATCCAATTAAATCTGCTTCTGCTGCTTGATGGGTAAAATAAGAGATTGCACCGCTATGGGACATATCTCTCACCCCAACGATTGCTACTCCATTTTCTTTTGCCATATTGATGGCTTCAGCCATTGCCAGTTTCGCAGCGGCATGTCCATTGCCGCCATCAGCATGAAAGACTGCCGTACAAGGGCCTGTTTTTTCAAACTTAAAGTCAGGATTTGTATTTATTCCGCCCTTTGCAATTCTTTCTGCATAGTACTCCACACGCATTGCCCCGTGTGAATGAATACCTCGT
This sequence comes from Neobacillus novalis NBRC 102450, assembly GCF_001591805.1. Taxonomy (GTDB): domain Bacteria; phylum Bacillota; class Bacilli; order Bacillales; family Cytobacillaceae; genus Neobacillus; species Neobacillus novalis. Next base: position 255,128 of record NZ_BCVP01000015.1, on the reverse strand, counting down.
TCATCAGCAAATACAAGAACATCTGCTGCTATTTCAGCATGTTCCTCTTTAAGACCCGCCTTTTGAAGCTTCGTTTTGATTAGATCTGTTAATTTTTCTTTTGTAACTCTCATTTAGGCACCTACTTTTTAGTAAAAAACTTGTTGTAAATTATAATGATGCGTCTCTGTTGCAATCTTTAGAGTAAACGTATGCTAATGGCTCTCTGCCAACTGCATAAGCTGCTTGATGAACATAAGGCCCCATAAAGATGTAATCACCTTTTTTAACTGGAATCCATTCGTTATCAAGATTGTACATACCTTCACCAGACAGTAAATACGCTCCATGTTCTTGAACGTGAGTTTCGATAAACGGATGGCTTGCTGCAGGGTCAAACGATAAAATATGGAAATTCATATCGAAATCAAGATCTGCTGGCAATAGGTCTTTAATATGAACATTGTGCATGTCATCATAATCTCTGAATTCGATTTGATTTGCATGTCCGGAAACAACCCATGGCTTGCGTCCTTCAAGCGGTTTATATTTTTGCTTATAAAGGAATAGACGTGAGTCACCAGCTTCAAGGTTTTCTAAATACATTTTTACTCCAGGCGGGCAATATAAATAGCCGCTGCCTTCAAGAACATGCTCCTCTTCGCCTGCTGTTGCTTTCACTTTTCCCTCAAGTACATAGACAAATGATTCTACATCTTCTTGACCGCAGAAACCTTCGCTATTCTTTCCGCCTTCGTGCATGGTAATGATGTAGTCAACAAAGCTTGCACCAAGCTTTGGTGAACCTAGAATGGACATTGAGCAATTCTCAAATCCTGGGACAACATTATTTACCAAACCTTCAGGTGCGATTAAAGCGTATAATCCGTGTTTAATAATTGATCTGCTTGAAAGTAAATCTTTTGGATAACCCATAGTTTCTATCTCCTCTATAATGTTTTTTTAGATATTATTTGTATCCTAATTCATATAGGGCACCTATAAGACCCTTTACGCCTTCTGCTAAATCTGAAGGCTCTGTATATTCGGCCGGGTTATGGCTGATTCCTTTGTGACTAGGCACAAATAGCATGGCCGTAGGTACGAATGGGGCAAAAATTTGCGAGTCATGCCCTGCACCACTGTGCATTACCTTATAATTCAAACTGTTTTCTTTACATTGATTCTCAATCAATTCCACTACTGTTGTATCCATTGGAACTGGGTCAGCATCCATCCACATATCGGTGGTTGTTTCAACACCATGCTCTTTTGAAATTTCATTTATTCGTTCCGTTAACTGATTGGTAAACGATATGAGTGCCTCTTTATCCGTGTGGCGGACATCAATAGTGAAAATCGCTTTTCCTGGCACCACATTCACGATATTCGGCTGTGCTTCAATCTTACCAACTGTAGTAACAAGGGGGTCTCCCACTTCTCTGGCCATTGTAATCATTTCAAAAACCATTTGGCTTGCAGCGTAGAGTGCGTCTTTTCGATATCCCATTGGCGTTGTACCAGCATGGTTTGCTTCACCGTTTACTTCAACAGTAAATCGTCTTTGGCCGACGATATTGTTGACAACAGCTACTGGTATTTTTTCCGTTTCTAAGACACTGCCTTGTTCAACATGAAGCTCAACAAATGCTTTTAAATCATTGCGCGGTGCTTTTGATTCATCCCTGAAATTAAAGCCTGATTCTTTCATTGCTTCAACAAATGGGATACCATCAAAATCTTTAATGTTCTCAACATCTTCGCGCCGAGCCGTGCCTACGATGTTTTTAGAGCCCCAAAAAGCATAAGGGAATCGGCTGCCCTCTTCTTCTGCCATGGAAACTACCTCAATGTTACGTAGTGGCTGTCCGTATTTTTGCTTTAAATATTTTAATGCCAATATTCCAGCAACTACACCATACGCGCCATCATATAGGCCACCATTTTTTACGGTATCAACGTGTGAACCAGTAAGAACTGTCTCATTCGTATTTTTTCCTTTTAACGTCCCAAATAAATTGCCAATTTCATCAAAGCCGGCTTCAAGGCCTTCTTCTTCAATCCAGCCATTTAATGCGTGCTGTGCTTGGGTCCACTCTTTTGAATATAGAAGACGTGAAACTCCGCCAGCCGGATCCTTTCCAAATTCACCCAGCCACTCAAGTCTATCAACTACTTCTTTTTGTAAATCATCCATTGCATCTACCCCCAAAAAACATATTTACAGAGATATAAATTTCTTTTTCTTTCCTCTCTTAGTGTAAGCATTTTCAGTCAAAATATCATTATGACTAGTGGATAAAGATGATTTGATTTTTTGTCCAAAACGGATAAATAAAAAAGAGCAAGCCGCTGCTCACTCCTTTTTAACTACATTTAGTTGGATCTCTTAGCAATTAATTCAATTTCTACCTCTGCACCAAGCGGCAGCGCTAAAACAGCGACGCAAGTTCTAGCAGGATACGGATCCGCAAAGAATGTTTTATAAACCTCATTCATCGCTGTGAAATTCTTCATGTCTGTCAGATACACATTTACTTTTACTACATCATCAGGGGTAAGGTTTCCTGCTTCTAACACCTCGAATAAATTAGTAAAACATTGCTTGGTCTGTGCACCAATATCGCCCGTCATTTTTTCGGCTCCGACTGTGTTCATTGCTGTTTGACCCGATAAAAAAATAAATTCACCTGCGTCAACCGCATGTGAATACGGTCCGGAAGCGACGGTATTTTTTGCAGTGTAAGCTTTTCTAGTCATATAGATTCCCCCATTCTATCTCATAAGGTTAATGTACAAGTATAAAGAAATTAGAAATAAAATCAATTCAAATGTGTTTTATTTTCTCGTTCAAGAAGATCTACTATCTTCAAACCAACTCGAACGGATAACATTTCCTCTGGGTCTTCAAAATTCATCCCGGTAATCTCTTTTATCCTTTCTAACCGATAAACAGCCGTTTTATGGTGTATAAATAAAACTTGGGACGCTTTCGTAGCATTTTGATTACACTCTAAAAAGGTTTTTAATGTTTCCAGCAAATCATTCTTATTTGCTTGCGAGTAATGAAGTAGTTTTTGAAGTGAAGACGGAATAAAAGGTTTTAAAAGGGTCGGATCATCAAATTGGCAAAGGAGTCTAAATATCCCTAGTTCGGAAAATGCCGTAATGGCTTCTTTTCCTTTCAAAATCTCCCCCAGTTCCAAAGCATCCTGGGATTTTTGATAACTTATTGGAATTTCATCTATACTATGAGCGAGGCTTCCTATCCCTACCTGTACCACGAAATCTCCTATTTGATTTTTCATTAAATCTTGGATGCCTTTTGCTGTTTCTTTAATACTCGACATCCACTTCAATTCACTTTCATTTTTCCCCTCTATTTTCCATAACACAATAACCAGGCTGCTTTTGTTCCCAATAATCCCATTTGGCAAATATCGGTGAATAATTTCATATACTATTGGCTCATGCTGGTTGGTTAATCCCCGTTTATTTTTTAACCTTGATGAAAGTGTTTCATTATTTTTGATGATCTTGAACAAAACAACTGCAAAGGATCCTTCTAAATTCCAACCCACTAAATTCGCATTTTGGTAAAGCAATGTCTTGGATTGGTATTTCCCCTCAATTATTTCGCTGATTAAATCATTTTTAAATTTCTTATCCACCTCTGCTACCGCGAATTGTTTTACTAATTCAAGTGATAAAGCTGTCGCTGCATTTTCAACAGCGATAAAGTCAAGTTCTTCTAGAGGTTTATTCGTTTCTCCGATTAACAGATATGTTTTAATGTGGTTAATCGTTTCAATTGGAACGACAATTTGATATCCCTTTTGGCCTGCCAGCTCTGGATATTTGACAATTTGCCGAAAATGCGGGAATTTTATTTCTTCTGTTTGATTGTAATAAGGGATTTTTTCAACAATCTCAAACATCGCCAGAGAGGGTAGCGTAGATGAAATACAATGGAAATTCCGGTCAAATAGGGCAACTGGATTTCCAATTAACAACTCTAACGTAGCGATTATTTTATCAGGCCCCTCATCCGCTAACGATAATGCAGTAAAACGGTCATGAATTTCCTTGTAATACTGGAGTTTCTTTACTTGATTATTCATGATTTCGCCCATAACCGGATACATAACATCAACATAAGGAATTTCTTTTGGAAGCTGGATAATCGGCAGCTTGAATTTTTCCCCGGCACTTACAATCGACTCCGGAATTTCTGTCACAAAGCGGTGATTTTTAATAACCAGTGCACTTACCCCTTTTTCCGCCAGACGAGAAATAAACTGCTGTTGCTCCTCTTTATCAAAAGAACGTATAGGATAGAGACTTGTTAAAATTAATTCCCCGCCCTTCAACCAGTCAGTAATGTCGGGGGCTTCCATAATCGTGGCGCCTTTAATTACTTTGTTTAAATAGTTGTGCCCGCTTAGTACTACAGCATCTTTAAGAGACACAATTTGGAGCAAATCTTTTACTCTGAATTCCATAAGCTGCTCCAACCTTTCTCCATCAATAAATAGGTGAAAAGGGCTAAGAGAAAAACTCTAAGCCCTTTTATCATTGTAATCATTAAGAAATAATTAACTCTTTTGTGATACGCCCGTTTTCAAAAACAACTTCCCCATTGACAATCGTTGTTTTGACATTTCCTTTAAAGGTCATACCTACATATGGTGAATGTTGATGACGATAGAATAAATCTTCATTTTTAAGTTCAAAGCTTTCATTCAAGTTGACAAGAGTTAAATCTGCATCGAAGTCAACAGCAATTGTTCCTTTATTTGTAAGACCAAATAATTTTGCTGGGTTTGCAGCTGTTAAGGCAGCGATTTTTTCTAATGGAAGATTCCGTTTAAAATACCCTTCAGTCAACAAAATATTTAAGGTAGATTGAGCACCGGAAATGCCGCCCCAGCCTTCGAAGAAGTTTCCTTCAATTTCTTTCATAGAGGCAGGTGCTGGTGAATGGTCAGACCCAATCACATCAATTTCGCCGTTCGCTACAGCAACCCATAAATCTTCAAGTTCATCTTCATCACGTAACGGAGGGCAGCATTTTGCTATTCCGCCTTTTTCTTCTAAATCCTTAACGGTTAAAGAAAGGTAGTGCGGGCAAGTTTCGACTGTAATATCGACACCCCGACGTTTTGCCTCTTCAATTACTTCGACAACCTTCCGGCTGCTGGCATGGACAATGTGTAATTTACATCCTGTTGCTTCCGCATAAGAGATAATTCTTCTAACTGCCTCTATCTCAGAGATGATTGGTCTTGATTCCACAAAATCACGCGCAGATGTTTTTCCTTCGCTTTGTTTTTTTTGTGCAAGCTGATCACAAATGACTGTGCTTTCAGCATGAACTGCTAAAAGAGAACCAAGTGATGCAATCTCCGTCATCCCTTTAAAAATAGTTTCGTCGTCAACATTGTTAAAATCAGCAATTCCGCTAGGAGACATGAACGCTTTAAAACCGATTACTCCATTTTCATGAAGTTCTTTTAAGTTTTCAATGTTTTCCGGAACAAGTCCGCCCCAGAAGCGCGGATTAACAATCGATTTTTGCTCAGAAAGTGTACGTTTTAATTCAAGATTTTCTTTATTAATGGTTGGCGGTGTACTGTTTAACGGCATATCAAAGAATGTTGTTACTCCACCTGCAGCTAGACTTCTGCTGCCTGTTTCTAGTCCTTCCCATTCTGTTCTTCCCGGCTCGTTAAAGTGAACATGTGAATCAATTAAGCCTGGGAATACATGTAGACCTTCCGCATTAATTTCTTTTTCAGCCTTTGCCTCGATCGCCTTGTTGACTGACACTTCTGCAATTTTCCCCGCCTGAACTGCAATATCCCCTTTAACAACCGAATCAGCAGTTACAATATTACCGTTTCTAATAATTAAATCGTAATTATTCATGGCAGTTACTCTCCCTTTTAATTTAAAAATGCAAAATGTTTTTATTATCCCATTGTAATTATTCAGAAAATATGATAATTTTAGAATCAATATGATTGTCCTATAACAACATCTGTTACACTAATACAGTTTGCCGTTATTTTTGTGCAGACATTAGTTTTCCAATCGGATTCCCAACAATACCTTTTTCCAAGTCGAACACAACATTTCCACGAACGATTGTTTTCGTTACCCGGCAGTCAATTTTTCTGCCTTCATAGGCACTGTGTTTATTTTTGTAGTAAAGGTCTTCACGTTTGACCACATATGATTGGTTAGGATCTACCAAAATAATATCTGCATCTTTTGAAACTGCAATTTCGCCTTTATTAGGCAGGTTAAAACGTTTAGCAGGGTTGGAAGCAATTAAATCAACAAACTTTTCCACAGCTAAGCCACGTTGTTTTACAGCCAAATCAAACATTAAATCGACATTATTTTGGACGCCGCTAATTCCGCCCCATGCTTCCCAAAGATTTCCTTGTTTTAAATCCTCGGTACATGGCGAATGGTCGGAAGTTAGCCAATCGATATTGCCGCTCAGAAGCTCGTCCCATAATTTTGCTTGATCTTCCGCTTTTCTAATAGGTGGCTGACATTTTGCTCTTGGTCCAATCTCATCAACCTGTTCAGCAGTCATGGCAAAATAGTGCGGGCATGATTCAACAGTTACATCGACACCTTCAGCACGCGCTTTTAAGATGGTCTGAATTGCCTCCGAGGTACTAATATGTACAAGATGCAACTTACAGCCAGTGTCTTTAGCAAAAAGAATCGCACGACTGACAGCTTCCACTTCTGTAACGATCGGGCGTGATTCTGCATATTCTACACCCGAATTTTTGCCTTCTCTAGCAAATTCTTTTGAAAGCCCAGAGGTAACCGATGCGTTTTCGGCATGGATACATAGTATCTGATCAAATTCGGCTAATTTTTGCATACCTTTATACAAGGTGTAATCATCCACATTGGTGAAATCTCCTGGAATATCGCTTGTGATATCAGATAAGAAGCATTTGAAAGCAAGAACACCTGCATCAGCCAATTCTTGCAGTTTATCTAGATTTTCCGGTACAAGCCCGCCATAGAAAGCATAATCTACATAGTTTTGATGAACAGCAGCTTCAAGTTTAAGGTCCAGGGCCTCTTTATTAATTGTGGCCGGCAGCGCATTAAGCGGCATTTCTACATAGCTTGTTGTACCGCCTGCCGCCATTGCTTTTGAGCCTGTTTCAAAGCCTTCCCATTCAGTACGGCCTGGTTCGCTGATGTGAACATGTGTATCAACCATTCCCGGCATAACATATTGCCCGTTTGCATCAATAATTTCTTTCGCATCTTCAGTAATTGAATCGGCAATGCATGAAATTTTTTCGTCTTTAACCCCAATATCGGCTTTACGAACACCATCATGGAATACCACGTTTCCACCTTTAATAATTAAATCGTATTTCATAATATTTCCTCCCTGAAAAGATTGAATTTATATTTAAACAATAACTAGTCTTACCAGTCACCGCTTTAAAACACTTGAGAATTCAGGAAATCTCTTTCAGCCCGTCTTCTGAATGGCCTGTTATATTTATTGTAGACATCCCTTTTTTGACAAATAAAATATAAAGAATAAAAGCTGTGATTGTACCTGTGAAAAACGACATATCATAAAGAGGTTTAAAGACTGGGACGAATTGTCCAATTAAACTTATAACCCCTGCAATTGCGGTCGTGACTAATGCTGGTATATTAAAGCCGTTTCGGTATTTATACATGCCATTTGCGCTGTACAAATCCTTCATATTAATTTCCTTTTTCGCAATAACGAAATAGTGAGCAAGCATGATTCCTAGTACCGGGCTAAGTAAACCGCCCATAACCCCTAAGAAAGTAAATATACTCGTTGGGTTTTCCATCAGCTTCCATGGCATAATGAGTATTCCTGCCACGGCAGCAATAAATGCCCCTGTTTTAAAGGTCAGTTTTTTCGGGAAAAGGGTCGCTAATTGGTAACCCGCAGGGATAATATTTCCCGTAATATTAACAGATAGTGTTGTTAAACAAATGGTAATGACGGAGACAGCAATTGCAAATTTACTATCAAATTTATCCACGACATCAAGTACATTCCAAATCGGTGTTCCAAACGCAATTTCAGAACCCACAATAACAGCGATACTGGCAAAAGCAAATAATAAATACGTTAGAATGACTCCTGCAATTTGTCCAATCGTTTGATCCTTTTGGCTCCTTGCCTCTCGTGTAAAGTCTGAAACGCTTACAGCAAGGGAAGCCCATGTTGCCAAGAGAGCACTTACACATGCTATAAAAACAAGAACGCTATTTCCCTCAATCCCTTTAGCAGTATAATGAAGGATTGGAGTGATACCACCGGCTAACTTAACAGCCCAGATTGCCATTCCACCAAATACGATATAGATGATTGGAGAAAGAATGTTTGTAAATTTTCCAAGGACACCCATTCCTCCATAAACAAACAAAATATTTATACTCCAAAATAGAAGGAAAGAAATTAATCCTGGTAAATGCAATCCAAAAAAGTTCCAACCGCCACCTAGATTTAAGAAAGCTGGCCAAAATTCACCAATCAAGATGGTAACTGCAAGACTTCCTGCATAAGTTTGGAACCCAAACCACATAATAGCAGCTATAACACCTCTAATGATTCCGGGTACCATTGCACCCCTTTGACCAAATGAGGTTCTTAAAAGCATTGAGGTCGGTACACCAAATTTTGCACCCGCATGACCGCCTAACACAAGGATCACTCCAAGAATCACCGCCGCTATCATGATTGTCCAAAAAACTTGACCAATTGATAAACCGAGTGCAAAAAAGCCACCGATTGTCAAATAGGATGGAACGTTATGGACAGCCCCCATCCAAAGGGAAAAATAATTTCCAACTTTCCATTTTCTATCTTCCTGCCCCGTCGGCATTAAATCTTTGCTGAAACTTACCTCCTGGTTCGATGCAGGATTATTTTGTCCCAATATTATTCCCTCCAAAAAAAAGATATACGTTTACTGTCTTCCTAATCAATCAAATTAAAAGAGGAAAGTATTCCCTAATATAAGGCCACAATCTACAGATATGCGTTATACTATTTTTATATTATGTAACACTTTTTAATTTTTTTTTAACTTGAAACACTTTGTATTCTAACCCTCCCCATTTGTTTTGTCATTGTTACTTTTATATAATTCATATCGAAACATTTAGCCAATATAAACAAGAAAATAACAAAAAGCCGCATATTTCAAGTGAAAAATGCGGCTTTTTCCTAATTCTAAATAAATTTTTTTATTTTTCAAAGATTGTACCTTTTTTAAATTTCGAATCTTTAAAGGCATATTTAGATAGAAGGAAATAGGAAACTCCTGCAACGACTAGTCCAATAATCCACGCTAGGTCTACTTCGATAAAGGCTGCGGCAGCACCAATAAACATAGCAAGCAGCCCACTTGGATTATATCCAGCAAATGAACCATCTTCCTTATACAATTCTGCAACATTTACTTTTTGCTTTCTTAATACATAATAATCGATTAATAAAATCGCAACAACAGGTCCCAAGAATGCGGAATAGACAAGAATGAACATATTTAGACCTTTTGCAGACGACTCCTGAACAAGCAACCAAGGAAATGCACCCAATGCAAGTAATCCTGTGATAATGACAGACATTTTATATTTTAATTTTGTCAGTAATGTAATAACGTAAGCCGGTGGAATAATGTTGGCAACCATATTTGTTGCAATAACCCCGATGACAATAAATGCAGACACACCTAAAGAAATAAATGGATTATCGATTACAACTGGAATTGCTTTTGCAGGGTTCGTGATACCCGTTGCTGATGCAAGCATGGTTCCAATGATAATGACAAAACCATACGCTACAGTGATAGGCGCAAAATATAATGACCCACGCTTTGAATCACTCAAACCAGCTTTAAGCTCTCTGGAATAGTCCGCTGCACTAACAAAAATACCAGCATAGTTTCCTAAAAAGACCATGATCATTCCAAAGAATGGTAAGCCCCATGAACCTTTTGCATGCACCCAATTCTTTGCAATGTCGGCACTATGGGATGTTAAAAGAATTCCAAACACATAAATAAGTGCTAGCATAATCACAACAGATGCAAGTGTTTCTACCCATTTAACTGCATGGAAACCAAACGTTGATAAAACAATTTGTACTAACTGTAGGGCGATAAAACAAATAACAATACTATCAAATGAACCATTTGTAACAATCTTCATAATTTCATTTAAAGCGGTACCACCAATCCAGCTTTGAATACCATACCAAACGATGGCTGGTATACCACGTAAAAGTGACGATATTACGGTTCCTTTTATCCCAAAGGACATTCTTAGCTGAACAACATATGGAATCCCTTCTCTGTAGCCAAGCCTATCATTCAAGGCAAAGATGGTTGAAATGATAGCGATCGCAACAATCGCGGCCGCAATGGTCTGCCACAAGTTAAGTGTTGCAACTCCCGCTACAATGACGCTAGCCCCAAGAGTCATATTCCCTAAATTAACACCGTCTCCAATCCACATAAACATATAGGATAATGGATTAACCGTTCTACCCTCTTTGGTTTTCGGTTTTAGTGAGTCATCCAAGCCTGCTTCATGTTGCATATCTATCTCATTTGAAGCAAAAGTTTCAGAATGTGTAGACATATAAACTTTCCCCCTATTCTTTGTGTACGGAATATTCTTGTTTTTGAGCCTTGTCCAAGAATTTCTCCCATTCTAGATGTGGTATTTTGTAGTTATGATCAAGTTAAACGAAGGCGGAAAGTGTTTCTTTAAACTTTTTTGTAAAAATTATTATTTTTATTTTATATCAACGTCACACTTTTTAATCTTTTTTTAACTTGATTTGATAAATTGATTTTAACCGTTTGCAAAAAACTTGTCATTGGCAATTGTAAACAATCCTTTTCTAATTTTTTTAGATAAAATGAACAAAAAAAAGCCACAGTCCCAAAAAACTGTGGCTTTTTTGTATCTTGTATATTCATTTATTTAACTAACTTTTTCCTCTTTTACCATACTTTTTTTGACCTGATCCAACTTTGACCAATTAATGGTATTTTCAAGCAGTATAGCTAGAATAATTCCAATTAATAAACCGCTGCTTACAAGTGGTCTGACAACCATTGGGATGGATCCAAACATATCAGCAGGAATATTCATAATCGCAATCCCCAATAAAACTGGAGCAGCAATCCGATAAATACTCTTTGAGGTAAAGGTAATTCCTTTTAAATTCGAAATAGCCCCGCTAAATAGCTGTAAATATGCAACAAATAAGACGGCGTTTCCTACACTTACTGGTAATGTTGAAAAGAGATGACTAAGCGCTGGAACTAAACCAAGCACCATAAACATAACCGCACCAATGATCATTGGCAGAGTTTGAAATATGAGTGTTGATTGTAAAAACCCTAGCGACGACACATATGGTGCATAAGGAACCATTCCGAACGCTCCTGAAACAACTGAATTTAAACCTGTTAACACAAATGATTTGCGGTACTGATTATTTGTAGTCGAGGCATTAACCATAGGTTCAAACCCTTTAATAGCGGATATGGTATTGGTTGTATTCACTAATCCAGTGATGACAGCAAATATAATAAGACTGAGATTAAAGGTTGGTTTCCCCCAAGGAAAAACATTGAAAATCTTCGTTGATGTAACGACTTCAACTGACTGAGCCGGGAAGAAAATCACATAAATAATCCAGCCTGTAACAATACCAATCAGAATTGAAAAATTTCGAATGACTCCAGGTCCCTTTACATTAATCCAAACCACAAGAATGACTAAGAAAATCGACAAAGCCGCTGTCGGCAAGTGAATTTGATCCCCAGTTGCCAATCCCAGCATTCCTTTTGTAAAAATTCCAACCAACTGTGCACCTAACAAAAATAACACTGTACTCATGACAACAGGTGTAAACAAACGTTTTAACACATTCCCCATTCCAAGAGCACCAAGTATCGTAACAAGAACCCCGGAAAGGATGATACCAACTGCTAGACCACCACCCATTTCACTGGCAGTTAACCCTGCTGAAGATGCGGATGCACTAATGCTTAAGAGCGCTCCCCACCATAATCCAGATTGCCCTTCCATCAGTGGATATCTATGTCCAATTACTGCCTGAAGAACACAAGCCACGCCTGTGAAAATAAATGACCTTTGAAGTGCACTTGCGACTTCCATGGAGGATAAATCGAACGCATCCCCAATGGTTAACGGGATGACTACTGTATTTGCAAACATAAAAAACAGCCATTGTAAGCCGGCAAAAAACATCGTAGATGATGACTTTTGATTCATCACTTTTTCCCTCCATTTCTCTCTTATTTTATCCCAACAATTAAGATCTATTTGGATTCAGTTCTTCCTAATTTTTAACTAACCAACAAATAAGTTAAAAAAATTCCGTACCAGATAAAAAACCCATTAGAACTAAATATACTAGAAAAAACAAACTAAATCATTAGTCATTACTCATAATTTTATATAGTATTTTTGTCTAATATAGATAATAATAAAAAAGTAAAGGATTAGCTAGTTGGAGGTACCAAATGAAAATAGTTGAGGATTTATTTATTGTCGATGTCTTTCAAGACGCAGAAGTCATTGCCGGGCATGCGGGACTAAAACGAGTGGTCGAATCAATCGAGGTTTCCGAAACACCGGACGTGATAAATTTTTTAGCTGAGAACTCTCTGTTATTGACAACGGGTTTTGCATTTAAAGATGATCCGCTTGCACTCGGGAAGTTCATTTCGCAAATGAGTAAGCATCCCTGTGCCGGCATAGCCATAAAACTAAAAAGATTCATTGATGTAATCCCTAAAGAGGTGGTGGATTTAGCCAATTCATTAGAATTTCCGATTATCGTCATTCCCCCCTCTCTTACTTTAGGAAATGTTGCCCATCAATTGTTAAGTTTTTTATGGAATAACAAAATCGAGGAGTTATTCTATGCTATCCATATTCATAAAAAATTTACCGATATGATGATCAAAGGCTATAATCTTCAATCCCTAATTGAAAATCTTGGCTATTTTTTAAAAAATCCTGTCCTGTTACTTAGCCCTCTAGGTGATATTGTTTCATTTTCCCAGCATTTTCATAAGGAAAACATGAAAAATATGAAAGAACACGTGGAGTCTCTTTTTAAAAAGAATATTGAAAACTATAGCGAAAAAAGTATGATTACAATTGATCATCCTAACTCTACCAATTCCTCCATTTCACTTAATATAGTTCAGGTAAAAACGATGCATCCATATCCAAGCCTGCTTATCATCTTTAACGCAGAAAAATTACCCTATCCGTCATCGCAATTAGCGATTGAGCAGGCATCAACCGTGATTTCCTTCACCTTATTAAAGAACGAAGCAATCCGTGAAAGCAGCCGTTTATTAGAAAACAACTTTTTCGGCTCGCTCGTTGAAGGGAACATAGACTTAAAAGAAGAGATTATTTATCGTGGCAAACAGCACGGGTTAATTGAAAAAGCAAAATACCTTTGTATTGTATTTCAGATTGATGGGGAGAAGCAGGATACCTTCCTACAAAGTGATCTCATGACGAGGAATCGGTCATACGATTTTTTATATGAGTTATTTAAAAAATCAATAATCAAAATTAATAAGGAAAGTATTCTTTTTATAAAGAACAGGTTTTTTGTCAGTATCATCCAAATGACAAACGATTGCCTCCTAACTTCCATTAAGAAAGAACTAGAGGCGTTCCAAGAGGAGGCATATAACACATTAAAAGTCTCGCTTTCCTTTGGGGTTGGGAACTTTGTCAACGATGTGACCTATATTCCGATCACCTATTCTGAAGCTGTGGATGCTTGGAAACAAGGCGAGGAATTATACCAAAGGAAATTTATCAACCTTTACGAAACCAAACAATTAATCGAACTCATTCATTTAATTCCAAAGGAAAACTTAAAGAACTTTTATGAAAACACATTGAGGTCGCTCGCGTATCCCAAAACAAAGGATGAGGAAGATTTAATTAATACATTAATTGTCTTTTTGGAAAATAATTGTGAGATCACGATTACATCCAAAAAATTATTTATTCACCGGAATACGGTTAAATATCGAATCGCTAAATGTGAAGGTATATTAGGGTATTTAGTTCATGAACCGCAAAACTCATTGCATTTGAGAATGGCATTACTAATGCGCCCGATTTTCACAAAAACAGGTGGGATTTAACCTTTTTAAATGAAAAGCCTAGCAGTGAATAATTTCAGTCATTGTCCTAAATGGACAAATTGAATTAATCTTTTTAGCAAATAATACTACTTTTTTTATTATAATATAATAACGAGTTGAAATTACTTTAATGAAAGAGTGTGAAGCATCAAGATGAAAACAACAATCATTTATAAAAAAGAAGATAATTATGAAATTAAGGGAGATTTTTATCCTGTTGCTCAAAAGCTCAGTCCTGTCATCGTTTATATTCACGGCGGCGGCCTATTCTGGGGATCAAGGGAAGATATGAAAGCCGAACAGATTGAACTTTATCTTCATGCTGGTTTTAATGTATTCTCCATCGATTATCGGCTTGCTCCTGAGTCCAAGCTTCCCGATATAAAAGCGGATATTGCTGATGCCCTTTTATGGCTTGAAAACGAAGGTGTCAAGGAATTTGAATATGACGCAGAAAAAATAGCAGTAATTGGAGGCTCAGCAGGCGGCTACCTTGCCCTATTATCAGGAACTTTCAAGAAAAAGCCCAAGGCAATTGTCTCATTTTATGGGTATGGTGATATCACCGGCGATTGGGCAATGAAACCAAGCCCCCACTATCAAAACATGACAACTGTTCCCAAGGAACTTGCAAAAATGCTCGTTTCAAACGAAATTATTACCGTCGGTCCGATTCAAAAACGTTATGCCATCTATATGTATGCCAGACAAAATGGTGTATGGATTGAGGAAATAAGCGGCGGTCTAAATAAGGAACAGCTTTCCCAGTTTTGCCCGATAAACTTTACTAGTGCCGATTTTCCACCTACACTTCTTTTGCACGGGACAATGGATGAAGATGTCCCATATGAACAGTCGGTGCTAATGTCCGAGGCATTAACCAAAGTCGGAGTAGAAAGCAGCTTAATTACGATTCCAAACGGCAAGCATGTCTTCGACGAAGATTGGCAGAACCCCATTGTCCAAAAAGCCTTTGATGAAGTAATTACCTTTTTAAAAGGACATTTCGAATAACAGGAAAGAAGCCTGCCAACAGAGATTGGCGGGCTTTTCTTTCTTTGAATTTCACACACAATAAGGCAATTTATGACTAAAAAATCAGATAATAAACACTTGTCCCTTTCAAATCAAATAATCATGCATAAAATGAAATTATTTAATGGGGGTGGTGATTTCTATGTCTGAGCATCACGAAAGACACAACAACGGTTTTGCGTTAATTGTTGTGTTGTTTATTTTATTAATCATTGTTGGTACAGCTTTTATGTACTAATGAATGATTAACTTTAAATCAGCACCATAGTTTTGGGACACAAAAGAGCGGCTGCCTTTTTTGGATAACCGCTCTTTTGTGATGATTAGAGAAAACTATGCTTTTTACATGATGACATCTATCAGTACAACTTCATTATTCGCATTCACTGCTTCTGTTAACACCCCCTCAAACTCTAAGATGTTAATTACCCTCTTCCCTCTAACCCCATAACCCTCAGCCAATTGAATGAAATCCGGATTAGAAAACGTAACACCAAAGCTATCGGCAAACTTTTTCTCCATTGTATCCACTTCAAGCTTCAACATCGAATTATTCAATAGAACAATGACAAAGGACACCCCCAGCCGTTTGGCTGTCTCTAGTTCAGAAAAGTTCATCAATGCTCCGCCATCCCCAGTAATACAGATAATCGTTTTTTCAGGGGCAGCTAATTTGGCGCCAATTGCCCCCGGGATAGCGATGCCCATCGAAGCTAATCCATTGGAGATAATCAGCTGGTTCGCTTGAACGGGTTGGTAAGTCCTCGCAATTGAAACTTTATGTGAGCCCACGTCAGATATGACGATGGTTTCTTTAGTTTGGACCCTTTCAACTGCATGCAAAATAGCTTCAATGGTTAATGAAGAATTGCCGCCAGCTTGTTCAATGATTGAATAAGATTCTTCTATCCGGGCTTTCAAGTCACCTGATGGCAGCCATCGCTTAAAGTGGATCCCATTTGAAAGAAATAGTGGCAGCTGCACTTTCAAATTCCCTATTAACTCTGCCTTTACGGGATAGTATTCATCCACATCTGCTGCTGAAGCGGATATATGAATGACTGGGACCTTTTTCTTGTTCCATTCCGATGGAAGCTTTTCGATCATGTCAAAACCAATCACCACAAGTAAATCAGCTTCCTCAAAACCGCGGAGGACATAATCCTTTTCAGTAAAACCAAAGGTATAAAAATTTTGCGGATTCCCTTTTGCTAAAATTCCTTTAGCCATAAAGCTTTGTGCCACTGGGGAGCCTAGCTGTTCAATAATCATTTGGACCTCATTAGCGGCATCCTGGCGGATGATTTCATTTCCTACAATGATAAAGGGGCGATTACTTGCGTTAAGCAGTTGGGCTGCCTGCTTGAGTGATTCGGCCGCTGGCACACTTTTGGGCAGGCATGTAACAGCTAACGGCTTCGTGGTCACATTCTCCATTGCAATATTTTCCGGCAGTTCAATCACAACGGCCCCAGGTTTTTCTTCAGTCGCTATTCGAAAAGACTTTCTGATGATTTCAGGAATCCTATCTGCCGCTTTAACTTGTACTGACCATTTCGTAACAGGTTCATAAACCCTTTGGATATCTATATACTGGTGGGTATTTTTATGCTGCTTTTCTAAGCCGGTTTGCCCCGTTATGGCCACTACTGGTGAATGGTCCAAATTTGCACTTGCGACACCCGTCAAAAGGTTTGTTGCCCCTGGTCCAAGTGTTGCCAAGCAGACACCTGGTTTCCCCGAGATTCGGCCGTAAACATCGGCCATGAAGGCTGCCCCTTGCTCATGGCGCACGGGAATGTATTTAATTTTTTCAGATTTGGACAACGAATCAGCTAAATCTATGACTTCCTTTCCGATTATCCCAAAAACATATTTGACACCTTCGTTTTCTAAACAATTTACTACTACATCTGATGCTTTCATTGCTGCCTCCAATAAAGTTATTTATTGTCCTTATTGTTTGCTGAATGAACTGCGGGTATAACAAAAAGAAGAGACTACCTTTGGCGGATAGTCTCTTCTTCGTTTTTGCCTCTAGATAAAATTACTAGGCTTACAGAAATAATCGTAAAAGCAATAAATGCTAACAAAGGAATCGTGATAAAGCCCAGCCAGTTTATGTAATCCTTTGAGCAGGGCACCCCTTCAGTACACATCTCAAACTGCTGGATGTAGGGAACTTTTTGTAATAAAGTGTGATAGCCGGAAATGAGCATGCCCACGATTGACAATGGCAGTGCATATTTATAGATTCCTTTATCATTGCGATAAACCGCTGTTCCGAGAATTATGACTAACGGATACATGAAAATCCGCTGGTACCAGCAAAGTGTACAGGGAATAAAATGTTGAACTTCACTGAAATATAAGCTGCCAAGTGTTGCTAAGATGGCAGCTATCCAGGAGAGCAGCAAGGGTTTATTCATTCTTTTTCCCCTTTGCCGCCTTTTCTACCATGTTAATTAAGTCATCGATTGATCCAGTGAACATCTTGCCATTAACGAAAAGCGTCGGTGTTCCAGTAACCCCTAGTTTTTTAGCGTATTCCATATCCTTTTCCCATGCTTTATCTGACTTTTTGGCCTGGAAATTTTCTACAACCTTTTTAGCCTCATCGTCACTTACGAGTTCCTTCAACGTATCAGCCAAGAATTTTTCTGTAAAAACATCCATTTTTTCTGCATTTGGATCCTTTGGCTGCTTAGCAAAAAGTTTATCATGGAATTTCCAAAACGTTTCGTTTCCTAGTTCTTGAAAGACTGATTCCGCAAATTTTGCAGAACGAATGGAATCAATATTAATAAAAGAATCATTCATAAAATAAAACTTTGCCTTCCCGCTATCAACCAGCTCTTGTTGAATAATTGGCACGATACCTTCGGAAAATTGTTTGCAGTTTGGGCATTTATAATCGCCAAACTCAATAATCGAGACTGGTGCGGACTCGTCACCAAGGAACGGCTGATTACTATAATCAATCGTTTCCTTCGTTTTTGCCTTCTCATCAGGTTTTGTATGATTGCCTAAAAAAATAAATCCAAGTATAAATACAACAACGATTCCAACCATCCAGAAAACAAATTTTGCTGAGGATGGCTGCTGATTTTTATTGCTTTTTTTGTTATTTGCCATAATCAAACTCCTTTAAATAAAATAACGAAAAATATAGATAGGTTGTGTTCCCAGCTAGTTTTAATATTACCTATCTTACTTAATAATGCAAACAAAAAAGACTTCCTGTTTAGGTTATTAATAATTATGGGTTATGATAAAGATGTATTCTAATATTGATAGTCGAGGTGCATAGATAATGGCAAAATATAATGGTTATATTGGAACCTATACAAAAGGTGAAAGTAGAGGGATCTATTCCTTCACCTTAAATACTGACGATAAAAAAATCGAAAATATCCAAGTAGCAGGCGAATTGGAGAATCCCACCTACTTAACCATTAGCAAAGACAATCAATACCTTTATTCTGTAGCTAAAGAAGGTGAAGCTGGGGGAATAGCTGCTTTTGCCATAAATGAAGGCAGTGGATTATCCGCAATTAACAGCCAAGTACTCGCGGGCTCTTCTCCATGTCATGTCAGTGTCGACAGCAAAAACCGCTATGTATTCAGTGCAAATTACCATAAAGGTGAAGTCGTCTCCCACTTGATTAGCCAAGGGAATGGCAGAATACAACCTGATGCTTCAGTGATCAAACATGAAGGACGAGGGCCTGATTCCAGGCAGGAAAAACCTCATACCCACTATGCGGGCCTTACCCCGGATGAAAAATATCTAGCCGTTGTAGACTTAGGCATCGATGCCCTTATTACCTATGCCGTTCATGATGACAGTTCGCTTGAAAAGGTCAAATTGCTGCCTTTAAAGGCTGGCAGCGGCCCGCGCCATCTCGCCTTCCATCCAAATGGAAAATTTGCTTATCTCATGACAGAGTTTAGTTCTGAAGTAATAGTTTTAAACTATCACTCAGAAAATGGCCATTTCTCCGAGATACAATATATTTCCACATTGCCGGCGAATTTTACCGAAAATAACCAAGGCAGTGCGATTCATATTTCTTCCGATGGACGCTTTGTTTATGCGGGAAATCGGGGGCATAATAGTATTGCTGTGTTTAGTGTCAATCAAGAATCGGGTGAGCTTAGCTTTATTGAGCATACCTCTACTGAAGGGGATTGGCCGAGGGATTTTGCACTAGATCCATCAGAGAAATTCATTGTAGCTTCCAATCAGGAATCGGGCAATCTTGTGTTATTTTCGCGGGATGAGGGTACGGGAAAATTAACCCTTATTCAGTCTGATATTGCGGTGCCATATCCAGTTTGTGTGAAGTTTTTACACGTTTTGAGCTGATTAGAATTTCTAATCAGCTTTTTTATTTTTGAGCGTAAAATATCAGAGCCCATGAGAATACTAAATAGGACGTTAATCATTAAAGGATGTGTCCTCATTGGATTTTTTCCATGGCCAAGAAGCACTTTCAGCAGTTGAGTGGATTTTAAGATCTGTAGTCACGTTTATCTTTTTGCTCTTTGCGGTCAAAGTTATGGGTTCTCGTGCGATTTCTCAATTAAGATTACTTGATTTTATTATGGCTTTAATGATCGGAAACATCATTGCCCATCCACTGTCAGACCATAGAATCGGATTAAAGGGTTCAGTAATCTCTACGATTGTCATCATTATTCTGTATTTGATTGGGATATTCTTAAACTTAAAATGGCCCCAGCTAAGAAACATCATTGAATCATCGCCCATTTCACTTATTAAGGAGGGGGAAATTAGTTATAAAGGACTGAAAAAGGCAAGAATCTCGATAGATACATTATTAGCGGAGTTACGAAAAGAAAAAATAGCGGACGTAAAAAAAGTAGCCTTGGCCATGTGGGAGTCCGACGGGAAAATTTCCATCTTTTTGGATTCACAGTATGAGGCGGTTACACCGTCAATCTATAACTTAAAAACGGAGCCTTTTGACCTTCCCCAGACGATAATAAAAGAAGGGAAAATTGATTATTCAGCGTTGCAGCAATTAAACGTAACGGAAGGGTTGCTGGTTAACACGCTTAAGACTATTCACCAGGTAGAGGTTGGTAATGTTTTGCTTTGCACAATTGATGGGAAAAAGAATTTGAATGTGTTCTTATATAAATAATTTTCTTAATGGATGGATTTAAGGAAATTCCTTTTAAGTGGAAAACACTCACATTAAATGAGTGTTTTCATTGTGTAGCCTCCATTTGGTTACTAAGTAGCTTATTGAACATGCTTCTTTTTTCATTTGCAAGTTGAAGAAATTCCCCATTTTGAATAATTTCACCTTGCTCTAACACTATAACTTGGTCAGCATTCCTGATTGTAGATAATCGATGTGCTATAACAATAATCGTCATTCTACCTTTTAATCTTTCTAATGCTTCCTGTATTTTCGCTTCATTTTCGGTATCCAAAGAGCTTGTTGCCTCATCCAAAACAAGAATTGATGGATTTCGGAGTATGGCTCGTGCTAATACGAGTCGCTGCCGTTCACCCCCAGAGAGTCTAATTCCTCGGTCACCAATCATTGTATCAAGGCCATTAGGTAGCCTTTTTACAAACTCTGCAGCAGAGGAAAATTCTAATGCATCCCAAATTTGCTCCTCATTGGCATTCGGCTCCATAATTAATAGATTTTCTCTGATACTCTCATTGAATAAAAAGGGATCCTGCGGAACATAACTTATTGCACGTCTTAAAGATAGAAGATTGGTACTTGAAAGCGGTGTTCCATCCAGCAGCACTTGCCCTTCCTCCGGTTTATTAAGGCCCATTAATAAATCAATTAATGTACTCTTCCCAGCACCAGACCGCCCTACCACTGCTGTCATTTGATTAGATGGGATAAAAAGGTTTATATCATGTAACGCATAAGTCATTAAGTTTTTGTTATAACGAAAAAAGACTTTCTTACATTCAATCCCTTTTCTAATTTGTAGAGGTTTCTTTCCATGTGCATCCTCATCACGGAACTCTCTAGCATGCTTACATTCAATTTGTAAAGCGATTACAGCTTTATAGGATGGAATCCTCATGGCTATTTGTTCCATAGAAGCTTGGATACCAGCAACCCTAGGCCATAGTCTTGAAAAAATAAGGATGATCAATATTAGTTGTCCACCCTGAGCATGGAACATATTCATAGCAATTAATATAAAGATACCAATTAAAATAGCTGATGCAACCTTGTAAAACAATTGAGATTTAGTACTCATTCTTGAATATTCAACTTGTTCATTCTGCATCTTTTGAGTTACATCCCGGAACCAGCCCATTCGTGACTCCTCAAGTGTATTGCTCTTAATATCTTTAATCCCATTTATCTGGTCGGTTATTCCTGCTAGATAGTTCTTTCCGGATTCATAATTTTTCCCGCCTAACGCAATTGATCTTTTCAGGTATTTACGAGAAAAGAAAATAAGCAACAGCCCGCTAATTAATACGAAGATTGTTATATTAGGAGAAAGCAAAAATGCCATTCCAATTTGTATCAATGTGAAAATTAGGGAGGCAATAAATTGTAAAAACGAATTTGTTCCGGCGCTAGCAGTAGCTATTTCAGAAGTCATAAAATTAAGAAGATCCGATTTTCTCTTTTTAATAAAAAAGTCCCAATTAGCATGAATCAACGCTTCATACGTCTCAATACGCAATTGGCGAAAAAAGCCGTGTTGAATAATAGTATTTTTAATGGATATTTGGCGTTGCAATATGTTTTGACCAATGACCAGCAAAATATAAATCCCTAAAATAATCGGTAAACCAAATTTATTGGGTATATCTTGAAGGAAATCAAAAAAGCCTAAGAAAGGTATACCCCCAGTTTCTATATTAACAATATTACTCATGCTTATCATTGGAATTAAAAATAGGATCCCAACTCCCTCTAGTAAACTCATGATAATCATTCCAAGGAGATTGAGATAAAGTACTTTTCCCGAATATGAGTGCAATTTTTTTACAAAGTAAAATACTTCCTTCATTAGGATATCCTCCTACGCAATTCCTGCTTCCTCATTTTTCTCCAAATACACAAAATAGGGCGTAACGGAAAATATAAGAAATGAATACTTTTTGGTAAAGGTAATGTCTCCGCATCCTGAGGAAAGGGGTACAAAGTGCTTAGAATAAAAGAAATCTTTTGCGGTAATGACATTAATGAGAATAAATGGCGTTTGTGATAAACTGCTACATTAGTAGGAACAGGAATTGTATGTAAATTGACCATTTCTTCAAAATAAAATATTGCCTCTTGTGCTAACCGTTTCGGCCGATGTCCTGAAACTAACGACTTACTCTCTTCTGCCAACTTAGAATTTAATAGCTGTGAAGATAAAAAAAGCGCCTGCCCCCCTAAATGGTAGTACTGGTATTTCCTTAATATTTTTTTCAATTGATCCCAATCGATTTTTTGTTTTAAGATTTTGTCAATGTCTGTCAACCAACGAAGGCGTGACCATCCATGACGTGCACCATGTGAAACTAGAAATAAAAATAAATCCTCTCTACCTAAATAGTAAACAGGGGAATTTGTAAGTGAGCTTCTTCTTTTACGTTCCCATAATTCATCAAAGCGGGGTTCCTTCCCTGGGCCTGGGTTTAAACGCCAATGTATTTCAATCTTGATTTGCTTTTGTGAATGATAATAGGTTACATGATGGTGCCTCCATTTCCAGTCACCAAGGATTGTTTGGATATAATCATCCTTTACATAACCTTCGTTTAAAAGAAGCTGATCCGCTCTATCCAAATCCTGAATCGGAACTAGGACATCTAAATCTCCACAAGTACGTAGAGAAAGATCACCATAAAGGTCTGAAGCAAGCACTGGCCCTTTTAAATTAAGGAGTCGCATCTTGCTATCTGAAAATAATTGACTAATTTTCTCCATTTCAGCACTTAAATGAAGCATATGAAATGTATTTCGTTTATATTGTTGACCAAGGATATTCATAACATTTTCAGGAATCCATTTTACATCTAGCATTTTCAATTTGGGATAGATTGAAGGATAGATTCGATGATGCATGGATAGGTCAAGAAATAGATTCCAATCGATGTCTGCAGCCTCATCTACATGTTCAAGCTGGATGCCGCTATTATCCTCTTTTATGATTTTGAGTAAAAGCCTTAACTCCATGGGTAGATCCGCGACATCAAGACAAAGTTTATTATCCATAGCTATCTCCTAAATCATTTTATTAGTGAAAATTTAAAGCAATTTCAACGTGACTAAAATCATTTCCCTTTACATAGAATGATTATCTAGAATAGTTAAAGTATTTTAGTGTTAAGATGATTTAATTCCTGCTTTCTAATGTATTTAATATCAATGTTGGTAGGTCATGAGCCGTGAAACGGGAAATAGGACGACGAAGTTGAAATATATCTATTTTATTTACAAAACGGGCCATTGTGTTAAAGTGCCATTCCATTAATCCGGAAGGTGCGATCATAAAGTTGCGGTACGTATGATGAAACAAGGTTTGGAGTCGTTCAAGCCCTTGAATTGGAAGGATTTTTATCTCTTCATTTGTTATTTTTACTAATTCAAAAATACCTGCAAGGGGGATAGGCTCTGCAGTAAAATGAGACGGAACTGGAACGGCGTATTTCGTTTCTCGGTCAAGAAGCGGCCGATATTGATGGTTTTCCATCCCAAACTCATTTAAACTTTCTTGCCAAAGCTTCTGTTGTGGATAGGATGGTGTCACTAAAGGAATATCATCTTTTGAAAGTGTAACGGAAATCACATCATCCGTTAGTAATTGATATCCACTTTTTATGAACGCAGAAGCGAGGGTTGATTTACCAGCACCCGAATCCCCTACAAACCCATAGGCCTTCCCATCTATAACGATTGCACTTCCATGTAATGGAAGGATTTTCCGCTGTAATAGGATTGCCCCCATGCACGTACCGAGTATGTACAGGCGGGCTTCATCTTCACCAAAACCTGCCAATGGTGAAACGACTATGCTTTTTCCTTCAGTTATTGAAAAGATAGCCGTGTCCTGTATCTGAAACATGACTAAGTTTTCTTTCACAAATATTTCCTTAATAGATGCTCCTGTTAAAGCCCAATCTGAAGTTAAATCCCCAATCGTTATTTCAACATCGATAAAATCCTTTTGTTCGTCTCTCTTTGTTAACTCAGGTAATGGAATCTCACTCGTTAGATATAAACCAAAAGCATTATTAACAACTTTTTCAAGAGTATTTAACATGGTCCCTCCGTGATATGTCCCTTATACCCACATCTCAAATGGAAGATAGGTATAAGGGTTAAGTATAGAAAAGATAAGAACTAGAATTAACTTCCTAACTTATCATCAGGATGTAAACAACTAGCATTTGACCTACCTGGATGGTTTTCATGCTTCCCTTCGGATACATCAAAACAATCAGCATTTGCGTTCCCCGGTCCGTTCATCGTCATACTAATATCAAGTACTTCTAACGTTGGCATTTTCCATTGCTTTTTCATTTAATCACCTCCCTTCAATTAAGGTTCTTTATGAACCGATAAACGATAAGACTTCGTGTCAATACTTTAAATTCATCCGCCCATACAAATTCCGGGCGAGGCTCTTTCCCTAATTTTTCGACGGAATCTTTTAACACTTTTATATCGAAAAATTCTAAAGTAATAGGATCTGTACAAAGCTGATCAATTTCGTCCATAAAAAGTTTCCAATTTGAACTCATACGATGGATTGTATCTGCTCCTTGAACACCACGGATATGGTGATTAAGTCTAACTTTGTCAGGCAGAATGCCTTTAGTTGCTCTGCGGATAAACGATCGTTCCATCCCACCTTGCACAAATTGTTCTTCTGGCAAGGCTAAACAAAAACGGATGACTCGAATATCATTTGTTGGGTCACGATCCCACAAAGAATAACGTAACGATAATTTTGTTGTAGCCGTTCCACTTTTATTCCAAACAAATAAATGATTATAGTGATTTTTTCTATGTTCATTAAGATTCTTGCCGAGCATTCCGGATGAATTGACACCATATTCCTGAAGCTTATTAAATACTTTCGTCTTTTGGGCGAATGCAGGGTTGATCAAAGACGGGAACTGATAATCAATTTGATGATTATTTGTGAATATCTTAGTTATTAGTGGAAATGCCCTCTTTGCTATAATTGGGAGCATGACTGATTTTCCTGTTTTATTATTTATACAGTATTGATTTAATTCATGATTCAAGCAAATCCACTTTAACTTTTTGAACAAAGATGCGTAATAATCCATAGATAAATTCCAAGACCCCCACGAGATGGAATGGTTACCCCTTGCCCCGTTTAAGAGTATTTTGATTCCTTGATTATGTGCTTCTTCGCTTATTCCCTTTAACCAAAATATATTTTCAAAAAATTTATATGGCATCTCCATTAAGTCAAGGAAGTCATCTACATCCGTTAAAGGACTCTTCCCTTCGAAGCTCAAATAGTGGTCGTTAATATTCCCTACATGGTTTACAGTTTCTTTAATAAAAGTTCTTTCATCAGGTATATAATATTTAGGGGTCCAGTCTGTAAAACTTTCTTCCGGTACATAACTAAAAGTATGTAATTGCTTATTCTCTTTTTGAAGTGCTTTAGCTGCAAGACTAACAACAGTTCCGGAATCCAACCCGCCACTTAAATGGGAACCCACTTTCCCATGAGTTCGGAGTCTAGAGGTTACTGCCTCATTGAACACTTCCCTAAATGCTTCCTCATACTCTCCATTTGAGTTGAGTTTTATCTTTTCTCCCACTTGTATAGTGGAATATCTTAAAAGAGCCACCCTGCCATCCTCAACAGTAACACTGTGTGATGGAGGAATTTGATGAATGTTCTTATAAGCTGTTGATTGTGTATCAACTGCCTCCACCATTCCTGGTATCGCAAGGAATTCAGCTAACCACTCTTCATTAATGTTTTTTTCGATATACGGTAATGTGAATAATGGTTCGATTGTTGTCGAAAAAGCAAAGCGACTTTGATCATGATAAAAATAAAGCGTCCGCGCTCCCGAAAAGTCTCTAGCTCCAAAGAGCTTCTGCTTTTTCTCATCCCAAATCATAAAGGCAAAATCACCGATTAAATGCTTGGGAACTTCTTCTCCCCATCTATAATATGCTAGTAAAATTAGTTGACTATCTGGAATTGTTTTTCTAAATGTTCGTTCCACTTGTAATCTATCAAACAATTCATCTCTATTATCGATAATGGCATCCGCTGTAATTGCTAGCTTTTTTTCATAATCATAGTACGGCAATGGTTCTCCGATTGATTCTGGAGTAATCCACTGTGCATGGCAGCCAAGAAAGATATTATTTTTATTCCACGTATGAACATTATCAGCGGGATATCGCTGGAATGCCTTCATTAAGTTACTGGTTTGTACAGGATTTAATGTTTCTTCATAAAAATGGCAAATTCCGGCTATTGCACTCATTTTCCCACCTACTATCCAGTCTTAATTAAACCTTAGTATTTTTAACAATGTTCCATATATAGAACATATACACAAAAAAACAAACAAGCATTTGGAAAATCGCTTAAATAACCTAGGTTTATTTACCTATTATCCACCATTAATATACGTTATTAAGAACAATTTATAGTTAGAATGTACCATCATTCTCTTATTGTGTCAATCAAGGTTTCAAAAACTTTTTAGCTAGTACAAAGCCGTCCAAAAAGCACAACTTTTTCGCATTTCAAAAAGTCTTTATTCTTCACGATTGCCACTTCTCAAACTTTTAAGACGACGAGCCTCTATTAATTTAGTAAATCTCTTCTTGTATAAAAGTGGGTATAACTTGAAAACTGAAGGTCCTTGATAATCTTCGCCCGATTGCGAATATGCATCCATTTTTGATGGCCAAATCCAACGAAAAAGCTCTATAAGGCTATGTTTAGCCATATCAAAGCTAAAGAATTTATAATCAATAAATTTAATTAATTGCTTTAATCCTTTAGAAGAGCTGAACTCCCAAGAAATAGTTGCCCTTTTATTCGGAAACTTTTTCACATGATCTAAATAGGGAAATTGCTGATAAACAATCGATAATGTTCTTGTTATTCTTTTTAATGTTTGGTGTGACTTTGCTAATTTTAAAAGAATTTCATAATCGTGTTCATCATCCATTTGGTAAATAACTTGAATGATGTCTAAAAAGTATTTTAGTGAATCTAAATTATGTCTCCAGCCATGAAGGAGAATCATGTAAAAAGTATGCTGAGGGGACAATTCTTTAATATAAGAAAATTGTCCAACTAATGTGGACTTATTCCAAATATCCTCAGCAGAAAACTTAGATGTATGCTCTTTAATCAAGCTCCAATGCAATTCGACTACTAAGGGGATTTTGGAATGTGGTAATTCCTTACTAAGACTACAATGAAAATAACCGGGGATTACTTCCTTTTCCAATAAAAATCCTAATGATTTAGCAATATCAATAGCTTTCTCTAGGTCTTCCAATCTGATTAATAAATCGATATCTGATGTAATTCTTGCTCCGATATGTCCAAAATATTTTTCCGCAAAATTAACCCCTTTTAGGGCAATGACGTCTAGCCTTTCGTCCTCAAACTCTTTTAAAATTAGATTCATCTGATTTTTAATAAAAAGGTTTTGATATAATCCTTTTTCATAGGTTTCTTTAAGGCGAGCTTGGAAAAAGGAAGGGGTTTGATCAAGTCTTCCCTGCTCCTTTAATAAAAAATAAACCTGAGATGAGATTCCATCAAGTTCTATACCTAGAATGGCATTTTCATAGTACTTTTTATCATTAGGTAATGCAGACTGTGGATCATATAATGCTTTGACTAACTCCATACTCAAGGTACCCACCACCAATTACGATTTTGAAACCAAAGACAACGCCCGGGCTCTTTTTGGATGAAAGGATGTTATATTAAGCTTTTTATATAATCCAGTTTGCCGGATTAACTCCTCATGTGTTCCGCTTTGAACTATTCGTCCATTATTCATCACCATAATCACATCAGCATTTTGAATGGTGGATAATCGGTGGGCAATCACAATCGTGGTTCTGCCCTTCATCAATTCATCAAGTGCCTTTTTTACACGGTATTCGGTTTCACCATCTAATGCAGATGTAGCCTCGTCTAGTAAAAGTATAGGGGCATCTTTTAATATTGCTCTAGCAATGGCCATTCTTTGTTTCTGACCACCAGAAAGCTTTATTCCATTTTCGCCAATCTCTGTGTCATAGCCTTTTGGCATAGATAGAATAAAGCCATGAATATTAGCATTTATCGCTGCCTCGACCATTTCCTTCCCTGTTACATGTGGGCGGGCAATCATTAAGTTTTCCCGTATTGTTCCAGCAAATAGAAATGTTTCTTGGGGAACATGGGCTATAGAGCTTCTTAATTCAGAAGCCGAATACTCATGAATCGGCTTACCCGCAATTTTTATTTCTCCCATTTGAGGCTTATAAAACCCTTGTAATAGGTTTAACAAGGTACTTTTTCCAGCTCCACTTGGACCGACAAGTGCCACCACTTTTCCAGCGGGAATCGTTAAATTGAATTGTTCTAACACCTTTTTATTTTCCACATAGCTAAAAGTAACGTTTTGAAACGTAATGGAGTCTACAAAGGCACGCGATGGCGAAAAGGAAGGCAGCTCCTGAAAATCAGCAGGTTTTTCCAATACATTTAGTACTCTTTCAAGCGCAGCAACAGAACGTTGAAATCCAGCCCACAGGCTGGCCATTCCTGTTATCGGATAAAATAAATGATTAACTAAGTTAAGAAAGGTTAACAACGCTCCAACAGTGATCATCCCTTTTGAAACAAAAAGGGCCCCAATAGACAGGTTTAAAACCAAGGTGATAGAACCTATAATCTGACCGCCCGTATTATACCAACTCTGAAGCTTTACATTTTTCAGCTCTAATTGAAGTAATTCTTGATTTTGATTAACAAACTTTTTATATTGTTTTTTTTCAAGGGTAAAAGAGCGAATAACATTAAATCCGTGAAAGGTCTCATTTAAGAGACTATTAATTTTCCCTACCACATGGTGTATACGTCTAACATTTTTCCGAAGCAATAATCTAAATACAACACCAGATAATGCCGCGATTGGTGCGATAATGAGACTGACCAAACATAATGTCAAGTTGATTTTGACCAAATAAACAAATACAACAATATAAATGATTGGTAGTCTAAAAAGACTGATTAGATTACTTCCAATCACACCATCAACGCCATGAATATCATTGGAAAAGTGGGACATTAATTCACCTGAGTGAAGATTAGATGCATCAGCTGCCGGCAATCTCAATATATGGTGAAAAAAGTGGTTTTGGATATCCATTTTCACCGCATTCGTTGCAATCGTATTAAAGTATGTATAAGAAAAACTTGAGGCGATATTTATTAGTATGATTAATGCTCCATATGGTATGAATGCTAAAATCTGTTGATAGCCGCCATGAATAGCGGTATCCGTAATATCACCATAAAACTTGGCAAAAGCAATCGTTAAGCAGATGTCCACGCCTAATAATAGAAGAATGACCATATATGCCTTCCAACGTCTCATGATAAAAGGCAATACAAAGGAAAAGACCCTGCGAAGATCTTTCATGAAAACATATGGTTTCATTAGCGATTTAATCCGTTCCTTCATCATATGGACACTCCATGATTGATTAATATTGTACTTTTAATTTTCGATTAAGATATTTCCTCAGAATAACTGAAAAGGCAGGAAAGGTAAGGATAACTTTCCCCCATATATAGGCGATAAAATGATCTGAGGTAACTTTTTTATGTTGCTTTTGAATGCTGTCTAATTTCCCAAGAATACGATCTTCACCAATAGGCTGATCGAAGCAAAGGTTCGTATCACCCTTTAATAGAAATAACAGTTGAATATCTATTCTTTTAATCTTGACAAAGCGATGAGCAATTAATTGACCTGCCTGCGAATAGAACAAGATGACGTCTCCCTTTTTTAATTGGAAAGGTTCACACGGGGCAAACCTGCACAAATTCCCTTGCTCAATAAAAGGAAACATACTATTTCCGTAAGCAGGCAGCTCCAGCCAGCCATGCTTTTTAATTGCACTTTTGAGCAGTGTAAAAGTGTTATGATCAATCAACATATTCAATCAACCCACACTGAACGAGATTGGCTAAAAAGTCTTCAATATCCTTTTTTACCTGATGCTCATTTTCAATTGTTGAAAACTTCACTAACAAGGATTTTGTAAGGGAAGCGGCTGTTTGCATTTCGTTAAGTAATGACCAGCAATGTCCGCCTACATCATTTAATTTGGTGATGGTATATTGGTCGGTATTTAAGATAATCCATTCGCCATCAAGCTCTGTTGCTTCATAATGTCCTTTTTGTATATATTGAGTCATCATGATATTAACTCCCAAAATGAATTATTCTTTTGAAAATGGAGTTCATAAACAGGTACCTTTTTCACCAGTAAGGTCATTAACCTTAAAATTCTTTTTGTTTCTTCCTGACTATGAGGCCAGAAAAATACTTTATCCATTAAATTAAGAAGAGCATTAGATTTTTCTAACTTAGCTCTCTTATTCTGAAGTGCCTGGTAAAGAATTTGAATACTCGCTAGCGAAACATTTCCTTTAAAATAGTCTGCTTCCAATTCGCTGCGGAACGGAGAATTAAAGATGGTAACCTCTTCTCCGGTAATTTTTAGAAGTGTCGCCTCATCCGACAGGAGCTTGCGTGGATATGAAAGTCGTGCTGCTGTTGATTTTCCTGCCCCCGATTGTCCCGCAAATAAATGTGCCTTTTCTTGTTCGATTGCACATGAGGAATGAATCAACAGACCCCAATTATGATAAACAATGAAGGAACTGAATAAATTCATTAATGCATGCTTAAGAGCAAGTTCATCGTTTACAGATATCTTGGCGGTCTTATACTCTGAATCAACCTTTATTAAGTAATCTGCTCTTTGGAAAGAGATTTGGTTTTGATCCTTGATAATTTCTACTTCGTAATCTTTGAAGCCAACGCCATAGCCATCTTCAATTTTAATAACTAAATCAGGATGCTGGTTATCTGCATAGATGAAAGATTGAAGATTTCTCTCAATTACCTTCATTAGATTTTTTGGCCCACAACCTATATGAATGTAATGGTCGCCAATTTTGGTTTTAATTTCTTTCATATTGGCCTCCTAAAGGAAAAGTCGTTGAGTAGGGAAGCCAATAAATATATTTCCATTGGTCTTCCCCGCTTCAAAGAAATTAAGGTTTAACTTTAGGGTTACACTGGCCTATTCCACCACTGTTCCCATTCCCATTCCCATTCCCATTCCCATTTCCGTTTCCATTACCAGGGTTTCCCGCGCCACAAGGAACAGGATTTGGATTTGGTGGAAAGTTAATGCCATCATTTCCAGTACCAGGATGATCATGGTTTCCTTTACCAGGATTCCAACTTTGGGCAGTTTCAAAGCGGATAGGTTGATGGCTTAAAACAATTGGTCTGGAATAAACCTTTTCTAAAATCAATTCTTCACCCCCTTACTCACTCGTTGTTCACTATATAGAACGAAATGGCTAAAAAAATCCGATTTATAAAAAGAAGTTTCACGAATAACACAGTAAATTATACCTCTATCTAAAAATTATAATCCAAATGTCATTCTCTTTAAAGAACAATCATTCGCCAAAATCCACCGCCCCCATTGAAAAACTAATCATTCGAATAAAAATATAGAGAAGGCGGATGCCTTCTCACTCTATATCCCTGCATTATCTAATATTTTTTTCATTTGCTCTGAATTCGGATAATCCGACTCAGTAAATTGTTTAATTACTTTATTTACATCGTAAGCAACCCTTACAATGGATGTTTGAAAACTTTCTTCTTGGATTTCAAGTAATGCGTAAGATGATTTGGCCAAGCCATCAAACGGCAATCCTACACTTCCAATATTGATAATACATTTACCATTAATGTACCTTATATATGGCTTATGAATGTGGGCGTATATGTAAATATCCGCTTCACTGCCCATCATCTTCTCAGCTATTAGTTGATCACTTTCATATGGGGTAACGACTTCAAATAAACTATGTGGTGTCGCGTGGTAAGCATGAATTTTTATTTTTCCATATTCCAGCTTTAATTCGGTTGGTAGGTTCTTTAGGTATTCAAGATTACCTTCATCTAACTGCGACAATGCCCAATCGCGCTCTTTACTCATCATTTCAAGGGCACTATCTGGTACCTGTCCCTCTTTTATACCACGGACAATCCACTCATCAGCATTTCCTTTAATAACCTCCGTATTTAAAGATTTAACAAGTTCCAAAGAACGCTGCGGTTCTGGTCCCCTAAAACATAGATCACCAAGAACAAAAACCTTTTCTACATTTCTTTGGTTAATGTCTCCTAATACAGCATCGAGAGCGGTTGCATTGCCATGTATATCGGAAATAAATGCAATCCTCATATTAAAACTCCCCCTTATTAAATTGAATTTTTTGATTCCTTTCTGAAACTGTATAACAAAAATTCTTGCCCTACATATTTTAAGGTATCCTTAATTTTCCTATTTATCAAATGTTATGGGCAATTTTAAATTTTGTTATCTGATTGATTACTATGTATATGAATATGGTCTGCAATTCAATCTCATTTCCTTCTATGACAAAATAAAAAGCACCCTTTTAATTAGGATGCTTGAAAGAAGACCAATTGGGGATTTTTACCCAATTGTTACATAATTGGCCCGTACTGTTTAAATATTGCACCCGCTGGACCTATTAATTTCCATACTACAGTTAATCTTTTTGTCCAAACTACAGCCCCGTCCGTAACATTGTCCTTCCCACCCCAAACAGGTTCCGTTGTACCGGAAGTTCCTGCAGTAGTGGATTCATAGTAATATGTCCCATCTGATGATGTTGGTAAGATAATATCACCGACAGCATAACTCTTGAATGTCCAGCCAGTCATACCTTTCGTGTCGCTAACTACCGTATTCAATGGCGATGTCGGGAAAGTTGGCGCTGTTTTAGAAGATTTGCCCCCAAGTCGGTTTGTACAATAATAGACATAGCCATTTACTGTTATTCTAGTATTCCAGTTATAATTGGTTGAAGCGCTCCAACTACTGTAGATATCCAAAAACCCTTCTTTGGCACATACCCAACCCATATATCCTGAAGTTAACATGTTAGTATTCCTAATTTGTTTTCCTAATTTGTAGAAACCCTTAGAAGGAACTACAGTCGCCCAATCATACGGATCTATTACGTCATTAATAGTGTTGTTCGAGAAGTATTGCATTTGAGTTTGATCAACTACATATGTTGTGTTTCCATCCAATGTATTATTTTTTACTATTATTAGGAATGCATCAGAGGTTATACTCGG
Organism: Neobacillus novalis NBRC 102450; assembly: GCF_001591805.1. Taxonomy (GTDB): domain Bacteria; phylum Bacillota; class Bacilli; order Bacillales; family Cytobacillaceae; genus Neobacillus; species Neobacillus novalis. The sequence continues at coordinate 221,381 of NZ_BCVP01000015.1, read as the reverse complement.
TGCGTTAACTGCTTTCATAGCTAAATTTGATTTGAATCTATTGCCATCAAGCAAGAGTGTTCCCCCAGTGACATTGCTCCAGAATCCATCGATAACGCCCAGAGAGGTAGATGTAGCATTAGGATACTCGAAATAATTATTTATTAACTCAATTCTTCCATTTGTTAAGGCTGAGAAATAAAAGGCACTGCTTGTCCCGCCTTTAAAGGTACAATTGATATACCTTGCTAATTCATTATTAGAACCAGAGAAGCTAAAAAGATTATAAGAATCCCATGTGAATGTACACCCTATAAATTCTACATTTTTATAAGTTACCAAGTTACCAGTATTATTAAATCCACATCCAATATAAGTACCGTTTGGTATTTTAATACTACCATTGTTGTTTGGTTTTTTAGTATTAAGAAACAATACATTACTGTATGTCCATCCTTCAGTAGCATTAACATCCCCATCGAATATTAAGCTAGATGATGATAAATACCCTTCAAAAGTACAGTTTGTCATTGTTTGCGGGAATGTTCCCGCACCAAAACCTGCACCTGTAATAGCGGTACTATAATCTGAATCAACAGTAAATCTACAGTTAGATACAGATACACAATAGGCTTTTGGTCGAGAAACATTTAATGAGGCATTCGTAAAAATATTATTATCTACGATTGCTGGTTCGGCTGTACCATTACCTATACCTATATTTGATCTGTGTATCTGATTATTACTTATTATACATTCACCATTTATTTGGGCACTTGTATCTTTAAGGTAGTTTCCTTCTATAAAGAGCTTTTTAACACCAGGGTACCCAGTGATTCCAATACCTCTTTCTATTTTATTATTCCTTATATGAAAGTTTTTGCCCTTTACAAAAATTAGCTGCAATATACTATCATGTAAGAAGTTATCCTCAATCCATAGGTTTTGGTTTAATGCATAGTTATCCTCCACATCTAAGGCAGCTTGCGGTGCTGTACCACTTATATGGTGAATATCATTATTTCTAACCCAGACAAATTTAGCACCTTGTAGTGCGATACCTAATCTTCGCGTATGATGTATGTGGCACTTCTCTATAAATGTAAATTTAGGTATTGTCATACACCTTAAAGTCAGACCGTTTCCTGAAGATGAAGGGACATTTGATTGATGTAATACTATTTTTGCACTGGTTGCACCAGCAGGTAACGGGATTTCATCGAAGAAGTCAATATTTGTTAGGGAGGAATTAAAAGTGCCATTAGTATTATAAAAAATAATATCAAATGGAAGGGTACCATCAATCTCGGAGCCTACAGATTGGTAACTAACATCTCCGTAGATACCAAAAGTTTTCCATTTAACTATTTGGGTATTAGTAAGGTCTAGAAATATATTAGAACGAATTTTGGATGAATCTGCTTTTAGACTACCATCAGTAGTGCTAATAGACCCTGATTCAAATGTGATAGCATAAGATTTTGTTGGTGTTGTAGTAGCATATACCATTCCTTGATTAGAAAATAAGGATACGCCATCACCTGTTAGGTCTAAAAATTCTATATTATCAATTGTGATAAATAGTGTATTAGTACCCTCGTCTTTAGTTGGGTCTGTTGTATTTGGAAAAAAAACACCCATACCCCATTCATGAGTAGATGCCTCACCAGGAGTAGTATAATTATGATTGTATCTGTCACCTTGTATTATTCCATTTGTAACCCTAGAGAAGACCTGATTCTGTTTGTAACAAATAACAGAATAATGGGCTAGTCCATTATTTCGAATTCTTAAGGTGGAGCCATTTAAATTAAGGGTCATAAAACTCTTTGGTTGTATTGGATTGGTTTCGTCAATTAAATACGTTCCTAAAGGGAACATGAATTCAGTATATCCTTGTTGAGATGCCCATGTTAACGCATTATTTATTCCGTTGGAATTAGCCGTAGACAATGTTTTATTATTAAAATCAGTAACCGTATTGGATACGCCCCATACATCTAATTCAAGGACATATGCAGTGGTATTTATACTCAATTTATCGCCTCATTTTCTTTTTTATTCACTCCCTTTATACATATTCGAAAACAAGTGAAAGTGCATAGTCTTAATAACTATTGACTATGCCCTTTTTGTATTCATTCAAATCAATCATTATCTATACTATTATTAATTATTAGAATTTAGCTAATCAGATTCTGAAAACCTGATGCTCTAATTTTACAATACTAAATAGCTACAATATAATAAGAAGTATTGCGTTGATTGCCTTTCAAGAGTAAGCAATATCACGTGAAGAATATTTAGCGCGCTTGTAAAGTAGATTGGGAATGGTATCCCTATTAAACTTATTAGTATATCCCATTGTCCCCACCCTTTTTAGTAATCCAATAATCCTTAGCTAATATAAAGTCCAATGCAATACCAGCCTTTTAACCAACTGCCCTTTTAACGTTGTTTAAAAGGAATTTCTTTTTATCAATACTTCGTATTATTGGTTTATAAATAGCGTTAATTAGGTAAGAGGAAATCAGACATAATATGATTAACCAACAAAAAATAAGTATTGGGTATTTAAGTGCAAAGGTAAGCTTTGGAAAGATTGTCATGTAAAAGAACATATGTGTTAGCCAAATATTTGTGGAATGATTACCAACATAATCTAGTATCTTTTTAAAGCCTTCTTTTTTATCCATTAGATTAAAAAGACATATAAATGCAATTCCCGTTATAGGAGCAATGATCATAGATTCATAAAAGGCATGGATAATAACCAGAAGCAATATTCCCAAAAGACAAAGCGCATTTTTCATAGAAAAACTATTTGCCTTATTATAGATCTTTGAATAGAGCTTATCCTTTGCAAAAATAGCCCCAATAATAAATGGAAGCTGCGAAGTACCAACCAATACACTAGCATTAACAATCATATTCAAAGCAGAGTTATCACCAAGGTCTAAAACATGCTTTATGCGTTGAATATAAGTTACTACATAGATAAAACCAGAAATCAATACTAAAAGAATAGAATTATATTTCTTAATTACCTGAAAAAGTGGAGGAGCAAGAAATACGAGTATGATATATGTCTGCAAAAACCACCATGCACCATTATAAGAATTGGATAACACAAAAAAGTTAAGAAAAAACTTACTTGGGCTCCCTGGAAGGATTTCAGCTTTTCCAGCAAGAAACCCAATTGCTACAAAAAGGACTAATATAATCCAAAAGTTAATGAGCAATTTGAAAATCCTTGTAAGATTTTTCTTAATGATTGAACCCTTTTCCTTATTGATACTTACAAATAAACCATATCCACTTGCAAAACAAAACATTGGCACACATGCATCACCAAACAATCCAATATAATACATCAATGGAACTCCATTGATTATCGGAAACGTGTCATACAACCCATTAACTTCTTTTCTACAAAAAAGATGAAGGAGCAGCATAAATAATATCGCTACTCCTTTTGTTATTTTCATATCGTTTTTTGTAAACTCCATTAACCTTACCTCTTTCTCTTCAATTAATTAGCTCAATAGATAAAAGCAAAAGAGTCTCTAATTAAACTAAATTCAAATTATCGGTACTTATAGATATTTATTAATGATTATGGACTTTTTCCTTTTTATAGGTATTGACTTAAATAAGCCAAAGAGGAGTTTTCTAACCTTTTCTGTATGTTTCTCGGTAAGTAATCCTAGTAACCATGCGTACAATATCACTACAACCATAACCATTATTTTAATAACATAAGACTCTATCCCACTATATGTCCAATACTTAGAAGCCCTCCAAGTAAGTATAAAATGGGCCAAAGGATAATGTGTAAGATAAAGGGTATACGAAAATGCTGCTAAATATTTAGGAATATTCATTTTACTTTTTCCTGAGGTATTATTAAAAAATGAAATAACAAAGTAGAGAAAGAAACTAAATGCTATTCCTATACAAAGATCCGGCAGTATTTGCAAATTTGGATGATTTACAAAAACCGCATATGCCTTCATTGAAATTAAAACCAATATTGCACTAAGAAAAATAGTTAAATGGTTTATAACATTTATTTTGAACCTCATTGGTTTTACAAAAGGAATTATGGCACCCAATAACCATACTAAAAAATATTCATTCATTTTTAAACCAATAAAGGCCAAAATAATAATTACTATTACTGCATAAAAAACCTTCATGCTTTTTTTGCGAGAATAAATTATAAGAACTAAACATGGAAATATAATATAGTACCAAAACTCGTAACTTAAACTCCATAACGGACCATTAAGACCATACACAGGTACAGAAATACCCTGAAGAAAAAATAAATTACCAAAAAATATTTTCCAACTTAAATAATTAGAAATTTTCGATTCCCCGAAAATACTAAATTGTACCTTTGCCCAAAGGAATGTCAAAATCAGGCTTGGTAATAGAACAATCCAGAGCCTAATTAACCTATTTAGAAAGTAATTAAACCAACTCCACTTATTATCATTTATTGCTTTCAGAACACTTGAAGAAATAAAGTAACCACTAAGAACGAAAAAGATCATTACTACTTGATAACCGGGCAGCGGGATATAGAAATGAAATAAAAATACTACTAGTGAAGCCAAAAACCTAATCAAGTCTAAGATTCTAGAAGCTTTACTATCATTCTTTATTGTATTAAGAGATACTTCATTCATTTTTCACACTCACTTAAATATATTATAAATTTTATAAGGGCACCCCTGCGCTTAGAAGGATTCTTTGTTATTCTTCATACTTATATTTCAATATTGGGTCAATAAATGTAAACGAAATAGATACTTTTTGCTCCTAGGTATGGGTTATTCAATTAATCGTCAATTGTCTCCACAATCCCTAAAATATAATTAATGACTCCACAAAATTAAATATAAATCTTCGCTAGGTCATGGAGAACTGCATCAATAATAACCAATGTATCTTCTCTAATATAATCCAGTCAAGCTAACATGGCTGTTTCCTTCTCCAAATTATGCGAAAGGTTTATATAAGAAATCCCTTTATCAACTTTAGCTAAAGATTTAATAATATCAATGCCTTTTATACTTCCGTCTTAACAAATAGTAATTCAAAGTTGTAGTAAGGATTCAAATCTATGACAATTAATAATCAATCATAAGGTTTATAAAGTACCTCCTCCTCGTTGTATGCAGGTATAAGGATTGTTTTTTTCCTTAAATAGTTTTTCCTCCTCTTAACTTGGAAGTTTACTCAATTCTATTAATTAAGTAGATGAAACATGTTCCCTTTTTAAAATTATCCTTTGAAGCCTTCTTCTTCTTTTCTTAGTCCCTTTACAAAAGTGAAAAATTTAGTTTTAACCGTTAACTAAGTTTCTATTTAATATGAACAAATCTTCAAACTCCACTTAATCTTTTTCTCGGCACACTTTTTACGGGATTATTATCAGAATTTAAACCCTTTAGTTTTGGTAGTTTTTCTAAAAGTCTGAAATCAGTAATTTTATTATTATTTAAATTAAGTTTCTCTAAATTTATAAAGTATTGTATTCCATCTAAATTGGAGATTCCCTTGTTGCTTAAATCCATTTCTTTTATTAAACACAGTTCAGAAATTGGTATCCATTCCGCTGAAGGATTTGAAATCAGCTTTCTAACATATTTCTCAAAATTAGGATCAATAAAAGTGGCTACTCCAGCAACCTCTGAAGTTGTATAAAATTCCAAATCACTTTTTCTTGCAGCATCGATAATCGCTTGTATTGTTGTAGGTGTTGTTCTCCATGTACCAGATTTTATTGACTCCTCTCCCCACCCAAAATCAGCCCAATCTATTTCTTTAGGTAATATAGAATGACTTGTGATGATTAGGTTTCTTCCTGATTTCTTAGCAATTTTCATCATCTTTTTAACAAAATATAAATTGGAGGAGTAAAAAGCGTCTAAACAAATAGATGGGGCAAATCCAGTATGATTAAATGAAGTTAAATTATCTTTGATCATATGGCCACGAGCAATTTTGAAATGCCTCGGTATGAGTTCCTTTATATTGTCAAAGTTATAGACAAAGTGTGGAAAAGCGAAAGATACCGGTTTTTTAAACTTTTCCTTTGTAATTGAATGGGATTGATTCTCCATCCAATTAAATAAAGATACTATCTCATCTTCGACCCACTTATTTAAACCAAATTCATTGGAGTAATCCGTAGCTTTTCTATGTTTATAACCATGGTGTGCAATTTCATGACCACTTGATTGCAATTCTAATAATTTATCTATCTCTTCTTGTGTATGCTTTCTTTTGCCCTCAAAATGGTGAATTGCGTTAATATTAAAAGTTACTTTAACATCGTAATAGCCAAACAAATCCTTTCCATATTGGTACCAATCATTAATTCTATAACTGTCATCAAAGGAAAATGCAATTCCAGGTTTATTTATATACGAGAGGGATAGTTCCTTATTTGTATTATTAAATTGACTATGCCTCTTCATACTTTTATATAGATTTCCCCAATACCGCCAATTGTAATATAGTTCCATAAATGACTTGAATATTTTTAGATCTATCTTCATTCCCACTATGATTCCTCCGTAATATCCTAATGGAATAGTGATCCAATTTTGATATAGTATGGCGAAAAAATGGGATGGCTAAAAAGCCATCCCATTCCTTTTAATTTCTTATTAAACACCTACTTGATTTCTTGTAAGTTTCTTTTGTTTTATCCCATATATCACATTATTTAAAGTATTTTTGATATATTTAAATTCCTCTGTTTTATTAAAAAGTACAAAATACAATAGGTTCGGAACAATTAGGCAAATTATCCCTCTTATTACTAAGGAAATAAAAGTATCTCCTATAGAGAGAGCATTACAAATGCTTGTTGTGACAAAGCATGCCAAAATCGTTAAACCAAAATAATACCCATATTTAATAAAATAAGTGGATACTGATTTCTTAAAAACATGTTTATAAACTATACATGGCTGGGTCCACAATACTGTCGCTATAGTGCTTATGGTTGTTCCAATAAAAATCCCGGTTAACCCATAAACTTTAACCAAAATTAATGATGCAATTAAATTAATTCCTCCCTCAATTAATGGCGCATATTTATCTTGTACAAATAACCCTGCTTTATTTTTAAATGTTGAAATTGCTGATCTCATTCCGTCTAAATAGAAATTCACTAAAATAAAGGTAAAGGTTAAATTATCCAATAAATATTGTTTTCCAAGCCACCAGCTAATAAAAGGTTCTAGCAAGTTAAATAAAAAAATCACACAAAATGAATATATCCAAAAATTCACTAAATAAGACACTTTAAAAATTGAATAATTTTTCTCTTTACTTTCCGTTGCAATTAGATTTCCCACACTGGCTCCAATACCGCCTAATATCGGGCTAACTAAAGCTGATAATTGCTGTGTTATCATTGTATAATTTGAATAGATACCTACTGTTGCGATACTTATAAAGGCCGAAATAAGAATATTATCTGTCCCAAAAACTAAATAGCCACCAATATTATGTAAAAACATTGCCTTGACGTTTTTTACTAAGTTCTCTTTTATATTATTATCGATTTTGTGTTTAATTTTTGTTTTTATATAAGGATATCGATTATTAACAATTCTTCCATTAATAATATTTTGAAGTAAGTAAAAGAAAAGTTCTATTACTAAGTAAAAGATATAATTTTTTGTTACTAGTAAGATGATAATCCTGGCTATGGTAGTTGCTACTTGAATAATTAGGTTGGTTCGAGCTAGTACATAGCCTCTTTGATCTGCATTTATTAAGGACCACTTGTGAGCATTTAAATAAGAAATCATATTCTTTGCTACAAATAAAAAGTAAATGATCGAAAGCTGCGATATCGAACTTCCATCTTTCATTAAATGTCCTAATAATGGATATAAAATAATACTGATAACTAATATAATAATAGCTAATATTCCATAAGCCTTTTTATATAACTGGACTAAGGCGATTATTTTGTTTCGGTCATCCTCCGCCAATGGTTTATACAAGTTATAAACAATACTTATTCCTATTCCGCCTTCTACCAACGCCATAATTGACAAAACATTAGTTAATAACCCGTTAATACCTAAATAATCCGCTCCAAGGCTGTCTAAGAAAATCTTTCTAGATAAAAAGCCTAGTAAAATAATAACTACTTGAGAAAGTATGCTTATGGAAATATTTTTTATTGAATGATTTGTTCTCATTATTATTCCTTCTTCAAATTAATTAATAGTTTGTAAAGTAATGGCTGAACTTTCGTTGCTGTTAATAACATTTTTACAGAACTTGGATATTCTTCAAGTCTTATGGTTTTACTAAAATATCTATTTAATATGCTTGCGACTTTAAGGTATTCGGTTTTATACTTTGAAAATTTAGAGTTAAATGAAATCAAGTTTAAAATGACCATTGCACTATTCGCTAGTTTTAATGTAACTAGCGTTTGTAATTCCGGATAATTCCTTTCAATAAATTTATACATCTCTTCATATATTAATACAGCATCAATTCTTAAGTTCTTTATAGCCCGATCCATCGTACTCTCATCACGTTTTATATAATGATATTTTGGTGCCCCCACGCAGCATATCCGGGTAGCATTATGAATGACTTTATAAGTAAATGCTGTATCTTCATAGATTACACCCACTGGAAATCTGATGTTTTCCAGCAAACTACGTTTAATCAACTTTGTCCATACTACTTCATCATATAATTTACCTTCTAACATCACCCTCATTGCTTCCTTTCTACTGTGTAATGTTAAAGAATGTGTTCCATTTTTTACAGTTCTATTTTTAAAATAGATTGTACTCGTGCAATTTGCGATATCACAATTATTTTTTATGCACATATCATAAAGCAATTCATACATATCTGCTTCAATCCAATCATCACTATCAACAAATCCTATATAGTCTCCTTTTGCAATATCAAGTGCAGCATTTCTTGCCGTTGACTGCCCTCCATTTTCTTTATGTATTACGACAACTCGACTATCTATACTTGCATATTCATCACAAATTTCCCCACTATTATCTGGTGACCCGTCATCTACAAGGATTAGTTCAAAATCTGTTAATGTTTGTGCTAATATCGAATCAACACATTTTCGTATATAGGGCTCTACTTTATATACGGGCACAATAATACTAATTTTGGGATTCATATTCAAAGTTCCTTTCTATATTGACAGCTTTTGTGTTTTAAAAGTTGAATTTACATCATTGGTTTTTAGATTCTCAATAAATATTTTTCTTTGTAAAGGATTTTCAATAAGGTATTTTAACTTCTTATATAATTCATCCTCACTACAATCAACAATGAATCCATTGTATCCATCCTTAACTTGCTCATATGCACCTGTGAAGTTTGTCGTTATGATTGGTTTTAGCAAACATTTAGCCTCTGCAAGTGTTAGACAGTATCCCTCATGTCTCGATGTTTGGACATAAATATCTGCATTTGATATAAAAGGATAAGGATTAGGTGTGGACCCTAATAACCAAAAGTCATTCTTTAAGCCATAATCCCTAATTAGTCTTTCATACTCCTTTCTATTGTTTCCATCACCAATACAGTACCATCTCACATCATAGCCAGCTTTTCTTAGTCTGGATAAAACTTTAATTGCCATATCCTGGCCTTTTTCCTTTGAAAGCCTTCCAACTGTAACAATTTTTATACCTTTGTATGTTTCATCAAATTTGATTGTTTCTTTTGCCATTTCATTTATCAGATTAGCTGGTACTATATTCATAAAAGTCTCTGCCTTAATTTTTGCCGTCGGAATTTGCTCTATTAAACGCCGCTTTGCTTCTTTAGAAACTACATATATTTGATTGAATCTCTTGTACAATTTTGTATATAACCTTTTATTAACCTGATGTTTTGAAATATCAAAATGGACCCATGATATTTTTTTAGGTGCTTTAACTTTATGGGCTATATAATAATCAATGATATCGGTTGACCCTTGGTATGAAATAGCTACATCATATGTATTTTCATGTGGAGGTATGCTTTTAAAAATTTGCTTATAATAAAAATGCCTGTTATTTAAATATTTTGAGATGTAATATGAAAAAATAAATCCTGGCACTTTTAAGTATTGTTTATTCTTCACATAATCTTTTATGGTTTGTTGTGGCGGCTGCATGATAACCGGCTTCACTGAATGAAACCATGAAGCCTCCTCAACTTTGACCCAATCGGGGATATACTCCAAAAATCCACCTTTCTTTTCCAGCAGCAAAAGGGTAATATCATATTTTTCTTTAGGTATCTCGGTTAATAGGGAAAGAAATGACTTTTCTACACCGCCAATGTTCATACTGCTGAGCATAAAAAGCACCTTTTTCAATGTTATTTCCTCCCTATCTTCCACAAAGTTTTGATTACAAAAGAAAAGTCTCAAGTTTCTTTTGTAATCAAAACTTGAGACTTTAATTTGGAACAATATTAAAAAGTTTTTGAATTTCAGTTGTTGTGTTTATTTTGTTATTTCGTGAATTTCCTTCTAAATTTCTCCTTAGGTTTTCATCATCTAACAATCGTTTAATAGCTAAATACATTTCTTGTGCATCAAAATTTATAATTAATCCAGTATGATTATGAATAATTTGTTCACTAGCCCCTGTAAAATTTGTACTAATTATCGGCTTATCAAAGCATTTTGCTTCTGTTAATGTAATACAATAACCTTCATGTCGTGATGGCTGCACATATAGATCACACTGTTTCATAAAAGGATATGGATTAGGGTTAGCTCCTAGGAATTTGAAGTCTTTTTTTACATTGTATTCTTCTACTAATTTTTCATAATCTTCTTTGTCTCGCCCATCACCAATGCAATACCACCTAACTTTGTACCCATCTTCTTTTAATTTTGCTAATACGGGGATTGTTAAATCCTGCCCCTTCTCTTTAGTTAGTCGACCTACTGTTAATATTCTTAACCCTTTAAAATGATCCTCAAACCCAACCCCATCATTAGCCATCTTCACTATCGAACTTGGTGATATCAAATTGAAAAAGGTATCGACCTTGTCGTTAAGATTCGGCAAATAATTAATTAACTTTTTCCTGCCCTCATTTGAAACTACATAGAGCTTATCGAATTTTTTATAAATTTTCTCGGCAAATTTTTTATTAAATCCAATCCTAGTAACATCAAAATGGATCCATTGGACTTTCTTTTTAGCTTTAATCTTGTTTATAACAAAATAGCTTATGAAGTCCATGGGGCCTGCATAAGCTATTGCAACATCATATTCCGCTTTGTTATCTTGATAATCTTTTAAGGCATATTTAAATATAATGCTTCTTTCTTTCGTAATTTTTGAAATTAAGTGAAGCAAAATTATAGTAAAGGCTTTAACGAATCTCCCCCTTCTAAGAAAGTTTAAAGCAACGATGTGGAGTGGCTGATTTAATATATTTTTCATCTTGAAATATTCCGGTAAATATTCAACATGAATATCCTTAGGTAACAAATTTAAAAATCCGCCGTATTCTTCCAACATTAAAAGGGTGATGTCATATTCCTTTGAAGGGATTTCTGATAGCATGTTCAGTAATGCTTTCTCCGTCCCACCTACATTCATATTGATCAACATAAATAATAGCTTTTTTTTCATTTATTTCTCACTTTCTTTATCCAATTAATTGATAAACCTTATCTATTTCCTCAACATTTCCTTTCTTCTCAGAATGTAGGTATTCGATAACACTATCCCTTAATTCATGATCAGAGATCATTTTTAATATCCCATCACAAACGGCATCTGAGCTCATATCAACCACTAAACCATTTTTCCCATCAACCATTTGATTGTAAACTGCATCAAACCTTGTAGTGACGACTGGAATATTAAGCATTCGTGCCTCTGCAATCGCTAGTCCGAACCCCTCAAACCTCGAAGTCTGTACATACAAATCAGCATTTTTTATATATGGGTAAGGATTTGACTTAACCCCTAACAAGATAAAATGTTCAGACAAGTCATTTACCTTTATATATTCTTCTATTTCCTTTTTCAGTGGACCTTTCCCCAACGCATACCATTTAAATTTTAGTCCTCTTTCTTTAAGTTTTTTACATGCTTCAAGGGCAATATCGTATCCCTTTCCTTTAGCTAATCTGCCAATTGTAAGTATACGCATTCCTTTATATTGATCCTCATAACTATCCCCAATACTAGCCATCTTATAAATAGAATCAGGATTATTAATATCAAAAATCACATTTATCTTGTTTGAATAGTATGGAAATGTTTCCAATAATATTTCTCTCGCTGACTCAGAAACAGCTACTATTTTGTCATATTGATCATAAATTTTTTTTTGAAAAAGCTTTTCCTGTCCTTCCAACCTAAAACTTGTGTTCACCCAAGCATATTTTTTCCTTGCTTCTACCTTGTCTGCTACATAGAAAGTAGGAATTCCCTGCGCATAACTAATAGCTATATCATATGCCTTAGGATTATTTTCAATAACATTTGAAACACTTTGCCAAAAGATTCTGGCTTTCTGTGGATTACTAAATTTTTTCTTACGGATTCCCAACGAGTACTTCATCCTGGAGGAGAACATCTTAAAGTTAATATGACTTACAGAGTAAGTAATTGCTTGTTTCATACTCAAAGCCGCAAATTCTGTATACTTTAGCGGTTTTAAAATATTTACCTCTTTCGGAACTAATTCCTCAAGCTCTCCACCGTGACCGAATAGCATTAGGTCTACGGTGTACTTGGAGTAATCCAAAAGTGATAATAATGTGACTAAGCTTTTTTCCGCTCCTGCACAGTTTAATGAATCAATTACAAATAATAGGTTTTTTTTCATAACTTTCGAGTCACTCACTCTTTCTATTTTTGATTTACTGACTATAAATATCTTTTGATGTTATTAGATAATAGCAATAAGCCAACATTATAATATAGTAATGTCATTATGTATTTGTATTTTTTCGATAATATTTCATTTTTTATGATGGCCCTTTGATAGGTCATAGCACTTTGTTGTATCTTTTTTAAATATTTCCTACTAGCTTCCTTGTCTGTAACTTGGTTCAAAATGTAATAAATATTATCGACACACCCATATACGAAACAAGAAATATACTCCTTTGATAGCTTGGGATATTTTTCATTCATAAATAATAATATTTCATCCCATCCAATAAAAGCATCTAACCTTTTTTGGTTAAACTTTGAGGTTAATATACTATTCTCCCGTTTAACATATATATACCCAATATAATTGGTATATACAGCTTTATCTGCATTTGCAATAAGTCGATAAGTCGTCGATAAATCCTCATGAATTCTTCCTTCTGGGAATTGTATGTTTTCAAAACATTTCCTTTTGAATAGTTTATTGCATAGCGAAAACCTATATAAATCTCCTTTGAAAAGCTCCCTCATTGCTTCGGTATTATCCATTTCCTTTATAAAAACCTCTTCCTCCTCGTTAATCAGTTCTCCATTAATTTCTCTACCTAATTTACAAATGGAAATATCACTATTTGTTTCCTCGCATAGACAATAAAGCTTTGTATACATATCTTTATCAATACGATCATCGCCATCTACAAAACCAATAAAAACCCCTTGCGCAACCTTCACGCCAGCATTTCTTGCTGCGCTTACACCGCCATATTCCTGATTAATCACTTTCACTCTTCTGTCCAATTTTTCATATTCATGACAAATATCTCCACTTTTATCGGTTGAACCATCATTAACAAGAATAACCTCAAGGTTGGAAAAACTCTGAGCAAGAATACTGTTCAAGCAATCCTCGATAAACGGTTCAACATTATAAACAGGTACGATAATACTAATTACAGGTTTCATCTTGTTCCTCTTTCCGTCCTTATAATGTAATTTTCTGCTTTACAATGGTTGATGAAACTCCCTCGGTGTAAGGAAAATAAATAATATTCGCCCCAACATGATTAAATTTCTTTTCTAATTCATTGAAAAGTGGGCTTCCTTTCCAATCATCACCGACAAACAAAACGTCAAACTTTAAAGATTCCCAGGCTAAAAATTTATCCCTATTGGTTTGGGGAACAACCTTGTCAACATATTTTATCCCCTTAACTATTTCCATTCTTTCATGGTGTGGTATAACTGGAAATTTCCCCTTATAATCCATTACTAATTCATCCGTACTTACTCCAACAATAAGATATTCACATTGTTCTTTTGCGCGTTTTAATATATTGAGATGCCCAACATGAAATAAATCAAATACTCCGGTTGTATAACCGATTTTATATTGCTTTTCTTTCATAACTTTTCCTCCTATCCGCGTTAAAGCAAACCTTCTCTATATGCTTGAGCAGGTGCTCACTGGCCTTTCCTTTTTCAAATGACCCTACTTGTTTAATAAAATCGGATACGTCTTTAAGGTAAATTTCTTTATCAAAGTACTCTATTTTATCCAATAATTCTTGTGTGCTTTCGGCACTAATAAAAGGTAGTTCCTTTACATCAAAATATAAATTTCTATCCTTTTTTATATATTCGATTAGATCTGGTACATACAAGAAACACGGTCGTTGAGTGATAGAATAGTCAAACATTAGTGATGAATAATCGGTAATTAAAATATCAGCAATACATAGTAGTTCTTGAATATCATCATACGAAGTTACATCAATTACGTTGTCATCAAAGATCAATTCACTTGACTTGGATATTAGGTGCGGATGTAATTTGACTAAAAAGGTCCACTCCCCACCAAATTTATTTCTCAACCGTTTATTAATATTAGAATACTCTAAGTTATAGATTTCTAAATTATTATTGTCTTTCCTAAATGTTGGAGCATACAGAACGATTTTTTGATGATCCTCTATATTCAATTCCTTTAGAACTTTCTTTTTTAATAATGAATTATCGCTGAAAAGCAAATCATTTCTGGGAGTACCATATTCAAAAATTTCCCTCTGGTACCAGAATGATCTTTTAAAAACTTCTGAGCTATATTCACACCCCGATAATAATAAATCACACTTTAATGAATCCTTTTTGGCCATATTAATATAGGTTTGTGGAAGTGATTCTTCCGCATCCTTTTCTATTTGTTTTAAACGTAAAGAACTATGCCAAGTCTGAATATAATACTGATTTTTCCTCTTTACATATAAATCGGTTGTTCTAAAATTGGTAATCACAACTTTAGATGTACATAATTCATAAAAATACCTAAGAGTCATTATCTTTACTTTTCGAAAACCGCTAAAATGTGCTTTACCAGTAAGATCATTGAAAGCCCAAACCACATCGAATGTATCTTTAGGATAATTGTAGAGAATATATTCCGAAATGTATTTAGGATTACACCCATATTGGCTTCCATAGTAACTAAATAGAAATATTTTGTTTTTCTTAATGGGCAGACAGTTGAATAGATAAATCATGAAAAGTGCTGCAAAGTGTTTGACCAAGTATCTTTCGCCCCCGTGTAGTAAAAAAGGCACCCCTTTTACCAGGAGTACCATAAGAATATGACTAATAATGTCACCTTAAAAATCAATTCGTTCCAGACCAATCGGTTGAGGTAGAATTTTTACTTTTCTTAATACCTTTTGAAGAATCAGAAAAAAGACGTTTAAATACGGATGAATTATAAACAGTATAAGTTGTTTTTTTAGGAGTTCATCATCTTCCGCTGCTTTTTTAATTTCTGTAAAATTCCCCTTGATATACTCGTATATTTCTTTCCGATACAACCCTTTATAATCTTTTTTCCTGTTCCTTAAAAGAAGGTTGTAATGGATTAAATTGGTTTTTAAAAGTGTCTTATATGATTCATTCGTTAGATTTACGTAGTACTTTTCAATAAAACGATGTCTTTCTTTTAATCCCTTAAGAATATCCAAGTTCCTTGGAGAATAGGTTGCTACAATGCTATCATCTCTTTGCAAGTAAAAATAATAGGGGGTATTTAAACAAACAAACGTTTGCACGCTCCGCATAACTTGATGGGCCCAAAATACATCTTCGAATAAAACACCTTTTTTAAAAGGAATGTCTTTGATTAGCTTAGTTTTATAGAGCTTGCCCCAGGCAAAATTTTTGACTACGTTGTTTCTTACAAGTTCATACATTAATAATTTATTATCCAATACTACCGGAGAAGCCTTCTGGTTATAAACCCTATTGTCAAATAACAGGTGATCATTGTAGGCATAATAAAATGCTGATTGCACTACTTCTGCTTCATATTCACTACTTATTTTGACAAGTTCCTCTATCATACTTCTCTCTAACCAATCATCACTGTCAACAAAAATAGTATATTCTCCTGTTACATACTGCATACCATGATTTCTAGCATCAGATAATCCTCCGTTTTCCTTATGGAATACTTTGACCCGATTATCGGATATTGCATAGCTTTCTGCGATGGTTCCACAATTATCAGGGGATCCATCATTCACAAGAATAACTTCTAAATTCGTATATGTTTGTTCCAAAATACTTTCTACACATCTTGCAAGATATTGTTCAACCTTATATATCGGAACAACCACACTTACTTTTTGATTCAATTAGCATCCGCCTACCTTCATTATTTTAAATAGAAAGGAAATGGTGAAGTCGGCCAGATCCGGAAAGCATAAAACCTCAAAAGTACTTATTTTTTTGTATCCATATTTTGATTCTGCCACTTAATAAATTCAATTAATTGTTTAAATTCTTGGATTTGATTCTTTTCAATCCCTGATTTTTTAAATTCATTTGCTAAATCAATCCACTCTTTATCTGGTAATTGTTGCTCTTCATCATTTGGCCCTGTTTTTATCAGAATCTTTAGATCAACATCCAAAACCTGGGCAATCTTTCTAATGACTTGAATGGAGGGATTCTGGTTTAAGTTTCGCTCAATATTACTTAGGTAGGACTTTGAAATCCCAGCGCGTTCTGCAAGCTCTGATAATGTGAAACCTTTTTTCATTCGAATTTCATATATATTTCTTCCTATCATTAGACATACCCCGTTTTTGTCTTCTAAAATTTCATGCACGATAATTAAACATATCTCTTTCTTTCATTCCCTATAGATACCGTATCTTTAATACAATTAATAATTCTTGTTTGGTCATCTTCATTCAAATTAGATCCTGAGGGTAAACATATCCCATTTATAAATAGATATTCGGAGATATTCTCGTTTTCACCATGTGGATAATATTTAACCCCTTGAAAAATAGGCTGCATATGAAGCGGCTTCCAAACAGGCCGTGCTTCAATATTTTCTTCGGTTAAGGCCTTTAACAATTCCCCAACTGAAACACCTGCCTCTTCTTCATTTATAGTGAGGGCTGTCAGCCAACGATTGGAAAAGGTATTTTCTAGTTCAGGCATGAAGTAAAATCCCGGTAGATTAGCTAATTCCTGATAATATCTGTTAAAAATATTTCTTCTTGCTTTCACACGTTCATCTAAAACCCTTAATTGAGCTCTTCCAACCCCAGCAAGGATATTGCTCATTCGATAATTAAATCCAATATTGCTATGTTGATAATGCGGCGCCGGATCCCGGGCTTGAGTGGCCAAAAAGCGGGCTTTTTTTAATGCACCCGTATCGTTCGAAATAAGCATACCGCCACTAGAAGTTGTGATAATCTTGTTACCATTAAATGAATAAATACCAAACTGGCCAAATGTTCCGCTTGCTTTTCCTTTATATGTAGAACCAATGGATTCGGCAGCATCTTCAATCATTGGAACATTGTAATGATCACAAATGGAAGTTATCTCATCCATTTTTGCACTTTGCCCATACAGGTTCACAACGATGACTGCTTTCGGTAGATTTCCTTCATCCGATGCATCTTTAAATGCCTTTTCTAAAGCATCGGGAGACATATTCCATGTAACTGGCTCGGAATCGATAAATACTGGCTCCGCTCCCTGATAAATAATCGGATTGGCACTTGCAATAAAGGTGAGGCTTGAACAAAAAACTTTGTCACCCTTTTTTACATTTAATAAAGAAAGAGCCAAATGAATCGCTGCAGTTCCTGAACTTACGGCAACAGCTTCATTGGCTCCTACATATTCGGCTATTTCTTTTTCAAATTCATCAACATTCGGTCCGAGCGGTGCTATCCAATTGGTGTCAAAGGCTTCCTTTATATACCTTAGCTCATCCCCGCTCATATGTGGCGATGAAAGAAAAACCCTCTTTTTATATGTTGTATTTATCAATTAATTCACCTCTTCCATCACGGGATTAACTTTTTTAATCTTGGCAGGAATACCAACAGCTGTACAATGGGAGGGTATATCCGTTATGACCGTTGCCCCTGCACCAATAATGGCCCAGTCACCAATCTTAGCGTTTGGGATAATTGTCGCCCCTGCGCCAACATAGCTTCCTTTACCTAGTTGAACAGTTCCTGTTAAAGTGGTTCCTGGGCACACATGGCAAAATTCCCCAACTACACTATCATGTTCAATCACTGAGGCTGTGTTTACTATTGAATGAACACCGATTCTTGTATCTGCATTTATGACCGCATGAGGCATGACAACTGTACCATGGCCAATCTTGGCACTAGGACTAATAACAGCCGATTTATGAATGACAGAAATATAATTCTTATCAGGAATATTTAATTTCCGAACAATGGATTGGCGAACCTTATTATCCCCAATCGCAATGACAAATTTTAAGTCTCGGGAATGTTCAAGCAAATGTATAGCAGTGGAAATTGGACCACAATAGACATTCTCAACCAGTCCTACATCATCGTATTTATCATCTAAAAAACCGACAATTTCATTTTCTTTGTCCGATAAAATCATATCAGCGATTACTTTACTGTGACCTCCACGTCCAATCACTACAATTTTCATCCATGTCCCCCTCTCACAGTGGAACTCGACCCTTTAAAGCATTCCATTGTAGCCTTTCCTGGCTGATTTATTCCCTCAGAAGTCGCTACTTTGAAGACTGTTAAAAATAGAATTTTCGTATCAAGGAAGAAGGATCGATTGTTTACATACCAAACATCTAATTCAAATTTCTCTTCCCACGATATCGCATTCCTTCCATTTACTTGTGCCCAACCGGTTATGCCAGGTCTAACATCATGTCTTATTGATTGCTCTTTTGTATATAACGGAAGATACTCCATCAACAATGGCCTTGGTCCAACTAAACTGATATCCCCCTTGATCACATTAATTAATTGTGGGTATTCATCTAAACTATATTTTCTTAGAAACTGACCAAAGTGGGTCAGCCTTTCATAGTCGGGTAGTAACTGGCCTTTATGATCTTTTTCATTTGTCATTGTTCTAAGTTTATAAAGGTAAAATGGTTTTCCCCCTAATCCAGGGCGCAGCTGTCTGAATAGGATTGGCGATCCTAATTTTAACTTTACCAACAAAGCAATAATAATAAAGATGGGAGAAAGACCCACTAACAAAACCAATGATACTGAGAGATCAAACATTCGCTTCAATACAAGCCATCCCCTACAATTCTAAGTTTACACTTGACTTTTTTCTGAAATAATTTGTTGTTTAATTACCTCTATTAATTCTATGACTCTAATATTTAAATTATCCTGAGAACTCGCAATTGTTTGAATTAATATTTGCTGAAATTTTTGTTGAGCTAATAATTTTGAAGCATCCATTTTTCTACCCTAATAAATATACATAGGTTCAATATTCCTAACCTATTAGGTTATATAACTTTTCAATTTCGCTTTCGTTCCCATAATCCTTTGATAGAACATTTGCTATTAGCTTATTCCGCAGATTATCATCGTTTATTAAATTTTCAATTCCCTTCGCAATACCAGTAACATCTTGAGTGGTTATTAAAGCATCAACTCCATCAGATGCTTGGCTTTTAGCTGTTGGGAAATTTGTGATAACAACAGGCTTCCCTAATATTTGGGCTTCTCTAATCGTAACCGCCTTGCCTTCATATCTTGATGGCTGTACATAGATATCACATGCTTTAATGTATGGATATGGATTTGTCTTTTTACCTATCAGAAAGAACCTATTTGACAAGTCTAATTGGTTGATGATTTCTCTTAAGTCAGCTTCAAGGGGACCATATCCAACTACATACCACTCAACATCGTAACCAGCATTCACCAATTCTTTACATGCCTTTATTGCATAATCCAACCCTTTTGCATGGGAAAAGCGACCAACTGTTAATAGAATCGTTTTCCCAGGAGTCTTTTTAATTTCTTCAGGTTGGTTTTCATCTGCTTGTTTCCTGATAAATGCGGGAGATAAAATATTTTCTATCACCATTGTCTTTTGTTCTTGGTCCGGAAATATATTTATGAAAGTGTTTGAACATTCCTCCGACACAGCAACGATATTATCTAATTTATCCCACATCTTTGTTTCTAGTTTCCTGTTCAAATGGATATTGGAATAATCTGTATGTATCCATCCTATCCTTCTTTTTGCTTTTACCTTTTCGGCTACAAAATGATGTGGCCATAGAAAACCTATGGCCACATCATACTCTTTATATAATTTTGGCAAATAGCGATTAGCCATCTCCCAACCATATTGAATAACCAGGTAGCCCGGTTCATCAATATTTTTCATTTTTCCGTGAAACGATCCGATATATTTCGCAATGATTCTCGAAATAGCAATAGGAAAATGTCCTTCTTTTGCTATTTGGGCAATTGGCATTCTAAAGGTTGTGTAGGAAGGTAGTTCTGGTAATAATTTAGGACCGGTTGGCAAGAATGGGAGGAATTCTCCTTCATGTTTAAATAACATTAAATCTACATCATATTTTGTGTAATCAATTTGACTTAATAACCCTATTAAACTTCTTTCTACACCACCTATAGCCAAGTCAAAGGATGTAATTAGTATTGTTTTTTTCATATAAATTTCCTCGCCAATAACAAATTATTATGTTACGTTTTATCCTGGCTTACAATGCGTTTTCCTCCGTCAGCTAGCACCATATAAATCAATCCAATTATAGAGGTTATTTTCAATATTATAGCCTCTTTGGGATATCTCTTGGTTAATTAACTTACTATCGGGTCTTTCCTTATTTAAGGCTGCTTTAACTTCCGAACACCAAATTTCTATCCTCTCATCAAGACTGACATATGATGTTAATCCTAATCCCATATCTGTCGTTTTTGGCACTGCATCGGAAATGACACATGGAGTTCCCGCACATTGGGCCTCCAATGCTACAATACCAAAACCTTCAAATTGTGAAGGAAATAGGAATACATCAAAGGCTTTCATTAATCTGGGGATATCCTCTCTTACCCCTAAGAGCCTTAGGTTATTTAAAATTCCTAGCCTTTGTGCTTCTTTTTCAATACTGTCTTTTAGGGGACCGTCACCTATTAATAGGGCCACAAAACAATTGTCTTCCTCTGCTAATTTCTTTAAAACTTTTAAGATAAACATATGATTCTTTGAATCCGAGAACCGCCCTACATGACCTAAAATCTTCGAATTTCTTGGGAGTTCCAACTCATCGAAAACACTTTCTTTAAAGTTTGTGTCTATACCGGAAAATTGGGTGATATTAATACCATTTTTAAGAATACTCACTATTCCTTTATTAAGCATCTTCTTTCCAAAGAGAAACTCCGCTGCTTCTTTGCTGCAGCTACAATAATGTGTTGCAGAAAATTTAATTATTGTTCGAAGGATTTTTAACATCAATTTTTCAGAATATCGATTTCCCCTATTCCAATTGGTACTATGGGAATGACAAATTCTCTTTTTAATCCCGCTTATTTTTGCTGCTAAAGCAGGAAAACCACTTTGAAAGTCTGTATGAGAATGAACAGCAATAAAAGAATTTGCTGACATAATTTTTACTAATTCTTTTATATAAGCGATTGGACCAAGTCGCCCTAAACTGGGAACTTTGAATATTCTTCCCCCCAGCTCCAAAATTTCCTTTTCATAATCTCCTTGTTTACCTGAATGTGATATAAAGTCAAATTGAATTTTTGATCGATCCAAATTCCTATAAATATTCATGATTAGGGTTTCTGCCCCACCGCGTTCCATTGAGCTAACAATATGTAATATTCGATTAGGTGTATTTTCCAATGTATTCACCCCCCATACTGAAAATTTCTATAATAAATAATTACTTTTATAAATGATATTTAAAGAAATAACACTTTCGAAATAATAAAATAAAAAATAACATATCAAAAGTGCATAATAGATGAACCTTTGATCCTTCTCATTAAATAACTTTATAATCCATGAAATAAGAATAAGTTCATATAAACCGAAATAAATTGAGAACCTTGCAAAAATCCAATTTTGTGTGGAAACAATCATAAAGACTAATCCGATTATTGCCATATTTACTATATAGTCACTCTCAGGGAATATTTTCCTAAGCTTATCCCTCCCAAGATAGGCGATTATAAGGGGGACACCATTTACTGCAACCCTCATAAAACTTGCTCCACCTTCATCAAAACTCTGATAGTGACCATATTGCGTATCTTGGATAGCTGAAAATAATATACCTGAAAATTTATCAAATCCTATAACAATAACTACTGAGAAGGATAAGAGAATAAACGTTGCTTTTGACCATGCTTTAAATCTAACCATAAAATAAATTGGGATTAGAACCAAAGCACTTTCATGAAAGGTAGAGGCAAAAAGTACAATTAAAATATATTTAAACCAATTGCCGTTTATTAAATATTTGGTTGCAGTAAACACTATCGCAGCTGCAAGGCATTGCCTCATACCATTCATGGAAACTAAAAATAACCCGCCTGTAATATAAACATACGTGCTTAATTCAAACAAACGCGAGTATTTGTACAAAACAAGAACGATAAGTATATTTGTAATAATAGCAGTTGTAAAAATTAAGATTTGAGGGTCATTGGAATACATTTTTAAAATCATTTGCATGATCCCAAAACCAATATCTTTTTGCGAATTGACATATTCCCAAGTGAAATCATTTGTTTCAAATATATGCTTATAAAAATAAGTATCCCCGATATTAGACCTAAGACCTGCAACTAGTACCAAAGAGATCATTGCACCAAAAGCTAATAATTTATTTGGTTTTATTGGAACTGAAGTGGGCAATCCCACTGTGGAAACTGAGAAGTATCTTGAAAACAATGACAAAACAAAAACTATGGCAAGATTGATCCATAGAATGGTCATAATTATAGTTCCTTCCGTAATTCTTAGTTTAATAATCGTTTTCAGTAAAGTTTAACCTGATTCAGGCTGGCTTGTTTTTGTAGCAATATAAAAGTATAAAAAAATGCCGAATGGAATGGCCAAAAGTGTTAGCATTTTACCTGGTGTCTCGCTTAAAAGTCTCCAATTCTTAATCATTAGACTACTTGAAACATAATGTATGGCCTGCCTAAACTTAAATGAGAAACTAGTAAATGGTAACTTCATAAGCTCTTTACGGTAGAAAGCAAATCCCCTGGGATTCTTACGATACTGATTAAACATATTTAATGAAGAACCATCAGGAAGATACTCAACACAACAAAGCACTTCATTCAATAAGAGCAATTCATATTCCATGTCAAGCATATAGTATTTATAGGCCAAGCCTACATATTTTTCGTTCTCAAATATAGGGTATGGATGCTGCTTGGTGAGTTGGGTTCGATAAACAAGCTTTTTATCACCTGTTACACCATATTTGTAATATAGATCATACAATGTAGAACTTTGAAGACCTTTAGGTAAATCAGTACCGATGATGCTCTTATCAGTATAAGAGTCCAGACCAATTATTCCACTCACCTTGTCACTGCCGTACCTTTTCCAAAACATTTTAATCTTTTCAACGGCATGTTCAGGCATGTAGTCATCAGAGTCAATACAAACATTTAGTTCTGTATTAATAAGTTCATAGGCGGTATTATGTGCACCATGCATCCCCTGGTTTTCTTGCCAATGATAGTTGATTTCAATCCGGTTCTCCTTAATCCAGCTATTTACTAATTCTCTTGTTTTATCAGTCGACCCGTCATCAATTATTAACCATACAAAATCTTTACACGTTTGACGAAGAAGGCTTTGATAACACGCATTAAGACAATATGCTCGATTATAGGTCGGAGTAAATACGGTCAATAATTTCATTTAAAAGTCACCCCGATATACCTAAGTAAAAGTCTTCTATATTTCCCGCTGTTTCCCTTATGTCATACCCCTGTTTTGCTATTGTATTTGTAAAATCTCTTCTCCTTAAATTTGTAGATGATATTCCCTTGATTTTTTCGACCCACAAACTTTTATCTGATAAAGGAATAAATTCAACTAAATCACTTCCAATTTCAACTTCATGAGATATATTATCAGATATTATACATGGTAATCCGGCGCCTTGGGCCTCAATTAATGAAACAGGTAATCCTTCATGTAAAGAAGGAAATACAAAAACGTCAAATGCTTGCAGTAAACGCTGGATGTCACTTCGAATCCCCATAAATATTACCTTATCTTTTAAATTTGACTCTACAACCTGTTTCTCAATTTCTAAACGCAGCGGCCCATCTCCAACTAAAATCAAAACGGAATCTTGATTTATTTTGTGATATTCAGCAAAAGTATTAATAAGAAATCCATGATTTTTCTGATGAGCAAATCTACCCACGTGCCCTAGAATGAATACATTTTTATCTAGCTCTAGTTCCTTTCTTACCTCTTCTCTAACCCCTTGAGAAAATACAAATTTATCACATTCAATTCCATTCTTTAAGATTCTGGCAGCGTGTGATCTGTTCTTAAACAACCACTCAGCAGCATAATTTGAGCATGCAAAAAAATTTGTTGTATTTGGAAGGATAAACTTCCCCGCGTACCATTTATATACTTTTGAAGCCAGCCCTCCCTCACTACTAGTATTATGGCTATGTGATATGCGGATAGGTATACCTGCTTTTTTAGCTTCGCGGAGAACTAAACCGGTCATCTTATCCATGTGTGAATGAACAACTTTATAATGATTATTTATTGTAAAAAATTTATTTAGTTCTTTAACATATTTAAAGTGTCCAACTTCTGAGATATATGGGATTCTGTGAACTATACCACCCAGTTTAACTATCTCTGTATCGAATACCCCCTCTTTACATGTTAAGAAATCAAATTGAACCCTTGATCTATCTATATTCCGATACAGATTCATGATTAAGGTTTCTGCACCACCACGGTTCATATTGACAACCACATGTAATATCCTTAATGGATTGCCCAAATTACTTCCTCCATTTCACCCATATGATTTCTATAAATACGGCTCTTTTCTTCAAGAACCTTTTGTATACAAAATCTAGCTAGTATCATGTTCCGTCCTTCAATCCCAAATTTAGTTTTAAGTTCTCTATTATTGGCTAGAGTTTTAATTTGTTTTGAGAAATCCTCTGAATTATTCCTTATTAACCAGCCGTTTTTGCTATTTTCAATTAGTTCTTTATGCCCCCTATTATCATTAGCTATAATGGGTAACCCACATGCCATTGCTTCCATAATATTTACGGGGAGTCCCTCTCTAAGACTTGAGGCAACAGCTATATCACTCATTTTTAGTAAGATATCAATATCATTCCGATATCCAAGGAAGTCAACCATTTCAGCGACACCTAATCTAAGGGAAAGTTCTTGGCATTCCTGTTGTAAAGGTCCCACCCCAGCAAGTAATAGCTTTGCATTTGGTACCTCATCCTTAATTAAGGCTAATGATTCAATCAATAACTTTTGGTTTTTATTCTTATTGAATTCCGCAGCGTAAAACAATAAAAAATCATGAATATAATATCCATGTTCTTTCCTTAAAAGGGATTTATCTGTTTCTTCAACTGGTTTGTAAAAGTCTGTATCCACCCCAACGCCATGTATATGTTCAATTTCTTTCGCTTTAAACCGATGATTCTTTGCAATGATATAATCCTCTTGATTGATTGTAATCAGGCAATCCGTAAACCTAGCAAGATATCTTTCAATTGGATAATATAGCAACCAATTTCTAACTGGGCCACCTTTACAAAAATGGAACCCATGGGCTGTATATAAGACCTTTGTTCCATTTTTTCTTGCCTCTCTTGCCGCTAGCCTGGTAAGAACTCCCCCCGTCGGAGTGTGGCAATGGATAATTTTATACTGATTTTCATCGATTATTGATTTAAGCTCTTTATATGCAACTATATTTTTGTTGTTAAGAGGTGATCTTTGAATTGGGATATTATATTTTCTGTCCACATACGGAAGTTTCATGTCACCACATGCTGCAACATGCACTTCCCATCCCTGCTCCTTAAACCACTTCAAATATGGCAAATGAAAGGCTTTGAAATGATAATCGACAGTTGCACAAAAAAGCGCCTTTTTATGCATTTCAATCCTCCCACCTTATTTAAATTTCCTTAATTAGCTCTTTTGGCATTGCCTTTGTTGGGGGAAGAAATCTTGTTCCCAGCCCCGCAGCAGGTATAATTGCTTTTTTAATTTTCATTCTTACACTCCTCTATACGGAAACTGATAACTTTTGTTTTGGAACTACTTTATAGTTAGCAAGGGTAATCAATCTTTTCCTAATTTCCTCTTTATCAAGCTTTGAGTATGATGAGATCACTTCTTCTATTTCTTGTATTAATAGTTCAGAAGTTTTCCCAATATATATTTTTGGATAAATTTGCTCTTCATGAACTTCATCTTCTTTTAATAACTCTTCAAAAAGCTTTTCTCCTGGTCTCATTCCGGTAAATTCAATCCCAATCTCATCAATGGAGCTTCCTGAAAGTTTTATTAAATTCTTGGCTAAATCAACAATTTTCACGGGGTCGCCCATATCTAAAATAAATATTTCCCCACCTTTCGCAAGTGAGCCAGCTTGAAGTACTAACCGCGATGCTTCCGGGATGGTCATAAAGTAACGAACCATATTAGGATGAGTTACCGTGACAGGTCCTCCACTTTCAATTTGTCTTTTAAACAAAGGGATGACACTGCCTCTGCTTCCTAGAACATTCCCAAACCGAACAACAACAAATTTAGTCTCACTCTCACTGTCCATATACTGAATAATCATTTCTGCAAGCCTTTTGGTTGCACCCATTACACTCGTAGGATTCACTGCTTTATCAGTTGAAATCATTACAAACGTTTCGACCCCATTCCAACTTGCTGCCTTTGCTGCATTCATTGTTCCAATTATGTTATTTTTCACAGCTTCCTCAGGATTTGCCTCCATTAGTGGAACGTGCTTATGAGCAGCTGCGTGATAGACTGCATCAGGTAGATATGTACTCATAACAAGCATCATTTTCTTTGCATCCTGCAAATCAGCAATCACTGGAATAAATTCAATATCTGTATTCTTAAAGGTTTCCTTTAATTCCATCTCAATCGAATAAATGCTATTTTCGCCGTGACCAAGTAAGATTAAGCGACTAGGATTAAACTTAGAAATTTGCCGGCAAATTTCTGAACCAATTGAACCCCCAGCTCCAGTAACTAATACAACTTTATTTGTGATATTTTCGGCAATACTATTAATATCTAACTCTACTTGCTCCCTACCCAGTAGATCCTCTACCTGTACATCCCGGAATTGTTTAACAGATACTTTTCCCGTCATCAGATCCTCAAGCATGGGAAGAATTTGTGTTTTTGCACTTGTCTTTGCACATTCTTGAAAAATCATATTTAATTCCTTTTTGCTAAGTGACGGGATAGCAATGACAATATTCTTAATTCCTAAAGCAACGACTGCAGCTTCAATCTGGTTAATTCCACCAATGACGGATAATCCTAAAATATCAAGTTTATGCTTTTTATCATCATCATCGATAAAACCAACTGGCAGTAAATCAGCCTCGTTATTTTTTAGAAGTTGTCTTGCTACCATCATTCCCGCAGACCCCGCTCCAACAATAAGCGTTCTCTTTTTGTTACCGATTTTATTGAGGTATGAATCCCGATACATTCTCCAACAAAACCGGGAACCGCCGATAAAAGACATATCGAGTAACCACGTTACGGTCAGTAAACGAAACTGTACTTCTCGAGCGATGAGCTGCTGTACAACAGCTGCAATGAGGATGGAGATTGTGATAACCTTTAAAATACTTATTAACTCTCCAATACTGGCGTATTCCCAGGCTTTTTTGTATAGATGGAATTTGAATGAAAGTAAATAATGACTTAGTAAAATAACCATTGAGCTTAATACGATTGGAAAAGTAATCACATGAAAAGTTCCATTGACTAGGAAACGACTGAAGAAAATGGCCGTTAAGACAATACATGAATCTATAACAATAAATAATGATAATCTCTGTCGATAGGTCATACTATCCCCCCTTTATTAAAGGACTTTTATGAATAAAATCTGTTTAAAATAAAAATGTTAATTATGTTAACTTCGTAAAGAACACATAATTAACATTTTTATTTAACTTGGGCATCTAACCCGTCCTCACATCATACTTTCGACGACTAGCGTCTAAGGTCAAAAGACCCACAGCATGACCGAGTACCTCCATCGATAACGGTAAGGAGACATCACCAGAATCAGTTTTTCATTCTTAAAGGAACAAAATTTTCTTAATAACGAACATAAGTGATAAAAATTTTTCCCTTTTCAACTTCTCGTTATGAATTCCTATTTATTCATTACAACCCCAACCAAATTTGCCTTTGCAAATTCTAACACTTTTTTTGCTTCAGCCGCTTTCTCAAATTTTGTTTTACCGTTTTTGATGACCAATATAACCCCATCACATTGATTTGCCAATAATTTGGTATCTGTTACCTCTAAAAGTGCATTTGTATCTATTAATATTGCAGCATATGATTTCGATGCTGTTTTCAGAAGTTCCTGCATCATATGAGAACTCAATAATTCGACTGGATTATACTGGATAAGCCCACTTACTAAGAGATCTAGCCTTACGATTTCTGTATGTTGAATAGCCTCATAGAAAGATACTTTCCCAGTAAGTACATCTGTTAGACCCACTGAATTAGATTTCTTAAAAAAGGAATGCAAAGCAGGTTTCCTTATATTTGCATCAATTAATAAAACCTTCTCTTTCTGTTGTGCCATTGATACTGCCAGATTAGCCGCAATAGTTGACTTACCTTCACCATCACTAGGCGATGTAATTAAAAAGATTCGACTTTTTTCTTCCATCATCGAAAATTTAATGTTTGCTTGAATTGTCCGAAATTGCTCCGAGATCTTTGATTCTGGATGAGTGTAGGTAACAATTGTCCTTTTTTTGTTATCTGACAAAGATTTGCGCTTATTTATTACCAATATTCTCACCCCTTAGATGATAATCAAGCTGCATAATATTAGTTTTCTTTTTAACACTTCTTTTGCTTACTTTTGACACCCTTCCTAATACACGTACCCCAAGCAATAATTCGATTTCACGGGTGGAACGAATCCTATCATCGAATGACTCTAATAAAAATGCCAAACCAATTCCAACAATTAAACCACCGACAATCGCGATATATAACTTATTATTGTTACTTTGATTGATAGGTACTGGGCTTACTTTAGCCCCCGACAATAACCGTATAAAGTTATATTCTGGACCGAATATCTTTGGTAATTCATCCTTAAATACCTCGGCTGTCTTATCTGCTAGTGTTGCCGCGAAAATAGGATCCATATCTATAACACTAATACTTACAACCTGGGACCCCTCGACACTAGCAACACTTATTTGACCAGCCAATACTTCAGCCGATCTATTAAGATCTAGTTCTTTTATCACTTTGTCTAAAATGATTGAGTCTCTAATGATTACCTGAAGGGTTTTTCTTAATTCTTCATTTGCACCAATTACGATTCTTGATGAAGATTGATACAGCGGAATAGTCTTGGTTTGACTCTGCAGTCCCCCGACAATACCGGCAAACATGGTAACTATCGCAATTATCCAAAACCGTCTTTTAATAACTTGAAATAATTCTTTTAAATTTATTTCCTTTGGCCTTTTTTTCTCCGTATTGTTAAATTGATCAAAATTATTCATTTAACCACCTTTTTTGTAAGACATATAGCCCTTATCTGTTCTTAATAAAGAACTTCTTGATAAAAAGGGATAATTTCTGTTTATTTTACTCTTTATACTTTTTTAATTCCTATAACTATTCTACTACAAATAAGACTTTATAACCATCATTATAGTTCTTTATATAGAACGAGTCAACGGAATTTTTCTAATTATTTGAAAATACTGTAAGGATAATATTAATAAACCATCAAACACTGATCCCAATTTGTTTTCTAAGTAAACTACTAAATACCCCCCTTTTTTCACTAGCAAGTTGATTAAATTGACCTTGTTGGATGATCTCCCCTTGATCTAAAACAATTACTTGGTCTGCATTACGGATGGTAGACAAACGATGTGCGATGACAATAATTGTCATTGTTCCTTTTAGTCTTTCTATTGCCTCTTGGATTTTAGATTCATTTTCCGTATCTAAGGCGCTAGTTGCTTCATCTAAAACAAGGATTGACGGTTTACGTAGAATGGCTCGGGCTAGAACAAGTCTCTGCCGTTCCCCTCCAGAAAGCCTTATCCCCCTATCACCAATGAGAGTATCCAGGCCATCCGGTAACTTTCTGACAAAATCAGCTGCCGCCGCAAACTCTAATGCTTCCCAAATTTGCTCCTCATTTGCATTTTGATCAATAATCAACAAATTCTCTCGGATTGTAGCATTAAATAAAAATGGATCCTGAGGTACATAGCTGATTGACCGCCTCAACGATAATAAATTTTCGCTTGTGAGAATGTTCCCATCGATTAAGACTTGACCTTTCTCCGGATGATTGAGCCCCATTATTAGATCTATTAATGTACTTTTTCCCGCTCCAGATCGACCGACAAAAGCTGTCATACGATTGGCTGGAATTTGTAAATTTATATCTTGTACTGCGTACGTAGGTTCGTCAAGATTATATCGGAAGCTGACGTTTCTACACTCCAATCCATCCTTTAATACGATTGGTTTTACAAGGTAGAGTTCTTTTTCATTTAATTCCTTAGACTCATAACACTGATTTTGCAATTCAATTAATGCTTTAAAGGAAGGAATAATTGATCCTAATTGCTCCAAATTAGACTGTATCCCGCTAAACCGTGGCCATAACCTCGAAAAAATTACAATAATCAGCATTAACTGTGCTGGTTGGGCTTGTAACATTTTTATTGATAAAAACATGAAAATTGCAATTAAAAACGCTGAAACTATTTTGTAGACAAACTGAGAAATTGTATTCAATTTAACTAAACTTATTCTATTTTCCTCCATGTTTATACTTAATTCCCTAAACCACTTTAAATGGGATTTTTCTAACATATTACTTTTAATGTCTTTAATACCATTAAACTGGTCTGTAATACCAGCAATATACGATTGAGAAAGTTCGAAGGTTTCTTTTCCTAATTTATTATTCTTATTAATAAATTTCCTGGAAAAAAAGATAATAGCTATCCCAAATAATAGTACAAATAAAGTTAATTGTGGCGATAACCAAAATGCAATCCCTAATTGAATCAATGTAAATACAATAGAGGTTAGGAATTGAAGGAACATACTTGTTCCAGCACTTACAAGCATTATTTCATTTGTCATTAAATTAATAATATCTGACTTTCTTTTTTTTAGGAAGAACGCCCAATTTGCTTGTAGTAAGGACTTATATAGATCCTCTCGTAAATAACGGATAAAACCTTGTTGAATTTTCATATTTAAGATTGTTTGTTTTCTTTGGAAAAAGCTTTGGGTAATGATTAACAAAATATATGCACCTAAGATGAAAAATAAACTCAATGTTTTAGGGAAGTCATTGAAAAATGCAGACAACCACGATATGGTAGGGGTAGATTTAGAATTTACATCTATTATCCCACTAAGATTTATCAACGGAATTAATAATAAAATACCAACTCCTTCAAATAAACTTATCAAAACCATGCCTATTAGGTTAAAATAAAGAATTCGGCCTGATAAGGAATATAAACGCTTCATAAAATAGAAAACATATTTCATACTCATTTCCTCCTATGAAAGAGCATGGTACTTGGTCTTCCTCCAAGCCCATAATAAGGGGCGTAACAGAAAATATAAAAAGTGCAGGTGATTTGGTAAAGGTAATGTTTGAGCGTCTTCAGGATATGGATACAAGAAACTCATAATGAAGAAAAACCTTTGCTTCCTTGACATCAAGAAAAATAAATGACTTTTGTGGTATCTAGCTATTTCGTTGGGCACAGGATCATTATGAAGATTTACCATTTTTTCTAGATAAAAGATGGCCGCCTGAGCTAATCTTTTTGGACGATTACCTTCGATGAATATTTTCATTTCTTTTGTCACAGGAGTGCTTAATAATTGTGAAGCTAGAAAAAGCGCCTGGCCCCCAACATGAAAATACTGGTACTTTTTCATTAATTTTAAGAGTGATCCCCAATTAATCTCTTGTCTTGCGAGTTGATTTATATCTAATAACCAACGGAGGCGAGACCAACCATGCCGTGCACCGTGAGAAACAAGAAATAAAAATAAATCCTCTCTCCCCAAATAATAGACAGGATAACTTGTTAATGAGCAAATTCTTTTCCGCTCCCACAAGTCATTAAAGCTTGGTTCCTTCCCTGGTCCCGGATTTAATCTCCAATGTATTTCAAGTTTAATTTTCTTTTGCGAATGGAAGTAAGTTACATGATGATGTCTCCATTTCCAGTCATTCAATACTGTTTGGATATAGTCATCTTTCACATATCCTTGATTTGAAAGGAGTGTTTCTGCCTTTTCTAAGTCATTTATTGAAATAAGAAAATCTAAATCTCCAGATGTTCGAAGGGAAACATCGCCATAGAGATCTTCCCCCAGTACTGGACCTTTTAAGAAAAGGAGCCGTATTTTTTCGTTATCAAATAATTTACATACTTGTTCCATTTCAGCGCTAAAATGAAGCATTTGATATGTATTCATCATATATTTTTGGCTAATTGTCTGAATGACATATGGGGGAATCAAATTTTCATCCATCTTTTTTAATTTTTTATTTAATAATGGATAGGCCCGATGATGCATGGTTAATTCAAGAAATAACTCCCAATTTATATCTTTAAGCCATTCCTTTATATCCACTTGATTATGTTCAACATCTTCCATTTTTAAGATTTCCATAATCAGCTTTAATTCTATAGGGATTTGAGAAACATTGAGACTGAAATTGTTATCCATGGCCGTCTCCTTTAATTTTTAACAACGTATTTTTTTGGCAAATTTGCTAACAATAACAAATTGATCCATAACTTCTCCACCAGTTATATAAAACGGGCCACTGCGCAGCCATGCGTGAGCAATCAATTTTCCAGTCTCATCTTTTGCAGTCCCTAAGTATATAGTACTTTCCACCTGGCGTCTTTCCAACATTTTCATCGCAGCAATAGCCTTAACAAGACACATACTTTCCCAAAATGTATAACGACTCATTATATTAACTGCTTCAGAAACATTCTTAAGAAGCTGTTTTTTGGATTCATCTAAATTTAAGGTTGTTTCATTCATGTGCTCACCTAAAGAAGGAGCAACTTTTGAAAAAGACATACTTTTTAGAAGACGTGCCCAGCCAAGAAGAATAAATGCTTCTACTAAAAGTAGTTTAATATTCATATCTAATAACCAAAAAATCTTTATCATTCTCAACACTTTCATTAGATGCTCCCTACTTATTTTAAATTTAGGTTGCTTAATTATAAGCTATCCTTAATTTCGATTAAACTCTCATCCAATAAAAGCTCTAAAAAGGTAATAACTTCTTTCTCACATTCGGTCTTAGTAACAACAAAATTTGACATTAATTTTGCCACCAATTGATTAACTGAAATCTCTTCCTCAATTAAATCCCAAATTTCCCCGCCAATTTCACCTAAATTATAGTACTTCCCGTTTTTAACACTTAGCATTACTTTTTCTCCACCCATATTACTAACAATATTTCCTTTGATTTGTTTTACGGAATGACCTAATGAGATATTTCCACTTTTAATCATTGCCTATTCCCCTTTGCTAATTGTTTTTAATATTTGAGAAACTATTTGAGTGGAACTTGCTCCAGAAACAGGACGGTGTATTTGGTAAATATCTATCTTATCGATTATTTTTGCTGTTGTATTAAAGTGCCAATCCATTAACCCTAAATTTTGAATAAAACAATTTTGATAAGTATTGCGGTAAAGTGTATAAAATCGTTCTAAGCTATTGATTGGACAAATTTTAAACTCTTTATTCTCTGTCTTTTTTAGTTCAAACACTCCCGCAAGCGGAATTTGTGCAGATAAAAATTTGGATGACACAGGTATACAATACTTATCTTCCCTGCCATATATTGGCCGATAATCATTAGATTCCATTCCTAGAATAGTTAGACTATCTTGCCAAAGCTTTTGCTGTGGATATGATGGAGTTACAAATGGAATGGACCCATCAAGTGAAAGCGATATCGCTATAACATCATCACTTAGTAGTTGATATCCGTGATTTAAGAGTGCGGATGCCGTTGTAGACTTCCCAGCTCCAGAATTCCCCACAAACGCATATGCTTTTCCATCAATAGCAACGGCACTTCCATGTAAAGGTAATATTTTCCTTTGCATTAAAATTGCACCCATACAGGTACCAAGAATATAAAGTCTTATCACATCTTCATCATTTTCCCTCAGGAGAGAAACAGCTATTTTTTTTCCTTCTTCGATAGAAAACGTTGCAATATTAGGCACTTGAAACATAACTAAATTTTCTTTAATAACAAATGCATTTTGCTCATCCGATAATTCAAACCATTTTTTTGTTAAATCTTCTATTTTCACTTCAATATCGATTGAATCTCCTATATTCTCAACATGGAGTAATTCAGGTAATGGAATTTCACTTATGACAGAAAAACCAAAGGCCTTATAAACCACTTTTTTTTCAGTTTCTATCATTCTATTCACTCCAAAATTTCAATGGTTATGTTAAAAGCCCTTACCTCTTTACCAATAAGGGCTTTTAACATGTGTATTTCTATAAAAAAACTGAATCTACAAGGTTCCTTATGTAGGGCACCCTGGCAGATTAAATGGTTGAACAAAATCACTAATTAACTTTGTCCTTACCTTTTCTTTATATTGTTAACAGAAAGTTAACTTGCCTTTAGGTGTGTTTTCGGGAAAAGTTGCATCAGTAAATTCTCCAGCACTTCCAAGCATTGTCATTCTAACATCGAGTACTTGTAATTCAGGTTTCTTCCATTCTTTTTTCATTTACTCACCCCCTTTCAAGCAAAATTATTTATAAATCGATATACAATTAAACTGCGCATTAATATTTTATATTCTGGATCAGTGGCATATTCCGACCTTGGTCCTTCATCAACCTTTACTAAAGCTCTCTTTAGGACTTGACCATCTAAAAATTTTAATGCATTTTTATCTGCAATTAGTTTATTTAGCTCATCTCTAAATGCATTCCAATACGGAGTCATTCTATGAACCCAATCAGCTCCTTGGACCCCCCGAATTCTTTGGTTTAACCTAACATTGTCGGGTAAAAACTTTTCTGTGGACCTTCTGATAAGTGCGCGATCCATTCCATTTTGGACGTATTGATTTTCTGGAAGAGATAAGCAAAAACGGACAACGCGTATATCATTTGTTGGATCACGTTTTGATAATGAGAAACGTAACGATAGTTTCGCAGCAAATGTATTTCCTGCATTCCAGATAAACAAATTTTCAAAATGCCTTTTTCTTTCCATATATATTGTTGATGTAGGAAACCACCCAGATTTTTCTATGCCATATTCTTTTAGTTTGTTATAAATATCAATGTTCTTTGCAAATTCTGGGTTAATTATTGTAGGAAGCTTATAAGTTGTACCTTGCTGAAGGATCTTATCAATAACCGGAAATCCCAATCTAGCAATATCCGGCAACCTGCGTAATCTTGGCCCACCTACCTTTTTACTATATTGATCTAATTCTTGATAAAGTCGGAACCACTTCAGCCTCTTTAAAAGGATTGAATAGTAATCCATGGCGTATCCCCAAGAGATACTGAAATTCCCTCGATCGCCGTTTAATAATACCCCCACTTCTTCCTCATTGGCTTTCTCAAACATCCCCTTTAACCAAAAGGAGTTCTCAAAAAACTTGTATGGCATCTCCAAAACTTCTAGTAAATTGTCGATTTCAGAATATGAATTCCTTCCATCGAAATCCAAGTAGTAATCATTTATTCCCCCAACGTGTTGTACAGTTGATTTAATAAATGGCCTTTCATCAGCCAATAATTGTTTGGGTGTAAAATCCACAAAGTCTTTTGGGGGGATGTAACTAAAGGTATGTAGGCTTTTATTATTTTCCTTCAAAGCTTTTGCAGCAAAGCTCACAACCGCACCAGAATCCAAGCCCCCACTCAGCTGGGCACCGACATTGAGATGGGTACGTAATCTCGAGGTTACTGCCTTTTGAAAAACTTCCTGAAAGGCTTCAACATATTCTTCATCTGATTTCAGTTTTAATTGTTTTCCAGGTGTTAATTCACAATATCTTGTAAACGTGATTTTATCTCCAACGACCGATATGCTATGAGATGGAGGTAGTTGTTCAATTTTTTTATAGGGTGTAATTGAAGTATTTACCGCATCAATTGTTCCTTCTAACACTAAGTATTCCGCGAGCCACTGTTCATTAAGTTCCTTCTCAACATCAGATAATGATAGTAATGGATGGATTACCGTACAAAATACAAATCGCTGTTTATAACGATAAAAATAAAGGGTACGTGCCCCTGAAAAATCCCTAGCACCAAAAAGTTTCTGTTTTCTTTCATCCCATATCATGAAAGCAAAATCCCCTACTAAATACTTAGGAGCATCTTCCCCCCATTTATAATAGGAAAGTAATATCAATTCACTGTCGGACATAGTTTTTTGACGGGACTTTTTAACCTGTAATTTTTCAAATAATTCCTCACGGTTATCGATTATGGCATCGGCGGTAATGGCTAGCTGCCTTTCATGATCATAATAAGGCAGCTTTTCTCCTTTAGATTCTGGAGTAATCCACTGTGCATGGCAGCCAAGAAGGACTTTCTCACTATGCCAAGTTTGAACATCATCGGCAGGATACTTCTCCAAATCCTTCATCATCCGCTTACCATGTTCTAGGTTAATAGGTTCATTGTTTATGTGATAAATACCGGCAATAGCGCTCATCTTTTCCTCCTGGCAAGCTTTAATTTATCTGTATGTAAAAGGTCATTATTAAATTTATATTCATAAACTAGGAATAAATGATAGGAGTACCTATAATTTTTCTCTATTTGTGTAGTTCTATAAATAGAACACCCAGAGCATGTTTAAGGATAGGGATTCTTCTTTCACAAATAATCACTATCTCAATGCTATTTAAATTTCCTTGTTCCTATACAGCCTCTTTTCCAATCCCTTTGGGAAGAAAGTGGAACCTTTTTTAAAATTGGGTTTTCAATCCAATTCTTTATTAAGAACGAATTGTATACTAAAAATAACACCTATTTCAACCAGTGTCAACAATTTTCTAGGTAACAAGTAGTATTTTAAATTCCGTTATTTACCTCCATCATTGGATAAAAAAACCTAAAAACCAGTTGACACCCCCTCCAATCTGTAGTAAATTTTATAAATAATCTAAATAATTGATTTCTTATCAAGAGAGGTTGAGGGAATGGCCCTGCGACGCCTCAGCAACCATCAATGGTTTCATCCATTGAAAAGGTGCTAAGTCCTGCAAATTAGTTTGCTAATTTGCGAGATAAGAAGAATGACTTTTTTGTAGTATTTACAAAAGCCTTCTTCTTATAGAAGGCTTTTTTTATTGGAAAAGCGGAAGCTCTCGCAGTTGGCCATTCTCATCATTAAAGGAGAGTGCATCATGTACAAAATTGAAACAAAACTAGCTCAAATTGGAAATCGCAGTGAAACAGTGACTGGAACAGTGAATCCGCCAATTTATTTTTCAACGGCTTACCGGCACGCAGGAATTGGGCAATCGACCGGCTTTGACTATATTCGTACCGGAAACCCCACAAGACAAATTCTTGAAAAGGCAATTGCTGATTTAGAACACGGTGACCAAGGATTTGCCTGCAGTTCTGGTATGGCGGCCATTTTCACGGTGCTTTCATTGTTCCAATCTGGTGATGAATGGTTAGTGAGCGAAGATTTATATGGCGGCACCTATCGCTTGTTAGAACAAGGATTTAAGAAATGGGGCTTAAAAACGCAATATGTAAATACGTGTTGTCCGGAAGAGGTCGAACGTTGTATTACTCCTTCAACAAAAGCCATCTTTCTGGAGACTCCGACAAATCCCCTTATGCAGCAAGCAGATATTGCCGCAATCTCAGAAATTGCTAAGAGACACGGTGCGTTACTGATTGTTGACAACACATTTTATACTCCATTATTGCAGCAGCCAATCCTGCTAGGAGCCGATATTGTCATTCATAGCGCGACTAAGTATTTAGGAGGCCATAATGATGTGCTGGCGGGCCTTATCGTTGCCAAGGGAAAAGACATTTGTGAAGGATTAGCCCTTCATCATAACGGTGCCGGCGGTGTGCTAAGTCCGTTTGATGCTTGGGTGTTAATGCGCGGAATGAAAACGTTAGCGCTTCGGATGGAACGCCATGAGAAAAATGCAAAAGCAATTGTTGAATACCTTTCGAACCATGAAAGTGTTGCAGATGTTCTCTACCCTGGTAAGGGAGGAATGGTGTCCTTCCGATTACAGGAAGAAGCGTGGGTTAATCCATTCCTTCAAAATATAGTTTTGATTACCTTTGCAGAAAGCCTTGGCGGCACGGAGAGTTTAATTACCTATCCGGCAACGCAAACCCATGCCGACATTCCTGAAGAAATTCGCCTGCAGC
Source organism: Neobacillus novalis NBRC 102450 (assembly GCF_001591805.1). Classification (GTDB taxonomy): domain Bacteria; phylum Bacillota; class Bacilli; order Bacillales; family Cytobacillaceae; genus Neobacillus; species Neobacillus novalis. The sequence continues at coordinate 182,367 of NZ_BCVP01000015.1, read as the reverse complement.
AAGGTGTAGACAATTGTTTATTACGTTTTTCAGTTGGAATTGAAGATGCCGGCGATTTAATCCAAGATTTAGAGCAAGCTTTAGCTAAAATTACAGAAGGAGTGATTGCCTAATGGCTCGCGTTGAATATAGCTTTCAAACAAAACTCCTTCATAATCAGCATAAAGTCGATCCAACTACAGGGGCTGTAAGTGTACCAATCCAACATGCATCTACCTTCCACCAATCTGATTTCGATCAGTTTGGCAAGTACGATTATGGCCGCAGTTTAAATCCGACAAGGGAAGCACTTGAAGACGTGATTGCGGAACTCGAGGACGGGTTAAAAGGATTTGCTTTTTCTTCAGGTATGGCTGCGATTTCCACGGCATTCCTCCTGCTTTCCGCAGGAGACCATATTGTCATTACCGAAGATGTTTATGGCGGAACGTTCCGGTTGGTTACACAAGTGCTACCCCGCTTAGGAATTGACCATACATTTGTCGATATGACAGATTTAGCTGAAGTAAAGCAGGCGATTCAACCAAATACAAAAGCCATTTACATGGAGACACCCTCTAACCCATTAATGAAAGTCACGGACATTAGAGCCATTTGTGAGTTAGCGAAGGAAATCGATGCGATCACGTATCTCGATAATACCTTCCTCACCCCTGCCCTGCAAAAACCGTTGGCTTTAGGAGTTGATGTAGTCCTCCATAGTGCGACTAAATTTCTATCAGGGCATAGTGACGTGGTAGCAGGACTTGCCGTCGTGAAGGACGAAGAGTTGGCTAAACGATTAGGCTTCTTGCAAAATGGGTTCGGGGCCATCCTTGGAGTTCAAGATGCCTGGCTTGTTTTAAGAGGGATAAAGACACTTCACGTTCGCTTGGAACAATCGCAAAAATCAGCTTTGAAACTAGCAGAATTTTTAGATGCTCATCCGCTTGTAGAAAAAGTTTATTATCCCGGCCTTGTCAGCCATCCACAATATCAAATTCAAAAAGATCAAGCTGGTGGTCCGGGAGCTGTCCTATCCTTTGAATTGGCTGACGAAGATGCACTTCGAACCTTTCTTGCTAACGTAAATATACCGGTCTTTGCTGTCAGCCTTGGCGCGGTGGAGTCGATTTTATCGTATCCAGCTAAAATGTCGCATGCAGCAATGCCACAAGCAGAACGAGAAAAGCGCGGAATAAAAAACAGTCTAATTCGTTTATCGGTTGGGCTCGAAAATGCTGATGATCTTATTAAGGATTTTTCCCAGGCACTTGAATTTGTTTGTGAAAAACAATTGGTTTTACAGCAAGGAGAATTACAATGAGCTTTTTAGAAAAATTACAAAATCAGATTTTAATTGGCGACGGTGCGATGGGGACTCTTCTTTATTCGTACGGTACGGACTGTTGCTTCGAAGAACTGAATCTTTCTCAGCCCAGGCAAATCCAAAATATCCATAAGGCGTATATTGATGCCGGTGCAGACGTTATTCAAACCAATACGTATGCGGCCAATTATTTAAAGCTTCAGCGCTATGGTCTCGAGGACTATGTAAAGGAAATGAACAGTGCCGCGGTCCGTAACGCAAAAAAGGCGGCCCAAAATAATGCCTATGTACTTGGAACGATTGGCGGGAATCGCGGTGTTAAACCTGATTCTGTTTCCCTCGAGGAATTAAAGCGCAGCTTCCGTGAACAATTATATTGTCTTTTGCTCGAAGGGGTCGATGGGTTGTTACTGGAAACCTTTTACGACCTTGAAGAGCTTGAAACGATTCTTACGATTGCCCGGAAGGAAACGAAGCTGCCGATAATTGCTCAGGTCTCACTTCAAGAGCCTGGAATTTTGCAAAATCAAACGCCGGTTAACGAGGCATTAACGCGACTTGAAGGTCTAGGAGCCGATGTCATTGGACTCAATTGCCGGCTTGGACCGCACCATATGCTGCTGGCACTTGAGCAGATTGAACTTCCGAAGCATGCCTTTCTCTCCGCCTATCCTAATGCGAGTCTGCCAGCTTACACGGACGGGAAGTTTCATTATGAAGGAGATGCCGATTATTTCCGCCAATCTGCACAAAGTTTTAGGACTCAAGGCGTCCGTCTTCTCGGAGGCTGCTGCGGCACAACGCCTGAGCACATCAGGGCGTTTGCTTCAGAATTAAAGAATAATGTTCCGGTTACTGAAAAGGTAGTAAAATTAAAACCAAAGAAGATTGTCGTCGAACCTTCTGCTGTAAAAAGGGAGTTCGCTCCCCTTCAGGAAATTGTCAAAGAGCGGCCATCGGTGATTGTAGAACTAGATCCACCAAGGAAGCTGGATACGACGAAGTTTTTCGAAGGGGCAAAAGCTTTAAAAGAAGCAGGAATTGATTCGATAACACTTGCGGATAATTCGCTTGCGACTGTGAGGATTTCAAATGAATCATTGGGATATTTAGTAAAACAGGAATTAGGGATGCGGCCGCTGATCCATATTGCCTGCCGCGACCGTAATATCATTGGACTGCAATCGCATTTAATGGGGCTGCACACACTTGGGCTGAATGATGTTCTAGCGATTACCGGTGATCCTGCTCGGGTTGGCGATTTTCCAGGTGCATCATCTGTTTACGATGTTTCCTCGTTTGAGCTGATTCAAATGATTAAGCAGCTGAATGAAGGGTTGTCTTTTTCCGGAAAAGATCTCGGGCAAAAGACTGATTTTAGCATTGCCGCCGCCTTTAACCCGAATGTCCGCTCATTAGAGAAAGCAGTGAAGCGACTAGAGAAAAAGGTTCATTTCGGGGCTGATTACTTTATCTCTCAGCCCATTTTTTCTGAAGAAAAGTTAATGGAAGTCTATGAACATACAAAGCATCTTGAGGCACCTATCTATATTGGCTTAATGCCGCTTTTAAATAGTAAGAATGCTGAGTTCCTTCATAATGAAGTGCCTGGAATTAAAATTGCCGATTCGATTCGGGAGCGGATGGCTCTGCTAAATGATAACCCGCTGCAAGCAGTCCGGGTAGGAATTGATATTACCAAATCATTAATTGATGCGGCACTAGATTTATTTAACGGGATTTATTTAATTACACCATTTTTACGCTATGAACTGACTGCTGAGCTGGCTGTCTATGCCCGGCAGCGTGCAGCAGAATTGAGGGGGAGCATCTATGCCGAAAACACCATTTAATGAGCAGCTAAAAAAACGCATCCTCGTCATGGACGGGGCAATGGGAACGATGATTCAACAAGCCAATCTTTCTGCTGAAGATTTTGGCGGTGAGCTGTATGAAGGCTGTAACGAAAATTTGAATTTAACCGCTCCTTCTGTTATTGCAGGTATTCACCGCGAATACTTGGAGGCTGGTGCTGATATTATTGAAACGAATACGTTCGGAGCAACGAGCATTGTCCTTGATGACTATGAGCTGGGATTTAAAGCATATGAGCTTAATAAAATTGCCGCAATGATTGCTGTCAGGGAAGCAGTAAAGGCTTCTACCGATGAGTGGCCCCGGTATGTGGCCGGCTCGATGGGCCCGACGACGAAAACATTAAGTGTGACCGGTGGTACAACCTTTGATGTCCTTGCGGCTTCTTACGAGGAACAGGCAATCGGCTTAATTGACGGCGGGGTTGATTTGCTCCTGCTGGAAACGAGCCAAGACATGCTAAATGTGAAAGCAGGCTTTGTCGGGATACAAAGGGCTTTTGGAAAAACAGGCAAAACATTGCCGCTGTTTATTTCTGGAACCATCGAGCCAATGGGGACGACACTTGCGGGACAAACGATTGAATCATTTTATATTTCGGTTGAGCATATGAATCCGGTTGCTGTTGGGTTGAACTGCGCAACTGGTCCTGAATTTATGCAGGATCATGTCCGGTCACTTGCAGGTCTTGCCTCTGTTGCAGTCAGCTGTTATCCGAATGCCGGATTGCCAGATGAAGAGGGCCACTATCATGAAACACCAGAAACACTGGCGAAAAAGCTGTCTGACTTTGCCGCTCATGGCTGGCTGAATATTGTTGGCGGCTGCTGCGGGACAACACCTGACCATATTCGGGCGATTGCTGAGGCGATGAAGAATTATCAGCCGAGGGAAGTGCTGCAATCCAATGTTCATATGGTTTCGGGCATTGAACCATTCGTTTATGATGACCCGACACTCCGTCCAATTTTGGTTGGGGAACGGACGAATGTGATTGGTTCGCGTAAATTTAAACGGTTAATCACGGAAGGTAAATTTGAAGAAGCAGCGGAAATTGCCCGGGCACAGGTAAAAGGCGGGGCACATGTGATTGACCTTTGCCTCGCAGATCCGGACCGTGAGGAAATCGTTGATATGGAAAACTTCATTAAAGAAGTGGTTAAGAAAATTAAAGTACCCTTGGTGATTGATTCAACAGATGAAAAAGTCATTGAACGGGCTCTTAAATATTCGCAAGGAAAGGCGATTATTAATTCGATAAACCTTGAGGACGGGGAAGAGCGGTTTGAAGCAGTTGTACCTTTAATTCACCGCTATGGTGCTGCTGTCGTCGTTGGGACCATCGATGAAGATGGAATGGGCGTTACGGCCGAGCGGAAACTGGCAATTGCTAAACGTTCCCATGACCTGTTAGTGAATAAATACGGCCTTAAACCACAGGATTTAATTTTTGACCCGCTTGTTTTTCCAGTTGGCACGGGTGATGCCCAATATATCGGCTCTGCTAAAGCAACGGTTGAAGGTATCAGGTTAATCAAAGAGCAGCTTCCGGGCGTACAGACGATTCTCGGTGTAAGTAATGTATCCTTTGGGCTTCCGCCTGTTGGCAGAGAAATTCTCAACTCCGTGTATCTGTACCACTGCACCCTTGCCGGACTTGATTATGCGATTGTTAATACGGAAAAACTGGAGCGGTTTGCTTCGATTTCCAAGGAAGAAGTTCAATTGGCTGAATCGCTGCTTTTTGATACAACAGATGAGACGCTCGCGACCTTTACTGAATTTTATCGCGGCAAAAAGAAGGAATCGAAGGTGACCATACCAAATATGAGCTTAGAAGAGCGCCTCGCCTACTATGTGGTCGAAGGTACGAAAGAAGGCCTGCTGCCAGATTTAGATTTGGCCCTTGAAACCTATCCCGCCCCGCTGGATATTATTAATGGACCATTAATGGATGGAATGAAAGAGGTTGGCCGTCTTTTTAATGATAACCAGTTAATTGTTGCTGAAGTATTGCAAAGTGCTGAGGTAATGAAAGCGGCAGTTTCTCATTTAGAGCCGCATATGGAGAAAGGCGATGTCTCCGCTTCTAAGGGAAAAGTCATTTTAGCAACCGTCAAAGGCGATGTTCATGATATCGGGAAAAACTTAGTTGACATTATTCTTAGCAATAATGGCTACGATGTTCATGATTTAGGAATTAAGGTTACTCCTACCGAGCTGGTTCAAGCAATTCGTGAGGAAAAACCGGATTTTGTTGGGCTATCTGGTCTGCTGGTGAAATCGGCGCAGCAGATGGTGTTAACCGCTCAGGATATGAAGGAAGCAGGAATCTCATTGCCGATTTTAGTCGGCGGCGCTGCCCTTTCCCGGAAATTTACGGATACGAAAATTGCCAAAGAATACGAAGGGCTTGTTCTTTATGCGAAGGATGCGATGACTGGACTGTCGCTTGCCAATCAGCTGGGGTCACCTGAGGAACATCAAAAGCTGCTTGATGAAAAACAAGAAAAGCTGGCCGCAATAACCGTTCCGATTGAATTACCAAGCCGGTCTGAATCGTCTGTCGCTGTGAAAGTAAAGCCTTCCGTTTCAACCGAAGTACCGGTCTTTACGCCAATGGATACGAAAAGACATATTCTAAAATCCTATTCTCTGTCCCATATTGAACCGTATATCAATATGCAAATGCTGCTCGGGCACCATCTTGGCGTGAAGGGAAAAATTGCAAAATTGATTGCTGAGAAGGACGAAAAGGCTTTAAAGGTAAAAAATGTGGTTGATCAATTACTTGCAGATGCCAGTTCGAACAACTGGATTACTCCTGCGGCTGTTTATCGATTTTTCCCAGCACAATCGGATGGGAACAAGGTAATTATTTATGACCCGGAAAATCTGGTCAATATTATTGAAACATTTGATTTCCCGCGTCAGGGATCCGCACCGCATCTTTGTTTAGCTGATTTTGTAAAATCAGTTGACAGCGGCGTTATCGATTATGTTGGCTTTTTCAACGTGACAGCCGGGAGAGGAATTCGCGAAAAAGCCGACCAATTGAAGGCAGACGGACGTTTCCTTGAATGTCATGCTCTTCAATCTCTGGCTTTGGAGACTGCAGAAGGCTTCGCGGAGTTAATTCACCGACAGATGCGCGACCGCTGGGGATTCCCGGATCCGCTTGATTTTACGATGCAGGATCGGTTTGCCGCTCATTATCAAGGCCAGCGATTTTCATTTGGCTATCCGGCTTGTCCGGATTTAGAAGATCAAAAGAAATTGTTCAAATTGCTTCGGCCAGAAGATATCGGTGTGCAGTTAACTGACGGTTGTATGATGGAACCGGAAGCGTCGGTTTCGGCAATGGTGTTTGCCCATCCTGAGGCAAGGTATTTTAATGTGTTGAGATAAGATTTTGAATTAATTCCGCGGAGTTAGGCTGGCATCCGCGGAATTATTGTTTTATTTCGGGGATTCCGCCAACTTGGATGGGATTTTGCGCCAAAACACTGCTCGATTCCGCCAACTTTTCAATTAATTCCGCCAAACTTCGTAATGATTCCACTAAACTGGTTCTTCCCGCAAAAACCATCCAATTACACTCCATATTGTGAACATTCCTTGACAATTAATATAAAAAGGAATATAGTTACCTAGGTAATTAATTTGTATTATTGGAGTGAAATCAATCCCTAATGTATAGCCACGAATTATTCCATACGCTTCATCAGCTTTCACGACAGCTTACCAATAAACTTAATGAAGCTTTGAAACCATTTGGATTATTTAATGCCCAGTGGGCCGTAATCTTTGTTCTAAATAAAAGGGGCTCACTTACCCAAAAGGAACTTTGTGATTACCTATTTGTCGAAGCACCGCCAATGACCCGTACCATCCAGCGGCTTGTCAAACAAGGATATGTAAAACAAGTTCCAGGCATAGATAAACGCGAGAAACATGTTCAATTAACTCAAGAAGCTTTAAAGCTTTATCCGGAATGGGAAAATGCTGTGAATAAAGTCAACCAAGGATTACTTAAACATTTCCCATCAGCATCACAGGAGGAGCTTTCCAAATTACAAAAAAGCTGGTTACACCAGCTTCTATAAAAAGGAGTGCATCTAATGAATAAACCTAAACTTTGGACAAAGGATTTTATCAGTGTTTCTTTAAGTAACTTTTTTCTATTTTTGACTTTTTATATCCTGCTTGTCACACTTCCATCCTATGCGTTGGATGAATTACATAGCAGTGCTTCACAAGCAGGTCTCATGACTACGGTATTTTTATTATCTGCCATCGTCTCACGTCCACTTGCTGGACAATGGATGGAACGGGCCGGGAATAAAAAGGTCCTGTTAACGGCGCTTATTATTTTCGCGGCCGCTTCACTTTTTTACTTTTTCCCAAAAACTATTACCGGTTTTCTCGTGGTTCGTCTATTACACGGTATTGGGTTTGGTATGGCGACAACTGCGGTAGGTACTATCGTCGCCGATCTCATTCCCGCAGCACGAAGGGGCGAAGGAATGGGCTACTTTGTCATGTCGACGAATATGGCGATGGTCATGGGTCCATTTGTCGGATTGTTGGCTATTCAACAGTGGGGCGCGAAAATTCTTTTTATTCTAAGTGTCATTGTCGCGATTGCTTCCTTGATTACCGGCTTAAGTGTGAAACTTACAAAAACTGAGCAGCCTAATCAAATCGAAGTCCTTTCATCCTTCTCATTCCGTAACCTTTTCGAAGCTTCTGCCGTTCCGATTGCAGTAGTGGGCAGCTTCCTAGCTATCGTCTATTCTGCCCTTCTTTCCTTTGTATCGATCTATGCAAATGAAATTCACTTGGCAAGTGTTTCAAGTCTATTCTTTGTCGTCTATGCGATCGTTCTGTTACTTTCAAGACCATTTACCGGCAAATGGCTCGATCAGTTTGGGCCAAACGTGATTTCCTATCCATGCCTAGTGCTTTTTGCATTTGGGATGTTTATTTTAAGCCAAAGCGGCTCTGTTGTCACATTTCTTCTGTCTGCTGGATTGATTGGATTGGGCTGGGGAACGCTGTTTCCGACTTTCCAAACGATCGCGATTCAAGATGCTGCACCTCGAAAACGAGGGCTTGCGACAGCGACCTTTTTATCCATCTATGACATTGGAATTGCTTTGGGCTCGTTTTTAGTCGGCTTGATTGCTGCAAAAATGGACTATAGCTCTTTATACTTCTATTGCTCCTTCTATGTCCTGATTGGAGTGGTTCTTTTTTACTTCCTTCATACGAAAAAGAAAAATGCATCAGCAAAACTGGAAACACAACAATCATCTAGAGTGCAAGAAATATAAAATATTTTTACAATCCTCCTTCAATTGTTATATAATGGTTTGAACTAATTAGGAGGAGTGTTAATAATGGCGAAATCCAGAGCAAAGAAATTACGTGAAAAACTGACCCGTGAAGGACAAATGAATCCGGTAGTAAAAAGGAGTCCGTTTGTTTTTACAGACATGCGAGAACGAACAACGAAGACAAAAAAGGATCATCTATACCAGTTTAAACACAAGAACCATCAATCCGCGGACGGAAATGATGGTTCTTTTTTATTTCAAAGCAATTTTGCTTTCCCAAAATCTCAAAATAAGCAGTTTATTTTACATTCTACTTTCGTTGAGATAGGATAATATTGTTAAAAATTAATTAATACGGAGGTTTTGGAGATGTATGATGTAGCAATCATTGGAGCTGGTCCTACTGGTGCAAGTGCTGCTTTATTTACAGCAAAAGCTGGGAAGAAAACATTGGTCATTGATAATGACAAGAGCGTTACCAAGAGAGCATGGATTGAAAATCATTATGGTATCGCAGAAATCAGCGGCCAAGACCTTGTAGAAACGGGTAAACAACAAGCACGTAAATTTGGTGCAGAAATAGTTGTTGCGACAGTTACAAACGTAACTAAATCTGACAATGGTTTTAAAGTAGAAACCGATCAATCAGAATTTGAGGCCAGTCATGTCATTATCGCAACGGGAATGATGGCTGATCTTGCTGAAAAAATCGGCCTAACCACTAAGCCAGGGACAGAACCAAGAGTTAAAACGATTCTTGATGTCGATGCGGCTGGAAAAACAAATATTGAGGGCATCTGGGCTGCCGGAACCATCGCCGGTGTTAGCATGCACACGATTATTACAGCCGGTGACGGTGCAAAGGTTGCCATTAACCTAATTAGCGAGCTAAACGGCGAACGATATGTTGACCACGATATTTTGAAAAAATAATACTTGAATAACATTGAAGGAGACTCAAAAAAGGGTCTCTTTTTTTTTTCGTTGACAAGGTTCCTCCTTCCTTTTAAAATTGCATTATCTTTATTACCATTTTTTGAAAATATAAGTGAGGAATATTGGACTTATTTTTCCAGTACTATTATTACATAATCTACTAAGGAGACAATTTATGATTAAAAAAGACAGTAATCTTAAGCCCGTTGTTGCCGGTATCCTCTTGGCGATTTTAATGTCGGCCATGGATAATACGATAGTCGCAACAGCGATGGGTACCATCGTTTCCGACCTTGGCGGCTTTGACAAGTTTATCTGGGTAACTTCAGCCTATATGGTGGCCGTTATGGCGGGGATGCCGATTTTCGGGAAGCTCTCAGATATGTACGGCCGAAAACGCTTTTTTATCTTTGGATTAATCGTTTTCCTCGTTGGCTCCGCTTTATGTGGCATTGCCCAAAGTATTATTCAGTTAAGTATTTACCGGGCAATTCAGGGGATTGGCGGCGGTGCACTTATGCCAATCGCCTTTACGATTGTGTTTGACATTTTTCCGCCGGAAAAGCGCGGAAAGATGACCGGCCTGCTGGGAGCTGTATTCGGGGCATCCAGTGTATTAGGACCACTATTAGGGGCCTACATTACGGATTATATTAGCTGGCATTGGATTTTCTATGTAAATGTTCCGATTGGAATTATTTCACTTATTTTAATCAGTCGTTTTTATCATGAGTCTCTTAGCCACTCCAAGCAAAAAATTGACTGGATTGGGGCCATTACACTTGTTATTTCTGTTGTTAGTTTAATGTTTGCCCTCGAGCTGGGCGGTAAAGAATATGCTTGGAAATCGATTCAAATTGTCAGCCTATTTTCAAGCTTTCTTGTCTTTTTCGTAGCCTTTTTCATTGCTGAATTAAAGGCGGAAGAACCTATTTTACCGCTTTGGCTTTTTAAGAGAAGGCTGTTTGCGACCTCGCAAATTCTAGCTTTTCTTTATGGTGGTACATTTATTATTTTAACCGTGTTTATTCCGATTTTCGTTCAAGGAGTATACGGCGGCACCGCCAAAAATGCCGGCTTAATTTTGACACCGATGATGCTGGGCTCTGTTGCAGGAAGTTCTGTTGGCGGGATCTTCTTAACGAAAACTTCATACCGAAACCTGATGTTGATTTCGATTGTTTCCTACGTGCTGGGGATGTTTTTCCTTGGCAGTATGACGGTTGATACTGCCCGCTATCTATTGACGATTTATATGATTCTAGTCGGATTCGGAGTTGGTTTTTCCTTTTCGTTATTGCCGACTGCATCGATTCATAATTTGGAGCCGCAATATCGCGGCACCGCAAACTCTACCAACTCATTCCTGCGTTCGTTTGGGATGACACTTGGCATAACGATATTTGGTACGATTCAGGGTAATATATTACAGGATAAATTGAAAGCAGCATTTGCCGGTATGCAGGGTGCAGGTAATTTTAAAATGGGCGATCCGCGTGAAATTTTTCAACCCAGTAAGCGTGCAGAGATTCCTGACTTTATTTTATCTAAAATTGTTCATGCGATGTCGGATTCAATTACCCATACATTCATGGTAGCATTGATTCCGATTGCACTTGCAGCAGTGACGATTTTCTTCATGGGGAAATCCCGGGTAGAAGTGAATAAGCAACCTGGAAAGAACTGATGAAACAAGCACCTTGAATGAGGTGCTTGTTTTTATTTTGGGGAGTGAATTTAATCGGTAATTTTCATTCGCTGATAGAATACAAATATTCGCCGATAGACTGCATAAATTCGCTGATTGGAACCGCATATTCGCCGATTGAATACTGAAATTCGCCGATTGGAAAATAAGTTATTATATTTGTCACAAAAATCACCAAAATTCAGCAGGATTTTTAGATTTTTCAAGAGAAGTTACTTGTACAATGAAAGGAGAGATTAATTTGGTTATTAAAGAAAGGACAAAACCGTTATTATTGCTTATTTTGGAAGCCTTACTTCGGCGACTTCCACTAAGTCATCAAAAATATCAGCAGATTTTAGAAGAGCATGGTAGGCGGCAAGCTGGATACCAGGGGGAGAAATCGCTTGATTACTATTATCGAGAACTGCCCAACGAGAAATACATGATCCTCCATGATTTAAACCTTCCTGATGGAGACTATAACTGCCAAATAGATACACTTCTCCTGTCTTCAGAATTCGCCCTAGCGATTGATGTAAAACATTTTGCTGGTAAGTTAATTTTTGATACTGAAAATGAACAACTGATTCAAATTCATAATGGGAAAGAAAAAGGATACCCTTATCCTATTGCACAGGGAGAAAGACATCAGAAATACATAAAGAAACTTCTTGCAAAACATCATTTCCCTTCAGTTCCTGTTGAATATCTAGTGGTTATTAGTAATGGGTATGCTTCCTATGTCGTAACTGGGAACAAAGCCCACAAAGTGAAACCGCGAGTATGTAAGGCAGATGTCTTCTTAAACAAAATGGAGCTTTTGGAAAAACAATATTCGAATCCGCTTCTTACTGTCAAAGACCTCCGTAAGCTTTGCCGCCTCCTAGTGAAAATGAATACCGTGCCGACAAGTTATATTTTGAAAAAATACGGTATTCAGAGACCGGACCTTTTAACGGGTGTTCACTGTCCTACAAACTCTAATCATTCCCTTATTCGAAAAAATCAAAATTGGTACTGTCCTTCATGCGATACTTTTTCAAAAGATGCGCATTTGGACGCATTGAAGGATTACTTTCTGCTATTTGGTACGACAATAACCAATCAGCAGTTTCGGGAATTTGCTCATTTAAGTTCTATCCATATCGCAAGAAGATTATTGCTGTCTGCAAATTTGGATTACATAGGAAAATATAAAGACCGGTGCTACTTTCCGAAGAAAGTTCCTTCTTAAATCTTAATTCGCGAGTAAATAGCTGAAATTCGCGAGTAAATTGCCAAAATTCGCGAGTAATTCCCTCAAATTCGCGAGTAACCCGAAAAAGACGGGCGCAAATACGTCAAAAATGGTAATAAACAGTAAAAAGCTCGTAATTAATCACAAAAAGGACGCATCAATCTGCGTCCTTTATCTTTTTTTAAAATCTTAATCATTTTTCCGAAAATCGAGCAGTTTTTCGCAAAATTTCCCCACTATCTAGACCTCAAGATCCTTCCCCTCCTCAACAATATGGAACAATAGATGCGCCAGATGATGAATTGGGCCGTATTCTTCTTCCTCTTCGTCCGTTTCTTCATTAAATTCCAAATCATTTAAGAAAAGCGCCATGAATTCGTAAAAGTCCTTCAGCTGGAACGAGTAGCAGGCAACAGGTTCTTCATTTTCCTCTTCATATTGCAGTACCATATATGAGAGATCCCCATCAATATCTGCAGCATCGAAAAAAACAAAAAAGCCAATGTTTGTGTCAAGCTCAAATAAATGCCTTGTACCGCCTGCTGTTGCCTTTTCAAATTCCTCTTGATTTAGTTTTTGAATCTGCATGCTATCAACATTATCTTCTTGATGAAAACCAACAACAAATGATTTCATGGTATCCTCCTTTAGTCTTTGTCCGAAATTTTTAAACACATATTGGTAGGATACCCTTTTTCACGTGGATTTCATTCTTTCAAGCAAAAAAAATCCCCCTGATAAATCAGGGGGACTAGATCAAATTGGCGGAAGGATTGGATGGTCTGCTATTGTGGAAGTTTGTGCAACATCAGCTGATGCTTTTGAACTATCAGCACCATTTGACGAAGATAAAAAGACTAGTAAGGAAAGTGAAAATAATAGAATTACCGCTTTTTTCATTGCGTTTCCTCCTCATGTATTTTATTTAAATAATTTACTGATTCCAGATACCTTCCCTGCTGCGAATAGAAATCAGAAATCATTTTGTAAAAACGGTTCAGATCGTTATGGTGCTCATTGGTCGCTTCAAGATATGGTATAACTTTTGATTCAAGGTATTTAAATGCCTTTTCAGCAGCAACAATGTGTAATAAATAAAATTCAGCTAATAGGCGATATTTCTTATTATTAAGATCCTTAGCTAAAGAAAAGACTATTTGAAAGTACTCTTTCGCTTTGGATTTATCCTGGAGAGCATATTTGATTTCTGCAATCGAATACAGTGTTACAAGATAATGCGTATCCTTTTGTGGATTTAGTGCCAAGCTTTTTTCATAATAGTGCAAGGCTTCCTTTGTATTTTTCTTTTTATTTTTCAAGTAACCCATATTATGATAAATCTGCGGCAATAGCTTCTCTTGTTTCAGGATATCTGCGTTGCGGATCAAATGCCCGAAGCATTCTTCTGCTTCTTCATAAATATTGGCGTAGGTGTAGTTAATTCCTAAGAGGATAAGGGAGTGAAGAATGCGAAAAAAGTTGTGCTCATTCATGTACATCTGCAATGCCAGCTTGCCAAAATGAATCGCATGTCCTGATTGCTCAAGGGCACTTTTTACAAAGGCACGAAAATAAAAAAATTCTGCCTTGGCCGTTTCATTACTTGGGTCATTGTACAATGCATCAAGTATTTCGTCGGCGGCTTTGTATTGTCCCTTCACTATTAAAAGTACAGCATTTGCGTATAAAAATAAATACTCTTCATGTTGGGAAAAATTTTTCTTTTGTTTGAATAATAAGTCTCTTTGCAATTCTGCTTCCGCTCGTAATCCCTTAAATAATAGATACCTATATTTGGTTAATTCGTACGTATAAATAAATTTTGAAAATGGAATGATATGCTCCATATCCTGCAGCTCTTGATAAACTTCGTCTACTTTGTCTTTTAAGTAATAATTAATCTGTTCACTGAGCTGTTTTAACAACAGTTGAATGGTTTCTTCCTTTTCTTCCATCTCTTCCAGGCTAATTTCGAGTCTCTTGAGTAAAAGGGAAACCGTGGCCTCATTGGCTTCTTTTGAGTTGTTTTCAATCTTACTTAAATGCGGAACAGAGCATATTCCTTTTGCCAGCTCCGTTTGTGTCATTCCTCTTTGCGTTCGATAGAATTTAATCAGGGCACCGAATTCCATAATGCCACCCAGCCCCTTTCTTTTCTTACCATTTTACTATAATAGATTCAATATTTACAATTTATTCAGAATATTTTTCCATATTTTAATACTTATCTAAACGGTAATAGTAGATAAGATTACAATTTAATAGCATCAAAAACTTGGGAAAATTTTTATGTTTATTAAAATTTAGCTAGATTTTTTTTAAAAAAAATATATAAAGCACTTCCGCTGCAATAATATGAAAACCGCCCCTTTATAAAAGAGGCGGGTTTTTAGGCTGGTAATCTAGAAATATTTCTTTTTCCAAAAGATAATGGCTGCTAATGTAGATAATAGGCCGCATATTATGAGTGTGAAAATAAACCCGTGTGGATTATTTTGAAAAGGTAATTCCACATTCATTCCAAAAAGGCTGAACACCATCGTTGGGAATGACAAAATGATCGTAATCGATGTTAAAAATTTCATGACAATGTTTAGATTATTTGAAATGATCGATGCGAAGGCATTCATCATCCCCGTCAAGATGGAGCGGTACGTTTCCGCCATTTCAATTGCCTGTGTTTTTTCAATAATCACGTCTTCTAATAAGTCCTTGTCTTCTTCGTACATTTTTAAATAACTGAAGCGTAAAATTTTATCGAGGACGACCTTATTTGATTTTAATGAAGTGGTAAAATAAACCAAGCTCTTTTCTAAAGTTAGAAAGGCAAATAGTTCTTTATTTTTTAACGATTGGTGAACAACTCGTTCAATTTCATTGGTTTTCTTGTTAATTTGTTTTAAGTAACGAAGATAATAAGAAGAAATGACAAAAAGAATTTGCAGGGCAAAACGTGTCTTTTTAAAGGTAAAGAACTCCTTCACTCTATTTTTCCTGAATTCTTCTAATATCGGTGAATCTTTTAAGGAAACGGTAATGATACATTCATCAGTTAGGATGATGCCAATTGGAATCGTCTCATAACCGGCAAAACCTGTTTCATCATGGATGATATAAGGGAAGTCGACGATGATATAGACCCGGCCATCATCCCGTTCAATTCTCGGACGTTCCTCATCATCGAGGGCATCTTTAATAATATCGATATCAACCTGGGCATCATTTGAAACCCTTGCAATTTCTTCTGCTGTTGGAGCGTAGATATTGACCCAGCAGCCTTTTGTAATCACATCAACTTTTTCTAAAACCTTTTCTTCCGTACTTTTGTATATTTCCAGCATACGAAAACCTCCTCACTTACTTTGTTTGAGGAAGCCAATAACCTTTTCTAGAGTTGATATTCTTGCTATTCAATTCAATCCATTCAAAGACATTGACTTCCCCTCGCCTCTTGGGGTCCGGGTCAACGGAATAACTCAAAAATATCAACTCCCTTTAACTTTTATATCCTTCCCTATCATAAACCGTAATACCTGAAAGTTCAAAGATGTTTTTAGGAATTTTGTTGATCTTCAGGAAAATAGGGATTTAAATGAATTAATACTTCCCTGATGTTATCGTTATTTTCCATAAGCTTCCTTTTAATTGATTTGGCCAAATCATGCCCCTGCTTGATTGTTTTGAAGTGGTCGATGGCTATTCGTAAATCCACTAATACATAATGGCCATGTTCCCGTGCGCGAATGCGATCAATTCGCTTTACCTCAGGAAATTCGGAAATGATGTCCATGTATTCCTGAATGATCACTCCGTCTATATTACGCTCGAGCAGGATATCAAATGCCTCTGTTAACATTTCTTTCGCAATTTTAAAAATTAAATAGGCGACAAAAATACTCGCAGCCTTATCCCCGTAAAGCAGGAAATGGATATCGAGCCGTTCTCCCACAATCGAAATGAGTACTCCAATTGCGGCTGCAATCGATGCGACGATATCTGCCTTATGATCAAAGGCAATCGCTTCAATCGCCTTGCTATGATTCTGTTTAGCCACTCGTAATGAACTTCGATATAAAATGATTTTGGTAATAAAGGAAAAGAGCGCGACCCACATCGCCAAAAAGCTTGGTGATTCCACTTTTTGAAATAAACCACTGATCCCTTCATATGCTACATAAATGGACACAAGCAGCAGCAAGATGCCGATAATTTCGGAAACGATGACCTCGGCCTTTCCATGGCCGTACGGATGTTCTTTATCTGCTGGCTTATCAGAAATTTTTATCACCAACAATACAATAACAGAGGCAAACACATCTGCAGCCGAATGGATTCCGTCTGCAAACACAGCGTCACTATTTCCATACCTACCAATGATTATTTTTCCTAAAGTAAGAATAAGATTGCTAATTACGCTTATCCAGGCTACTTTTTTTGCTATCGTTTCTCGCATTTCCATCATTATCCACCCCTAAGAATCCACCTAGAAATCATAACAAACCTGACCTATATGGGTCTAGAGAAAAAGTTTTGTCCGCTTCAAGATAAGTTAGCCTCAGGCAAACTTGACCCAGCAGTTTTTATAATTCAGACCCGTCTATGTCTTTTTTAATCATTTCCACTTCCTCGACAACGGAAATCTTGTTAATTTGGTCGTGCAGGAAGTGAAAGGCTTGATCTAATTCTTCGCGGGATGGAAATTTGTCTTTTTGTTTCATTTTCTTTAACCCCTTTATTTTTTTGAGTAAAATTTTAAAAAAAAGAAGAAAATACCGATGTAACACCAATAAAAAGGAGTGTTTATTTTGGAAAAAAAGAATTCGAACGCAACTACCGAAATCGCCGGACGTACCTACCAAGCAAGCGATTATCAAAAAAATGATCCTCTTTCCTCTGGACTAGCGACCACACATGAACAAGTAAGTGATTCGTACATGGAAGGCGATATTAGTTCTGACAATGATTCTTCTGAAGGGTAGTAAATTAGAGAAAACAGCTCTCGCTCGAAAGCTGTTTTCTCTTTTTATTATCGTTTGTCATCATCAACATACGGGTCGTGCTCATAGGCCGGTAAATCGCCGAAAGTAGTCATAATTCCTTCTTCATCGAGGGCATCCTCATAATGTTCATGCTGGGGATTGGGATAAACCTTGATATCATTTCCATACATGTCATTACCAACAAAGTTTTCATAGTCCTCGACGTAGCCAATATTTTCATCAGCTTCAGAATAAATATCATTGTAATCGTCCTGTGGAAAAGCTAAATCTGATGGGGTATCAGATGTGCCCCATGCAGCCACAATTTGCCAGGAATCTTCAGCATCAAAGCTAACATTTTCTTTTCTATCGTCCATATCAAATTTACCAAATGGCGGTGCCAGCACCTCTTCCTCAACCGGACGCTGGTGTGAAGTGACTTGGTCCTGGCTATGTTCCATACAGAAGGTGGTATTCGGCAGCGCCTCCAGCCGTTCTACCGGAATCTCCTTTCCACATACCTCACATTTACCGTACCTGCCTTCTTCCATCGCCTCTAAGGCCCGTTTGATATTTGTCAGCTGTGCTTGATAATGCTCATTTAAAGCAATATCTTTTTCACGCTCATATAGTTCGGTTCCCTCATCTGCAGGGTGGTTATCATAGCTCGATAACTCTCCCACCGATTCATGCGCATGGCCTCGCTCTAATCCAAAGTGATCGTTTTGTTTGAGATATTCTTCTACTTCACTCTTTTCCTGCAATAATTGTAACCGTAACTCAGCAAGCTGCTGTGTCGATAGCATGTGTTACTCCCCTTTCATCAAAATGTTCATTTGTCCCAAAATCTATATCGTCCTTTATTTTTCATTTTCTTAGTGTACCTTTCTATTTTCATTTGTTTCGCCTTTGATTATGTACCAAAAATTTAATTCCACCAAAAACCTATCTTTTAATTGCCAGGCAGACTGAATAAGAAGCTTTGCTTGCTTTTTCACCCAAATAGATTATTAAAGGCCTGGAACCCGAAATAAATCCCAAAGCCAATCAACGAAAGACTGGACAAGAAGGAAATGACAACGAGTAATTGAGAGGTTAAATAGTTTCGAAAACTACTGGCCACACTGGCCATGGCAATATCCCATAACAAAAGCCCAATAAAAATAGCGCTGCTGTAGAGGATTAATTGGCTGCTTTCATAGGTTGCAGCTGTCTTCGCAAGCACGGAGCCGTAAATTCCTAACCAAAACAGAATCGTTAATGGATTGGAGATTGACATAAAGAAGCCGGAAAAAAACGATTTTATCAGCGGTTCCCTGCTTCTTGTATACTCTAATTGGATCTTCCCGGCGTTCATAAACGTTTCAATCCCAGTGTACATCAAAACAAAACAGCCAAAAAACCAGAGAAAGGTTTGCATAAATGCAGTTTCCAGAAATTGAACAACCCCTATGTAAACAACGAGCATATACACGCCATCAGCCACAACGGCCCCAACACCAATCAACCACGAGTGTATAAAGCCATGTCTGATTCCCCGATCAATTTGCGCCGCATTAATCGGACCAATCGGTGCCGCCAGTGACAATCCTAACAATATATAGCTTAAAAAAATGTTCAAACAAATTCCCCCCAAAGCCTGTCTCCTCATATTTATTCGGGCAGGGGGAGTTGTACGACAATAAAAAAGAGCTTCCCTTTTCAAAAAAGAAACTCTTTCCTCATAATTATCTTTTCGATGACAAAATTCCTGTTTCCAGCATCTCATTTTCCCCTGTTTGCTGAAGCAAATGGCGCCTTGGCACAGGCAAATTTAAGGAATCAATATCAACAATGTATTTGGGACGCTGCTTTGTCTCTTTATAAATTTTCCCGACGTATTCCCCAATCAAGCCAATTGCAATTAATTGGAGACCGCCGATAAGCCAAATGGAAGTAATCAGCGACGTCCAGCCTGTCTCGGTGTTTCCTAAAAATTTCAGCGTTAAAAAGTAGCCGCCAAAGACAAGGCTCATAATAAAAGAAACTAGTCCAATGACTAAGACAAAGCGTATGGGTGAAACAGAAAAGGAGGTAATTCCATCAAAGGCAAAGGCGAGCATTTTTTTTAAGGGATATTTCGTTTGTCCAGCTTGTCTTTCTAACCGATCATAATAAACCACATCTGAGCGAAAGCCAAGCAGTGGAACAATCCCTCTTAAGAACAGGTTAACCTCATTAAACTTTGCCAACTCTTGGACTGCCCTTTTGCTCATTAACCTGAAATCAGCATGATTATAGACAAGATTAACACCAAGGTTTTTCATCATTTTATAAAAGCCCTGTGCTGTGCTCCGTTTAAAGAACGTATCCGCCGCCCGGCCTTTCCGGACACCGTAAACAATTTCACAGCCATCACGGAACTTCAAAATAAATTCGCGGATAACCTGAATATCATCCTGCAAATCGGCATCAATAGACACGACACAATCCGAAAGCTCCTTGGCTGCAAACAGCCCGGCGAGTAAGGCGTTCTGGTGACCGACATTACCTGCTAATTTTAATCCGCGGACATATTCATTACGTAACCCCTCTTTATAAATTAATTCCCATGTCCGGTCTTTACTGCCATCGTCAACAAACAGAATCTTGCTATGTTTTGACACAAGCGTATCATTAATCAGCTCTTTCAGTAGCTGCTGAAGCTGACTTATCGTCTCCGGTAATACTTCTTCCTCGTTATAGCATGGCACAACAATGGTTAGGACTGGTTCCATCATAATAGTTAAAAACCCCCGATGTCTATAAAGTCTTATATAAGTAAATTTTCCAGGCTGACGTTTTTGATTCGAATATCTTATCGAGCTTGATACTATTTTCCGCGGCATTATCGATTGGAATCGCCGAAAAAATATAGCGGCCGCCCATTTCTTTAAAAACATCTGTATTCAATTGCAAATTTTTTAAATGGCGTTTGGAATCCTTTTTGATCATATATCGCTTTCCAAGCTGTGCTGTGAAAATATAACAGCGGCCGCCCCATTGATCGAAATAGTTACGAATGGTTTTATTTTCCGCTAATTCCTTTTCAATAATTTTCCTAAATTGATGTTTATAGCTTAATGGATAAAAATTATTGTAGGTATCCAGTGTGTAAAAGCCGTTATACTGGGAAATCGCCGGGTGAATACCGATACTGGCAATTCGATATTCTTCCTGCTTCAAGCCAATATGCTCCTTTATTTCATGGAACATTTCCTCAGCGAAAAACTCTTTGGCAGTCGGCTTTTGCCGATAAATAATTTCGTCATTAAACAACCCTAAAAAAAGAATTTGCATGACCATAACCCATTTTGCTGTTTTCGCCCAGCTTATTCCTTGTAGTGAAATAATTTTTAATGCCAGAGCGAAGCTTACATAGATCACAAGCGGCCGTAGAAAGTGATAGCGGGCAAAATTAAAGGTATCCATGAAATGAAACTTTTTCGTTAACGGGAGCCAGCCCTCATAAAACCAAAAGGCATACCAGAGCGACAAGACAAGATTTAAGGCAAATAAAAAAACAAACCACTTTTCCTGCTTCCACAACCTTTTCGAATAGACCAAATAGATGGCAAATAAGGTGACAGGCAAGATAATTAAGCTATGAACAGTCATGACATGGGTGTGCCCCAACAGGTAATTTTTGAAAAAAAGCCGAACAGCGCGCCAAAAGGGAAGCTGGGCATGAAAATACTCATCTCGGCTATTGGGCTCTCCCTTATAGAGAAAGGAAAAAACTAAACGATATTCCACAATCATAAAAATAAATGACATATAAGCAATCGAAAACAAAAAGCGAAGATTCCAGCCCTTTCTCCGGAGAAAATCCGTCAGCCAAAAAATCCCCATCGCACTTAAAAAGAAGAAAAAGCCTAAAACAATACTTGCATATAGAGGCAGCAAGGTTAGTACCAGATAATCCTTCCAGGTTCCCCCATCATTCCGAATGTTAAGAAATGCCCAAAGGGCGAGCGGTATCCCTAATGTACTCAGCATTCCCGAAGGCCAAAATGGTGTTAAGGCAAACGCAAGGGCACTCCCTATTTGCAAGGGCAGCCACTGCTCACCTGGAAGCAGATGTTTTTTTAACAATAAATACATGCCGAAAAAGGCGGCAACTCTTGTTAATGTCTGGCTTAGGGCATAGGCAATCATTGTCGGAAAGAGAGCATACAACCAGACAATGATGCTGTATTCGGTCCCAAAGGCATTCCTCGACAGCTGTCCATTAATGATTTGCGGGATCACCCCGTTTACGCCGCCAAACATTTCCCCGCTTCGCGCCAACACCTTATACCACGCCAGGTTTGAATCCAAATTATCATGAACCCGGATATGGGCATTTTCCTGCAGAATAAATAGCGGAGAAAGATAGACCGCTAGAACAATGAAAGCGAAGAGAATGTATCGCCGCTCTTTTTTTATCTCCACAACCACATCTCTACACCCCTATTCAAAAGTGTATGTCCGTTATAAAGTCTGCTTCTTGGCTGGAAATTATTCCTTTTACACTATTTGGTATCAGGTATTTTTTAAAAAAGGGGATTTCCAGTATTTACATTTATGAAACCTCCTGTTAAAATAAATTTAATCATTAAAATAAATTTTAACGGTGAATTTAATTTTATCGAGAGGATGGTAAATATGTTTAAAATTCTTAAAAACCGGAATTACCTGCGGTTTTGGCTTGGGCAAATCGTTTCACAATTAGGGGATGGATTTACAAGAATTGCGATTGTCTACTTAGTCGCGACCTTAACGAAGGACCCGCTAGCCATTGGTCTGGTCATTTTCGCTCAGCTTCTCCCAACTGCTTTCTTTGGTATCTTCCTAGGCCCGTTAGCGGATAAATACAACCGAAAATGGCTAATGGTCGGGGCCGATTTCTATCGGATGGGGATTGTCTGCTTAATGATTCCCTTCCACCACTCTGCCGTAGCGCTGATTATCTTAATTGCTTTCCAGGGTCTTGGTTCTGCCCTGTTCGATCCGGCCCGTTCTTCATCGATACCTGACCTTGTTGGGGAAGAACATATTCAGCAGGCGATTTCTCTGTCACAATCGACAAGGGCGGCAATGGATATCATCGGTCCTTCAGCTGGCGCGCTGTTAATGATGACCAACAATTACAATTTTATTTTTGCGATTGATTCTGTGACCTTTGCCGTTTCAGCTTTGTTCATTCTCTCGTTACGAAATCTTGGTAAGAATAAATTGGCAGCTGCTCAATCTTCTGAATCATACTTCAGCACGATTGGCTCGGGTGTGAAAGAGGTCATCGGGATGCCGGCCTTACGATTCCTGCTCATCCTGCTGATGCCGATCACCCTTGTCTGCGGAATATTGAATACCAATCTTATTGCCGTCCTCACCAATGAGTTTCATGTTTCCGCCTTTCATTTTGGTTTTATTGAAGCGGCTTCAGCTGTTGGTGTTATTTTCGGCGCTGGTTTTGCCGCTCCCTATGCCCTTAAGAAATTGAAACCAAGTACCATTTTTTTACTGGGTACAGCCGCAATTGGGGTTTTGATGGTAGTAATCATTCCGCTTGATACGCTTCAATTACTTTATGGCATCTTTCCTGTCTATATTTGGAGTATAATGACAGGAGTACTAAATGCCTTTTTAAATGTTCCGTTAAGCAGCATCTTTTTAAAAATAACTCCGTCCGCCTTTAGAGGCAGGGGCTCCTCATTACTGGGGATCACAGCCAGTACCTCGTCGATCATTGGTATCTTGTTTGGCGGATGGCTATCGAAAGAAATCGGCGTATTGTATGGAACAGCGATATCGGGGGCCCTGCTTGTCATCGTCGCTGGATTCATGCCCTTCCTAAAGGGCTATAAAAGCCTGTCTGCTAATCAGCAAACCGAATCTGTTCCTGAGTCAGCAGAACCGGTTGTTAATGAAACTTGGGGGTAAGTATTTGTGAAAAAAATCGATGATATTGAAATAGCCAAAATGATGTTAGATGTTAGAAAAAGAGGAATCTTGGACATTGCCAAAGAAGCTGTTACCGTCGGTCAAATTGCCGAGGAATTGAATGAGAAGCCATCGAGGTTATACTACCACGTTAAAAAGCTCGAGGAAGCAGGCCTGCTAGAGCTGGTTGAAACCCGTCAGCAGGGGAATTTAATTGAAAAATACTATAAGCGGACACAAGCTGCCGGCCATAGTTTTGAGCTTGATGAGGCATTGTTAAAGGAACATCATGGCACCGTTATGGAGGAAATCATGAAACTGCTCCAGCCCGGCCTGAGGCTTCTTCAATCAGAATTAAAAAAAGGTAAGCCCGATTTTGATAAACAAGTGAATTTAATGATTAGCCTGCCGACCTTGACGGGCAGAGAATGGGAAACCTCACACGATCGAATGATGCGCTCGATTCATGATCAAGCGCATCAGGTGGAAACCATTGAGGAATCAAGCCTGCCCAACCTCACCGAGGAACAGCTAAATCAAAAATCTAAATACGCCTATATTATGTTGAGCTATCGGGTCGATGACACGGACGAGGAGTAACAAAAAACCTTCCAAACTAAATTGGAAGGTTTTTTACTATGATAAATGATTTTCATTCTTTTTATAATAAACATTTAATAGGGAATCGAGTTTCTGGCTGCATTGGACAACCTTTGAATTCGAATAACCGTAAAGATCGGCTAAATGAATCATTTCCAGCCTTGTTTTTTCGATAGTTGATAGAAGTGTGTTCAAACCAATACCCATGTCTGCAACCCTCTTTCCTCATTGTAACTATAAACATGTTATTAACCATAATTTATAAGGTTTAACAATTGAAAACAAGTAGTTATTAGAAAAAGATTAGAACTTTTTGTGAACATTGACCTAGTTAAAATATGCCATTTTTTAATTATCAGATTGGGCTTTTTTGTCCATAATAAGTAGTAGAAAGAGGTGTCGGTCGTGCCAAACAGAGTTTATATAAGCTTCTTACGATTGCCGCTCCTAGTCCGCATTCTATTCATTGCACTTCTAGTATTTCTAACATTTGGAATTTCCATTCATTTTTTAGAGCCTGATACCTTCCCTTCAATTTTCGATGGCATTTGGTGGGCAATTATTACTGCTTCAACGGTGGGCTATGGCGATTATGTTCCCCATTCTTTCCTAGGCAGGCTAACGGCGCTAATCTTAATCTTACTTGGAGTCGGCATTGTCTCCTCCTATTTTGGAACCTTGGCAGCAGCTGCCGTTACCAAACAAGATGCCTTTTCCGAAGGCAGAATCCCCTTTAAAGGAACGGGTCATATCATCATCATCGGCTGGAACGAGCGATCGAGAGAGTTAATTCATAAGCTGACAAGCGTTAGCATTCCGCAAATGATTGTCTTGATTGACGAAACGCTTGAAGCAAACCCGGTTAAATCAAGATTTGTTCATTTTATTCAGGGGAAAGGGCATGTGGATGAAACGATTCTCAAAAGCGATATTCAGCACGCAGAGAAAGTGCTGATCACCGCCGACCGGGGAAATGATGAACTCCAGGCGGACATGAATAGCATTTTAACGCTGCTGACGATTAAAGGTTTATGCACTCAAGTTAAATGCATTGTTGAAATTTTAACGGCTGAGCAGGTGGTCAATGCATTAAGGGCCGGCGCGGATGAAGTAATTCAATCAAATAAATTGACGAGTGTCTTTATGGTCAACAGTTTGCATTCTAACGGTGACGGGCTGTTATCAAACGTTGTCCATCAGTTACAGGAAGTCAAATTGTCGTCTTTTATGGCGGAGGAAAAGGACATTGGAAAATGTTTTGGGGAAGTATGCCAGAGGTTGTTAAATCAGGGCTTCCTCCTAATTGGCATTAAGAGAGGAGAGGATACCGTACTTAATCCTGTTCATTCATTTACAGTTGAAGAAAACGACCAGTTATTAATATTTAAATAAAAGAGTACTGATAATTTTCATATCAGCACTCTTTTTTAGTTTTTCTACAAGCGTTTTTCTAATTCTGCTTTCTTTTCTTCAAACCCAGGTTTCCCTAATAACGCAAACATATTAACCTTATAGGCCTCAACCCCTGGCTGATCGAATGGGTTGACACCAAGCAGGTAGCCGCTCATCGCACAGGCTTTTTCGAAGAAGTAGGCAAGGTAGCCAAATGTATATTCATCCATCGCTGGAATCGTAACAATGAGGTTTGGCACGCCGCCATCGGTGTGGGCAAGCATCGTTCCTTCAAATGCTTTATTGTTTACAAAGTCAAGCGATTTTCCGGCTAGATAATTGAGACCATCTAAGTCCGACTCGACTGCTTCAATCGTCAGCTCACGGCGGGGCTTTTCAACCTTGATAATCGTTTCAAACAAATCGCGCCGTCCTTCTTGAACATATTGACCAAGCGAATGAAGGTCTGTTGAGAAGTTGGCTGAAGCTGGGAAAATACCTTTCTGGTCTTTGCCTTCGCTTTCACCAAACAGCTGCTTCCACCATTCTGAAAAATACTGCAGACCAGGCTCATAGTTAATCAGCATTTCGATGGTTTTGCCTTTATTATATAGCGCATTTCTTACCGCCGCGTATTGGTAGGCTAGGTTGTCTTCAAGCTCTGAATGACCGAAGTCTTCTTGGGCCTGGCCAGCACCCGCCATCATTTTTTCAATGTCTGCACCGCTGGCAGCAATCGGCAGTAATCCGACTGCTGTTAAAACGGAGTAACGTCCGCCGATATCGTCAGCAATCACAAAAGTTTCGTAGCCTTCTTCGTTGGCTAATGTTTTTAAGGCACCCCTTGCTTTGTCTGTTGTCGCATAAATTCGTTTGCGCGCTTCCTCTACGCCGTATTTTTCCTCAAGGAGTTTGCGGAAAATCCGGAAGGCAATCGCTGGTTCTGTTGTCGTCCCTGATTTAGAGATGACGTTGATGGAGAAATCCTTGCCATCAAGGAGGTCGATTACATCACTCATATATGATGAGCTAATATTGTTGCCGACAAAAATGATTTGCGGCGTTTTCCGTTTTTCTTTCGGAAGGGCATTATAGAAGCTATGCTGCAGCATTTCAATCGCCGCTCTTGCCCCTAGATAGGAACCGCCAATCCCAATCACAAGGAGAACATCGGAATCAGCTTTGATTTTTTCAGCCGACTTTTGAATGCGTGAGAATTCTTCCTTGTCATAGTTCGTTGGCAGGCCAATCCAGCCTAAAAAGTCGCTGCCTGCACCTGTTTGCTCATGCAAAGAATGATGGGCAACTTTAACAGCATCCCTTAAATATGTAAGTTCATGTTCCCCAAAGAAAGTGAGGGCTTTCGAGTAATCAAAACGCAAGTGTGTCATGTATGATCCTCCTAAATATATTTTCACTACCACTTTATCGAAAGACGGGCGGAATATCAAGGAAGGTCCACTTATGTAAGCGAACCCATTTTAGACAAATTTTTCACAATTGCCTCCGATTTCCTTACAAAATAAAGTTTTGGCTATTTTTCGAAGGGTTTTGGCTACTTTTGAAGGAGTTTTGGCTATTTTTCGAAGGGTTTTGGCTATTTAGACATTTTTTGGAAGCCAAAACACATAAAAAGGCTCGAGCAAAACGCCCGAGCCTGTCCTCACTTATAATGAAGCACGGTAAATCGCTAAAACATCTTCACGATTTAATTTCGCAAAATTACCAAATTCGCCATTTGCCATTGCACGATCGGCCATAAGCGCAAGCTTCTGGTCATCAATATCATAGTCCGCTAACCGAGCTGGTGCCTCAATGCTATTCCAGAATTCTCGTAATTTGCTAATTCCCGCGCGTCCCGCCTCTTCCGCACTTTTCCCTTTAGGGTCAACACCAAACACTCTAACCGCAAGCTGCTGAAAGCGTTCCGGCTTCACGCTTAAGTTATGCTCCATCCAGTGCGGGAATAAAATCGCGAGTCCGCCGCCATGCGGGATGTCATAGACTGCGGATACCGCATGTTCTAGGTTATGGGTTGCCCAATCGCCGCGATACCCCATATTTAAAATCCCGTTTAATGCCATCGTGCCGCTGTAAAGAATCGTGGCCCGGTGCTGATAGTTTTCAAGGTCCGCCAGTAATTTGGGTGCCGTTTCGATCACAGTGGTGAGCAATGATTCACACATACGATCCTGAAAATCGGTATTCTCCTCGAGATGAAAATAGTGTTCAAGCACATGCGACATCATATCGACGATTCCATAAATCGTTTGGTTTCTAGGGACTGTGAACGTATTAACTGGATCTAAAATAGAGAATTTCGGGAATGTCACAGCACTACCCCAGCCGTATTTTTCATTTGTTTCCCAATTCGTAATCACCGAGCCGGCATTCATTTCTGAACCGGTTGCCGCAAGTGTCAACACGGTACCAAACGGCAGCGCCTCATGAGCGAACGCTTTTTTAACGACTAAATCCCAGGCATCGCCGTCATATTTGGCGCCTGCTGCGATTAATTTAGTACAATCGATGACACTTCCGCCGCCCACGGCTAAAAGGAATTCAATTCCTTCTTGCTTACAGATACCCACCCCTTTACGGGCCGTAGATATGCGCGGATTGGGCTCGACCCCGGCTAGTTCAAACACTTCGGCTCCAATTTCTCCTAAAAGTGCGATAACTTGATCATAAAGGCCGCTCCGTTTAATACTGCCGCCGCCATAAACCAGCAAAACCTTTTTTCCGTAAAGTGGAACTTCTTTTTTCAATTGCTCGAGCTGGCCTTCTCCAAAAATCAATTTAGTGGGATTCCAAAAAGTGAAATTTTGCAAAATAAACACCATCCTTTTCACTATTAATTATTATGTATTCGAAGTTGTTTTGCAAAAATCATGATTTCCTATTTATTCCGAAAAAAATTCCCCGCATCAATGGATGCAAGGATTTCAATTAAAGCCAACCTCGAAAACGGGAGGCCTCTGCCATTTTTCTGACCCCAACCATATATGCAGCTAACCGCATACTGATATTGCGGCTTTCGGCAAGGTCATAAACATCATTGAATGATTTGACGAGCCTTTCCCGTAATTTCACGGCTACTTCCTCTTCCGTCCAATAATATCCCTGGTTATTTTGAACCCACTCAAAATAGGAAACGGTGACGCCGCCCGCACCGGCCAGCACATCGGGAACCAACAAAATCCCGCGTTCTGTAAGAATCTTGGTTGCTTCCAGCGTCGTCGGCCCATTCGCTGCTTCCACTACAATACCGGCTTTGATGCTGCCTGCATTTTCGGCGGTAATCTGGTTTGAAACAGCCGCCGGCACCAAAATATCACAGTCGTGCTCGAGCAATGCTTGGTTCGTAATTGCACCCTCAAACAGTGTCGTCACTGTACCAAAGCTGTCACGGCGGTCGAGCAGATAATTTATATTCAAGCCATCTGGATGATAAATCGCCCCATAAACATCGGAAATCCCGACGATAATCACTCCTGAATCATGGAGAAATTTAGCGATGTAGCCTCCGGCATTTCCAAATCCTTGGATGATTACACGAGCGCCTTTCAATTGAATCCCACGCCTTTTTGCCGCTTCTTCGATACAAATGATTACGCCCTTAGCACCTGCTTTTTCACGGCCCTCAGAGCCACCAAGCACGAGCGGTTTCCCAGTGATAAAGCCGGGGGAGTCGTATTGACGGAGAGAGCTGTATTCATCCAGCATCCAGGCCATAATCTGCGAATTTGTATACATATCCGGTGCCGGTATATCCTTAACTTGGCCGACAATTTGGCTGATAGACCGGACATAGCCGCGGCTTAAACGTTCAAGCTCACCAAATGACATGGTGCGCGGGTTACAGATAATTCCGCCCTTTCCTCCCCCGAAGGGTAAATCGGCGATGCCGCATTTTAGGCTCATCCACATCGATAACGCCTTTATCTCATCAACATTTATCCGCGGATGAAAGCGGACACCGCCCATTGTCGGTCCAACTGCATCATTATGCTGGGCCCTGAATCCGCTGAAGATTTTTGTAGAGCCGTCATCCATCCGGACAGGAATCCTAACACTGACTGTCCGGATAGGTTCTGCTAATAAGTGATACATCTCCTCGTTGTAGCCTGATTTTTTTAATGCATCATGAATAACAATCTGTGTTGATGTAAGAAGGTTTAACATCTCCTGTTTCTTTCCATCTCCATCAGTAGTCCCCATTTTGGCACCCCTAGTTATTTTTCATCCTAATACTTTGTTAATCCGCTCAATCGCCCAATCCAACTCTTCTTTACTAATGACAAGCGGCGGCGCAAACCGAATGACCGTATCATGTGTTTCCTTACACAGTAGTCCATTGTCTTTTAATTGTTCACAATATTTACGCGCTGGTTCTGTCAGTTCCACACCAATAAACAATCCGCGTCCGCGAACATCCTTAATCCGTGGATTGTTAATCTCTTTTAATTTATTTATAAAATACTCTCCAAGCTCTAAGGATCTTTCAGCGAGTTTCTCATCCACCAGCACATCAAGAGACGCAATCGAAACAGCACAAGCCATCGGGTTTCCGCCGAAGGTAGAACCATGTGATCCCGGATTAAAGACGCCTAATATATCCTTATTGGCCACGACACATGAGATAGGAAATACGCCGCCGCCGAGTGCTTTACCGAGGATATACATATCAGGCTCAATCCCCTCCCACTCGCAAGCAAACATTTTTCCCGTCCGTGCCAAGCCTGCTTGAATTTCATCAGCAATAAAGAGGACATTATTTTCCTGACAAACATCAAAGGCTGCCTTGATAAAGCCTTCCGGTGGAATCACAATCCCCGCTTCTCCTTGAATTGGTTCGATTAGAAACGCTGCCGTGTTTGGCGTAATTGCGGCTTTTAATGCCTCTAAATCACCATAAGGGATCAGCTTAATCCCAGGAAGCATCGGTCCAAAGCCGCGCTTATATTCATCATCAGAGGATAGCGAAACCGCTGTCATTGTTCTGCCGTGAAAATTGCCAACACAGGCTATAATCTCTGCTTGGTCTTCGGCGACACCCTTTACATCATAGCTCCAGCGCCGAGCAGCTTTAACAGCCGTCTCAACCGCTTCCGCACCTGTGTTCATTGGCAGGACCATTTCTTTTTTCGTTAATTGACAAATCTTTTCATACCATGGACCGAGCTGGTCATTGTGGAAAGCACGTGAGGTTAACGTTACCTTATCTGCCTGATCCTTTAATGCTTGAATGATTTTCGGATGGCGGTGGCCCTGGTTTACGGCAGAATAAGCACTAAGCATATCCATATATTTGTTTCCTTCTGGATCTTCCACCCAGACACCTTCTGCACGGGAGATAATAATTGGCAGTGGATGATAATTATTTGCGCCATATTTCTCTGTTTGTTCAATCAATTCGTTTGAGTTTACTTTTGCCCTCATACTAGATTTCCCTCCCTTTCACACCTTTTAATTATATGTACCATTCTATTGTAGCCGAGCCAGAAAAAAGAATGAACCCTTTTTATTTTTAAAATAAAAAAAGCCTGGACCAAACTACAATAAATTGCAGGGCCGAGGCTTTTAAAAAAATTACTTTTTAATTAGATCTTCTCGCTGTGACTGGTCAATCCACTCTTGAAGCTTATCTTTTAATGTATTAAATCCTTGCTGGCCTTCAGCCTCAGGGATAATCGCTGCTGCTTGGCGCTTGCGCGGCTTCTTTGCTTTTGTTATTTGTTGAACAGGAGATTCTTCTGTGGCCCGGATTGAAAGACCAATTTTCCCTGCACCTTCATCAACTGATAATACCTTTACCTGTACTTCATCGCCCACTTTAAGATGTTCATTAATATCCTTCACATAACCGTGCGTGATTTCTGAAATATGCACAAGACCCTGTGTATTTTCATCTAAGGCAACGAATGCACCATATGGTTGAATTCCTGTAACTTTACCGGCTAATATACTTCCTGTTTCAATCTTTTCTGTCATGTAAACACTCCTAAGTAAATGAATTATTAATCCCTTATATACGCATTAAAAGATTATATCACAATATATAGCTTTAAGCAAAAAAGCTTATCGTATCCAAAACAAGTTCTCTCCTAATGGATAGGCTGTGTAAAAGAATATTGTTGATTTTGATCACAATGTTGATTGGAGTGGAAGGCGCGAGACTCCTGCGGGATCAGCGGGACAGGTGAGACCCCGCAGGCGCTTTAGCGCCGAGGAGGCTCACCGCCCGCCCCGCGGAAAGCGAAGCGCCTGGAACGGAAATCAACATTCACTTTTAACACAGCCATTGGATATGAAAAATTGTCAGAGGTTCTTAACAAATTATTCACAAAAGGAATAAAAAAAGCCAACTATCTGATGATATACTAATAGTGAGTAACTATCCTTTCTAAGAGAGGTGACCAGTATGAATTCAATCGGCCACACCATTAAAACTTCCCGTGAAATGCTAAAAATGACCCAGCAGGAGCTGGCTCAAAAGGTTAGAGTGGGAACACATACAATTGAGAAATATGAATCTGGGGAACAAATTCCAAGCACTCAGACAATCCTGAAATTATCTACTGTTCTCGATATCCCTGCATCTGAGTTATTAAAGTTCAATCAGATTCATACACCATCCACTTCTACGGACCACGTATAAAAAAATTCACTATGGCTGAAAAGCGGTAAAATGTACCGCTTTTTTTATTTTTTCTTGAATAGAACGATAAAAATTTGGAAATGCTTATGACATAATGCTTTCTAGTATTCCCCCCTTTTTGAAGTGGACAGCCCGAATGGGCATGTCCACTTTTTTTGCATTAAATTGAACAAGTTTCGTTTGCTTTGATGACTAATAGTTCAGCCGCAATTTTCACGCAGTCATGGATTGGAATCAGTTTTTCAAATGAAAATTCGTAAATGGTTTGGATTCTCTTGGCCAGCTTTGCACAATCATTCAGTTCATGAAGCGCTTGAATCACATCAGCAATTTCCGTTTCATAGCTGCCATTTTTCAGTTGAAAGGGATCCCATTCATTTAAAACATCGACATATTGCAAATTAGTTAGAATTTCTTTTCTCATATTTTTTAGCTCCTATTATTGGTACATTGAATGAAAATATTTTATCATAAAGATGAGAAACTATAAAAATTGAATTGGTGGTGGGTGAATGACGATTTTTAATGAGAAGATTGACCGAAAGGAAAAAGACGAGCTATTAACTAGCTCGTCTTTTCGATTA
The DNA here is from genome assembly GCF_001591805.1 of Neobacillus novalis NBRC 102450. Taxonomy (GTDB): domain Bacteria; phylum Bacillota; class Bacilli; order Bacillales; family Cytobacillaceae; genus Neobacillus; species Neobacillus novalis. Next base: position 149,822 of record NZ_BCVP01000015.1, on the reverse strand, counting down.
TTTATCCAGCCATTCCGTATGGAAAGCCCCTTCGCGATCCACCCTTTGGTACGTATGGGCCCCGAAATAGTCTCTTTGGGCCTGGAGCAAGTTGGCAGGCAGCACCTCTGAGCGGTAGCTGTCATAATAAGCAAGTGCGCTTGAGAGGCCAGGCACAGGTATGCCTGCTTTAATCGCAATGGTTACTACTTCTCTTGCGGCATCCTGATAATCCGCAACAATCGCTTGAAAATAGGAATCCATTAATAAATTGTCTAAGTCTGGATTACGGTCGTAGGCTTCCTTAATATTCTGCAGGAAGGCTGCCCGGATAATACAGCCGCCGCGGAAAATCATCGCAATTTCTCCCGGCTTCAAGTTCCAATCGTATTCTTCGGAAGCCTTTTTCAATTGGGCAAAGCCTTGTGCATAAGAAATAATCTTACTTAGGTACAAGGTTTTCCGAATCAGCTCAATAAACTCCTGCTTATTGCCGGCAAATTCATTCGCAGCCGGGCCCCTTAATACCTTACTTGCACGGACGCGCTCATCCTTCATCGCCGATAAAAAGCGGGAGAAAACGGATTCTGTAATAATCGACAGCGGAACACCTAAATCAAGTGAACTTTGACTTGTCCATTTTCCAGTCCCTTTTTGACCGGCTGTATCAAGAATAACATCCACCAACGGCTTGCCCGTTTCCGGATCTATTTTTGTAAAAATATCGGCCGTTATTTCAATTAAATAGCTGTCAAGCTCTCCTTGATTCCATTCTTTAAACACTTCATGAAGTTCTCCAACAGACAAACCAAGCAGATCTCTCATTAAATGATAGGACTCACAAATTAACTGCATATCACTATACTCAATGCCATTATGCACCATTTTCACATAGTGCCCGGCCCCATTTGGACCAATATATGTACAGCATGGATCTCCATTTACCTTGGCAGAGATGGCTGTTAACAGCGGGCCGACTGCATCATACGCTTCCTTTTGCCCGCTTGGCATGATAGCCGGGCCTGTCAGCGCCCCTTCTTCTCCACCAGAAACTCCAGCGCCGATAAAGAGAATTTCTTTTTCAGCGAGTTCTTTATTTCTGCGGATTGTATCTTGATAAAAACTGTTTCCGCCATCTATCAGGATATCGCCTTTATCCAAATGAGGCACTAAGGATTCAATCGCTTTATCGGTAATGACGCCGGCATTCACCATTAATAAAATTTTTCGCGGACTTTCTAACGATTGCACAAAATCTACAATATTTGTCGTTCCAACTAACTTTTTCCCTTTATTATTTTCTAAAACTTCATTTACTTTCTCTGCTGATAGGTCGTATACCGAGACCGGGAAGCCTTTGCTTTCAAAATTTAAGGCCAAACTTCTTCCCATTACTCCGACACCAACGACTCCTACTTGTTGTTTTTCCACTCTAACTCATCCCTTCAAGGTGTTAAAAAAATTCAATTAGCTATATTATATATGAAAATTTATTAAACTCCACTTTGTTGAACCTATTCCTTATTAAAAATAGTTACAGTCCGGTGAAAAAGGTCTGTTATTTGCTCGGCGTTTCCTTCAATTCTAGTTCCAGCAATTGTTCGATCATTTCCCGGCCCGTCATTAATGCTTCACCGCCGCCTTGAGCAAAAGCATCATTCCCGCCGCCCTTACCATTTATTAGCGGAAGGGCTGCACTAAGTAATGATTTCATATTTTCCGAGCGGGCTTGTCCACGTGCACAAACGAGCTGGAGACGATTTTCATTTTCAGAAACAAAGAACACCAAAGTTTGTTCATCTTCGGCGATGATGGTTCGGGCTAGCTTCTGAAGTGCTTGAATTGTCCGGTTTTGAAACACTTCACTCACAAGCTTGTTCTCCTGTTTAGCTAGTAAATCTCTAGCTTCAAGTTTAAGCAATTGTTGTTGGTTATGCTCTAGTTCCTTCTCCAATGTCTTTCCCTGCTCAATTAGCCGGCTTACAGCATGAATCATACCTGATTCTGGGGCATTTAACTGCTTCGTTAGCTCAAGCAGCACTTTTTGTTTTTGGCCAAACTGAGTCAAGACCCGTTCGCCGCAGACAAATTGGACACGGATGTTTTTCCTTTGCCGTTCCCAATCCAATATTTTAATGGCCCTAACTTCGCCAGTCGCCTTCGGGTGTGTCCCGCCGCAGCCGTTATAATCGAAGTCAGGAATTATTACAAGCCTGATATTGTCTTTCACCTTTGTTTCTTTTCGTAATGAATAGTGTGATAACTCCTCTTCTGTTACCCATTTTGTTTCAATCGGACGGTTTTCCAAAATGATTTGATTCGCGAGTTCCTCTACCTGCTTTACTGCCTGTTCAGATAATGCTTCGGTCGCTAAATCAATCGTTACGATTTCTTCTCCTAAGTGAAAACTGACTGTCTTATAATCGAGTACTTGTTCAAACGCCGCCGAAAGGATATGCTGACCGGCATGCTGCTGCATATGATCAAAGCGCCGCTGCCAATCAAGCACGCCGCTTATTTCTATATTGGTGTCTGTTAATGACCCTTCAAGATAATGGCGAATTTCCCCTTCGATTTCTTCCACATTTACGACCTTCGTATTTTCGATTGTACCTAAATCGTTGGGTTGCCCGCCTCCAGTCGGATAAAAGGCAGTTTGATTTAACACCACATACCATTTTCCTGACGGATCCTTTTCTTGTTTTTCCACCTTTGCTGTGAATTTTGTTAAGTAAGCATCCTGATAATATAGTTTGTTTTCCATTGGTTGTGCACTCCTATTATCTCCATTAGTCTTAATGTCTATTTTCAAGAAAAATGTAAGATAAATCAAGGAAACGGTTGGAAAAAATTAAAACCTGCATCTCCAGTTGAAGAAACAGGCTCGTTTGACAAGTACAATTTATTTCTTTTCTTTTCTCTGACCAAATGGCATTGTCATTTGCCCTTGGCCGCTTTGTGGAAAACCGCCCATTCCTTGAGGAAAACCTGTATGTGGATAACCGCCCATTCCATATGGATAGCCGCCATGTTGGTATTGCCCATACTGTGGGTAACCGCCCATATGAGGATAACCTGTGTGCGGATAACCACCTGTTTGTGGATAACCAGTTTGCGGGAACCCACCCATTTGTGGATAGCCGCCAGTCATTTGGGGATAGCCCATTTGTTGGCCAAATTGTCCTTGGAATCCGCCTGGAAATTGTCTTTCTGTCATGATATCGCCTCCTAAAAGTCTCAAGATAGTGTATGTCCACCTAGCGGGATAAGCTTAGATTTTTACCCATGTATTTAGAGATATTTTCATTTTTCACAAAAATAGGCAGCAACCAATAACATTCTAGACACCGTTTATTTTTTCTATTCTCATAAAAAAGTAGACTATCTCATTGGAGACAGCCTATTCATTCCTATTTATTTTCATCTTGAGCTTTCCGCTGTTTGCCTGCTTTATTCTTATCCTTGGAGATTTCACCGCAGGCAATTCGCTTGCCTGAATCCCCTGCGGGCTGGGTCATACCGTCATCCTTTGATTCGTCTACGACAATTGAAGTACCCTCTTTTGTTAAAACGGATTTTTTTCCGTCTTTCAAAGTGACATTGGGTGCCATTAAATCCGCCTTAACGGAGCCGTCATCGTCAACAATTAAATTTGGCAAGTCACCTGCATGGGCACCTTTAGGATGCAGAAGTCCATGCTCCTTCTTTTCAGGGTTAAAATGGTTGCCGGCAGACTTGAAATCTGGTGCCAGGCATTTTCCCTTTTCATGAATATGTATTGCATGTTCGCCAGGAGGCAGCCCCTTCAAATTTACCGTCATCTTAATACCGCTGGACTGTTCGGCCAGTTCTACCGTCCCAAGTGAATCACCAACGGCATTAAACATTTCAACATCAATCTTTTTCACATTCTTTTCCATACAACCAGCTAGCAGAAGCAGTGGAATCATCATCCAGCTTTTCTTCATCTGTATTCCCTCCACTAAAGACAATTTGCCTTTAGTTTGAACTATCACACCTGTACCTATTCTAATGAGGTTGTGAGAAGAAAAAAAGAACAGCATTTAACTGTTCTTTTGCGGATGTTCTTGATTTTTTAATTGTTCTTCAAATTCCTTAGCTTTTTCTGCCTCACGTTTTGAATGTTTTACGATGAAGCGCATTGTAAAAACTGCTGCAATCATAAAGATACTAAAGCTAATGAGAGCTGGAATGTATTCTGATTTATCTTCCGGAAAGTATAGAAACAAGGAAAGTATGGATGGTAGCAACATTTTTCTTCTCCCTTTCTTTAAGAGAACTGCTCAACTAATTATAGCAACAAAAAACGTTTCCTACCAATGAATCAATCCGAGCCCCCTTGTTTATTTTAACACTTTAATTTTTTTAATGATGACATCTTTTTCCGGTTTATCTTGGGCACCTACTGGTGTGTCAGCAATCTTATCAACGATATCCATTCCCTCAATCACTTGGCCAAAAACAGTATGCTTGTGGTCAAGCCATGGGGTTCCGCCGTTCTTATCATAGGCTTCAATAATTTCCTTAGGGAATCCCGCCTGCTCCATTTGTGACTTCATAGAAGGATCAAGGCTGGTGCTTTGTACGATGAAAAACTGGCTTCCATTTGTATTTGAACCAGAATTGGCCATTGACAAGGCGCCGTGCAGATTATAAAGATTTCTTGAGAATTCGTCTTCGAATGGTTTTCCCCAAATGCTTTCACCGCCCGTGCCGTTGCCATTCGGGTCCCCGCCTTGAATCATGAAATCTTTAATGACTCGATGAAAGATAAGTCCATCATAGTAGCCATCTTCACTGTGCTTCACAAAGTTCTCAACAGCCTTTGGTGCATATTCAGGGAATAATTTGATTTTAATGTTACCCATGGATGTTTCCATTTCAACGAGTTTCTCATTTTCTGCTACCTCTGTGGAAAGCTGAGGATAGACTTCATTTGTCACTTTATTGTCCCCTTCCTTCTGTTCTGTTTTTGGCGCGGCAGTTTTCGGTTTTGTCGCTTCTTTCTTCGAGCTTGTCCCACATGCTGCCAAGACGAGAACAATTGTCAATAATGCAAATAGTATTTGCCATTTCTTTCTCATTTATAATCCCTCCATTTTTCCACTTTAACCGAAGTTTTAATTTTTTGCACTTTGTTTTTAATTTAGACTATTTCATTATAAAATGGAAGATAGAAGAAAAAATAATTGGCAGGAGTGGTTTGAATGGCGGAATTTGCGGTTGGTGACATTGTCACAGCAATTTATAAGACGGGAAAATATATCGGAGAAATAACGGAGGTACGCCCACAGCATTATTTAGTCAGAGTCCTAGCGGTCGTTAAACATCCAATGCAGGGCGATTTGCACAGCCCTAAAGATGCAGATGTGCTTATTTTTCATGAAAGACGTGCCCTCAGCTTTCGGGAACAGGCCAATATTCCGAAACAAATGGTCAAACACTTTGAGGATGAAATCCCGGATTATCAGGATTCCTTAAAGAAGGCTGTGGAAAAAATGAAAGCTGAACTGGCAGAGACTGCGTCACAATGGGCTGAAATGAGCTTAAAGGCAATTGAAACACTGGAGAAAGATTATAAATTTAATTAACATAAAAGGCCAAATCAGGTATAGTGATTTGGCCTTTTATGCGAATTCATTTAATAGCTTGGAAAAATCTATTCGATCACCAATCGTTGTTGGTTCTGGTTTTTCTAAATAGCGTTTATCCTTTTCAACGAGTTTGAATATATTATAGGTAGTCAAAGCATCGTCGAGTGCCCGGTGATGTCTGCCTGTCCCCTCTTTTCCATATTCCTGCACAGCCTTCCACAAGCCTGTTTGATTTTGGTCACCAAAGAACCGTTTATACTCCATTGATAAATCTATTTCTTTAGCGTTGATAAATGGAAAAGCAATACCCGCTTCTAAGCAATTATGCCTTAGTACCTTCATATCCATATTTCCCCAAGTAACAATGGACGTCTCATAATGATTTTTATTGAATTCTTCCAATTTTTTAATCAATTCATAAATCGAAAGCCCTTTGTCAACCTGCTGCTGCGAAATATGTAAGAATGATTTACAGCGTTCTGATAGTTTCGAAAATTTACGTGGAGTAACAAAGGATGAAAATTGCTCGGTAACCTGATCGTCGACAACCGCAACAATCCCGACCTCGATTATTTCCGCAAAGAAATTCTTCATTCGAATATTTCGTTCAGGCATCGTAAACTCAAAATCAATAAATAAATATTGCCTTCTTGCCTTCATCATTTCACCACCTTCACTTTTCTCTTCTTTATACCATCATTATATAAAGAAACCTGTACAAAAAATTGTGCTATTTAGCTATTTTTTTATTTCTTAAATTATAACATGAATTTAAAAGGAATTTTTTAAATTTTTAAATAATAGTAAAAAAAAGAGGTGGTTCTTTCCCCCACCCCGTTATGAGCTAACAGTTACTTTCGCAATTGAATAACGGCCATCGTACAGCGTGAAACACAAATGAGGCGGTCCGTCTCATCGGTAATTTTGATATCCCATACCATTGTCGATTTTCCTTGGTGAAGCACAGTGCCAACCGCTGTAACAACCCCGTCTGTTTTTGGGCGGACATGATTAGCGTTGATCTCAAGCCCGGCAACCGCTTCGGTTTCTTTATTAACCAATTCATAGGCGCCAACGCTTGCAACCGTCTCAGCAAGGGCAACCGATGCCCCGCCATGCAGTAAACCGAATGGCTGGCGCGTTCTTCCATCCACCGGCATCGTCGCAACCACTTTTCCCGCTTCTACACGGGTTATTTCAATACCTAAAGCCTCAATTAATGTGTTTTCGATCATTTCCATCCCTCCACTATGTAGTTTGTTTTCACTTATAATCTATTCTCCTTTTTACTGGATTTTCCCTTTAACTCCCCCCTAAATTAGAAAAAAACAGCCACAAGGGCTGTTTTTAACTTTGTTATTAATAATATCCTGGGTAACCCATTCCCGGGTAGCCCATACCAGGATACCCCATTCCAGGGTAGCCATAGCCTCCATAAAATGGGCGGCTCGCTACAAATCCGCCTGCTAATCCGCCGCCAATTAATCCGCCTAAAAAGCCAAGTCCACCAACTGCAAGCGGCCAAGCCCACAATCTCTGATCCTGCATCGGGTAAGGGCTTCGATAATAATACATGCAGCCTACCTCCTTTAACTAAGAAACTTGCCTACACTATTTCATATGCGAGAGCAAGGAGGTTTGAGTGGGCATTCATTTAGAAAAGAACATGAAAAACCCCCGGAATTATCCAGAGGTCTTGATATTATTTTTCAATTGGTTCGAATCGCTCTACAAAGAGGGCAAGTGTACGGGTCATGACGCCTGTCGCACCCGCCGGACCAAGATCATAGGCCTTTGAAGTGACAGCTGTCCCGGCGATATCTAAATGAACCCACGGGGTACCCTCGGCAAATTCGCCAATAAATGCGCCAGCGACAAGCGCATGGCCTTCGCTTCCAGGAGAGTTATTTAAATCAGCCACCTTGCTGTTTCTAACCCGCTCCTTTTCACTTTCAAATAAGGGCAATAGCCACATTTGTTCGCCAGCTTCCATCGAAGCCTCCAAAACCTGTTCATACAATGATTCATGGTTGGTCATCGCCCCAGTTGTATGCAGACCGAGTGCGGTAATGACGCCGCCTGTTAAGGTTGCCACATCGACTAAATATTCCGCCCCGTGATGCTTCGCATAGGTAACCGCATCCGCTAACACAAGCCGCCCTTCGGCATCGGTATTTAATACTTCAATCGTTTTCCCGCTCATCGATGTGATGACATCATCGGGTTTAAATGCTCCCCCGCTGATCATATTGTCGGTAGACGGAATAACGGCAACGACATTTTGCTCAGGTCGAGTCTCACCGATAATTTCCATCGCTCCAAGAACGGCTGCAGCCCCGCCCATATCCGTTTTCATCCCGACAATTCCCGCTTTTGTTTTAATCGAGTAACCGCCTGTATCAAAGGTGATTCCTTTTCCGACTAAGCCGATGACATCTTTCCATTCATCTTTTCCCTGATATTTCAGGACAATCATCTTAGGGGGCTCGGTGGAACCTTGGTTTACTGCAAGGAACGCACCCATTCCAAGCTTTTCAATTTCAGCTTTCTCTAAAATTTCAACCTCAAAATCATATTTAGCACCCAGCTCCATTGCATAGTTGGCCATATCTGTCGCTGTCAGCAAATTTCCTGGGGTGTTAACAAGCGTTCTAGCTGAATTCGCTGCCTTCCCAAAGGCATATCCAACCGAAAGAGACACTTGTACATCCTCTTCGGCAAACAATTCACTATATACGTTGAGTTGCTCAATCCTTTTCTCCGGTTCATTCGATTTCTGCTTATAGCCTTCAAATTGATAGGTCGCAAGCGCCAAAGCCTCACTTAGGGCATGGGCGGCATCCAAACCATCGAGTTCTTCCGTTATAAAGGAGTCTAAATAAATGGCTGTTTCCTCAAGTTTATTGGCTGTAACGTTCTTAAACACCTTACCAAACGCTTCTTTCAGCTTCTCAAAGGTCAATTCCTTTTCTTTTCCAAGGCCGACAAACCAAACGCGTTTCGAACCGATTTTACCAAAGCTATGTACCTTGCTAATACTTTTTAATTTTGCCGAAATATCCCCTGATTTCACCAGCTCTGTAAGCTGCCCGTTAAACTCGGCATCCAGTTTTGCCAAGTTTCCGGCAAATTTCTCCTGTTTATCTAATAGACCGATAACCAATCCCTCATGTACATTTGCTAATTCAAATTCTTTTTTAACAGCAAACATTTCCCTTCACCTCCGTGATATTCAAGTTTTATTATATCGAAAAGTTCCATTTATTTCGACTCTCTAATCATTTTCCATATACAACAGCAAATGAGGGAGCGTTGGCAAGTCTCCCACCTCTTCAAATGCAACACGATCAATATGTTTTGGAAAAAGGATTAGGCATTGTTCAATAAAAGGATAGATCTTTTCTAAATCTAATCCCCAAAACTTCGGGCGGTAGGCCTGCAGATAGTCATGGGCAGTTTGCATCATCAATCTCGCCCCTTTGACATTACCATACTCATAATGGTAAATTGCCACACTCATTTGCAGAAGTCCCTTTAAAAATAAATTATCTTTATCGGTCATCCACATTTCTTCCAATAAATCGTGGCACGTATAGTAGTCCCCTTCATTAAAGCTGACAAAAAACTCATAGTATTCGATTGGGTACTGTTCATCCATGATCATCCCTTCCCCTCACACTGATTCCATTCTATTTTAAGGGAAACTGGACCTCATTGCTCCTATCGGCAAATAAAAAACAGGCCAGCGACCTGTTTTTTATCTTTTTTCCGAGCTAATATACTGTTGACGAAATACCTGCATCGCTTTATCTTCATTTAACGCTTTAAGAGTTTCTTCTGATAGTTTTCCGTTACCTTTTTCGACAACATAAACGGCAAGCTGTTTTTTACCCCATTTTTTATATACATCTGCAACGGTTTCATAATAAAGATCAAGCCTGTCACCCTTAATTGCCCCCCCTTTATCGGCAACCACTCCATAGCCGTATCCGGGGATAAAGAGGATCGTACCGATCGGGAAAACAGTTAAATCTGCAGCTACTGTCGAAAATAAATCACGCTTCACTTTTACACCAGAATAGGTGATCCCATATTCCGGATGACCTTTGGTTTTTCCAGTAGATTCTATTCCCGCCGTATAGCCCGTAGCTGTAACCGTATGTTTAGGATACTTAGACCAATCAATCGAATCCTCCAATGAGGGTTGTGTTCCGGAAACCGTTTTGGTCGACGAGACAAGAGCTGTTATTTGGCTAATGAGCAATTGTGCATTGACTCCAGAAATGGATTGGAAGGTTGCGAATAATGCCATCATAAATAGGCAGGCCATCGCAAACCGCTTTGTCCAATTTTTAAAATGATTCATTGAAATTTTCACTCCTCCCAAAATATTCATTCCCAAGCTGCAGGGAATTATTCAAAAAAGGAGGAAAGAAATTTTTCCCAGGGTTAAAAAAAGACTCCTTACCAATAAGGTAAAAAGTCTTAAAACATTTGATAGCCATTTTTTCGTAACAGCTTGATCGTTAAGCCTGCTGCAATTGCTCCGGCAAATCCGCTAGCTAATATGAGAATATCGGCCGTTCCTAAAGAGCTGAACCGCTGCCCCAGTTCAATAAAAGATGCTTTACTGTTTGTAAAATATTCACTAAAACTTACTTTATCTACGATTAATATTGCAACAATAGGATAAACTATCGCCATAACCCATGACATTCTTAGCAGCATATTCAAGATAAAGCCAATTCCAAAAAACAGTACAAAAAATAAGACAATCGATATAATTAAGACAACAATGCTCATTTGCATTGAGATTCCCCCTTTATCCATCAACAAATAGTGTACTTAATGTCGAAAGGGGAGTCAATATTAACTGCTTTTTGTCTTCAAAAAAATAGCCCCTCGAATTCGTTTCGAAGGAGCATTTATAGCTTTTTTATTAATCCTTCTTCTTTCCTGTCCCCCCGCAGCAGGAACAAGTTTCTGATCCCCCAAGCACCAATTGAAAATAGCCCGTTCCCGAACAGTAATCACAATTTTTTGTATCTAAACCCTGCACTTTCATTTCCATCATCCCCTCGTTTTATCTTAATATTCTGATAATATACCAAGGATTTTGAAAAAAGAAAAGGGCTAAATATCCGCAAATTTACGAAGGAAAGCGGATACATAGTAAGTTTTCTTGCAATATCGAAGTGTTACTCTAATTTTCGAAAAATTTAAAAAACATTTTAAGATAAACAAAAAGGACTAGGAATCTCCCGTCCTTTTTGCAAAAATCATAGCTTAAAAAATCTTAAATTTCCCTTTTTTCAATACCAAACCTGCGCCGCCAATCATGAATAGTGAGCGATTATCGACTACCTTTTTCATGAATGCTGCTTTTGCTCCAGTAATTTTTTTACCAAAAACAACACCGATAGCATCGTCTTCTCCAAGTGAGCAAACCGTACCTTTATTATCAAACGTAAACGTCTCTAACTCTGTTTTATTACGAATTAACGCAGCGATATTGCGGGCAACAACCTCGCCTTGCTGCATCGCAATTTGAGCGGTCGGAGGATAGGGGCGATTGATTTCTTCATTAATAACAAGCGAACTGTCACCAATAATGAAAACATCGTCAAATCCAGGAACGCGGAGGTCTAGCTGTACTTTAACACGGCCTCTCATTGCTTCAAATCCTGATTTTTCAATAATCGAGTTACCACGTACCCCTGCTGCCCATACAACTGTGCCAGCTTTAATTTCACGTGGTTCTTCCTCACCTTTTCCAACAATGATACTGTCTGGAGTAGCCTCTTTAATCGCTGTTCCGATTAAGAATTCCACGCCTTTACGCTCAAGCTGGGAAACCGCATAATTCACTAATTCCGGATCGAAACCAGGAAGGACGGTTGGTGCTGCTTCAACACATATAATTTTCACTTTATGATAATCGACATCATACTCATGACATAATTCAGGGATTCTATTTGTTAATTCGCCAAGGAATTCAATTCCTGTAAAGCCGGCGCCGCCGACAACAAGGACCAAACGATTATCGTTCTTCTCTTCTTCCATATTATAGGTAGCAAATTGATATTCAATATGCTCACGCAATTGACGGGAAGAATTCACGTTCGTGATTCCAAATGCGTATTCCTTTAACCCTTTGATACCGAATGTTTCCGATTCGCCGCCAAGGGCAATCACAAGGTAGTCATACTCGACTTCACCTTTTTCTAGAATGACTTTTTTTGCTTCTTTATTAATCTCAACCACGGTATCTTGAACAAAATCAACCTTACTGCGGTCAATCACATCACGAATATCATAGCGAACCTTGTCGTGATGGAGAGTACCAGCTGATGCCTCATGTAACCAAGTGGTTTCGTAATGATAATCATTTTTATTAATTAACACAATATCCGCTTCATTTACACCGATTAACTTTTGCAATCGCACTGTGGTCATAAGCCCGCCATAACCAGCACCGATAATAACAATTTTTGGCTTTCTCAAAGTGATCACATCCACCTTTTTTATTATTTTTAGTAAATTCTCTTTTTCTTATCATCCACTGCTACGACCATTTTTATTTTGCTCTGCAAAAAATTGTATGTGAGATAATTCACGAATGGGTTCAGAGAAAATTACTAAATAGTAAAACATCCAGAGAACGACTGAGATGTCATTGAATTATACGTATATCGTTCAAGAAAATGTTCTATTTTTGTCACAGAATGTTAACAATATATCCACATTACATCATATGCTACTTTGCCGCTATTTTCAAGTGATATATATAAATTATTTAACTTAAGAATATTGCCAACATTGACATTTTGTAACGTTCCGGGGCATTATGTGAAATATTTTTCCAATATGAATATTTGCCTATAAAGATGTGAGGATTTTTTTATTTTGTGATATTATAGTGAGTGGAGTTTGTTACTACTATTGGGGGGATACGGAGTGCAAGAGAATCAAAAAGTTTATGATATCACCATCATCGGTGGCGGTCCTACCGGTCTATTTACTGCCTTTTACGGGGGAATGAGACAAGCCTCAGTGAAAATCATTGAAAGCTTGCCACAGCTAGGCGGTCAATTGTCAGCGCTTTATCCGGAAAAATACATTTATGATGTTGCCGGCTTTCCAAAAATCCGCGCACAAGAATTGATAAATAATTTAAAAGAACAAATGGCTAAGTTTGATCCAGCTATTGCTCTTGAGCAGTCTGTTGAAAAGTTAGAAAAACAAGAGGATGGAACCTTTAAATTAACGACAAATTCAGAAGTACATTATTCAAAAACAATTATTATTACGGCTGGGAATGGAGCTTTCCAACCGCGCCGCTTAGAGCTTGAAAGTGCCGTTCAATATGAGAAGAAAAATCTTTACTACTTTATTGAAGATTTAAATCAGTTTGCCGGCCAAAAAGTGGTTGTTTTTGGCGGTGGGGATTCTGCGGTTGACTGGGCCTTAATGCTTGAGCCAATTGCCGAAAAGGTAACAATTGTTCACCGCAGAGAAAAATTCCGTGCACATGAACATAGTGTTGAAAACTTGTATAATTCAAAAGTGGATGTAAAAACTCCATTTGTTCCTGCTGAATTGATTGGTGATGGAAATGGCAGCATTAAACAAGTCGTGCTTGGAAGTGTTAACGGAGAAAGCCAAGAAACGATTGATGTCGACGCTGTTATTTGTAACTACGGCTTTGTTTCGTCGCTTGGACCAATCAAGGAATGGGGTCTGGAAATCGAGAAGAACTCGATTGTCGTGAATTCGAAAATGGAAACGAATACTCCGGGAATTTATGCAGCAGGAGATATTTGCACCTATGATGGTAAAGTGAAATTAATTGCCTGCGGCTTTGGTGAAGCGCCAACAGCAGTCAATAACGCGAAATCCTTTATCGATCCAAAAGCAAAAGTTCAACCATTGCACAGCTCCTCTATGTTTGATAAATAATAGTAAAAGGCGTCCAAATTGGGCGCCTTTATTTAAAGTATAAATTTCGACTTTGAGAACTGTCCAGCTTCAGCGCCCTAGCGGCTAGTCCCTTCGCTCTCCGCCCTACGATAAGTCAACATCGGGCAGCGAAGCTCTCCGTGTTTCCTTTATCTCAGTTGGAGCGCTCCAGGCCATACGCCGCTGACCAGGGCGCTTGCGCTTTTCTGATTAGCATTCCTCTGGTGTACCTGCTGCCGTAGCAGTCTTGAAGGATGAACCACAGCCGCAGGAAGCGATGGCATTCGGATTTTCGATGGTAAAGCCTCCGCCCATCATCGATTCCTTATAGTCAATTTTCGTGCCTTGTAAAATTGATGCACTCTCTTTATCGACTAAAACTTGAACTCCATACTGCTCGAAATGAAGGTCATCTTCGTTTACCTCATGATCAAAGCCCATTCCATAGGATAATCCGCTGCATCCGCCGCCTTTTACACTGACACGTAAAAGAGCGCCCTCTTCTTCATTATGCTTCATCATATCTTTTATTTGGAGTGACGCGGCTTCCGTTAAAATAACAACATCTTTACTCATCATGACTCCCCCTTTTTAGGCCTTTAATATAGTATATACACTTGGTATTCAGGACTCAACTGATTAGATTCTTATTATTAACATATGATAACTCTATATAAAAAGGGAGCGGCGATGCTCCCTTTTCTTAACTTATCTAGCCACAGCGCCCAGGAGCTTCAGCTATTATTAAAACATCGGATTCTCTTCCAGATATTCATAAATGTTGTCTACGAGTTCATCTGCTGTTTTTCCGGTAACTACTTCACCATTCACAAGAGCGTAAAGTGTGACAGCACATTTCCCGCAATATCCGAGACATCCATATTCAATTATATCCAAGTTAGGATCTTTTTGTAATTTTTCAAGTGCCCTTTGTGCACCATTTGCCAAGTTGCTTATACAAAATTCAATGATGGGCTTAAACATTGCTTTCACCTCTCCACAACTAAATATCCTACCCCAATTATCCAGCTTCGTCAATTACCATGGTTAGGTCGGCTTTGTCAAGAATAGCGGGAAAAATGTTGTTATTTGGACACACTTTAGATATACTCTTATGTGGTAAAGAAACGGGGTATTATACTATTACTATTTAGACATATTGAAAGCCGGATAAACAAAGGGGAATTTAAAATGAAAAATCTTGTCATTCTTGGTGGTGGATACGGCGGGATGAAGATATTGAACGAACTTCTTCCCAACCACTTACCAGAGAACGTAACCATTACACTTATTGACCGCGTCCCATATCACTGCTTAAAAACTGAATACTATGCCTTAGCCGCTGGGACAATTTCTGACAAAGAAATACGGGTTGCTTTTCCGGAACATTCTCGATTAGATGTGATCTATGGAGAGGTAACCGGCATCGATACAAAGGATCGAAAGGTTATTCTAAAAGATGCTGAGCCTGTTTCCTTTGATGACCTGATTATTGGTCTTGGCTGTGAGGACAATTATCATGATGTTCCTGGTGCCGAACAATTCACTTACAGTATCCAAAGTATAGAAAAATCCCGGCTCACCTATTCAGTCTTAAACAATCTTGGACCTGGTTCAGTAGTGGGCATTGTCGGGGCTGGTTTAAGCGGTGTCGAGTTAGCGAGTGAATTAAGTGAAAGCCGTGAAGACCTAAATATCAAATTATTTGATCGGGGAAACCATATCCTTTCTTCCTTCCCGGAACGTTTAAGTAAATATGTTGAAAATTGGTTTGTAAGAAATAATGTCGAGATTATCAACAATTCTAATATCACCAAAGTGGAAGAAAATAAACTATATAATCATGATCAACCGATAGATTGTAATGTGATTGTTTGGACAGCAGGGATTCAAGCCAGTAAAATTGTCCGCGATATGGAAGGGGAGAAGGATCGCTCAGGACGGATGGTTATCTCTCCTCTCCATCATTTGCCTAATGACGAACATATTTTTATTCTTGGGGACTGCGCAAGTCTTCCACATGCGCCAAGTGCTCAATTGGCTGAGGGACAGGCTGAGCAAATTGTGGAAGTCCTTAAGAGGCGCTGGAAAGGCGAAGCGCCTCCTGCCTCCTTCCCGCAAATCAAATTAAAGGGAATCCTAGGTTCCCTTGGGAAAAAGCATGGATTTGGGATGATGGCAGAGCGTCCGATTACAGGACGGGTCGCCCGCTTACTAAAATCCGGTATTTTATGGATGTACAAATTTCATAAAGGGTAATTTTAAAAAAGCATTCCAACTAATAATGGAATGCTTTTTGTTTTATATTGCTTTATATTGCCTTATATTGCTTTATAGCCATATTTCTCAAGTTCTGCAAAGATAGTTTTAAGACGCGGATTGCCTTCGCCGACGACTTTTTCTTTAATGACGACAACAGGATAAAACATGTCCTCTTCCATTACTTTTTTAGCAAAATCAACCTTATCACTCTCGCCAGCAGGCTGATGAATATCAACATAGGTCATTTTAAAAGGCTGGCTCGGAAACTTTCTGGCAATGGCCGCCTCCAGCCATTCATATGTTTCTTTGGATGAAGGTAAATTCACGCAGCTCGGGCATAGCATTTCTGCCCCGTAAAGAACAATTTCCACTTCCTGAACATTCATAAGACCATTCCTAACGTTTTTCTTTTATTTTATCTTATTTCAAACGTAAAAACTAAGAAAATGATTAAATTGGACGGCTTCCTAATTTCTGAGAATGGATTTTTACGGCCGTTGACATTATAATATAGATAGGAAAGGAGTCGATTAACATGGTAGAACAAGAAATGTTTGAGCAAGTTCAAGAAGTATTAGATAAATTGCGTCCATTTCTTCTTCGCGATGGCGGGGATTGCGAATTAGTAGATGTAGAGGATGGCATTGTTAAGCTCCGCTTATTGGGTGCGTGCGGAACCTGCCCAAGTTCAACAATCACATTAAAAGCAGGTATCGAGAGAGCTCTTCTAGAAGAAGTTCCTGGTGTTGTCGAAGTAGAGCAAGTTTTCTAATGAATTCGAAAAGCGATTGCCATGACGGCAATCGCTTTTATTATTTTTCAAGCTCTAACTAAGGGCATCCAATCTTTATTCACAAGCGTCTTCGGCTCTGTTCCTTTTAAGACCGCCGCGATATTATCGATACAAAGCCCCATCATTGTGGTTCTCGTTTCAACACTAGCGCTGCCGATATGCGGCAGGGCGACGACATTAGAAAGCTTTAATAACGGATGACTGGCATCAATTGGTTCTTTGTCAAAAACATCAAGCCCTGCCCCGGCAATTTCGCCTGCTACTAATGCCTCATATAAGGCCTGTTCATCGACAACTGGGCCTCTTGAAGCATTGATGAAAATAGCCGATTGTTTCATTTTTTGAAAAACTTCACGAGTAAACATATTTTTTGTTTCCGGTGTAAGCGGCGTCAGACAGACAATATAGTCCGCCTTTTCCACAAGCTCTTCAAACGACATGTAAACTGCCCCAAGCTGTTGCTCGGCTGCTGGTTTTCTCGTCCGGTTATGGTACAGGATGTCCATCTCAAAACCTGTGGCCCGCTTCGCCACCGTTTCACCGATTTTCCCCATGCCCACAATGCCAAGGGTTTTATGGTGAATATCATGGCCTGCCAATAATAACGGGCTCCAGCTTTTCCACTTGTCTTCCTTCACGAATTCTGCCGCTTCGACAACCCTTCGGGCCGTCGCCATCAGCAAGCCGAACGTTAAATCGGCGGTTGTATCGGTTAATACATCAGGCGTATTACAAACCGCAATCCCTTCCCTGCTCGCGGCTTTTACATCGATATTATCAAAACCAACAGCAAGGTTTGCAACAACCTTTAAATTTTTCCCCGCGGTTAAAATTGCTTCATCAATGGTATCAGACAACATTGTCAACAGGGCATCTGCTTTTTTGGCTTCAGAAAGTAAGATGTCTCTTGGAACTGGAACATCGTCATGATCCCACATATTAACATTAAAGTTTTGCAGTAGTGGTTTAATTACTTCATCTGGAAGCTTCCGTGTTATATAAACGTAAGGCTTCATGCTGCGTACACTTCCTTCTTCTTCATCTTTATCTTATTAATTTTACCATAAGTTTATTTTTGACTCCTGCTATTAAGCTTGAATCGTCTCATTTTATCGAAAAAGCCATTCTAACTGCGGGATATGGAGCCGTTTTACCGGTGCCCCGGACATTTGAAAGAATCCCGTCAAAAACCCTTCGTAGTCGCTTGATTGTCGTAAGATTTTACTTAAGCGCTCTTCTAATACCTTCTTTTCCTGCTCCGAACGCGTAATATAATAACTTTCGATACAATCGAAGTAATGCAGGGGAAAGATTAATCGTGAATATAATAAACGCCATGAAAAGGAAGACAAGGGGGCAATACTTTGGTACTCCGCAAAGAATTGCTTTAATTCAACATCGTAGGTCTGGATATTGCGAAAATACCTCTCCCTCGTCCATTCCGCTAAATCACGGCTGCGGTGATCAAATACCCAATCAAACGGATTTTTAATCAGATAATGACTGTACGGTCCCCATATTTTTTTTGTAAAACGCTCATGACAAACGGTACCGCCATCCGTTTCTAACGGTTCTTCATCCAGCTCTGTATCAACTAGATATTGAATCGCATTCTCTGTTAATCCCAGGTAATACGGAAAGGAATCGATAAACATCCGTTCAAACTCATCTTCAGGTGTTTGAAAAAGGAGACCGCTCCAAACCTTTTCCATTTGCTCCAGCCGTTTTTCCCACAAGGCCTTCCATTGGCCAATCCTGCTAGACCTTTCGATTTGAAAAGGCACCCTCCTGCCGCGCTCATGGAATTTGGCGAGCTTCCGCCCTAATTTTATTTTTCGCTGTTCTTCGGTCTGTCGATTCGCTAACACGCAATATTTATTTTTTTCCCACTCCGCAATTAAATTCCCCTCCTTGGTTGGCAAAAAGATCGGGACATTTTGATCCCCATAATTTCTTAAATGCTCAGCCATTTTCCCAAGCTCGGCGATTTCTTCTTCTTCCCTTCCAGCCGGATTAGCAATTAAATACAGCCAGCCGTTTCCCCTTAGTGCATCAAAACGATCTAATTTTACATATTCCTCTACCGTAATTCCGTATTGATTTTCAAGCATTTTCTGAAGCATCAGGGTCCCACCTCTTCTTCATTCCTTTTCTATCTCAAGTATATGTATTAGATTTTAAAAACTTGTTTCTTGGCGTCTTTTTTAGAAAAAGATTAACCGTGAAGAAATTGCATATGAGATTGAAATAGCGTATATATATAGTGTAAATACAAGGAAAAGGTGATCGAAGAAATGGCTGATGACAAAAAAGTGGATCTAACCGAAGAAACTGCACGCAGATGGCTGAAAGAAAGAGGCGTTGAAGTTCAGGACATGGCCGATTTAGTTTTCTTTTTGCAGGAAAAGTATCACGAAAACTTAAAAATGGAGGACTGTTTGGCGAATGTGGAACGGGTCCTTTCCAAGCGAGAGGTACAAAATGCGATCATCACCGGAATCCAGCTTGATATGCTTGCTGAAAAAGGGATGTTAGAAGAACCGCTCCAATCGATTATCGGCAGCGATGAAAGCCTTTACGGGGTGGATGAAATCCTGGCCTTTTCGATTGTAAATGTTTACGGCTCTATCGGCTTTACCAATTACGGTTACATCGATAAACTAAAGCCTGGGATTCTAGCACATTTAAATGATAAATCCACTGGCGAATGTCATACCTTTTTAGATGATATTGTCGGCGCCATCGCCGCTGCTGCCTCGAGCAGACTGGCACACAGGGCAGCAAGAGCTGAGAAGGAGAAAAAGTAAGCAGCAAAAAGGATGGGTAACTTTGCACCCATCCTTTTCTTATATTTCCCACTGGTCTAATGAATCTACCGTATAAGTCGGCATCCGCTCGTAGCCGGCAAGCAATTCTTTTGTCGTTACACCTGTATGAACGAGTAATGTGTCCATTCCCGCATTCATCCCTGCTAATATATCGGTATCATAATAATCGCCGACCATCAGTGTCTCTTCTTTTGCCGTCCCTAGAACCTTTAAGGCCTGTTCCATTATAATGGACTCTGGCTTGCCAATAAAAATCGGGTTGGTCTGTGTGGATACGGTAATAACCGATGTTAGTGATCCATTCCCCGGCAGCAGTCCTCTTTCCGTCGGGATGGCAATGTCGCCATTGGTGGAAATAAAGGTCGCCCCGTTGCGGACTGCCAAGCAGGCAACGGCTAATTTTTCATAGCTGATCGAGCGGTCAATCCCTGTAACAACGTAGTCTGCATGCTCCCCGGCAAATTGCAATCCTTTTTCCGCTAGAGCCGTTCGTATCCCCTCTTCACCAATACAATAGACAGATGCGTCATGTTTACGTTCATAAATGTAATTAGCGGTTGCCTGGCTTGTCGTAAACACAAGCTTTTCCTCTGCCGGAATATCAAAGCGGACTAGCTTTTCAGCAACCTGTGCCGGTGTCCGTGATGAATTATTCGTCACAAATAAGTAAGGAATCCCTTTATTGCGAAGCTGTTTAACAAAATCAGAGGCAGCTTCAATCCGCTCTGTTCCTTTATACATCGTACCATCTAAATCAATCAAATAACCCTTATATTTTTTCAAAAAATTCACTCCAATCAGCAGCCACAGTATGAAAATTAGTTTTTAAACGCCGAAACGGGTCCTAATTCATTTGCAAGATAATCACGAACATTATCAGCAAAGGTCACTAATTCATGAAGATATCTTGAAAAGAGCTCCTGCAGCTCGCCATGGTCGATATGTATGTAATCGTGAACAAGTTTCTTCCGATATTGGATGATATGCTTTAAACTATCCCCTGTTTGCGCTGAAACAACCTTTTCATCAATCAAGATGTCGATAATGTCCTCATAGCTCCCGGGATCGCGCATGATAAAACCGTCTATCATCGCATTTCCAACATCTAAAACAGACTCAATCATCATTTGGCTCAAGCGTTCTAACGCTGCTTGTTCGAGTGGTGTTGTCCAATCTGCCTGGTTTCTAAAAAGAGAGATTTGTCTTTCTAAATAATGTAAGGCTGATTCAATCATTTCCCTGTCAACAAAATACATTGTGCCGCTTCCTCCATTCTATGTTGCGATACTATTTATCAGTACGGATGGCCGTGCATAGAAATAACCTTGTGCTAGATCAACATTATTTCGTGTTAATACTGACGCCTCGTCCTCATTTTCTATCCCTTCGGCAACTACTAAGGATCCAGCCTCTCTGGCGATTAACAATAATCCTTTTAACATCGATTCTTTAATTGAATTCTTAACAATATTTTGAATCACAGAGCGGTCAATTTTTATGATATCAGGCATGATTTCACTAATAATACTTAAACTAGAATAGCCTGCCCCCGTATCATCCATGGCAATCCGGAACCCCATTAATCTTAACATTTTGAGATTATAAATGAAATTCTTTAAGCCATCAATCGAATCATTTTCGGTCACTATCCCGTTACAAATATGGTCTGGATTGTGGGATTATATTTTTGCAAATTCCGCTCAACATGATTGATTATTTTTTTCATGATCGTATCGATTTCCGATAAGCAAAGCCGTGCCTCATCAACCTTTATGTAAAGTGTCAAACCGTCCCCGTAAAAATCATTTAGTGTAATGACATCCTGCTTAGCGATTTCTGTCTCTACAGCAAAGCGGAAATATTTTTTAATCTGTTTGATTAAAAGTGCGTACTGAGATTGACTTAGCTGTTCTGACAATTCATTCATATTCTTTAAATTAAAGACAATAACAGCTACTTCATGTCCATCGTTAATAGCAGCAGTTACTCCTTGGATGACAGGGTTTCGCAAAATAAATTGAGGAGGATAAAAGCGTATTGACGAAAGAGGTAAGATAATTTTTCCCCATTTGATGATGGTTTTGATTTTTTCTATGGAACGACGGACCATGGTTTTCACCCCTCTCAAAAGTCAACTTAAATGCTTAGATATATTGTAACATAATTTGACATCTTTCGTGTTTTTCAGTAAGAAAATTTGTTAAAAGTCCCATCGTACAGTTTAATTTGTTACTATATAGAAGATGTCAATTTAACAAAGGAGATCTTTTGATGAATGAACGTTTTTTCTTATACGATGATACAGAAGATACAAAAACAAGATTTATCAGCTTTGTTGGTGAAAACCAGCGCTTTGATTTAGCGATTGTTCAAAGTAATCGCCACTATGGAAAGCTGCTAGTTCTTGATATGCAAGGAAGCCGGTTTGCGATTATTGGTCCCGATGACTTGGAAGAAGAGGGATATTTAGAGTTTGCTTTTCAGCTGAATGAAGCAGATGCAGCGGAACTGCGCTCTTTCTTAACGGAAATCGTTTAATGATCCGCTTATGTTTTTCACCCCTTAACGACATACTAACACGTATAGGAGTGTGAAAAACATGGAGGAAAAGGATTCGAGTAAATATACTGAATTGTCTAATGTTGAGAAGCAGCAAAATTTCTTAACGGCACAAGAGTTTCCGGAAGGCCCCTATGGTTCAACCTTTAGAGTTAACAATGCTGTTCAAAATAAAAGCACTCCCTGGAAGGAAGGGCAGCGCCGCTATAGTGCTTACAATTATGAATTCAAATCATTGCATCAAGGTTTACCACGCCAGATGGATGGTGCACATCCAACACATGATGACCCGGATACAGACGAACAAGTCCCGTATGATAATTAAAAGGGAATAAAAAAACGAAGGGGCCGATTCCCTTCGTTTTATTTCTTTACTTTTTTCAAAACAAAGTTTGCACAACCGAAATTGCAGTATTCATAAAAATACTCATTTAGGGTGCTAATTTTCGAATCAAATGTTGCCTTTTGGTTTTGGTCATCAAAAAAGCCCTTTAACCGGAGCTGACCATAACCCCAATCTCCGACGATATAATCATATCTCGATAAAATATCACTAAACCTAGCCTTTAGTGCTTCCTCATTAAACCCATTTCGATATTCCTGCACTAATTCATACATTGTGTTGTTAATAATAATCATGCTTTTTTCCACCTCATTTTGCCAGCGAATTCCTAATACCCATTATAACCGATTCCCCATCTTTTACTAAGAAAAAAAATCCTTACTTTGGCTATTCTAATAAAAGGAGGTGTTTAAGTTGAAGAAAATAGTCATCATCATGGGACTATGTACGATGACAGCCTTAACTGGATGCTCTAAGGATATGGCCAATCGTGATGTATATGAAGAAAGTGGCAATACCATTAACGTTAATAATAAAAGGCATGAACTCTACAATGAAGGCGCAAGCCGTGGAGTCCGGAATGTTAGCAACAATTATGGCTTTGTCCGTCACCAAAAGAGTCCGCTGATGAATGATAATAAAACGAATAACCACTATGCAGCGCTCGATCGTGAACAGGTTGCCAATATTATCAGCAAGTACAGTACCAATATTCCAAATGTCAATGATGTTGCAACCCTTGTTACGGATCAAGAGGTTTTAATTGCATATGATACCGATTCAAAAGACCGCAATATGACAGCTGACCAAGTAAAGAAGACAGCAATGTCGGTTGTACCACGGTTTTACCATGTATATGTCACAGACAATAAGGTGTTAATGCGTGATGTGGAAAATCTCGCTAATCTAGATTCAACAAGCCGAAATTCCCGTAATTTGGTCACCGGACTTGTGGCACAAATGAAAAAATCACCACAAGGACAACGAATGAATCCAAGTGAAGACGAAAATGGACTGACTCAAGATGATTATAATAAGAGTAGACCAAATCGATAAAATATCTCGGGGTTTACAGCCTTACAGCCTGATATTCAAAAGAGTTCAGTCCTTTATCCGGCTGAACTCTTTTAACAATTTGAATGAATGGAATCTTCTGCTGTTTTTCTGCTTATGCTTCCTTTGCGTCTTGTTCTCCTAATAATTGCTTATGTTTGGCAGCGGCATTTACTTGTTCATCAGCATGATAAGAGGAACGAACCAATGGTCCTGCCTCACAATGACTAAAGCCTTTACTCATCGCAATTTGCTGTAATTCCTTAAATTCATCAGGACTGTAGTACTTTACAACCTTAAGATGACTCTTTGTCGGCTGCAGATATTGACCAATGGTCATAATATTGACATGATTCGCGCGTAGATCGTCCATGACATCGATAATTTCCTCTTTTGTTTCTCCAAGCCCAATCATCAAACTGGATTTTGTTGGAATGCTTGGCTGCATTTCTTTCGCCCGGCGGAGAAACTCGAGAGACCGATCGTATGTAGCACGCGCCCTTACTCTTGGCGTCAAGCTTCTTACCGTCTCGATATTATGATTTAAGATATCAGGTTTAGCATCCATCAACAGCTGCAAATTTTCTTCCTTCCCGCCCATATCGGAGGGAAGAACTTCAATACTGGTAAATGGATTTTTGCGGCGAATTGCCCGAACCGTTTCCGCAAAAACAGCTGCCCCGCCGTCCTTTAAATCATCACGCGCTACGGCGGTAATCACCACATGCTTTAGATTCATTAATTGAACGGAGTCAGCGACTCTTTCCGGCTCTTGTAAGTCTAGTTCTGTTGGCAGCCCTGTTTTTACCGCACAAAAGCGGCAGGCACGAGTACATGTATCCCCAAGAATCATAAATGTTGCTGTTCTTCTTTCCGCCCAGCATTCATGAATATTCGGACAGCGGGCTTCCTCACAAACGGTATGAAGATTCTTTTCCCGCATCATTTTCTTTAAGCCAGTATAAGAAGCATTAGTATTTAGTTTTATTTTTAACCAGTCAGGCTTTCGTAAAATTTCTTCATTCTTGCTCATTGTTACACCCCTAATATGTATAAATAAATGAGTTCTTCTGAATCACTTTAACATACTGCAAATAGAACGACAAGCAGACTACCTTTTGGGTTTCGATTACCATTTATTAACCTTAATGAAATAGCGAAGAAGTCATAAACTAATCATGTACATTAATCGGAAGGAGGATTCCTGTTGCGGGCTTTTCTAATAATTGGAACTTTCCTTTTATTCTTCACCTCTACAGTTGCTGTCAGGGATGCTCATGCTAAAGAACTTGATCCCTACCAAGAGAGAATGAAGCTTTACAAGAAGGTCGAAACCATTACACAGATTCCTTGGTATTATTTAGCAGCCATTGATCAATACGAAAGAAGCATCCGTCTTGTCCGCCGCGACTTGCCCAAACCGGAAAGCACTATTGCTATTTATTTCCGGCCTGAACAATGGGCAGGCCTGACCAATCCTAACCCATCCGCAGAAAACCCGGCAGTCCTCCAATTTTTTAATGGAATGGGTGTTGATGGGGATGGGGATGGAAAAGCGAGCTTAAAAAGCGACGAGGATGTCTTATATGCCATTGCTCATTATCTTCTTTCATACGGGGTCGATGCTGAAAATCTTCAAATTGGGTTATGGAATTACTATCACCGCGATAAAACTGTCAGAATCATTACGGGAAAAGCAAAAGTATACCGGCATTTTGGCCGGCTTGATTTAGATAAGCAAGTGTTTCCTGTTCCGATTCGAAGCAATCACAGCTACCGTAGTACCTGGGGGGATGCCCGGGGGTGGGGCGGAAGAAGGATTCATGAAGGGACCGATATTTTTGCTGGTTACGGGGTTCCTGTACGTGCTACCAACTATGGCGTTATCGAAATGAAGGGCTGGAACAAGTTCGGCGGCTGGAGGATTGGCATCCGTGATATTAATAATACCTATCATTATTTCGCCCATCTCAGCGGGTTTGCGAAGGATTTGAAGGTTGGGCAAATTGTTGAGCCGGGGATGGTTATTGGCGGTGTCGGAAGCTCGGGCTATGGCCCGCCGGGAACCTCCGGAAAATTCCCGCCCCATTTGCATTATGGCATGTATAAAGACAATGGGATTACAGAATGGTCGTTTGACCCTTACCCGCATTTAGCAAAATGGAAGCGGTTTGAGCGGGCGAATACTGGTAAGAAGAAATAGGACTGTCCTTGATGGATAGTCCTTGTTAATTTCCTGACTTATCTTTAGGAAGTGGAAGAGAAGGTGGAGTGCCGTTTCCTCCATTATAATATTGTGGAACTAGGCCCTGTACTAACATTCCACCAACAAAAATGCTTTGATCCAGTTTGGTTATTTTTGTAGCAAAAGGGGTAATTATTTGAACAGATACTTCTAAATGAATAGAAACATCAATCCATGTATTATTAATCCCAATTGGTTTAGGATCTATTTTTACATCTGGACGCACATCGCCAATTGCATTAAATTTTACTGGAACCTTAGGACCTAAATTACCGAACAAGGCAATATTGGTTGCTCGACCAATTGGGACATACCAAACAATCCCATCTGAGTTTTTTGTAGCGTTTGTTTCAATTTCCACATCGGTTACATACTCTAAAGAGGAAAGATCCCCTTTTTCAACTGCTGTTAAGTTCTTCTGTATCTGACTCGTAATTTCAGATAACTTCTGATTGACAACCTCTGTTTTTAAATTAGCACTTGGTGCACTTCCATCAGGCCCTGGAGTTAGTTCAATTACATTATTCACATCTCCAAAGTCAACTGCTTTTTTACTGATTGCTTTATTTATAACCATTGAAGCTATCTTTCGGGTTTGTGATTCAGCGTATCCCATGAGCGCTGGCTCGATACCTTTATTGACGAGCCACAAACCAGTAGCTGTGGATAAAAGGAAAAAAACAAAAGATAACAGCAGGACATAGCGGAAAGGCAGCGGTCCCCGCTTCCTGAGCCGTCGGCGAAACTTTGCCAAAGAAATCACCCCTTCTTGCTATATGTATGCTAAGAAAAGGGGAACTAGCCTAAAGCGTATAAAAAAAGCCTGCCATCAATGCAAGCTTTTACATCATCTTCAATAAGGCATCCTTGCCAAGCATTCCTTGGTGAATTCCTAATTCCTCTGCCTCGAAGGTCACTGACTCTAACGGGGCATTTAGCAGCTGATCAATCGTTCTTACACCGACAGCACGGCCGGCAATAATTTTGCGATCCTTTAATTTTTCATTTAATAAACCCACGTCCAAAGCACCGCACATAATATAACCCTTGTCGCTTGTCACCGCGAGCAAGGTGGTTTTAGGAAGTAACACAGAAACAGCCAAAAACGTATGGCCATTAATTTCAATTGGTGAAAGATCAATCAAAGGGTCCCACACTCCTTTCCTCACTATCACATTATGACAACTAAGGAAAATCCGTGATGGGCTAGATATCCAACTGTAACTTCCATTTTAATAAATCGCGCAAAAATTCTGGCAGAAAGTATTTTTTCTGCTTGCTTGGAAGCACTTCTTTGAAAAAATGACCAAAAGTAAACATATCCGGCAGGGCTAATGTGTAGGTTTGTTCATGATTTAATTCTTTGCCATTCACATATATCGTGTTTCCCTGAAGGCTAAGGCGGTCATAGACGAATATCCCCAAGAGCGTTCCTCTAAACCCTAGACCTTTTATATGTTTATGGTGCAAGCTTTCATCCATCGTCTCAAGTAAAACCTCCTGTAACTCTTTGCCTGTCAGTTCGATAATACAAGGATTGATTGGATGGGGGCAAATTGTCAGCAGGTCATATTCGGTCACATCGCCTGCTAACGGGCCTAAAAGCAAACCAGCATTTATTATTGCACAATCAGCATTGCACCATTCCCGTAATGCCTTGCACAGAAAAAGGGAGAGCTCTGTTTCCTGGAAAAGATTATTCGGCATTGGTTTGGTCAACGTAGTAACTTTCTGGTTTAACAGTTCTTTTCCTTTATTTAAAAAAGCAACAACTTGTTCCTGTTCATTTTGAACGATGGGAAGCTCCTTTGTGGCATAAAGAAGCGCGTTTTGGTTCACAATGGTTTTTTTCTCATCTAAGATAACGGTAACATGCCCGACAAAATAACCATACTTCCCTGCTGCCCCAAGGAGCGTGCTGCCCACCTGCTTTCCCTGTTCAAGAATATGATGGGTATGTGCGCCTAAGATGACATCGATTTCCGGGAATACTAAAGCGATTCGTTCATCATCGTGAATACCCAGATGGGACAGCAAGATAATGAAATCTGCCTCTTCCTTCAATACATGCAGCCATTTTTTTAGCTCAGAAATTGGCTCAGTCAATTCCCAGCCAAGCAAGTCATAAAGGTGAGCAAATTGGACGGTGAGCCCAATCACTCCAACCCTTGTTCCTTTTTTCGTATGATAAATCTTATAGGGTTTCACCCAATCAGGGTATTTTTCATTTTTTTTATAAAAGTTTGCTGCTAGAACATCAAATTGCGCTTCGTCATAGAGGTGATTCAAATCTTCATAGGGAAGATTTACCCCCTCATTGTTGCCAATCGTGACGGCCGTATATTGACACTCATTTAAGAGGGGAATATTTCCTTTTCCTTTGGTTGCTTCCGTATACGGGTGCCAGCGGTCAATAAAATCACCAATATCAAACAGAAAGACTTCCTCTTCCGTTTGGAGATGCAGCTCTTTTTTTTCGCGAAGATACTGTTGAATTCGCGGCCAATTTTCTAAGTGACTGTGAACATCGTTTGTATGATAGATATGGATAGTTTCCATCGTTTATCCTACTATCCCTTGATATATTAAACGAATCCCAACAATAACAAGGATGGTTCTGATAATTAAGACAATCGTTTTGCTCTTTAGCTTTGTATTTAGAAAAACTCCAACCTTTGCGCCAATCCATGCTCCAGGTATAAGGGCTAGTGCATACAGCCAATTGACATTACCTAGGGCAACATGGGTAATGGAGCTTAGAATAGAAGTTGGTAATATCATGAACATGGAGGTTGCGGTTGCCACATGTGGTGGAAAAAAGAATAACAAAATCATTGTGGGAACCATTAGAGAACCGCCGCCAATCCCAAAGATTCCTGATAAAAATCCAACAGCAAAGGAAATTAGAATGGCGATGATTGGACTAAAACCGTATTCGAAGGTTTTGCCGCCATTATCGGTAAAGCTGCGAACCACTCCCTTTTCCTTTCGATAAGGAATCGGTTTTAATTTATCCTTTACGACCAATACAAGCGAGACAAAAAGAATAAAAAGACCGAAATAGATATTAAAGGAATGCAAATCTAATTTTTCCGTTGCCCACGCGCCAAGAATACTCCCAGGGCCGCTTCCAATAAGAAAGATAAAACCGCTTTTATAATCAACTGTCTTATGCTTCATATAGGCTAACGTTGAGGATAGACCTGTAAATATCATCGTAAACAGTGAGGTCCCTACGACTACCTGCGGTGTTAGATGACTAAATGTTGATAATGTGGCTAAGTACAGCAAGGAGGGAACAACAATGATTCCTCCCCCCATGCCAATCAACGAACCCAGTGAGCTCGCGACCAGCCCTACTAAAACTAAAATAATCCATTCCATTTGTTTTCACCTTCTAGTGTCTGTTTTAATCTGCCTTGTGGTTGAAGGAATTTTTAAAATAACCCTAGCTGCCTTGGGGCAAGATCGTCATATTCTATATGTAAAAGATTCATCATTTCCTTCGCATTGTCTGCAGCATCCCCACCAGAATTGTTGTTAAAGAGGAGATAAACATCTGCCGACTCCTTGGCTAATGTTTGGATGGAATCTGTCCATTCTTTTAACTCTTGCTGATTATAGCGATAAAGATAACGAACCTCGCGCCAGTTCTCGGCATTCCGCTTTTGCCAGCCATGTACATTACGGCCGTGAAACCTTACCAGGACTTTATCGGGATTAGTAGTCTTCAGGATCGTTGGAATCGAACCCTCTCCTGATTGGGGTTCATCGCAAATGCTATGAATCCATTTTTCTGTTTGCATAAATTCTAGTGTTTTTTGACGGTATTGTGGCGCGAACCACGATTGGTGCCTGAACTCGAGAGCGGATGGTAGGTCAGCCATTTCACTCTTACACCATCTTAAGTATTCGACATTTTCCCGTTTACAGTCAAACCATGGCGGGAATTGGAAAAGGGTCATGGCTAATTTATTGGTTTCTATGTATGGGACCAGTGACTCTTTAAAGGCGTTGAACATGGCTTGTTTGGTTTCAAAAGGGATTTCGCCACGCATATGCCCAGTCATCCCTTGGTAGGCTTTGACGACAAATTGGAAGCTTGCCGGCGTTTCATTAACCCACTTTTCGGCATTTCGGGTAGGTTGAATCGCATAAAAAGCGGAATCCACTTCGACAATCGGAAAATGTCCCGCATATTCCTTTAATTTATCTCTCGAGGAAATTTGACCTGGATATAAGCTGTCATGGTCGCCCCAGCCTGTCACACCGATATAAATCAAGTAACTCACCTCCATTTATTAATAATAGCATAACCAATTTTTAATAAGGACTCGATTATTAAGTTTGCGTAGGTTTCTTCGAAAAGTATAAGCTATGCTATTCTCGCAAGTAAATTACAGTTATCAGCAGTAATTTGGTGCTATTTGACAGTTGGCTCTTGCTCTACGACAGTTGGCACTTGCTTTGCGACAGTTGGCTCTTGCTTTGCGACAGTTGGCTCTTGCTTTGCGACAGTTGGCTCTTGCTTTCCGCCAGTAAACCCGCCTTTCCGCCAGTAAACCGCCCTTTTCCTCCAGTAAAACACCTTTTTCCGCCAGTAAACTCATTTCCAACACAAAAACCCGCCTGCCAACGAGGCAAGCGGGTAAATTTTTCAAAAATATTAGCCGATTGACCCTTCCATTTCGAACTTGATAAGACGGTTCATCTCAACGGCATATTCCATTGGCAATTCTTTTGTAAACGGCTCGATAAAGCCCATAACGATCATTTCGGTCGCTTCCTGCTGAGAAATTCCACGGCTCATCAAGTAGAAAAGCTGCTCTTCAGAAACCTTCGAAACCTTCGCTTCATGCTCGAGCGAGATGTTATCATTTAGGATTTCATTGTATGGAATCGTATCAGATGTCGACTGATTATCCATAATTAATGTATCACACTCGATATTGGAGCGGGCACCATCTGCTTTACGTCCGAATTGAACCATTCCGCGATAGGTTACCTTTCCTCCATGCTTCGAAATCGATTTAGAGACAATTGTTGACGAAGTATTTGGCGCTAAATGAATCATTTTGGCGCCGGCATCCTGGTGTTGGCCTTTACCGGCAATCGCGATTGATAGTGTCATTCCGCGTGCACCTTCACCTTTTAAAATAACGGCAGGATACTTCATCGTCAGCTTCGAACCGATGTTGCCATCGATCCATTCCATTGTTGCATTTGCTTCACAGACAGCACGCTTCGTAACAAGGTTAAAGACATTATTTGCCCAGTTTTGAATCGTTGTATAACGGCAATAAGCATCCTTTTTAATCACAATTTCAACAACAGCACTATGCAATGAGTTGGTTGTATAGACTGGTGCGGTACACCCTTCCACATAATGAACAGATGCGCCTTCATCGACAATGATTAAGGTCCGCTCAAATTGACCCATATTTTCGGAGTTAATCCGGAAATACGCTTGTAATGGCGTATCTACTTTAATGCCTGGCGGTACATAAATGAACGAGCCGCCTGACCAAACAGCAGAATTCAATGCAGAAAACTTGTTGTCTGTTGGCGGAATTGTTTTTCCAAAGTGTTCACGGAAAATATCTTCATTTTCCTTTAAAGCAGAATCCGTATCTTTAAAAACGATTCCTAATGCTTCAAGGTCTTCCTTCATGTTGTGGTAAACGACTTCTGATTCATATTGTGCAGATACACCTGCAAGGTATTTTTGCTCAGCTTCTGGAATCCCAAGCTTATCAAAGGTTGCTTTGATTTCCTCAGGTACTTCATCCCATGACTTCTCAGATTTCTCAGATGGTTTTACATAATAAGTAATTTCATCAAAGTTTAATGAAGACATGTCGCCGCCCCATTGCGGCATTGGTTTGCTATAAAAAATTTCGAGTGATTTAAGGCGGAAGTCTAACATCCATTGTGGTTCGTTCTTTAACTTGGAAATTTCTTTAACAATATCAGCTGTCAACCCACGCTTAGATCGGAATATGGAAACGTCTTTATCGGCAAAACCATATTTATAATCACCGATTTCAGGCATCTTTTTCGCCATTTTCGTGTTCCTCCATTTCTTAAACGAATAAGGCCTAAAAATGCCCTATTTCATTCTATTCTTGCTCCTCTTCCTTCAATCCCTTTTCCATCGCCTTCCACGCTAATGTGGCACATTTGATGCGCGCTGGAAATTTGGAAACACCCTGAAGTGCTTCGATATCGCCTAAATCGAGATCTTCCTCAATCTCTTTTCCTTGCATCATATCTGAAAAGACCTTTGATAACACCAAAGCATCTTCTACTTTCTTACCCTTAATGGCTTGTGTCATCATCGATGCTGAGGACATCGAAATCGAACAGCCTTCGCCTTCCTGCTTGGCGTCAACCACGATTCCATCTTCCACCTTCAGACTCAATTGAATCCGGTCGCCGCAAGTTGGGTTATTCATATTAATCGTATGACTGCCATCCTCCAAAACTCCGCGATTACGAGGTTTTTTGTAATGGTCCATAATTACTCTTCGGTAAAGTGCATCTAAATTAGAAGACATCGCTGAAATACTCCTTCGTTTTGACAAGTCCTTCAACAAGTTTATCAATATCATCTTCTGAGTTGTATAGGTAAAAGCTTGCACGAGCAGTCGCTGAAGCTTTAAGCCATCTCATCAGCGGCTGGGCGCAATGATGTCCGGCACGGACAGCAATTCCTTCCGCATCCAAAACAGTTGCCACATCGTGCGGATGAACATCTGTTAAATTGAAGGTAACAAGGCCTGCTCGCTTGGCTGCATCCAGCGGGCCGTAAATCGTCATGCCTTCCACTGCCGCCATTTTTTCTAATGCGTAAGCGGCAAGGCGATGTTCATGCTCTGCAATATTGTCTAAGCCTATTTCATTTAAAAAATCGATCGCAGCTCCAAGACCGATTGCTCCGGCAATAATCGGTGTGCCGGCTTCAAATTTCCACGGCAGCTCTTTCCAAGTTGACTCGTACAATTCGACAAAATCAATCATTTCGCCGCCGAATTCAATCGGCTCCATTTTTTCAAGCAGCTGTTTTTTTCCATAAAGGACACCAATACCGGTAGGGCCGCACATTTTGTGGCCTGAAAAAGCAAGGAAATCACAGTCTAAATCTTGAACATCAATCTTCATATGCGGCGCACTTTGGGCGGCATCAACAACCATAATCGCTCCGTTTTGATGGGCAATTTCAGCAATTTCTTTTACCGGATTGATGACACCAAGGACGTTCGATACCTGCATAACAGACACGACCTTCGTGTTAGCAGTGATTGTCGCGCGCGCATCATCCAGTGAAATGGTGCCATCCGCTTGAAGCGGAATGTACTTCAGCTGGGCACCAGTCTTTCTGGCCACTTGCTGCCAGGGAATAATATTACTATGGTGCTCCATATAGGTAATAACGATTTCATCGCCTTCTTTTACAGTCGCAGCCGCATAACTTGCTGCCACTGTATTAAGGGATGTTGTCGTTCCTCTTGTAAAAATAACTTCCTGAATTGATTTAGCATTGATAAACTTACGAACCTTTTCCCGTGCACCCTCGTACGCATCTGTCGCTCTTGTTCCTAGTGTATGCACACCGCGGTGGACATTGGAATTGATTTCGCGATAATATTTTTCAATTGCCTCAATTACTTGGAGCGGCTTTTGTGACGTAGCAGAGCTATCCAAGTATACTAATGGTCTACCGTTAACCTCTTGATCTAAAATCGGAAACTGTTTACGAATATCCTGGATATTCATTAGCGTACTTTCCTTTCAATCACTTCAGTTAACTGTTTCTTTACTCCTTCAATCGGAAGCTGATTGACAACAGGGGCAAGGAAACCATGGATCACTAAACGCTCTGCTTCTTTTTTAGGAATTCCGCGGCTCATTAAATAGTAAAGTTGAACATTGTCAACCCGGCCGACTGAAGCGGCATGACCTGCCGTTACATCATCTTCATCAATTAACAAGGCTGGATTTGCATCCCCGCGTGCCTTTTCGCTAAGCATCAGGACGCGAGATTCTTGTTCTGCATTTGATTTGGATGCACCGTGTTCAATTTTACCGATGCCGTTAAAAATGGAAGTTGCACTGTCCTTCATGACACCATGCTTTAAAATATAACCTTCGCTATTTTTCCCAAAGTGAACAATCTTCGTCGTAAAGTTTTGCGTTTGCTCACCGCGTCCGACAACAACTGTTTTAGTATCTCCATAAGAGCCATCGCCAATTAAATTAGTGGTGTTTTCTGAAATCGTGTTGCCTTCATTCATTAAACCTAATGCCCATTCAATGCGTCCGTCTCTGCCAACAACACCGCGGCGGTTTACATAGGTGGTGATTCCTTTTGCAAGGGTATCAACTGCACCAAATGTTACCTTTGCATTAGCATTAACGATCACTTCTGCCAAAATATTAGCAACTGTAGTTGAAACTTCCATTGTTGAGATGTAATTTTCAACATAAGTGACGGAGCTATTGTCTTCCGCAACGACAATAACATGGTTAAACAGGTTGGCCTCTGCATCATCGTGTATATAAACGGCTTGAATCGGTTCTGCGATTTCCACATTCTTCGGAATGTATAGGAAAACTCCGCCATTTACTAATGCTGCGTTTAGGGCAGTAAGGCGATGTTCGTCAGCATTGATTGCTTGTGTCATATAATACTTTTTCAATTGATCGCTGTGTTCTCTTGCAGCTGTAAAAATGTCTGTAAAGATAACCCCTTTGCTCTTTAGCTCTTCAGACAAAGATATAAAGGCAGGCGTTTGATTATGTTGAATATATAAGTTTTTATGTTCAGCATCGATATCTACTAATGCCTTTACTTCTTCTGGCAATTCAGCAAGCGATGCATAAGCAGTACTATTTACAGTATGTTGAGTGAATTGTGTGAAATTCCACTTATCAATCCTTGTTTTGTCAGGTCTTGGCATTGGCAGCTGTTCGAAGCTTTCAAATGCCTTTAGACGAAACTCTTCAAACCAAGCAGGCTCGCTCATTTCTTTTGAAAAGGAGCGGACATTGTCCTTATCAAATGGTAATTTTATTTCTGTTGTCATTATAATCCTCCTAACACTCTCTTACGCTTCATGCCCAACTGTTTCATCTTCAATTCCTAGCTCGTGCTTGATCCAGTCATATCCTTCTGCTTCTAAGCGTTGTGCCAGCTCTGGTCCGCCCGATTTTACAATACGGCCTTGCATCATTACATGCACATGGTCAGGAGTGATATAGTCTAAAAGTCGTTGATAGTGAGTAATAATTAAACAACCGAAATCTTCGCCGCGCATTTCATTAATTCCCTTTGAAACAACCTTCAGGGCATCGATATCAAGGCCGGAGTCAATTTCATCTAAAATAGCAATTTTCGGCTGAAGCATCATTAGTTGTAAAATTTCATTACGCTTCTTCTCACCGCCAGAAAAGCCTTCATTTAAATAGCGCTGCGCCATATCAAGATCCATTTCAAGGAATTCCATTTGCTTATCCATTTTACGGATGAATTTCATCAATGAAATTTCATTTCCTTCACCAAGGCGGCTATTAAGTGCTGAACGTAAAAAGTCGGCATTTGTTACACCGTTAATTTCACTTGGATATTGCATCGCTAGAAATAGACCTGCACGTGCACGCTCATCTACTTCCATTTCAAGAACATTTTCCCCATCTAAGGTAATGTTTCCGCTTGTCACTTCATATTTTGGGTGACCCATGATAGCAGAAGATAAAGTGGATTTACCAGTACCGTTTGGACCCATGATTGCATGGATTTCTCCACCCTTTATTTCAAGGTTTACCCCTTTTAAAATCTCTTTACCCTCAATTTCTACATGAAGGTCCTTAATTGTTAAAGTTGATCCAGCCATATTTATACCTCCGAAAAGAATGATTTGTATCTTGGCCGATAGAAAAGCACTATCGGCATTAGTGCAACTACGCCTCATGAACCGCCTAACGGCTCGCCAATCGACGAGTTTTCTTTATAACTACAATGTTCTGTGACTCTATTCTCATTTTATTCTCATTCCAATCTTATAACAAATGAAATGTATTAGCAACTCCTAAACAGTAAAAACAAAGCTTCTATTTTCATTAAGAATGTCCTAAATGAGAATGATAAGAATAATTTAGTGGAAATTCAGACGAATATTCCTTTATGTAAAACACATTCGGTATAAATGATACCTTATTTTTTATTGGTTTGCCAATAGTAATACATGTTCTATTTATGGGGAAAAATACAGAAAAAGCCAGTGAAGCTGTCACTGACTTTCTGCTTATCTTCCTATTTAAATATGTTTATTCAGAAACCGTTACAACGGCCCCTTTGTATTTTTCTTTGATGAAGTCTTGGATTTCTTTTGATTTGAGTACTTCTACAAGTGTTTTGATGGTTTCTTTATCTTTGTCCTCTGAACGAACAACTACAAGGTTTGCAGGAACAACGTCATCGCCTTCAAAGGCAATTCCATACTTTCCGATGTCAACTCCGCCTTCTAAAGCGTAGTTCGTATTAATAACAACCGCATCACCTTCACCGCTTTCGAAAGAAGTAGCTAATAATTTCGCTTCCACTAGCGTTGAGAAATCAAGATTCTTGGGATTTTCAATAATATCTTCCACTCTTGCATTTGCGCCAACGCCTTCTTTAAGCTTAATTAATCCTGCTTTTTCAAAAATAGGTAAAATACGTCCATGGTCACTAAATGAATTACTCATGATTATTTTTGCACCTTTTGGAAGGTCTTTTAAGCTTTTATATTTTTTAGAATAAATTCCGATTGGTTCCTTATGAATTTCGCCGACACTTACAAAATCAAAGTCCTTATTATCTTTCATTTGCAGGTCTAAATACCCTGGTGTTTGAAAATAGTTGGCATCGAGGTCTTTATCTCTTAGTGTTACGTTTGGCAGGATATAATCTTGAAAAACTTTTATTTCTAGATCAATTCCTTTTTTCTTTAATAAAGGTTTTGCCGCTTCTAACACTTCTGCATGCGGTACAGCAGATGCACCAACGACTAATTTCTTGTTACCATCTTTTCCTGCCGTATCTTTTTTGGCACCACCGCAAGCTGTAAGGGCAAATGCTAGTAACGCAATTCCGATGAAACTATATACCTTTTTCATTATTTAACTCCTCCTGTTATCGTTTATCTGTTTTCTTTGTAAAATAATCACCAATAAATTGGATGATAAAAACTACTATTAAAATCGCAATCGTGGCAACTAACGTGACAAACGGTTTATTGCCCTGAAAACCATAGAGGTAGGCAAAGTTCCCAAGTCCGCCAGCTCCAATGACTCCGGCCATTGCCGTAAAGCCGACGAGCGAAATGGCTGTAACGGTAATCCCAGAAATTAATGCCGGTAAAGATTCTGGTATTAATACTTTAAAAATAATATGGCCATGGGTTGCTCCCATCGATTGTGATGCCTCAATCACACCTTTATCGATTTCCCTAAGGGCAATTTCTACCATTCGTGCATAAAATGGGGCTGCACCAATAATGAGGGCTGGAAGCGCCGCATTTGCTCCAAGTATCGTCCCAAGCAATAATTTTGTAAAGGGAATTAATAAAACTACTAAGATAATAAAGGGAATCGATCTAAAAATATTGACAAAGCCAGCAACAACGACATTAACGGTCCGATTGGCCCATATATTCCCTTTATCTGTTAAAAACAACAGCAGACCAAGTAATAATCCTAAAACAAATGTCGCAAACACAGAAATGGAAGTCATATAGATCGTTTCTCGTGTTGCTTCAATTAATTTGTCCCACTTTACCATTTCCATTAAATCAGCCATTACTGATCACCTCCACGCCGACTTGCTGTGAGTGAATATAATCGATGGCTTTCTGTATTTCGCTTACTTGCCCATCCAAGTGAATAAATAATGTACCGTATGATCCGTTTTGCGTGTGTGAAATTTTCCCTTGAAGAATATTGACAACCACATCGAAATTCCTAATTACATTTGTGATTAATGGCTGTTCTGTTGTCTCCCCAACGAACGAAAGCTGTACCACACGACCATGCGGATAAAGTTCGAGCAGATGTTGGGTTGTTTCCTTTGTTTCTTCCGGTTCCGTTACCTGCTGGACGAAACGCTTGGTAATTGGCTGCTCAGGATTTTTAAACACATCCAGTACCGGACCAAGCTCAACAACTCTTCCGCATTCCATAACCGCTACCCGGTGGCAAATCTTTCGGATGACATGCATTTCATGCGTAATCAAGACAATTGTTAACCCGAGCCGTTTATTAATATCGACTAACAAATCCAAAATCGAATCGGTCGTTTGCGGATCGAGTGCGGAGGTTGCTTCATCACAAAGCAATACTTTCGGATTGTTGGCGAGTGCCCTTGCAATTCCGACGCGCTGCTTTTGCCCGCCGCTTAGCTGTGAAGGATAGGCGTTTTCCCTGCCTTCAAGACCAACTAGTTTAATAAGCTCCTGCACTCGCTTTTTTCTTTGTGAACTATTTACACCTGCGATTTCTAATGGAAAAGCAATATTTTCACTTACTGTCCTCGACCACAGCAAGTTAAAATGCTGGAAAATCATACTGATTTCCTGTCGTGCTTTCCGGAGCTCGGCACCCTTTATTTTTGAAATCACCCTGCCAGCAACTGTAACGGTTCCATCTGTTGGGAGCTCGAGTCCATTTAACATCCGGATTAACGTACTTTTTCCGGCACCGCTATATCCAATCACTCCGAAAATTTCTCCTTCTTGTATTTCCAGGTTTACATCATCAACTGCCTTTAAAGACCCCTGTTTTGAAGGAAAAATTTTTCTGACGTTTTTTATCGATATCACTTGAATCACCTGCTTCTTATCCGATTTACAGATTCTTGTTTATAGAGTTAGACTGTTTTCATGAAAAGATTCTTTTTTTAAAAAATAAAAAGCCTTTCTGCACAGGCAGAAAGGCATCATTAAAACAATCCTTTCTCCCATCTCCCAAAGCAATCGCTTTGTGTGAATTGGCACCATTTCAATAATAAATATTGACGGTTGCCGGGCTTCATCGGGCACATCCCTCCACCTCTCTTGATAAGAGCTTACAGCATTCTATATTCAATTAACACGTTATATTATTTAAGTAATGATATTACGAGTGCTATCGTATCATGGATAAAAAGCAGTGTCAATGAGATTTTCTTTGGAAAATGATATCAGCTGAATTTAGGCGTTTGTTTTTAGAGAAGCTAAGCCGGTTGCCGTTTCAATCGCAGATTCAAGATCTTCGATTAAATCCTCGACATTTTCAATCCCAATGGAAAGCCGAATTAAATCCTCAGATACCCCTGCAGACTTAAGCCCTTCCGCATCTAATTGCTGATGAGTGGTGCTTGCCGGGTGAATGATTAAGCTTTTCGCATCGCCAACATTGGCAACATGGGCCCATAGCGTAATCGCATCAATCAATTTAGCCCCTGCCTCTTTGCCGCCTTTTATCCCAAAGACAACCATGGAGCCGGCCCCTTTTGGCAAATACTTTTGCGCTAATTCATGATCTGGATGTGTGGGATGTCCAGGGTATGAAACCCATTCCACTGCAGGGTGATTGACTAAGTAATCGACCACTTCCTTCGTATTGGCAACATGCTCTTTCATCCGCACATGTAGTGTCTCAAGACCCAGTGTGAATTGGAAAGCATTTTGCGGGCTTAGTGCCGGGCCAAGGTCACGTAAAAGCTGGACTCGTGCTTTGATAATATATGCGACTGCACCTAGGGCTTCTGCATACACAAGATCATGATAACTTGCATCTGGAGTTGTAAAGCCTGGGAATTTCGGCGAATTCCAGTCAAATTTCCCGCCATCGACAATCACCCCGCCAGTTGACGTGCCATTTCCCAACAGCCATTTTGTTGCCGAGTGAACGACAATGTCTGCACCATGCTCTATTGGCCGGCACAGATATGGTGTCGCAAAGGTATTGTCAATAATTAATGGTAACTCGGCCGCGTGAGCGATTTCCGCTACCTTTTCAATATCGAGTACGCGTAAGCTCGGATTCCCAATCGTTTCAGCAAAGACCGCTTTTGTTTTTTCAGTAATCGCCGTGCGGAAATTTTCAGGATTATCCGGGTTGACAAATTTCACGTTAATTCCGTATTTAGGAAGGGTAACGGCAAATAAATTATAGGTTCCGCCATAAAGATTCGAGGCAGAGACAATTTCATCGCCTGCTTCGGCAATATTTAAAATCGCTAGTGTGATTGCCGCCATG
Source organism: Neobacillus novalis NBRC 102450 (assembly GCF_001591805.1). Classification (GTDB taxonomy): domain Bacteria; phylum Bacillota; class Bacilli; order Bacillales; family Cytobacillaceae; genus Neobacillus; species Neobacillus novalis. The sequence goes on along the minus strand of NZ_BCVP01000015.1, from coordinate 109,909 downwards.
CCGCTAGCAACCGCAAGTGCCCCAACGCCGCCTTCTAATAACGCCACTCGATCTTCAAAAACGGTAGTTGTCGGATTATGGATCCGGGTATAGATGTAACCAGGCTCCTTTAAGGCAAAAAGGTTAGCAGCATGTTCTGTGCTTTTGAATTGATACGCATTGTTTTGATAAATCGGAACAGCACGAGCACCAGTCACCGGATCCGGAGACAATCCTCCATGAACACTCAATGTTTCAAAACGATATTTTTTTTGATTTTCTCCCATTACTCTCGCTCCTTTTATAACAATGCAATAAACAAAAACCCCCGCTTCATAAGAAGAGGGGGCCTCTCTTCTTATCTTCCAGAGCCAAATTGCTCTGCTGGATTTAGCACCGTGTTAAAAACCGGTTGCCGGGCATCGTAGGGCCAGTCCCTCCGCCACTCTTGATAAGAATGCTTATTAAATTGTTTTTATTAATAGAATATTTAAATAACACTTTACAGGAAGATTAATTCCGAGTCAATAACTTTGTTTAAATTATTTTTTGTACGCTCGCGGTTTTGTGCTTTTGTTAAAAAGAAGACCGATTCTAGTAAGAGAGTGGTTCTTAGTGGTGCTGAAACCTTTAGCTGCCCTTGCTGTTCAAGAACCCGCAGCCTTTGTGTTCCTTCAAGCAGTTGTTTCATTGCGTTTTGGGATCCGCTAATCTCATATTTTGACTGTTGTGCTTCTGAGTTTTGCAAGATCATGATGTTGCCGTTTTTGATTATTAATTGAATTGTCTGTCCCTCACATCGTAGGTTAATTTGTAAATCCGCATGAAGAAATAAGGGCTGGACATGCTCCTGGTCTTTGATTTTTGCTAGAAATGCTTCTACCACATCCATCATTTCCACCACTCCGGTCTTGTCACTTATATATTACTTATTCAGCAAGAAATGGCGTAATCCTTTCATTATTACTCGACAATTCTAAACGTAATTTGGCAGTGTTTCGGAGATTTCCCGAGAAATATGTCGGATCTTATTAAATTTTGGGACGGAGGCTGCCGTTTCTTTTTTAAATGAGAATGCTTTAATACAACTTTTAGATAAAGTGTTGAAAAGTATTCAAATATTACTGCTGATTGGGGGGGAGTTTTTTATAAAATAAGATTAGAAAGGAAGTGGAAAATGAGTTATAAATCTCGTTCTAAACCAGTTGAAGCAATTATTCTAGGAATCCTAATCGCCCGAATGTCTTTGGATGAAAAGTACAAACAGCGCTTTCATTATCTTGAAAAGGGTTATGAGGGTGAGATTATGTTCGACTCACTGACAGAAAAACTTCAATGTCAAAACTATATGTTAAATGACTTGTTGCTTGAATCAAATGGCAGTAAATTTCAAATTGATTCATTAATGCTTACACAAGAACCTTTATATTACTTTGAGGTTAAAAATTATGAATGTGACTATTATTTTGAAAATAACAGGTTCTATACGTTTTCCAAAAAAAGAAAAGGAAATTAAGAATCCGCTTCAGCAGCTTGAACGAGGTGAGTCCTTACTCCGTCAGATGCTCCAGCATTATGGGTATCGGATTCCGATCGAGGCATATGTTGTTTTTGTTAACCCCGAATTCCATTGTTTTCAGGCCCCTCTAAATAAACCAATAATTTATCCTAACCAGCTCAATCGTTTTATGAAAAAGTTGAATATGCGACCATCACGGCTAAATGGGGCTCACAAAAAGCTGGCTGATCACTTAGTCTCTATGCATCAGATTGTTCTTCCGTATGACAAGCTGCCGCCATATACCTATGCACAACTTAAGAAGGGACCCCTTTGCGCTGTTTGCCACTCACTTAAGACGATTGTTGTTGATAGGAAACTCGTATGCACGATTTGTAGACACGAGGAACTGCTTGATCACGCTATTTTGCGGAGTGTAGAGGAATTGAAGCTGCTTTTTCCGGATATAAAGATTACCACGGTTTTGGTGCATGACTGGTTCCAGGTAGTAGATTCGATGAAGACGATTAGGAGGGTTTTGGTGCAGAACTATAGTGCTGTAGGGAAGAAAGAATATAGTTTTTTTAAATTGAAATAAATCTACTCTATATTTCGGGACAAGATGGGGACTTGGGCCCTTCACACTACCCGAGTGGCAATTTTATTGAGCTCGACGGGCACTCTGGGCTCTTCACAGTGCCCGGGCGATGCTTTTTTTCATTCCCACGGGCACTCTGGAGTCAAAATTCCCCACCAAAAAAACAGATGCAATCTGCATCTGCTTAAGTGAGATATTGTTTTGTTTTTTCAAGTAAATATGGCACGGAATGAAAAGCGTAAATAGTTTCTTTGACCTTGCCTTTTTGCACAATTAGCAGGCATGGGACACTCTCGATGCCAAAATCTGCAGCAATATCGGGATAAAAATTCAAGTTCATTTTTCCCATATTAACCTTTACAAGTTCCTCAAGCACGACTAGCATCCTTGAAGCCACCTGACAGGTGCCGCAAAGAGGGGTATAAAAATATAGCAGGCCGCTTTCTTGATTATCAAGAAAAGCACCTAAATCATTTCGACTCCATTCATTCATATGCTCACTAACCCATTTCTAAAAACTCTGTATGAACATCAATATTCGCGCCCATTAGAACAGTCGCCAAGTGGTGCACCGGGGCAGTTGCGACCTCGCGATACATCCGGTCAATATATAAATGTTCAGCTTGGGGGAATTCCCGTTTAAATTGCTTGCGAAGCTTTTCGCCAGCTTTATCCGCATCAACAAGAATATAGACATCCTTGTCTTCAAGAAATTCAATCCATTCATCTAATTTCGTAAAACTGATGGTTCCATTTGTACAAATGATTTCTACTGGTTCCTTTACAATCCGCTTTACCTTATTTTTATCTGACTTTCCTTCAACAATAAGAACTTTGTCAACATACGAATCATTCATATCCATCACCTGTAATAGAAGTTGTTTATGTTAACATATTCTAAAATATTAATTACGTGTGTTCTTCTTCTTAGTATGTTAACTATAGCACTATTGTCATCTTAAAAATAGGAATTTGTCCGATTTTATTATATACTTCCCAATTTAAAGCGAAAGAAAAGGTGGTAATATAAGAGAAAAAGCACCTTCGAAAAGTGCTTCTTCTAATTATGATTAGTCTTCCTTAGTCATCGCTTCATATTGTTCAGCAGTCATCAGCTTGTCAAGCTCGCTTGAGTCAGATAGTTCAATGACAACCATCCATGCTTTTTCATATGGTGATTCATTAACAAATTCTGGGCTGTCGCTTAAATCTTCATTTACTTCCACTACTTTTCCACTTACTGGTGCGTAAAGCTCGGAAACAGTCTTAACAGATTCAACACTGCCAAATGGTTCGTCAGCCGAAATCTCATCGCCGACATCAGGAAGCTCAACAAATACGATATCGCCTAATTCATGCTGTGCAAAGTCCGTGATTCCGACGCGCACTCTTTCCCCTTCAACCTTAACCCATTCATGTTCTTCAGAATAACGTAATTCTTTTGGTGTACTCATTAGCAAAAATCCCTCCATTGTTTTTTCTTAAATCTATCATCGAAATAAATCGATTTCCGTTAGTAAATGCTCACAGCCACATTTTTTCGTACTCTTCCTCTTTAAAGCCCACTGTGACGTGTTCTCCATCGGTTAAAATCGGCCTTTTGATTAACATCCCGTCAGATGCAAGGATATTAAGCAGTTCATCCTCAGAAGCAGACTTCATTTTATCTTTTAGCCCTAATTCGCGATATTTTAATCCGCTTGTATTAAAAAATTTCTTTAATTCGAGACCGCTTTTTTGAAAAAATCCCTGCAATTCCGCACGTGACGGAGGATTTTCAACAATATGTACTTCTTCATAGGACAGATGGTGTGCATCCAGCCATTTTTTCGCATTTCGACATGTACCGCATTTCGGATACCAGTAAAATGTTAGTGACATTCGTTTCACCGCCCTCCTGCCAAACCTGCCATGACTTTTTATGCGTCACTTGAATATTACCATATCTTTATTCTAACGCAAAAAATAATGCTGCTTCACAAATGAAATTCGACTAATTTCGTAAAAATCCTGCATTAAGTCAAAAATTATTTTATAAAGAAAACGAGCACTAATTCTTGATTGAAAAGCTATATGCTGAAAATGAGCCCCTCTAAATGAAGGGGCCCAAATTCATTATACGATATAACGTTCAGCTTCAATTATCACGTCGGCAGCTTCACGTTTTTTCGCAATCACGTTGATTGGAGTGTGACGGGTAAATTTACGAAGTGACGACAACATCATCCGAAGCGTATCGCCCTGTTCAATCGCTATTAATGTTTCTTTAGCATCTGCTTCAATTTTATTGAAGGCTTCCTGACAGAAGATTTGCGTATACAGAAGCTTTTGATTGCTCTTTTCTAAGCCGTCTTTAGCAATCGCCTTTTCGGTACGTAACATCACAGATTCCATTGCGTATACATTTGAAGCAATATCCGCAATATTAGCAAGAATTTCCTGCTCTTTTTCAAGCGCTTTGCCAAATTTTTGCGCGGCCAATCCAGCAGCTAATAAGCCGATCTTTTTCGCATTTTTTACAAGATGTTTTTCCTGCGCAAGCGGCTCATCGCCTGGCTCTTCTGGCATTAACATCATAAGTTCCTCTTGAAGCACCATTGCTTTTTGGAATAATGGCAGCTCGCCTTTGAATGCCTTTTTCAAGAAGGTGCCTGGCACCAATAGACGGTTGATTTCGTTCGTTCCTTCAAAAATCCGGTTGATGCGGGAATCACGGTAGGCCCTTTCAATTGGATACTCTTGCATAAAGCCGTATCCTCCATGAATTTGTACGCCTTCGTCGACGACATAATCTAACACTTCACTGGCAAAGAATTTATTAACCGAGCACTCGATTGCATATTCAGCAATCGAATCCGCCACTTTTTTAATATCTTTGGCATCTTCTGTTGAAAGCTGGCCTTGATTATCTTCATATAGTCCAACTGTGCGGTATACGGAGCTTTCTGCGGCATAAATCTTCGAGCCAATCGTGCCGAATTTTTCTTTTGTTAAATTGAACTGAGAAATCGGTGTTTTGAATTGCTGGCGGCCATTTGCATATTTTACCGTCATTTCAAATGCACTTTTTGACCCGCCGACGGCGCCGACTGCTAGTTTATAACGTCCGATATTTAAGATATTAAACGCAATCACATGACCGCGGCCATATTCACCTAATAAATTTTCAACTGGGACAGGAACATCCTCTAAAATAAGCGTACGAGTAGATGAGCTCTTAATCCCCATTTTCTTCTCTTCAGCGCCAGTGGAAACGCCCGGGAACTCTCTTTCCACGATAAAGGCGGTGAAGTGCTCGCCATCTATTTTTGCATAAACTACAAAGATATCGGCAAAGCCGGCATTGGTGATCCATTGCTTTTCACCGTTTAGGATATAGTGGGTACCTTCGGAGTTTAATTTGGCAGTTGTTCTTGCGCCAAGGGCATCGGAACCTGAGCCTGGCTCGGTTAATGCGTAGGCAGCAAGCTGTTCACCTGAAGCAAGAGCAGGCAAATACTTTTGCTTTTGCGCATCATTTCCGAATAACACGATTGGCAGGGAACCAATTCCAACGTGTGCTCCGTGTGAAAGTGAGAAACCGCCGGCCCTGGACATTTTTTCCGTAAGCAGGGAAGAAGTAATTTTATCTAAGGCGAGCCCTTCATATTCTTCTGGTACATCTGCCGCTAAAAGACCGAGTTCACCTGCTTTTTTAAGCAGCTTGACAGTCCGATCGAATTCATGTTTTTCTAAATATTCAAGCTGTGGAAGAACTTCTTTTTCAACAAAGTCTTCAGCAGTCTTGGCAATCATTAAATGCTCTTCGGTAAAGTCTTCTGGTGTTAACATATCTTGATACGAAATATCTTCGATTAAAAAGCTGCCGCCTTTAATGAACTTTTTTGTTTCGTTTGTCATGGAAATTTCCTCCTAATCTTGTTAAAGTAACTCAAATACCCCCGCAGCACCCATGCCGCCGCCAATACACATCGTCACAACACCGAATTGCTCGTTTCTGCGCTTTAATTCATGTATAAGTGACAGTGTTAACTTTGCTCCCGTACAGCCAAGCGGGTGACCAAGGGCAATCGCGCCGCCATTTACGTTCACGATTTCATCATTTAGCCCAAGCTCGCGAATAACTTGTAGCGATTGCGAGGCAAAGGCTTCATTCAATTCGAAAAGGTTAATGTCTGAAAGCTCAAGACCAGCGAGCTTGACGGCTTTTGGAATCGCAACAACTGGACCGACACCCATAATTTCCGGCGGGACGCCGCCAACCGCAAACGACCTGAATTTTGCTAATGGTTTTAAGCCAAGTGATTCGGCCTTTTCACGATCCATCACCATCAGTGCTGCAGCCCCGTCACTTGTTTGCGAGGCATTTCCTGCAGTTACTGAACCGGTTACCGAGAAGGCAGGTCGAAGTTTCGCAAGTGCTTCAAGGTTTGTATCTGGACGAACTCCTTCGTCCTGCGAAAATTGAATGGTTTTTTCAACGAGTTTATTGTCATCGCTAACCGTACGAATCGTTACATCTACTGGTACGATTTCATCAACAAATTTGCCTTCCGCAATCGCTTTCGCTGCACGCTGATGACTTCTTACCGCAAAAGCGTCTTGATCTTCGCGCGAAATTCCATATTTCAGCGCTACTTGTTCTGCGGTATGACCCATACCCATATAATATTGCGGAGCTGTTTCTGCTAGTTTGATATTTGGACGGACGACATGCCCCATCATCGGGATCAGGCTCATCGATTCTGCGCCGCCGGCGATGGCTGTGTCAGTGTGTCCAAGCATGATTCCCTGTGCCGCATAGGCGATTGCCTGTAATCCTGAAGAACAGAAACGATTAATGGTAATGGCAGGAACCGTATATGGAAGCCCTGCTAATGCTCCAATATTGCGGGCCATGTTATTGCCTTGCTCTGCTTCCGGCATTGCACAGCCAATGATTAAATCATCAATATTTCCTTCATAATTTCCAGCACGCCTTAATGTTTCCTTTACCACCAATGCTCCCAAATCATCAGGACGAACATGGGCAAGCGTTCCTTTCTTTGCCTTACCAACCGGGGTACGCGCTCCGGCAACGATTACCGCTTCTCTCATGCAAGTTCCCTCACTTTCTTTCATATTTGAAAAATACGACTCTATTTTTAGGGGGTCTGACCTCTCGCTCTAAACTATTTATTTCACGAGATTTTGGCAGAGGGGTCTGACCCCCTGCACTCGTGCTCTACATTTTTTGACAGTAGGGTCTAACCCCTTGTGTAAAAATTAGTTTCTTAACGGTTTCCCCTTCACAAGCATATGCTGCATGCGCTGCTGTGATTTTGGTTCTGCTATCAGGCTTAGGAAAGCCTCTCTTTCTAAATCTAATAAATATTGCTCATCGACTTCTGTTCCAAACGGCACTTTACCGCCGGCGATTACATAAGCAATTTTTTTCGCAATTTTTAAGTCATGCTCAGAAATATAGCCGGATAAACGCATCGCTTCGGCACCAAGCAGCAACGTCGCATAGCCAGTTTCCCCGACTACCGGAACCTTTCTGCGCACTTTTGGCTTATAGCCTTGTTCATGGAGCGAAAGGACGGCTTGTTTTGCATCATAAATTAAATGGTCACTGTTAACGCTGATTCCATCAGAAGAATCTAAGAAATTATTTTCCCGCGCTTCTTCGGCAGACGTGGAAACCTTCGCCATCGCAATTGTTTCAAACACTTTGTTGACCACATTTTGCAAGTCAAATGGGACGCCGTTTGGCAGGTTTTCTAAGTGCTTCATGTAAAGCTCTTTGTTACCACCGCCGCCAGGGAGCAGGCCAACACCGACTTCAACAAGGCCCATATACGTTTCGGCTGATGCTTGGATGTGTGCTGTTGGCAGACAAACCTCTGCTCCTCCGCCAAGTGTCATCCCAAATGGGGCAGCGACAACCGGCTTCGAGCTGTATTTTACCTTCAACAAAGCACTATGAAGATGGCGGACAATCATATCCAGTTCATAAATATTGTCATCCTGCACTTCCATTAACATCATCGCCAGGTTCGCACCGACACAGAAGTTCTTTCCTTGGTTGCCGATGACAAGACCTTTATAGTTTTTTTCGACTTCATCCACAGCAAAATTTATCATTTGGACGATATCGAGACCAATTGCGTTGTTTGGTGAATGGAATTCTAACAGCGCAACGCCATCGCCAAGATCAATTAAGCTCGCTCCGCTGTTCTTTTTAATAACACCTTTTTGTTTCTTCATCTTTTTAAGGTCGATTGCCTTTGGATTGGATTCTACCAATCGATATTGACCGTTATGATAGAAGAACAGTTCGCCATTTTCTTCTAAATAGAAGGATGAATTTCCTTTTTCCAGCATTTCTGTTACCCATCCTGGAACTTCCACACCGGCTTCTGCCAGTTTTTTGACGGATTTTTCAACACCAATGGCATCCCATGCTTCGAATGGACCCATATCCCAGCCGAAGCCCCATTTCATTGCACGGTCAATGTCGACGATTGTCTCAGCAATTTCCCCAAGAAGCTGTGCAGAGTAAACGAGCGAGGCCGATAAGGTATTCCATAAGAATTGTCCGGCACGGTCACCTGCAAATACAAGCGCTTTCAATTTATTCGCTGTGCCCTTTTCCTGCTTGCTCAGCTCAACGGAAGGCGTAGTCAGTTTTTTGCGTGGGCCGTATTCTAATGTTACTGGATCGAGTTCAAGAATCTCTTTGCCTTTTTTCAAAAAGAAGCCTTGTCCGGATTTGCTTCCAAGCCATCCATTATCAAGCATTTTCTTCATAAATTCCGGTACTGCGAAAACTTCTTTTTCTTTGCCTGCGACTTTTTCATACACATTATTGGCAACTTGATAGAAGGTATCCAAACCGACAACATCAAGGGTGCGGAAGGTGGCGCTTTTCGCCCGGCCAATTAACGGACCAGTGATTGAATCTACCTCGCCAACGCCGTAACCGCCCTTTAGCATTTCTTGAACGGTAACAAGGAGGCCATAGGTGCCAATTCGGTTGGCAATAAAGTTTGGTGTATCCTTTGCCTCAACAACGCCTTTTCCTAACACATCCTCACCAAAGGTTTTCATAAACGAAAGGACTTCTGGAGCCGTATATTGAGTCGGAATCACTTCCAGTAATTTCAGATAGCGCGGCGGGTTAAAGAAGTGGGTTCCAAGAAAATGCTTTTTAAAATCGTCGGTACGTCCTTCGACCATCGCTTCCACTGAAATTCCAGAGGTGTTGGAGCTGATAATGCTGCCAGGCTTACGATATTGGTCGACTTTTTCAAAAACTTGTTTTTTGACGTTGAGGTTTTCAACAACCACTTCGATCACCCAATCAACATCTTTCAGCGTGACTAAATCGTCTTCAAGGTTTCCTGGTTCAATAAGCGCAATGTTCTTCTTAACGGCCAGCGGTGCTGGCTTTTGCTTTAATAATTTTTCGATGTTGGCAGCACTGATACGATTGCGTACTTGTTTATCTGCTAATGTAAGTCCCTTTGCTTCCTCTTCTTTCGTTAATTCGCGCGGCACGATATCCAATAATAATGTTGGAATGCCGATATTTGCTAGATGGGCGGCTATTCCTGCACCCATTACTCCGGACCCCAGTACAGCTGCTTTTTTAATCAATTGGTTCAACATTGTCTCCCCCTTCAACGCTTTGAATGAATGTTCATTCATTTTTTTGTCAAAAAAAATTCACAAATGAATGAGTTCTGCTACTATTTACTATAAAAGATTTTGAAAATTCCTGCAACAGATAAATGCGGAAAATTGAATTTTTTTCGAACTTTTATTTTTCGTAAAATAAATGTCTTTGTTGGGCAAGCTAATTCTTGAGGTGATAACGATGGCGCGAGTGAAAAAGGATCCTTCCAAAGCAGGTGTAAGTGCCGCTAGTGTGAAGGGCAATGGCGGTCCGGGATACGAAGCCGCTGGGAAAGACAAACAAAACAGCCAGAATAACCAATACAAGCGATAGTTGAAACAGGCTGAGTGCTTCAGCCTGTTTTTTATGCTTGTATAAAAATTCCTATTTGAGAAAACATAAAGTCGTAAATAGTTCACTTAATCAGGAGGGGTATTATGCAGCAGCAAAATATGAATATGCCAAACATGAACATGCAAAATCAGCAAATGACGATGCAGCAGCCGCCAGGAGTCGTTTCAACAAAGGATTCGCTTTATTTAACCGATATGATGTCGTGGAATTTACTCTCAGCCAAGAAAGCGCACTTTTTTGCGGCTCAGTGCCAGGATCCTGAGCTGAAGTCAGAGGCAGAAAAGTGCGGCCAAATGCACCAGCGTCATTACCAGCAGCTGCTTCAACACTTGGGCGCACACGCTAGTCAGCAGCAGCCGCTTAATAATATGCAATAGGAAAAGAGGGTAAAATCGATGAACCAGAACCAACAAAAGATTCAAAACCCAGAAACACAAGTCCCGAAGACACCGCAAATGAATGAGCGTGATTTCATTAATGATTTACTGACAACAGAAAAATATATGACTACCTCCTATAGCATGGCAATGCATGAAGCTAGCCATCAAGGATTGTACCAGGACATTATGCAGATTTTCACGGAAACACAGCAATGCCAGCGTGATCTTTATGATCTGATGTTTAGAAAAGGCTGGTATGCGATTGAGCAAGCCAATCAACAAAAGCTGCAGCAATCGTACCAGCAGTTCCAAGGGTATACGAATCAGTTTCCGAGTGGCGGGACAGTACAATAAAGTAAAAAACCGGAGGGAATTTTCCCTCCGGTTTTTATTTCTGTGTTGATTAACAATATTATGCTGTTGTTGAAAACATATATTTTTTATAATGATAACGGATTGAGAATATCAAACCTAGGCCCATCATATTCCCCATTAACGCGCTCCCGCCGTAACTGATAAATGGAAGCGGAATACCGGTGATTGGCAGCACGCCAATCGTCATGCCGATATTTTGGAAAACGTGGAAAGTTATCATGCTGATGACTCCGACACATATATAGGTGTAGAAATTATTCTTTGTTTCCATTCCAACCTTGGTAATATGGTAAATCAGCAAGAAAAACAAACTGATTAACACACTGGCACCAATAAAGCCATACTCCTCGCCGACAACACTAAAAATAAAATCCGTTTGGCTTTCTGGCAAATAGACTTCACGGTTGCCTAGGCCTTTGCCGCTCGTCTGCCCTGAGCCGATTGCAAGCATCGATTTTGTCAGCTGATAGCCAGTCGAACTCTGGTAATTGTAAGGATCAAGCCATGAATAAATCCGGCCGAATTGGTATTCCTGCACGCCGAGATATTTTTCTAGAACTGCCGGATTCCATAATACAAAATAAAAAATCGTTCCAACAACTACAATACCTACTGAGAATATCGGTACTAGCAACTTCCAGGTGATTCCCGAGATAAAAACCATCCCTACTAAAATCGCCAGAAAGACAAGCCCTGTTCCCAAGTCCTCCTTGATTATCAACACTAACGGTACCATTGTTACGATACCCATCTTGATTAACAGCCATAAATCAGATTGAATCGTCTTTAGCGTGTTTTTTAGATGATGCTTGTCAATAACCCATGCAAGGCCAAGGATGATGAATACCTTGACAAACTCTGAGGGCTGTATCGTACCAATTCCAGGAAGCTTAAACCAGTTTTTAGAGCCATTGAGTCTTGGGGCAATCGACTCTGGCGCAAGGATTAAGAGGATAAGAAGAAGAATCCCAAAACCGTAAACATACCAGGTAAGCTTTCGCAGCTGGTCAGAATCAAAGGTCATTACAACCCCAATGATAATGCAGCCGACAACATACCAGCCAATTTGAAAAATTAAAAAGTTTCGATCGTATTGCCCGCTTGATTGGGCACTATAAATTGCGGCACAGCTCGCCAAAAACAAAAGTAATAATATAAGAACAAGACTGTAATCCAGTTTAGAAGTTGTGTTTTTATTTGAAGTCAATTTTCTAGTCTCCACCTTAAAAAAGAACTTTACATTCCTTCATTATATTTTTAAAAACGGGAAATCACAACTTCTAAACCATGAATGGCTTTATTTACATCCAATGTCCTACATATTAAAATAAATTCTTCTCACCTCGTCGGCCATCCACTCCAGATTATTCGGCACTTGGGGAATGCCATATCCGATATAAAGCGGGGTAGTAACAAATCGAGAGACTACCTTTGCATAAATTTTATCATCAATATGATGAAAAAAGACATTATAGCTCGATGCCTTGAATGGAAAATGGTTCAAAATATAGTGAACAGCTATTTGCACGTATTCCGAAAAGCTTTCCTGGTAGCTGGAATCCTCCATCTCAATATTAAACTCATAAAATCCAACCCGCGGTTTTGTCGACAGCGTAAACCTGGGACCCCCATCAACTGCAGCAATCACTATTCCTTCAAACATTTCATGGGTTACCTTTTCCTTATAGTCAATATCATGCAAGCCAACAATCTGCATATGTGGATGGGCCAGTGTTCCGCCCGACAATGGTCCATGATTTTTGAAAAAAATAACCGAGCGATAGCTGCCGGTTTCCTCCATCTCCAGCCAATGCTTGATACCGAACTTGATCAACCTATGTAAATGCGCTTTTGTGTAGGTCGATAATTCAGCCTGGCAATCATCCGTTTCAATTAACACGGTTTGATAAGCATTTTCCAAAACAGGAAATTTATTTTTCAAAAGAATAATCGGTCCTTCGACAGCGATGAGGTCGGTAAGCTGATCTCGTTCGCAAAATGGGCAGGCCTGCTGCTTGTTTCGAATATTTTCCGGCTTTTTAACACCGATTGACGTATTAAAATGCAGATGAGAATTTGCCAAAATGCGTTTCTCCTCTCAACAGGTTATATTTCTATTTTATGGGAGAAGGCGTTTCATTTGCACTAATTTTGTTTTATTAATTTCATCGGTAAATCAATGCCTCATTAAATTGATTCTTTTTGCATATCTATTAAATGTACAGGCTTATCATTATTTTAGAATGAGAGGTTTTTTATGTTAACAAAACTGGAAGCACTTATTCTCGGAATTATCCAAGGGTTAACGGAATTTTTACCGATTAGCAGTACGGGGCATCTTTATTTAGGCAGGAATTTATTTGGTTTAGAGGAAGCGGGGCTTTTGCTCGATACGATGCTGCATGTTGGGACCTTACTGGCTGTCTTTGTTTTTTATAAGGCTGAATTTATAAAAATTATTAAAAATCCGTTTAGTAAATTAACGTTTTTGTTGGTTGTCGGGACGATACCCGCCGTTATCTTCGGGCTCGCCTTTAAGGATTATATTGATGAAATTTCAAAGACAGGGGTTACGATTGGCTGGGAGTTTTTGCTGACTGGGATATTCTTGTGGCTTGCTGATTCCGCGAAAAACGGCCATAAAAAAATGGACAATATCAGCTACAAGGATGCGTTTATCATTGGCACTTTTCAGGCAGTTGCGATTATGCCAGCCATTTCCCGTTCCGGAATGACGATTGTTGCTGCGCTTTGGCGTAAATTAGACCGCGAAACGGCTGCCTATTTTTCCTTCCTATTGTCAACACCGGCGATTGCCGGGGCGATTGTCCTGCAAACGAAGGATTTACTGAGCGGCGCTGGTGAGGAAATTTCTTTATCAGCCTTGCTTGTTGGTATTGTCTCTTCTGCCATCTTCGGGTATATCGCGGTTAAGTGGATGATTGGCTATTTGAGGAAACATTCATTGAAACCTTTCGCGTACTATGTCTGGGCATTAGGTGTACTCGTCTTGGTTTTCCAATTTACGGGTAAATTTTAGCATGAAGAGGTTCGGAAAATGGATTTGCGAGTAAAACCGTGGAATTCGCGAGTAAAGGCATGAGATTTGCGAGTAAAAGTGAGGAATTCGCGAGTAAAGCTGCTAAATTCGCGAGTAATTGAAATGTTAGTAACAATTTGGGTACTAAAAAGCGACTCGAGTCATCGAGTCGCTCATTTTTATTGTGTAACCGTCTGTTTTGCCATAACTCTTGCGGCTTCCACTGCTTGTTCTTTCGCTTTGGCCATAATTTCTGGTACCTTTTTTGGAAAATGGTCCATTCCCTCAGCCACAACCGTTTCCATTACGTCAAAGCCAAGGAATTTCAACGCTTTCATTAAATAGCGGTCGCCCATTTCAAATTCAACCATAGGTCCGCTCGAATAAATGCCGCCGCGTGTTTGAATGTGAATCGCCTTCCTGCCGGTTAGTAGTCCTTTAGGGCCATCGGCAGTGTTCGTAAACGTTTTTTCAGCAATAAATAGACAATCCATAAACGTTTTTAGGATAGCTGGGGCGCCGAGATTCCAAATCGGTGTAACAAACACATAATAATCCGCAGCAATAAAGCGATCAGCGAGCGCATGCATTTTTTCCAGCTTCGTCCGCTCTGCCTCGGAAAGTTGCTCTTTTGTGTAGCCCATAAAGGATAATTTTGCGCGCCCATATAATAGGTCCATATCGATTTCTGGGATATCCATATCATATAAGTGCATATGCTCAATTTCAACATCCGGCTGGACATTTTTGAACTCTTCTAAAAATACTTCGCCAATCTGCATTCCTTTTGAAAGTTTACTATCTGGTTTTGGATTAGCAGTAATATAAATAAGCTTTGGCATGTAGATCCCTTCCCTTTTACCACAAATTTTTTCTTCTATTACTATACTACAACAAACTAACTTGCTCAGTATTGAACAATCCGTGAAGTTTATGAAAAAATTGTGAATTTCTTACTTTTGAATCCATCATTTTTGAAAAAATTAGCTTGTTATTGCGGGCGCATTCTTAGATATTTTGAACAGTTCGTGACAATCTTAAACGAAACTAAACGAAACACAACAAAACTTAACAAAAGTCACATCCAATATGATATGATTTTTTTAAAATTAGGAAAAAGGAGGGAACTTCGTTATGGAGGGCAAGGCTTATACACCGGATGAAGTGGCGCAAATCTTTCAAATCTCCAAACATACTGTTTATGAGTTGATTAAAAGAGGCGAGCTCCAAGCCTTTAAAATCGGCAATAAAATGCGGATTGAACAGGCCGAGCTTGAAAGATATAAGGAGAATACAAAAGCTCCGGCAAAGAAAAATACGTCTGAACCACTTCCGATTATGCCGGCCTTATCAATTAGGTTATCCGGCAGTCATGATTTTCTTGTCGAACATTTCACTAAACAAGCGGCAAGCGCGCTAAACTTACAGATTCAGCCTTCGTACATAGGCAGTCTGGAAGGTTTAATGATGCTTTACCGGGGGCAGTGCGATATTGCCGCCATTCATCTATTAGATCCAACATCACAGGAATATAATCTGCCCTTTATCCATCAGCTGTTTGTTTACGAATCGATTTTGGTGCTGAGATTGGCCGCAAGAGAACAAGGCTTTATCGTTGCGGGCGGTAATCCGAAAAAAATTCAAGACTTTCATGATCTTACTAGAAAAGATGTTCAATTTATTAACCGCCAAAAAGGGGCCGGGACAAGGTTTTTACTAGACTCCAAGCTTTCAAGCTATGGAATTGATCCTCGGCAAATTAACGGTTACGGTACCGAAGAATGGAACCACTTGTCCGCAGCGTCCTACATAAGCAGGGGCATGGCGGATGTTACCTTTGGAATTCAGTCGGCCGCCAGCCACCTAGGACTGGATTTCATTCCAGTCGCGAAAGAAAACTTTGATCTTGTATTCCGGTTTACCGCTGAAAACAAGCAATGCTTGACAGAGTTGATCGATTACTTGCAGTCGGACAACTTTAAAAATAGCTTAACCGATTTAGACGGCTATTCGATTCAAGAATTAGGAAAAATTACTTATCAAACTAGAAAAACGGAGGAAACAACATGTTAAGAAAACGTTATTTTACAGTCCTATTTGCTTTGATGCTATTAGTTTTATCAGCTTGCGGAAACACGGACACAAAAGATACAGCTGCTGCAAAAGAGAAAAAAACAGCACCGAAACCAGCGCCAACGGAAATGATTCTCGCCACGACAACAAGTACACAGGACAGCGGTTTATTAGATGTATTAGTCCCAATGTTTGAAAAAGAAAACAATGTGAAAGTTAAAACAATTGCAGTCGGGACAGGTCAAGCATTAGAAATGGGCACAAAAGGTGAAGCAGATGTCCTGCTTGTGCATGCTCCAGCGGCTGAAAAGGAAGTAGTCGATGCAGGAAATGCAATCAACTACAAGCGCGTAATGTATAACGACTTTATTTTGGTAGGACCGAAGGAAAATCCAGCTGGTGTCAGCGGCGACGATATTAAAGCCGCCTTCAAAAAATTAGCAGACAGCAAAGCTACTTTTGTTTCCCGCGGCGATGATTCCGGCACACATAAAAAGGAACTTGGGATCTGGACGGCTGAAAACATTAAACCAGCTGGCGATTGGTATGTATCAACAGGACAAGGCATGGGACAAACGTTACAGGTTGCTGCTGAGAAAAAAGGTTATGTGTTAACAGACCGTGCAACATGGTTAGCCCAAGAAAAGAATTTGGATACCTTGCAAATCGTCGTTGAAGGTGGAAAGGATTTAATGAACATCTATCACGTAATGCAAGTAAATCCTGAAAAACATGATAAAGTGAATAGTAAAGACGCTGAAAAATTTGTAAACTTTATGATAGACAGCAAAACGCAAGACGTGATTGAAGAATTTGGTAAGAAAGAATACGGCCAATCGTTATTCTTTAAATACACTGAATAATTTTCACTAGGAACGGGGGCCCCTGAGACCTCCTTCCTATCCTACTTCTAAAGGGAATCCTGGAGGCATTACGTTTATGGAACTACTCATAGATGGAATAAAAAAAGCGATAGATATGATCCTTTCCGGTGACAGGGAAGTTTTTGCGATTACCTGGCTGACACTAAAGGTCTGTCTTATTTCCATTCTGATTAGTACGTTTATCGGATTGCCGCTTGGAATTTTCCTTGGTTTAACTAGATTCAAAGGCCGCAGGATTCTATTATTATTTATTAATATCGGGATGGGGCTGCCTCCTGTTGTTGCCGGGCTGTGGATTACGATGCTGTTATGGCGATCCGGCCCATTAGGAGATCTAACCCTCCTCTATTCACCGACAGCGATTGTCATGGCGCAAATTTTAGTGAGTTTACCGATTGTTACAAGCCTGACATGTACGGCATTCCAGCAAATCAGCGAGAAGATGCTCCTGCAAATTAAAGCACTTGGAGCAACAAGAATGCAGACATTGATCATCCTAATCAAGCAACTGAAAATTGCGATTTTGGCGGCCATCATGGCCGGTTTTGGCCGCGTCATCGCCGAGGTTGGTGCCGCGATGATGGTCGGCGGAAATATTCTTGGTGATACTAGAATCTTAACGACGACGATTGTGATGGAAGTTTCCAAAGGTAATTTTGATATTGCCTTGGCCCTGTCGTTTATTTTATTATCCCTTGCCCTGTTGATTACGGCCGCGTTAACATTTTTACAGCAAAGGAAGCGAATATCATGAACCCGTTAGTTGAGCTGAACAATATTACCGTTAAAGCCCAGAATAAAACGATTCTTGATATTCCTGAATTCCAGATTTGTGCCGGTGAATTTCTTGGGATTATGGGCCCAAACGGTGCCGGAAAAAGCACTCTGCTTAAGGTATTAGCTTTTCTTGAGAAGCAATCGGGTGGTGAAATCCTCTACCGGGGTAAGGTCATCCCAAAGGGGAATGTGCCGCTTGAGCTAAGAAGAAAGTTCTCGATTGCCCTGCAGCAATCATTGCTTCTTGATGGAACTGTTTTTCATAATATCGCCATTGGCTTGACCTTAAGAAAACTACCCAAAGGAGACATTAAGGATAAAGTGGCTCATTGGCTGGAGCTGTTTGGCATCAGTCATTTGGCGAAGAAAAACGCCCTTTATTTATCCGGCGGCGAGGCGCAGCGGGTTAACTTAGCGCGGGCAATGATTGTTGAGCCAGAAATCCTTTTTCTCGATGAACCATTTTCCGCTTTAGACTTTCCAACAAAAATTAAGTTAATGGAAGATTTCAAGGGCATTATTGAAACAGCCCGAACAACGGCTGTATTTGTCAGCCATGATTTAATGGAGATTAACTATCTCACGAATCGACTGGCGATTATCGTCAATGGTGAAGTAAAACAATCCGGACCCACCCCTCGGGTCCTGGAACATCCTAATTCTTCCACTGCATCCTTCCTAAACGAGTGGAAGAAATTCTATCCCCTTGCACGTTGAAGCAGTTCCTTCGGGAGCTGCCCTTTTTTATTTGATTAAAAATTTCTTGAAGCTTAAAATAAATGTAGCTAGGTTCTAAGGGGGAGTTTTTCAATGAAATATGCAGTTATTACCGGAGCATCCAAAGGGTTAGGTGCAGCGATTGCCAAACGGCTTATCCATGAACAAATCTCGATTGTATCTGTATCCCGAACTGAAAATAAAGAAATCAAAGAGCTGGCTTTAGAAAATGACCTTTATTATAAGCATTATTCCTGCAACCTCTCGTTAGAAAATGAAGTACAGGAAGTTTTTATGGAAATTGCTCATAGTCTTTTTCAAAAGGAACCACATGAAATTCTTCTATTTAATAATGCCGGTGTGGTAGAGCCGATCGAAACGGTTGGAAATTTAGATCAAACACCAATAATTAGCAACATCCAGGTAAATTTAATAGCGCCCATTCTTATCAGCAATTTATTTTTTAATAAAGCACAATCAACGAATACAAAGGTTCAGGTTATTAATGTAAGCTCAGGGGCAGCCGTCCGCCCGATTGAAGGCTGGAGTGTGTATTGCAGCGCAAAGGCAGGCATAAATATGTTCACTCAAACGGCCGCCTTAGAGCAAGTGGAACTGAAAACCAACAATACGATAATCGCCTTCAGTCCTGGCATCATGGATACAAATATGCAGGAAACGATTAGATCCTCGTCCAAGACAGCCTTTAGGGATTTAGAAAAATTTATCGAATATAAGGAAAAAAATATGCTGCTTGCTGCAGATGTGGTCGCGGACGCTTTAGTGGATTTGGTTCTCAGCGGCAACGTTGAAAGTGGAAAAGTGTATAATATAAAAGATTTATTAGAATAAACGGAAGAAGGCCCCTGCACATGGCAGAGGCCTTCTTTCTAATTTTCCTGCGGAAACCACAAGGTAATGCTAGTCCCCTTATTCAACCTGCTTTTCACCTTGACGACCCCTTTGTGGGCATCCATCAACGCTTTTACGATTGAGAGTCCAATGCCGACGCCGCCTGTTTTGCGGTCGCGCGATTTGTCGCCGCGGTAGAAGCGTTCGAAAATATGCGGGATGTCGTCCTCATTCATGCCTGAGCCTTCATCTTGAATCCGGAAGCCAACATAACCTTCTTTTTCCGTTACCACCGAAAGCGTAACATTCTTTCCTTCAGGTGTATATTTCAGCGCGTTATTTAAGATGTTTGAGAGAATTTGCATTAAGCGGTCTTTATCCGCCTCAAACATTTCCTCCTGCGGCGGTTCTTCAATCTGAAGTCCGACGCCCTTCTCCTTAAACAATGGCATAAATATCTCCCATAATGCCGCCAGTACACTGCCGGCTTCCAATTCGATTTTTTCGAGTCGAATTTGCGGGTTCTCTGCTGCAAGCAGTTTTTCTAATTCATTAACGAGCCTCACTAAGCGCATCAGCTCTTCATGACTTGTCTGTAGACGCGTGGGTGTCGGCTCCCATATTCCGTCCTGATAGGCTTCGATTTGACTTCTTAACGTCGCAAGCGGTGTCCGTAGTTCATGGGCGAGGTCGCCGGTAAATTGCTTGCGGAGCATTTCTTCCTTTTCGAGAGACTCGGCAAGATTATTGAAAGAGACAGCAATTTGTTTTACCTCTGTTGGTAATCCCGACAATGGAATTCGAATATCAAGGTTATGCTGCCGCAGTTCACCCGCGGCAAACGATAGCTTTTTCAAACCCGAAGTTAATTTTTTCGAAAAAAGTATACTAAAGATAATGGCGAGCACAATCGTCAAGCAAACGGCTGCATAAATGTATAATTGAATCGTTTGGATAAAGGTATATTCATCGTCAATTAAGCCTTTCGGATAGATGGCGACGAGCCTTCCAATCATCGCATTATCGACTTTTAGTGTATAGGTTTTGGAGTGCCACTCTTCCCCAACCGGTGCCGGTTCCGTTAATCCGAGGCTATTTAACATCCCGCGAATGTTAGAGGAGTCCATTTGCAATTGGCCAAACCGATCATACAATTGGAAATAGAGCTGATCGGTCATCGCATGTTCATGGAGAAATCCAAACACCGGGTCACTTGTAAAATGGCCGTTTTTTCGATAATCCTTCTCAATTTCCGTGATAATTCTATCAATCTTTTTTTCGCGATTACGGTCTATATAGCTATTAAAGCTTTCTTCAAAGCCATATTGGATAAAAAAGCTGACAATCAATATCCCGATCATCGAGATGAGCACTAAATAAAATAGTATTTTAGACCGGAGCGTTTGCAGCATCTAGTACCCCTCCAAATTTGTAGCCCATCCCAAAAACGGTTACGATAAAGTCTGGCTGCCTTGTGTCTGTTTCAATTTTTTTCCGAAGGTTTTTGATATGGGTATCAACACTGCGTTCGTAGCCTTCATAATACATGCCTTCGTCCTGAATTTTTTCTAACAAGTCCATCCGGCTGTAAACGCGGCCTGGATTGACCGCCATATTGGTTAATAGTTTATACTCAATCGGCGTCAAGGTAACGGAGTCGCCACAGATGGTTACTTCTTTTTTTATTAAATCAATTGCTAGTTTTCTGCCGTTAAATTCAAGTCGTTCGACCTTTTCCGTCTTTTTCACCCGTCTTAAAATCGCTTGAACGCGAACGACGACTTCCCTTGGACTGAATGGTTTGGTTAAATAGTCGTCCGCACCCATGATGATACCGTTGATGCGGTCATCCTCGGCCGATTTAGCGGTCAGCATCAGGATTGGAACGTCCGATTCTTTCCGCACCAGCCGGCAAACCTCTTCGCCGGAAATATCGGGCAGCATGAGGTCTAAAATAATCAGGTCAGGATTTATTGTTTTCGCCTTTTTTAGGGCATCAATTCCATTATCAGCGCTATGAATTTCATAGCCTTCTCTTTCAAGGTAAGCTTCGAGAACTTCTATAATTCTACGTTCATCGTCAACTAATAATATTTTCATTATTATCACTCCCCATATCTTTACTATATCATCTTGGGTCTGTGATGTTTGTAACTTCACAAATTCACCACAACTTCTTCATAACATCTTCAATCTTTCTCGCTAAGATGTAATTGTAGTTAGGAAAGAGTCGATAACGTAAAGACCACCAATGTTTTGGTTATCAGCTCTTTGATGCAGTACATGGTGATCGACCATCTTGCTCATCCCAAATTTAACCTCTCTTTTTTTAAAATAGTATGGGCGTCCCGATCGCTGGGGCGCTTATTTTTTTTGGGGGGCACATTTTTAAATTGATAACTTTTTGGCATAAAAAAAGTCCTTATCATTTCCCGATAAGGACTTTTGAACGTATTTATTCGTCTTTCTTCTTAACTTCTTCTGTCAATTCCTCAATGCTTCGCTTCACATTGCCTTTACCAGAGTAGTTTTCAATCAACTCTTTTACATCAATACCGCTGGATGCCTTTAAAGATTCCTGCAGGCTTGCCATTAGGTTGGTTGCATAGCTGGTGATTTTATTGGCGCCGCCATTTTCACCCGAGCCGCCGCCTGTATCGACAACAGTGATCTTATCAATATTGGATAATGGGGCTGCCACTTGCTTCGCGTATTCAGGAAGCATTTTGATGACCATGTCGAGAATTGCTGCTTGACCGAATTGTTCGAACGCTTCGGCGATTTTTTCTTTCGCTTCTGCTTCTGCCAAACCTTTTAGGCGGATAATCTCGGCCTCTGTTGACCCCTGCGCCTTTTGTGCTTCCGCTTTTGCAAGACCGTCGAGGCGAATCCGCTCGGCTTCTGCCTTTGCCATTGCTTCGATTCGGTATTTATTGGCTTCCGCTTCTGCCATTTCCCTTGCCTTGTTCGCTGCCGCAGACTGCTCAACGGAGTAACGGTCAGCATCGGCCTTTTTCTTCACTTCCGAATCATATTGACGTTCACGACGAAGAATTTCTTTTTCTTCTAACTCAATTTGTTTTTGTCTTTCGATAATCTTGATTTGCATTTCTTGTTCCATTACATCCTGTTTTGATCTTGCAGTTTCAAGATCATAGGCTTGGTCAGCTTTCGCTTTCGCAATATCCTGTTCACGGCGGAATTCAGCGACTTTCAACTGATTCACTTTCTCCGCTTCAGCGATTTCTGTTGACCGTTCTAATTCATTACGCTTCGCTTCCTTAGAAGCTTCGGCTTTTTTAATCCGCGTTTCTTTTTCCGCCTCAGCGGTTGCAATATCGGCATCTCGTTTTACTTGAGCAATCCGCGGTTTACCAAGTGAATCAAGGTAGCCATTTTTGTCACGGACATCTTTTATCGTAAATGATACAATCACTAAGCCCATTTTAGCAAGATCCTGCGAGGCAACCCGTTGGACCTCTTGGGAAAATTTATCGCGATTTTTGTAAATTTCTTCGACTGTCATCGAGCCAAGAATCGACCGTAAATGACCCTCAAGGACTTCTCTTGCTTCATTCTCACGGTCTTCCTTTGGCTTACCGAGAAATTGTTCAGCTGCTGTGGCAATTTCGCTGATTGAACCGCCGATTTTAATAATCGCGACACCATCGGCCATCACCGGTACACCTTGTTCGGTATAAACTTCTGGTGTGGTTACTTCAAGCTTACTTGAAAGCAAGCTAAGCGGTTTGGCTTGTTGGAATACTGGTAAAATGAAGCTACCGCCACCGCGAATAATTTTGATTTTATTTCCGGCTTCATCCACGTGAACACTCCCGTTTCCGAGAAAACTACCGGTGACAATCAAGGCCTCATCCGGTCCTGCTGTTCTGTACTTTGTGATAAAAACACCAATTAAAGCAAGGAAAATAAGTACGACAATCCCGACGATGACCCAAATAATGTTAAAATCCATTTTTCTATTCCCCCTTATCTATATATAACTTTCTAATTGATGGTGAACCGTAACCTGGAGCACGCCTTCTTTCACTTGGACAACAAGCACGCTTGTGCCATTGGGAATTTGGTCGCCATCAAAGCTTACAGCTGGTTTGGCAATTCTGCCACTCGTACTTTCAATCATCACTTCACCGTAGCCATCCGCTGGGATCGAGGTAATGACTGTCCCGACACGGCCTTGCAGGTCCGATTCTTTATAGACAAGCGATTCCTCCGCAGAAGACAATGGGACGAGCACAAAGACATTCAATAAGGTTACCACAATAAATGCGGCAACAGCTGAAATTCCTAAAATGAGTAAATAATGTAGAGATGATATCCGTTCAAACAAATAGCCGCTTGCAGACAGGATGGTCACGAAGGCAAAAATCAGCACAGGGTTAAGGAAGTGCAGCCCTCCGTCTCCAGTCCCATTAAAATGAAACACATCGGCAAACAGAACATATAAAACCGTTAAAATACCTGCAATAATTAATCCATACATATAAATTGTTTCTAAAGGAATGCTAAAAGGCTCCATCAACATCACTCCTTTTTTTGATTAGGATAATACATCCAAAGGAAAGATTTCAGAAAAAATTAAGCATATGGCCTCTTCCCCTTCCTTTTGTGTTATGTATACAGGGTAATACGGTTGAAAAATGAAAAAGTTTCATTATTCACATATATTTTATCATTTTCTACCAGCCAAAGAACCTAACAACTTTCGACACATTTCGCACAAGGCAAAGTCAAAAAAAAAAGTGCCATAGCACCTGGCTATAGCACCTTACTGAATCATATTCAAAAACTTTCTTGTTCGTTCCTCTTTTGGATGGGTGAAGATCTCTTCAGGCTTGTTTCGTTCGACGACGACACCGCCGTCCATGAAGATAACTTCATCGGCTGCTTCGCGGGCAAAGCGCATTTCATGGGTGACGACAATCATTGTCATTCCTTCCAAGGCGAGATCTTTCATTACCTTCAATACTTCGCCTACCAGCTCGGGGTCGAGCGCGGAAGTTGGCTCGTCAAACAGCATGACCTCCGGTTCCATAGCCAATGCGCGGGCAATGCCGACACGCTGCTGCTGACCTCCTGAAAGCTGGGCAGGATAGTAATCAATCTTGTCGCCAATACCTACTTTTTCAAGCAGTGCCTGTGCCTTTTTCCTTACTGCCGTTTTATCCTCACCTTTCACAATCACAGGACCCTCCATCACATTCTCAAGGGCAGTTTTATGAGGGAAAAGATTATAGTTTTGAAAAACCATTCCTGTTAAACGGCGAAAGGACGCGACGGACTTCTTCGAAACCGACTTCGAAAAATCAAGGCTTTGTCCTTCAATGGAAATGACCCCTTTTGTCGGCGTTTCCAGCACGTTCAAACAGCGAAGCATTGTCGTCTTTCCAGATCCGGACGGTCCAATCACAACAATGACCTGGCCTTTTTTGACCTCTAGGTTAATTCCTTTTAAGACCTCTAATTGACCAAACTGCTTATATAAACCTTTAATTGAAATCATCGTAAAACTCCCCTGTAAAAGGTTAAAATCGCTGGAACAGGAAAAATCAACCATTCGCCGTGTCCCTCAAGCCCCACCTCTAACACCTGTCTTCTAACCTCCAAATCACACATACCGATCTAATCTTCTTTCCATAAACCCTTGAATCACCGAAAGGAAGAAGCAAATCACCCAATAAATAAGTGCGGCCTCGGAATAGACTAATAAGAATTCATAGTTTGCCGCCGTAATTTCCTGGGCGCGGCGGAACATCTCGGTAACAAGGACAACGGACGCGAGTGAAGTATCTTTTACAAGACTAATAAACGAATTTGATAATGGCGGTAGGGATACTCGCGCTGCCTGCGGCAAGATGATTCGTTTTAATGCCTGGGTATATGACATTCCAATCGAATAGCCCGCTTCCCACTGTCCTTTCGGGATTGAAAGAATCGCAGCCCTAATTATTTCCGAGGCGTACGCTCCTACACTTAGGGAAAAACCAATGACGGCCGAAATAAATGGATCGATGGTTACCCCGATATTCGGAAGCCCATAAAAAATGATAAATAACTGCACCAATAAGGGCGTTCCCCGGATAGCTGAAACATAGATTCTCGCAATGATTTGAAAGAACTTCACATGAGAAATCCGGGCGAGCGCTGTTAGAACAGCTAAAATCAAGCCAATAATAAATGAAATAATCGTTAAGGGAATCGTGTTCATAACAGCACCCTCCAGCAGCGGCCGGAGGGAGGTTTTGGCAATATCAACTAATCTTGCTGTTCTTTCCGGGTCAGCAAAAATACTATTTAAGTACATCTTCACCAAACCATTTCTCAGAGATTTTTTTATAAGTGCCATCATCAATCATGTCTTTTAAAGCTTTGTTTACTGCATCGACAAGAGTTTGATTATTTTTTCTAAACATAAAGCCACTGTGTGAAGCATCAGCTTCCGTTGCAACAACCTTTACCGGTGCGTTAGGCTTTTGCTTTTTAAAATCTAAAAAGGCAATCTTATCGTTGATGTGTACATCGACACGCTTCGAAGTGATCAAATCGACTGCTTGGGTAAAGCCATCTACACCGACAAGAATAGCGCCATATTTCTTTGCCAGATCTGCATAGTTACTAGTTAGTGATTGAGCTGCCTTTAATCCTTTAATGTCTTCAAATGCTTTCACTTTATCATTATCCTTATGAGCGATAAGGACACCCGCTGAACTGATATAGGGATCAGAGAAATCATATTTTTCTTGACGGTCTGGGCGAATTCCCACCTGGTTGGCAATCATATCGAAACGCTTCGCATCAAGGCCGGCAAATAAGGAATCCCATTGTGTTTCCTTGAAATCAACTTTCACTCCTAAACGCTTAGCCACTTCCTCAGCAACCTCGACATCGAAGCCAGTCAGTTTTCCAGATGAATCATGGAAAGTAAATGGAGCATATGTACCTTCTGTTCCAATTAAGATCTTTCCATCTGCTTTTACTTTTTCCAATAGATCTGCAGACTGATTAGTTCCTGTTTTCTTGTTATCGTTAGTGGCTTTGTCACCGCTTGTTCCACATGCTGACAAAATGAACATAAAGCTTAATAATAATGCAAAAAGGAAGGATAATTTTTTCATTTTTCAAACTCCTTAATTCTGATTGTTTTTCTCGGATTTAATCATCTTATTACATCCCTATATTTCTGTCAAAGATAATAACCTCGAGATTCAAGATTATTTTACCCCTTTTGGAAAAATAAAAACCTATCAGGGAATCCTGATAGGTTAGGCTGATAACATTTCGTTTTGTTTTACTTTCGTTCGCCTTTTTGATTTCGGTCGATAAAAGATCAGTCCGCTCGCTAATAAAATCATTCCATACGTAAATGTTTTTACATCAGCCGTACCGAATATAATCACCCAGAGGGAATATATCGTCGATAATAGTGCAATGATACCATCTGCAACCCTAGATTTAACCCCTTGATAGGTTTCACCTGTTATCACCAATTTTAGCTGATAAACCGAAGAAATAAAGTATGGCACCAAATAGGCTTTGCTGCCTCTGACAATGACCTTGGCAGCATGAAAATTCCCGAACCGACCATATTGCCGACGACAAGTGCCGTTAAAACCCAAAATCCTAATTTATTTGCTTTCCCCATGTTGAAACTCCTCTCGATGCGTTCTTCTCATAATTATGTTACTAGGATACGCTCGGACCAATCCTTTTTCAATGGAAAATTTTATTGCGATAAAGTATTAGAGGACTAAATTGTCGAAGTGAAAAAATAGTAAGTAACCTGGCGTGGATTACATTACTACGTTTAGTTACTCAGTTGAATTTGAAAAATAGTAGCTTTTTAAGATGAAATAGAAACCGAGCGCTTTAAAAATATGGCCTGTAAAGTTATCAAGATCAAACACACTTTGATAGATGGTGAAAATCAATTCTGTCAGCAGCAAATAAACAAAAGCGAGCGCGATGGCTAATTTCGCTTCACTCTTTTCGATATGATAGTGATATAAGGTGATAATTAAGGATATAAAGAGGATGAAGCTGATAGCGTATTCAAGACAATTTTTTAAAAGAGTCGTTCCTTTGCCTTCCATCATAAGTATGGGCAGGCTTTTTTCAAAATAAAAGATATCGAACACGATGATTAGTACGATGAAAAAACCCGTTACTAACATCCCAGCCCTGTAGTCCCGTTTTAATTTTCGCTCTGGCAGCAAGAGCATCGACAAAACTAATAGTGACTGACTGCCCCTTGCCGCTACCCAAAACCAGGTTGCTTTTGCGACTGAGCTTTCGGTAATAAAATAGGGCATCCCTTTGAAGGACAAGCTGTGGAAAAGATCAAGCGTCCCAACAATAAAAAAAGTAAACGATAAGAGGAGCATTTGCCGTGACCTTGTGCTTCCAAAGCTTTTTAGCCCGTATAAGAAAATCACGGCTGATATGGAGATGCTGAAACTTTCCAGCATCGTGTGAAAGCCGACATAGTTGTCAGGATTGTAGACGGTTAGGATTTGTGTTTGGAAAAGGTGGATAGCCATCAGCAGCATGATCGCTAGGATGGAATAGATAATAAATTTTCCTTCAGTCAGTTGTGATTTCATGCTAATACCATCCTTTTTACTCTTTGTTTCTTTATTATAGAGTCCGAATGGTCGTAATTGCCGGTATATTTATAGCGTTTTTATGAATTTTACAACTCCTTTTTGGGGTAATCAGGCGGATCCCGGCAAAAAAGAGACTGCCGGACATGGCAATCTCTCGTTTTAAAATTATTTCCACCATTCATCAAACATACTGGCCGGAAGCTTGCGTTTATGTTCGGTGGCGATATAGCGCTTTTCAATTTTCTCTGCGGCTGCTTGTGACACCGGCTTTCCTTCTAGGTAATCGTCGAGTTCATCATAGCTGATGCCTAGTTCGGTTTCATCGGCCTGGCCGGGTTTTTGATCGAGCAAGTCTGCTGTTGGTACCTTTAAATAGAGGCGTTCTTCGGCGCCAAGCTCGATGAGCAAGGCTTTCCCTTGGCGTTTGGTCAGACCTGTTAATGGCAGGACATCTGCCCCGCCGTCGCCATACTTTGTATAAAATCCGCTGACTGCTTCTGCCGCATGGTCTGTGCCGATGACAAGGAGCCCTTCCATGCCGCCGACGGCATATTGGGCAATCATTCTCATTCTTGCCTTAACATTGCCTTTTTGATAATCGCTAAGATGTCCGGCCTCGGAGTCATATTCTTTTTGCACTTCATCAACAGCCGCCTTAACATTAAAAATCAGATCACGGTCAGCCTGGATAAACGCTAATGCACGTTTGGCATCTTCCTCATCCTGCTGGAAACCATAGGGAAGGCGGACCGCAATAAATACAGCTTTCGTCCCTTCACTTCTCAGCTCCTCGACGGCAAGCTGCGCCAGCCGTCCGGCAAGTGTGGAATCCTGACCGCCGCTGATTCCTAACACATATCCGTTTGCCTTCGTTTTTAACAAATATTTTTTCAAAAAGTCAACCCGTTTACGAATTTCCTCTTTTGGATTAATGTTTGCGGTGATATGTAACTCCTTCATTATCTGTACTTGCAAACTCATTACTTGAGCCCCCTAGCTAAATCATTGATATATGTACTGTATCACAAACTTAGGTCATTCACTAAAATTTACTGGGAGCTTCACTTATCAGTTTATAAAGATCATTTGAAACCTGATGGATATCAATCTCTTTGTCACGGACATTCAGGAGGATAGCCATCGCTGTTTTATTTTTAAAATAAACATGCAGCGATTCCCAGCCGCCAACGACACCGCGGCTAAACACTTTGTCAGTTGTAACATAGAGCCCTAAACCATACTTTGATTTTGCACTTGGAGTCAGCATTTTTTTCAAACTGCGTTTGGAAACAAGATTTCCATTCATTAACGCCTTATCGAAAAGGCATAAATCAACAACAGTGGAATAAATATCACCACAGCCAAACAGGACATCGGTCTTCAAGGGCTTAGCGGCAACTAATTTATTTCCAAGCTTTAGATAGCCTGTTGAATAATGGGCAGCCGCTTGCTCTTCGGTAATAAAACCCGAATGGCGCATCGAAGCCTTGGTAAAGATATTCTTTCGGATATATTCATGGAGCGGCAGCCCCGATACTTTTTCGACAATAAGCCCGAGGATCAAATAATTGATATCATTATAATCCCACTCGGCCCCTGCTGGAAATCGAATCGGTTTTGAAGCTATTTTCTTCACTATTTCTGCCGGCTTCGGATTACCGGGCTGCCAGCGGGGAGTATCGATTCCAGAAGTGTGGTTTAATAAATGAATGATTTTTATCTTCTTCTCATTTGGAAAGTCAGGAATATAAGCTGCCACTTCATCTTGAATCGATAATTTCTGTTTATCCTCGAGCCGCATAATACTGGCCGCGACGATTAACTTCGTAATCGATGCAATCGGATGGGCCGTCGCTGGCTTGTTTGCGATTCGCTGCTGAAAATCTGTAAACCCCACCCCCTCATGGAAAATGATTTGATTCTCCTTTACAATAGCGACACTGCCATTTAAGTGGTTTGCTCTTAGATAGCTTCTTAGCTTTCGCTGCAAGTTGGTTTCATTCTGTTTCGTTTCGAAATGAGCGGAAACATGATGATTCTGAGGTAGTAAAACTGGATTATTTCGGCATCCTGCTGTACTAATAATAAGAGAAGTAAACCATACGATCATTTTCCATTTCACGTCTAATCACATCTTCCTCTATTCCATTTCTTCATCCATGGGTTTATTATGGATGAAGAAACAGTGGGCTACTCCATTTTAATCGCAATATGGAAAATTTTTCGATTACAAAAGCTCTTTCTGGTAAAAATAGGCTTGTTGTTAGATACAATGGAGATTATGCACTGTGACTGTGTAGTATTTTTAAAAGAGAATCCGGAGGGACATAGATGGAAGCTAAAACATGTAATGAATCAAGAGTCGTGAGAACTAGCAGGATTTTTCCTAATGATGTCAATAACCATAATACGCTGTTTGGCGGGAAGCTGATGAGTGATGTTGACATGCTTGCCTCGATTTCAGCAACAAGGCATTCACGAAAGGAGTGTGTTACCGCCTCAACTGATTCGGTAGACTTTCTCAGCCCAATTACACCAATGGACTCCGTTTGTTTCGAATCTTTCGTTACCTGGACAGGCACGTCCTCGATTGAGGTCTTTGTCAAAATTATTGCCGAAAACCTGAAAACGGGTGATCGAAAAATTGCCGCCACCGCCTTTTTGACCTTTGTTGCCCTTGATGATCACGGGAAACCGACTGCGGTCCCGAAGATTATTCCTGAAACAGAGGAAGAAAAAAAGCTTTACGAAACTGGACACGAACGTGCCGAAAAGCGGAAACTCCACAGGAAAAGCAGCAGAGAGCTAGCGAGTTATTTCACAACCGTTAAGCCTTGGGAATAAGATAACGGTCACGTAAAATTCTACGTGACCGTTATCGTTGGAAAAGGTTTGCGAATTATCGCCAACCTAAATTTTTTGCAGTTTTTTTCGATCCGGGGCATGGGGCGGTTTTTGCATCCAGCCACGGTCAACCATAATCTTAAAACCCTTCGCGGAATAAAGTAATATTTCTAAAATGTACTTTTCATAATAAACCGCTAAATCCGTTCGCATTGAGAGTGACAAGGCATGTCCAATCAACGTAACATCAATCGTATTCAAAGAGTTGAAAAGCGTAACAACAAGTCGGTCTGAAAATGGTGAAACGGTTGAATCAGTTACTTCCATCCTTACACTGACATTTCCTAATAATTCCTCCCTCATTAGGATGTCATTAAAGGTTTTAATTTGCTTTTCCGAAATTTCCTTACCTTCCTGAATATAATCATGAATTTCTTTATCTTTGACTACTTGCAGCAATCCCATACAAAGTAAAATAGAAAAATAATTCCGCTCGGTATTAAAAAAGATTTCGGTAATTTCTGCCGTATTTACCGGTCTTTTTTTTCCAAATCCGCTTACATAGGATTTCTTTTCAACATACTCCACTTGTTCTGGATAAGGAATCATTGGCGGGCGATCATAGATACCCTTTTCAAGCATTAATGTTGTAGCTTGCTGATATAATATCGACGTTTGCTGGACCATTAATACAAAAAATTCCATTACATCTTTGCGAGCCATTGTCACAGTAATAAAGCTCGTGCTAATCATGCTCATCCGGCTCATAGAATAAACAAAACTCAATCCATACATATCATAAAATAATCGCGGAGCTGACAAATCAAGGTCCTTTTCAGAAAATCCATCAGGGATTGGGATCCCCTCATCGGTAAAAATGCGTGTAATCTGCTGAACATGACCCTCAGATATCTCATAGGCTCGCTGTAAAATTTTCTTGATTTGTTCATCTTGATTGTGATGAAGAAAATAGGTTAATAAACAAACAGCCATATTCTCCTGAAGAAAGACAGTCCACAATCCGCCAATTTCTGAACTAGATAATCTTATTTTGTGTTCAGCCACTTTGGAGCCTCCTAAACAAGTGCTTTACGAATAGATTCCCAAGCGGCAAGATGGATTATTCACAAAACCGGGATATAGTTAGTTCGCATCTGGTTCATTGCGATTCTGCCAGGTCATCACTCCATCCTCTTCATCAAACTCAATCGTTACATCAACAACGCCTTTTTCGGCCATGATTTTTTCTTCTAATCGATCCTTAATATCGTCCGCTTCCGCCACCGTTAATTTCGGATCGACCTCAATTTCCAATTCAACGTGAAGGTCCTCGCCCTCTTTAATCACGGTAATCCCTTGGATATCCAAAACATCAGGATCCGTCATGACTAGTGCTCCGATTTTGTCTTCCATTTCTTCATCAGCCTGGCCAATAACCCCGGCAGCATTATCTAAGAAAACTTTGCCAACGACGAAAAACATCATTGCCCCTATCAGCATCGAGGCGATTCCTTCCAGCTGATGGAATTTCGTGAAATGTGATAGGACCACTGCAATAATTGCCAGCAGACCACCCAATGTCGCAACAAGGTCTTCCATAAACACAAGCTTCGTTGCTGGTTTTGCTCTTCCTAAATTGGCAAATGTTTTTACAAACACATTCGTGCCACTTGCTTCTATGTCAAGATCATGCAGGATTTCCCTCATCGCTTTAAAAAGGACAAAGGTCTCAAGGAGGGTGGAAACCCCTAAAACAATGATATTGATGATAAAACCGTCTGACTTCGTAGGATGAATAACGTGATGCCAGCCTTCTCGAATTGTTTCAAACGCCATAATACCGACAATTAACACAGCCCCTAAAAGGACAAGGTTTACTAAGCGTCCAAACCCATTGGGGAATTTTTCCGTCGGGGCCTTTTTACTTAAGGCTGAACCAACAAACACAAAGAACTGGTTGGCAGCATCACCAAGGCTGTGCATCGTTTCCGCAAACATCGCGACATTGCCGGTAAACATATAGGCTGTACCTTTAATAATCGAAATGACCGTATTAATAATCGCTGCCAGCATCGCTGATTTATTGCCTCGTTTTAAAAGCTGAAATATTTCTCGCATCGAATCCTCTTTTCTGTTCCAAAAATGTCCTACACTTACTATTTTCTAAAAAACGACTTTTAATGAATGTGGATGACAAATATTGTTAAAATATAGAAAACCCCCAGCACCGTGGGGGTCAGTTTTGTTTAGAGGTTTTCCAGCACCATATTTAAACGGTTTGTTCGTTCACTTTTTTCATCCTCGGTGGCCAAATCATATTTCTTCAACAAATGGAACACTTCATTCAGGATTTCCTGTGTATGTTCTTTTGCAAAAAACTGTGCAAATAATGGCTTCATTTCTTCTGGTAAAAAGGCCGCCTGTGATTCGTATTTACTTATTACATCTTCAAGTGAATGATTCAGCTTGCATTCGCTCATGCTTATCCCTCCTGGCTAGGTAATAGCTTTAGCATAACAGAAATGAGCAAAAAGAAAAAAGCCCAAGAATAATCGAGGACCTTTTCGTTAGAGTTTTTTGGTTTCTGTTACTTCTAGGACATCCAACAGAAAGACAAATACTGGTATCCCGACAATCAGTCCCCAGACACCAAAGAAATGCTCAGAGAAAATTAACACAATGAACGTATAGAAGACAGGCAGATTTGTCTTGGAACTCATTAGGTTTGGGTTTAAGATATAGGCCTCGATTCCATGGATAATCGCAATCGCAATACCTACATATAGAACCTTAATCAAACCGCCGATACTATAAGCAATTATAACGAGAGGAATTAACGATATAATCACGCCGGCAACAGGGATAAGACCCAACAGGAAAACCATAATCGATAAGCCGCCCAGCTGCGGGAAATGGAGCAGCCATAAGGAAATGGTTGTTAGAATACAGTTCACAACAGCAATGATTAATTGCGCTTCAATTACTTTTCCAAACGTTCTTACGAATTTGCTGGCAAAAAACTCAACTTCAACGTAAATCGAGGCAATTTTGCTCGTTCTAAATTTCTTTGTAAATTCAATTAATCGCGGCTTTTCCAGTAAGAAGAATAAACTTAACATAAGCGCTAAGAGAACTTGTAAGGTAATTTTACTAATATCAGTAAAATACTTTAATAAGAACGTAACACCCTGTTCTAAATAGCTGGAAATTTTGATTTCTTCAATTCGTGTCACGATATAATTTAGAACAAAGTTATCATGCTTCGATGTGTAAAAGGCTGTTAGCTGCTTGATTAATGCAGTAATCTCACCGGCAATCATTGGCAAATACATGATCAAGCCATAGGAAAGCAAGCCAACAATACAGGCATACGAAATGATAACAATCAACTTACGGTTAAGCGGAATTTTCCTTCCAATGAATTGGACGAGCCGATCCATTAAAAACGCAAAAATAAATGTTAGCAAAATCAAATTAATCATGCTTCTCATCGCATATATAACG
This sequence comes from Neobacillus novalis NBRC 102450, assembly GCF_001591805.1. GTDB lineage: Bacteria > Bacillota > Bacilli > Bacillales > Cytobacillaceae > Neobacillus > Neobacillus novalis. The sequence continues at coordinate 75,750 of NZ_BCVP01000015.1, read as the reverse complement.
ACTGCAATGACAACAAAAATTGAAATTCTTTTGAAACCGCTGCTCTGCAAAATTTTATTTATCATAGGCAATTATCGAACCCCATTTATTTTACTATGAACCAAGTGTTACCTATTTTTATTATAGCAAATCAGTCGTTATTTTGTCCTTTTAAAAGGTTATCTCACCTTAAATTGGTAAGGGGTCATCGAGCTGTCTATTGCTTTACCTTCATATCCATTTTTACTTAAATAGTCGAGAAGTGCTGGCAAGTGAGCAAGTGTTTCCTTTCTTTCGTGTAAAAGAATCACGATTGGTTCATTGTGATTGGTCATTTTCGTTAATTGGTTAATTACACTGCTGACATACCGTGCATCCTTATAATCCCAATCCATGCTGTCAATATTCCAATCCCACATGATATATCCTTTATCATTAACCGCATTTCGATATTCAGCCGTCATTTTCGGAACGCTGCCATACGGCGTTCTCATGATATACGAATCGATACCGGATATTTCTTTCAATGTGTTACGGTTCTGGGTTAATTCAGCGATAACTGAATCGGCAGATGCATAGAACTTTCTCACATCATGTGTAACGCTGTGAAGACCGACTGTCTCTCCACTTGAAACCATCAATTTTACCGCATCTGGATAACTGCGAATGTTTCCATCAAGCATAAAGAAGGTTGCTTTAAAATGATATTTTTCTAGAAGCGCGATAATATCACCGGAAAATGGCGCCGGGCCATCATCAAATGTTAAATAAACCGTCTTATTGTTCCCTTGCTGCTCCGTTCTATTCTGCCCTTGATCGGCTGCATCGGATTCCTTTGATGGTGGAGTTTCTTTTTCGTTATTGGAAGGCTGTGCCGCGGTATTATCGTTAGTAGTAGTTTCTGGCACATGATCTTGCTTGTTTCTCCATATTTTCGCTTGCTCTTGCAGTGTTTGAATCCGTTCTTTTTCAAGTATTGCATCCGTTGTATCCCTGATGATTGTTTCTGGTGATGGACCCTTTGCTATTGCCCGATTAATAGAGTTATCTTTTTGGTGATTACTAGGTCCGCTTGCAGCTTTTGCCTGAAAATAATTGCTCACAAATATCCCTGCAAACAAGAACCCAATCGCAACAATGACAATGACTGTCCCTCTTGTCCAACCGCTCTTTAGTTTCCCCATGGTTCTATCCCTCTTTGATGGTTTTATTTTCTTACTTCATTATAGACGAAAGTCCGCCCAAAATGTTACTAATCTATTAAAAATATTACAATAATATTAAAAAAGTAGTGAGAATAGTAGAAATATAGCTGATACTGTTTTGTTTTCCCTAAACAGCACATTTTATTCGGACTTTTTTTAAAAATATCTCTTATAACCATAATAACCGAAATTTGGGAATAATGGGTAGAATTTAATTAGAAATTTCTAAAAATTAAGAAGCAAGTTTACTTCAACATCAACATAGATATCATTGAACAATATTTATTTGGCAAGATTGGATTTGTCTTACTTTTATGATGGAGGTGGTTTCATGTCTGGTGGGCTAAAAGCACTACTTTACATTTTATCATTTTTCGTTCCTGTTGTCGGCATTATTTTAGGGATTATTTGGATGAATGATCAGGATCTCGAGAAGAAGGCAATTGGCAAAACCTGTTTAATTGTTGGAATTGTCTCCATTGTTCTAAGCTGTATCTGTTGGTTCGCCGCTTCCACATTGTCACTCATGCCGGCGTTTATGAGTGGATATTAAATGTTAAATGAAAATAAAGAAAACTCGCCGATTGGCGAGCCGTTAGGCGGTTCATGAGGCGTAGTTGCACTTATGCCTGATTGGAAAGTTATACTTTCCTATCGGCCAAAGAAGAACCCAATTCGTTGGGTTCTTTCTAATAGGAGTGATTCAGTTGTTACACGATATTTTGCATTTCTTCGGAAGAGCGATCTGCCATCAAATTGAGGACCGGTCACTTCAAGCATCAGGGGAAACTCTTTCTATTTGTGCACGGGACACAGGTATCTATATAGGCATATTTTCCACGCTCGCTTATTTACATCTGTTCAAACGAAAGGCGAAAATCACGATTCCATCGATAAAAATAAGCCTCTTTCTTCTATTATTAGTGGTGCCGATGATAATCGACGGTCTCGGCTCCTATATACACCTTTTTGAAAGTAACAATGCGAGGAGATTGGTGTCAGGCACCAGCTTCGGCTTTGGGCTCCCTTATTTTCTTTATCCGCTGCTTTCGGCAAATTCGCTCGAAGCTTCAAGTGAGCCTGTGATCAAGCATGGCAGGGATTTGTTTGCTCCATTATTTCTAAGCTGTGGACTGGGAGGACTCGTTTTTTGGGAATGGCTTCCTTATTATCTTTTAGATGGTTTTATCATTTTGACGGTGATAGTTTGGTTTAGCTTGTGTGCTTCATTTCTGTTTTCTTGGGTAGACAGAACGTGGTTACGGTCTGCCTTTTCCATTTTTTGCGGGTTAATCTTTCTTACTATGCTTTCCTTATTACATGGCTTGGTCAGTCCTTAACTACATTTCATTCTGGAGAAGAACGATAAAACCTCTTTGAATCTAGATTCAAAGAGGTTTTTTCTTTTTAAAAATTTTTATATTTGTCATCAGCCTTAGCTTTTACCGGCAATAACGATTGCTCCACTTTTTCATATTTCGCAAGGATTACTTTCACAAAGCCAAGCTTTGGAACTAGCCAGTAGGCAACTAGTGCGGCCACGATTCCGAATAGCGCACCGGTTAGGACATCTCCAGGGTAGTGGACGCCCACCCAAATCCGGGAGACCCCTACGAAGCAAGCGAAAACAAGCCATAGCCACCCTTCTTTTTTCCGAACCAGCCAAAACGAAAAACAGACAGAGAAAAACAAGATCGAGTGGTCACTCGGAAAGGCATTGTCGACCGCATGGGAAATAAGCTGGTTTACATTTGGCAGCTCAGCAAATGGCTGGTTATGGTAATACATGGTTCCGGCAATTTTCCCCAGGACTTCGGCGAGCACAAAAGCAACTCCACCTTGGATTACCATCATTCTATTTTTATTGGTTTGTGTAAACCAATAAACTAGCATACCTAATGCTAAAACAAAGATCATATAATCGGCCATGAAAATGGCGATTGGATTTAGGGAGGCATGTTCTTTCCCTATATCATTAATTGCTCGAAAGACATCAATATTTAATTGCGAAATAGACATATTTTATGTTTCACTCCTAATTCATTACTTTTTTCTAGGTGCCCTGTACTATTATCGTTTATTTAGCTTTAAATAGTCCTTAACCATTTCTTAATTTTTTCTTAAAATAATACTATACTCGATTAGAGCTCAATAAAAAATGGACTAGATGACTAATTTTTAAACTAAGCCCTTAGTTGTATTTCCAAAAGAAAAATGGCGGATGAGGAGAAGGTGCAAGTTGCCCTCCAATAAAGGAAAAAGCAGAGAGTAGGATTCTCTGCTTTTTTATTTAGAACCGAGGATTTCCGGTTTAGCTTGCTGTTTCTGATTATAAATGGGCAAAATGAAAAGCAAACCGATGAGAAATAAGACGGCAGACGTTTCAAACGTGGCTACTAATGAAAATTGCTCCTTTAGAATTCCAGCGACACTCATTGTTATCACCATTGACCCGGCGAAAAGCGGGCTTAAGATACCGTTGACGCGGCCGATAAAGGCCTCTTCTGTCTTTTGCAAAATCAGAGTGTTGATTCCGATTTGAATACATGGCATCATCAGACCGTTACAAAACTCGGCAATCAATGTAATCCAGAGGTTTGTCGACCAGCCCATAACAGCGATGCCGATGCCATTAACGAGCATTCCAAAAACAAGCAGTCGCTGCGGCGGCACATTTTTCGCAAAAATCATCGCTGCGGCTCCGCCAATAATCATCCCGACACCATTAACCATAAACAGCCATTGAAGGTTTTCCTTTGGAAGGTTTAACTGTTCAGTGACAAGGAAAATCGATAACGGATTAATGAAGCCAATTCCAAGCCCTGCAGCCATAAAGCATAGTCCTAAAAGACTTAATTCTTTTTTCCCTAAAACATATTTAACTCCACTTTTCATTTCCTGCAGTAATGTGGATTCACCCACTTCTTCTAATGGACGATCCTTCGGCAGGAAGGCAAGTGCGGCGGCTGAAAGCAAGAAAGCCGTGCCGGTAACAGCAATTGAGATATCAATGCCAAACGATTGAAAAATGAATGTTCCAATAATCGGGCCAAGTACCATAAATAAAGCAAAGACAGTTTGATAGACAGACATCGCCTGTTGCACTTGGTCTGCCGACAAATGCATTTTAAACAATTTCATCCCTGATGGCTGCGAGAATTGTGAGAGAATCGCTGAGATTAACGTCGCAAAAAACACGATTTTCCAGGTTCCGAAAACAAGTGTGATGAGCACGACAAAAATGGATACTGCACTCAAAATATCACACCAGACCATCGTTTTTTTCGGCGCCCAGCGGTCGGCAAAGGTCCCGCCGATAAAGGAGAAAATAAAGATTGGGGCGAATTCAGCCACTGAGATCATCGAGACCGCGAAGGCATCACCGTTAGTCTGCTCCATGACAAACAGGAGAACGGCAAAGTTTCGGACCCAAATACCTATCTGTAAAAACAAGCCCGACATAATAATCGCAAGAAAGACTCTGTTGCGAAATAAACCACCCGATGGTGCGGGTTGGGTTATGTTGTTTTCCATATAAAAACCTCCTACGTAAATTTCTGGCAGGAGGCGGCACAATACAATTTCAAAGCGGCAAAATATCCCGGCGTGAGGGGACACTATGATCTTATCGACTTGTATAAAAGTACAGACTAATCCTATCCAGAAAAAAGATTATATTTTTTTCATGAGAAATAGGATTATAAGATCATCGTTCCAAGGTCACCCTTCCGTTTTTTGTAAGGTTTATTTTAAATGATTCCGAGCATTAAATCAAGTTTTAATCCTTTTTTATGCCGAGGCCTCCAATTTAGTCATTATTGACATGGAATTACTTTTTAAAACAAACCATTCATTAGGCAAGTCGTTGAATAACTCCCGTTTTCTGAAACATAATAACTATGGTTGTTCAATTCCGTTAGGAGGTTATGTAGCGATGCAAAATCAACAGGGGCAAACCCACCAAAATATGCATACAGGGACTGTGCCGCCGCAAATGAACCATGGCGGTCATGAAGTATTTGATGTTCATGAAGTTCTTTCAGGAGCCATAGGCACGATGGATTCGTACATGCTGCTGCGACAGCACGTAAAAGACCCAGAATTGCTGGATATTCTGGATCGCCAATATCAATTTATGCAAGAGGAATACAACATCACAGTGGAATGTTTCAAGTCGGGCCAGAACCCTTCAAAACCGACACAAAGCTATAAAATGAACCAGGGGAACGACTTTATCTATGGGTTAACACCATCCCAACCGAAAAAACCGGTGCAATCTCCAGCAGAACTCACCGATGCTTGCGTTTCCGGCATGATGCTTGGCTCAGTCAAATCAGGTGCATCCATGAAAACAATGGCAGCATGTGAGGTCACCAACCCGGTAGTTCGACGCGTGCTTGCCGATTCGGTGCCAAATTGCATTGAGATGGCTTACGAGCTCTCGATTTATCAAAATAAACACCATTACTATCAGGTGCCGCAGCTTGCCCAGCAGGATATGCAGCAGCTTCTTAATGCTTATGCACCGGCACAGGGGATGCCGCAAATGCCGAATAACAATATGAATATGAATATGAATACGACACATTAATTTGCAATTCTTTTTTAAAGGAAAAGCTACCCTGTTTTTGATGAAAGGGTAGCTTTTTTTTGGGGTTATTGATTGAAAAAGACGATTTGAAAAAGTAAAATAAATATGAAACGAATGTTCGATTCCAAAATAAAGGGAGGGATTTTTATTAGAATGTTGGGAAGCTGCTTATGTCGCAGGAATTATTGATGGAGAAGGTTCGATAACATTAACAAGAATGCATGAAAAGGAACATCGTCGCCCATGTATTACGATCGCGTCAACCGATAAAGAACTTTTAATATATCTTCAGACATTAACCGAGGGAACCATCAATAATAAAAAGAACTATAATCCCGAACGACATAAAGATTCCTATACCCTAAATATAAAGAATAAAGAAACTGTTTTGTACATATTAAAGTATGTTGCTCCTTATCTAAGAGTAGATAAAAAAAGAAATCGCGCCCTATGGATACTTGAAAATTATGAAAAGGTTACACCAAGGAATGGAAAATATAACTCAATATTACTAGAAAGGAAAATTGCATTCGAAGATTCTTTTTTCAGAATCTAAAAAAGACCAGCATCTCTGCTGGTCTTTTTTATCCACTATGTAGTGGAGACGGTGGGACGTGCTCTTCCATGCTTTCGTCATGGCACTGACTATATCTTGAACCTGCCTCTGACAGGTCCCCCGGCGTCTTATGCGAAACATATATTTACCTCTTCAAGGTATGGATTTCGCATCCTAGTACTACCATTTAAAGATGGCAGCCTATAAGTCGATACACGGCTGTTAGATTGCTCCACATACCGCTCGGCATTGCCTTATCACATTGAAGTGACTTAGGTTTCACCGATAAAGCCGGATTTTCACTTGTGTGTTACCACACAAGGCGACTAATTACTAATCGAACCCACGTCCAAAGATATCGCCACTTAAGCATCTACGAGTGTAGTCGATATATTGGTGTTTCGCTGTGCCTTCTGCCTATCGACCGGCGTCCGGTCAGCTAGCCTGGTTGTTCTCTTCCTTCATCCTCAGGCGGTGGAATCCGGCGTAGCCCACTTAGAGTGAGTCCCTTACCCTACCACATGGGCAATGGAGGGAGGAACCGCTATGCAGTATTAAGCTGCGAAAGCGAGGTTGTTGTTAGTTTTGCCAGTTATGGCTTTGACGTTTTAACGAGGCCGATCCCCTCGACTCGCAACCTAAGCTCAAACTACCCCTGTCGAATCCGTAGCGTCCCCATTATAAAATGAGCTGAAATCTAGTGAAAGATTCTAGCAACAGACGTTAGGATGCTCAACAATTGTGTGAGCAAAAGTTATCATCGCAACTTGGCGACAAACTTATTATAACACACTGTCAGGAAATATCAATTGTAAGTATTTGTAAACTATCTTTTTTCTGGTACCTTACATTTTCTGACGGTCGCGGAAGGCGCGTTCGATTTCACGCTTCGCTTCTTTTTGCTTTAAGGATTCACGCTTATCATAATTTTTCTTACCCTTTGCCAGTCCAATTAAAACCTTACAGAAACCATTTTTTAAATAAAGTTTTAATGGCACAAGAGCATAACCCGCTTCCTTTGTTTCGCCTATCAACTTGCTGATTTCACGTTTATGAAGCAGGAGCGTACGCGTCCTTAATGGATCGTGGTTGTAGCGGTTTCCTTGCTCATACGGGCTGACATGCATCCCGAAAAGAATCGCTTCGCCATTTTGAATCCTTGCATAGGAATCCTTTAGATTCACTTTTCCGGCGCGAATGGACTTGATTTCTGTCCCCTGAAGAACGATACCTGCTTCGTACGTTTCTTCGATAAAATAGTCATGGTAGGCTTTTTTGTTTTGCGCGACTACTTTCCCTTCACCTTTTGGCATTTTTTTCACCTCATCTATGGATTTATTTTAGCAAAAAAAATGAGCTACTACAATTGAAAGAGAGCCTCTTATTAAAGGCTCTCTCTAAATAATTATTTATTCTTTCGCTTCAAACTTTTTGATTTAGGTACATTTTCGTAAAATTTTCTCTTTCTTTTCGCTTTCTTCCCTTGACCGCCGCTAGATTCAGACTGTTGCTTTCCATCCGTCGTACGATCTTGTTTACCGTTTTTATTACGATCTCCCTGCTGTTTGTTCCGGCGCGGTTTGTGTGTATCACTACCCGTTTTGAAGACCTTCGGCGTCGCGGAACGTTCTCTGCGAGGGGTTCCCTTCATACCGACAATTTCAAAATCAATCGCACGCTCTTCTTTATTGACTTTAACGACCCGAATCGTAATTTCATCGCCAATTCGGAATACATTGCCAGTCCGCTCGCCAATCATGGCGAGATGGCGCTCATCATAGCGATAGTAATCATCGGTCATATAACTGACATGAACAAGGCCTTCAATTGTATTTGGCAGCTCGACAAACATGCCAAAATTGGTTACTGAGCTGATAATCCCATCATACTCCTCACCAACCTTGTCTTCCATGTACTCCGCTTTCTTCAAATCATCTGTTTCCCGTTCCGCATCAACGGACCGACGCTCCATTTTGGAAGAATGGTCTGCAATTTCGGGCAGGCGGGCATTCCATTTTTCCCTTGTCGTTTCATCGAGCTTTCCTTCCACTAAGTACGTCCGAATTAAACGGTGAACGATGGTGTCCGGATAACGGCGAATTGGAGAAGTGAAATGGGTATAGAACTCCGTCGATAATCCGAAATGGCCAAGGCTTTCCGGATCATATTTTGCCTGCTGCATCGAACGCAACATCACCTTCGAAACCACCATTTCCTCTGGCTTTCCTTGCACCTCTTCAATGATCTCCTGAAGAGCCCGAGGATGCACTTCATTGGCTGTACCTTTGACAATGTAGCCAAAGTTGGTAATAAATTCGAAAAAGCGGCGGAGCTTATCTTCTTTTGGATCCTCATGAATCCGGTAAATAAACGGAACATCCATCCAGTGGAAATGCTCAGCGACTGTCTCGTTGGCTGCAAGCATAAATTCTTCGATTAGCTTCTCCGCCACCGAACGCTCACGCAGGATAACATCGGTCGGTTTTCCATCCTCATCGACAAGGATTTTTGATTCCTTGAAATCAAAATCAATCGCTCCACGCTTCATCCGTTTATGGCGGAGAATGGCGGCAAGCTCTTCCATCAATTCAAACATTGGTACAAGCGGTTCGTATCGTGTGCGTGTTTCCTCATCATGATCGACAAGAATTTTATTTACATCACTATAGGTCATTCGTTCTGTTGTTTTAATCACACTTTGAAAAATTTCATGCGAGACGACGGTGCCATCTGAATTGATTTCCATATTACATGAGAGTGTTAACCGGTCTACCTTCGGGTTTAAGGAACAGATTCCGTTCGACAGCCGGTGTGGAATCATCGGAATCACTCGGTCGACTAAATACACACTCGTAGCCCGTTCCTCTGCCTCGAGGTCGATTGGTGTACCCTCTTTTACATAATAACTGACATCCGCAATATGGACGCCCAGCTTGAAGTTGCCGTTCTCAAGTTTAGTAACAGTTACTGCGTCATCAAGGTCTTTCGCGTCTGCCCCGTCAATCGTAACTATCGTTTCGCCGCGGAGGTCGCGGCGGTTCGCCAATTCACTTTCATCAATGGTTTCCGGTGTGTCGTTAGCCTGCTTGAGGACTTCATCCGGAAAAGCCATTGGTAAGCCGTGCTTATGTATGACTGACAGGATATCCACGCCCGGGTCGTTTTTGTGGCCAAGAACGGTGATCACTTCACCTTCCGCACTTTTACGCCCTTCTGGATAGGTGATGAGCTTAACGACCACTTTATGACCTTCGACAGCCCCTTTAGAAGCAGCTTTTGGAATAAAAATATCATTGGCGAATTTTTTATCATCGGGAATCACAAAGCCAAAGCTTTTGCTTTCCACATAGGTTCCAACAATCTGCTGAACCCCTCGTTCAATAATGCGGATAATGCTTCCTTCCCGACGCTGCCCAGAGGTTTCTGATGAAACGCGGGCTAACACGATATCACCATGCATCGCCGTGTTCGTTTCGTTTGGCGGTATAAAAATATCATCCATTCCTGGTTCATCCGGTGCGACAAACGCGAAACCTTTTGCATGACCGATTAGCTTTCCTCTGATTAAATTCATTTTTTGCGGCAGGCCATAACGGTTACTGCGAGTTCTTACGACCAATCCCTTTTCTTCCATTTGGACAAGCGCTTTAACAAACTCCTTAAAATCACTAGAATCCTGAATGCCAAATGCCTCTTCCAGCTCTTGGACGGTTAATGGCTTATAGGCCTCGTCCCTCATATATTGCAAAAGCTTGTCAATATGCTGTTGTATGTTATCTTCCAAGCGAATCCCTCCTTTGGGTGCTTTATTATTCGTGCCAGTCTAATTTTTCTAAAAAGGTATAAACATCCTCGTGGAGCTGGTTCCGTTCCTTATCGAGTGTGATGACGTGGCCGGATTCTTCATACCATTTGATTTCCTTTGTGACTGACTCAATTTCATTGTAAATAATGTTGGCACTTTCGGTATTAATCATCTTGTCGTGGCGTGCCTGAACCACGAAGGTTGGCGCATAGATCATCTCGACATTTTCACGAACATCGGCGATTAATTGCTGCAGTGCTTTCAATGTATTCATTGGTGTCTGTTTAAACTCATTCATTTCCAATTCGATTTGCTCGTCTGATTTTCCTTCTCGCTTTTTAAATTCACGTGCATATTCGAGAATTCCTTCATACATCACTTCTTCACTTTTTATATGCATCGGCGCACACATTGGTACAATCGCTTTTATAGGTACAGTGTATCCCAATTTCAAGGAAAATACGCCGCCAAGAGACAGCCCGGCAACAGCAATTTCTTCATGGCCGTTATTTTTTAAAAATTCATAGCCATTTATGACATCCTGCCACCAGTCTTCAGGTCCAGTATGGACAAGTTCTTCAGGTGGTACACCATGTCCCTTGTAGTGTGGTGCATGGCAGGTGTAGCCTTTTTTTTCAAGGAAGCGGCCGAGCATCCGGACATCAGCAGAATTGCCGGTGAAGCCATGGAGGAGCAGAATGGCTCTCTTTCCGCCTTTAAAGGTAAATGGCTTAGGTATGGTGACTTTCATTAAAAAAACTCCTTTTATAGTTGCTTATTTTAGTTTAAGCAATGTAGCGATCAACATGCTAGGAAAAAGGCTTGCTGGCTGGCCAGTTAGCGTCAATTTGAATTGGGATTCCGGCTAATTTGTTTAATCCCGCCATTTTTAGCTGAGATCCGCCAAACTTGGCCAGAATCTCGCCAACCAATCTCAGTATTCAGCCAATAAGTATTATTCCCGTTTGAGACAACTAAAAAACCCGGCGCTTTGGCCGGGTTTTAACTGTTTATTATTAGATTTTGAAGTAAGTAACGGCAAGGGCAAGAAGGAAGAACAATACTGATAACACAATCGTAATACGATGCAGGATCAAGTCAATTCCTCGTGCTTTTTGCTTACCGAATAGGGATTCAGCACCACCAGAAATGGCACCGGATAATCCAGCGCTTTTACCTGATTGAAGTAAGACAACCCCAATAAGTCCAATACTTACGATTACTAATAAGATAACAACAAATGTATGCATGAAGGCCACCTCCTGTAGACGTACATTTCACAGTAAATTAAATTTACCATATTATTTGACTTTTAACAATAGCGATATTTGAGATTGGTGGTGGCGGCCTTTATCTTTTATCTCAAAATCGACGATGCCATTCTCACATATGTATGTCGTTTACCTCTTACGACAATGGAATAAGCGGTAATGTTCTCTGGAATCGCCATTCCGGCCGCTCCGGCATCGCCAATATGGAATAAATCGGCTCCTGCCATCTTACTATTCAAAGCAATTTGTTTAATCGTTGCTTCATCAGCGCCTTCCTGACTCGTTCCTGTTGTCAGAATGGCTAGAGCACCCTTTTCATGAACAGCATCTACTAATTTTGCTGTTTTTTCAACCGTAAAGCCTGGCACAGTTCCCGGTGATGGGATAAGGATAATATCGGCTCCTGCTTCGATAAATGAATGCAGCGTTTCCGTTGACATAAGGCTACCGCCTGCCTCGCCAGCAACACCGGCACTGTGCATTTTTCCGGCGATAATAAGGCCCTCTGGACCGAAAATCTTACGGGTTCTTCCAATCGCCTTTGTTATTTCCGCATTGGAAACACCCGTTTTGGGATTTCCCGTTAAGCAGACAAAATCAAAGCCTAATTCCTTCGCTTTTTGCAGCGATTTTTCCGTTGCCAGACGGCCTTCTGGCAGCTCAATTAATGACTCAACTTGCTCAGCATCAAAATCGACGGGCTCTAAATTAAGACCAATAGGACGGCCAACCAGCTTTTTCAAGGTTCGAACAAGGGTGTCAGGCACCTCGACTTCCAAACCTTCCATGCTCGGATTAAAGACATCGAAGAAATTTACTAGAATAAGATCGGCACCAAATGCGGCAGCCATTTCAGCATTGGTAACTGCTGGATAATAAGGTGTTACTGCGCCAATGACCTCGGCGACCATCGTCCTTCCTTCTGACGCAAGGATTGATTGCCGCAAATCCCTGCCATTCATTTTTTCAAAATCAGCTCCCGTACAATCTAATAACCTTTTCATACTTTCTGCCTCCTCTTTATATACAAAAAGTACCACAAATTTGAAAAAAAGGCACTCAATATGCGAGTGCCTTTTCGGAAAAATATTATTTATTCAAGTTATAAAAAGATTTAAGACCGTTATATTGTGATGTTTCGCCTAGATTGTCTTCGATACGAAGCAATTGGTTGTATTTCGCGACACGGTCGGTACGGGATGGCGCACCTGTTTTGATTTGACCAGCGTTGGTTGCAACGGCAATATCAGCAATTGTGTTATCTTCTGTTTCACCAGAGCGGTGGGAGATAACAGCTGTGTAGCCAGCACGTTTTGCCATTTCAATTGCATCGAACGTTTCAGTCAAAGTACCGATTTGGTTCACTTTAATAAGGATGGAGTTACCAATTCCTTTTTCGATACCTTCAGCTAGTTTCTTCGTGTTTGTAACAAATAAATCGTCACCCACTAATTGAACTTTTTTGCCAAGGCGTTCAGTTAATAGTTTGTGGCCTTCCCAGTCGTTTTCATCTAAGCCGTCTTCGATAGAGATGATTGGGTATTTGTTAGCTAATTCTTCGTACCAATCAACCATTTCTGCAGAAGTTTTTACGACACCTTCGCCAGCAAGATGGTATTTACCGTCTTCTTTGTTGTAGAACTCAGAAGATGCAGCGTCCATCGCAAGCATAACTTCTTCACCAGGTTTGTAGCCAGCTTTTTCGATCGCTTCGACAATTGTTTGCAGTGCTTCTTCGTTTGAGCCTAAGTTTGGCGCAAAGCCGCCTTCGTCACCAACAGCAGTATTAAGGCCTTTGCCTTTAAGAACTGTTTTTAATGTGTGGAAAATTTCTGCACCCATGCGAAGCGCTTCTTTAAAGCTTGGCGCACCGACAGGCATGATCATGAATTCTTGAATGTCGACGTTGTTATCAGCATGCTCTCCGCCGTTAACAATGTTCATCATTGGCACTGGAAGCTGCTTCGAATTGAAGCCGCCAAGGTATTGGTATAACGGAATATCTAAATAGTTTGCTGCTGCGTGAGCAACGGCCATTGAGACACCAAGAATGGCATTGGCACCTAATTTGCCTTTGTTGTCTGTGCCATCAAGCTCGATTAACGCATGATCAATAGCCACTTGATCTAAGACACTGAATTCTTCGCCAACAAGATGTGGCGCGATAATTTCGTTTACGTTGTCAACTGCTTTAAGCACACCTTTGCCTAGGTAACGAGATTTGTCACCGTCGCGAAGTTCGACTGCTTCATACTCACCAGTTGAGGCACCGCTTGGAACTAATGCGCGGCCGAAAGCGCCTGATTCTGTAAAAACTTCAACTTCAACGGTAGGGTTACCGCGGGAATCTAATACTTCACGTGCATATACATCTGCAATAAATGGCATGTAAATCTCTCCTTAGAATTAAGTTTTTCAATCAGTTTTAAAGCTTTTATTTTATCAATGATTTTCCCGTCATTTCAGCCGGCTGATCCAGCTTTAATAAGTCTAACATTGTTGGCGCTAAATCACCAAGGATACCGCCGTCACGCAGTTCAATCCCTTGCTTTGTAACTATCACCGGTACAGGGTTGGTCGTGTGTGCGGTCATTGGCTCGCCTTCTAATGTTATCACTTCGTCGGCGTTTCCATGATCGGCTGTGATAATCGCTGAGCCGCCTTTTTCAAGGATTAAATTAATAATCTTTCCTAGGCATTCGTCGACTGTTTCGATGGCCTTAATCGTTGGCTCGAGCATCCCTGAATGACCAACCATATCCGGATTGGCAAAATTTAAAATGATAGCATCGACTTTATCATCTTGGATTTCCTTCAACAAGGCATCGGTTACTTCATATGCGCTCATTTCAGGCTGAAGGTCGTAGGTCGCCACCTTTGGCGAGTTGATTAAAATCCGCTCTTCTCCAGGGAATTTTTCCTCACGACCGCCGCTCATAAAGAAGGTGACATGCGGATATTTCTCTGTTTCGGCGATTCTTAATTGCTTCAGTCCATTTTGCGACAGAACTTCACCTAAGGTGTTATCCAAATTCGACGGTTTAAAGGCAACATACCCGTTAACCGATTCACTGAAGTGTGTTAAGCATACGAAAAATAAATCCTTTGGATGCTTTGGACCGCGGTCAAAAGAGCGAAAGTCTTCGTTTGTGAACGTATTGGAAATCTGGATTGCCCGGTCCGGACGGAAGTTATAAAAAATAACAGCATCGTTATCTTGGATCGTTGCGACCGGCTGGCCATCTTCTTTCGTAATCACAGATGGGATGACGAATTCGTCAAAGATTCCATGTGAATAAGAGTCCTCGACAACCTCTAACGGATTGCTGTAGGCTGGACCTTCGCCGTAAACCATTGAACGGTATGATTTCTCGACACGTTCCCAGCGCTTGTCGCGGTCCATCGAGTAATAGCGGCCAGAGATGGTGGCGAATTCGCCGATACCGTACTCGTTCATTTTATCCAGTGTTTGCTGAATATATTTGGCTGCTGTTTTCGGACCGACATCACGTCCATCAAGGAATGCGTGAATGTATACCTTTTCCACGCCTTCTTCTTTAGCAAGCTTCAACAATGCAAACATATGTTGAATATGACTATGAACGCCGCCGTCTGACAACAGTCCGAATAAATGAAGGGCAGTGCCATTTTTCTTTACATGTTCCATCGCCCCGGTGAAGGTTTCATTTTTTTCAAATTCACCTTCACGAATGGCAATATTCACGCGCGTTAAGCTTTGGTAGACAATGCGGCCGGCCCCGATATTCAAGTGCCCAACCTCCGAGTTACCCATTTGACCTACCGGCAGGCCGACTGCCTCTCCTGATGCGGTTAAATGGGAATGTGGGTATGTGTTCCAAAGACGGTCAAAGTTTGGTTTCTTCGACTGCGCTACCGCGTTTCCTTTTGTCTCGCCCCTGCAGCCGAAGCCATCAAGAATGATGAGCGCAACTGGAGATTTACTCATAGCTGCCTGCCTCCAGTAGTTGTAAAAATGATTGCGGCTCAAGGCTGGCTCCGCCCACTAAAGCGCCATCAATATCGGATTCAGCCATATATTCTTTAATATTTTCCGGTTTCACACTGCCGCCGTATTGAATTCTGACTGCATCAGCAACCTCTTGAGAGAATTGCTGGGCAACTACCTGGCGGATGTGGGCACAAACATCATTTGCATCTTTAGAAGTCGATGATTTCCCCGTGCCAATCGCCCAGATTGGTTCATAGGCAATCACCGTTTGTTTAACTTGCTCATCGGTTAATCCCGCTAACGCCTTTTCAACTTGACCGCCAACGAATTGATTGGTTTCGCCATTTTCACGCTGCTCCAGTGTTTCACCGCAGCAAACGATAGGGCTTAAATTATATTTAAACGCGGCAAGCGTCTTTTTGTTGACGGATTCATCGGTTTCATTGAACATTTCGCGGCGTTCTGAGTGGCCGATGATGACATATTGTACACCGAGGTCAGCGAGTGCTTTCGGACTGATTTCACCTGTAAACGCTCCGTTTTCCTCAAAGTGCATAGTTTGCGCACCAATTTTCACATTAGTCCCTTGCGTTGCTTCAACAAGGCTTTGTAAAAATAAGGCTGGTGCACAAATGACAGATTCAATTTTATCTTGAGCAGGGGCAAGTCCTTTGACTTCCTCAGCAAAGCTTTTTGCTTCTGCGAGTGTTTTGTTCATCTTCCAGTTCCCTGCAATAATAGGTTTACGCATGGTGGCACATCCTTTCTTTTCCTTATTTATCATTCAAAGCGACTACACCTGGCAATGCTTTGCCTTCCATAAACTCTAGAGAGGCGCCGCCGCCTGTGGAAATGTGACTCATTTTTTCAGCTAAGCCAAATTTTTCAACTGACGCTGCTGAGTCACCGCCGCCAATAACTGAATATGTACCTTCTGCTTCAGCAAGCGCTTCGGCAACCGCTTTTGTACCGCCGGCAAATTTGTCGATTTCAAATACGCCCATTGGTCCATTCCAGATAACCAATTTTGATTTTTGAATGACCTCACGATAAATTTCGGCTGTTTTTGGTCCGATATCGAGTGCTTCCCAATCAGCTGGAATCTCTTCAATTCGAACCACTTTAGTATTAGCATCTGCTGAGAAATCATCGGCAACAATTGCATCAACCGGCATATAAAAATTAACGCCTTTCTCCTTTGCTTTTTCCATGAAGGATTTCGCAAGATCAACCTTGTCGGCTTCAAGCAGGGACTTACCGATTTCATGTCCTTGTGCTTTCACAAATGTATAAGCTAATCCGCCGCCAATAATTAAATTGTCCACTAGTTCTAAAAGATTTTCGATAACACCGATTTTGTCCTTTACCTTGGCACCGCCGATAATCGCTGTAAACGGACGTTCCGGATTGGAAAGAGCTTTACCAAGGACATCCAGTTCTTTTTCCATTAAGAAACCGGAAACTGCTGGCAGGTTATGAGCAATTCCTTCTGTTGAAGCATGGGCGCGGTGGGCAGCGCCAAATGCGTCGTTCACATATACTTCAGCAAGTTCAGCAAAAGCCTTTGCTAACTCAGGATCATTCTTTTCCTCACCAGGATAGAAGCGGACGTTTTCTAATAGAAGCACTTCGCCTTCTTGCATCGTCTCAATCAACGCTTTCACAGAATCACCGTATGCTTCATCAGCTTTTTTCACATCTTTACCGAGAAGTTCAGCTAGTCTTACACCAACCGGTGTTAAGCGCATTTCTTCGACCACTTTTCCCTTTGGACGGCCAAAATGACTTGCTAGAATTACCTTTGCACCTTGTTCCATTAAGTACTGAATCGTTGGCAGTGCTGCACGGATCCGCGTTTCGTCGGCTATTTTTCCATCCTGCATTGGGACGTTGAAATCTACTCGGCAAAATACGCGTTTACCTTTCACATCGACATCTTTAAGTGTTTTCTTATTCATGTAAAAGACCTCCTTAAAGTAGTGGCATTTATTTACGTAAAAAAGGGAAGGGGGCATCAACTCCCCGCTCCCCTTTGGAAAACCTAAAGCTTTTTATAGTCCTTTTGCTGCGATGTAATCAACAAGGTCAACAACGCGGCTAGAGTAACCAACTTCGTTATCGTACCAAGAAAGTACTTTCACCATATTGCCTTCAAGAACCATTGTTGATAATGCATCGATTGTAGAAGAAACAGTGCTTCCATTGTAATCGCTTGAAACTAATGGAAGTTCGCTGTATGCCAAAATTCCTTTTAATGGACCTTCAGCTGCTGCTTTCAATGCTGCATTAATTTCTTCAGCAGTAACATCTTTTTCAAGCTCAGCTACTAAGTCAACGATTGAAACGTTTGGAGTTGGAACGCGCATTGCCATCCCATTTAATTTACCTTTAAGTTCTGGTAATACAAGAGCAACTGCTTTTGCTGCACCAGTTGATGTAGGGATCATGTTTTCAGCAGCTGCACGGGCACGACGATAGTCCTTGTGCGGTAAGTCAAGGATTTGTTGGTCATTTGTATAAGAATGAATGGTTGTCATCATCCCGCGTTTAATTCCGAATGTATCATTTAATACTTTTGCAAACGGTGCTAAGCAGTTTGTTGTACATGAAGCATTAGAAATGACGTGGTGGTTGTTTGCGTCATATTTATCTTCGTTAACACCCATAACGATTGTGATATCTTCGTTGTTTGCTGGTGCAGAGATAATAACCTTTTTCGCACCTGCTTCAAGGTGTTTCGCAGCATCTTCACGTTTTGTGAAACGGCCAGTTGATTCAACCACTACTTCAACGCCAAGTTCACCCCAGCCAAGTTGTGCAGGATCGCGTTCAGCGAGAACCTTCACTTTCTGTCCACCAACTACTAGGTATTCACCATCTACAGTTACGTCTTCTGCAAGCGTTCCGTGAACGGTATCATATTTTAAAAGGTGGGCAAGCATGTTTGCATCTGTTAAGTCGTTAATTGCTACGATTTCCACATTGCTATTGTTTAAAGCCGCACGAAATACATTACGACCAATACGTCCAAATCCATTAATACCAACTTTTACTGTCATGATAAAATTCCTCCTTATTATTGGGTAGAAATATATATTTTTAAAAAGGTTTTACCCTTTTAACAACCTTTTTGCCGCACCTTCATCGGTAATTAAAATCGTCGCTGACGGTGCTTGTTTTAAGTATGCTTTAATTGCCTTTGCCTTCGAGGATCCTCCTGCAACCGCAATGACATTTGGAATCGTCGCGAGGTCTTCGCGCTGAAGTCCAATTGTTGATACCTTATGAACAATCTCGCCACTCTCGTTAAAATAATAACCAAACGCTTCGCCGACAGCCTTCCCGCTTTCAAGCTTTTGCTGAATCTCGGGGTTTGTTTTTCGCCGCTCAGCCATTGTGATAGCATCCCCAATCCCATGGATGACCATGCTTGCGGATTTGATTAGCTTTAAGACCTCATGAATCTCAGGTTCTTTGATGAGTGATTGATAAATTTGTGAACTTACTTGATCGGGGACATAGAAAACACGATGTTTAGAATTGGTGTTTTTCGCCATATTCGAGCATATCGTGTTCGCTTGATTAGCGACATCCTCACCAACTCCGCCCCGGGCAGGAACAAATAGCAATTCCTTCTTAGAAAGCTCTGGTGTTAATCTTTCTGCGATAGCAGCCATCGTTGAACCGCCAGTGACAGCGATAATATTTTCCCCTGTTAAAAGCTTTTTCATGCAGGTGGCACTTGCTTTGCCAAGCTCGCCTTTGACCAATAGTGACTCATCGCTATCGCCAGGAACAATGATGACTTTTTTAATGCCAAGCTTGTGCTTTAATTCTAACTCCATTACATCAATACCCTTTAACTCACGCATTAACTCCTCTAAATCCTCAAGTAAATTTTTCCCTTCAGCAGTTAAACTCATTCCCACATTGTTTGTGTAAATAAGTTGTTGCTCTTTGAGGAAGTCTACTTCACCACGTAGGATTCTTTCGGTAAGCCCAAGGCTGACAGCTAAACTCCTTCTTCCTACCGGCTGCATAAATCCTATGTATCGGAGGATGGAATATCTTTTTTTTAGTACATGAAGGAGATCGGGTAATAGTCTTTTTTGGATATCAATAAATGATTGCATGAGAGCATGCTCCTTTATTCTATGTAGTTGGTCGCGAAATGTCCACCATAGACATATTGTGTCCCGCCTACACTAAAAAAAATCACCCCTGCTACATTTATTATATTAACAGGAGTGAAAACCTATTTCAACTCATTTGATTGGCTTTTTTCTTGCAAACGGTTACTTACGTCAAATTTGTCAACAAACCCAAATCCGACTTCTTCCCCGTCTATGTGAACCACGGGAATCATCAGCCCGTATCGCTCGGTTAAGTCATCATTTGTTTCAATATCGATTTCCTCAAGGGTAAATTCCCAATTCTCTTTTAGCTCAAGGAGAGAGGCTTTTGCTTTATCGCATAAAGGGCAGTGATTTCGGGTATATAAAGTGATGGTAGTTGGTGTCATCGTTAGTGTCATTTCCTTTCAATTAAACCTTTTCCGTTTCGAAGAGGAAGGAATCCCCAGCTGATCGCGGTACTTGGCGATGGTCCGCCTTGAGACCACGATTCCGTTTGTCCCCTTCAATTGTTCGACAATTTCTTGATCGGAAAGCGGCTTTTCCTTATTCTCCTGATCTATTAATTGGTTAATTGCATTCTTCACCTCTGTCGATGAGGCATTTCCATCCGCCGCGACTGTTTGGATGGTACTCGTGAAAAAGGATTTTAAGGTGAAGGTCCCAGTCGGTGTCTGCACATATTTTTCCCGGACTGCCCGGCTGACAGTTGATTCATGAACATCAAGCT
Organism: Neobacillus novalis NBRC 102450; assembly: GCF_001591805.1. Classification (GTDB taxonomy): domain Bacteria; phylum Bacillota; class Bacilli; order Bacillales; family Cytobacillaceae; genus Neobacillus; species Neobacillus novalis. The sequence continues at coordinate 55,510 of NZ_BCVP01000015.1, read as the reverse complement.
CAACTGCGACTTCCTTCATCGTCATCGGCACTAAATGGCGTGCTCCTTTTTGAAAAAATGCCGTCTGTTTTTCGACGATTTTGGCAACCACCCTTGTTAGGGTTTCTTTTCGTTGTTCAATACTTTTGACAATCCATTGATAATCCTGAAGATTATCCTGGATAAAACGGCTGACCTGCTGATCTTGGTCCTTGAATTTTTTATAATAGGACTCGTTAAGACTTATTCTTGGCAGAGCATCATCAAACATTCGTACCGTCAGCCCGTCAGCAGATTGTTCCACAATCGCATCAGGAATAATGTATGTCGTGATTTCTTTTCGTAACATGGACCCCGGCTTTGGGTCTAGAAGTTGGACTTCATCAAAAACATCTTGAATTTCTTTTAGCGATACCTTCAGTTCCTTGGCAATTTGCTTCCATTTCTTTTCGGCAAACAGTACGAAATAATGAGAAATAATCCTTTGCGCAAGTTCGTTAGTTGGATTTTGATAATAGATTTGCATTAACAGGCACTCTTGAAGGTCTCTTGCACCAATTCCCGCTGGTTCAAGCGTTTGAATCACAGCAAGGCCATCTTCAACTAATTCATCAGATACCCGTAAAGTTGCTGCAATTTCTTCAAGGTTACCCAAAAAGTAACCGTTTTCATCTAGATTATGAATAAGATAGCGGATGACTCTTAATTGCTCCGCAGATAAACTAGCTATATTTAGTTGCGAGATTAAATGATCTTCAAGTGAAAATGGTTTATCAGCAAGCTGCTCAATCCAGTCCTTTTCCGACTTTTGATGCCTCCGGCGATTGCGGTCCATTAGGGGATTCATCGGCTGGACATTCCCATTTTCAATCTGCATAAGGGGATTTTCCAATGCTTTATTTTCTAAAAAGTCAGTGAGTTCTTGGGCCGAGTACTGCAATAAGGCAATCGCCTGCGATAACTCCTGCGTCATCGCCAATTTTAATGTTTGCTGCTGCCATAACCCTGCCTTTAAGTTCATTCCACTCCCCCCCTTATGTTCCTATTTTACATGAAAGAAGGAGTTTCGGGTATGGAAAAAAATTATTGAGGGGAATTGGGTACATTTTTAAGGGTTTTGGCTGTTTTTTTAGGGGTCTGGCTGTTTTTCAATGGTATTAGCTATTCTCGAGGGGGTATATCTACTTATTAATGGGTTATGGCTACTTTTTTTGAAGTTTTGGCTACTTTTTGATGGGTTATGGCTATTATTTTGGGAGTTATGGCTATTTTTTAATGGGTTATGGCTAATTAGACATATACTGGAAATCAAGTCAACCTTTTTATCAAAATAAAAACCCCCTGTTTACAAAAAACAGGAGGCCTTCATAACGCGCTCGGAGGGAATCGAACCCCCATTTTAAGAACCGGAATCTTACGTGCTATCCGTTGCACCACGAGCGCTAATTTGTAACGACTTACATATTATATGCTAGTTTCGACAGCTTTGCAAGTAAATAATAGGTTTTAAATTAGTCCGGAATGGTTATGCTGATGTAGGAAAGTTGTCGAACATTTGAAAGGCGAATTGTTTGACCTTTATTGACCATCAGTGTATGATTACTATACAAATTATTTTAAACTTTCACACTCAGGAGGAGGAAGAAATATGAATTTGATTCCTACAGTTATTGAACAAACAAACCGCGGCGAACGTGCCTATGACATTTATTCCCGTTTATTAAAAGATCGGATTATTATGCTTGGCAGTGGTATTGATGACAATGTCGCCAACAGTATTGTAGCACAATTATTGTTTTTAGAAGCGGAAAATCCTGAAAAAGATATTACTCTTTACATTAATAGTCCAGGCGGAAGCATCACAGCCGGGATGGCGATTTACGATACCATGCAGTATATCAAAGCAAATGTATCAACTGTTTGTATCGGAATGGCAGCCTCCATGGGCGCTTTCTTACTGTCAGCTGGGGAAAAAGGCAAGCGTTTTGCGCTCCCAAATGCTGAAGTGATGATTCACCAGCCACTTGGCGGTGCTCAAGGACAAGCAACCGAAATTGAAATTGCCGCTAAACGGATCCTTTTCCTTCGTGAAAAGTTAAATGGAATTTTAGCAGAGCGCACTGGCCAGCCGCTTGAAGTCATTCAAAAGGATACCGACCGCGATAATTTCATGACTGCCGAAAGGGCAAAGGAATACGGCCTGATTGACAGCATCATTACACGCCACACACTTGATAAAAAAGAAAAATAAATGAACATTAGGCAACCGGCATTGAACCGGTTGCTTTTATTTTTGCTTTCATACATTAAAAAAGGATTCAACCACTAAATGAGGTTGAATCCTTTTTTCAATTAATGATCTTTCTGAATAAATTCTGTTAGTGCGTTGATGGCTTTTTCTTCATCGTCGCCGTCTGCGATAATATTAATCACGATTCCTGAGCCAACTGCAAGGCTCATTAATCCCATGATACTTTTTGCATTTACCTTTTTGCCATCTTTCTCTAGAAAAATATCCGCTGAAAAGCGGTTTGCCTCCTGCACAAAAAGTGCTGCTGGTCGTGCTTGCAGACCTGTTCTCAATTTAACCTCTACCTGTTTTGCCAACATTATTTAATTCCTCCTCATGTTTTTATCCTATATTATGATAACAAATTCATTATTTCACAAAGTCAAAATCACTTAGCCCTAAAGCGGGCAATATTTAGGACCCGTCAGAGCCGTCTACTTCCTTGATGCAATTTCGCCCATTCGGAGCTTCTCGGCTATCTCATCAATTTTTCGCAGACGATGATTAATTCCTGATTTACTAATGGCACCGCCGGAAACCATTTCACCCAGTTCCTTTAGGGTAACATCGGGAAAATTCAACCTGAGTTCCGCAATTTCCCGCAGTTTATCCGGTAAAATTTGCAAACCAACCGTTCCATCAATCAAGCGGATATTCTCAACCTGCCTGATGGAAGCACCGATTGTTTTATTGAGATTAGCCGTTTCGCAGTTTACCAGGCGATTCACCGAATTCCGCATATCCCTAACAATTCGAACGTCTTCAAAGCGGAGCAGGGCATTATGGGCCCCGACAATATTTAGAAACTCAGTAATTTTCTCGGCTTCCTTTAAATAGGTAATAAAGCCTTTTTTCCGCTCAAGCGTTTTACTGTTAAGTCCAAATGTATTCATTAATTCGCATAAAGAGTCATTATGATCTTTATAGAGCGAAGAAATTTCCAAGTGATAGGAAGATGTTTCCGGATTATTGACGGAGCCTCCAGCTAGAAAGGCACCACGTAAATAAGAACGCTTACAACACTTCTTTTTTATCAGCTCCGGCGAAATATCGTGAATGATGGTAAATCCATCGCCAATAATTTTCGTGTCCTCCAGAATTTCCTTTGCCTGCTGGGACAAACGAACAATGTAGACATTGTTTTTTTTCAAGCACATTTTTTTGCGGACCAGCAATTCTACCTGTACCTGGTAGCTCTTTTTCAATAATGTATAAATTCTTCTCGCAATCGCGGCATTTTCGGTTTGAATATCAACAACTAACTTACGATTTGAAAAGGAAAGGGAACCGTTCATACGGATCAAAGCCGAGAGCTCTGATTGAATGCAGCACGTTTTCACTTCCAGGTTAGTTAATTCTTTTTTCGTTTCCGAAGCGAAAGACATCCCCTCACCCCTTTATAAAAAGCAATAATAATTTCCCTGCTACTATCTACGCTTCATAACGCTTTTTGGTTTCATCCACGAGCAAATTATATAAAATATTCGCTACTTTTTTCGGGTCATGCCGGAGTGCGCCATTTTCCTGATAGGCAATATCCGCATGGACCACCTCGAGCCCCAGCTCAAAAAGCTGTGGTAAATCATACTGTACCGGGTCAGCCAGCTCTTCATTATAGCGGAGCTGCACATCCTGGGGAATTTCTTCATTATTGACAAGGACCGTATCGACAAAGGCACAGCTCATATGGCTATATAAGGCCTTGACATGATCGCTCGCCGTATAGCCATGCGTTTCTCCTGCCTGTGTCATTAGATTACAAATATAGACCTTTTTCGCATTGGAGCGGCAAACCTCATCCCCTAATCGCGGGACAAGCAGATTTGGGAGGATACTGGTATACAAACTTCCCGGGCCAATGATAATTAAATCAGCCTGACGAATTGCTTGAATCGTCTCGGGTAATGGGCGGATTTCACTTTTGGAAGTTAAATAAACTCTTTTAATCTTTTTCCCCGAATAAGGGATTTTCGATTCCCCGGAAACAATGGCTCCGTCCTCCATCTCTGCATGCAATACCACGCTTTGGTTCGCAGCCGGAAGCACTTTGCCATGGACATTCAAGATTTTGCTCATCTCCTGAATGGCATGAACGAAATTGCCGGTAATCGATGTCATCGCCGCCAAGATTAAATTTCCCAGCGAATGTCCGGAAAGTTCATTCGAGGTTTTAAAACGATGCTGAAACATTTCCTCAACTAGCGGTTCGACATCTGACAGTGATGCTAATACATTGCGTATGTCCCCGGGAGGAGGAATATGCAGATCCTCGCGCAAGCGTCCTGAACTGCCGCCGTCATCCGCGACAGTCACAATGGCGGTAATATCCACAGGAAACTGTTTTAAACCACGCAATAAAACCGGTAAACCTGTTCCTCCGCCAATGACGACAATCCGAGGCTGTCCTATCTCTCTCATGTTGTTTTATCCTTTCTCCTCTCAATGTCGCGGTGGGAAACGCATGTTTTATAATCATTTTCGAAAAATCGGCCTAAATACTCAGCAAGGGCAACCGAACGGTGCTGCCCGCCAGTACAGCCAATCGCAATCACTAGCTGCGCCTTTCCTTCCCGCTTATAATGTGGAAGCATGAAGCTTAGCAGGTCCGTTACTTTTTCCAAAAACTTTTGCGTTTCGTTCCATTTTAAAACATAGCTTGAAACTTCTTCATCCAGCCCTGTCTTTGGTCTCATATGCTCAATATAATGGGGATTCGGCAGGAAGCGCACGTCAAAGACGAGATCTGCATCAATTGGAAGCCCATGTTTAAAGCCGAACGACATGAGATTGACAGTAAAGATTAATTGTTTATTCGCGGTAAATTCCGTTAATATCTTCTCACGTAATTCACGTGGTTTCATCTGGGAAGTATTGTAAATTAATTGTGCCCGGCCTTTTAATTCTTCAAGAAGTTCACGCTCAAGCGAGATGCCCTCAAGAGGTAAGCCTGACTTGGCCAGCGGATGCGACCGCCTTGTTTCCTTATATCTGCGTACTAATGTCGAATCATCCGCATCTAGAAATAAAATCTGCGGCTTCACCCACGATGTTTCGTCCAGTTCATCTAATGCTTTGAATAAATGGTCAAAAAACTCTCTTCCCCGTAAGTCCATAACCAGGGCAACCTTATTCATTTTATTCCCTGATTCTTTCATAAGTTCAAGAAATTTCTGGAGCAGCGTTGGCGGCAAATTATCGACACAGAAGAACCCTAAATCTTCAAAGCTTTGAATCGCCACTGTTTTTCCTGCCCCAGACATTCCGGTAATAATCACCATCTGGGTATCGTTAATCGAACCGGTACTCACTTCAATTCCCCCTAATTATATTAACTTGGATCTAATCGATAACTGATTAGTTGAAAATCTTTTGTATAAGTAAAAGTACCGTAAATGATGCCCTTTCCATGAATCATGTAATCAATGATATGATAATCACCGGCAGCCATCGGCAGACCTTTCACCTGGTCTATCGGATGCCACGCCAGCTTCCCCTCTTCAGATTCGACTAAATCAATGCCATCTGAATCCGCTGCCATAAAAGTAAACATCATCCATTCGGAAAGAAGCTCATCACTTTCCTTCATAATCATTGTAAAAATCCCTTTTAATTGTGGACTTTTTAAATAGATGCCCGTTTCTTCACGATATTCCCTGATGCAGGAGTCTCGTACGGATTCGCCCGGTTCCATTTTTCCTCCCGGAGCCACCCACCATCCCCGGCGCGGTTTCTGCAGTAACAATATTTGATTATTTCTTAACAAAACACAATTGGTGACCCGCTGCATTGTTTTTCACCTACTCTAAAACTAATATTGTAACAGTTTATTTTATTCTTTTCATTATACTATTTTTAGGAAACAGCCACAATGAATACATAATTGATATTTTTTTACCTTAGCCGGCCCAAACTAATATGGTGTTTCACGCCACAATTTACCACAAAAAGGTATTCAAAGAATCATTCCTGCCAATAAAGGCGGTGTGAGCAGAGCTAGGCTTTACTCGCTGAAAGTATAAAATGTATATTTCCCTCTACAATTGGATATACTGATTAATCTTTGCGGCGCTCCGCCCCTTTTCCACGCAAAAAAAATGGCACAAGCTGCTGGGCTTGTGCGCTGAAAAGGTATTTATTTTAAAGGGGGTCAATTTATTTAATCATACCCTATCTATATTTCACTATTGTTACAGGAAAATTAAAACAGAGTTACTTTTTCGTAAATGTAAATTTACACTTATACCTTTTCACTAAACCGTTATTTCTTTAATTTCATCTCTTCGTTAAGTTCTTCGACAAATTGCTGTGCACTTTGAGCAGCAATACTGCCGTCTCCAGTGGCGGTGACAATCTGACGGAGCGTCTTTTCACGAATATCTCCGGCAGCGAAAATACCCGGCACCTTTGTTTCCATTTGTTCATTTGTTTCAATATAACCATTTTCATTCGTAATGCCAAGACTAACAAATGGCTGCGATAGTGGCAGCATTCCGATATAAACAAATACACCATCTGCTGGCAGTTCCTGCTCTTCACCAGTTTGTGTCGACACCAAGGTCACGCTGCCAACTTTGCCATTTTTATCATTAATCGACTTAAGCGTATGATTCCAAATGAAATCAACCTTTTCGTTAGCAAAGGCACGGTCTTGAAGGATTTTTTGCGCGCGCAGTTGATCGCGGCGGTGAACGATGGTGACTTTGGATGCGAAACGGGTTAAGTAAACGCCTTCCTCAACCGCTGAGTCGCCGCCCCCAATCACGTAAAGTTCTTTATTTTTAAAGAAAGCACCATCACAAACGGCGCAATAAGAAACACCGCGGCCGCCAAGTTCTTTTTCACCAGGAACGCCAATTTTCTTATACTCAGCACCGGTTGTAATAATGACAGCGCGTGCTTTATATTGTTTAGACCCAGCGGTAATAAGTTTGTAGTCGCCATGGTCAACGATTTCCTTAATATCGCCGTACGCATATTCAGCGCCGAATTTCTTGGCATGTTCAAACATCTTCGTTGATAAATCAGGACCTAAAATACTCTCAAAGCCCGGATAGTTCTCAACATCCTCGGTATTAGCCATTTGCCCGCCCGGCATGCCGCGCTCAATCATCAAAGTAGAAAGGTTCGCGCGTGATGTATATACAGCAGCCGTCATCCCCGCAGGACCAGCCCCGGCAATAATGACATCATAAATTTTTTCTTCAGTCATGGTTGGTTCACTCCTCTTATATAAAAAAATACGATTAAGTATATTCTTCCCTACTTAATCGTATTAAACAATTGAATTATAGTCCATTTATCTGCTTAATTTAAATAGTCATTCACGATTTTTACATATTTGCCAATCGTGGCGGTTGATAGCCCGTAGCGTTCGGCAACCTCCTGCTGGGATACCTTTTCACTGCGCAGTTTGTGCCACATATATTCAACCGCCCCCGCCCAGGCCCGTTTATTTTTCAAGGAAATGTTGGCTTTGGAAACTTCGACGTACAGCGAGAACCACATCAGGTATAAGCCAGATTCAATTGAGCCAATCGGCTGATGGTTTTCATAAAAAAGCTCGGCAATTTCCTGTGCGTCGGACGTCACAGAAGGTTTTCCCGACCTGATTAACGAAATATATTCTTTTTCTAGGCTGGTGAATTTCTGATTTTGAAACAGCCGCTTTGAGGTAATGATTTCTTCCCTTTTACTTGAAATAGTGGTTAGGAATAGGGCGAATAAGCGCTCTTCGACATAGTCACTTTCAAGCTTTTGAAAAATAGATCCTGATTGGTCTTCCAAACCATTTGCCGGCGCCTTTTCGGCATTCCATGGTTCCATCCCTTCTTTATCAGGATAAATCCGAAGCATCTTTTTCCAGATGTTTTGGGCAAAATTTTCATAGCCGGTGAAATAGGCTGAATAGGATAGCCAGTAATAAAACGGACCATCGCCATCAAAGCCATTTTTATATAATTTTTTCAACCATAAATAGGCAAGCTCATACTCGCCGACCAAAGCAAAGCTGGTACCAAGCTTAAATTGGTGCTCACTAAGGAGCGGTTGAATTTTTTTCAATGATTGCAGCATGTTTGTGACATTGTTTGTTTGCCCCTGATAATGGGCAAATACAAGTTTGTTACAGAGGGCATGCAGATTTCCCGGATTGCGCTCGAGCACATCCTGTAAAATCGATTCTGCTTTTTCCGTTTGACCTAAATAAAAATAAGCTAGCGCTAAGTTATTGTACGCCGACCAATATTCCGGATATTCCTTGACGACATCTTTTAACAGCTCAATTGCCTTTGGAAAATAGCCTGACTCTAGGAGCTCACGAGCCTGTTCTTGTTTGAAAATCAAATCATCCTGCTCCAGATACAGCTCATCCTCAAGATCCTCTGATTCAAACGTAAGCAGTTCAAGCAGTTCCTCTGTATCTTCGGAAAAATCACCATCCGGTTCTAATTGTAAATAGAGCTTTGCATGGTGATAAGCATCTTTAAAAAATCCTATATGGGCATAATTATTCGCTAAAAAGTAATGGCACTCGACCATTTCAGAGTCTAGTTCTTCAAGGACGTGATGCAAGAGCCGGTTGGAATTTTCAAACTCGCCAAGTTCTGTTGACACAATGGCCAGCTGGCATGTAATCATCGGTTCACCAGGCTCGAGCTGCATCGCCCGTCCAAGATATTTTTTTGCTTTGATAAAATCACGTCGATGGTATGCCTTTAAACCCTTCGTGAAATAATATTCGCCCGTAGGAATAAATGAAAGTAATTTTCCCTTTTGAATTCTTGCTTTTGCGTCTTTTCCCATGAAGTCCTCCACATTTTTCAACATAACTTATGTATTATACCATATTTGGCGGTTGTTCGAGAAGGGATTTGGGGGTAGGATTAACTTGGTTCTTCGTTCGGGTGACTTTTGAGGGGAGTTTGGGGAAGTTCTTGTGGGTTTCAGGTAGTTTTTTGGTAGGTTTCAGGTAGTTTTTTTGAGTTTGGCTATTTTTCAAGGGGTTTTGGCTACTTTTTTAGGTGATTCGGCTATTTTCCAAGGGGTTTTGGCTACTTTTTAAGGAGTTTTGGCTATTTAGACATTATATGGAAAATCTCAAAAAGAAAGACCGCGGATTATGAACGGTCTTTGTGTCTTTCCTCTAGTGTTCTTAAAACCTCTTTGAATGGAAGGCCTTGTTCCACCAACAATACCTGAAGGTGATAAAGCAAATCGGCGGCCTCCCACCTAAGTTCTTCGTGGTCGCGGTTCTTGGCTGCGATAATCACCTCAGCGGCTTCTTCGCCGACTTTTTTCAAAATCTTATCGACGCCTTTTTCAAAAAGATAGGTGGTGTAGGCACCCTCTGGACGCTCCCGCTCACGTTCTAAGATTACTTTTTCAAGTGATTGTAAAATCTGATAATCCCCCAGGCCGGTTGACCGCTCCGAAACTCCTTCCGAAAAACAACTAACTGAACCAGTGTGGCAGGCGGGGCCTTTGGGAGTAACCATTACGAGTACCGCATCTTGATCGCAATCGTAGTTGATGCTGACAACTGTCTGCGTGTTTCCGCTTGTCGCACCCTTATGCCATAGTTCCTGACGCGAGCGGCTGAAAAACCATGTTTCCCCAGTTTCAATCGTCTTAGCCAGCGATTCCTCGTTCATATAAGCGAGCGTTAACACTTCTTTCGTACCGGCATCCTGAATGATAGCCGGGATAAGCCCTTTTTCATCAAATTTAACATTCATCGGACAGTCACTCCTTTTTCGCGTAAATAGCTTTTTACCTCACGAACCGAGGTTTCCTTATAATGAAAAATCGAGGCAGCAAGGGCTGCGTCCGCTTCGCCTTCCAAAAATGCTTCTTCAAAATGTGCCGCATTCCCTGCCCCACCTGAAGCGATAACCGGAATGGGAACTGCATTACTTACTGCTTTCGTCAAAGCAAGATCGAAGCCATTTTTCTCGCCGTCACTATCCATACTGGTTAATAAAATTTCTCCCGCACCAAGCTCGGCCGCTTCTACCGCCCACTCCACTACTTTTTTATCAGTAGGTTTTCGGCCGCCATGTGTGAAAACGCGCCATGTCCCGAGCCCCGTGTCGAATTTTGCATCAATTGCGACTACGATACATTGGGATCCGAAATAGCTTGCACCCTCGCTAATTAAAGCGGGGTTCAATACAGCAGCTGTGTTAAGTGAGACTTTATCAGCTCCGGCGCGGAGGAGTTTTTTCATATCCTCAAGAGAATTAATCCCTCCTCCAACCGTAAACGGAATTGCCAGTTCGGATGCAACAGCCTTAACGACCTCGACCATCGTCTTCCTGCCTTCAACTGAGGCCGATATATCGAGGAAAACTAATTCATCTGCGCCTTGCTCATCGTAAAAGCGCGCAAGTTCAACAGGGTCACCGGCATCACGGAGCTGCACAAATTGAATCCCTTTAACTACTCGTCCCTCCTTGACATCGAGGCAGGGAATAATTCGTTTTGTCAGGGCCATGATTTCACCTCTTCTAACGCTGCTTTCAATGTAAACCGATTCTCATAAAGTGCTTTTCCGACAATCGCTCCGCTTACAATTTTCACTTCAGCTAAAGCCTGCAAATCTGCGAGACTGCTGACCCCGCCTGAAGCAATAACATTTTTTCCGGTGACTTTAGCCATTTCACAAACAGCAGCAATATTGGGACCTAAGAGCGTCCCATCTGTCGCAATATCGGTAAAAATAAAGTGTTCCGCCCCCGCATCGGCAAAGCGTTTACCAAGTTCAATCGCCTTTAGTTCTGATGTTTCCAGCCAGCCATGTGTGGCGACATAGCCATTTTTCGCATCAATCCCGACGACAATTTGCGCGCCATATTTTTTTATCATTTCTATCGCAAACTCAGGATTCGATACAGCAACACTTCCGATAATCACGCGATCAACACTCTTTTCAAGGTAGTGAAGGATATCTTCCTCAGAGCGAATGCCGCCGCCAATTTGAATTTTCACACCGTTAAGTGTTTGGGCGGCCTCAATCACAAAGCGGTCATTGACATGCTTGCCATCTTTTGCGCCGTCAAGGTCAACCATGTGAATCCACTCTGCCCCTTCAGCGGCAAAACTTCGGGCCATATCGAAAGGCGAATCCCCATATATCGTTTCCTGATCATAATCCCCCTGAAGAAGGCGGACACAATTGCCGCCGCGCATATCAATGGCCGGATAAATCGTCATGCTCATCGTCTAACCGCCTTCCTTTCCTCCACCATTTTTAAAAAATTATCTAGCAGGTCCATCCCGAGCCTGCTGCTTTTTTCAGGATGAAATTGCATCCCTAGAATATGATCCCTGCCGACTACTGCCGAAACCTGTTCATGGTAATCGGTTTTGGCGAGAAGGACATCGGAGTTTTCTGCATTAACATAATAGGAATGCACGAAATAGACGTAATCCTCAGTGAGATTTTTCAAGAGGGGTGATTCTTTAACAAATTCTAATCGGTTCCACCCTATGTGTGGAACTTTATAGGGCTTGCCATTGCGAGATTTTCCTGGGAAACGGCGGACACTTCCCGGTAATAACCCCAACCCTTCCGTCAGGCCGTTTTCTTCACTTTTTTCAAAAAGCAGCTGCATGCCGAGGCAGATTCCGAGCAGCGGTTTACCCGATGCCGCAAATTCCTTTATGGTTTCTGCTGGGAGCCGTTCCATTGCATCACGGAATGAGCCCACCCCGGGGATAATCAACGCATCTGCCTGAAGCAATTCAATTTCATCGGCGGAGATGAAATAATCAGCCGAGAGTCGTTCCAATGCCTTGCTTACGCTGAAAAGATTTCCCATGCCGTAATCAACAATACCTATCACGTGTCACTCACCGCCCGAATTTTATCGTATTTTTCTTCCATAGTGCCTGACACCATCTGGTAGTTTTTACCTAATGGTGCCTGACACCACTTTATAGCAATCCTTTTGTTGAGGGGATGCCTTTGATGCGCGGGTCTATCGTTGTTGCTTCGTCGAGTGCCCGGCCTAGTGCTTTGAAGACGGCTTCTATCATGTGGTGCGTGTTTTTTCCATAATGAACGATCACATGGAGGTTCATTCGTGCCTCGAGGGCGAGTTTCCAAAGAAATTCATGGACGAGTTCCGTATCAAATGAGCCAACCTTCTGGCCCGGGAACTCCGCACGCATTTCGAGATGCGGACGATTGCTGAGGTCGACGACTACCTGGGCCAAGGCCTCATCCATCGGTACAAACGCATTCCCGTAACGCTTAATGCCCCGCTTGTCTCCGAGTGCTTTTTGTAATGCCTGCCCAAAGCATATGCCAATATCCTCTGTTGTATGGTGATCATCAATCTCAGTATCGCCTTTGGCATCAACCGTCAGATTGAATTGGCCATGTTTCGCGAACAAATCAAGCATATGGCTAAGGAAAGGAACGCCTGTTTCAAGATTGGACTGGCCCTCCCCGTCAATTGCTAACGATAGCTGAATTTTCGTTTCATTTGTTTGTCGTTCAATACTTGCGATCCTTTCCATTCAGATGCCTCCTTGTAATGATTGTTTTTTCCTAATATGAATTGGTAGTTTTTTCCTATTCAAGGAACTCGCTTCTCAGTGACCGGACCGGGCTTTTTTGAACCGCGACGGGCACTATGAACCCTTCTCAGTGACCGGACAAGGCTTTTTTGAACCGCGACGGGCACTATGAACCCTTTTTAGTGACTGAGCGATCGTTTTTAAGTCTTATTTCCACTGCCCGGGCGTGTGCTTCGAGCCCTTCCATGCGGGCAAAGGCAGCGATTTTAGCGCCATTCTCCTTTAACGCCCTTTCACTGTAAATAATCACGCTTGATTTCTTCTGAAAATCGTCGACATTAAGTGGGCTGGAAAAACGTGCGGTGCCGTTAGTCGGAAGCACATGATTCGGCCCGGCAAAATAATCACCGACGGGTTCTGAGCTGTATCGGCCGATAAAGATTGCCCCAGCGTGACGAATTTTTCCAAGAAGCTCCAGCGCATTTTCCGTGATTACTTCGAGATGTTCTGGCGCTAACTGATTAACCGTTTCAACCGCTTCATCGATGTCTGCTGTTACATAGATTGCCCCGTAATCGGCAATCGAACGGGCGGCAATTTCCTGACGCGGCAGCATGGTAAGCTGCTTTTCGACTTCCGCTGCCACCTCTTCGGCCAACACCATTGAGGGTGTAACCAGAACACTGCAGGCCCGGGGGTCGTGTTCGGCCTGGGATAATAGGTCTGCAGCAACCTCATCTGCCCTTGCCGTTTCATCTGCTAAAATCGCAATCTCACTTGGACCGGCAATCATATCGATATCCACATCGCCAAATACCTCACGTTTCGCCAGCGCCACAAAAATATTTCCCGGGCCAGTAATTTTATCAACAGATGCAATCGACTCGGTTCCGTAAGCAAGCGCGGCAATCGCTTGCGCCCCGCCAACTTTATAGATTTCTTTAACCCCGGCTTCCTGAGCCGCGACAAGGACTGCTGCAGGTACAACACCATCTGCGTTTGGCGGCGACACCATCACAATTCGTTCGACACCGGCCACTTTCGCGGGAATCACATTCATCAGTACCGATGATGGATAGGCCGCCGTCCCTCCTGGCACATACACTCCTACCGAATCCAGCGGGGTTATTTTTTGACCAAGAAGGGTTCCGTTGTCTTCCGTTGTCATCCACGATGACCTGAGCTGCTTTTCATGGAAGCTGCGAATATTTGCTGCCGCTTCCCGAATGATGGAAATAAAACGCTGATCGACTTTTTCGTAAGCTTCCTCAATTTCTTTGTTAGTTACGGAAAAAGTAGATAGGTTGACCCTGTCGAATTTCTCCGTATACACGTGTAACGCCTCATCACCCTGTGTTCGAACATCGGCGATTATCGTTTTAACAATCGCTTGCTGCTCGGTAGTGCCCGTATCAATGGAGCGTTTGATCGTTACCTCGTCAGATATTCTTACTATTTTCATCGGAAGAACCCCCTTCGGCAACCACTTCATGCAGTCTTGTTACCAGTTCGTCAATCCGGGTATCTTTCAACCGGTAGCTGACGGGATTGACAATCAGCCTCGATGTTACGTCAACAATTCGTTCATATTCGACCAGCCCGTTTTCCTTTAATGTCCGGCCAGATGAGACAATATCAACAATACGGTCGGATAATCCAATTAACGGGGCCAGTTCGATTGAGCCGTTTAATTTGATAATTTCGACCTGTTCCCCTTGCGCGCGAAAATAGGCTTCCGCCACATTCGGATATTTAGAGGCGACTCTCGGGGCAACCTCATTCATTTGTGTATTCGGAAGCCCGGCAACTGCTAAATAGCAGGGGCTGATTTTGAGGTCAAGAAGTTCATAGACATCTCGTTCCTCCTCAAGGAGAACATCCTTTCCGGCAATTCCGACATCTGCAACGCCATGCTCGACATATGTAGCCACATCCATCGGCTTGGCTAAAATAAATCGTAGCCCTTCTGCAGCTGCTTCGATGATTAATTTTCGTGAATCATCAAATTCCGGCGGCAGTTTATAACCGGCTTTTCTTAATAATTCAAGAGCTTCTTCAAAAATCCGCCCCTTTGGCATCGCTATTGTTAAGTTGTTATTCATTGCCGCTTCCTCCGATTAAAAAGGTCGTATCGTTAAACCTTTTTGTAAAAGCATCAAGGTTTTTTACTCCGGTAATGTCTTGTAGGACCGCCAGTTTACCTTGCCCATGCATTTTTTCTGCTAGTTGAAAGGCTTCTTTCCGCCTCTCTCCACTGAAAAAAATACAGTGTGCAGTATTTTCGAGCTGGACTTCTTTTAGTGCTTCGAGAAGCATATCAAGTCGTACCGCAAACCCGGTCGCGGTTGCTTTTCTTCCAAATTTCTCAATTAAACTATAGCGGCCGCCATTTCCGATGGGGAATCCTACATTCCCGGCATATGCTTCAAATAAAATGCCTGAATAATAGCTCATATGGCTAACAATCGAAAGGTCGAATTTAACCATTTCTTCGATTCCATAATCCTTGATGACATCCCACAGCTCTTGCAGCTCGATGATTGCTTGCTTGCCTTTGCCGTTTTCAATAATGTCGAGAGCTTTTCCGATGACTTCTTCACCACCCCTAAGTTGAAGGAGCTGGAGAAGCCTTTGCTTATCAATTGATGATAGTTGCAAGGAGTTTACATGTTCGCGGTAGCCGACATAATTTTTTTCATATAAAAATTTCCTTAAGGCTGTCGCCCGTCCGTTCGTTCCGAGGATTTGCATAAACAACTCCTGTGCAAAGCCTACATGGCCAATCGAAACTTGGAATTGCGGCAGACCGACTTTCTTTAGGGAAGAAATCAGTAAGGCAATCGTCTCGCCATCGCAGGAGACGGTATCCTCGTTCAAACATTCAACCCCAATTTGCTCGAACTCGGCAGGCCGGCCACCCTCGCGCTGCTGGGCACGGAAAACATTGGCTGAGTAAGCTAACCTTACAGGAAGATCCTCGCTTAATAGTTTGGATGCCGCTACACGGGCGATTGGCGCTGTCATATCAGGCCTGAGCACTAAAGTATTACCCTCTTTGTCAAGCAATTTAAACAGCTGTTGGTCAGCAATCGCTGATGCCGCCCCGACAGTTTCGTAGTATTCAAGTGTTGGTGTTTCGATAAATTGATAGCCCCAGAGTTTCATTGTTTCCGCTATTACTGACCGAATCTGGTGCTTTTTTTCATATAATTCCGGCAGCGTATCGCGCATTCCCAAAGGCTTTTCAAACATAAACAAGCGACTCATTTGGTTCACCCTTTTCACATGCTTTAGTCTGCTAAATTGGTAGCGAATTAAAGTTAATAATTAGTAGTTTACTCTCTAGGTATGTTTTCGTCAATGGAAAAATCAACACGGGTCGAGGAAAGGGGAGAATTTCATAGGAAATCTTGATTGATTCCACTGAGATACGAGTTGATTCTGCTGATTTCAGAGGGTATTTCGCCAAACTGCGTGGTGATTTCGCCAAACTACGCCGGGATTTCGCCAAACTAGGCAGGGATCTCGCCAAACTACGCGGTGATTTCGCCAAACTACGCCGGGATCTCGCCAAACTACGCCGGGATTTCGCCAAACTAGGCAGGGATCTCGCCAAACTACTCCGCATTCCGCCACCCCAACAATTTTTTCTCCCGGAAGGCAAGTTCCATAAAAAAAAGCCCAGTTAAAAGCAAACCAGGCTTCATCCTTCATTATTTACTTCCACGGCCATAAATTACATCATCGGCCCAGCGCGCGGCTAGTTCTTCCTTTGTGTAAATCACCCGCATTGGGTTACCGCCGACGAATGCCCCCGCTGGGACATCTTTGTGGACAAGGGTTCCGGCTGAGACGATGGATCCATCACCAATGGTCACCCCAGGTAAAATCGTCGAATTGGCGCCAATCATGACCTCGCTGCCAATCGAAACTGGCCCCAAGCGGTATTCTTTAATCAAATACTCATGCGCCAGGATGGTCGTGTTATAGCCAATGACCGTGTTGCGGCCGACACTGATTTTCTCCGGGAACATCACATCGAGCATCACCATCAGCGCAAAGGAGGTTTGCTCGCCGACCTTAACACCAAGAAACACACGGTACAGCCAATTCTTCATCCCTAAAAACGGCGTATAGCGGCCGAGCTGAATGACAATAAAATTTCTGACAACCTTCCAAAAAGGCACGGTCTTGTAAACGTGCCATAAAGAATTCGCACCTTCAACCGGGTAGCGGGTCGTATTCCTCATACCTTCACTCTCCGAGGATTTTTAATAAATCCGTCATGTGATCTAGAATATAATCTGGTTCATATTTGGCGATGTATTCTCTGCCTTTAATCGACCATGCGACACCTGCCGTCAATGTCCCGGCATTTTTTCCTGCTAAAATATCATGGTAATTATCGCCGACCATCAGTGACTCCTCTGGTGTGGACTTTAACTGCTCAAGCGCATGGAAAAGCGGTTCCGGATCAGGCTTTACCTTTGTCACATGATCTAGCGCGACAACCACTTCAAAATAGCGATCAAGGTTCATCAGGCGGAGCCCTTTCAAGGCCGTGTCATGACGTTTCGTCGTAACAATTGCGAGTTTGTACCCTTTTTCGAATAAAGTTTGAACTGTTTCCACTGCACCCTCAAATTCTTTCACTAAGGCATCGTGATTGGCGAGATTAAATGTACGGTACTCCAGAATCATTTCCTCTACACGGTCAGGGTCAACTGTACTAAATGCTTCCTGCAAGGTAGGACCCATAAACGGCAAAACATCCTCACGCTTGTACTTGCTTGGATAATATTTTTCAAGCGTATGCAAATAAGTTGAAATGATTAATTCATTGGTATCAATTAATGTTCCATCTAAATCAAACAGAACTGTTGTAATTTTGTTGGTCATAGTTGGCATCCTTTCTTTTCAATTGCCCTCTTCGTTTCCAAATCATCCCGACCACTAAGGTCAGCACTATCGCGACACCAAGCCGGATTAAAAACAGCGGCCATACCGGGATGCCGAGCGGCAAGAAGATTAACGTATCCTCGACAACCGCATGGCAGGCCATTAGAAAAATAAACGCCAGCGTGATATCCTTTTTACTGACACCATCTTCTTTTACGGCTTGAATCATGACACCTGCACCATAAGCTAAGCCGAATAATAAACCGGCAGCCATCGTCGTCGAGGTATTCTCCTTCATGCCAAGCGTTTTCGTGACGGGCGACATCATTTTTGAAAACTTAGTTAACCATTGTAAGTCTTTTAAAATTTGGATGACCACCATAAGCGGGATGACAATCATCGCTAACTGAAAAATGCCGAGCCCTGCTTTTTGAACCGCTTCTAGTAAAATGGCAGCGATGCCGTCGGCCTGTTCCGTACTCGGCTGAATTAACCCATACTTTGCGGTTTCTCCGCCCCCATGCCAAACAAGATTAATCACGGCGGCAGACAGAAGGGCAAGCCCAAGCCTTGTCACCAGGACGACCCACAGCTTGACGCCGGCTTTCATGGCAACGCTGGATTCTATGAATAAATTATGTGAAAACGAAAGCATTACGGCTAGAATAAATACTTCTTTTACCGAAAAATCGAACGTCAAGATGGCGCCGATGCCCGCATACAGGTTCAGGAAATTCCCGAGCACGAGCGGAATCGCGGCATCCCCTGATAATCCCAGCAGCTTCATGAGCGGGGAAATCGCATTCATTACCCATGGCAGAACTGGTGTATACTGCAGCACTGCCACAATCAGGGTAACTGGAAAAATAACTTTCCCTAACGTCCATGTTGTTTTGAAACCAACCAGTAACCCCTTTTTCATTGAGCTTAGCAGCATTCCCAAACTCCCTCCATTCACTACAAATTCGCTTGATCTAAGTAACGGGCCTCTGCCATTTTCTTTTGACGTCGATAAAGTAAAATCGCTATCGCTCCAACGATCAAGGCAATCGAAATCGTTTGCGCCATCCGCAGGCTGCCAAGCATTAAACTATCTGTCCGTAAGCCTTCGACAAAATAGCGGCCGATGGAATACCAAATGACATAGGAGAGAAACAGCTCACCGCGGCGGAAATTCACACGCCGGAGAAAAATTAATAAGAAAAAGCCGGCAAAATCCCAAACAGATTCATATAAGAACGTAGGGTGATAATAGACCCCTTCAATATACATTTGGTTGATAATAAAGTCCGGCAAATGCAGACTTTGGAGAAAACTAAGACTTACTTCACCGCCGTGTGCCTCCTGGTTCATGAAATTGCCCCAGCGGCCAATCGCCTGGCCAAGAATAATACTTGGGGCCGCAATATCGACAATTTTCCAAAAAGAAATTCCTCGTTTTTTGGAAAAAACAATCGTGGTAATTACGGCACCAATCAACGCGCCGTGAATGGCAATCCCGCCCGTCCAAATCTGCGGGATGTCAATTGGATGTTTGACATAATACTTCCATTCAAAAATTACATAATAAATCCGGGCGGAAATAATCGCAATCGGAATTGCCCAAAGCATCAAATCAGCAAATAAGTCCTTCGGAAGCCCCCGGCGATTTCCTTCTCTAATCGCAAGGAACAGGGCGAGTGCCAAACCTGAACCAATAATGATTCCGTACCAATGCACCGGAATCGGTCCAAGCTTAAAGGCAATCGGGTTAAGCGGTTCAATTATTTCGTTCATCTCTCTTTCTCCTTTTTCCCTTAAATATCTTCCTGTTCCCCTTCGTCAATCACATCGGAAAGTCGTTCCGTAAATTGCTGCGCCGCATTCACGCCCATTCGTTTTAAACGGAAATTCATCGCTGCTACTTCAATAATAACAGCGAGGTTTCGTCCTGGGCGAACGGGAACTGTCAGCTTTGTAACGTAGGTGTCAATAATCTTCACTTTTTCTTCATCCAAACCCAGGCGGTCGTACTGCTTTTTGGAATCCCAAATTTCTAAATCCATGATGAGCGTGATGCGCTTATTGCTGCGGACAGCTCCGGCACCAAACAGCGTCATGACATTGATAATACCTAAACCGCGGATTTCCAGTAAATGTTCGATTAACCCTGGTGATGTACCAACAAGGGTATCCTGATCTTCCTGGCGAATTTCTACACAATCGTCAGCAACGAGCCGGTGACCGCGCTTGACCAGCTCCAGCGCTGTTTCGCTTTTTCCGACGCCGCTTTTTCCAGTAATCAGCACACCTATTCCATAAACATCCACTAATACACCGTGGACCGCCGTCGTTGGCGCAAGCTGACTTTCTAAAAAGTTCGTTAACCGGCTTGAAAAGCGCGTCGTTTTCATGCTTGTCCTAAGGACAGGGACCGATTCACGTTCCGATGCTTCAATTAACTCCACTGGAACATCAATATCCCGGGTGACAATAATCGCTGGGGTGATATCGGTGCATAATCGCTCCATTCTTGAAATTCGTTCGCTTTCGGGAAGCTCTTCGAAAAAGGATAGTTCTGTTTTCCCTAACAGCTGGATTCGCTCTGCTGGATAAAATTCAAAATATCCGGCAATTTCAATTCCCGGCCGTGAGATATCACTCGTGGGGATTGGGCGATTGATGCCCTCTTCACCACTGACCAATTCAAGCTGAAATTTTTCTAATATATCTTTGGTGCGTACTTTTGGCAAGAAGCTTCCTCCTCTACACGGACTATTTTTTTCACTATCTCTTATTTTAGCATTTTTTGAAAAAGAACCAAACGGAAGTTATTCGAAAAAGCAAATAAATAAGTGCGCACCACTTGGCAGCAGCGCGCACTCGCTTAATTAATGCTTTGATTTCCTTGAAGGTTCCAGAATCGTTTTCTGAATGACTAAGTTGACGAGCGACATCAGCACCGCAAAAAACATGGCCATCCCGAAGCCGTGAATCTCGAACGACGATCCCATCAGCCAATCCGTCAGTTCAAGCGTGATGGCATTGATGACAAATAAAAACAATCCCATCGTTAATATCGTTACCGGCAGGGTAAACAAAATCAGGAGCGGGCGCACCAGCACATTTAAGATGGATAATAAAATGCTTGCCTGAAGTGCGGCCATAAACCCTGTTAAGTAAAAGCTTTCGTGAAAATAGCCCGCAAGTGCCATAAACAAAACCGCATTAATCAAACATCCAATCAGCCATCTCATTTTCTCTTGTCCCCTAGTTATTCTTCAAGTGATTTTTGAATTGAAATCGAGCCCGTTTTTGTATCAGCGTAGATTCTTACCATTTTATCAGGATGGTTGACGGATTGGAAGCGAAGCGATTTCTGAATCATTTCGCTTTTCTCCTCAAGAACCTGGACGCCGACAAGGTTTAAATTAAAGCCGCCCAGATTGGTTTTAAACTCGCCATTGATAGGCGCGCCCTCAGGGACAAGCAAGTCAATGCCGCCCGTTGTTGCTTTTGCTTGAAGCAATTCTGCACGATTCCCACTTAATTTGCAGCTGATATTTCCATTAAAGGACTGCGTTTCAACCCTTTTGAAATCACCATCAAGGTTAATAGCACCGTTAATTGTCTCGGCCTCAAGGTCATCGAATTGACTGCTCGTCATGTTGATTTTTCCGTTCGCTGTTTCAATCTCTGCTTTTTTTCCGTTCAAGCGGTTAAGGCTGATTTTTCCATTAGCAGTTTTCACGCGCAGGTCATGGACATCCATTTCTTCACCAGTAACTGCACCATTGAACATCCGAATGCGAACCCGCTCATATTGCGCTTTTGGTACAAGAATGATAGCTTCCACCTTCATCCATTTTTGCTGGGTTATAAACCGTAATTTCTGATTGTCGGCTGAAAAATTTACATCTCTTAAAAAGTTATGCCGTGCCTGATCCTGATTGTCGACGCGGTAAACCTTCGCCTGGCATTCAATCCTGACGTCCGGCTGATCCCAGGCCGCTATCTTAACGGAACCATTTGCGACATCAATGTCCAGATCCTTTAGATCGACGTCCGCTTGGTGAAAGATATGGGAAATATCAACGGATTGTCCGAAGTTCAAGTCAAAATCCAAGTCTTTTATTTTTTTCAAAGCACTGTCGACAAAGTCAAAAATCTTATCCTTTGTCGATTGGTATTTCGCCTGGAAAGGCTCTTCCTTTTTCGCTTCCTCAAATTGGACGGCCGTTGACAGCTCGTTCACAATTTGCTCTTGCTTCTCTTCCATCGTCTTCTGGGCTTTTTCCAGTTCTTCCAGCAATGTTAAGGCTTCGTCAACTGGAAGCTTTCCTTCTTCCACCATTTTTAAAATACGTTTTCGTTCCTCTTTCATGGTCTCCACCTCAAATATAAAATTTTTCTCTCTTAAAGCTTATTCAGCTGTAAGGACCTTTACGCCTTTTACAATATTCCAAATGAGAACAATAATCCAAATCAGCATTAATGCGACAATACTTATAATCGTAAAAGCAGGAACCTGATCGTGAAGGGTAGCAATATCATGCCAGACAGCAGCAACAATCAGCGGTGTCGGAATCAATGGAATTAAATGCGATAACAGTGATTTCTTCGCATGTGTTTTTGTCACTTCATCCCCTGTTGCAAAGTAGACTACCAGCGGAAAAAGAAACCCTGCGAAAAAAATACTAAAATAACACAAACTTGAAAGCACTTTTCTTGTATCCATATCGTCATCACCTCTATCCTATATTTACGGAAGGGAAAGCTGAAGGTTTCAGTTTTTTTAAAATTATAAATCCGCGCGGTAGGTCCGGTATTTATTTTCAAAAAACTTTTGCAAGCCATCGGCGAACAAATTAAAGGTGTAAATCGTCACGGCAATTGCACCAATTACGGAAAACGGAATCCACTGATAGGAGAAAATATCCGCCGTGATTTTTTCAAACATCGTTGGCCAAGCAAGAGAGGTATTTACGACTTCATAGGCACCCCACTGATTCGTTATAAACGTATGGGTAACATAGACATGAACAACGCCCAGCTGCGCCAGCAAGAAAAGCACCCTGCCAATATCATTAACAATTAAAATAATCAGATGCGGAATCACGACAGGCATATAATAGTTTTTAAACAGCCTTAGCGGCGTCCCGCCAGCGACAATTCCGGCTTCAATATACGGCCGTTTCTTTGTTTCCTTCAAATTTTGCAGGATAATCTCGGCCACCCTCCCCGTTTCAAGCATCGCAATCACAAGAATGACCCACAATCCTCTTTCCTTGGAAAAAAAAATCAGCGGCAGTGTCACGAAAAAGGTCACAAAAAAGATCGGCGGCATAAAGGAAAACAGCTGCTGCCAGCCCTGCAGTATTTTTTCCAGCAGTTTCGAATAAAACCCGCCGATGGCTAACGGGATGGCCAATACATAGCGGATGACCACGACCAGGATGACGATGGTCAATGTTTCTTTCGCCCCCATAATAATCAGACTGAGAACATCGACGCCTTTATGATTACTGCCTAGCGGGAAGCCTTCCCGCGGTGGAATCGGCGGCAGAATAAAGGATCCTGTTTCGGTTTTGATCACACCATGTTGCTTTAATTGGTTATCGACAAACGGCAAAGACGGCCCGGCGAACACGACAATCAGTAAAACTAGTAAAAAGAGCGAACTAATCCAAAGCTTCCAATTCTTCAATTCTATTCCTTCCTTTCCAAAGGCGATACTAAGCCTCTTGCGATTTCACTAAGAACCTTCGCCAGATAAATCACAGCGGTAAAGAGGATAACATATCCTGCTGCCGGGTATACCGCAATTGAGAAGTCCTGTCCAACCATGAAGGCTTTCGGCGACGTAACCGTTTCGTAAAAAAAATAGGCGGCGCCGCGATAATTTGTCAGGAATTCGACGATGAATAAGTTTGAGAGCGCATATAGAGTAATCGTATTGGTATGGCTTAAAATTTTGACAAAGCAATTTTTCAAGACGTGGCGGTACAATACCTTAAAGGAGGAGGTTCCTTTAGAAAAGGCCGTCCGTATGTAATCCATTCCCTGCTCGTCACGGATGCTGAAAAAAGTAATATTGGCTATGTAAAATAACGGATAAATCGCTAGAAAGATAATATCTAAGATGACGACACTCGGCTGGTCGCTGCCATAAACGACAATATGTGGAAGCAGACCGGCCTCAAAGCCTTCCATAATCAGAAGCTGCAAGGCAATGATCAAAAATAAATCCGGAATCGAGAGAAAGAATCTTGTTGTATTAACCCCAAACAGTTTCCCTCTTCGATTGCGAATCCGGTAGTCGAAAACCCCTTTGGCGATGCCGAGGAAAAAGCCTAGGAATAGGGCGGGAATGGTAATCAGCATGCTTTTTTGGAAGGTGCGCCAAATATTTTCTGAAAGCGAGACCCCGTTATAAACGGTGCCAAGGCCTTTATTTTCCTTAATGTATTGAAAAAACTCCTTAAATTGGTTGACATGGTCGCCGACGGTATAACTAGAGGTCGCCGATTTATACATGCCGCCGGCCCCGGTTTCATAGGCGGCTGTGCGCGGCAGGAATAAGAGTGTCAGAAACAGGATGATGGTTATCAGCCATAAAAGGGTCTGGTGAAAAATATTACGCAAAATCATCTATTTATCTCCTTTTTTTGGAATCATCTACTATTCTACTAATATTTCAAAATTATTTCAATTTTGCGAATGTCATTACATAAAAAATCACCTTTTTTTGAAAAAGGTGATTGGTGGCCGGGATTTCGCCAACTTTCGGATTAATTTCGCCAAACTTTGATTGCATTTCGCCAAACTGGGCACGTATTTCGCCAAACTGAGCCCGGTTTTCGCCAAACTGTGATGGGATTTCGCCAACTTCTCCATTTATTCCGCCAAACCTGGATTCCAGCAACGGGAATTCGACCTGCATCTTTATCCGGCTGGCTTCTCCAATAAAAAAAAGCTAAAACATAAAGTTTTAGCTTTTTACGGTCATTTCTTTCTCTTCAATTTGCTGTTTCATTCGTAAGCGGTCTCGCTCGAGAATCGGTTTTAGATACCTGCCCGTATAAGATTCTGGGGCTTCTGCAACCTTTTCCGGTGTTCCCGTTGCGATGATCATCCCGCCCTTGTCTCCGCCTTCTGGGCCAAGGTCGATAAGATAATCAGCCGCCTTAATGACGTCAAGATTATGTTCGATGACCAAAACGGTGTCTCCATTTTCAACTAAACGCTGCAGCACAACAAGCAATCGCGAAATATCATCAACATGGAGACCAGTTGTCGGCTCGTCTAAAATGTAAAAGGATTTTCCGTTAGAACGACGATGGAGCTCAGAGGCAAGCTTGACACGCTGGGCCTCGCCTCCGGACAGTGTTGTTGCCGGCTGGCCAAGTTTGACATAGCCGAGACCGACATCCAAAATTGTCTGCAGCTTGCGGCTGATTTTTGGAATGTTTTCAAAAAATTCAACAGCTGCCTCAACGGTCATATCAAGAATATCAGAAATATTCTTCCCTTTGTACTTCACTTCCAGTGTTTCCCGGTTATAACGCTTGCCGTGGCAAATTTCGCAAGGAACATACACATCTGGTAAAAAGTGCATTTCTATTTTAATTATCCCATCGCCGCGGCAGGCTTCACAGCGGCCGCCCTTGACATTAAAGCTGAAGCGGCCTTTTTTATAACCGCGCACCTTCGATTCATTCGTTGAAGCAAACACATCACGGACGTCATCGAAGACACCGGTATAGGTCGCCGGATTGGAGCGCGGCGTTCTCCCGATTGGTGACTGATCAACATCGACCACTTTTTCTAGATAATCGATGCCTTTGATATTCTTGTGTTCCCCTGGTTTCGTTTTTGCATGATGAAGCTTTTGCGCCAGTGATTTATGAAGAATCTCGTTAATGAGTGTACTTTTTCCGGAACCGGATACACCGGTCACCGCAATAAACATCCCGAGCGGAATCTTGGCATTGACATTTTTTAAATTATTTTCAGAAGCGCCTTTTATTTCAATATAGCGGCCATCCGGCTTGCGGCGCTCGAGCGGTAAAGGGATAAACTTCTTCCCCGACAAGTACTGCCCCGTCAGCGAATTTGGATCGGCCATTACTTCTTCAGGTGTTCCCGCTGAGACAATTTCCCCGCCGTGCACGCCGGCACCCGGGCCGATATCAATTAAATAGTCCGCGGCCAGCATCGTATCCTCGTCGTGCTCGACAACAATTAATGTGTTGCCTATATCGCGCATGCTTTGCAGCGTGCCGATTAAGCGGTCATTGTCACGCTGATGGAGCCCGATGGACGGCTCATCTAAAATATATAATACGCCTGTTAATCGTGAACCTATTTGTGTCGCCAAGCGAATTCGCTGCGCCTCACCGCCGGACAGCGTACCAGCCGTGCGGCTCAGCGTTAAATAATCGAGTCCGACATTAACTAGGAAGCCAAGGCGCTCGCTGATTTCGCGAAAAATCAGCTTCCCAATCTGCATTTCTTTTTCCGAAAGCTTTAATTCGGCAAAAAATTGCTGCGCTTCTTCAATCGACAGGTCGGTCACATGGGCAATATGGTGACCATTGATCAGGACTGCTAAGGTTTCCTTTTTCAAGCGGTAGCCTTTACAGGTTGGACATGATTTTTGGCCCATGTATTTCTCCATTTGCTCACGGATATAATCAGAGCTTGTTTCCTTAAAGCGGCGTTCGACATTGGGAATAACCCCTTCAAATTCAATATTCCCTTCACGAATTTGGCCAAAATCATTCTCGTAGCGGAAGTAAATTTTTTCGCGGCCAGAACCATAGAGAACTTTTTCAAACAGATGCTCGGGAATATCCTTAACGGGAATATTCATGTCGACGCCAAAATGATTGCATACCGCCTCCAAAAGCTGAGGGTAATACTGTGAGCTTGTCGGCTCCCACGGGGCAATCGCATGCTGCTTCAGGGTTAAATCCTTATTTGGAACAACGAGGTCGACATCGACTTCAAGCTTGGAACCGAGCCCGTCACACTCGGGGCAAGCACCGAAGGGACTATTGAAGGAAAACATCCGCGGCTCCAGTTCTCCAATCGAAAAACCGCAAATGGGGCAGGCATGGTTTTCACTGAACAACAGCTCTTCCTCGCCCATCACGTCAACGATGACTTTTCCTTCGCCAAGCTTTAGGGCCGTTTCTAAGGAATCGGCAATCCTCGCGGAAACCCCTTCCTTAACGACAATCCGGTCGACGACCACTTCAATCGAATGCTTTTTGTTTTTTTCCAGTTCAACCTCATCCCCGATATCGACCATTTCCCCGTCGACACGAACACGGACAAAGCCTTGTTTTTTAATATCTTCGAAGACCTTCACATGCGTTCCTTTACGACCGGAAACAACCGGGGCAAGGATTTGCATTTTTGTTCGTTCCGGATAATCGAGAATCCGGTCAACCATTTGCTCAATCGTTTGCGATGAGATTTCTATTTTGTGAATCGGGCAGGTTGGGTGTCCGACTCGGGCATATAATAAGCGTAAATAATCATAGATTTCTGTCACCGTCCCGACTGTTGAGCGCGGGTTCCGGCTTGTTGTCTTTTGGTCTATTGATATCGCTGGGGACAGGCCCTCAATGGCATCGACATCTGGCTTATCCATCTGGCCGAGGAATTGCCGCGCATAGGCCGAGAGCGACTCGACATAGCGGCGCTGCCCTTCGGCGTAAATCGTATCAAACGCGAGTGAGGACTTTCCCGAACCGGAAAGTCCGGTTAAGACAACAAGCTTATCTCTCGGAATCGTGACATCAATATTTTTTAAATTGTGGGCCCTGGCGCCTTTCACAATCAGTTTTTCCATTGCCATGTGTGTACGTCATCCTTCCGCTTTCAATTCCAAAATTAAATCACGAAGCTCGGCGGCACGTTCAAAATTAAGCGCCTTCGCTTCAAATTTCATTTCTTTTTCCATTGTCGCAATCAGTTTCTCTTTTTCCTTTTTGCTCATCTTGCCGAACGAGGCCGCTGGTGTGTATGCCTCCTGGTCTTCGGCCGCATGGGTGGCGCGAATGACATCGCGGATTTCTTTTTGAATCGTCGTAGGTGTGATTCCATGCTTCAAATTGTATTCCTCTTGAATTGCACGGCGCCGCTTCGTTTCGCTAATCGCCAGTTCCATCGAATTGGTGATTTTGTCGGCATACATGATGACGTGACCGTTAGAATTACGTGCAGCACGGCCAATCGTCTGAATTAACGAACGTTCCGACCGGAGGAAGCCTTCCTTGTCGGCATCAAGAATCGTAATCAGCGAAACCTCTGGAATATCCAGTCCTTCACGGAGAAGGTTGATTCCGATGAGAACGTCGTATTTTCCCATGCGGAGCTCACGGATAATCTCAATTCGTTCGAGCGTCTTCACTTCTGAATGCAGGTATTGGACCTTGATGCCAATTTCCTTCAAATAATCGGTTAAGTCCTCGGACATTTTCTTCGTTAAGGTCGTGACAAGGACTCGTTCATTTTTCTTCACCCGCTCGTGAATTTCACCTATCAAGTCATCAATCTGGCCCTCAATTGGCCGGACTTCAATTGTTGGATCGAGCAGGCCAGTCGGACGAATGATTTGCTGAACCATTTCCGGTGTATGCTCCAATTCATAAGGACCAGGTGTTGCCGAAACAAAGATGGCATTATGAACGTGCTTGTCAAATTCATCGAAGGTGAGCGGCCGGTTATCGAGCGCCGATGGCAGCCGGAAGCCGTGGTCGACAAGCACTTGTTTCCGCGCTTTGTCGCCATTGAACATTCCTCTTACCTGCGGCAGGGTGACATGCGACTCATCGACGATCATCAGAAAATCTTCTGGAAAATAATCGAGCAGTGTGTACGGCGTTGAACCCGCTGGTCTTAGGGTCAGATGGCGCGAGTAATTTTCGATTCCCGAGCAAAAGCCCATTTCGCGCATCATTTCTAGATCATAACGAGTCCGCTGTTCAATCCTTTGTGCTTCAAGTAATTTATCTTCAGCTCGGAGGACGGCAAGCCGTTCTTCAAGTTCTTTTTCAATATTCTCAATCGCAACGCGCATCTTCTCTTCTCGGGTAACGAAGTGGGAGGCTGGGAAAATCGCAACGTGTTCTCGCTCAGCCATGATTTCACCTGTAAGCGCATCGACTTCGCGAATGCGATCAATTTCATCACCGAAAAATTCCACACGCATGCAGTGCTCATCACGTGAAACGGGAAAAATCTCCACGACATCGCCGCGAACCCGGAATGTCCCCCGCTTGAAATCAATATCGTTTCGTTCATATTGAATATCTACTAAGCGATGAAGCAGCTGGTTGCGTTCAATCTCCATCCCGGTTCTCAGTGACAGCACCATCTCACTATATTCTTCCGGAGAACCGAGACCGTATATACAAGATACTGAGGCAATAATAATGACATCCTTGCGCTCGAATAAAGAAGAAGTTGCCGAGTGGCGCAGTTTATCAATCTCGTCGTTGATACTGGCGTCTTTTTCAATAAATGTATCAGTTTGTGGCACGTAGGCTTCTGGCTGATAGTAATCATAATAACTAACGAAATACTCAACGGCATTATTTGGAAAAAAATCTTTAAACTCACTATATAGCTGGCCGGCGAGCGTTTTATTATGGGCAATCACTAAAGTCGGTTTGTTTACCTCTTTTATCACGTTTGAAACGGTAAATGTCTTCCCCGTACCGGTCGCACCAAGAAGTGTTTGATGGCGCTTGTTTTGCTTGATACCTTCGATTAATTGCCTAATGGCTTCCGGCTGATCCCCTTGTGGCGAGTACTTTGAAATTAATTCAAATTGGTCTTTCACAAAAAGTTTCCTCCCCGTAATATAAATCACTTTTCAGCTTAATAACCTTGTTAATGGACCGGGATGGCGCCGCAAAGTGTCCCAGTAAAATTTCATATTAACATTCTACCACATTCACCCAAAAACAAACCAATAATATGCGAACTAGCATTCGTTTTTTTATCATGAGGATTATTTTGTCCTTTAAATCCCGTAAAAAAAGTCTGCCGAAAATCGACAGACTTACCATATCCTAGCTTCTTTTCACCGCTCGCTGCTTCATTTTTGCCGCCAGCCAGAACCCGGCGGTTAAGGAGAAGGCGTCAATCACAATAAGAAAAAATGAGCCGGTATAACCTTTATATACAGACGCGGCAATAAGGGCAACGGTTAAAACAAGACCGATAATTCGATTGTAAGTGACCCGTGTAAACAGCAAAACTAGTAACCCCGGCATAATTAAGGCTGACAAGTATCTAATAACATCTAACAATCGGTCCACACCCATTCAAAGATTTCTGTTAATTCATTCTAGGAATTAATTTAAAAAATTGCAACAAAAAACTAACATGAATTTCAACTTCCCATCGATAAATGGAAATATATTTTATATGAGTAGTACACCAACCTAATAAAGGCGGTGTGAGCAGAGCCCGGCTTTTCCTTTTCAAAGTTCGAATTGTCAATTTTCACTTCCGATTGGTCATACCGATTCGTTTATGCGGCGCTCCGCCCCTTTTCAACCAAATACTTCTGCTGTGTTATTTTTCAATTTCGATCGCTGCGGTGTGTTGCTGAGAAACAAGGCTAACCAGCACAAATCCTAGCAATGAGAGCACAATTGGCACCACTACTGTATGGAGCCCAAAGGCGTTCGGATAAAACCGATCTAATAAGATGTAGGAACCCATCCCTAGAATCATCGACGTGATGGCGCCATATTTATTGCTCCGCCGCCAATACAGTCCCATGATAACGGGCCAAATAAAGACGGACTCCAAGCCGCCGAAAGAAAATAAATTGAGCCAAACGATTAAATCAGGCGGACTTAATGCCAGCAGAATGACGAGAATTCCAATAATCGCCGTGACACTGAAACTGACCTTTTTCACATGATGATCCTTGGCATTGGGCTTAATGTAATTCAAATAGACATCTTTGACTAATGCCGAACTGACGAGGATGAGCAGGGCATCGACAGTGGACATAATTGCAGCCATTGGTGCTGCCAGGACGATACCGGCAACAAACGGCGGCAGCACCTTCATCGATAGCAACGGCATGACGGTATCGCCAATTTTGACACCAGGAAGCACTGGCCTTGCGAACACGCCAATGAGGTGCATCCCAAGCATAATAAAACCGACAACAATTGTTCCGATAATGATGGCACTATGCATCGCCTTTGAGTTTTTATACGACATCGCCCGGACGGTAATTTGCGGCAGCCCGACAACGCCGATGCCGACTAATATCCAGAACGAAGAAACATAAGCTGGGGTTAATGTTCTCTCGGCGCCAAACGGGCTGATTAAATTTGGATTTTCCGCCGCTAAATCGGCGATAATTCGCGGGATACCGCCGCCTGCTTTAATCGTCGCCACCAGCAGAATTAGCGTCCCGAGAAACATAACGACCCCCTGGACGGCATCGGTCAAGGCCACCGCTCGAAAGCCGCCGACAATCACAAAGGCGAGAACGGAAAAGGCAAAGATTAATAGGGCCGCTGTATAAGGCAGCCCGGTTAGGGATTCAACAAGCCGCGCCCCGCCAATCCACTGCGCCGCCATTGATGAAAATAGAAAGATGATAATACTTGCCGCAGATAAAAGGACTACGGTTTTACTTTTATAACGCTCTTTAAGAAAATCAATCAGGGTGATTGCTTTATACTGACGAGCCACAATCGCGAATTTCTTTCCCAGCACCATTAACGTGAAATAACCGGTTGCTAATTGGGCCATCGCCAACAGGACCCAGCCTAAGCCTTGGGTATAAGCGATTCCCGGCCCGCCGATAAAGCTTGAGGCGCTGCCATAGGTCGCGACCATCGTCATCGCGAGGATAAAACCGCCCATTTGCCGTTCCCCTAAAAAATATTCCTCAATAAAGGAATTGGACTTGAGGACGAACTTGTTTGACCAAAAGCCAACGGCAAAAATAATCATAAGGAAGAGAATTAATGGTGTAATGACCGCCCAATTCATTTGCTCTCCCCCTCTTCCTCTTCAAAGGGAACTTCTTTAAACAGAAATTTAACAGTCAAAATGACGAGAATCACCATCACGACAAAGCCGCCAACACAGCTGTAAAAGAACCATGCCGGCAGCCCAAATATGTAGGTATAATTATGGACATCGGTTGAACCAAGGCCATAGGCAAAGCCATACCACCAGATAAAATTAATCAACACAAGAATAATCCCAATCAGGGCTTCTCTATGGGCAATCTTAAAACGCTTGTCCAGCGGTTTGGCTGTTTTTTTCAACTGGACCCCTCCTCGTTTCCGCAACTACGTTATTTTTAACGAATAATGAACATTTTACCAAACAATCCTGAATGCAAAAAGAGGGAACCCTAGGGATAGGTTAATTGTCCCAGTTAATTTCTAATAATTTCATAGAGAAATCCCTAACCTACAATGTAGACAAGGTGCCTGACCCCATGTCCCTGCCCAGCCATAATATTACAAAATCCACCAATATCTGATGGTGTCAGGCACCATTTGTGGAAAAATTCCATTTTTATAGGGGTAATTGTAATTATTTAGGGGAATATATTTGTTAAAAAATACCTGCTTCTATAGTAACATTGTTCATGCTGGTAGTTTTATAAAAGGGGGATGTTATTGGAATGAGGTTAAAGGCAATAGGGAGTTTAGTAGTATTAATGGTCATTTTGCTCATCGGTAATTCAGCGGTAAAGGCGGAAACAACATCCGAATCACTAAAAAGTCTTTTTAACAAGGGGGTTACTAGCGCTGAAAAGGCAAATTTCACTTTTGCCCAAAAACAGAAAATCCGCGAAATGAATAAAGTATTAACTAGCGGTAAGAAATGGTCTGAATCTGAATCAGCTAATCGTCATGCAGCTGCAAAAGCAGGGGAAGAGTATCCCCCTATTTACGAAGTCGAGCCGAATGACTCCATTTCTCAAGCGAATCCATTACGATTAGATGAAATTGCTTTGGGCACATTAGACTACTATGATATTGATACATACAAAATTAATGTGACAAAATCCGGACCATTGGCCGTACTTGGTCTTATGGATGAATATGCATTTTCTGAAATTGGTTTTTTACTATTTGATAAAAATGATAACCTTGTCGACATTGAAGATATCTATCAAGAAGGTAAACTATTAGTAGAATTTTATACTATCAAAGCTGGAACTTACTATATTAAAGCGTTCAATTTAAATGACTATTACGGCGACGGATACGCTCTAATGGCCACGATGAATTTTGGCGATGAGGATACCACTCCGCCTGCTGCACCGCAGGTTGATCGCGTGAATGATAAGGACAATGTCTTAAGAGGAACGGCTGAAGCTGGTTCTGTGATTGAAGTATCCGTAAACGGTTCTGTAGTTGGTACAGCCATTACCGGTGCAAATGGGAAATTCACCGTTTCCATACCTGTTTATCCTGCCGGGACAGTATTAAGTGTAACGGCAACAGATAGTGCAGGAAATAAGAGTAAGGCGACAAAAATTACAGTTGCAAGTTCAACTTTTACCGGCTGGGTGGTTGAAAATGGCAAACGTTATTATTACACCAATGGAGTGAAAAACACTGGATGGTTTTTCCAAAACGGAAAATATTATTTCCTTGATAAAACCAGCGGGGCCATGGTAACAGGTTGGCTGTTCACTGAAAATAAATGGTTTTTCCTTGATAAACAGTCTGGGGAAAAGAAAGCAGGCTGGATTTTCGATGGCGGCAAATGGTATTATCTTGATGCTTATGGTGTAATGAAAACCGGCTGGGTAAAAGATAGAGGTGCTTGGTATTACTTAAATAGCAACGGCTCGATGAAAACCGGCTGGCTGAAATCCGGTAAAGATTGGTATTACCTTGGCGGCAATGGGGCCATGAAAACTGGGTGGATTAAGGATGGAGCAAAATGGTACTATCTCTACAGCAGTGGTAAAATGGCCTCCAGTACAAAAATTGGCACGTACCGCTTAGGTGCTGATGGTGCTTGGATTAAGTAAACGGAATTAAAAGGAGGAGCGAGGTCATCCTAAGATGATTTTACTCCTCCTTTATTTTCATTTTTTTCGTTCCATATGACTTATAGTGCGATGTCATCTAAACCGCCATTTTCAGTTTGTTGAAGTCAATTCGCAAATAAAAGTGTTAGATTCGCAAATAAACAGGTGAAATTCGCCAATAAGAGGGCTAGATTCGCAAATAAGCAGGTGAAATTCGCCAATAAGAGGGCTAGATTCGCAAATAAGATTTATTTTGCGTGCCCCAGCGTCCTTTGTGATCCATTTATCAGCGAAAAATTACACTTTATCGGCGAATATTCCTCATATATCGGCGAATTTTTGATTTTATCGGCGAATATTGAATATTTATCGGCGAATCATTGGACAGGTGTCTATGTCCCAAACCACTTCTTCGCCTCCTCAACTCGAATTGGCATTTCTTCTTTATTGCCCTTCCAGATGGCTGTCATTAATTCGACGATTGGCGGCAGCGTTAGGTTTGCCTGTTTCATGATATCAGGACGCCCGAAAAGTTCTCTTGGTTGAAATGTCCCGAGACACTGTCCTTGATGGATGACAATCACATTCTCCGCCCATTCGGCGACAAACTGCATATCATGGGTGGTGACAATTACGGTTTTGCCCTGCTCCTGCAGCAGCTGTAATATCGATGTCATCCGTTCTTTTCCATATGGATCAAGAAAGGCCATCGGTTCATCCAAAATAAATACGTCCGTTTCCATCGCCAGCACCCCGGCAATGGTGACGTGCTTCTTTTGTCCGTAGCTTAGCTCGGATGGGTTTTCCGTCAGTAAGCGCTCAATCCCTAATAGATTGGTATACTTTCTCACTCTCTCCTTAACGTCTGAAGCGGATATTTCCAACTGAACCGGCCCAAACGCAATGTCATCGGACACTGTCAATGAAATGATTTGGTCGTCAGGGTCTTGAAAAGCAATACCGACATGCTGATATAATTCTTTCCGTAACTTCTTATCAAGCTTTTGGCCACGGAAGAAGATGTCCCCCTGCTGCTGGGCAAACAATCCATTTAAATGAAACAAAATCGTCGACTTTCCCGCTCCGTTTGCGCCAACAATAGCTGTTTTTCTGCCCTCACGAATCGAAAAGGAGATTTCGCGTAATATTGGCTTGTCCTTCGTATAGCCATACGACACTTCGTTAAATTGAAATATATCCACTATCGCAATCCTCCTACAAAAAACAAGCAAAGGACGCAGCCGACCCATAGTGCACAATGCAGCCACTCATATTTTGGGACAAACTCTGTTGTCATTGCCCTAAGTTCTCCTTTGTAACCCTTACTTAACATTCCCGTATAAATCCGCTCCGAGCGTTGAAAGGAACGAAGCAGCAGGCTTCCCAACAATCCGCCCAAAACCCTATATTTCTTAAGCTGAAACCAATTGCCAGTATAAAACCCCCTGCTCCGGAGACTTAACAGCATTTGCCGCACTTCCCCGCGGAACACATCCATAAAGCGCAATGTAAACAGGATTAGCTCAATAAAAATCGCGGGCAGCCGAAGTTCAGCCAACACTTGTAAAAAACCAACAATTCCCAAACGGTAAAATAGGAAGCTGAGCACCTCTGCGACAAACAGTAAGCGGCCGCTATATTGAAGCGCTTTTATCCAGCCATGACTCCCTTCATAAAGCGGAAAGAAAAGAAACGTAAACAGCATAAAAAAGGCGATGGGCTTTAGCTGTTTGACAAAAGCACGAAGCGGAATTCGATAAATAAACAAAAGCAGGAGACCGATGACGAGATTTCCGCCAATCATCACAAGATTCTTCGGTAGAACACCAAGAATAATCAAGATAAGAGCCATCACCACTTTTACTCTTGGCTTCGGCTCCGTAATCATCTGCGTTTCCCAGCCATTTTTCCAAGCAAAAGAAAGAGGACAAACGTAATCGCTACCCCAAGGATGCCGGCAAGACTGGTTGACAGCCATGAATGGACGCCTGGAATCGCGTAGTCAGGGAGTGGTGAATGCAAATAGGAGGTGGCTCTGTCAATAAACCCCAATTGTTCTCCTGTCTTTTCGTAGCCATCGGGATGTGTCGACGCAAGTAACGATACTCCACCGGCAATAAATAACGATACCACTATCCAAAGAACTAACCGTTTCTTCATCGTAACCTCTCCTCACTAACGCCAAGGAAAAAGGAGGAGCGGCGGGCAAACGGAACAACTGCCCCTGTTATCACGCCTTCGCCAATCCCAATAATCACATGCCAAAGAATAAGTGTTTGTAAAGCCAATTGATAGGAAACTACATGTGACGCCCCGAGCTGAAGGGCGGCAAATCCAGCTGTGACAACTACAGAGACCCAACCCGCGATAAAGACCATCACCGAAACCGGAACCTTTGTTTTTCGTACAAGTTTATAAACTAATGTTGCGGCCAGCGGTGCAAGGATCGCCATATTGAGTATATTTACTCCAAGCACACTGATGCCGCCATCCTGAAAGACCACTGCTTGGATGGTGACGACAGTCGTCATAATGAGTGTCGTCGGCCAAAAGCCAAATAGATAGGCAGCCAAAGCTCCGCCAATCAAATGGCCGGAGGCCGCCGCTCCTAATAGTGGAAAATTCACCATTTGCGCTGCAAAGATAAACGCAGCCATCACGCCCATAATCGGCACAGCTGTCTGCTCCAGATTCTTTTTCGATTCTTGAACACTTTTGGCAAGGACGATAACCGATACTGCTGCACCTGTTGCTAAAATAGCGGGACTTAAAATCCCATCAGGAATATGCATAATGATTCTCCTTTTCACTTTTTCTATAAAAATATTTGTGATATCGTTACGTTATAAGGAAGGAGGCAAACTATTTTGACTTCAAAGAAATTAAGCCGGTTTGGTGTATCCATGGAAGAAAGCTTACTTGAAAGTTTCGACCAATTAATTGAAGAAAAAGGCTATAAAACCCGCTCGGAAGCGGTCCGGGATCTAGTCCGTGAAAAATTAGTCAAACATCAATGGAAACAAGATGATCATGAGGTTGCAGGCTGTCTCCTGATTTTTTATGATCACCATCAGCGCCATCTAATGGCAGAATTAACAACGATTCAGCACGACTACCATGATTCGATTCTGGCAACGACTCATTTTCACCTTGATCATCATAACTGCCTTGAAATGATTGTCGTTCGCGGGAATGCCCTAAATATTCGCAGTTTAAGAGATAAATTACTTAGTATAAAAGGAGTAAAGTACGGCCAACTGTCCGTTTCCCCTGTATCCGAACCGTAATCGTGTTACTTTTCAATATAATCGTAACACCAATATATGCCAGTGAAATGGTATATATGTGACAGTTTTTAGTTTATTTAAGGTCAGAAAAGCCGTTTCATTAGTAGTGGAACGAAAGAATCTCCTCATGAATTGGCTCGAATCCTATCAACCATAACAGCTAATGGCCCCTTTACAAAATATAAGAAATATCAATACAATTTTTTTACTTTTTGTCCAATGACAGCCCAATTTGTAGAAAATATAATAATATAGGCAGGGATGGAAGGTTGGTGCCACAATAAAATAAAAGCGCTTACAATTAAGGGTAGCGGGGTATTGCAGATTTTAATTTCTGAATATTCAATCTTCCGTGAAATTGGCGGCTCGAAAGTTATCATGAATATCCTCTGTCAACCTTGTTTTAAATGGTTTTGTTTTGATGCTTTTGGAGGACCAAAAAAGGGGGAATTTTATTGAAAACGCAGATTGAGCAAAACGGCATTGTCATTTTGACAAAGGAAGCTTCGGACAGCCTGGAGGGAAGTGGGTTATGGAATGACGATCTCCGCCCGACGACCATGAAGGAGCATTCGTGGAAAGGTCTGAACTTTGCGACGCTATGGATTGGAATGTGTTTATGTATTCCAGCTTATACGATGGCAAGCGGATTGATTTCTTTAGGAATGAACTGGTGGCAGGCGATTGCAACCATCTTTGTTGGTAACGTAATTGTTCTTATTCCTATTTTATTGAATTCTCATGCTGGGACAAAATACGGGATTCCGTACCCAGTTTTTGCCCGCCTTTGGTTTGGCTCAAAGGGAGCACATATTCCTGCTATGGCAAGAGCCATTGTTGCTGCTGGCTGGTTTGGTATTAATACCTGGATTGGAACCGGCGCTATCGATACCTTATTATCAGCTTCCTTCTCTTTCTGGAACTTTTCGGGACATACAGTCATTGTCTTTGCTCTTTTTTGGATCTTAAATGTAGCAGTTGCATATAAGGGTCCGCAGGCTATGAAATATTTAAGTTTGATTGCAACTCCTGTCGTTGGGATCTCAGCGATTATTCTCCTCATATGGGCACTCACCAATTCCGGCGGCTGGGGGCCGATTTTATCGACTCCATCTCAATTCCAGACAACCGGTGAATTTTTCAAAGTGTTCTTCCCTGCCGTAACCGGGGTAATTGCCTTCTGGGCTACACTTGCTTTAAACATTCCTGACTTTTGCCGTTACGCAAAAAGCCAAAAGTCGCAAATGGTTGCACAAAGCTTTTCACTCCCACTTACCATGACGATTTTCTCCTTTATTGGAATTGCTGTAACTTCTGCTACTGTGGTCATTTTTGGACAGGCGCTTTGGGATCCGGTTGCGCTTCTGGCAAAGTTCCCGCCATTTATCATCTTTTTAGGTACACTCGTGATCGTTATTTCATCTTTAACTATCAATGTTGGAGCAAACGTGGTTGCGCCAGCACGTGCAATCGAAAATTTGAATCCAAGACGTATTACCTTTGGACTCGGAGCCCTTATTACAGGTCTATTTGCCATCCTCATGCAGCCGTGGTTTATCATGGAAAATTTCGGTAATTACATTTTTGGCTGGCTTGGAACATATGGTGCCTTACTTGGACCAATCGATGGAATTGCCATAGCTGATTACTGGCTTGTTCGTAAACGGCAAATGGCTCTTCATGAGCTGTACGATGTGAACGGCCGTTACAGTTATACGGGCGGTTTTAATAAAAATGGGGTTTATGCGCTCATCATCGGAGTAGCCGTCCCGGTTCTAGGTCTCATCATTCCGGGACTTCATTTCTTATGGGATAATGCATGGACGTTTGGATTGTTTGTATCGATTATTGCCTACACCTATTTAATGAAGGGCGATCAGAGCGTACTCAAAAAAGGTGAGTATGAAAAAATGACAAGCTACAAAAATTCAGTTTCAGGGAATCTTGCCGATACATTGGATGGAAGCAATCCAAATGTTAATCTATATTAAGACCTGAAACCTGCTTAGGTGAAGAGGACTAGAAACTGCTTCATGGGTTATTGAAAGAGAAGTTTAAGAGGATTGTTAAAGAAGGAAAAACGAGTGCCAAATTCATATAAAATTTGGCACTCATTTTTTATAGGTAACCGAATCCGTTAATCGATGAGACTCTTCATTAAATGCTTGTATGTTATTTGTTCACTACGTTATCCTTTAGAGCACTCCAGAACCCAACCAGGATGGATGCGATAAGCACAAGAAATGGCGCATAAAAGATCAGGAATTTTTCCAACACCGTTAGTCCCCCCCCTCCTAAGCATGATCATTTCGATCGCCTTGTACATAGGCTTTGTTAAACAAGAACAGCCTGAGCAACAGATATAGTGACGGCAATAACAAGCAAAGTCCGGCGATAAATGCAATGACTAGCGCAGTTGCCATCGCTTTATTCGTGAAGCTGTCATAAATCGTCAGATATGGATACATTAAATATGGGTAATGAGAAATTCCATAGGCCAAGAAGGCGGACGTAAATTGCCCGATTAATAGCCAAAAGGCGAAACCGTAGGCAAGCCGCTTCCAAAGTAAGAACACCGTCCCCGCAAAGAAAACCACCGATAGCGCAAACAGCCACCAGACATCGACTAAGCGTTGATAATGTTCCGGATTATGTCCCTTCATCTCCACAATAATGCCGGCAGCGGTGATGATTGCCGGCACCGCCCAAATAAGTGCATATTTCCTAAGCAGGCTGACGGCAGCCCGGTCTTTCGCCTTTTGCGCATACCACGTTAAAAACACGGCGGAAATATATAAGACGGATGTCAAACTTAGAACCACAATACTCCATGATAATGGGCTAGTAAACAGAGTCCAATAATCGAGGACAGGTCCTGAATCCAACATGGTGACAAAGCCGCCCTCGGAAATCGTCAAAACAATCGATAAGGAAGCCGGGATAAATAATCCTGTCAATCCGTACAAAATTGTGTAGCGTTTATGCTTCAGTCCCCCGTATGTGGTAAACGCATAATAGGCACCGCGGATGGCCAGCAAAATGATTGCAATGCTCGCGGGGACAAGCAGGGTTGAGCCATAATAATAGGCTGTTTTCGGGAAAAAACCGACAATCCCGACAAAGAAAAACACTAAAAATACGTTCGTCACTTCCCAGACCGGTGATAAATAACGCTGAATCACCTTCGTCAAAATATGCTGTTTACCAGTCACTGTACTAAAGGCGTTAAAGAATCCTGCCCCGAAGTCAATCGATGCAACGATAATATATCCGAAAAGAAACACGCCCAATACGGTAATACCGAGAACCTCCAGCGTCATTTTGCAACACCCGCTTTCTCTCCAGCCCGGTCAGCCAATTCCTGTTCCACCGGATTCCTCCGGAACATCTGCCATAATACGAAAACACTGCCAATCCCAAGGATGAGATAAAGACCAGCAAACAGCCAGAGCATCGTATCGACATGTCCGCTTGTGGTTGCTGCATCCTTTGTCCGCATAATCCCGCGCAATACCCACGGCTGGCGCCCGACTTCATCGAGCCACCAGCCCGCCTCAATCGCGATAATCGACAAAGGACCGCCAAGCACCATAAGCCATCTAAACCATTTTGAAAAAATAAACTGCCATTTACGCCATGTACCAACAACGTACACTAACGATAGAAGAACCATCCACATTCCGATTGTCACCATTAAATCGAACATATAATGGATATAATGCGGCGGGGTGTCGGCCTCCTTAAATTGGTCTAACCCGATCACTTCAGCATTTGGATTGCTATGGGCCAGGATGCTGAGACCAAAGGGAATTTTCAGGGCATATTTCACTTCGCCGTCTGCAAGTACACCGTACAAAATCAGCGGCGCCCCCTTCTCTGTCTCAAAATGCCACTCCGCTGCCGCTAATTTTTCCGGCTGATATTCCGCTAAATACTTTCCGGAAAAATCACCGATGACCGCAG
Source organism: Neobacillus novalis NBRC 102450 (assembly GCF_001591805.1). GTDB lineage: Bacteria > Bacillota > Bacilli > Bacillales > Cytobacillaceae > Neobacillus > Neobacillus novalis. The sequence goes on along the minus strand of NZ_BCVP01000015.1, from coordinate 14,538 downwards.
TGGCAATCGAAAAAATCAGCCCAAGCTTCATCGTTAAAAACAGTGCCTTCTTGTGGTACACATGATTAGAGCCCTTCAGCAGCCGGTAAGCGCCGATGGATGCGAGGACAAACGCCGATGTCATATAGGCTGTGACCACGACATGGGCCACCTTGGTCGGCATTGCTGGGTTAAACATGGCGAGCAGCGGACTTACATTCACCAGCTGTCCGTTAACCAAGTCAAAGCCTTGCGGTGCATTCATGAACGCATTCACAATCGTGATAAACACGGCAGAAAAAGAGGCACCGAGCGCAACCGGAATTAACAGCAGCAAATGCTTTTTCTGATTCTCAAATCGATCCCAAGTATATATGTAGATGCCTAGAAAGATTGCTTCAAAAAAGAAGGCGAACGTTTCCATAAATAATGGCAGGGCAATTGTATTTCCTGCCAGCTCCATGAAATTAGGCCATAGAAGCGAGAGCTGCAGGCCAATGGCGGTCCCGGTTACCACCCCGACAGCCACAGTAATGACGAAGCCCCGCGTCCACCTGCGCGCCAGTAAAATATAATGTTCGTCATTTTTCTTAATCCCCACCCATTGGGCAATCATTATCATCAGCGGTATGCCCACGCCGATAGTTGCGTAAATAATATGGAAGGATAAGGTTAATTCTGTTAAGACACGGCTAAAAAATAGTGAATCTGCATTTCCCATATATCGGTCCGACCACCTTTCTTACATTTTGGAAGGCATCATTAACCTGCCTTTAGAACCAATTTCATTCAAAAAATCCGGCCAATAATCGATAAGCCGATAATAAAAGCAACAATAAAGGCCAGCCAGATTAACATTCGTTCTTGTTTTTTATAAATAAGGATCCCCTCCTCTTTGCTCAGTATATCACATACTTCTCAATCCCTATTATTTATTGTTTCCCTTTTTATAACACAAACAAACTCTATAAATTCACAGAAATTTCATATTGAAAAAATGGGGTGCATAGACAAATCACAATAGCCAAATCAAGTTAAGATCCTATCGATTAGTGACAGATATGAAAAGAAGAAGAACCTTATACACTGGCTCTTCTTCCTTTTGCTTTCTGAAATACCATTAGGCACCTGCACTATGAAGGACTTTTTGCTGGCTGCTAACTGCTGATTGAATACGGCTTGTCTCTTGGTCGAGAATGACTTTGATGGCATCAACGATTGATTCCGGATGATCAAGCTCAATCCCCTGCTGATAGGCATCGACGGCCTGCTCCCAGCGCTTCATTTTGCCAGCATCCTGCAAAACAGCGAGCAATTGTTTTTCCAATGGCAGTTTCTGTTCAAGTTCAAAGGCAAGCTCTTTGTCCTTTAAATGATGTAAATTAATTTCCTCCTGACCGGGAAGCATGGAATGAACAAAGATCGGCAGCCGCTTCTTCAGGGCCTCACTCACGGTGACACCGCCTGGTTTGGTCATAATCGCATCGACCGCTTCATAGATCGTGTTCATTTCGATCCTTGAGGAAAGATAGGGCAATGGCTTAATATGTGCTAAATCCCATGAGCGAATTTCCTCATATAGTTTCCGATTCTTGCCGCATAGGACTAAATAATCTATCTGGGTGGAGCATTTTAACTCATCCGCCAGCTTAGCAATCCCGCCCAACCCGCTATTTCCCCCGGCGATTAAAACTTGCGGACGCAGGTTGTTGGTCTTTTTCCTAACGTCGTTCTTGGTAATCCTTTCATGAACAGGAATTCCTGTGACAAACAGCCGTTGTTTTGGAATTTGATACTTCTTAAGCAGGTGTTCCTTTACATGCTGACTTGGAACAAAATGAGCATCAATTCCCTCTCTTCCCCAAATACTATTAATAAAGAAATCGGTATACACGTTAATGACCGGGACGTCACATTTCCCCTTCATTTTTAACTTGCTGAGCAAATTGGAAGGGAAGGCGTGCGTACAAACGATTAAATCCGGTTTCTCCTCCGCCAGCAATTGCTCCATTTTTTTCAAAAACAGCGGTTGATACCATTTAAAGGAATGACCTTTGGCAGGCGGGACGTAAAAAAAGCTTTTATAGGCGAGATTATAGGATTCCGGCGCATAGCGAATCCATTTTAAGTAGCCATTCGTAATCATTTTTTCTAGCGATTTATTGGTATAACTTAATAAGTCAATTTTTTTAAAAATAATATCGTCTGTATGATTTTTTAATAAGTCCATGATTGCCTCAGCGACTTGGTGATGCCCTGACTGCATTTGTAACAGTGGTAAAAACAGAATCTTTTTCATTTGTTTCATCTCCTGTTCTTTTAGAAATCGTTCCTAGAAAAGATGATTTCTCCTTGTCAACTGTATCACTATTTTCTGGAAAAACGAGGTTTTTAATTGATTTTTAATCTTGGTTTCAGCGTTTTTTTACAATACAAAAACCCGAACAACTGCTATCGGGTTTTTGTCTACGTTGGTCTATTTGTTGATTCCGTTTTCTTCCTTTTTATATACTTTATTAAAACATAGAGGATAAAGATGAAGAGTAAGATTATTCCTAAATAAGGGACATAGGCGGGATTAATATTAAATACTTTGCCCGCAAAATATCCTGCCAAAATAAACGGAATGACCCAAAGAAGTGTGCCTATTAGTGAAAAGATAAAAAAGCGCTGAAAGGGAATGTTAGTAATCCCGGCAAAGTATGGGCTTATCTGGCGCAGTCCCGGCAGATAAAAACCCAGCAAGATTGTTTTACGGGCGTTTGTTGTATATTTAGTGCTTACTTTTTCCAAGCGTTCATTTGTAATTCCAACATACTTGCCGTATTTTTTGATAAATGGGGAGCCTGCGTATCGTCCGCAGCTATAAGCTGTCAGCATGCCGACAAAGGCGCCAAGAATCGAAGAAATCATCGCTAATTCTAATGAGAGCCTGTGATGGACACTCAAGACGCCGATTAAAAACAGCAGCGATTCTTCGGGGGCAGGAATGCCGACAATCCCAAAGAATAAAAACAGGAAAATGACGGCGTATCCATAAATCTCAATATAATTTACAATCGTATCAACATTCATAATGGCCTCATCTATCTTTTAATGTGATAAATTTAGTTCCCCTATTTTCCTGTAAATAGATTTCCAAGCTCTTAAGCATATAGCCGGGCGCAGACTTGTCCGCACCAAGCGTTTCCCCGCAGTCATGAAGCAATAGAATCGAACCTGGTTCTGTTGCTAGCCGTAATTGCTCCGTTAAACCATGTTTTCCCTTTGCTTCTTTCCAATCGCCGAAGATATGCGACCAGAGAACGATCTTATATCGTTTACTCAGCAGCAGGCTGACAAGATTAAAATGTCCCCATGGCGGCCGGTAAAACATGACCTTCTCATTCGTACATTCCATGATGGCCAGCTCCGTCATTTGAAGCTGTTTTTTTAATTGATAGGGCGAGAGAATCCAGCTTGAAATATGTTGATAATGATGGATGCCAATCGTATGCCCCTCCTCATTCATGCGTTTAATGATTTCGGGATACTTTTTCACCTTAGCACCGACCACAAAAAAGCTCGCCTTCACATCATGCTTTTTTAAAAGATCTAACAGCTGTGGTGTGTATTCCGGATTGGGACCGTCATCAAATGTGATTGCGATTGCTTCTGTTCTCGTCCGTTTGCTTATGCCCAGATTGCCAATACGAATCAGCACTGTTGGCAATACTGCATAAACAAGAATAAGCATCAATAATAAAATGAAAGCTATGATTACTAGTTTGATCATTTCCTTTTTGGTAAGAACAGCTCTGCCTCCGTTCCTACTCCCTCCGTACTTCTTATTTTTATTTCCCCCTGGTGCTGCTTGATGATGTTTTTGGCAATCGCCAAGCCGAGCCCGGTTCCGCCCGTCTCCCGGCTTCTCGCCTTATCAACCCGGTAAAAACGTTCAAAGATATTTTCGAGTTCCCCCTCGGGTACACCAATCCCATAATCTTTTACGATAATACTGGTCCCTATTTCAGAGTCCTCTAAATAAACGTCTACTTTGTCCATACTGTACTTGATGGCGTTATCGATTAAAATAATAATTGCCTGTTTGAGCTTTACTTCATCCGCGACCACGGTAATGGAGGCTTCATTAACATGGAGGTCAATCATCCGCTTATAGGCAGCTTGCAGTTGTTTGCCTATATTCTCGCATAAAGAGACTAAATTGATTTTCTTTGTTTCTAACAGATTGCCCGATTCGGTATCAGCGAGGTCGAGAAACCGTTCGGTCATTTTTTGAATCCTTGTTGCTTCTGAATGAATCGATTCGATTGCATCGTGGGCAACCGCTTCATTTTGCAGTCCCCGTCTAAGCAAAAGATCTGCATAGCTTTTAATAACGGTAAGCGGGGTTTTTAATTCATGCGAGGCATCGGAGATAAACTGCTTTTGGTTTTCCAAGTTCCTCTCTAGCCGCCCAATCATTCGATTAAAGGTGACAGCCAATTTCTGCAGTTCGTCTTTTGTTTCAAGTTGAATATCAATTTTCTTCGGGATCCCGCTTTGCTCAATATCCTCCATCGTGTTAATCATATTAGAGATCGGCCTCATAATCAGATTGGAGAGCCACCTGCCCCCAAGCAGTGATAGAACTGCTCCAAGGACGGTACAAAAGGCAAGGATCGACAGTAATAAGTCCTTTCCTAATTCCAAGCCGGCTAATTTCTTGCCAAACTCTAGCGTGCCGACAACCTGTCCATTTTTTTGGATTGGCACCCTGACAATCCCAATTTGTTCTTCTTTATTCTTTAGTCTAATCGTCAGCCGGTCAGTTCCTTTTTTAGCGGCAAATTCCGCCTTTATTTTCGCTGCCATCGGCGGATCATTGGTTACTTGATTGACAATTTTTGAATCGGGATTGATGACCCGAATATAGGAATGGTTCGCAAGGTATGGAGTTAAATTCTCCTTCGTGCCGGCAGCGGAGGTCTCCTTGTTGAGCTCCTTTATTAACACACTTGCCTTTTGCAGCAGTTCATCATCTTCCATATTTACGGTAATTTTCATAAAAGAAAAAAAGACCACTGCATTGACCGCTATTAGCACACAAATGATCCAGGTCGTCGTGATTAGATTAATTTTTGTCGTTATCTTCATTTATTTAATTCTCCCTGACTGTATAACCGATTCCCCTAACAGTCTGAATAATCGTTGGATCTGAAAAGCCTTCTTCAATTTTTTTGCGTAAATGTCTGATAAATACATCAATGACATTTGTTTCCCCTTCATATTCATAGCCCCAAACATGAAAAAGAATATTGTCCCTCGTGACGATTTTATTTTTATTGGCCAGTAAATACACGAGCAAATCAAATTCCTTCGGGGTTAACGTAATCGAAGCCTCACCCCTTGTTACCTCTCTCGTCTCAAGATTGACGGTTAGGTCCCTAATTGTTAATACGGAATCCTCCGCTTGTGATGCCTTAACAGCAATGGAATTCTGCCGTAGACAAGAGCGAATTCTCGCCAATAATTCCTCGATTTCAAATGGCTTGGTGATATAATCATTGGCCCCCTGGTCGAGACCTGCCACCTTGTCCATCGTCATGTTACGGGCGGTTAGTAAAATAACAGGGATCAGTGTATTTACTTTGCGTATTCTTCTTAATACCTCAATGCCGTTCATTTCAGGAAGCATGACATCTAATAGGATTAAATCCAGTTTTTCGCTCAAGGCTGATTGCAGCCCTGACTTGCCGTCATAGGCAACCACGACCTCATAGCCTTCATACTCGAGTTCAAGCTTTAAAATCTTGGCGATTTGTTTTTCATCCTCTACTACCAAAATTCGCTGTTTCAAGATGATCGCTCCTTTATGAATCTCTCTCAAGATGCCCATTCCAACTAGTTGCGTAAAACGCTCCCCTTCAATGTAGCATTATTTATCCTTATATTTCTTTTTTTCATAGAAATTTAATCTATTTCAATACGAAAACTCCTTCGGCTTTAAAGAAGCGTAGGAGTTTTTACTGTTGTCGTAGCGCTGTTATTGAATTGGGTTTGATGATTCATCGGTAATGAGGTCCTTTAATGAGTGTCTTCGTGTCGCTAAGGCGAGGTCGGCAAGGAAGTATAACCCTGCCACAGCCCAAATCCATGCCCAAAAAGGCGCGATTGCTCCATAGAAAGCAGTGAGGGCCGGATGGATCCATTGTACACAAATGATGGCGAGGACACCCCAGCAAAGAGAAAAGGGCAAACAAATATGACCGTGCAGCTGCATTGGGGTGTCGGAGTAATCCCACCACTGGCGGTTGAATAATTTCTGTAGCAAAGCACCGCTCACATATTCCACAATCGTCGGAATGAAAAAGCAAAGCACGGCCACAACCGCCAAATGTGTGTTCGCCGGTATTAAATAGACCAGGAGGATAGGGGCAAAGCCATACATCGGTTTAAATGGCCCCCACAAAAAATTGGGTTTGAAAAATACCCGTTTTGTGAAGAAGCTGTAGCTGTTTTCGAGCAGCCAGCCCATAAACGAATACAGCGTGAAATAAAAAACGATGGCCGCCGCTCCTTCCACATTAAAAATCCCCGGATTTTGAAACTCAATACTATTCAGCAAGCTAATAATCATGGCTAAACCACCTTTTATAGATTGGAAAATTTACCATTATAGGTTTAACCGATCGTTTTCCAGATATGCATAAATTCTCCAAAAAAACACGAAAATTAGAGGGCCCTAGAAACTGATCCTTATTGGGTACCGGCTATAGGTGTGATTCCGCCAAACCTACTTTTAACACACATTTTTTCGTTCTTATTTTGAATTAATAAACAGAAAACACCAATTTGTTTATTGTTAAAATCGTCTGGAGCTGTAAAATTAAAGTAGAAGCATCTCTAGAGGAGGAATGGGAATGGATCCAACAATTAAAGTAGAAGATGTCAATAAAAGCTATGGTAAAAAGCCCGTTTTGAGTGGTGTTAACTTAACAATCCCGAAAGGTCAATTATTCGGGTTAATCGGACCTTCAGGGGCAGGGAAAACCACGCTTGTCAAAATGATTGTTGGCATGGAAAAGGCAGATACCGGATCGATTCATGTATTAAATCAAAAAATGCCCAACCTTGGCTTACTCCAGGAAATCGGTTATATGGCGCAATCGGACGCCCTCTATGTTGAGTTAACAGGTGAGGAGAATCTGAAGTTTTTTGCTTCACTTTTTGGCTTAAATAAGGAAGCGCAGAAAAAGCGGCTTGCTTACGTGGCCAGCTTAGTAAACCTGACGGCGGACCTAAAGAAGCGCGTAGCGGCCTATTCAGGCGGAATGAAACGACGCTTATCCCTGGCAATCGCACTGATTCAAGATCCGAAGATTTTAATATTAGATGAACCGACTGTGGGAATTGACCCCGAATTAAAATTATCAATTTGGAAAGAGTTTTTACGATTGAAAAATGAAGAAGGAAAAACGATTATCGTGACCACACACGTGATGGATGAGGCAGTGAAATGTGATTATGTCGCCATGGTCCGCGATGGCCGCATTTTAACCAGCGGTTCGCCAAGTGAGTTAAAAGCGTTATACGAAACAGACGATTTTGATGAGGTATTCCTGAAAGCAGGGGTGAAACAGGCATGAGAATGACGGCATTAATCAAAAGAATCTGCCAGCAATTGCTTCGTGATAAACGGACTTTAGCATTAATGTTTGTGGCTCCGCTCTTAATTTTAACGCTGATGTACTTTTTATTTAATGGCAATACAGTTGATCCCAAATTAGGCGTCTCAGGTGTGGACAGTAATTTGGTGGAAGCATTGAAAAAGGCGGACATTAACGTAAAACAATTTGAAAATGTAACAAATAAGACAGTGGTTAATGAAGACCTCGACGGTTTGCTTAATCATGAAAATGGGATAATGAAATTGACGCTGCTAAATGACGACCCTTCAAAAGCGAAAGTGCTGCAAATGAAGGTCAATCAGGTGGTTGCTGCCGAGTTCCAATTCAAGATGATGATGAAAAGTTCTGGACCAGCGCCAACTATAACACCAACAAGTATCGATGTAAACTATGTTTACGGTAATGCGGATACTGTCTTTTTTGATGTCTTAAGCCCGATTTTAGTAGGATTCTTCGTCTTCTTCTTTGTGTTTATTATTTCGGGGATTGGCCTATTACGTGAGCGGACGACCGGCACATTGGAAAGGTTATTGTCGACGCCAATTCGAAGAGTAGAAATTGTTACAGCCTACTTGGTTGGTTATGGAATATTCGCTGTCATTCAAACGCTGATTGTCGTCTTTTATGCAATCAATGTATTAGACATCGTGCTTGCCGGCTCGATTTGGAATGTGGTATTGATTAACTTGCTGCTCGCTCTGGTAGCACTTTCTTTAGGGATTCTGTTATCGACCTTTGCGGCTTCAGAATTTCAAATGATACAATTTATCCCGATAGCGGTTATTCCACAAATATTTTTTGCCGGGATCTTCCCGCTTGAAGGGATGGCCAATTGGTTACAGGCAGTCGCGAGGATTATCCCAATGTATTATGCAGGGGACGCCTTAAAGGGCGTTATGTATAAAGGAGCCAGCTTAAGCGAAATCAGCGGCGATCTCTTCGCCTTAGTTATTTTCGCTGCCATCTTCATTGTACTTAATATCTTGGCTTTGAAAAAATATCGAAAATTATAAGCATAAATGAAGCCAAAGGATAGGAAATCCTTTGGCTTCATTTATTTGGCATGTCTGTATTAAAAAAATCATATTTACCCCTTGCTTATTAAATCGGATTCGATTAGTATCTAATTAGATAAATACAAAAGTAGGTGAATGAACGAATGCAGTTAAACAAAATTGTTGAATTCCATAAAGCATTAGGTGATCTGACACGGATTCGGATTATTGCCTTGCTAAAGCAAGGTCCTTTGAATGGGCAAGCGATTGCTGAGACGTTAGGGCTTAAGCCGCCAACGATTACACACCATATGACGAAGCTGCGTGAGGTTGGACTTATTAAAGAACGCCGTGATAAAAATACGATCTATTTTTCTCTTAATACAAAAATATTAGAAATGAGTGCTAAGGGCATTTTATCTGTTGGAACAGGAGGTGATGCAAAAATGGAAATGTCGGTTACTGAAGAGGAACGATCAGCTATTATCAATAATTTCTTCACGAAAGATGGGAAACTGAAAAACTACCCTGCACAAAGAAAGAAAAAGCTTGTGGTACTAGCTCATATGATCAAAGGATTGGAATTCGGAAAAGTCTATCAAGAGAAAGAAATCAATGAATATTTAAAGCATTATCATGAGGATTATGCAACATTAAGACGCGAACTGATTATGTGCCAATATATGTACCGAGAAAACAATCAATATGAGTTAAATCCGGTTGAGTTATGGTGGTTGAGTTAAAGGGTGTCAGCCGGCACCCGTTTTTTTTACCCAACTAATTAGATGAATATAAAATTAGATATATGTAAAAGAAGGTGATAGATATGGGTATTTCATTTTTAAAGGAAGAAAAACAATATCGGAGATTATTTCTAGCTGGAATTGTGAATGGGATTGGCGACCGCTTTAGTTCCGTAGCTGTGTTAGCTATGCTTTTGCATGTAACAGGGTCAGGCTTGGCGGTGGGAACGACTCTAGCCATTCGGCTGGTGCCCTCATTATTTTTTGGACCAATAGTGGGAAGGCTGGTAGATCGATTTTCGCGAAAAACAATATTAGTCACAACTGACCTTATTAGAGTTGCGGTAGCCTTATCTTTCCTTTTTGTTCACAGTAAGGAGGATCTCTGGATTGTCTATTGTAGTTCGTTTATTTTGGCTTCAGGAGAAGCTATTTATGGACCGGCAAGAAAATCGGGCATAGCTGGGCTCGTGAGCAAAGAGCATCTTGTGAAAGTGAATAGTTTGGAGCAAGTCATGGTCGGGATTGTTTTAATCATTGGAGCCATTTCAGGTGGAATCGTTTCAGCTATTTTTGGGGCTGGTGTGACATTTTGGTTAAATGCAGTTTCATTTTTAGGAGCTGGAGCCATCATCTCGACTATTACGTTTCCCAAAAATAAAAACATAGAAAAAGTAGATGAGTCCAATAAGGAAAGTCCAATCTCAACCTTCAAAAAGGTAATCTTGATGTCTGTACCGGTTCAAATCCTTCTTTTATGTGAGATATTAATTGCTTCTATGAATGGAATTGATAATGTTCTAATCAGCGTCTATGCGATTAATGAGTTTCAGCTTGGAGATGTTGGGGTAGGTCTTTTTTATGGTGCCTTAGGGATTGGTTTAATGTTAAGCTTTTCAGTCGCCAATCAACTACGAAAAAATTTCCTTGTTACAGGTTTAGTATGTCTATTGCTTGAAGGGGTATTTCTAGTCTTATTAAGCCGAACACATTTAGTGGTTTTCGCACTGCTTATATTCTGTGGTGCTGCGTTTATGTCCGGGATTGGAAATACGTGCTTCGACACCACTCTCATGAAGGAAATTCCCGAGGAGCATCAAGGAACCATGTTTGGGCTACTGGCAACAATCTCAAACACCATTTTGGGAATGTCTATGTTTTTATCCGGATCCGCACTCCAATACCTCACACCCCGTTCCTTGGGTCTGCTTGGAGGTATTGCCTATATTCTTGTTGCCATTTTCCTAATGGTAACCATTTCAACCAAATCATATCGAAAGAGAGGTACCATTTGAATGGGACCTCTCTTCCCCTTTTTAAAGAATGACTCTTGGTTTTTGGTTGTATTATTCTCCTGTTTCACTAAATCGCTTGATTCTATTTCCAATTTCATCACGGACACGCTGAAAGAATGCCCATTTTTCCTCATCTGTTCCTTGTGCTTTTGCTGGGTCATCAAATCCCCAATGCACTCGTTTTACTTTTGGCGGGGTAATTGGGCATTTGTCAGCAGCGTCACCACATAGCGTGACAACTAAATCTGCGTTGTTTAAATATACAGGTTCAATAATATCAGAAGTATGATTTGAAATATCAATTCCAGCTTCTTTCATCGCCTTTACAGCATTGGGGTTCAACCCGTGTGCTTCAATGCCGGCACTGCGTACTTCCCACTCATTACCTAAATAATTCTTTGCCCAACCTTCAGCCATTTGGCTTCGACATGAGTTTCCTGTACATAAAAAATAAAGAGTTTTTTTAGACATGTTGCTCGCTCCTTTTTGTATCGTCTATTAATTTATAAATGATTGCCGCACACATGGCCCCTAAAATAGTCGCAATAATATACACCCATAAATGTTGAAGTGTTCCTGATACGATTGCTGGACCAATCGATCTTGCTGGATTCATCGAGGCACCACTAATGGGACCACCAAACATCGCTTCTAACCCCACTGTTGCCCCAATTGCTATTCCTGCAAAGGGTTTTGCTGCTTTACCATGAACAGCAGCTCCAAAAATAACAAACATTAAGAAAAATGTAAGGATGAATTCTAAAACAAACGATTGAGACCATGTACCGCTTGGTAGGGTAGTACCTAATGATGCTACATTTCCAAATAAAGGAAATAAGGTGAGACTAGCTGCAATCCCTGCAATTATTTGTGTAAAAATATAATAAACGGCTTCCTTTTTAGTAATATCCTTATGAATTAAAAATCCAATGGTAACTGCAGGGTTAAAATGTGCACCTGAGATGTGACCGAACGTGTAAATTAATGCCATTACAACTAGCCCGAATGTAATGGCTACGCCAACATGTGTTAAACTTTTCGTCATAGTATCTATTACTACTGCACCTGTCCCGGCAAAAACAAGAAAATAGGTTCCTAAAAATTCACTTATAAGCTTTTCTTTCATTGTTTTAATCCCCTTGATGATGAAAATTCTTGACGCAAAACAGGATCTATCTATACCTCGCACGTCTTGACTAAAAAAGTATCACAAGCGATTAACAGTCGCAACGTATGAATGAAATCTCATCCAAATGGTCAATAATGGTCTGAATATACGGTTGTTGCACATCATTTAATCGATAATGCTTCCATGTTCCTGCTGGTCTTTCGACAATGATTCCTGCTTCTTTTAACTTTTTCAATTGTTGACTGACAGCAGGTTGAGAAATATTTAACACATCAACAAAATCACAAGCACATACTTCCCCTTTTTTAAGACAAGCCAACAGCTTTAAACGATTAGGATCACTCACAGCTTTTAACTGTTTCGCCATTATTTCAAGATTCTCCAAAAAAGTCATCCCCTTCACTTAATAAGCGTTTACTTATATAATAATTCACTTATATAAAAACCGCAAGTTAACTATTATTAATTTTTTGTAAAACATCTAAAAGATTATTCAAGTATAAAAACTAATATCTTTTTTCTTTTTTCAAACTTTAAAGGCCATCATTATAGAGAAATGATGACCTGGTCCGAATATAAACAAACATAAAAAAAGCTACCTAAGTAGCCTTTCTACTTAACATAAACCCTGTAAAGTTCAAGAATGTACTAATCGTCTTCTAAATATTTATCTATAGTGTCAAAATTAGCACATCCAATTACATGTTCACAACTATCTGGTATTGACACAATTTCTAATGTTTGTGAAAAATGCTCACTTTTTGATGGCATTAAATGATGGCACTCACCATTGTCGTATTTATGAGCAAATCTTATTAACTCTTTTCTAAGTCCTTAAAGTCCATCACGACTTAATTGCAGTTGTACTCTATAATTTGAAGGATTTTAAATTTTTTACCATGTTTTCTATCTAATATTATTACCCTACACAAATTATTATTCTCTTCTTCGAAATCTTCTAAGTCATCAAAATTGGGATTCAGATTAACTACATATTCAGCCATATAATCGCCCCTATTAATAGAAATGCGTACCTTTGTGCTAAATTAATTCAATTAATTTTGAAGAAATCCTTCTTCATCTCCCTTTTACAACAAAATGGCTGGAATTATTTTGCGAATATAATGTTTGTAAGGCCTAAAATGTCTGCGGCTGGCATTACCACACCTTGTTTTAGAATATAAAGCAAGTGGTAGTTAAGTATTTACCTTATCTCCTTAAATTGGAGAATAACCGTACCATATTAATCGTAGTAGTTAATACGTAAACCGACTTTATCAAGTTTGTTTACTTTGAATTAATGAGCAATAAAAAGCAAAAGGCATCTTATTAATGATGTCTTTTGCTTTTTATATGTTTTTCTAATTATTAGATAATGCACGCGTCATTTACTTAGCTCTGTAACCTCAATAATTATAAGGGTATAGTTTCAATATTAGGAATTTTCAAGGCGTACAATTCCGAATATTTCTTCTTCATTTAATAATTACTTTATTATTAAGTCTATTCTTTTTATAAATGAATCAATTTCATAAATCTCAGATTAGTCGTACCAAGGTTTTTAACGCAACAAGGGTAGTTTCTCAATTTCATATTTATATTAACAGATGTCCAATCCCCTTTTATTATTTCTAGTGAACATGACATACGTTATGTTCACTATGAAATCAAGTAAATAATGAAGAAAGTATTCTACTCTCAAAAAAAGGAACCAAATTTTAAAAAAAGAGCAAATTGACTATTACAGTTACCCTGTCCTTTTCTCTATGAATGAATACACTAGTTAAGTAGTTAAAATAAAAATAAGGAGTGAATTTTATGAGTGATAACAAAAAAACTAACAGCACTAACCAAGCATTTGACCCGGCTTGTCCCGTATCATCAACAGAACTGATCCCATTAAACACTACACTTTCAAAAAGTGTTACCCCAACCATTAAAACACCAGTTGTATTAGCAGAACCAACCTTGCAAATTGTTGTAGAAGCTGATATTCCACTTTCTCCAGCAGCAACAGAAATAAAGCGTGTGGTGAAAAATGTATTTCTAAATCAGGTAAAACTTGTTCCTGTTGCATTTGCACCTATTGACGGATCTGACTTTTTCAACGTAACAAGAGCTAAATTAATTGTATCTGGATTTATTCGTAAGAATATTGAATATGCTACAGCTGATTGTAATGCACCACTCCAGGATCGAATTGCCGATGTTCCATTTTCTGGTTTTTCAGACCTTACAACATTCCTTAATCCACCAATTTTCAGTGTTTCGGTAGACAACAAATCTAACTTCCTTAATGAGCAAAATGGTCTAGTCCCACGATTAGATAAATTTTTCTTTCAAAATTTCGTCAATTATAATGAACAGCCTTTTGGTGAGTTAGTTTCTGCTAATTTCTTTGAACTTGATTTCTCCCCAACTTTTGTAGACCCTGAAGCAGCATTTAGCACCTTGCGCGAGAAAATCGTTATGGATCTTACTGTAAAAGTATTACAAACTCAACAAATAGGTATCACTGGAACTACTGGTCCAACTGGTGCTACAGGCGCTACTGGCGCTACTGGTGCTACGGGCGATACCGGTGCTACCGGTGCTACTGGCGATACTGGTGCTACTGGTGCTACCGGTGCTACGGGTCCTTCCGGTGGACCTACCGGTGCTACCGGCGCTACTGGCGCTACAGGTGCTACAGGTGCAACCGGCGATACTGGCGCAACCGGTGCTACT
>NZ_BCVP01000014.1 GCF_001591805.1 Neobacillus novalis NBRC 102450 | reverse complement strand
AGCTACTGGTGCAGCTGGTGGGTTATCCCAATACGCATATATTTACAACCTAATTGCTCAAACGGTGGCTATAGAGGCTACTGTCACTTTCGATTCCAATGGAGTAATTACACCTGGAATTATTCATGCCCCAGGAACAGATTCAATTCTAGTTACCGTTGCAGGAGACTACGAGATTAATTTCTCCGTGTCGGGTGTAGAGCCCAACCAATTCGCTCTATTTGACAATGGCGCGCCGATTGCAGGAACAGTCTACGGTTCAGGTGCCGGCACTCAGCAAAACACCGGTCAGGTTATAGTCACCTTAGCAGCAGGCGATGTTATTACCCTTGTAAATCATTCTTCTGCTTCAGCAGTTATCCTTCAGACTTTGGCAGGAGGCACACAAACAAACGTAAACGCTTCGATTGTTATTAAATTATTAAATTAGTTTCGAATGGATATGGAACTCTCACAAAATCAAATTGAAGTTGTATAGCTGTTTCCAAGCTTTAGATCAAGCAGTATAGGTGGAAAGCTTGGAAAAAATTAAAAGGACTTACCTTGGATTAAAAGGACTATAACGAAGAATTCAATAATCAACAGTTTGAATTACTGGTGAGTCGTATTACTAAGGAACTTTTAGAACTAAAAACGTAATAATTATGAAAATCTCCTGCACAGGGAGATTTTTTTATATGCGAATATGTAGTTGTAAATTAAGAATCTCTAGAATAGATAATGTAAATAGTATCCAAGCAGTTGAAGATTCCTGAAATAAAATATCACTCTCTTAAGAAATTGCTCTTGGGTGATCATTAGCTTAGGTTCAGGAATTGGTGAAAATAATAGTGAAAGAAAAGCTCCTCATCACTCCATAAGTACACACAAGGATGAAACTCCGGTTAGTAAGAAAAGGAACTGTAAGTCTACAAGAATATTGTAAAAAAGAAACAAATAAAAACAAAAAGCATTGACTCCAAAAGAAATCATTGCTTTTTCTCAACAACCATCAAGCTTAAAACGAGTAGTTAAGACTTGTAAAATTTTGCATTGCTCTCCACCGACCTCGCTATTGCTTCGGGTAATTGATCAATTTTAGCTTGAAGAGACTCCAATGCAGATTTTCCCTTAGAATACTCAGATTCAATATAGTTGGCACTAATGGATATTTCATAATCGAACAGATAATCATAAACATGATAATCAACAAAAAGGATATCTTCTTTTGGAAAGGGTATTTGCTTCCCTTTTTGGGCATAAAGTAAAGAAAGATGATGCCTTGATTTCTCTCTAAATAGCCTGGCAAGGTGATAAAGGGGTTCTGCTCTCACGGGCCTGTATTCCCAAGCATTCTGAAAATAGGCCAATGCAAGGGCGAAATATTGTTCTTCTGCTGAAAATGGGATATATTCTGTTGGTTGATTTAGATTCTGCTGAAAAGACGCCCGCTTTGCTAAACTTTCATAACACAGACCGATTTGTAAAATAGAATAGAAAACCTCTTCCACCCATCCACTAGCCTTAATTCGTTTTTGATACCATTCAATCGATTTTTCCCATTCATTAAGACAAAAATAGGTTTGGGCTAAATAAAATAAATATCTTGTTTTTAAATAGGATGGTGTTGACGGATCCGAAATCCCTTCTTCCAATAACCGTTTATCCCGTTCAAACTTATCATGCTTACTGCCTCCGTCAAGCTGATCATGTATGACAAGTTCATCCAACTTCCCCTTTGTTTCAAAACAAGTTTGACCTTCTTCACTTAAACGTTCACGATCAAGATCCCAATATTCATGTGTTACCCCAACCGACTGCCAAGGGAGAGAGGTTTTAAGCAAACGAGTCAGCCAATATTTTATTTGAGAATCATATTGCACCATTAGATAGTGATCTAGAACTAAAAGCGATTTATCAAAGCTTGGCTCAACTTGTAAAATCATATCTGCATCAAGCAGTAACAGATAATCAGATTTTGGGTACGTTTCTTGGGCGAGACGGGCTGATAATGTTCGATTGTAGCCAAAATTTTTAAAGGCTTCATGGTGAACAGTGCCTGGGATATGATGCTCCTTGCACCAGTTTTCAATGATTTCAGGAGTTTTGTCAGTAGATCCAGTATCACATATCGAAACGAAATCGATGATTGGTTTTGCTGCATTCAAACACCTTTCTATAATTCTTGACTCATTTTTAACAATCATACAAAGACAGATTTTCTTTCCAAGCTGTGACATTGTTCCATCATTTATATTTTCCAAGTATTTCTTTCCCTTCTGTATAGAATGGAATTTTTATCCTTATAGACAGCAGTTACTGTCTTGGTCAATTTGTTAATAGGATATGCTCGGAATTATTTTATTGTTACGTCTTTGATGATTAAGGATTACAGGCCACTTAATCTTTTTCTTTCTTGTACAAAACGTTCTGCTGTTTTTTGGGTACCAATAAGAGGTCATGGCAATTCGTTTAACCATTCAAAATATCAATTATGAAATTGATTCAGTTATGACTCAACTTTCGCAGAGTGAAATTGGCAAATAAGCCTTGATATAGCTAGGAAGGCCGGAAATCCACTACTCAAGTTGACTTTGAATTAACTTTTGGAAAATACAGAATCAAGTTCTTTTGGTAGTTGATTATTTGGGCTATTTTAGTCTATCATATAGGGAGCACCTCTTCTATTTGGTAGTGTTTTCTAGTCAATTACACTTTACCAAAGAACGAGGTGTTTTTCATTTTTCTAGACTGTCAAGCAAACTAATGAATAGGCTACAGGCCTATAACAATGAACGCGTATCACCTACTTTATGGGTGCGAAAGTTGAGTTAATAAATATAAAATATTCAATTGCA
Organism: Neobacillus novalis NBRC 102450; assembly: GCF_001591805.1. Classification (GTDB taxonomy): domain Bacteria; phylum Bacillota; class Bacilli; order Bacillales; family Cytobacillaceae; genus Neobacillus; species Neobacillus novalis. Next base: position 65,523 of record NZ_BCVP01000014.1, on the reverse strand, counting down.
ATTTGCAAGTAATTTTCATCTTTCTTCTTCACTAACATTTACGCCTTTTGAGTAACAAAGACCATTAGCCCATCGAAAAATGGATGATGACCTGCCATTTGGTTTATTGATTGAAATAATTTGTAAGTTAATTAAATTCCCCGTCTCATTATTAATTATTTATAAAACATCTCCAATAAGACTTCCGATCCAAGCAAAAAATACACCTAATATTACCGAAGTTATAACGTAGAATAAAGCGTTTTTTGTTTTTCTTGACTGTAACATTTGTATAGTTTCATATCCAAAAGTTGAAAAGGTGGTATATGCTCCAAGAAAGCCTGTACCACACAAAAACCAAGTCCACTCCGGAATAGCTTCTTTTAGATTTAAGATAGCAAGAAAACCAAGTAAAAACGAGCCGCTAATATTAATGATCCAAGTTCCGAAGGGGAAAACTCCGGAAGTCTTACTTGTGAGCCATTTTCCAAGCAAAAACCTCGAAATTGCGCCAAAAATGCCTCCCAGACCAACAAATATCATTATTATGATTCCCCCCTTGTTTTTCGTTTTATTTTAAAATCTAACGATACTAATTTCGTCCCTATTATGGCTAGTGCTATTCCCCCAAATATACTTATCGTCACATATAAAATGGCAATAAAATATTGCTGATTTTTAAGCAAATTCAGTGTTTCCACTGAAAATGTTGAGAAAGTGGTGAATGCACCTGTAAAACCTGTTCCTATAGCTAATATTAAATTGGGATTAATATTTTTTTGTTTTGCCGTAATGGAAAAAAACCATGCAAGAAATAAACAACCCATTAGGTTAATTACCAGGGTTCCTAATGGGAAACCTGACTGAGAAGGAATCGCTTTTCCAACCATGAAGCGCAAAATAGAGCCAAAGAAGCACCTAACCCAACTGCAATTACATTTATTCAAAAAACTCCTTACATAATTTTCTTTTAAAATAAAATAAACTCCTACCAGTAATAAGAATAACCACTGGTAGGAGTCATTAGTCACAAAGACGGTTGATGGCGAACTCCATCGCCTATTATAATGATTATAACAAAAAATCTAATTAATCAAAAAGGTATTTTAAAATAAATTTATTAGGGGGAGTAGTTAGGAAAATGAGGATTTACAACGCTAAGCTGGACAATAAAGCAAAAAAGGGTCTTACTTTTTTAAAAAAATTACTCAACTTTTACTTTAATTCTATCTATAGCGTTGTAACCATAGCCCTTCCTGTTCCACGTTGGTTCCGATGGTTGAATATTACCATTAGAATCCTTTGCTTTTGAAAGTATGGTGTATTCTCCCTCTTTTAGTGCTTCCCATTTATAATTCCAACGAACCCATGAATGTTTCTCTGATGAAGTGGTTAAGTGACAAGTATCCCAAGATTTACCTCCATCAATACTAATCTCTACATTTGCGATCTTCCCATTACCAGACCATGCAATCCCATTAATTTCATAAACTCCTGTATGCAATAATTGCATATTTAATGGATATTGAATCGTTGAATTAACATTGATTGTGGTTACGGGGAATTTTCCACTATCGTTTTCTTTGTTCGGATAGTAAACGTAATCAACTGCTTGAAAAGGTCCTTTAAATTCCTTGTCAATCACTATAATTTTTTTAATCCATTTTACAGATGCCATGGCATACCATCCAGGAACAATTAATCTTAGAGGAAATCCGTGCTTGAAGGGGATGGGGTGATTATTATATTCGTAAGCAATAATAGTTTCTGGGTCAATGGCTTTCTCAATGGGTAAACTCCTTGAAAAATTAAATAGTTGGTTAGAATCAGGTCTTATTCCATTATCATAGCCTTCGAAAACAATTTCTTTTGCAGAATCAAGCAATCCTGTGTACTGCAACAAGGTACTTAATGTTACGCCTTTCCAAATGCCTTGACTTAGTGCTCCTTTTCCCCATTGCTCTCCAAATACTTTGGGTTTAAATAACTTTCGCTTATCACCAGAACATTCTAAAACCACTTTCATCGTTTTTGATGGCAATGAATATATTTCCTGTAATGAAAAAACTTTTGGGGTATGTACTAGTCCCTCAATTGGGAGAAGATAAAAGGATGATGCAAAGTGGGGATAAGAAAAATGATTCCTTCTATAAAATAGTTTTTCAGTTACAATATCTCCGTTATAAAAATGTATCGGTGTTTCTTGATTTTCAGGAACTAACGTCTTTGAAATTAGGTAAGGTCTAACTTCGGGGGGATGGGAATATTTCATTTAGATTCCTCCTTTAAGATGGGGCTTCTAATTAATACGTATGTAGTTTATAAGTATTCATTCAAATTTCTATTTCCTTTATTTTTATTTCAAACTAACTCTACAACAAAAGGAACGTTTGTTCAAAAATATTTATAAATAAACAACCGCAATCCCCATACCTGATGAATGCAGGGGATTGCGGTTGTTTATTTTGGTCATCGACTATAGTGGTTGAAGATGTACTCAAACATAGCCCCAAGTTAACATCGTAAACACAATTACCCAATCTTCTTATCATACTTCCGCTCATCCGGAACAAACAAGATGCCAAGTTCGTGGTGGTCGCCTTCATATAGTGCGCGCTGAACGAAGCGAATTTCGCCATTTTTATCGAGGACATCGAGCTTGCAATGGGCGCGGTTTTTTTCCAATGCTTCGTAAAGGGTATTTTCATCCCGGACAAGTACACCATTGGCTTTGGCGATGATTTCCCCGACTTGGAGTCCCATCTTACTTGCTGGGGATTCGGGAATGATGCCAATAATCATCAAGCCATGATTCTTTTTGGAGAAATAAAATGGTCTATTTTCGTCCTTAAGTGACGCCATTAATGTTAAGGATTCACGCCCAATTACGGCTAGCGCAGCGATAACAATCGAAATTAGCGGATACCAATAACCTGCCACTGAAAGGATTGAGATAAGAACCCCGAGCGTAATGACTTGCCGGCCATGAAGCTGTATCGCTTCTTTTGGGAGCATCCCTTTGATTTGCTGATTGAACCCTATAGCAAAAGGAACAAAAATGAGCGTGTACTCTTTCGCACCTATATGGAACAACGGCCACCAATCAAATGGCAGCTGGAGCGCATCGCCCGGAATAAGCATGAACAGCGGCAGCATCCAGAGCCGCTTCACTTCATGGACACCCACACTTTGACCGCGCTTGCTTTTTGCTAGTTTCGGTGATGTTCCCTTGCTGCCATTTTTAAGAATCAGAACGCCTTCCACAATTAGCAAAAGGCCAAGAACCACGACAACGGAAGGATACACCTTGTCACCAATCGAATGAAACGACTTCGAAAAGAGCGGAATCGACCAGTTATTTTCTGCGATTAAAATGGTCGTGAAAAAAGCAGCCCCGACTGTGTATACAGGTGAGATCAGCCGAACTTTTGTCGTCAATGACCACAAAAAGGTGAATCCAGCGATTAATAGAATGGCAGCGAAAGGTACAGCGATTCCGGCCGCGACAACAATAATCGATAGAACAAGCCCGCAAAGAAGTCCCAGCGGAAACAACTGCCGGAGTTCGTAATAAGCATCATGGGCACGAATATGAAAATTTTTTCGCTCCCGCTTTACCCTCATAACGCCTAAAATTCCAGCAAGGAAAACGAGATAATATAAAACAGGATGAAGAAATAATTTGCCTGTCCCTTTAAGTAGCTCCACAAGCCATGTTTCCACCATTTCCTGCCACCTGCCTAATTAAAATTTCTAGTAAACTATTATCTAAAAGTCCCTAATGCTTATTTTACCAAATTTAAACCATAAAACATATTGCTAGTTTTTAAAAATGTTGTAACATTCAATTTTTCATTACATTTAAAGAAAAAAAAGAGACCGAAGTCTCATTATGGTTTATTTCGTGATCAGCTTCAACGCCATTTGCAGCTGCAGGTCATTCTTCTCTTTTTTCATTTCCTTCATCGCCGCTTCTTCAAGCTTTACCGCTGTTTTGGCATCAATTTCCCCGGTCGGCGTTAGGCCTTTGTCCTGCTGGAAGCCTTTAACAGCCATTGTAGTTTCAGCGCTGAAGTATCCGTCTGTCCGGCCCGGCTCAAAGCCCAAGCCCTTTAAAATTTCTTGAGCATTTTTGATCTGCTCATTGTTCATATCCTCTACTAGCGTCTTCTCAACTTGAATTGGGTGGGTAGCAAATATTGCTGGCTGTTTGATGGCAACATCCGGTTTAATCCCCTTTTTATGAATCCAATTCCCATCCGGTGTCAGCCATTTATAAAGGGTTAATTTAATATTACTGCCGTCGCCCATCGGTACCGGCTGCTGAACGGTTCCTTTTCCAAAAGTTGTTTCCCCGACTAGCTGATAGCCTGCTGCTTCCTGTAATGAACCGGCCAAAATTTCCGAAGCAGATGCACTGCCTTTGTTGATTAAGACAAGCACAGGATAATTCTTTTTCTCGGAAAGGGTGGAGAAGAAACGCTGTTTTTTGCCGGTACGCTGTTCGATTTGAACATATGGCATATCCTTCGGGATAAATTCTTTTAATATATCGCCGACACTGTCTAAAAATCCGCCGGGATTGCCGCGGACATCAAGGATTAGCCCTTTAATGCCATCGTTTTCCAAAGCCTTTAAGTCCTTTTTAAAATCAGCCGCTGTATTTTCAGCAAAGGAGGTGATCTCGATATAGCCGACCTTTTTGCCATCTTGCTTCTTAACGGAAGCGTGGACGGTCTCAAGTGGAATTTCATCGCGCTTGACGTCAATCGACAATGGTTCCTTTAACCCTTTACGGGCAATCTCTAACGTTACCGGCGTCCCCTTTTTGCCTCGGATTTTTAAGGTTGCTTTATTGAGGTCAAGCCCTTCGACACTTTTGCCGTCGACTTTCAGAATTTGATCATTTGGCTTAATGCCTGCTTTTTCCGCTGGAGAATTTTTAAACGGCGAGACGATGACTATTTTTCCATCGACCATCCCGACCTCAGCACCAATGCCTTCAAAGGATGATTCCAAGGTTTGGGTAAATTGCTGGGCCGTTTCCTTGTCCATATAAACTGAATAGGGATCCTTTAACACCGAAAGCATTCCTTGGATTGCGCCTTCAACCAGTTTGTCTTGGTCTACTTTTTCAACATAGCGGCTTAGGATCAAATCATAGGCCTGCTCAACCTTTTCAAGGTCTTTAATATCCGTTACGGAGTTTACAGGTTGATCTATGGGGATAAGAGCTTGCTCGAGTTCGTCGCTGCTTTCCTTTTTCTCTAACAACTGCATTCCAGCATAGGTGCCCCCCGCTCCGATTAGAAGCGAACCCGTCATCAACAGGGCAATCCATTTTCGATTCATTCGAATCCTCCTCAAGATAAATATGCCTGTCATATCTAATTTTCTAAATAGGCACCGAATTCCTGCCTGTTTATTAACTTATATGTGAGGAATGGACGAGTTATGATAAATTATTAAGCCTGCTTTTTAGACAAAAAAAAGAAGAAGCTTAGCCTCTTCCTTAATTTACTTATTAAATTGGAACAATGCCGATTGGATTTATTGCTGAATGATAGGCCCATGGTCCTTTGTAAAGCTCAAAGTGTAAATGCTGGCCATGGGAATCACCGGTATTCCCCATGGTGCCGATTCGTTGACCTTTTGAGACAGTTTGTCCTGGTGATACTTGATAACCTGACATATGTGCATAAACAGTTGTATAAACCTGACCATTTATCGAATGCGATATATATACTACGTTTCCATAACTGCTTGAATAATGGGCAACAGAGACAACCCCATCTGCCGCGGCGACAATTGGTACATTGTTGCCGCTTTGGGCAATATCAACACCCCAGTGGAAAGAACCCCAGCGTCCGCCGTATCCTGAAGTAACTACACCTGGAGCTGGTCTTGTAAAGCTGCCGCTTGAAACCTGTGGTGCTGCTGCAGAGGGACTGCTGCTATTACTGCTGCTGCCGCTGTTACTGCTGGCTGCTGCCTTTTTCTTAGCCGCTGCAGCTGCCGCTGCGGCCGCAGCCTCTTTAGCCTGGCGTTCTTGTTCTAGTTTGATTGTTTTTTGAATCGATATCTCTTGAGCCGCAAGAATTTCCTCCTGCTCCTTTAAATCCAGCATTCCTTCATGGGCTTCATGCTCTTGACTTTCTAGACTTCCCAATAGTTTATCCTTTTCAGCCTTTTGGGCAGTCAATTGTTTATTCATAGTTTCCAAGTCTGCAAGCATCTTCTTCAAGCTGGCAAGTTCTTTTTCCACTTGAGTTTGTTTCTCCTCAAGCTCGTTTTTGTCGGCTTCATGCTGCTTTAAAATATCTTGGTCTGCCTGCATAATGGTTGCCACTGCATTCGCACGGTCGATAAAATCGCTAAAGCTCGTGGACCCCATTAACACATCTAAGTAATTGACCATTCCGCCCGTATCCTGATAGCTGCGGGCCCGATCCTTCAGCAGGACATTCCGCTTCTTAATCCGCTCCTTGAGAATCTTTGTTTCTTCCTGAAGCGTCGCAATCTGAGCTTTTGTTTCTTCTATTTTTGCAGCTTGTTCATCAATCTTAGTAGCGGCGTCGCTAATTGCTAAATCAAGGCGTTTCAATTCGCTCTTAACGCTTGCCTGCTGATCTTGGAGATTCGTAATCTTATCGTTTGCTTGATTAATATCCGAATTTAAATCGGAACGCTGCTCATGTATTTTATTTTGTTCTTCCTTCAGTTTCGAGATTGATGCAGCCTCTGTTTTAGCAGGCATCCCTCCCAAAGAAGTCCCCAGCCCGACCGTTACAGCAACGGCAAGCGTAATAACTGATTTCCTCATATGCGATTACTTCCCTCCAACTCTATGTATAGGTATATCGTTTCTTTCTTTATGTGGTTAAAGCTATCAGGAAGAGCCTACAAACAGCCCCTCCTGTTTAGAATTACACTTTCAAGAACTTCCTCACTGACATGACACTGCCCCATACACCGATTACGGCTCCCATTAACATCAGAATACCGGAAACCTGATAAACAAATGGAGTAAATGGCAGCACTTTGATAAACGTGCCCTCAAGTTTTGGACCAATATAATCATAAGCACGATAATAAGCGGTAGAAATCAATATAATAGGTAAAATCGAGCCAACAATACCAAGCCATAGTCCTTCCAAGAAAAACGGCCAGCGAATAAACGTATTCGTCGCCCCTACTAATCTCATAATCTTGATTTCTCTTCGTCTAGCTATAATCGTAATTTTAATTGTATTGGAGATTAAGAAAATGGCGGTAAAGAACAAGCCAATGATTAACACAATTCCCACGTTACGGCTCGCCTTAATAAACTTAAATAGCTTCTCGACCTTACCTTGTCCATATCTAACCTTTGAAACATAATTCAGCTTTTCAGCCTTTTGTGCAACCACCATCGTATCTGTTGGCTTTTTCGTTTTTACGACAAAGACATCGTTTAGCGGATTATCTTGTTCAAATAGCTTAAACGCCTTTCCGTCCTCGCCAAGACTTTTCACTAGATTATCAAGCTCGCTCTTCTTCGGTGAAAAGGTGACAGTTTTGACTTCAGGCATTCTTTCAAGATCAGTTTTTAATGTTTGCTGGTCTTTCTCGTTAGCAGCAACATCGATGTGAACGCGAATTTGCACGTCATCTTCAATGGTTTGGGCCACTCTATTTAGATTCATCATAATAACGAAAAAGACACCGACTAGAATAAGCGTTACGGTCACGGCACTAACGGATGCAAACGTCATCCAGCCATTCCGGCTAATATTCTTTAAACTCTCACGGGCGTGACGGCCAATCGTTCTAATTTTCATAACCGTATTCACCTCTTTGCTCATCACGGACAATTCTGCCGCCTTCTATGGCAATCACGCGATGCTTCAATGTGTTAACAATCTCTCTGTTATGGGTCGCCATTACAATGGTTGTGCCCCGATTATTAATTTCTTCAAAGATGTTCATGATTTCCCATGAGGTCTCTGGGTCAAGGTTACCGGTAGGCTCGTCAGCAATTACAACCTTTGGTGAGTTGACGATTGAGCGGGCAATCGAAACACGCTGTTGTTCACCGCCGGAGAGCTCCGTCGGAAGCATTTTTATTTTATGCTTTAAGTTTACTAATTCAAGAACTTCCATGACCCGTTTGCGAATGAACTTTGGCTGCGCTTCAATCACTTCCAGAGCAAAAGCAACATTTTCATAGACGGTCTTGGTCGGCAGCAGTTTGAAGTCCTGAAAGACCACTCCAAGATTTCTTCTGAAAAGCGGAACCTTTTTCATCTTTAATTTGGCAAGATTCACGCCATTCATCGTGATCGTTCCCGTGGTAGGTACTTCCTCGCGGTACATCATTTTGATGAAGGTCGACTTCCCGGCACCACTTGGACCGACGACATAAACAAATTCGCCCTGATTAATCCGGACGTCTATTCCGTTAATGGCGGTAACACCATTTGGATACTTTTTATATACCTCTTGCAACTCGATCATTTATTATCACCTTTATTAAAAGATCGTTCGAATCGTGGATTCGACAACAATCTTTATTTATTTGCAAAATGAACCAGAATATCAAAATTTATGTGCATAATTTCGCATAGACACATTATAACATCAAAAATCGCTAAAATGGGCGGTAAAAATATTACAGTTTCTTTTCAAACAATACAAAATTCGACAAAATCCTCCAACTTCCAGGAAAATAAAAACGTTCTGTGAATTTTCACAGAACGTTTTTGAACCATTTCTATTTTTTTGCTGCAAGCCAGTCAGCAACTGTGTTAGCTTCATCGCCTGTAATGCCCATTGGGTTTGCAGGCATTCCGCCTTTACCATTTTTAATCGTATTCAAAATGTCATCCTTAGAAAGCGTTGATCCAATCTTGGTTAGGTTCGGTCCCATACCGCCCTTTAAATCGCCGCCATGACAGCTAGAGCATTTCTGATCAAAAATCTTTGCTCCGTCACCACCGCTTGCCGTATCCTTGTTGGTATCAGAGCCGCCCCCACAAGCAGCAAGCCCCATAACTAAAGATGTCCCCAATACAAATCCTAGTAGCTTTTTCTTCATTAACACTACCCCCTTCAGAAAATAATACCATCAGAGAACTATTATACCAATCCTACTCATGTTTGAAACCCTCCCCTAACACTTCAGCAGCGTCCATAACAACGACAAATGCAGATGGGTCAAGGGTTTTGACCAATTGTTTCAATTTTGTGAACTCCGTTCGATCAACCACACACATGAGGACAGGCCGTTCATGGTCAGTAAATCCACCATATGCAGATAGTTTTGTCACACCACGGTCAATTTTATTCAAAATTCCCGTACGCACTTCTTCTTGTTTACTTGTAATGATCATCGCCATCTTTGACCTGCCGAATCCAACCTGAATGAGGTCGATCGTTTTGCTGGTCACATAAAGGGCAATCATGGCATACAATCCCTTTTCAATATCGAAAACGATGGCGGCGGTAAGGACGATAAAACCATCAATCATCACTACACATCTGCCAAGGGTAAATCCGGTATATTTATTAATAATCTGAGCGGCAAGGTCCGTCCCGCCAGTCGAAGCTTTTCCCCTAAACACAATCCCCAGCCCCAGTCCAACACCAATCCCACCGAATAACGCAGCAAGCAAGGCGTCATGCGTCCATGGCTGTAAACCTTTTGTCAAAAAAACGACAAATGGGAGAAAAATCGTCCCTGCAAGTGTTTTCGCCCCAAATTGTTTTCCCAGTAAAACAACCCCGGCAATGAACAATGGAATGTTAAACGCCCATTGAACGAATGCAGGCTCCCAGCCAAGCACTGTTTTTAAAATCGTACTAATCCCGCTTACGCCGCCGGAAGCGACTTGGTTTGGCAGCAAAAAGACATTAAACGCCATGGCAATGATGGCGGAGCCTATCAGGACAAAAAGATAATCTGCCACGATTCTCATTCTTGGATAGGCATGTGTAAGATTGCTTAAAATATTCATATTTACTTTCCCCTCTAAAATCCTTTTACAATTATAATTTCTATTTACCGAAAGTGAGTATAGCATGGGAGAAATCTACTGTAAATGACAATAAGCTGACGCGATGAAGGACTAAAATTACTATTAGCATTGACTATTGACGGGGGGTTCATGAGGATAGATCAAAAAAACACGCATAGGTCTCAACTCCAAACCCACGCATGAAAATGAATTTAATTTGAGTAGTACACCAACTTAATAAAGGCGGTGTGAGCAGAGCTAGGGTTCACTTTATTCATTGCCTAAAAATGAATATAACCTGCTAAACTTGTCTAAACTGATTAGCTTTTGCGGCGCTCCGCCCCTTTTCCACAGAAAAGTAAAGCCTTTGCCGAACTGGTCGGCAAAGGCTTGATTGTATGATAGTTATTTTTTCAAATTGTTACGAAATTCTCGACCTTAAATAAGCATTGATAAACTGATCTAGGTCTCCGTCCATGACGCCTTGAACATTGCCGCTCTCGGTATTGGTTCGGTGGTCTTTAACCATCGAATAAGGATGGAAGACGTAAGAACGAATTTGACTGCCCCAGCCGATTTCCTTTTGCTCGCCGCGAATTTCCAATAGCTCTTGTTCCTGGCGTTCAATTTCCAGCTGATATAGCTTTGCTTTTAGCATTTTCATTGCTGCCTCACGGTTTTTAATTTGCGAACGTTCCGCTTGGCATGTAACGACCACACCTGTTGGGAGGTGGGTAATCCGGATAGCTGAATCCGTGGTGTTGATGTGCTGACCTCCGGCACCAGTCGCGCGGTACGTATCTATTTTTAAATCTTCTGTCCGAATATCAATTTGGATATCGTCATTCAGTTCAGGCATCACTTCACAGGATACGAACGAAGTGTGGCGCCGGCCTGAGGAGTCAAACGGCGAAATCCTTACCAAACGGTGAACGCCTTTTTCGGCCTTTAAGTAACCGTAGGCATTATGGCCTTTGATGGCAAGCGTTACACTCTTAATCCCCGCTTCATCGCCAGGAAGATAATCAAGCGTCTCGACCTTAAAACCCTTTTTCTCAGCCCAGCGTGTATACATCCTGAGGAGCATCGAGCCCCAGTCCTGCGACTCTGTTCCGCCAGCACCCGGGTGAAGTTCCAGTATCGCATTATTTTTATCATACTCCTCACTTAGGAGAAGCTGCAGTTCAAATTGATTCAAACGGCCGGTTAACTCCAGAAGCTCAGTTTCCAGTTCCGCCCGCAGTTCTTCATCATTTTCTTCCTTGACAAGCTCATAGGTCAATTCCAGATTTTCAAACGAGTCATTTAATTCATGGAACTCATTTACCTGGTCCTTTAAGCCATTAGCCTCACTGATAACGGTTTGTGCCGCTTGCTGATCGTTCCAAAAATCAGGCTGGAGCATCACATCGTCCAGCTCGGCAATTCTTGCTTCCTTATTCTCTAGGTCAAAGAGACCCCCTAAAGTCCACTAATTTCTTAGCTGATTTTTCAAGTTCATTGCGAATTTCTGCTAATTCCATTTTCGTCACCTCTATAAAAAATAAAAATTCCATTCTGTTTTCTAGTTTATTCTGAATAACTCTGTTCAGTTCCTTATCCATTATAGCGTGATAGTAGTTAAAAATTCAAAGGTTGACCAAAAATAGGGACAAAAAGGCACTTTTTTAAAAGTATTTTTATATTCAATAAGTGAAAAATGGTACTATTAAATAAGAACTGAACGGATGAAATGAACCTATCAAATCAACTGTTTAATACATAGCATATTGAAACAAGGGAGTGAAGTGAGATGGAGAAACTAAACCGGAATGATCTTTGTCCATGCGGGAGTGGCGAAAAGTATGGTAAGTGCTGCGGGGCAAGCAAAGCAATTTCCATCAACCAGATTATTGAAAGTGAACTGGACGAGCTTCAAAAGCGAATCCTTCAATTTGCATTCTTTCATTTTGGGAATGAAATCAATGATGATTTTGAGGATTTGGTCGAAATAATTGATTTTGATATTGAACAGGAACGGGAATTCTATGAGCTCATTCACGCCATTTGGTTTTCCTTTTTTGAGGAATTGGATGACGAAGAAACAATTATTGAGAAATTTATTACCGTTGAAGCAGGAAAAATTAAGCGCCCTAAACTGAAACAAATTCTCCAAACTTGGAGCGATCCGAGAGTGATTGCCGGCAGGGTCGTCAGTGTCGAAAGCAATCAGCTTATCGTTGAGGATGGTTTTACCTCCGAACAACTGAATGCTGTTGTAGCCCACGTTGATTTCACGATTGAAAAGGGTTCTTTCTTTATTGGCATTATCGTGCCTTACGAGCAAAATTATCTCTTCTTCCCATCACCATTTGATTTGCCTGACCTAAAACCTGAGCATGGCTTTTCCTATATTGAAGATAGCAGCTTGGATGCTGACTATGACTCACCGCAGGAATATTTGACGGACTTTTTCTTAGAGGTCTTAAGTGAACTGCCAATGATTGGCGGGATGCTGGAAATAGAAGAGATGGAATGGTCTGCACCAATTTATAAAGAGGTTGCTGATATTTTCAAGGCGAAGCTTGAGTCTGAGGTACCTCCTCCGATTGTCGACACCGGGATTATCCTTTGGTTTAATTTTTGTGAGAAAAAGAAAAAGCGCATCCAAAATCCAAATCCTTATGCTGCAGCAGTCCATTATTTACTGTCGGAGATTGCACCGTTGGGAGAAACGCGAACGCTTAAGGAACTCGCAGTGCATTATGGCGTTCCCGCAAAGGCCGTTTCTACAATTGTTTCAGAGATGGAAGTTGAATTATCTTCGGAAATAGCCGAGTTGAAAGGGTTGGTTTACGGCGGTGAGGAATCCCCCCCTTTGCCGCCGTTTGAAACAGCAGCCATCATTGAGTTTCCGAAAGGCGGGAGCTCTGGGAAAGATAAGAATGGTAAGCAGAAAAACAAACCGGAACTGGAGCTCATTAAGACTGAAGGCAAAAAAGGGTCAAAGAAGGGTCAAGAGGATTAAAATGAAAAACGAGAGGCGCTTTTATGCATGCCTCTCGTTTTTGTTTATTGAGCTGCTTCTTTCGGTGCGTGAGCAGCTTCTTTAGCTGATTTACTTGTTCCACCGTGACAGAAGGAGCAGCCCTGTTTATCTTCTTTTTGATGCCCGGTTATTGGATCTCCTGCAGCATCTTTTTCACTAAGCTTTCCGGTTTTTCCATAAATAACGGTTGAGCCATTATGGCAGCTTATACAGAATTTTCGTTCATCAGAATCGCTCCACGTAGAACCAGTTGTCTTAAACTTATCTTCCGCTTTTAGTTTCACATTGCCAAGCTCTTCCCTTAACATCTTACTATTATTGGAACCATGGGTTTCATGGCATTCCGCACATGGAAGCTGGCCATTTAACGTACTGCCACTGTCTTCAGTTGCTTTAATATTATGCAAGGATTCGTTAATATGGGGTTTACTGTAATATTGGTTAATATCTGAAGCCGGTTTATCCCCTTTTTCAACTGCATTTCCTCTATGGCAGCTTAAACATAATGAAAATTCATCTGCTTTTCCCCCTGCAGTACTAGCCTTTTTATAGGTCCGAATATGACTATCGGTAGTGGAAACTGGTTTAAAACTATTTGGATTTTCCAATGTCCCCTGGGTATGCGGATTATGACAACTTGTGCAAGAACTACTTGAGTTTTGATTATGTTGATTGGTTTTTAGTGTCTCTTTATGTTCAACTACCTTTGGTCCAATCTGACTTCCTGAAGTCCCATCATGACAGGTCATGCACAAATTTTCTTCATTGCCAAATGTACCGCCTTCTAGGCTTTCATTCTTTCCGTTATGGGTGCTATGGCAGTATTGGCATGCATTGGTGACATTTGAATAATTCCCGTGTATATTGAAGTCTAATGGTCTTTTATGGTCCGGTATGTCGGCGAGCTTCATTCCCGGTTCAGTAGAAAAATCTCTTTCATCTTGGTGTTCAGGACTAATCGTAGTAAATTTAAGGAACCTAGGAATGATTTTTCCCGAATCATTTGCAATGTTTGGGTTTAAATAAACATAATAGGTTGTTCTGTGACTAAGCTGCGTTTCGGGTTTGAATGTATAGACAAACGACTTTATGTCATATGAAATATCAAAAGTGTTTATTAACTTCTCTTTTCCCTTTTCTCCATCTTTTCCTTGTTCTCCGAAAAACGTTATCAATGGCTGCGTACTAGATAAAGATGCATCACTTCTGATGTCAATTACTATCTGATAACCCACAGGTACCCGAGTCATATCTTCAGCCGGAAGAAAGCCATTCTTCGTCCAATCCTTTTTCTCATTTGCAGGATCATACAACTTTTCTGAACCCTTTGGAGCCAGATACATTTTTGCCATATATGGCCTATTTCCAATTTCCTCAATAAATGTTTGAATGGCCCCAGGCTTTGATGCTGAAGATTCTTCATTAGTAGAAGGCTGGCTTGGAGTTACCGTCTCATTAATGGCAGCCGATTCTGCGATCATTTTCCGTTCGGGCACAGCAGACTTAACAGTAAAAGACTGATCAATACTATTACTAACTCCATCCTTATCAGTAACGAAAAAGGTAAGGGTATGGGCTCCCTCACTGAAATTCCTTGAATAAGAGAAGTCAGCTTTTTTATCCTCCGGTTTTATGGAAAGCTTCCCATCCAATGTAATATCCTTTGGCTGCTCTGAATCACCCAGCTGTTCGAATACCTTTATTGTAAGTTGCTCCGGAGTAGTAGAGTCACTGGAAACTTTTCCGGTAAATTCAACCGTTGAAACATCTAACACTGCTCCTTCATCAGGAGTATTCATGGTTATTTCTGGGACACCTGATGCAGAAAGAACGTTTGTTTCAGGAGAATATAAAAGGAGGGAACTAAGAAAAACGCTCCAAATAACGATGTATGTGAATAACTTTCGTTTGACGTTCATCCTTTTCATGATATTCATCCTTTTCTCTTTGCCAAAAAGCAAATGGCTTTTTTATTTGCTAAACGGGTGCTTTCGCTTTTCTTTATTATATCAACTGAATTAACATTAATTATCGTCGTTAAGTTAAATCTTTTTGACAATTTGTCTCCTAGCTGGAATAATAAAACAAGGCAGTAATAATAACTATTACTACCTTGTTTATCTTACATCCGGTTTTTGGTGAGCTAACGAATAGTGCGGCTATTTGTTAGCTTTTTTTTAGCGGATTTTTGTTTTTCCGCTATAATCTCCACCTGGGACTGGAGTAACACCAGGAATTACATGGGTTGATTGGTGACAAGCCCAACAAACAGCCATGTTGGTGAACTTCTTGTTAGAAGAACCGCCAGCACTTACATCTTTCATGTAATCTTTCGCAACTGTTTCAGTCCAGCCTTTACCACCTTGTGCAGGTGATTTCGTTAAATCAGCAATTGTTTTTCCAGCAGTATCCATTAACGTAGAAATATCTGTACCGTGAGCATAGTGACAAGCTGCACAGTTTCTGCCTTGTGAGCTGGAGTTAGAAGTATGCGTGTAAAGGAAATCATGATTGGTGTTTCCTGGCGCTTTATCCTTATTACTATTTCTACCAGCACTTCTGCTAGCAGCATAATCATCATGACAAGCTGCACAGAATTGAGAATAGTTTACTTTGTCAGTATTGTCCTTAGGACCAATGGATGTAGTGATTTTTAATCCTGAATTAGTTGTCGATTTATTTATGTCAGCAAAAGCAGGATCCTCAGTTAAAGCAAGGTTAACGGTTTTAATTCCATTTTGAGTAGGCACTTTAACTCCATTCACCATTGTATAGGCAAATGGCGTATTAGCGATCACATTTTCTTTTAATAATCTGTCATTGACAGATCCGTGCGGGTTATGACAGCTTGAACATGTTAATTCGTTTGTATCTTTATTGGTATAGGCACCAGGAGCAGCGCTATTTTTGATTCCTGATGATACATTATGCATGGATTCACTTTCATGGGATTCGCTGAAAATTCCGGCCCCACTTGCTTTTTTGACGTTATAAAAGCCCATTGTACCGTCATGACAGGATAAACACATATCATATTCGGCGTTTTTGAATTTAACTAATTTAGTATCAGCACCGTTATGTGTACTGTGACAGTTTGCACAAGAGTTTGTATTGTTTTGGAAATTACCATGTGTTTTGTGTGCATTTACTTGACCAAAGTTATCTACTGTACCGATATTAATTCCTTCTGCCGGATTGCTTGGTGTTGGGGTGAAATTTCCTTCTGCAGACGCCAAGGCAGCAAACATGCTTAGCAAAATTAGCGTAAACAATGCCGAAAAGCCTAATTTAATCTTGCTCATTTCTAAAAACCTCCCAAATTTCTTTCTCTCTCTTTTTTTATTTATTTTACTATTCTAAAACGGTCGCTCGTATTTTTTCGCATCACCTCCTTTAATTAAAAGGCTGTGTTAAAAGTGAATGTTGATTTCCGCTCCAGGCGGCTTCGCTTTCCGCGGGGTGGGCGGTGAGCCTCCTCGGCGTAAACGCCTGCGGGGTCTCACCTGTCCCACTGCTCCCGCAGGAGTCTTCGCCGCCTTCCGCTCCAATCAACATTGTGATCAAAATCAACAATGTGCTTTAACACAGCCAATGAAAAAGATAACTAATAGAATACTGAAATTCTTTGGTTAATCGTATCTGTTACGAATATGGCATCTCGTTCGTCTATAAATAAGCCGTTAGGTAAGTAAAGTTGGCCGTTGTCTGTTCCCATTCCGCCTAATACCCGGACCTCCTTTCCATCCTTGTCATAGGCATAAATATTATGAGATAAATTACTTACCACATAAACAGTGCCTTTGGAATCAACGCCTACGCCCCTTGGATTAACAAAAATCGGTTCACCTTTTCCATCCGTAGAGCCATTAATGATTCTGATAAACTTTCCATCTTTATCAAAAACCTGGACGCGATTATTACCGGAATCAGTGACATAAATATGATTATCTTTATCGACAGCTACCGCGTTAGGAGCAATGAACTTACCCTCTTCTTGACCAGCACCGCCAATTTCCATCAATTTTTTGCCTTCTAAATTAAAGACAAACAACTTGTTTTCTTTAATATCGGTGACATACAGCTTTTCTCCATAGATGCGCAAACCTCCTGGCGACTTAATCGCCTTTTCTTGATTAGGGAAGTAGTTTATGAATTCCCCTTTGTTATTAAAGATGGAAATGTTGCCATTATATAAATCTGCTACATAAATATTTTCACTTTTATCGCCTGAAATTCCATACGGGAATTGCAATTGGCCTTTTTCTTTCCCTGCTTCCCCAAATTTCAAGACATTATTTCCAGATTGATCAAATACCTGTACTTGATTGTTATTTGTATCGGTAACGTAAATGAGCTCGCCAATTTTGGCAACATCCATTGGTTTATTCAGTGGAACATCGAAGCTGCCATAAAAAGACTGTCTAAATTCAGGTTCACCGCCAACAGGGTTTGCTTTCGCCACGATCGGTTTCAGTGTTGGTCCTAAATCAAAAAAGGTGATGCCCGTGAATAGTGCTGCAGAAAGTACAACCATTGTACTCATCCATATATATACAGTTGTCTTTTTCAATTCTAGTCATCTCCTTTTATTTACTGTCTTTCGTTTTGGCTGCTAATCTAGTTAATGCTTCTGAAGCAGGTTTATAAAGAGGGTCATAACTTAATGCCTTTTTGTAGAGCTCCTCAGCGTCATTCACTTTCCCTTGGTCCTCTGCTACTCTGCCAATCTCAAAGATAATATCATTATTAACCGGCATTAGTTTATTTGCTTCCTCAAGAGAGGCCAGGGCATCTTTATACATTTTTAGTTTTCGATAAACCATTCCTTCTAATAAATAGCCTTTATAATCTTTCGGGGCTAATTCTACTGCCTTTTTGGACTGCTTTAGAGCATCGTCATAGCGCTTTTCATCGTTATAGACTATCCCTAAGTTAAAATACGCTCCGACATTCTTCTTATCTAAATCAATAGCGATTAATAATTGTTTAATAGCATCTTCATTGTGACCTTTTAAATTATAGGAATAGCCTAAGTTAACCCGGTGTTCAGGATTGTTAGGCTCTTTACTAACCTGGCCTTCATAAAAGGCAATTTGTTGGTCGATTCTGCTTTGATCTTTATTCGACCAAATAAACTTGTCACAAACTAAATATCCACCAATTAAGCTTATTAGTAACGTTGCAATGATGAGCGATAATCCCTGCAACTTAGTAAAACGATTCTTTAGTTTCATTTCGCGTGTATTCTTGTTTGATTCAGGCTTTTCGATAATCGGGAGTTCTTGGGCCTCCATAAGGATCCTCCTCAAAAAAATTCTTTTTCTTTGCTGTTATGGACTAGCCCAAAGATCTACTTAGGCTAGTCTTTATTGCTTTTATGGCAACTGGTGCAAGTATTTTCTGCATGGCAGGTATAGCATCTTGCTTCTGGTTTCTTCACATTCTCAACAGGAATTGGGTGACGGTCACGCCAATTATTCCGATGCTTCATCTGGTGACAGGAAGAACAATTAACCGTATTGTCACTGGCAGTATTGGATCGATTAGGATCATGGCAGGTGTAGCATTTTTCTTCGTTTTTACTTGCTTGTGCTCCATGGCTGCCGATAAACGCTTGCGTATGGCTTGCCGGACGTGTTTGGTGACAGGCCTGGCAAAAGGTATTTTCTTTTGCATAGGTGTGTTCGTTTTTGGTTGATTGCCCGCTGTCTTGATTTAAATACTTGTCAATTACAGAGACCTCTTCATACCCTTCCAGCGTGGCTGTTGACATAGACTTATGACAGGCATTGCAATCCTTTAAGTCTGTTTTTGCGATGATGCCATGTGTTTTCGTTTTGAAATCGGCTTTTTTATGGCTTTTCGGAACCATTCCAGTCGTGTGGCATGCACTGCATTCCGTGGTGATCTTTCTAGCAATATGGCAATCCATACACGTTTCCATTGTTGGGCGGGTGAATTTCAGGTCCGCCATTGCCGCTTTTCCGACCTTACTATCCCATTTATCATAGTCGGTCTTGAAGGTCATATTTCGATCGGCAATTTTCCCATGGGCAACATTGCTATGGCATTGTGTACATTTAATTTTTTTATCCGTATGCTGCTGATGGGGAATAATGAGATCCCCTGATGGTGAGACTTCACGTGTTGACATATTATGACACTTTTCACATTTACTATTTGAAATTTCTTTCGGCATGCGGATGATCGCTGCTGTTGTAACTTGTTCATTTCGTACACCTTTGATAACTCCGTCTGCTTTATCCTTCGCTATCTGCTTAATCCCAGGCTCGGTATGGCATTTTACACAATCCACTTCGCTATGGGTGGAGGCTTTCCATGTATAATACTCTGGTTTCATCTCATGACAGGATGAGCAAAACTTTGAGCTTGAGGTTGCTTCCAGCCCGTAGACTCCAACAAAGAAGAAAAGGGCTAGAAACAACAATGTTAAGGTTGCAATTTTGATTAACATATAGCGATAGCGAGGAGGGAACGGCAACTGTTTTTTCTCTTCATTCATAAAAGCGTCCCTCCAGAATAAAAAGTGTATTAATTTGTTTTATCATCTTTAAAACCAGTTCTGTGGCAGTATTGACAATAAACATCTGTTGGTGCTTTTACATTGTCTGAGTCCACTTTTGGCTTGTCACGGTCATGACAGACAAAACATTCTGCTTTCTGGTCATTTGTCTTTGCATTGGCCGCATGCGTTGTTAACCATTGATTACTATCCCCATGTCCTTTAGGACGGTCGGAGTGACAGGCGCTGCAGAATTTATTTGTTCTAGCTTGATCTTTTACTACTGTCATATTCGGTGTATATTTACTTGCTTTTGTTTCTTGCTCTTTCATTTTCAGTATTGACATGATGTCTTCTTTTGGAATTTCTCTTGCCCATTTAGAATCTTGGTGACAGTTCACACATTTATCAAGCTGTTGAACTGCAGTATCGCCGTGATTTCCACTCCACTCAGCTGCTTGGTGTGTTTTAGGAATTTCTGTTTGTTTGTGGCATGTTTTACATTCCATCGAAATCTTAACGTCTTTCTTCTGCTTTCCGATTCCTTGCAAAATAATAGATTGTGTTTTTTCATCATGGTCTGCTACAGCTTCGCCTTCCTTCGTTTCCGTTGCTGCGGCTTCACCGGATGCTTTTTTCGTTTGTTCGTCTAGCTTGTTCTGGACTTCCTCCGGATTTGGCGGAACGTTGTATGCAACTTCTTTCCAAGGTTCTTCGCCGTTATTTACTTTCTCGTGGCAGTCAATACAAGAGCCCATGTTAGGTCTCAAGTATTTCTGTTCCATTAACTTTTCGGCATTTTCCTTTGTCCAATGGCCGCGTACCTCTTCGGTGTTAATTCCGCGAGCAGCAATTTTGGCGTGAACAACCCCTGCATGACAGGTGATACATGGAATATCTTTTTCAATATGGCCTTTATGATTAACCTTCAAATCCCCTGATGCGGTGACGAGTCGATTTTTCGAGTGACATTGTAAACAGTTTTCGTTGGAAACTGCTTCTTCCTCGGTTTGAACAATTTGTTCCGGTATGCCTGTTACATGGTAGTAAACTTCTTTCATGGATTTCATTTTGTGGGTAATCATATTTGTAAACCCAGGCTTAATATGACATTGAACACAGGAAATATTACTATGTGCACTCGCTGTAAACGTTGAATACTCAGGTGCCATCTCGTGACAGCTTGAACAGAACGATGGAGAGTTGGTTAAGGAAAGTACTCCGTATCCACCACCGAAAACAACAATACAACCAACGAGTGAAACGAATAACAGCTTCCACCGGTTGACTGGATTCTTCCAATCTATATTTCTGAACTTTTGCCAAAGTCTGCGAATCAGGCCAACTTTCTTTTTCTTTTCTCTTGTTTCGGGATCTGTCTCTTTATTTTTCTTTTTCCCCCAAATGGCCACTTTGCTCACCCTTCCCATTTTGGTTTTATTCTCTATTTATTTTCCTTTTTAACCTCTCTAAAGGTAGTATCTAACATTGTAAGAGTATAATCCAATGTACAATTTGTGAATATTTTTTCATTCTGACCCAACTTCTCTTTTACCCTAAAGACAACATAAAAACGTTGTTATTACAACGTTATATTAGCACTATCTTTATAGTGTTAATTTGCATAAAATTGTATTTTAATGCATTATTATTGATGTTTATTCGGTTGTCATTCAATTTTAAAAAGAATTAATCTTAGTCGCTATGTATTCTCCATAAAATGCCATCACTTTGTCATATTTGACGAAAAATCGAACATTGTTCTGAATCCATCTGTTATGGAAGAATGTCAATTTCTGCTTCCTTGTTAACATTGTTGTCACTGTATAACGGAAGTGGTAAGATAAATAGGGAAATTATCGAATGATTTTGACAGATTTTTTTGAAAAAGTGAATTCTGACTCTCGAAAAAAAGGAGCGTTCATCAGTGATGGGGATTTTAAATAAAGTATTTGATCTAAACAAACGCGAGCTAAAGCGTTTAGACAAGCTCGCTGTGAAAATTGACGCACTTGCGGCTGAAACGGAAAAGCTGACAGACGATCAGCTTCGTGAAAAAACGGAAGAGTTCAAGGCCCGTTATCAAAAGGGCGAAACACTTGATGACTTGCTAGTTGAAGCATTTGCCGTTGTTCGTGAAGGTGCCCGCCGTGTGCTCGGTCTTTATCCATATCATGTTCAATTAATGGGAGGTATTTCTCTTCATGAAGGGAATATTTCCGAGATGAAAACGGGTGAAGGTAAAACGTTAACGGCGACAATGCCGGTGTACCTGAATGCCCTTTCTGGTAAGGGTGTTCACGTTATTACTGTCAACGAATACTTGGCAAGTCGTGATGCGACCGAAATGGGTGAGCTGTATCAATTTTTAGGCTTAACCGTCGGCCTGAATTTAAATAGCATGGACAAGGACGAAAAACAGGCCGCCTATGCCTGCGATATTACCTATGGAACAAACAATGAATTTGGCTTTGATTACTTGCGTGACAATATGGTCCTATATAAGGAACAAAAGGTACAGCGACCCCTTTTCTTTGGAGTTATCGATGAGGTTGACTCGATTTTAATTGACGAAGCGCGGACACCGCTGATTATTTCAGGTTCAGCGCAAAAGTCGGCTGTCCTTTATATCCAGGCTAATGCTTTTGTCCGGGTGCTGACGAATGATACGGATTATACGTATGATGAGAAAACAAAGGGTGTCATGCTAACCGAAGAAGGGATTAGCAAAGCCGAAAAAGCATTCGGGATTGAAAACCTGTTTGACATGTCGCACGTAACCTTAAACCACCATATTAACCAGGCATTGAAAGCGAATGTCAGCATGCACCTCGATATTGATTATGTTGTCCAGGAGGGCGAAATCATCATTGTCGACCAGTTCACTGGCCGTTTGATGAAGGGACGCCGCTATAGTGAAGGCCTGCACCAAGCGATTGAGGCAAAAGAAGGCCTTGAGGTTCAAAACGAAAGTATGACAATGGCAACCATTACGTTCCAAAACTACTTCCGTATGTATGAAAAATTGGCTGGTATGACTGGTACAGCCAAAACGGAAGAAGAAGAATTCCGCAATATTTATAATATGAATGTAATTGTCATTCCTACTAACAAACAAATAGCTCGTGACGACCGTCCAGATTTAATTTACTCTTCGATGGATGGCAAGTTCCGTGCGGTGGTCGAGGATATTGCTGAGCGTAATCAAAAAGGCCAGCCCGTGCTAGTTGGTACGGTAGCGATTGAAACATCTGAACTGATTTCTACTTATTTATTTAAAAAGCGGATTCATCATAATGTCTTGAATGCGAAAAATCATGAACGTGAGGCAGAAATCATTGCCGAAGCCGGTCTTCAAGGTTCCGTTACGATAGCCACAAACATGGCCGGACGTGGTACGGACATTAAACTCGGCGAAGGGGTCATTGAGCTTGGCGGGCTTGCGGTTATTGGTACCGAACGTCACGAAAGCAGACGGATCGATAACCAGCTCCGCGGACGTTCCGGCCGTCAAGGCGACCCAGGTGTTACCCAGTTCTATTTATCAATGGAAGATGAGCTGATGCGCCGCTTCGGTTCTGATAATATGAAGACGATGATGGAAAAACTCGGCATGGATGATAATCAGCCGATTCAAAGTAAGATGGTATCCCGTGCAGTTGAATCTGCGCAAAAACGCGTTGAGGGCAACAACTTTGACGCTCGTAAACAGCTGTTGCAATATGATGATGTTCTCCGTCAACAGCGTGAAATTATTTACACTCAGCGTGATGAAGTGTTAGAATCGGAAAACCTTCGTGACATTGTTCAGAAGATGATCTTAAACTCTATCAAGCGAAATGTCGATACCCATGCGTCCCGCCATGAGGATGAAGAGGATTGGAACCTGCAAGGGATCGTTGATTTCGTCCATGGAGCTCTGCTTCAGGAGGGCGAGATTAGCGTGGAAGACCTTAAGGGCAAAGAGCCCGACGAAATTGTCGACTTTATTTTTGCAAAAGTGAAGGAACGCTATGAGGAGAAAGAGCAAATTCTTTACCCAGAGCAAATGCGCGAATTTGAGAAGGTCGTTACACTAAGGGCGGTTGACTCTAAATGGATTGACCACATCGACGCAATGGATCAGCTTCGTCAAGGTATCCACTTGCGCGCGTACGGACAAATCGATCCGCTTCGAGAATATCAGCATGAGGGCTTTGCGATGTTTGAGGCCATGGTTCAATCCATTGAGGATGAAGCTGCTATGTACATCATGAAAGCTGAAATCCGCAACAATCTTGAGCGAGAAGAGGTAGCCAAAGGACAAGCGGTGAATCCGAAAGATGATGGCGAACCCGTTAAGAAAAAACCGAAAGTTAACCAAATTAACGTCGGCCGTAACGATCCATGCATCTGCGGCAGCGGTAAAAAGTATAAGAATTGCTGCGGTGCAGTGAAATAGTTTTGGTTTGAAGTTTACACGCTTTATAGCTGCAGAAATAAATAGGAATTGGGAGCTGGCAAGCACATTGCCGGCTCCTTTTGTGCTATCATGGGTTTGGTTCAGTCTAATATGTTTATTTTCTTCAAAGGAGGTGTAGTCCTGGAACAAAAATCTTTCCATAGGATTGGATTTGAGGTTCAGGCGGAAATGAACTTTAAAGTTACCGTCACACATTCATTAATTTCAGCTCACTCCATACGCAACCTGTTGGCCTCATACGAGATTGAAAATGTTATCAGCTGTGATTTTTTAACACGGGGTTTAAACGATAGTTATGTGATCACAACAGATTCCGAAAAGTATATTTTCAGAGTTTACCGCCATAACTGGCGAACCGAATCTGACATTCTTTTTGAAATCGACGTTCTTAATTATTTGAAAATGGCCGGTTTCCCGGTATCATCTCCGATAAATACAGTGGAGGGAAATTGGGTTATTGCCATCCAAGCACCTGAAGGAATTAGATATGGGGTATTATTTACCTATTCCCCTGGCGAAAGACCGGTAATTAACCAAGAAAATTGCTCCACACTCGGCAGGTCGTTAGCCGAACTGCATAAGCAGACAAGTTCGTTCCATTCCGATCACAGGAGAAATTTTGACTTAGATATGCAGCACCTTCTAGACGAGCCGCTTTCGTACATTTCACCAGTGTTGGAAAAAGTTTTACTTCAGGGAAATTCGTTGAGAGACATCGTCGAAAAAATAAAACGTGAGATTTTGAGCAGAAAGCATGAATATGGATTTTGCCACGGTGATTTCCACAACTTTAATATGCACCTTGACCACAGGAAACTAGAAGTCTTTGATTTTGATTGCTGCAGCATT
This sequence comes from Neobacillus novalis NBRC 102450, assembly GCF_001591805.1. GTDB lineage: Bacteria > Bacillota > Bacilli > Bacillales > Cytobacillaceae > Neobacillus > Neobacillus novalis. The sequence continues at coordinate 40,687 of NZ_BCVP01000014.1, read as the reverse complement.
GGCTATCGAGCCTATGATGTAGCTGTATTTTGGTGGAATTTAAAAAATAACTACCCTCACCTCGAAAAGGCTTGCTGGGATGAATTTTTAAATGGGTATCTTAGCCAAAGAAATATGTCAGAAGCAGACTTAAAAAGTTTACCCCTATTTATTTCGGTCAGGAGAATTTGGCTGCTGGGGACAATGTTGAAAAGTGAGGATGTTTGGGGGACAAATTGGATTAATGAAACCAATCTAAATCAGTTTCTTTTGGATTTAGAGAAGGACCAGCAACTATATACTCTGTTTTGAACAAAGTTCCTGTGTGATTTGTAGATATTCCCAAAGGTTTTGTGGATAAACAGTACCAACATAGAGTTATCCACATGGGGATAACTCTACCCTGCTACCACGCCGCAATCGCCCCGTCCGTCCGCGACTCCGTTCCACCCATCAGCACACCTGTCTCCGGATTGCGCCAAATAATTTGCCCGCGTCCAAAGCCGCCTGTATCAAGGGACACTTCAATCTGATGCCCCTTCCGGACTAAAGCCTGGGCAAGATGAATCGGAAAATGTGGTTCCACTTGAATCTTTCTGCCTTCCAGCCATTGCCATCTTGGCGCATCAAGGGCTGCCTGTGGATTCAAGCCAAAATCAATTGTATTCATGACAACCTGCATATGTCCCTGCGGCTGCATAAATCCACCCATTACCCCAAACGGTCCCACTGCTTGGTCTCCTTTTGTTAAGAAGCCGGGAATAATTGTGTGATACGTCTTGGATCCTGGCCGCAATGCGTTAACATGCTTTGGATCTAATGAAAAGTCACAACCCCGGTTTTGTAAGGCGATTCCGGTGCCTGACACCATGATTCCAGAGCCGAAGCCCATATAGTTGCTCTGAATGAACGAGACCATGTTTCCATCACCATCTGCTGCGGCAAGGTATACTGTGCCTCCCCGCGGCTGCTCGTATGGGCGTGGCATTAACGCTTCTTCAGCAATTTCGCTTCGTCTAATGTCGCCATAAGCGTCACAAAGAACGTCAGCAAGATTCATTTTCATAAAAGATGGGTCGGTAATGAACGCCTTGCCATCAGTAAGTGCGAGCTTCATCGCTTCGATTTGTTTGTGGTAGGTATCGACAGTTTCTTTTTCCATAAACCCGAATCCCTTGATAATATTCAAGCCCAACAGCGCGGCCAGCCCCTGCCCATTCGGCGGAATCTCCCAAACATCATAGCCTCTGTAGTTCACCTTGATGGGGTCGACCCATTCAGCCCGGTATCCTGCTAAATCTTCTTTGGAAATGAATCCATTATAGCGCTCGGAGCAGGCTGCGATTTTGTCGGCGAGTTCACCACGATAGAAGCTTTCCGCACTCGATTCTGCAATGGAGCGTAAAGTCACAGCATGGTTCTTCGCGAGCCAAATTTCACCAGCTTTTGGTGCCCGGCCATTTGGAGCAAAGGTGTCAAACCATGGCTGGAACTCCTCACCAATTAATTGTTGTTTGAAACGGTTATAGCCTAGTCCCCAGTACTTGGCGAGGATTGGGGTCAACGGAAAGCCGCTCTCTGCATAGTCAATTGCCGGCTGAAGCACATCTTTAAACGGGAGTCGGCCAAATTTCTTAGACATTTCGGCCCACGTGGACGGTACACCAGGGACGGTAACCGGAATAATTCCATGTGTTGGAATTTTGTCGAAGCCGCGAGCTTTTACAGCATCAATTGACATTTTCTTCGGTGCGGGCCCGCTGCCATTTAGGCCATGGAGCTTCCCCTTCGTCCAAATAAGGGCAAAGGCGTCACCACCGATGCCGTTTGAGGTTGGTTCGAGCACAGTTAACGCAGCAGCTGCTGCAATCGCTGCATCAATAGCGTTCCCGCCTTGTTTAAGGATGTCGAGCCCAACCTGGGCAGCGAGCGGCTGGGATGTCGCAATCATGCCGCGATTGGCAAAAACCGTTGTCCGCTGCGATGGATATTGATTGTACTGAAAATCAAAGTCCATATGAGAACACTTCTTTCTAGTAATCTTGTTTCTATTATATAGAAGATTATGAACTTGGAATATTAAAATAATTTGCAATATGAATTTTACGCTTAAAACAATCATGGAAATCTGCGATCCGACCCTTTTCCAGACAAAAACGCTGCCCCGGTCAAATCCGGAGCAGCGTTCTCATTCGTTTATTGTGCTTCAATTAAGCCGTAGCGGCCGTCTTTACGTTTGTAAACGACGTTTGTGCGATTTGTGTCTGCATTGTTGAATACATAGAAGTTATGACCAAGCATGTTCATTTGTAGGATTGCTTCTTCACTGTCCATTGGCTTGAGATCAAAGCGCTTTGTGCGAACTAATTCTAATTCGTCTTCCTCGGCTTCATGGGCCTCTGAAGGTTCAGAAACCGCAAAGGTAACTGGAAAATCACCTTTTTCACGGAATTTACGGTTTACCTTTGTTTTGTGTTTGCGGATTTGACGCTCAAGCTTATCTGAAACTAAGTCAATCGCCGCATACATATCTACGTTTGTTTCCTCCGCGCGTAAAACTAATTGCCGCATCGGGATGGTTACCTCTACTTTTGAAGTTTTATCTTGATTGAATTTTAGATTCACATTTACCATTGCATCTGGTGCTTCAGTAAAGTAGCGTTCCAATTTTGCAATTTTCTTTTCTAAATACTCTCTAATTGCTGGAGTTACCTCGATGTTTTCACCACGAACGTTATATTTCATTTGTGGACTCCTCCTTTTGTTAAGGCTATGTAATACTATTTCTATTTTGCCCTATGATTATCCTGCTAAATATGGATAAAAATTTTGTCGAATTATTGACAAAAACATCAGGCAAATAGTGACAATGTTTAACACAACCTTTGACTTTAGCAGGTAATTTTTACTAAAATGAAAGATTGTTCCTCTTAAGTATAATATTAAGTGGGACAATTTTCCACTAAAATGCTTAAAGAATAGGTTAGATTGCTCGCTGCATCTGTAACCTCCAGAAGTTTTCCGTCTATCTTGCAATCGTCAGTGATTGAATGCTGGCAGCACCTGCCTCTTTCAAAAGTTTTGCTGCGTGCCTTAGCGTTGAACCTGTAGTATAAATATCGTCTACAAGGACAACTTTTTTTCCTTCCAAAGATATATTCGGTTCGACCTTAAAGACTTGCGGAAGATGGATTCGCTCAGACCTTGATTTCTTTGATTGTTTTTCTGAGTGAATTCGGGTTAGGAGCTCTGTTGTTGGATAGCCTGATGCAATCAACAGTGCGGCAGCCTGATTAAACCCCCGCTCAACTAGGCGCTCCCTGCTTAAAGGAATCGGGACAAGGAAATCCGGAGCTATTCTGGCAAGCTCATCTTTGAAAAATGGTGCAAATACCTTCGCCAGTACATAATCACCGCGAAATTTAAACTTCGCTATCACTTCTTTTAAAAAATCATTATAGAGGAATAGGGAGTTGTTTTTGTCAAGGAAGCCCTGCCACTCAGGTTCTTCCTCCCAGCGATAGCAGTCATGGCACAAATTTCCATCGCGGAATTTTCCATCCAGCGAGTGAAATGGCCGGTTGCAAATTCTGCAGGCTTCGCCGTCGATTTTTTCAAACCTGCCATCACATTTGGGGCAGATGAAATGTTCTTTTTCTTGAGAGAATAACGCCCCCCATCCTATGGCCGGATGGATTATTTCGTGACAGATTAAACAGCGGTCTTGAGGGAATAGATGCATCGGTTAATTCACTCCTTTCATTTGAAAAATTGATTAGCAGTCAAGTAAGCCCCGTTTAAGTCCCTCCCGATTCATCTCGATTATTTGTCTTTTGGCTTTTAACATCTCATCTGTTTTTCCGTAGTGAAAAAAGGTTATCTTCCCTTTCGGATGATCTTTACTCCGCCCTGCTCTTCCAGCGATCTGCACAAGGGCACTTTCAGTAAAAATGGTATCTTCCGCACCTATAACGGCAACATCAATATTTGGAAAGGTGACCCCGCGTTCGAGGATGGTCGTTGTCAACAACAGCGGGATTTCTTTGGCCCGCATTTTTTGGACCTTTTCTTTCCGGTCAGGGTCCTCGGCATGTACTGCTTCAATGGTTTGCGCAAACTGGCGGAGAATTGGGAGTGCCGTTTCCATCAAAGAAATATGCGGGAAAAAGACGAGTGCTTGTTTATTCGCTTGGATCCGCTCATTTATCCATCTGAGTACATTGACTGGCATCCTGTTCTTTTGCAGCCGCTTTTGCCAGTTGCCGCACCAGATAAATTCCGGTACCGGGAGTGGATGGCGGTGGAAGCGAGCCGGGATTGTGGTAAAGGCTCTCTTCCCACTGCGGCATTCTCGCTGCCATTTTTCATTCGGCGTGGCTGTCAGATATATCATCGCTGAGGCCGGGTTCCGCGCCTGGATTGCGGCATGCTGAAGTGACTCCTCAACTGTATAGGGAAAGGCATCGACCTCGTCCAAAATCAGCGCATCAAAGGCATGGTAAAAGCGAAGGAGCTGGTGGGTGGTTGCGATTGTGAGCGGCGCATATAGATGACGGTCTTCGCTGCCGCCGTACAGTGAGGCAACGGTTATCTCCGGGAATGCTGCCTTCAGTCTTGGCGTGAGTTCGAGGACGACGTCTGTTCTCGGCGTGGCGATGCAGATTCTTTTTTTCGCAGCCAGCGCTGCCTCGATTCCTGCGAATAGCACCTCTGTCTTTCCTGCCCCGCAAACGGCCCAGACCAATAATTCTTTATTTTCTTGAATGGCGCCGACCACCCGGTTCGATGCCTCCGACTGCCCCTTTGAAAGCGTCCCCTGCCATTGGCTGATTTTTTCAGGGTGAATGGTGTCAGGCACCGGGCCATTCCAGCCGATGAGCGGAGTACATCCACTAATTCTCCCCATCATGATGCACTGGCGGCAATAAAGGCAGGTTTCTCCACATCGGGCGCAGGGGTAGTAAGCAAACCACTGTTGGTCCTTGTTTCCGCAGCGGGCACATGCCGGCTGTTTTCCTTTGTAAATAATCCCATGCCGGTAAGTAACATATCCATTTTCGTAATGTGATTGAATTTCATTTAGAGGGAATGGGATATCGTTAAGGAGGAGCTGTTTGCCGGTCAAAAGCTGCTGAAGATTGCCGTTGAAGTGGTAGTCTTGGTTGAGCGGCGGCTGCGGTAGGGCTGGGATTTGTGAGATTGGCCGTGAGTCTTCTATTGTGTTGCTTGGGAGTAATATTCCATTTTTTATGGTAAACCGCATGTTTCCACCTTCTTTGAATTTAGATGATAGATACGACTTTTTGTTGTTCCTGTTGCTGGCAAGTTTAATTTAAAGAGAAACTTTTGCGATGTATGAATGGTTGGGATATGCAGGAAGACGCGAAACTCAAAATTGGTAATCGTTGGACCAATCAAATGGAAGCGGTCAGTGAGGGCATCTAAATGGGCATCTTTTGAGGTAGTTAGGCAGGAGCTGCAAATCCATTTACCTCTTTTGTATGTCATTGGGAAGTGCTGTCATTTTTCATTTGGGCAGCAAACCCCGCTGCGAATATCTTTTTCTGTTAGTTTATATTCCTTTAAAATATTTATCGGCTTCGGACTATGTTGACTTAAGAGTAATTTTCCTATTTGGGTGATGGTCTGGGTATCCACTCTTTCATGATTAAATCGTTGTTCTATGTTCTCAATTTTATTAAAAAGATCTCTTCCTTTACAGACTTTACTGAAATCAGTTCGATCACCAGGATTGGTTTTTAAAATAGTTTTAGTTGCGCTTTTGAAAAAAACAAGATGTTCAATCGGCAGCAAATTCAGTCCGTTCTTGACCAGCCATGTTCTAAGCAGAGATTGAAGTCGTTGAGCTTGGACACGCGGGTCCTCAAATGATTCCTCCGTCCCGTCAGCATTTTGACGAATCAGCTGTTTAAAAACATTGTCAAAAACCAATGTACCTAAAATATTTTTTGCTTCAATGATTAGGATAAGGTTTTGTGATAAGAGAAGTGTATCAATTTGAAAGTGAATACCATTGACTTGTAGTTGGAGGTCGTGGAAGATGAGGTATTTTTCTTGTGGAAGTTCTTTTACGTAATTGGCTAATGCAATTTCGCCCCAGTATCCAGCCCATCTTTTGGCTAGATCTTTCTCAATTTCTTGATATCGACTATGGCCTGTTTTTAGGCGTCTTTTTAAGATTTCTGTTAAAAAAAGCCGTTGCGGAGGGGTTAGTTCTTTCATGTTCAATTTATTCGTCACTCCTTTTTCTATCTTGGAAAAATTCTAACTTTGGATGGATTCTGCATTTAAAGGCGAAAATCCTGCTTATTTGTCGAAGACTTTGTAAAGTTTTTATGTCATTTTTTTATCTGTAAGGGGATTCCGCCAAACTGGATGGGGGTATCCGCCATTATTAGCTTAGATTTTGTTAACTCGTTTAGGAATTTCGCCAAACTCGTGCAGTGATATCGCCAATTCGTGCCGGAATCTCGCCAAACTGCACGGGAATCTCGCCAAACGGCAGAGTTATCTCGACAACTTTCTCATTAATTTCGCCGAACTGACCTCCGATTATGCCAACCCACTTTTTTTATTATCTATCCGAACTAGTCCAATCTTGAAGGTTTGCCCACTTTTAAAGATTGATAAAAACCAATATAAAAAACCATCCCGGTCAGAGACCGGAATGGCTGTACTTATCTATTCTACTATTTTTTCATCCAACCCATGCCCATCGAGCCTTCGCCGAGGTGGGTGCCGATGACAGCTCCAAAGTAGCCGATGGAGAACTCAACGTTGGGATACAGAGCCGATAACTCGTTCCGCCATTCCTTCGCCTCTTCCTCGCGGTTGGCGTGAATGATAACGGCTTGGTAGGCAGCTCCGCTCGCAGCATCCTCGTCGAGCAGGTCGACCATTCGTTTCATCGCTTTCTTTCGGGTGCGGATTTTTTCAAACGGGACAATGGCCTTGTCGACGAAATGGAGCAGTGGTTTGACCTGCAGGAGACTGCCGATGAAGGCGGCGGCTCCTGAGAGGCGGCCACCGCGCTGCAAGTGTGACAAGTCATCAACCATGAAATACGCGCGGGCAGATTGTTTTAATTCTTTAAGTCTATTGATAATTGCCTCAGGTTCCTCGCCTCTTGCAGCCCACTTGACCGCTTCAATAGCGTAGAATCCTTGAACCATGCAGCTGATTTCCGAATCAAATGGAAAAACCTTGATGCCTTCAACCATCGTGCTGGCCGTTACGGCCCCCTGGTACGTGCCGCTGATGCCGCTTGAAAGGTGAACACAGATAACAGCATCGTACTCGCTGGCTAACTGCTCAAAAAGCGCAACAAATTGACCAATCGGCGGCTGTGAAGTAGTTGGCAGCTTCTTTGTTTTTACTTCTTCGTAAAACTGACTCCAGGTGATATCGATTTCTTCCTGATAAACTTCGTTTCCGAAAACAACATTTAACGGGATCATATGTATATTCCATTTATCACGTAATTCTTTCGGTATGTACGCGGTGCTATCCGTGACAACTGCCGTCTTCATAAATATTTGTACCATCCTTGTTTTTTCTGCAACAAACCTTTTGTATTTTATTTTATAGGAAAGCGGAATAAATTGCATTATTTTGGGTAACTATTTCCTATGTAAGAAAAAAGAGCACGCGCCTCGGCATGCTCTTCACTCTATTACACATAATTATCGGACTTCAACCCAGCCATTTTTGATTGCGACGACGACGGCTTGGGTGCGGTCGTTTACGTTCATTTTTTGTAAAATGTTTGACACGTGGTTTTTGACCGTTTTTTCGCTGATAAATAGGGCCTCACCGATACCGCGGTTACTTTTTCCATCGGCAAGCAATTGCAGCACTTCGCATTCGCGACGTGTTAACAAATGGAGTGGACGGCGGATTTCAAGCGTTGGAGCGTATCCGCGCCCGCCGCCGGCAACTCCTGCGGCTAGTTTTCGATATTCATTGACTAAATTGTGAGTGACTTTTGGATGCAAATAGGAACCGCCATCAGCCACGACACGGACTGCTTCAATCAAAGCATCGGCGTCCATTTCTTTTAATAGATAGCCTCTTGCACCAGTTTTCAAGGCATGGGTTACATAGTTTTCATCGTCATGAATCGAGAGAATGATAACCTTTGTATCCGGGTATTTTTCAATGAGCTCGCGGGTTGCTTCGACCCCGTTCATTTGCGGCATATTGATATCCATAATAACGACATCTGGCAGGTTTTCCTGCACAAGTCCTAATGCTTCGCTTCCATCATCGCCTTCAGCAACGACTTGGAATGATTTTTCAAACTCTAGTATTCTCTTAACGCCTTCTCTGAATAGTTGGTGATCGTCAATAATGACAATTTTGGTAGTCAATTGCTACGCCCCCTAATCTTTCATTTCATTAGTTTTATTAGTCACACAAATCTATTAGATTTTCTTTAGTTAATGAATGGAACGTGAATTAATACAGCGGTTCCTTTGCCAAGTTTTGAATCAAAAGTGAGTTCACCATCAAGCAAGTCGACTCGCTCTCTCATTCCGATTATTCCAAAGGATTCTGGTTTCTTTTGGGTGGTATCAAAACCGGCTCCATTGTCCTTGATTAAAACGGTAATTGCAGTATTTGTTATTTCTAATCTAACTTTGATTTCACAGGCATTTGCGTGTTTCAGCGCATTTTGCACGGATTCCTGAATCATTCGGAACAAGGCAACCTCATACTTAGTTGGCAAACGGCGTTCTATTCCGATATTCACAAACTCAATTTTTGAGTGGTTATGATATTCTTCGATGGTTTGCAAATATTTTCTGAGGGTAGGGACAAGACCTAAGTCATCCAATGCCATTGGACGCAGGTCATAAATAATTCGCCGGACTTCGTAGAGTGCAGCGCGAACCATTTTTTTGAAGCTGGTAACTTCAGAAAAAGCCTCCTCCGCCCCCTTATCCCGATATACCCGCTCAATTAAATCAGAGCGCATAATAACGTTGGCAAGCATTTGTGCCGGCCCATCGTGAATCTCTCTTGATAGCCGCTTGCGTTCTTCTTCCTGTGCTTCAATGATTTTTAAGCCGAAGTCTTGTTTGGCTTTGGCATTTTCCAATGCTTTACCGACCTGTTTTAAATCACTCGTTAAATAATTCATGACAACAGAAATTTGCGAAATCAGCTGGTCCGCACGATCAATTGTTTCATCTAAACCGATTAGTCTTCGCTCAAGGTCGTCCCTTTTTTCCAAAAGCTGCTTCTTATATTGCCAGTTTATCGAAAGGTCCATTTGAAGCTGGTGAGCCTTTTCATAGGCATCCCGGACCTCTCCCTCCGAATACTTTTTGAAATTCATGCTAACCTCGGAAAGCATAACCCGCGCTTCTAGCACCTGACTTTCAAGCTGCTGGCCTTCTTCATTTAATTTGACCATCATTTGCTTAATTGATTTCAATTCATTGGTCATATTTTCGTAGTCTGTTCGACATTGTTCGCCAATCCGAAATATGTCAGTTTTACTACAAGTAACCGTGTCAATCATTTCTTCACGAATTTCATCAATCGACTTCGTATTAATTTGCTCTATTTTCATTGTTTTTTCCTCCGGGGAGATTTTTTCCCTTTAGGCCTTCATACTCATTTTACCTTGGCTTGTAACAATTTACTAACATTTGCACCTTAAAATGTAGACTAATGGCTCGGCATTCGAGAAAAGGTAGTATAATAATAGTATTATTTCTACTTCATTTCTCCTGTTGTAGTAAACTTTTTTATAAAAGCTGCACAATCCAATTAAGCCTATTATACCATTCGAAGGTTACTGACATATTAAAGGTATATTACACAAATATTTTTTCGAAAAAGCTTTTCTGACATATAACTGTTTAATTTCCCCAATTATAAAAGAAGGAGGAGCTTACTATGCTGAGCCGCTACTGTACAGTGAAACAATCTGGAAACCATGAAATTAACATCCAAAAATCGCGTTTTATCGCCCACATTAAAAGGGTCGAAACAGAATTAGAAGCACAGGAATTCATTCAGGCCATTAAGAAGCAGCATTGGAATGCCACCCATAACTGCTCTGCCTATCTCATTGGCGAGCTTGATCAGATTCAAAAGGCGAACGACGACGGTGAACCAAGCGGTACGGCCGGTGTTCCCATCCTTGAAGTTTTGAAAAAAAGAAAACTGAAAGACACAGCAGTTGTTGTCACCCGCTACTTTGGCGGGATTAAATTAGGCGCAGGCGGTCTCATCCGTGCCTATGGAAAAGCAACATCTACAGGATTGGACTCGGTTGGCATTGTCGAAAGAAAGCTTTCTCAAATCGTCCAAGTGAAAATTGATTACACCTGGCTTGGGAAAATTGAAAAGGAACTGCGGTCATCTACGTACAAAATTAAAGAAATTCATTACTTTGATACCGTTGAAGTCGAAACTTTTGTTGACGAAAGCAGCGTCCAGGCATTTATGGATTGGATGATTGAACTAACCAATGGCCAGTGTACCCTTGAAAAAGGCGAAACCGTCTACCTTGAGGAAGATTATGTAAGCTAATCTTAAGAAAGATTATATTCGTTTTATCAGTAGAAAACAATTGGGAAAATATTCATAGGAAAGTGGGACGAGGAGCCTTCCCTTCGTCCCATTTAGGAGCGGTTTTTGTTTAGTGTGCGGACGATGTTTAGTAATGGACGATTGTTATGACCCATTAGGCCGATTTTTTCGGCTATTATTTCGATGAGTAGGACGATAATCCCAATTAATACTAGTGCCCCGCCGATTCTAGCTTGGGAATAGATGACCGCGACTAGTCCGAAGAAGGCGGCCATGGCATAAATGAGTAAAACAGTTTGTCGGTGTGAATAGCCCATTCGGAGCATGCAGTGATGGAGATGAGATTTATCCGGTGCAGATAAGGGCTGTTTGTTAATGATTCTTCTGATAATCGCGAAAATCGTGTCTGAAATCGGCACTCCAAGGATAATCACTGGAATAACAAAGGAAATAAAGGTGACATTTTTAAAGCCAAGGAGCGAGAGAACCGAAATGATAAATCCTAAAAAGAGCGCTCCCGTATCCCCCATGAAAATCTTTGCCGGATGGAAATTATAAATTAGAAATCCGAGTGTACTGGCCAGGACAATTAAGCCAACGGCTGCTACGTAAAAATTCCCCTGAATAATCGCCATTCCTGAAATCGTTATTAAGGCAATCGAAGATACCCCAGCAGCCAAGCCATCAAGGCCGTCAATTAAGTTAATTGCGTTGGTGATGCCGACAATCCACAGAATCGTAAAAGGGATACTTAAAAACCCAAATTGGAGTTGGCCGCCAAATGGCAGGTTAATAAACACCATTTGTAAATCCCCTAAAAAAACAACAGCGCAGGCGGCTGCAAATTGTCCGAGGAGCTTATACTTGGCAGGTAATTCAAACATATCATCACAAAAGCCAGTAATAATAATGAGCAGACAACCAAGCAAAATGGCCCATGAAAATTGGCTTTCGGGTCTCAACAAAATAATACCGACGATAAAACTTATAAATATGGCTAAGCCTCCAAGCCTCGGCATGATCGACTGATGGACTTTGCGTTGATTCGGCCGGTCTGTTGCCCCAATCATAAACGCAAATTTTTTTATCAATGGTGTAATAAGAATGGAAACAGCAAAACATACTATCAAGGTTAGATAAAGCATCAAAAATCCTCCTTGTTAGTCAGTTTGTCCATTAAAACTAAAACGAAAACAAAGAAACAATAGTAAAAAACGGAAAAAAAGAGGCACTCCCCGAAGGAAATGCCCCTTTCTCTAGAAAAGGATTACTTAATCCATGCTCCGTCTTTACCTAGTTTGTATTTGCCGATTGTGGTGTTAGCAGCCATGCTTCCGTCATTGTAGAGGAAGTACCACTTAGAGCCAACTTGAATCCAGCCGGTCTTCATTGCACCAGATGATGCAAGGTAATACCATTTGTTATTTACCTTAACCCAGCCTGATTGCATTGCACCAGAGTTTGCAAGGTAGTACCAAGTCTTGCCGTCTTTCATCCAGCCGGTTTGCATTGCGCCAGACGATGCAAGGTAATACCAAGTCCTACCGTCTTTCACCCAGCCCGTTTGCATGACACCTGAATTATTAAAGAAGTACCACTTGCCACCTACTTTAGCCCAGTTAACTTTCATATCTCCGTTAACTTGGTCTAGGAAGTACCATTTGTTATTTTCTTTGTACCAGCCGGTTTGCATTTCTCCATATGTTTCTTCATCATCACTGAAGAAATACCACTTGCCATTTACTTTAACCCAGCCAGTTTCCATAATGCCTTTATTATTGAAGTGATACCAAACTCCATCTTCCTTGAGCCAGCTATTAGTCATTTCAACGCCAGTCTCAGGATTAATATAGTGATACCCATCTTCATCATAATACCAGCCAATGTATTGTTCAACCGTTACAGTAGTTGCTTTACTTACGTTCCCAGCAGCATTTTTTGCTGTTACAGTAATAACCGTTCCTACTTTTTGTACTTCAATTTCGATTTCGAAATATCCATCTTTCTCAGCAACAGTCGAGCCAATAACTTTGTTTCCAACTTTCGCTTCTACAGTGGAACCTGGTTCTGAAAATCCAATTATAAATGTGTCTAAGTTTGTTACTTCATAAACTTCTGGTGCTGCAGGTGCAGTTACGTCTTTAACCGTCACTTTTGTTTCTTCACTCACGTTGCCAAGAGCATTTGTTGCTGTTACAACAAGTTCAGTTCCTGCTTTTTGAGCGGTGATTGAAACAGAAAATTTACCATCAGCTTCAGCAATTGCAGTTCCGATTACATTACCATTTGCTTTTACTTCTACCTTAGCTAAAGCTTCTGTAGTTCCAGTAACTTTTGTTGTTTTATTTGTTACAGCATCAACCTGTGGTGCATCAGGTGCAGTTGTATCTGCTGCCAATTGCTTAATCCGGCCTTCAATCTCTGCAGTGAAACCTTTAGGCAATGTTTTGAAGTACTCCACAAATTGATCTAAATCAACACCAGCAGTTACGCGATTTTTACCTTGGAGAAGAACCGTAAATCCATCGCCGCCATCAGCCATAAAGTTATTTACAGTAATAGAGTATTCTGCTTTAGGATCGATTTTCTTTCCATTTGGTAGATAAATGTCTAGGATCTTTTTTCCGTAATCATTTTTATCTGTCCAAGTGTAACGAAGACCAGAAATAGCCATGATCTTGTTATAGCTTGGTGGTGCTTGGAACTGTTGATTTAGTAAGATTCGAACTTGTTCACCAGTAATCGTCAGTGTAACGTTATCATTACCAAATGGTTGAACCTTGAATAAATCTCCCCAAGTAACGATACCTTGTGGCACAGGATTACGAATACCCCCGGAATTCATGAAGGCAAAATCAGTTTTATTCAACGTGCGCATACCATCTGCAATCACGTTACCTAATACAGATTCTCCGTCTGGATTAGCTGTCTTGCTCAATTCAGCCCCAGTTTCACCTACTGGTTTGCTAACGATTGGTTTAATATCTTCTTGATACCCATCAAGCTGCGCTTTGACTTTTGCATCAGGAGTAATCTTATTATGGTCAGTCATTACAATTTCTGCTTGTGAAGCTACGATATCTTTCGTAACTGGGTCAATCGTTAAATTTACATCAGAGAATGCTTGACCATAAGAATAGGCTTGAACTAGTAGTTTTTCCTTTCCAGTGTCATCCTTCACCTTTGCATTTAAATAGGCGTGGTCATGTGCACCAAAGATGACATCAACCTCAGGATCGACTTTCTTAGCGATATCAACTACATCTCCAGTTGCACCTGTTCCGTCAGTTTTAGAAGAACCCGCATTGTGGGCAAGTACCACAATCGATTTAATCCCTTGATCTTTTAATTCTTTTGTATACTTGTTAATGGCTGTGACTTCATCAGTGAATTTAACGCCTGCTACACCGCTTGGAATAACAATCGTTGGTGTACTAGTAGTAACGACACCGATAAATCCAATCTTAACGCCATCCACTTCTTTTACTACATATGGAGGTAAAATAGGCTCATTTGTTTTTTCATTTACTACGTTCGCAACCGTGTATTTCATATCTGCACCCGTAAACTTGCCATATTTCTCTTCATATTGTTTTGTTTTCTCGTGGCTTCCACCATTAATTAAACGCATCATTTCGGCAACGCCTTCATCAAATTCATGGTTACCGATTGTCCCTACATCCATACCGATTTGGTTCATGAACCGAATCGTTGGTTCGTCTTGTAATAAAGCAGAAACTGGAGGGCTAGCCCCGACAAGGTCACCGGCTTGAATCATAAGTGTATTAGAAGGATTCGTTGCTTTGCGGTCCTTCAGGTAAGCAGCTAAATATTCTATACCGCCGACTACTGAAGTAACATTACCTTGTGCATCTTTATTCGTTTTCCACGTGTCAAGCTGACCATGGAAGTCGTTGATGCCTAGTAATTGAACGTGTACATTTTGATCTAATTCAAATAGCTCGTATCCAGGTTTTGTTGTTGATGTACCAAGGTCTTTTACATCTGGCTGTTGCGCAAGGTATGCCTTTGCTTCAGGAGCAGAGTGGAATACTAATTTTGCAACGCCGCCAACAGGAGCAATTCTCCAGTTATTATCAGCCACTGGGTTAATTGTACCTTTTGCTGAAATATAATCCATTAAAATTTGGCGATTTTCAAATGGAGAATCGACAACCACTTTTGCATCCTTCAACTCAGGAAGACCGCCGCTGCCGCCAGCGCGGTAGTTATTTGTAGCTACAATGAATTTTTGAGCTGGATCAACAGCTTTTCCATCCAGCAATGTTAATTTAATGATTCTTTGTCCAACTGGTTTTGTTACGTCAATTTCGTATTTAACACCATCAATGACATCATAGTTGTAAGGACGGAAATCATAGTCAAGTAAATCTTGGTTTCCAGCTTTATTCGGGTCGATTGTTTTGAATTGTGAAGCAGAAATTTCTAACCAGCGCTTCACTTGGTCACCGCTAACCTCTACAGCCTTTAATGTATTATCAAACAAATACAAATCAGCTGCACTCTTGATCGCGACATCACCTTTTGGAATATTTGTATAATCGCTAACACCACCACGGCCGCCTTTAAATGGTGCTGCTGCGGATAGAACAGGAACATTCTTATATTCTGGTGCATTTGCATTAATCCATTTTTTCACGTAGTCCATTTGTGCTGCGTTCACAATTTGCGTGGATGCATCATCCATTACACGGGTAAAGAAGCTGTGCATTGGAACATCAGTTTCGCCGATTTTTCCACGTACATAGTTAAGAGTAGCATCATGGGCATCCTTCACATCAGCAACAATTTTTTCATCCGAAGCCGTGTCAGTAGATACAGGACGGTTTACTGATTTAGAGTTTGCCTTATCAACTGTCCACTTTCCTTGTGCATCCTGAACAAGAGCTAAATCAAGTACACCAAGGTTGTTTCCCCAGAAACCGGCTTCAACAGCTTGGACACCGTTAATTTTTCCATTGGTATTATCGATGTTAGCTTTGCCGTTAAAGACAGCATCTCCAGGGAAGTTCACGTGAGAATGGCCAAATAACATTGCATCGATGCCGGGAACTTTGGTTAGGTCATATACAGCATTTTCTGCTTCTTCTGTTCCTTCTGCTGCAATATCACATCCAGAGTGTGCAATGGCTACAATAACATCTGCGCCTTCTGCCCTCATTTTTGGAATGAATTTGTTTGCTTCTTTGACAATATCCTTCGTAATGACTTTCCCAGAAAGGTTATCCTTGTCCCATCTCATGATTTGAGGTGGAGCAAAGCCGATTACCCCAACCTTAATGACATGCTCGTTTCCAGCATCATCCTTAATAGTTTTTGGCAGGATTTTATAAGGGGAAAAATAGTTAACATCATTAGAAGGATCGTTATCATGATCGTCTTTATAGATGTTAGCGTTTACAATCGGGAACTGAACTTCCTCTAAAACATCATTTAAATAGTCTAAACCATAGTTGAACTCATGGTTTCCAACGATACCTGCATCATATTTCAAATAATTCATTGCTTTGTAAATTGGATGCGTTTCATCTGGTGCTAATCTTTTTACTTTCGCTACATAACTGGCAAGCGGATTCCCTTGAATCGTATCACCAGCATCAAAAAGCATGGAGTTCGTTTTCTCAGACCTAGCTTGTTTGATTAACGTTGCAGTTTTTGCTAGTCCATAATCTGTTACTGGAGCATCTTTGAAATAATCATACGGCATGACATTGGAATGCAGGTCCGTAGTTTCCAAGATACGAAGAGTTGCGGTACTTCCTGTACCTTCTGCTTTGGCTGCATGTGGGAAAATATTCAATGGAACCACTGAAAGCGCTAACGCAACAGCTAGAGAACCATTAAGCATACGTTTCTTGATGCTTCTTTTAATCTTTCTCTTCACACTCTTTCCGCCCTTCGACAAAATATTTTTTATTGCAAGATTTATTCTACTAATTTTCAGTAGAGTTTAATAGTCTTTTTAAAAAAATTTTACAAGATTTTAATTGAAAATTTATTAAATGTAATTAACTGAATTTTCATAACGTTAAAGCGTTCTTTTTGATAAAAAAACCTTGGAAGTTCATGTAACCAAGACACGGATTTTGTCGTCTATTAGAATGTGGTTTTTTGAGGAGGAATAGTATAGAAAATTGGTAGTTTTCAATATTCGACACAAAAATTCAATTTACGTAGTGCTTAAAAAAGAGTAAAATAAAAGCTGGTCTTTAGCTAGGATAATGGTAAATTAATGATATTTTATTAAAGGAGAACTCATATGAACGAATTTCAACGCTCTCAAAGGGTAAGTCAGAAAAAAAAGGGGCGGAAAAAACGGATCTTTATCTGGATTTTCGTACCACTACTAATCGTTGTCTTAAGCGGCGCTGGATATGCGACTTTTTTACTTAATAAAGCTGAATCCGTTATTAATAAATCGTATAAACCAGTAAATACAACTTCAAAACGGACAACCCAAGTTAATCCGGATATGGATAACATTTCTATCCTCCTAATGGGCGTTGATGCTGCTAAAAGCCGAGAAAAACAATACGGAGAAGCCATTAGAACTGATGCCTTGCTTGTTGCTACTCTCAACAAAAAGGAGAAATCTGTTAAACTGTTAAGCATTCCGCGTGACTCCTATGTTCATATTCCTGAAAAAGATACGTATACAAAAATTAATCATGCCCATGCCTACGGTGGAGCAAAGTTGACCATTGAAACCGTACAGGAGCTTCTCGATATTCCAATTGATTATTATGTAAAAGTCAACTTTTATGCATTCATTGATGTTGTTAATGCTTTAGGCGGGATTGAGGCCGATGTTCCTTATGAGATTTCAGAAAAAGATTCCGAAGATAACCATAATGCAATCCGCTTAAAACCTGGTGTTCAAACGTTAACAGGCGAGCAGGCACTTGCTCTTGCAAGAACTCGGCATAAAGATACCGATGTTATGCGCGGGATGAGACAGCAGGAGATTATTAAGTCGATTTTTAAAAAGGCACTTTCCGTTGGTTCCTTTTCCAAACATGCGGACATGATTGATGCAGTTGGCAACAATATGGAAACAAATATGTCATTCAATGATATGAAATCCTTGATGGATTATGGACTTGCCGGGAGCGGCTTAAACATTGAAACCTTGAACCTTAAGGGTGAAGATAAAACTATTAATAAAATTTACTACTATAAGCTTGATAAACAAAATCTTGAAGAGACAAAATCGATTCTTAAGGCACACCTTGGTACCGATTCAACTGCTTCTGGTAACGGCATCAGAGCTACCCATGCTAATGCCGATAGTAACGGAGAATCATCGACAAACTCTAACTAAAGTAAAAAGGCCGCAATCACGCGAAGTGATGCGGCCTTTTTACCTTTAGGAAAAAGGAAGGTAGTTTTTCCTGCTTAATTCCTTTAAGTACTCAACTAATGGTTCCCGAATATCTTCCCTCTCAAGTGCAAATTCGATTGTCGCCTGAAGAAAGCCAAATTTGTCACCTACATCATAACGAATTCCATCAAAAGCATAGGCTAAAATTCTATCTTTAGCTGCCATCTTTCTTAAGGCATCGGTTAACTGAATTTCACCGCCATAGCCAACCTCTTTTTCATCTATGTATGTAAATATCTCAGGGGTCAAAATATATCTACCCATAATAGCAAAATTTGAAGGGGCATTTTCACGAGGTTTCTCGACCATATCTTTAACTTCGACAATTTTACCTGAAACATCTTGATTGCCCGGTGCAATAACCCCATATTTATGCAGTTCCTTGTCAGCCATTATTTTCGTTCCAATTACACTGCATCCATACAAGTCATGGACATCCATTAGCTGTTTTAGGCAGGGCGTATCAGATTTTACAATATCATCACCTAAAAGGACTGCAAACGGCTCATTTCCAATAAATCTATTTGCACAAAAAATTGCATGCCCTAGGCCCAACGGTTTTTTTTGTCTAATATAGTGGATATTGACCATATTCGAGATATCCTTGACAATGCTTAAAAGCTCTATTTTATTCTTTTCTTCTAGCTCCAGTTCTAATTCAATGGAAAAATCAAAATGATCCTCAATTGCACGCTTATTTCTACCTGTAACAATAATTATATCTTCAATTCCCGATGCAACTGCCTCTTCTACGATATATTGAATCGTTGGTTTATCAACAATTGGTAACATCTCTTTAGGCTGAGCCTTCGTCGCTGGAAGAAATCTTGTTCCTAATCCAGCTGCAGGAATAACTGCTTTTTTAATCGACATGACCACTACTCCTTTACTCCTAAAAGTTTATTTTCTGTTTTGAAAGATATTTAAAAGAGCCCGGCCCTTTAGGACCGAGCTCTTTTATTACTATTATCTATTCCGTTCTGTTGTTACTTTCAGAACGCGCATTATTTTGATTAATGGCCGATAATTTTTTCCGGCAAGGCCAATCATTTCGGCAAACAGTTCAATCATGATCAAAAGAATCACGATGAAGAAAAAGCCGCCGAGAAGCTTTGCTTGTGAAAAGATGATGGCCGCAAGCCCAAAGAAGGCTGCCATCGCATAGATCATCAATACGGTCTGGCGATGGGTAAATCCAATTCTGAGCAGACAGTGGTGCAAATGTGATTTATCCGGTGCAGATAATGGTTTTTTATTAACAATTCGGCGAATGATGGCAAAGAAGGTATCAGAAATCGGCACACCAAGAATAATAATTGGGACGATAAAAGAAATCAAGGTAACATTTTTAAAGCCCAGAAGTGATAATACCGAAATCATATAGCCTAAGAATAAGGCACCTGTATCACCCATAAAGATTTTTGCCGGGTGGAAATTGTAAATTAAGAACCCAAGTGTGCTTGCCAGTACAATCGAGGCTACGGCTGTTACATAGCCATCTCCCATAATAATGGCCATCCCAGAAATGGTAATTAAGGCGATGGAAGATACTCCTGCAGCAAGGCCGTCCAAGCCGTCAATCAGATTAATCGCATTGGTGATACCGACAATCCAAATAATCGTCATTGGAATACTAAAATAGCCAAATTCAATGTGTCCTCCGAAAGGCAGGTTAATAAATTGAACATGTACTCCGCCCCAAATGACCACAATGGCGGCAGCAGCTATTTGGGCGATAAGTTTAACTTTCGCCGAAAGCTCGATCATATCATCTAGTATTCCCGTAATGACAATGATAATACTTCCAATAATAATCGATAGAGCATACGGATCTTCTGGTCGAAGCACCAGCATACCGATAATGAAGCTTAGGTAAATTGCCAGTCCGCCAAGGCGCGGCATAATTTTCTGATGAACTTTTCGGTGATTTGGTTTATCTGTTGCTCCAATTTTGAAAGCTAGTTTTTTAACTAATGGTGTAAGCAGGATTGAACTGATAAAGCATATAATCAGGGTGATGTAGATCATTATGATCCTCCTCGAAACTATTTGCCTATTTAAACAACTTGCAAACAAGCAAAATGAAGTAACTTTATATATATGACTTAAAAATTAGTTATCTATTTAATAACCATTTGTAAACTTTGTAAACTAACGTACCAAGTTGGATTATAACACAGCAAACGCCTATTTAAAATAGATATTATAATTCAATCAAGTTACTAAATATTTCATATATTTCATAATTACTAATTTAATAGAAGAAAATCGATAAAAACTAGCATGAGTCTCAACTTCCAACCTATGCATGGAAATAAATAAAATATGAGTAGTACACCAACATAATAATGGCGGTGTGAGCAGAGCTACGCCTCATCAGTTCAAAGTACTGTCATAACTATTTTCCGTTCAACTGGTTAAATATACTTAATTTATGCGGCGCTCCGCCCCATTTCCACAGAAGGGTATCTTTTTCAGCCCTTTTGCTTTTGTAATTGATAGAGGTTGATTACTTTATCCGTCATGATATTTTGGTCATTTTCCTGCGCCATTTCTAAGCCTTTGCGAATTAGTTTTTGTTTCAGCTCTTCAGACCCTAAGACGGTTTGAAGGGCGTTTTTCAACTCGGCGGGATTTTTTGCTTCTACAAGCATCCCGTTCCCTTGTTGGAGCAGGTACTTTAATCCACCTACATTCGAGCCAACCACCGGCGTCCCGCAGGCCATTGCTTCTAAGGCGACAAGGCCAAATCCCTCAAGATGGGAAGGAAGCACAAATACTTCCGCAGCAGCCATCCATAAAGCAACTTCCGCTTGCTGTTTCGTCCCAAGAAAATGAACACTTTCTTTTAATCCTGTTTCCGCTATCACGGTTTCAAGTTTTTGAAAATACCCTTGGTCCTTATTCGATCCAATTATGTACAATTCATAATCAGGCTGCTCTTTCTTAAGTACTGCGAAGGCCTCAATCAAGTCATTGAGACCTTTTTGCTCAATAATATTGCCAACAAACAACAGCGGCGTTTTATTTTGCGGAATCCCAAGGCGCAAGCGAGCCGCTGACTTATCCACTACTTTAAATACATCCAGATTAACACCCATATTAATGAGGGAAAGCTTGTCGCGCGAGACCCCAAATTCTGATTCTAGTGTCGTGTATAATTCCTGGCCAACAGCAATGACGTGATCAGCTTCTGCTAAAATGGTTTTGGTCATATTAAATATACGACCGCTTTTTTTCACCATTTTGTCAATATCGCCGCCATGGGCCGTTACAATAAACCGGGCTCCAAAAAGCTTTTTGTACCATTTTGCCAGCCAGCCGCTCGGAAATACATAATGTGCGTGGACAACCGATGTTCTGCTTCCTTTAAAAAGTAAATGGACAAAAAACGCGAACGCCCATTTTCCATATTTCTTCAGCAAATTCAGTTTACCTTTATTGGGATTATCAATCGCAATTACATCAACGGCTAAACCTTTATTTCTTAGTGCTTCTACTTGGTTTTTCACAAAAACACCAAAGCTTTTATGTTCGTTCGTGGGGTACATATTTGAAATGACTGTTACTTTATTCTTCATATT
Source organism: Neobacillus novalis NBRC 102450 (assembly GCF_001591805.1). Taxonomy (GTDB): domain Bacteria; phylum Bacillota; class Bacilli; order Bacillales; family Cytobacillaceae; genus Neobacillus; species Neobacillus novalis. The sequence continues at coordinate 19,156 of NZ_BCVP01000014.1, read as the reverse complement.
TTCTCCTACTGCTTTAATCAAAATGTTTATCATTCATCATAATATATCATGAAATTTGACGAAAAACAGTAAGGAAAGGTTACAATACGCAGAATTCCAACCAAAATTTACTGTTTCCCGCCAATGAAATTTAAACGTGTATGGAAAAGAAGGATAAAGCCAAAAATAGCCTAAGGTAGAAAATTAAAATGAAAGGGGATCCTTTCTACAAAAGGTAGAGTGTCATGAATAATAAAAAAGAAGCCATTAGTTATTTATTCTTCGGAGTGCTAACGACTGTTATTAATATCGTTTGCTACGCTATATTAACAAAAATAATGAATATGGATTATAAGCTGGCCACAACTTTTTCGTGGATTCTAGCCGTAATTTTTGCGTTCATTACAAATAAACTGTATGTATTTAAAAGTAATAAAACGAATTTATTATTAGTAGTAAGAGAGTTTACAGTATTCACCTTTTTTCGTTTGCTCTCTTATTTCTTAGATATTCTAACTATGATTGTTTGTGTCGAATACCTGACAATTGACGATTTTATTGCAAAGATAGCAGCAAACATTCTCGTAATTGTTTTTAATTATTTTGCAAGTAAATATGTTGTTTTTAAAAAAATGAAATCTTAATAGGAGACTTCAAAAATTCGTAACTAAACGACTGTTTGATAGTCTCCTTTTTTTCAAAAACATAAAAACAACTTAATCGCGAACTTCATAGCCATTCGGATTCGCCTGCTGCCATCTCCATGAGTCCAGACACATTTCTTTTATTCCTCTTTGGGCCTCCCAGCCTAGCAAGGTTTTGGCCTTTTTAGAGTCTGCGTAGCAAACTGCAATATCTCCTGGTCTTCTCTCAATAATCTTGTAAGGAATTTCCACTCCAGCGGCCTTTTCAAAGGCTCCAACAAGCTCTAAGACACTATAGCCAGTTCCCGTTCCTAGATTATAAGCCTCTACTCCATTAGTTGGTATTACCCGCTCCAGTGCCTTTAAATGGCCTTGCGCTAGGTCAACAACATGGATGTAATCTCTTACACCAGTCCCATCAACGGTTGGATAATCATTACCAAACACTTGCAGCTCTTTTAATTTGCCAACGGCTACCTGAGTGATATAGGGCATTAAATTATTGGGAATATCGTTTGGATCCTCGCCAATCCTGCCGCTCGCGTGGGCCCCAATTGGATTAAAGTAACGCAATAAGGCGATGCTCCAGCTATTATCGGCAATATATAAATCCGTTAAAATTTCTTCAATCATCAATTTTGTTCGGCCGTAAGGATTTGTTGCACTTAGTGAGAAATCCTCTGAAATCGGAACTCGTTCAGGCATGCCGTAAACCGTTGCCGAAGAACTAAACACTAAGTTTTTCACAGCAAACTTGGCCATCACCTCACAAAGAATGAGGGTTCCTGAAATATTATTATGATAATAATGAAGAGGAATGGATACCGATTCCCCAACCGCCTTTAACCCGGCAAAATGAATGACGGCCTCGATTTGGTTCGTCGAAAATACGTCTTCAAGACCCTGCCGATCAAGCAAATCCAGTTCATAAAACAGAAAGTCTTTACCCGTTATCTCTTTCACTCTAACTAAAGATTCAGGCTTACTGTTTGAAAAATTATCAATCACAATGATTTCTTTGCCAGCATTTAGCAGTTCAACACATGTATGACTGCCAATATAACCTGCTCCGCCCGTCACTAAAATTGCCATAGCTTTAATTTCTCTCCTTACCCAAAATATTTCCTCTACTTTGAAAACGACTACACATTATATTCTTATTAATATACCATTTAAATTTGACAAATAAAACAATCAAAAGTTACATAATCGGTTAATCTTAATATGAATCGACATTTCCCAACATTATTTGGATAATCTATATTGTCTCACCTTCGATATGTTATAATATCTTCGTTGTTTTATCATCTATAGGAGGTTCGAATTTTGTTATTTAATTCCTACATATTCATTCTTGTTTTCTTCCCAATCGTATTCGCAGTTTATTACCTGCTTTTAAACCTAAAAAACAAAAATATTGCGAAAATCTTCTTAGTGGCTGCTAATCTTTATTTTTACAGCTATTGGAATGTAAAGTATTTACCGATCATTCTTTCATCGATTGCCATTAATTTTACCTTAGCAACCCTTTTAAATAAAATTCAAGGTCTGCATTTAAAAAGAACGGTTTTAACAATCGGCATTCTGTTTAACATTGGCCTACTCGGCTATTACAAGTATTACGATTTTTTTATGACAAACGTAAATGCGGTTTTCGGGGCTAATATATCGTTATTACATCTCGCGCTGCCGTTGGCAATCAGTTTCTTTACCTTTCAGCAAATTGCTTATTTGGTCGATACTTTCCGCGAGGGAACGAAGGAATACACATTGCTTGATTACGCCTTCTTTGTTACCTTCTTCCCGCATCTGATTGCTGGACCAATTGTTCACCACCGTGAAATCATTGACCAGCTCAGAGATGGCTCGAATTACAAAATGAAATCAGCCAATATTGCATCAGGCCTGTATATTTTTGCTATTGGACTTTTTAAAAAGGTTATCATCGCCGATACACTGGCTGAATGGGCCAATCTTGGCTATAACAATATCGGTTCCTTAACGCTTGTCGATAGTTGGATTACAACCTTGGCCTATACGTTTCAATTGTATTTTGATTTCAGTGGTTACTGTGATATGGCAATTGGCTTGGGCTTGTTTTTCAATATTAAGCTCCCGGCAAACTTTAACTCGCCCTATAAATCATTGGATATTCAAGATTTCTGGCGACGATGGCACATAACCCTTGGCCGCTTCTTTACCCACTATCTTTATTTTCCTCTCGGTGGAAACAGAAAAGGGAATGCACGGACATATTTCAATCTTTTTGTGATTATGTTTGTCAGCGGTATTTGGCATGGTGCCGGCTGGACTTTTGTTATTTGGGGAATATTGCACGGGGTCGCATCCGTCATCTTCCGTTTCTGGAAAACCTTCAATATCCGGCTTCCTAAATTGGTTGCCTGGTTCATTACATTTTTCTTTGTTCATATTGCCTGGGTTTTCTTTCGCTCGCCGGATTTAACAACGGTCAAGGTAATGCTGACGAAAATGTTCAGTCTTCAATCGTTTCATTTTCCTGCACGAATGACGGCAATCATAAACGAACGGTTCGGCACCCATTTCATTCCAACTACTTATTATTTTGATTTAAAATTGATCTTGCTATTTGTTGTTATTCTTGCGATTGTTGTGTTTGCGAAGAACTCGATTGAACGTTTAAAAACCTTCAAACCAGGCTATCTTACGGTTGCATTTATTAGCCTGCTCACTGTTATATCCTTAATGTACTTAAATAGGGTCAGTGAATTCTTATACTTTAAATTCTAAGGAGTTAACCTATGTCACATAAAAAATTCCTAGCTGCATTTGCAATTATGTCTACAGGATTAATCGTTTTTGTTTCGGTGATTATGTACATCATTGATCCATTATTTTATTTTCGAAAAACAAACCTTTACCGGCCGCAATTTGTCGCTGCAGAACGCTATCAAATGCCCGGACTATTAAAAAATCAAGATTACGATACAGTCTTTACTGCGACGTCAATGGGACGTAATTTCCGTGAAAGCTATGCGAACGAAAAGTTTGGAGGAAAGTCCTTTAATGCCTCACTGCCGGCATCAACTGCCAAGGAGCAATCGATGGTTGCGGAAGCTGCACTTCGCACCAAGCCCGATTTAAAAAGGGTCATTTGGGAATTAAACTATTATTCGTTTTCCGGTGATCCTAATTGGGTAAGCGGACCGCCAAGTGATTTCCCAACCTATATGTATGATCAATCAAAAATAAATGATATTCGCTACTTATTTAGTTCGTATTCGGTTGAAATCCTTAAGAAAAACTTGATGGCCAATAAAACAGGGGACGAGCGTTGGCGTGAGGTTGAAAGTCTTTACAAATTTGGTCAGGTGGCCCCTGTCGAAACGACTGAGCATATTCAAACTTTTTTATCTAATGTCCAGCCGATCGGTCAGCTGCCTGATTACGAAAAGTCATCAACCCTAATTAAGTCCTTTAAGGAAAATGTGATTTCACTTGTTCAGGCACATCCGAAAACAAAATTCACGTTATTCTATGCACCCTATCCGATCTATAACCATGTTTCTTTTTATAAAAAGAACCCTTCGTACTTAGCAGAACGGTTGAAGTTTAAAAAGGAAGTATATGAGCTATCGAGGAAATATCCGAATGTGGAGATTTATGATTTTCAAGATATGAAGGAGATTACTTTTAATTTCGCGAACTATCAGGGCGATACCGTTCATTATTATTCATACATCAATAATTGGATTATCGATTATTTAGTTCAAAATAAACCTGTTCAGTCTGAACAAGAATACGCGGGAAAGCTGAAGAATTTCAAGCAGCAGATAACAAACTTTAACATCAACCAGTTGAAAATGGAGAGTTCCATTAAAGAGCGCTATGCTCTGAAACAATAAAAAGAGCCAGATTCCTCAAAAAGAGGAGTCAGGCCCTTTTTTTATTTGCTGTTTTTGAAAAACAAAGCCAAGCAAGATAAAGTACATCATCATAAACGAATTATTTTCTAAAATATTATAAACGGTCCCGCCAACTATTAAGGCAACAAAGAAGTAAACCAATAATGGACCGTAGAATTCTTTTCTATTTTTCCATGTTGCGACGAGTAAAAAATAACCAATTATGGCAATAGCCAGCATTCCAAGGATTCCTGTCTCAGTAAGAATGAGGACATATTGATTATCCGAGTATAAATTTTTCTTAATACCATAATCCTTATAAATTGGTGAGGAATACGTAATGGTTGCTGCTCCGCCAAAAGTGGCAAATCCCGTACCAATAATAGAATGGTCTTTTAAAATCTCAATCGACTTTTTCACACGAAAAATACGGCCGTTGGAACTGCTTTGTCCGAGCGTTTCCTCGGTAAAGGCCTCTTTGAACCTTTTGCTGCCCTCGGATTCCTTGTCTTTTTCTTTCTTTTGATGACCGCTTTCCACTGATAAATATTGGTTATAATATTGGTCGGCTGCTTGATTGACCCCTAAAAACAACCCGTAAGAAAGAGCGGCAACGACAACGATGGCGACAAAAGGCCTCCATTTTCGGTTAAAAGTGAAACTCCATTTTCGGCCAAATACGATACTCCAATTAAGGTTTAATACGATATAAACAAGCAGAAATACTAAAAGCGTTAGCATCGTACCGCGCGAATATGTCAGCAGGATGGTTGCCCCCATTAATGATAATCCGGCGTAGATAAAATAGCGCGTTTTTCCGTGAATACCCTTTAGCAGATAAAGCGTGATAAAGAAGGTAATTAACAAATAAAGCGAGAGCTCATTCGGACCTTTAAGTAAGCCGTAAACTCTAATTTGATTGGTAGGAGATAACCACCACTCCGTCCATTCCTGCGGCATTAACATCGTCTTATTAGAGATTTTTTCTACTATTCCCTGCAAGGAAAGAATAACCCCTACAAAAAAGGCGGTATATGACATTTTTCGGATGAAGTCAGCCGAAAAGTTCATTCGTTTGACAATATAGAATAGTAAATAGAATAGATAATATGCCCGCAGTTGAAAAACAATCGCCTGCAACGAGACGCCGGTTAGTAATGCGGAAACCACTCCGATGATTGCAAAGGCAAAGAAGGCCCATTCAAACGGATGAAAGGTAAGTAGCTTTTTCAAATCTTTGCGATAATCAAAAAACGTTCTGATTAACAACAAGCCAATAATCGCATCGCCGAGAATCTTAAAGCCCGGATTCATCGTGATTAAAAACGGTCTGATGGGAATAAGTATAAGCAGGAATAAAACCCCTGTTTCTTTCTTCGTAAATGAAATAATGGCGATGAATAAAGAAATAATCATCGCAGCCTTTGAATTCCCTGTCAGGGTGCCCGCGGCTGCAGCTAGTATTCCTATTAATAAAATTAATAGGTTGCTTCGAAGTAATTTCATTGATTTATACTCCTATTAATAAATTTAGTGCTCATAAAGCGCTTTAGTTTTGTCTATCATTTTTTCAAAAGTAAAATGGTCATCGAAGTACTTTCTTCCATCCCTTGAGAGCCTTTGCACCAACTTTTGATCGGTCAAAAGGTTAGATAAAGTGTTTGCCAGCTCTTCTTCATTGCCGTAATCCACAAGCAGCCCGGATTTCTCCTGCTTCACAATCTCAGGAATTCCGCCAATTTTCGTGCCGACTACAACACGGCTATATGACAATGCCTCTATCGGCACATAGGGAAAGGCATCATTACTTGACGGCACCACAATAATATCACTTTGTAGATATAGTATTTCCTTATCCGCACAAAAACCTTTAAAATAAACAAAATTTTCAAGGTCAAGTTCTTGAACTAGCAAGTGCAGTTCATCAGCCTGCGGGCCATCCCCATAAATATGGCATTCCCATTTCAAGTCAGGATGTGAATTCTTCAAATAAGCTAAACTTTTGATTAAGAAAGATTGTCCTTTTTCTTCGCGAAGGCGGCCAATAACTGAAATAACGGGAACCTCTCCTAAGCTTTCGATCGGATATGTCTGTGACGGTACCGACACACCATTATAAATCAATTGCAGTTTATTCTTAGAAACTCCCTTTTGTTGTAATTGCTCGTACATAAATTGAGAAACAGTTATGACCTTAAAATTGAAGGTTGTCATGATTTTATTTAAACTGCGAATTATCCTATTCATGGGTACATTCACGTGGTAAGTCCAAATCACCTTGCACCCGGCCCCCATCAATTTCGCTAATATAGCAAGATAATTTTCCCGTAAAAAATTGGCATGGACAACATCGACTTGTTCCATTTGAATTATCTGTTTTATTTGCTTCGCAGCTTGAAAATCAAAAGGGCCGTTCATTTTTACCTGATACATTTTAACATTGGCTCGTTTAAAATCATCAAGACCGGGTCCCTCTTCGGAATAAATAAAGACACAGTTTTCGGGACCAGCCGAATGAATTAAATCTAAAACGTACTTTTCCGTTCCGCCATTGCCAACGAAATTTAATAAATAAAGAACTCTCGCCAATAGTAGCACCTCTCGCTGTGAAAGTTTGATGGCTATTTTTTCAAACCAAATTTATGTTATCGTTAATCATTAGATTTATCAAGTTATTTAATGCAATTTTTGCAGAGAACTGCGATGAATTCTCGGGGATCTTGTAAAAGGAAAGAGAGAAGGCAAAACTGCTTTCTCTCTTTCTAGTAATTTATTGTATCCATGCTCCGTTTTTATCAAGTTTATATGAGCCTATTTTAGTATTGGCGGCCATCCGTCCGTCACTATAAAGGTAGTACCACTTATTGGCAGACAGAACCCAGCCCGTTTTCATAGCTCCACTGCCTTCTATGAAATACCAGCTATTATTATAAAGCAGCCATCCGGTTTGCATTGCCCCGCTGCTCTTCAAGTAATACCATACTTTCTTATCGAGTACCCAGCCAACCTTCATCATTCCGTTTTGGTCAAGATAATACCATGTTCCACCGTCTTTTAGCCAGCCAGTTGCCATCGCCCCAGTGTTGTTGAGGAAATACCATTTCCCCTTGTCCAATACCCAGCCAACCTTCATCATTCCAGTTTGGTCAAGATAATACCATACCCCACCGTCTTTCAGCCAGCCAGTTGTCATCGCCCCGGTGTTGTCGAGAAAATACTTTTTCTCCTTGTCTATTACCCATCCAGTTGCCATCGCCCCGGTATTGTCGAGAAAATACTTTTTCCCCTTATCCATTACCCAACCTGTCTGCATGATGCCATTGCTAGTAAAGTAATACCATTTTTCTTGCACTTTATACCAGCCTGTAACCTTTTCACCTGTCGTATTGTCATAATAATACCAGATTTCACCCTCAGCTACCCAGCCTTTAAATTTGGCTGTCGTCAGGCTCAACTTTAACGGCCTTTCTGATACATTATTCCAAGCATCTATCGCTGAAATTTCAATTGCGTAGTTCGTATTCGCTTTTAATTTCGTAATGGCGGTCGCATAACGCTCAGGTGTTGCCACTTCCCAAAACTTTGGATAAATCGTTTGAATGACTTTTCCGTCTTGTTTAATTAAATATTTATCTACCTGTGTATTATCTGAAGCAGACGGCCAAGAAATAGCGGCAGTCGTTTCCGTTACTGTATCAAGACTTGCTGCTGCATTCGCCTTAAAGACAGGTGGTTCTGTATCATCAATTGTCTTTTCAAAAGGAAGCTTAACCGTATACTGATTGACCCACGTATGATTGCTAAATTCCCTCGCTTTAATCTCAACCTTATCATCATAAACATTGACCAACAACCCCTGTGAAAACTCTGCCGGTGCATTTCCATTTTCATAGAGCATGTAGGCTGTGGCCCCCGTATTCACCATTGTAAAGCCATCCTGATAAACCGATCTTGGATGCTGCAGGAGATAGTGCAGATGGCCGGAGAACAGCATGACTTGCGGATATTTCTTTAGGATTCCCTTTAACCTGCCATCTCTTAAATTACCGCCCCACTCCTCGCTGCCATAAATGGTGTCGTCGATTGGTTGATGAAGGAAAACAAAAATAGGTTTATTTGGATCTGCATCCATACTTAACGTGTCTTCTAACCATTGATACTGCTCATCTGATAACACAGCATAATCAATGTTTTTCGGATTTGTAACTTTTGATTCTTCACTTCCCAATACAATAAAATGATAACTGCTGGAATTTGCTCCTTCAATCCACTTATCATAGTATAGACTTGGCATCCCCGTATTTAAGATAAAACGGTCGATGAACATTTGGTCGGTAAACCGTGGATCAGGCCAATAGACACCCTCAAAAAACTCGTGATTGCCCATTACCAAGACTTTTTCGGCCTCAGTATTGCCATATTGGGCCAATAAACTATTAAATTTATTATATTGAACTTCCAGCCCTTGATCCGTCATATCGCCAACCACCGCGATTGCTTGATAATTTGGGGCAAGCTGTTTAAATTCTTCTAATGCGTTAATAAATCGAGTTTGGCGCTGCTGTATATTCATATTGATGTGCACATCGCTTATGACAGGGATTTGTAAGTTAGGAGTTGAATTTTCCTCACTTGCAAATGCATCCGTTTGAAAAAACAAAAAAATAACGGCAAGAGATAACATTGTTAATAACTTTTTAACCATTCACTAATCTCCTTATCTATAATAATCGAGAAATAAAGGTAGTTCCTCCATATCTACTAAAATATCCTTTATACATAATAGCATAATTGAAAGCTATTTTAATGGAAATATTGGAAATTTTTTTAAGAAGTTTTTTTATCGATAAAGAAGACTAGAAAATTATTATATAAGAACATTTGACCTCGAAAGGCTAGGCTGCTTGCGCTGGATTCAGAAAATTTCATCAAAGTTATCCACACCTAAATGAATCTACAGTTTACTAGACGACAAAAAAAGAGGGGCTAAATAACCGTCCCTCTCATCCACTTTTCCCCTTCGATTTAAAGAAAAATATTTTTTTCACAAAACCAAGCGCTAGTTGTTCCCGGAATAATCCAAGCACGGCTCCATACACGATAATTCCCACTACAACTTTTAGCAGGATTGCCGGTAATAAGGAAAAATGCCCATAGATGCTGAATTGATACAAGATAATAGCCATTGCCATCGAACCCAGTAAGTAAGTCATGATGGCATATTTCGCCCGATTTTGCAGTTTGATAACATCCTTCAAAAACCAGACTTGAATCGCTAAAATTAATCCTTCTGTTATCGTCGTGGCAATCGCAGCTCCTGCACCGCCATAGCGGGGAATGAGCAGGAGGTTAAGGATAAAGTTCAATACGGCACCAAACACAATTGGCAAGGTGTATTCTTTATTCTTTTTCATCGGGACAAAATACCAAGAACCGAAAACAACACCTAGCGACTTAAAGATAATAATCGGGGCCATGATCATCGCAATCGTGCCGCTGGGCTTGAAATTATCTCCTAAAAACCAGAGCACAAAATCCTTGGAAATCGCTAAAAACCCAAACGCAATTGGCAGCACTAGGAAGAGAGTTACTGTGACCCCGTTACGGAGCACCTGGAGCAGTTTTTCGAACTTTTTCTCGGCAATTAATGATGACGTCCGCGGCAGCATAATCACTCCAGAGATATTTATGAGCGACGAAATCATATAAACAATTTTATAGGATTGCTCATAAAAGCCTACCTGCGCAGTAGTAGACATAATGCCAAGCATCGTTTTATCCAAAACGGAATAGATCATTGCCGAGAAACTTGGAATAAATAAAATTAGCATTTGTAGAAAATGTTGCTTAAACACTGTATTTGTCAGCGTTAGACGAACGTATTGATTCAAACGATAGAAGAGAGCTAAATTTCCAATAATAACGGCTGCCCCCATGATAATCGTATATAACACGAGGTCATGTTCATCTTTTACAAAAATAAACACGCTGCCGAAGCCCATAAGCTTCAAGGTAATATTTCGAGTGACCACCTTTTTAAACTTTTCAAGTCCTTGAAAAAGCCAGGTGATATCAAAGAAGGCACCAATTAAATGTAAGGATTGCCAATAAAAAACCGCGTCCCCTTTCCAAACTAGCGGAACACAAATGAAGTAAACCACAGTTGCAATTGTTAGTAACCCTGTTCGGATTAGAAAGATTTCACTAAACGAACGAGATAACTGTTGAGAGTCCGCTTTAACATTCGCGATTTCCCTGATTGCATACAAGTTGGAGCCTAGCAGAAAAACATTAATAAAGAGAGTAATGTAAGAAAAACTATAGCTGTAATGCCCCACACCGTTCGGCCCTAATATTCTTGAAATGTAGGGAATGGTTAAAAACGGAAGTCCGAGCAGGACAAATTGCTGCAGCAGGACATAAAGGAAATTCTTTTTTAAAGATGACATTTTGCATCCTCGAATTCTTCAAGATTAATAATGTTTATACTAGAAGAGCAGCCTTAACTTTTTCTTAAAATTAAATATTCAATTTTTGAATATAACTCTCTTAACAAGAAAATACGTGTTATGTAAAGAAAAAACTCAAATTCTTGTTAATTAGTAGTTACCCACAACGTTGAATTTCATATCCACAAAAAAGAACTGCTAACTAAAAAGAAGTCTTCAATAGATGTTGAACGATTATTTTTTCAAAAATTTTCCCTTCAATTTTGTAGTAAGCAAGCTAACGATTTCATCCTTTGTAGCAAGTAAAATGAGGAAATAATACAGTCCGCATACTGAAATGATTGATACAGTCAACAGGAGAGTGCCGCTAACAAAAGAACGAATAACTAGCGATATCGGGATAAATAAAATGGAATAAACGAGATATTTCAAGTTCGTCCACGATAATAGCTGAAAGGGCACTTTGAGAAATTTCCGAATGTAAATATATTCACAGCCAATCAAGAAAACGTTGGCGATCGCAGTTGTCATGATTGCCGTCCTTGCATCAAGCACGCCAAAGTAAAAGCAGCCAAGATTCAAGGCCAAGTTGATGAACCCGCAAATAAAAATTAACCGGACGAGAATATTTTCTTTCTTCTTAATGTAAATAACCTGGTTAGATAGGATTGATTCAAAACCAATTGTTATCATATAGAGCGCGAAAATCGACAATACCGGGCCTGCAGGGATAAATTCTTCTTTCCCATAAAGAACGACCGCAACGTCAGCAATGACATAAAGCCCAATTGCAGCAGGAAATAGCAAAGCGGAATAGACTTTAGCAATTTTCTTCAGTAAGCTTAGATACTGCTCGTCATTTTCACCGCCTAATAAATAGGACAGCCTCGGGATTGTGACCTGAATAATACTGAGCATCAGGGCATTGATCATCGTAGCAATTTGCTGGGCCATTGTATAATAGGAAACAGACCGTTCATTGACGAATTCCCCAAGCATGAAACGGTCAAGCTGCGAATACAGGATGTTCCCATTAGAGAAAATAACGACAAGAAACAAAGGTTTCAAGTGTGGACGAAAACTAATATTTTTAAAATCAAATTTCACTTTTCGTTTTACATAAACAAAACTGATAATATTATTCAAACCGGTAGTTGTCGCTAATAAACCGATAAAGATCAAATAATTATCCGCACTTTTTACAAACGTAAGCAATAAAGCCACATAAATGAGTTTTACAATCATCGTCTTGAGAGTAATAAAGCCATAATCCTCATAGGCTTCATTGACCCATTCCACAAAGAAAATATTAAGAAAGAAGTTGAGTGAATACATCATCAAGACTGGAAATAATACCTTGCCGCCGTAGCCTAAATAGGAAACTGCCAGGTAAACCAAGAGCGTCACCAAGTTTGTTAACAGTCCCAAGGTAAATAAGCTCGTGAATAGCTGATTGACCTTTTGCCTATCATTTTTGATTCGGCTGACCTCACGCAAACCATATTGATAAACACCAAAGGCCGCAAAAATAAAGAAGTAATTAAAAATCGTTTCCCCGGTTTTCACTCTTCCGATGGCATCCGTACCTAATGTCCTGTATACATACGCACCAATAATAACAGGCACAATCAGATTAAAAAAGTTTAAAGTAATTTTATAAATGGCATTTTTTAATAGCGACTTTTTCTGCATTCTTACAACCTCGAATCAAAAAGTAAGGTTCTGTCATCCCAACAGCCCCATTCAATCTTAAAATTCCTTGACGATGACATCCTTCTTAATCTCCTTAAGATTGTCAGGATCTTCCCCTGTAATCCAACTTTCATCTTTTTGCATATAGGTTGTTCCGTAGTTATCGATCAAATACTCGTGATAATTCGTCGGAATCTTGAAGATTTCACCTTTAAATTCATAGTCCATTAACCCGGCAAAATGCGATGTGACGCTTGAAGTGAGATATCCTTTGGCAATTTGATAATTGGGACGATTTTCAAACTCCATTTTTGGACCAATTTCACTAAAATAACACCATATTAGGTCGTTTTCGCCTTTCCAATAATAAAAGATATCAAAATGCAACCCGTTTAAATGAAAGGCCTGCTCGTAAATTTTCCCATCCATTTCGAATTGCTTGTACAGCTTAACGCCTTTTTTCGCAAGAATCTCGACAAGCTGGCCCTTCTTTTTATCATCAAAGTCAAAACAGCCGATATCGAGATCTTTGTCATGCCCGATAAAATCCTTTTCGCGTACAGCCCCAAGAAGTGTCCCATAATCGAGCCAAAATTCCTCACCAATTTCAGCAAACGCTTCTTTCATATATTTCAACATTTGCAGGCCATGCATATGAACACTATTCTGTTGCTTTTGATATTGGACTTTGTCATATTTTCTTTTCAGTTTTATTAAAACCGTATTGTTTTTTGCAAAACCATAGAATTTGCTTGCACGTAATTGTTTGATCAGATTGTCAACAATCGCAGCCATCCGTGTCGACCCCCTTTTCCTCTGAATAAAAAGCCTCTCCCATAATACTTGAGAAAGGCTATTACTTTTTCATTGTTCTTAGCAGGAATTTCGGCAAAATTAACTGCCGTTTCCAGCGCCACGGTTCTTTGACTAAACGGTAGAACCATTCTAATCCAAGCGTTTGGAAAACTTCCGGGGCACGTTTGAGATTGCCGGAAATCACATCGTACGAACCGCCTACCCCTTGAAAAACACAAGGAGTTACTTGATTCATGTGATTGACAATCCAATATTCCTGAGCCGGACTTCCTAACGCAACAAAGATAATTTCCGGTTGATGCTGATTAATCGTATCAACGATTACCTGTTCATCTTTTTCATAACCATGTAAGGTGCCGACTATTTGGATTCCCGGGAATTGCTTTTCAAGCTCCGTCTTCGCCGCATCGGCTACACCCGGCTTGCCTCCGTACAAAAAGAGTCGTTTCCCTTGCTCCGCTCCTGTTTTGCAAAGCTTGAGCATCATATCAATTCCGGTTACACGGCTTTTCACCCGGCCGCCTTTCAATTTCGAGGCTAAAATAACGCCAATTCCATCTGGAATCTGGTAATCGGCACGGTTCAAAAGCGTTCTGAGTGCCTCATCCTCTTGGGCCTTCATGATTTTCTCCGGATTAATAGCGACAATAAATGATTTCTTCTTATTTTCGATATCCTGCATTAATAATGAGGCGAGCTGGTCGTAATCATAATCACAAACATCAACGCCGAGAAAGTTTTCTTTCATAATGTACCACCTGGTTTTGATTTGGGCATCTCACCTGAAACTTACTGCGGCAAAGAGTGTTTGCCGCAGCTGGATGCAAATTTATAAATTTTTGGAATCCCCTAACACACGCAGGTCAAAACCTGCTTTGACCCAAGCATCACGCGGGAGGCAATTTTTTGTATCAAATACAATTTTTGAACGAACGAGATTAGCAGTCTGTTTCGGATCAAGAATTTTAAATTCATCATGCTCGGTTAAAATGAGGATGATATCCGCATCTTTCAATGTTTCTTCAAGCTCCAATGATTGCTGTGGTAATTTCGCTTCATTAATATGCGGATCAAAAGCAGTTAGCTCAAGATTCAGCTCATTTAAATGATGAACGACCTCAACGGATGGACTTTCCCGCATATCATCGATGTTCGCTTTAAACGATAAACCCAAAACAGCCACTTTCGGATTCGTAATTTGATGCTGATTGGCAATTGCTTTAACCTGATTCGCCACATAAAGTGGCATCGAATCATTCGTTTGCCGTGCAAGGTGAATGATTTTTGCATTTTCCGGATCCTGCTCAACAAGGAACCATGGATCGACCGCAATACAATGGCCGCCAACGCCGGGACCTGGAAGGTGAATATTGACGCGCGGGTGATGATTGGCAAGCTTAATGGCCTCCCAAACATTTACGCCAAGATTTGCACTGACACGTGCCAGCTCGTTAGCGAAGGCAATGTTTACATCACGGAATGTATTTTCAATCACCTTAACCATTTCAGCGGTTGTCGCATCGGTTAAGAAAATTTCCCCTTTCACAAAAGCACGATAAAGGTCTCGCGTTTTTTCTGAGGATTCCTCATTAATACCGCCGACAATCCGGCTGTTATTGACAAGCTCTTCAAAAACCCGGCCTGGAATAACTCGTTCAGGTGAGTGGGAGACAAGCAACTCTGACCCGATTTCAAGTCCGCTTTCTTTTAAAATCGGCATCATTACATCCTCAACTGTTCGCGGTGGAACGGTCGATTCTAGAATGACGAGGTTGCCCTTTTCAATAAAAGGAACAATCGACTTGGTGGCTGCTTCTACATATTTCATATCAGCCGTTTTATCCGGGTTGATCGGTGATGGCACTGCGATAATAAAGACATCCGCTTTTTCCGGAGTGGTTGAAACGGTTAGATTGCCGCTGTCAATTGCCGCATTCAGGCGCTCTTGCAATCCGTTTTCTTCTATATGAAGCTGTTTATGCTGGATTTTTTCGACGGCCGCCGCATTTACGTCTACCCCGTGCACATGCAGGCCATTATTGGCAAACATAACGGATGTTGGTAAACCAATATAACCGAGACCAACGACACATATTTTATTCATCAAGTTACTTCCTTTCCAACCATACTTTAAATAACTATAATCTTATATTATACCTTGGCGATGTATCTTTCCGCCAGACGTATGACGATTAAATTTTACAACTAATTGTAACAAAAATCATGATTAAAAGAAACTATCAGCCGTAAACGATATCGCTTTTCCTCCTTTTTTGCCAATTAGTTCACTGATATGTTAAAAAATTTTGTTCTAATTGGCAAAAAAAAAAGCGAAACCGACTTGAATGTTTCACTTCCAAAATTTTTCTGTTATTGTATCCAAGCACCGTTGCTATCCACTGCATATCCGCCGATTGTTGTATTTTTGGCCATTGACCCATTATTATAGAGGAAGTACCATTTGCCTCCTGTATAAATCCAGCCACTGAGCATTGCACCACTACCGTTTAAGTAATACCAATTATTGTCTACAAATAACCAACCTGTTTTCATCGAGCCATCCGCTTCTGTTAAGTAGTACCAACGGCTATTATCTTTAATCCAGCCCGTTGCCTTTTCAGAATTTTTATAGTAGTACCACTTACCACCGGATAGAACCCAGCCATTGTTGTAATTACCAATTCGCTTCGAGCCAATATACGTTTGAGTATAATATGACTCTGATAAAGAACTAATTTTTACTCCGTTACTAGAAGCATGGACAAACTTCTCGCCGCCTAAGGAAATGCCGACGTGTGAAGCTCCAGCTTTATATGTACTGAAGAAAACTAGGTCGCCTTTCGTTAAATTACCTTTTGAAACGGCTTGGCCTGTCGTGTATTGATCTGCTGCCGTCCGAGGCAAGGTAACTCCAGCTTGCTTATATGTATAGCTTGTAAACCCAGAGCAATCAAACCCGCTCGGAGACGATCCTCCCCACACATATGGTACACCTATATATTCAAGAGCTATGTCTGTAACTGTATCTCCAACTGATGCCGCTTCTGCTTTATGTCCACTGACTAATCCGCTTAAGAGTAAAGAACATGATAGTAAACCACTTATGACTAACTTCTTCATGACAACCTCCTTGTTTCTTTTTCTCTCTCTTTTTGTTAATACTAGTATCTCATAAAAGTTACTAGAGTTAATTTACAGTTAGTTTTTAATATTATTACAGGAATGTTTCAAAAACTGACCTTTTTCGACTTTTTGTCTTATTTTTCAGAAAAGTAGTTAAAAAATAGGCAAAATGGCCTTTCTAATTTATGACTATGAAACTATTGATTTTTGTTGCCGCTGCTTTTGCTTGGCGAATGATGTCAAATGTTATGTAAGTTGGACTGTTACTTTTTGACTAATTTTTCGTAAAAAAACGGAACCAGCCTCCGATGAGGTGGTTCCGTTTTGCCCTTTATAGGGGCCTATTTATCCTAGAGCATCGCACCGTCTTTTCCTAAACGGTATTTGCCAATGGTAGTGTTAGCTGCCATATGGCCATCGCTGTATAGGTAATACCATTTGTTTCCGACTAATACCCAGCCGGTTTGCATCGCACCGCTGGTGTTCATGTAGTACCACTTGCCTCCTGTAGAAACCCAGCCCGTTTTCATCGCGCCGCTAAAGTCGAGAAAGTACCACTTGCCGCCTGTAGACAACCAGCCGGTCTTCATATCTCCTGCTGGATTTAAGAAATACCACTTGCCTCCTGTTTGAAGCCAGCCAGTTTGCATCGCACCTGATTGGTTGAGGTAATACCATTTGCCGCCTGTTTGCAGCCAGCCAGTTTGCATGACACCTGATTGATTGAGGTAATACCATTTACCACCTGTTTGCAGCCAGCCGGTTTTAAGCGACCAGTCGCCATTGAAATAATACCATTTGCCGTCTAAGCTTTTCCAACCGGTATTGGCTGCGAAACTACTAAATTCATTAGCAATTTGCGCAATTTTGCTTGCCCACGCTTCGTCGGTTGAGTATTGATGAAGGTTGGAATTAAACCGCATGTTATCGAGTGTCGGCTGCTCGTAAGGGTCGAGAGAATTCTCCATAAACGTATTCCTATTAACATACGTTTGATTGATAAAAATCGCTCCAGCTACAATCCCGCTGCCTTTTGTAGAATAGTCATAGGCATCTGTAAGTGGGCGAAGATCATTTGCATTGATACCATAATAATTGTATTTATTTGCAACTATCCCTGAAGTACCCCAGCGTGTCTCTAAGCCTGAATGTGCGACAAGGTAAATCGCATTTAAGCCAGTTTCGTTTTGGGCTTCAATATAGGAAGACCCCATACCTGTCATTAACGTATTGGCCCATTTGGTTTTATAGTTAATGAACTGGTTAATAGCATTAACGGTTACATTCGCTTTTGTGTTTAATGGGGTGAAAATGGAAATATTATTAGTGGTTGTTCCTTCATTTCCAAATTCATATGGGATGACATTGCTGCCACCTAGTATAGTCATATACCTTTCATTTTCAAGATACCAGTTGTAAATCCAACCTTGTTTCTTTCCGTCTACTGTTTGGATTTTGTAATATTTCGTGTCAGGTGATACCTCTAGAACAAATACCTTTGAGTTATTCTCTATAACACCGGTAATCGGCTTCGAGCCATCTGGAAGGTCTCGTAGATTTCTCTCCTTTTTCACCATCCAGGTTTGATTTTTACTATTGCTGTTCAAGTAGGCCCTGTGAACCCAGCCTTCTCGCCCATCTTTCATCCGGATTTTTGCGGCATAATCCTTTTCGCTGAGGATGGTCACCTTGTCGTTATAAGATAATTCCGCATAGCGCGTATAAGTTGGTTTTAAATGAATTTGATAGTCTGAAAGCTCTTCGAAACTCCGATAGACCGGCAGTTTAATTGAAGTGACGATCATATTTGGTTGTTCGGCGGCCTCTGCCTTGTTCCATGAAACGCCGTAAGAAATCCCGAGTAATAAAGCAAACATTAGCAAACTACGAATAATTCTATTCTTCAAAATGTTTCTCCTCTCGCTTTATGTTTTGTTTTCTATTATTTAGAGTATCATAGATTCCAGCCATTTCCACGTATTTTTATTTGGAAAATGGCATAAAGCCTTTTGTCCGATATCATCGACATAAATGTCAATAATTGTACAAATAGTCACCAACGTCTCCATGCGACTTTTTTGTAAAATGAAGGTAGTATGTGGGGCAATTCTTGTATTTTTTACATGCCTGCAGATGATATGCTAAGTGTTTTTGGTATTTTTTAACAGAAAGGATGTGCATTATGGCTTATAATCCACGAACTGAGCGGGAAGAAATAACGATATTAAGAATCTTAAACAAGAGTATGAATTTGTCTGAGGAAGACAAATGGAACTATTTTAGGCTTAAAAAGGGCTTCGAAGGCGAATTGATGTTTGATTCTTTAACGGAAAAGATTCAGAGTGAATGTTTGATTCTAAATGATTTACTCCTTGAGTTAAACAATTCAAAATTCCAAATTGACACTTGTATTATTCAAGACACTATATACCTTTTTGATGTTAAAAATCATGAGGGTGATTATTGTTATGAAAAAGGCGATTTCATATTAATGAAGAATGGAAAGTTAATGCAGAATCCACTAGACCAATTAAACCGATGTGAAACCTTAGATTCTTATTGACCGCTC
>NZ_BCVP01000013.1 GCF_001591805.1 Neobacillus novalis NBRC 102450 | reverse complement strand
TCTGGCGCGAACTTTATGAATCGCTCTTATTGACCGCTTTGACCCTTTTTCCTCTGGCGCGGCTTTATGAACCTTTTTTATTGATTGCTGTAAATCTCCGCAAAAAAACGGGCACCCTTATGCCCGTTTCATTTATTCCTCCGCCGCCAGCAGCTTATTCACTTTTTCAAGATCTTCTAATGAGTCGATTTCATAGCTATCGTTCGGATGAATCTCTTGAAGATGAACATTCAAGCCGTCTAAATTGTTCTTAATGATTTCATCCCACCAGAAGTCCTTAAAGTTACCGCTCTCGACGGCTTCCTCCAGTTTTCCGACAATATAACAGCCATCCTCCTCGGACCAGTAGGAAACGCCGCAAAGAATGTATTCATGATTACCATCGCCGACTTCAATATCGGTTACCTTATATTGGTCATCGTAGCGGATCATCCACTCTGCTTTAAAATCCGGCTTGCGCGCGCTAAAATACATCGACGTTTTCGGATTTTTCAACAAGAAATTATGATGCAAGTAGACATCGGCATCAATCACATACGTGTCGTGGAGGTACTCCCTGACTAAATACATCGTGTACATATTGTTGTAGATCTCGTATTTATCATTGTGAATGAGCGTAACACCGTACTTCTCTTTTAAATACTCAAATTTTTCCGCTAAATAACCGGTGACGACAATGATTTCTTCGACGCCTATTTCTTGTAAATATTCAACCTGCTTCTCGAGCATCGGTTTGCCGTTTACGACGGTTAGTGATTTAGGTGTTGTTAACGTTAATGGCCGTAATCTTGTGCCCATTCCTGCTGCGAGTAGAATTGCTCTCATTTATGCTGCTCTCCTGCCTTTACGGATATTCATCCATTTTAGTTCTTCCGGATTGGCGACGGTAATAATCGAGCCAACCAAAATCATTATACTAAAAAAGACAATCTTTGCGGTAACTGGTTCCTTCAAAATGATAAAACTTAAAAATATCCCCCATGCGGAATACGAAATATTCAAGGCCATTGCCCGGGTTGGTCCTATTACATAAATTGCATTGTAATAGAACACATACGAAGCCGTTCCGGAAAGGGCAATCACGGCAATGAAGAGCATCTCACTGCTCTTTAGCACAGTTCCGACAAGCGGATAGGCATTGAAAAATGGTAAAATTAAAACGCCATAGGTTACGGCGGAAACTAACTGACGAATTTGCAAGGCCTGCTCCGGCGTAATTTCATCATCCTTCATTCCGTATGCAAGAATAACACATTCCATTCCCCAGCCAAAAATGCTTAAAAGAATGAATGAAAATCCAAGAATATAGCTTTGAGATGGTTCGCCCCCGGCAAATCCTAACAAAAAGATAAATAGAATACTGATAAACAAGCCGATCCAGTTTTTTACCGTTAATCGATCCTTTAGTAATATGAAGGCGAAAAAAGCGCCAACCGCAGGATAAACAGCGGAAATAGAACCGGCTAACGATGAACCCAAATATTTAACGGCAAGCACGTATCCCGTCATCCCAATCGGTCCACCAAGAAGTGCGCCCAGGATAACAAACCGACCGCTTCTTGTACGCAGCTTTTTAAACGGAGCCTTAAATTCTCTTCTAATCGTCATATATAGCATCATCCACAAGCTCGATAACATATCGTGGAAAAATGTACTAACTAATGGAGCTAGAAAAAACACCATTGCATTTGAGTTAAACATTGATTTGGATAAAACGATTCCGATTAAAAGCGTGTCAAGCGCCCAAGTAATCCCCGAAGCCAACCCAAAGAATACACCTTTACTTTTGATATTCATACGTCATCTCCCGAATCAAGTCGTGTTCTAAATTCTTTCTACATCTTGCTAAAAGGTCGGTCCCGTAGGTGCCAAAGTCGTCACCCTTGGCTTCTTTGATAACGGTCCAAATCGTCCAAAGGAAATCTTGGAAAATTTTATTCATAATCATCCGCTGCTGAATCTGAAGTGATACTTCATCTTCCTGGAAATAAAGTGTTAAAAATAGTTCCTCTTCTTCTGGTGAAAAGTCACTTTCCATCGCATGCCAGGCAAGATCCCACATCGGATCATTCATACCGCTGTACTCCCAGTCAATCAGATAAAGTTTATCCGCACCGCTTTTGACGATGTTTTGCGGAAGCGCATCGTTATGACAAGGCGCAAGAGCAATATCCATCCCTTGGTAAATTTCTTTCAAGACCATTACGTGAGCCTTCGTTTCTTCATAGTGCTCATATGGGAGGGCATTTGCTTCCTGCATCAACCGCTCGTACTCGTCGATTTTTTCAAAAACATCAAAGCGGCCAGCCATTTCTAGTCCTGAAAAGTGCAGAATTCTAAAGTTGGCTGTTGTCAGCTCCATGATATCCTGGCGTTTCGCCATTTTAGGGGTCAGTGTTTCCGCCTCCGGAATCAATTCAGCAATTTTTACGCCCGATTCTTCATTAAAATAAACCAGCTCCGTATCAATGCCCAGGTTACCCGCAAGCGCTGCATTGAATTTTTCCTCTTTTCGGTTAATCAGCGATTCGGTTCCGTTCCCCGGAATCCGGAGCACGTACTCTTTGCCTTGAATCACTACTTTAAAGTTTTTATTCGTCATCCCGCCAAATGGCTGAATGTCCTCAATATCATCATAGGCCAGATTAAGAGCCTCCATCAGGTGGCTTTTAATCCAAATTTCCCTGAATACGGCCTCTTTTCGCTTCAGCATCGGATAGATTTTTTCGGTGACGATGTTATAGTGCTGCAAGCTGTCAATTTCGCCCCAGATAAGATTATGGATTTCCAAAAAGCCAATATTGTAGTGCCTTGAAATATCTAACAGCATATATTCGTAATGCAGCAATGGATTCCGATTATTTTGCTGATATTCACTGACCATCTTTGTATACACTTCATAGGAAAGCTTACTGATTCCAATCATTTCACCATCGACATGATTGAATTGGTGAATATCCTTCGAAATTTTATGAAGATAACCGTTTTTAATTTCAACAAACGCCTCGTCTCCGGAGCCGCTTTCGTTGGTGATGAGGACACAGTCGCGCTGCGGATGGGCAAGGATTTCCTTAATTGCCCGCTCTTCAATGAGAATATCGTCTTCTATCAATAGAAAATCATTGGCAATATGAGGCTGAGCCGCCGCCAAAGAGGCCATCGAGCCGGTCCATTTATATTTTTTATTTTCAACAAATGTCAGATGATTAAATTCAGGATATTCGGCGAATGTTTCCGGTTTGTAGCCGGTGACGATCACAATGTCATTGATGCCATTTTCCTGCAAAATATCAAGATTTCTTTTAAGCAAAGTGGTTTCATCAATCGCCATTAGACCTGCTGGTTTGTTGAGATCTTTTCTCATTCCCGCTGCTAAAATCACAGCCTGTTTAATTTCCGTTAATGGTTCCTGATGTATATTCACCTTTTTGTGGTGGTAAGCCTCGATGCCGCTTTGCAGAAAATCGATTCCTTTTTGTGTTAAAAAATAGCTGATATTGCGGCCTTTTTTTTCGCTATAAATATAGTCGCCAAACGTTAAATCATGGATAAGGTAATTCACTTTGCCGATCGAAATACCGCATATTTCCGCCAGTTTCTTTTGATTTAGGTTAGCATTTTTATTAATGGCCTCTAATAATTGAAATAAGTGTTGTTCCATTGGGGAGCCCCTCCGATAAGTTCAATAATTGAATGTATTTCTATTTTAGCGCAACAAGATCAAACTGTAAATAAAAAAGTTTCCAGTAGGAATAGTATTTGCCTCTTTAAACGAAAATAATAAAGGGCCGCGCATTTGACTGCACAGCCCTTTTGAATACTACTTATATACAGGAATATCAAAGTACAATGTATACGAACTTAATGAATCGTAGACTTTTTTAATATTATTTACCTGCTTTACCGACCAGCCAATATCGGTTGCATATTGATGCCATGGGACATTTGGATTCCATCTCATTTTATAAAGGGTATTCTGTGGTGTACCAGCATTAATATATCCATCGCCAATGAACGCTGCCCCCCCGATGATAGCATCTTCAGGTGTAAACCAGCCCTTCTTATAAGCGGTTTGCGCCCCGCATGTTTCGGGACAGGTGTCAATCGCGCCAATACCGAACATATTATAAACTGTCACGGGTTTATCAAGCTTCTTCCCATCAACCGTGTCAACAACGATACCATTGGCGAGGTTCGATTTCCCGTTGCCAGTCTCAAGCAAAGCATGAGCAACGAGGTAAACCTCGTTCACATTATTTTGTTTGCCCGCTTTCAGGAATGCCTCTCCTTTTCCTGCTAAAATGCCTTTTCCAAGAAGGACATTGGCATTTAAATCCTGAGCCGTCGTTCCCACACTTTTATTTAATAGAAGGAATTGGAAGTACTCTGGATCTGTTGGGCTAAAGGTAGTTGGATTCAAATAATAAGCAACATCCATCGTTTTTGCATTCCGCCAAGTAACATACGCAATTTCATACCAAGTTCCCACTTGTGAAACAATGGTTACCTGCGCCCCTTGCTTCAGCGTTCCGTAAACAAACGCGTTATTATTTGTATCTTCACGAACATTTATTGAGGTCCCTGTCACGACACCCTTCTTAGGATCCTTTGCATCCTGTAAGACAAAATCTGAACTAACAAATGCTTTGTTATTTCTATATTTATCTGTTTGCGGACTTTGCTTCATTTCGATATCAAGCATTTGCTCAAAGGTTAGATTGTAATTGGTTTTTTGGATAACCGGTCCAGTATTTAAGATGCCATTCTCAAAAAAGGTATAGAGCTTACCGTCGATCACTTGCTCGCCGGTCACCATTTTTCCATTTGGATCAAAATAGTACTTCTTGTTATCCAAGTCCAGCCAGCCAATGGTCATGGCTCCGCTTTTATTCAAATAATACGTTTCCGCTTTATCGCTTAACCAGCCGGTCTGCATAATGCCATCATTGTTCAAGAAATACTTTTTTCCATTATCTAAAATCCAGCCAGTTGTCATTACTCCGGTGCTGTTCATAAAGTACCATTTGTTATTATCTAAGAGCCAGCCCGTTACCATCGCACCGTCAGAGCCTAGGTAAAACTTTTTCGCGTCATCGGTCAGCCAGCCTTTATAGGCAGCTCCTTCGCTCCCAAAATAATACCACTTCGTTCCAATCTGCTTCCAGCCACTAGCTATTTGCAGTCCACCATCGGTTCCAAAATAATAGACTTGATTATCAATGGTTTGCAAACCTGTTTGCATTTTTCCATCGGACCCAAAATAATACTTATTACTTCCTTCGGTCAGCCAGCCCGTTTGAATAGAGCCCTCTTCGGAAAAATAATACTTATTACTCCCGTCGACTAACCAGCCTGTGTGTTTGCTGCCATCTTTATCGAAGTAGATGATAATAGAGCCGTCGCGGAACCAGCCAGTGATTGGGTTGGTGTTCAATGCCCCAGAGGCAGAAAATACGTAGGGCTCGCCGTCAATGTATTTTTGGCCTGTGATCATTTCACCGCTTGGCTTTAGGTAATATTTTAATTTCTTGTCTTCAATCCAGCCGGTCTTCATCGCACCGCTTGAGTCAAGGAAATACCAGTTATTCGCATTGGCTAACCAGCCCGTTTTCATTGCGCCGCTGGTGTTAAGAAAATACCATTTGCCGTTATTTAATAACCAGCCTGTCTTCATCGCGCCGCTCGGCTGAAGGAAGTACCACGTATTGGCGTTAAGCAGCCAGCCGGTTTTCATTGCACCGCTTGAATCGAGAAAATACCAGGTGTTACCGTCTTTCAACCAGCCCGTTTTCATCGCACCACTTTTTTTATCAAGAAAGTACCAGCGATTTTTGTCTAACAGCCAGCCAGTCTTCATGACACCATTGCTGCCAAGAAAATACCAGCTTTTATTATCAAGGACCCAGCCTGTTACGTTCTTGCCTGCAGTGGTCTGATAGTACCAATTATTGTTCTGATACTTCCATGTATAACTACCAGCAGCGGTAACCCCGGAAGCTGTTGAAGAAAACAGCATGGTTGCCAAAGCGAAAGCTGCGATACGTTTTTTCTTCACTATTTTTCCTCCCAGAATAATTCTCTCTCTCTTAAACTATTTTTTACTACTCTTCTATTCTCTCATTTTGTGACAATTTTTCAACTAAAATTTGAAAAACATGTCGATTTTAGTAATTTTGACATTCCTCCCCAACATGAAAGGCGGGCAGATTGCTCTGCCCGCCTACCTGGGTGTCAGGCACCTTTCTCCTTTTAATGGAAGAAGGTGCCAGGCACCACTATTATTTAATCCAAACGCCGTTTTTGTCTACTTTGTAGCCGTTGATGGTTGTATTGACGGCTAGTTGACCGGAGTTGTTGAGGTAGTACCATTTGCCGCTAACTAGTTTCCAGCCTGTTGCCATTTCACCGTTTGCGTTGAGGTAGTACCATTTTCCGCCAACCAGTTTCCAGCTTGTTGCCATTTCGCCGTTTGCGTTAAGGTAGTACCATTTGCCTTTTAGCGCAACCCAGCCGGTTTTCATTACGCCTCCGGAGCCAAGATAATACCATTTGCCGCGGTCAAGGACCCATTGGTTCTCAGCCATTGTGCCGCTCTTGGTTAAGAAGTACCATTTGTTATTGTCTTTTATCCAGCCTGTCTGCATTTTTCCGTCTTGACCTAGGTAATACCAAGTATTGCCTTCCTTAAACCATTTGGTTGCTCTGACACTGTTTTTATAGTAGTACCATGAACCGTCCTCTTGCTTCCAGCCTGTGACATTTGCCCGGTTAATCACGATTTCCTTAACTGTTTCGTTGCCTGACAGGTCAAGAAGTTTTAAGGTAATTTTGTTGACGCCTTTTTTAAGCGCTACTTTTACTTCAACATTATCATTGGCAGGTTTCAGAACATCTACTGGACCGACGATTGCTTTTTCATATTCATGATTATCGTCAACGAATAATGAAAGATAGTTGAAGTTATCCTTTAGGTTAAGCTTCAGGGTAGCTTTATCGGTTTTTTCTGGAACAACCGTTGGTGCACTCACATTGATTTGTGGTGCAGTCGTATCAATAAACACCTTGCGGGAAATCGATGATGTGTTGTTCGATTTATCTACGGCCTTGACGATGACGTCGTAGTAACCATCCTTCGCAAATGTTGTTGTCGTTGAAAACTCATACCCTCCTGGTCCCGAATGGGTGAATTTGGTCTCTTTACCGTTAACCGTCAATGATTTTAATCCTACTTCATTAATGACCACACCAGAAACAGGAACTTCATTCGAGTTATAGGCACCATAAGGCATGGTTGAAAAATTGATAATTATTGGGTCCCCTTCTACATCGCCAAAAGTAACGGTATCCCCGCCAAAGTTATACGCATAATCAACGGCAAGGACATCGATAGAAGAACCCTCCGGAACATCGGCTAACTCGTAGCTGTTTTCATCACCAGTCGTTTCATCTACAAATTCTCCATTTACGAAAATACCATAAGCTTGAACGCCAGAACCTTTCTCAACCGTTTTCCAGCTGACAACAGATGTTTCAGGGTCGAAGCTTGCAGATACTTTCGGTTCGGTTGTATCAACAAAAACTGGAATGTCTTTTGTTTGATAGCCGGCACCTTTGTAATCAATCGCTGATTTCACTTGGTAGTAATACAAACCGTCTTTAACCACTTGGCCTTTAACGGTTCCGTCCCAAGTACGGTCGTAATTATAGGAGAATGGCATTCCGTAACCATCATCAAAATAGCTCTTAAATACGTTCTTCTCCAATTTCACCCGACGAAGTAATTGTTTGTTACCGTCTAGAATGTTAACTTGAACCTCGGCTGCATTTCGTAAAAATGCTGGGAGAACATTGATATCATCCTGCATCCAGTCGCCGTTTGGTGAGATGGCATAAAAACCTTTGTCAGGAACAGGCGCAGTGAACCAGTCATCTGACAACATATCATGGACAGGAAATTCTTCTTTATTCCCATCTTCATCTTCCCAATCAAACATGCCTTGAAGATCATAGAAGCGTGATTCTCCAAAATCTTTAAAGCCATCAAGAATGGATGGACGGTCCCATTTGCCGTAGAAGCCAACATATGGAATGGTCAGGTCAGGGCTTAGTTCTTTCTTGCCGGCAACATTCTTATCGGCATCTATTAATCTAACAAAGCCTTCAACAAACATATCTTCCTTAAGAGCAACAGTCTTTTTGTTCCCTTTCGTGTCAATGGCAGGAACCTTTGCCTTACTAATATCCACCTTGATGGTGATATCTTTCGTTGCTCCGGCTGGAATGGTAACTTTAGCCGGACCGTCAATGACTACCCCTTCAAGATTACCGGCGATTAGGGCATTAGTAGCTTCCCCATCTTTATTTTGCTTTTGGGTATCTGCCAATACATTGGTTTTTACTGTATAGGTGACATCTTTCTTTGAAACGTTTTTAGCAGAAAGTGTCATGGTGAATTGTTTCGACGTAAAGTCTTTTAATTCTACTTTTGCTTGGCCATTGCTTTTATTGACAACATATACAGGTGTTTTCACCGCATTGTAGGTCTGCATCATTCCTGCACCTTGAAGTCTTGGTGAGAATGGCTGGCCATTTGCATCGTCAATAATTTTTGCCGTGTTCATTAATAATGTTTTAGCTAAATGAGTACGGTCGCTGACTGAAAGACCTGTGAAGCGCTTGTCCTTTTGCAGGTATTGCTGGACTAGGGCTGCGCCGCCGGCTACATGCGGAGCCGCCATTGATGTACCGCTCATTTCACCATATTGGTTATCATTTAAGGTTGAAATGATTTTCCCGCCTGGAGCTGTAATTTCCGGTTTTAACTCAAGACCCGGTGTTGTTCCCCAAGAGGAAAACTCGGTGATTCGCCCTGAGTCAGGGTCTTGCTGTTTGTCTATCTGCTTGATTTTCAAAGAGGTATGTCCGGCTGCAATTGCAGCTTCCAACGACTGACCTTCCTTTTTCGAAATTAACATAAACGGAATATCAAAGTCGCCTTGGTTTTTATAGAATGTTGAGCTTCCGGTATCATAGACGATAATGCCGAAAGCACCTGCTTCAGCGGCAATCCATGCTTTTTCCGCAAATGAGATTTCGCCGCGTTGAGCAAGAACCACCTTGCCGACGACATCGACATCTTCATAATCTTCCCAATCACCAAATCCGCCGTTTAGACTGACTACTTGTAAATCTTCACTTTCAGCTGCCACATTCGTCCAATCGTCCGTCCCATAACCAACACCAGTGAATCCGTCAACCGTGATTGCATGCTGGTATAGGGTTGAAATATTATTCGCCGCTGCAACAGAAATTCCATCCGGATTTAATCCCGGTGCTTCAACGACTCCGATATCCGGGTTTTTGTAGTACGGATTACCCCAGCCGTATGAAATCGTGCCCGAGTTGCCGGCAGACATTGAGCACACAATCCCATTATTGGTTGCTCTTGTAATCGCTACATCTTCTGCACTATCTTTCGAATAAAAAGAAGCTACTTCACCAAGGCTCATATTCAGTACATCGGCACCAAGCTTGATTGAATCATCAATGGCGGCGAGGTACACATCTGACCAGGTCGAAGGGAAAAGAACATCATTACTAAATACCTTCATCGCCAGAACCTGTGCTTCCGGAGCCATCCCTTTAACACCGCCATGTTCTTCGTCGCCATTCGCGGCAACAATCCCGGCTACATGCATCCCGTGCATCCCGGTTTCATATCCTTTATCAAGGATGGTGTCATTTTGGTCGAAATAGTTATAGCCGTATGGTACCTTTTGGGTATAAAACTTCCCCTTTAATTTATCCTTCTTCACAATTTGATTAACATCATTCTTGTTTAACCCAGCTGTTGACGCATTAGATAAAACAAAGTCTTTATGACTTGGGTCCACCCCTGTGTCGATGACGGCGACTACCATTCCCTCGCCTTTTAGGCCTGCATCTGCCCAAGTTTCAGGTGCTTGTACAAATGATTTACTTGTTTTCAGGTCAGGTTTTACTGGACGCTTGTACTCATTTGCTAAATAAACGTGTTTTACTCCTTCGACTGCTTCAAGCTTTTCCATATCGCCAAATGCGATTTCACCGCTGAACCCGTTGAAGGCAGTTGAGAAGTTGTTTTTATATTTAAGCTTAACACCTTTGGCCTTAATTTTGTCCTTTACTGTTGCCTGCTGCTTTTCAAGATTAACAGCCATGGAGTCTTTGATGCTTTCTGATAAATCCTTGTACAGTTTCCCTTGCTTTGTCGCTAACTCAACGGGTGTTTGTCCTTCTACTTCGACAATGACACGAACCTGTTCTGTCGCTTTGAACTTGTCTTTAAGCTTCTCGCTGAGCTTGTGGCGATTGTTTACTTTTAGATGTTGTTTAAACTGTTTGACCATTGAAGCGTAATCTTTTTTTGCCGTTGGTGTTGGCGATGCCGCCGCAGCTGGTGCCACGTAAGCGAGATTGGATAAAACCAACGCTGATGCCAACACATAAGAAGTCATCTTCTTTTTCTTTTTCCATGACTTTAGGCTCATGCTCTTGCTTCCCCCTCTAAAATAACTAGCATACTTAAATTATTTCACTCTAGCAATTCGTTTCCAGAATTGTAGGAAAAATCTAAATGCTAATCCAATTTTAGTAGAGAGCAGGGAAACGGTCAATGTTTTTTTAGTAGAATAAGAGGGAATAGTAGCGAAATTTTGGCGGGGTGGTGTCAGGCACCGCAAAAAAAACGCGAACAGATCGAAATCCGTTCGCGTTAATAATAGAAGGAACTAATCCTATTTAATCCAAGCTCCATCCTTGCCAAGCTTATAGCCGTCAACAGTTGTGTTAGCTGCCATTACACCTGATTTATAGAGGTAATACCATTTGCCATTGACTAGCTTCCAGCCAGTAGCCATTGCACCGCTAGCGTTGAGGTAATACCACTTGCCGCCATCTAGTAACCAGCCGGTAGCCATTGCACCCGATTTATTTAGGTAATACCATGTGTTACCGTCTTTCAACCAGCCTGTGGCCATTGCACCCGATTTATTCAGGTAATACCAAGTATTGCCGTCCTTCACCCAACCAGTTTGCATTTTGCCATCTTTAGCAAGGTAGTACCATTTGCCGCCAGTCTGTACCCATCCGGTAGCTTTTACATCCTTCGTATAGAAGTACCATGAACCGTTTTCTAAGCTCCAGCCGTTTTTCACTTCCGGTTTTGGATCTGGTTTTGGATCCGGCTTTGGATCTGGTTTTGGATCCGGGTCTGGCTTTGGATCTGGATCCGGTTTCGGATCTGCATCCTTGCGATTAATAATAACTTCCTTAATTGTTTCATTTCCGGCAAAGTCAACCGCCCTTAGAACTACTTTGTTTTCGCCTTCCGCTAATGAAACTTTCACTTTAGTGTTCTTATCCAATGGAGCCAGGTAATCTACCGGGCTAATGAATGGTGTTTCAAACTCATGATTTTCATCAACAAAGAAATTTAGATAGTGATAGTTATCTTGCAGGTTGACATCAATTGTAACCTCTTTAACATTCTTGTCCACTCTGTCCGGTGCTGTTACGTTGATAGTAGGTTTTGTTAGATCCAAGAAGACTTTACGAGAAATCGAGAATGTCTTGTTGGAATGATCAGTTGCTTCAAAAATAACGTCAACTAAGCCCTCATGATCAAACGTAGTTGTGGTATCGAAAGCATAGTTCCCTTTAGCATCCTTCGTTGTTGGAACTACTTTTCCATTTACTTTGAACGATTTTAGACCAGTATCCTCAGCTACATAACCTTTAACGGGAATTACAAATGTGTTGTAACCTGCATATGGTTCTGGACCGTAATCATCAAGGTAAATTTTCGGCAGATTTACATCGCCAATCGCAGCCGTGTCGGCTCCATAGTTATCAGCATAATCGCGGGCAACGACTTCTACGACAGCTTTTTTCGGTGGATTTACAAGCTGATAAGAAGTTGTTTTGCCGTCGACAGTACCATTAAGCACACCGTCTACGAAAATACTATACTGTTTAACGCCTGTTCCATCTTCTACTGCTTCCCAGGCTACAACAGATTTAGCAGGGTCGTACGTTGCTGTAACTTTAGGCGCTGTTGTGTCAACATAGACTGGAATCTTCTTAGATTGCCACTCAGCACCCTTATAGCTGATAAGGGATTTGATTTCGTAATAATACAAACCATCCTTAACAACTTGTCCTTTTACTTTTCCATCCCATACACGGTCTGCCTTTTGAGATGCCGCATCACCACTGCCGCCATCATAAGCACTCTTAATCAATTGTGCTTCAGCTTTCATGCGGCGTAGGAAGTTACCATCCTTGTCCAAGACATTAAATTGAACTTCTTCGACGTTGCGAAGGAAGGATGGAAGGACGTTGATATTATCAAACGCACCATCTCCGTTCGGTGAAAGCGGATAAACATTCTTTCCTGGAACAGGAGCAAGGAAATTTTTATCATTATTCGTTAGCATGTTTTGGACATCTTTACCGTATTTCCTAACGGTTGATAAATCATAATAAGATGTTTCACCAAGACTTCTGAAGCCATCAACAACTTGTGGACGTTCCCATTTACCATAGAAGCCGAGATATGGAACAGTCAGATTCGGTGCCTTTGAATTAGTGTCTTGTAAATTAACGGATCCTTCTACAAAAATATCTTCATGAAGGTCAAGAGAAATTTTCTTCCCGTCTTTATCGAACCCAGGAATTTTTGCACCTGACAAGTCTACTTTCACGGTAAAGTCGACTGATTTTCCTGCAGGTACAGTGATGGTTTCCGGTGCTTCTACTTTCGCACCTTCCATATCACCAGTAGCAAGAGCATTTAGG
This sequence comes from Neobacillus novalis NBRC 102450, assembly GCF_001591805.1. Classification (GTDB taxonomy): domain Bacteria; phylum Bacillota; class Bacilli; order Bacillales; family Cytobacillaceae; genus Neobacillus; species Neobacillus novalis. The sequence goes on along the minus strand of NZ_BCVP01000013.1, from coordinate 10,814 downwards.
TCCGGAGCGCCTTCCTTGGCTTGTTTTTTAACTGCGTCAGTTAAAACGGTTGTGTTCACTTTGTATTTAACATCTTTATCGGAAACGTTTTTCGCTGTATAGGTCATTTCAAATTTTTTCGATTGGAAATCCTTTAATTCTACCTTCGCTTCACCCGTTGCCTTATTGACAACATATACTGGTGTTGTTACAGCAGAAAGAGTTTGCATCATCCCCGCTCCTTCACGGCGCGGCGAGTACGGATGACCATCAACGTCATTGATAACTTTTGCTGTGTTCATTAACAAGACTTTGGCAAGTTTTGTACGCTCACCAACTGAGAGCTGGCCGAAACGCTTATCGTTTTGCAAATATTGCTGCACCAATGCTGATCCGCCAGCAACGTGTGGCGTTGCCATCGAGGTGCCGCTCTTAGTACCGTATTTATCACCGTTCAATGTCGAGTATATACTTCCACCCGGAGCGGTAATTTCAGGTTTCATCTCCAAGGATGGAGTTGTTCCCCATGACGTGAAGGTTGTCATCTTGCCTACTGTAGGGCTTTCAACTGTCGCTGATTTTACATTCAGCGTTTTATTACCTGCTGAAATCGCTGCTTCTAGTGCTGCGCCATCGGCCGTTTCGATCATCATGAACGGAATTTCCATGCCGCCAAGACTATTTTGGAAGGCTCCGCCATTATTGTATACAATAATACCTGCCGCGCCTGCTGCAAAGGCATTTGTCGTTTTATCAACGAAGGTCAAGTCTCCACGTGGTACTACAACTACTTTTCCTTTTACATCGACACCTTGATAGTGTTCTGGCGCCCCTAGTTTCCCGCCAAGACTAACTAGTTCAAGTTTGCCACCCTTATCAGCAGCCAGCTTTGTCCAGTCGTCCGATCCAAAACCATCACTCTTGAAGGATTCAAAACCAGCTAATGTAAGTGCATGCTTATACAAGCTAGTCCCATTGTTTGATGCGGCAACGGAGAGAGCCTCCGGATAAATGGAAGGCGCGCCGACAGTACCAATATCAGGGTTTTGTGCGAGCGGAGTCGCGCCCGTCAATCCATAACCGATATGTCCTGAGTTCCCTGCAGCTACGGCACAAACGATCCCATTTTCCACTGCACGTTGAATCGCTAAATCTTCAGCACTATTTTCAGTATAGAAAGAGGCGACATCACCAAGGCTCATATTTAACACATCAGCGCCAAGTTTGATTGAGTCGTCAATAGCAACAAGATATACGTCTGACCATGTAGCAGGGTAGATTGGGTCGTTACTAAATACCTTCATCGCGAGAACTTGTGATTCAGGCGCAACCCCTTTAATACCGCCATTCGCTTCGTCACCGTTAGCTGTAACAGTTCCGGCCACGTGCATACCGTGCATACTTGAAGTTAAGTCAATTACGGTATCATTTAGATCATAATAGTTATAGCCGTAAGGAACTTTATCTGTATAGAATTTCCCTTTTAAGCCATTATCTTTGACAATCTTGCTAACCTTATCGGTAGTCAGATCTTCCTTGCTCTTGTCTGTTAATTTAAAGTCACGGTGAGATGGGTCGATACCTGTATCAATAATGGAGACAACCATTCCCTCGCCTCTAAATCCAGTGTCAGCCCATGTATCACGGGATTGAATAAAGTTATGGCTTGTCTTCATTTCAGGAAGTGCTTGTGGACGTAAATACTCATTGGCTAAATAAACATTTTTTACACCTGCAATGGATTCAATCTTAGCAAGGTCGCCATAGCTAACCTCCCCACTAAATCCGTTAAATGCCGTTGAAAATTGCATTTTATATTTAATGTTGATTCCCTTTGCTTTAATTTTGTCTTTAACAGACTTTTGTTGACTTTCTACCTTAGTAGTAAGCTGGGATTTTTTATCGGCAGATAATTCCTTGTATAATTGACCTTGTTTTGAAGCGTACTCTAGAGGTGTTTGCCCATCTACTTCAACAATCACACGAACTTTATCTGTTGCTTTAAGATTTGCTTTTGTTTTAACTGCTTTTGAATCTGTTGCGGTAAATGCAGCAGGATCCATTGCCTCAAACTGTTTAATCTGCTTTATTTTTGATTCTAAATCGCCTGGTTTGTAAGTGGCCGCAGTCGCTGACGAAACTAAACCAAGATTGGATAATACAAGCGCTGAAGCTAGCGCATATGTAGCTAATTTATGCTTACTTTTTTGATTCTTTTTACCCATTAACGTATTGCCCCCCTAAATAATAGATGACTAGCATAAAAGATGTTTTTTTGTCTACTTCCCTCCTATTTAATCGAAAAAAAATGAATATTACAAATCTAATAGTAGTCTTTTAGCTTAGTATAGGTCAATAGAATATTCAGAAAATATAAAAATTATTTTCGCATTTTTCGACATATTCCTGTCCAACCATTGGCCTATGTGAATCCATCATCTTTTTTACTCTCTTTTAATCTAGTAAAAATAAGGCGAACAGAATCGTTCTGTTCGCCTTATTCTAGTAGAAACCAAGCTTATTTAATCCAAGCTCCGTCCTTGCCAAGCTTATAGCCGTCAACAGTTGTGTTTGCTGCCATTACACCAGAACTATTGAGGAAATACCATTTGCCGTTCACATACTTCCAGCCTGTGGCCATGGCACCGTTAGCATTGAGGTAATACCACTTGCCGCCATCTAATAACCAGCCCGTCGCCATTGCGCCCGATTTATTAAGGTAATACCAAGTTTTGCCGTCCTTCACCCAGCCAGTTGCCATCGCACCTGATTTATTTAGGAAATACCATTTGCCGCCATCTAATAACCAGCCAGTTGCCATTGCACCGGATTTATTCAGGTAATACCAAGTATTGCCGTCCTTCACCCAGCCAGTTTGCATTTTGCCGTCTTTAGCAAGGTAGTACCATTTACCGGCATCTTGTACCCAGCCAGTTGCCTTTTTACTGTCAACATAGTAATACCAAGATCCATTTTCCTGTTTCCATACGGATGGTTCAGCATTGGCACGTTTGATTGCAAGTTCCTTGATTGTTTCGTTACCTGCAATGTCTTTTAGCTTCAAAGTAAACTTGTTTTCGCCAAGTTCTAATGGAAGGGTCACTTTCACATTTTGGCTGATTGCCTTTTGCATATCAACTTCGCTATCTGAAGATTTCTTTAATACGTTATTATCATCGACAAAGAAATCAAGGTAACTATGGTTATCCTTCAAGTTCACGTCTAAAGTGATTTCTTTAACGGCTGCATCGACTCTTTCCGGTGCGGTAACATTGATTTCACCTTTAGTGGTGTCAATATATACGTAACGAGTAATCGAGAATGATTTGTTCGAATGGTCAACCGCTTCAATAAAGATACCTTGCAGGCCGTCTTTTTCAAACGTCACTTCAGTTGAGAACGTTAAGTTGCCAGCTTTATCTTTTTTCAATGGAACTTCTTTTCCGGCAACCTTAACATACTTAAGACCGATGTCATCTGTGACAATCCCTTTTACTGGAACAGTACGGGTATTATATGCCCCATATGCTTCTGGTGTATTTGAAACATATTCTCCCGAAGAATCTTTTGTTCCGTCAGTTAGATAGATTAGCGGCATTTCGACATCACCGATAGCAGCTGTTTCTACGGAAACGTTTTGTGCATAGTCACCAGCAAGGATTTCTACCACTGCTTTTTCTGGTGCATTCTTAATCACGTAGGAAGTAGCCTTGCCATCAACCCAATCTTGGAACACCCCGTTAACCCATATGCCGTAAACTTCTACACCTGAACCTTCTTCAGTCGTATTCCACGTTACAGCACCCTTTTCAGCATCATATGTTGCTTCTACCTTTGGTGCCGTCAAATCAACTAAAACTGGAACCTTCTTCGATTGCCACTTAGCGCCGGCATAATCGATTACGGATTTAATTTCATAGTAGTACAAGCCGTCTTTTACTGTTTTACCGCCGACTTTACCATCCCATGCTCTATCAGTTTCATAGTTATATACTTCGCCGCGACCGCCGTTATAGTAGTTTTTCCTTACTTGCGTTTCTGTTTTAACACGGCGAAGTAATTTTTCATCTTTATCCAAGATGTTAAATTGAACTTCAGCGGCATTTCTTAAAAATGAAGGGAAGGCGTTAACATCATCATTCCAGCCGTCACCATCTGGTGAAATCGTCCATACATTCTTTTCTGGAATTGGTGCTTGGAACCAGTCATCGATTAGCATATCTGAAACAGGCTCATTCGCTCCAAACATGCCTGTAACATCGAAGAAACGGTCTTCTCCTAAATCTTTAAAGCCGTCAAGGATGGACGGGTTGTCCCACTTACCATAGAAACCTACATACGGAACCGTTAAGTTAGGTGTTTTTTCGCCCTGCGCTTTCAGATTCACAGAACCTTCAACGAAAATGTCTTCTTTAAGATCACGGAATACTTTTTTACCTTCCAGATCATAGCCAGGGATTTTCGCTTTGGATAAATCGACTTTAACAGTGAAATCGACTGACTTACCAGCAGGTACCGTTATCGTCTTCGGTGCATCAATCTTCGCATCTTTCATGTCACCAGCTTCTAATGCATTATAATCTGGTGCGTCTTTTTCATATTGATAGAATGAATCTGTTAAGACTTTTGTATTTACATCATACGTAACAGCTTTGTCCGTAACGTTTTTAGCCGTGAAGGTCATTTCAAATTTCTTCGATTGGAAATCCTTCAATTCTACCTTTGGTTCACCATTGGACTTGTTGACCACATATACAGGTGTAGTCACAGCCGAATGGGTTTGCATCATTCCAGCACCTTGACGGCGTGGTGAGAATGGTTGTCCTCCTAAATCATCGATCACCTTAGCCGTATTCATTAATAATACCTTTGCTAAGTGTGTTCGATCCGCTACAGATAAATCTTTAAAGCGCTTATCTGCTTGCAGGTATTCTTGAACGAGTGCAGACCCGCCGGCAACGTGTGGCGCTGCCATTGAAGTACCACTCATAAGTGCGTACTTATCATTGTTTACAGTTGAATAAATATTGCCGCCTGGTGCGGTAATTTCCGGCTTCATTTCAAGGGATGGTGTTGTTCCCCATGAAGTAAAGTCTGTCATCCGGCCCATTTCAGGACTTTCAGATTTCTTGATTTGAGAAACTTTAAGGTTTTTTTGGCCTGCCGCAATCGCAGCATTGAGCGTTTCCCCTTCAGCTTTTGAGATAAACATGAATGGCGCATCCCAGCCGCCCTGATTATCATATGGAACTCCGTTGGTTGCATTCCAGACAATAATACCTGCAGCACCGGCTGCGGCAGCATTTGTCGTTTTATCAACAAATGTTAAGCTTCCGCGTGGAACAACGACAACTTTCCCTTTCACATCAAGGCCTGCATAATCCTCTGGAGTACCAAGCTTAGCTCCAAGGCTGACAAGTTCAAATTTGCCGCCATTATCGGCCACAAGCTGGTTCCAATCATCGATTCCTTTACCTACTGCCGAGAAGTTTGTATTCCCCTCTAACGTAATCGCATGCTGGAACAGGTAGGCCTCATTTCCAGCTGCCGCAACAGAGATGGTATCTGGATTTAATCCTGGTGCCCCAACTACGCCGATATCTGGATTTTTCGCAAATGGATCATCCCAGCCGTATCCAAGATGCTGTGAGTTCCCAGCAGATACCGCACAAACAATCCCGTTTGCTGTTGCTCTGCGAATCGCAAGATCCTCAGCACTATTTTCTTCATAGAAGGATGCCGTAGAACCAAGGCTCATATTTAATACATCGGCACCAAGCTTGATGGAATCATCAATTGCTGCCAGATAAATATCAGATGTTGTCGAAGGGAAAAGCGGGTCATTACTAAACACCTTCATCGCCAGAACCTGTGCTTCTGGTGCAACCCCTTTAATTCCGCCCTTTGCTTCGTCACCGTTGGCTGCAACCGTGCCGGCAACGTGCATTCCATGCATGCTTGCACCAGGACCTAGGTCAAGGATGGTATTGTTTTGGTCATAATAGTTATAGCCGTAAGGAACTTTGTCTGTATAGAACTTTCCTTTTAAGCTGTTATCTTTAACAAGCTTCGTTACTCCATCTTTTGTTAAATCATCTTTTTTAGTATCCGTTATTTTAAAGTCACGGTGGGATGGATCTACGCCCGTATCAATAACAGAAACAACCATTCCTTCGCCCTTAAATCCAGAATCGGACCATGTATCACGAGATTGGATGAAATTATGGCTTGTTTTCATGTTTGGTTCAAGGACAGGACGGTTATAGGAATTGGCGAGGTAAACCTTTTTTACCCCAGCAATTGCTTCAAGCTTGGCAACATCTCCATAGGCAACCTCGCCGCTGAAACCGTTGAATGCTGTTGCATACTGCTGTTTGTAGTCAATTTTAATACCCTTGGAGGTAATTTTGCTCTTTACAGACTTTTGTTGGCTGTCAACCTTTGATGCAAGTGAAGATTTCGTATCTTCAGCTAGTTCTTTGAAAAGTTTCCCCTGCTTTGTGGCATATTCAACAGGTGTTTGCCCGTCTACCTCAACGATAACACGAACCTTGTCAGTGGCCTTAAGGGATGCTTTTGCACTATTAAGCTTTGAATCTGCAGTCTTCATGGACTGATGTGCTTTTTGATACTCCCTATATTGTTTAAGCTTTGAATCTAGATCACCAGGCTTATAGGTCGTGGCTGCGGATGCTTGAGACACTATACTAAAGTTCGACAATACTAGAGCTGACGCTAAAGCATATGTAGCAATTTTGCGTTGCTTATTGTGGTTCTTTTTGCTCATTAAAGAATTCCCCCCTATTAAAATTGTAATAGTTAATCAACTATCAACCTATCATTTTGTAAAATCGACTCACCCTTTATCGGAAAAGTCGGAATATACAAATATAATTTTAGTATTTTTTGCTTGTATAGGTCAATAGTTAATTCGGGAAACGAAGAAAAAACTTTCGCAATATTCGACAAAATGACCTATGTCGATTGTCGCACTCGGTTCCAAAGGGCGTTCGATTGGGTTTTGGGAAAATTATTTCAGGTTTTATATACATCGATGTCAGAAAACTGCGGGATTACTGCTAACTTTTTTGTAGGAAATCAGAGAAAAACCTCGGAGGACAGCCATTTCTTTCTGTCCAGATTGCCGGCTTCCATCCGTTTACTTGATAAAAATTCTTTTAAATACAATTTTTAAAGAATAATAGTCTTATCGTAAAAAAATAACTGCTCATGTTTCTGTTATAGCAAGTCAGCAAACGACCTAAGCCTATTTACCTGTATTTTGGGAACTTTAGTAAAAAGAAAGATGTTATGCTGAGTAGTTTTATATTATGATAAATAGGTATTTATAATTAAAAGGAGTAGAAGATAACATGTCATTTTGTCGAAATTGCGGTCATCAATTATTGCCGCAGCAAGCATTTTGTAAAAACTGCGGCACTAAGGCAAGAACCATCTCAAAACCAATCAGTGGGGAAATGGCCACAACTGTAACAGTACAGGAGCCGCAAATGAGATCTGGACAAGGGCCAAAAGGATCACTTTCCACACCGATGAAATGGCTGCTTGCCATCGTACTTATCCTTGCAGCCGGCCTATTAGGCGCCCATTTATATCTATTAAAGCAGTACACCGCAGAAAAAGCAGTTGAAGAATTTGAAAAAGCCGTTACTCAAAAGGACTATCAATCTTTGAGAGCGATTCTTGAAAAAGGCCGGACAGACGCGCAGCTATCCGACGAAGAACTAAAAGGTTATGCAGCGTTTTTAACAAAAGACAATGATTTCGAACAGATTGTCAAAGAACTTAAAGATGAGGCTGCCGGGACATCGTTCTCTCCGATTATCGATGGCGCTGATAACAAACTGGTCACACTTGTTGATGGGCCGAAAAAGTTTTTCCTTTATAAACAATATTTTATCAAAGCCTTTCCTTTCACAATCAAGGCACGCAGCAATTTAGAAGAGACAAAGGTTTCCTTTAATGGCAAGAGCAAGCTCCTAAAAAAACCGGGTGAAGAGGTAACACTTGGAAAGATATTACCGGGTAACCTTTCCCTTAAGGGCATTTACACCGGAAAATATGTCACTTTGACGTCCGAAACAGAGGTGGAGTTCAAGGAAGCCAGCGACAATATCGTCACGGCTGCGCTTGAATTTGATGGAAAGTATGTCACCATTTATTCAAATGGTGATGATGCCGATATTTATGCTAATGGGAAAAAGACTGGGCTGAAAACAGGCAATTTCGACAGCTTTGGTCCAGTGCCTACTGACGGTACTGTGGAAATCTATGCTGTCCTCAACCGCGCTAGCGGGGCAATTAAAAGTAATGTTGTAAAAATTGAAGGGGAGGGCGAGGTGAATCTCCAGTTCAAGGAACTGGCAGCGGAACAGGAAAAAGAAGAGGCAAAGTCTCATGTGATGAACATCTTGGCCCGTTATGCGCCAAACGCTGATCCTAAAGAGCAAATGTATATTTTCATGAGTGAATATGTTTCCAGATCGGTTCAAGCGTTTAACGCCCGAGACTTCAGCATGATCTCATCCTACCTTTCACCGACTGGACCGGGATACGCTGAAACGGAAAAATACATTGCCCACTTAGAACAAAAGGGCATCACCGAGGAATTCGTCAATCTTGAGATTCTTGATATGCAGGTAACAGAAACAGGCTTTAAAGTAACAACAAGAGAAGAATATAATATTTTTTACCAAGACAGTCCTAATAAACATTCGGTTTACGAATCAATCTATACACTTGAAGCAGCCGATATCGGCTTGAGAGAATATTCACTCGACAAGACCACGACGATTAAATCTGAAGATATCCAATAAGGATGTTCCCTGTTGCAGCAGTATCTTATTTTAGAGGCTGGAAAAAAAACTCGGTAATTAATAGATTTTTTGTCACTTTTTGTAGTAGGATAGTAATAGTTTCTTTCCATTCTATTACAAACGGAGGGCTGAAGATGCTGACCGCCGCCCAACAAAAAGTGAAGCAGGAGCTGGAGGAACTGCATGCAAACGGCCATTTCCAAAAGGAAGTAAAGTTCAACTCTCCTGCCAATAAACGCTCAAAGAAAAAGCGGATTTTTTTGCTAATCGGAGTCCTATTATTTTGTTTGTTTATTATCATATATTTTTCGTCTTCCAATCATGAGGAAATAGTTTCCTATTTAGCAATCGAACAAAACTACACTGAGCAAAGTGCACAATTAATGAACGACGTTATTGAAAAAAGGAATCTTGACCTCCAGGAGGCCAAAGAAACACAAACTAAGTTTTTGTCTAATGAAATCGCTGTCAAGGCCCCGGCCAGCTTTAAGAACCATCATCAGGATATGATTGCTGCTATGGAACAACGACTTACTATCCTTAGCTATCTAGCAGGTAAAAATATTGACCCGGTTCGGCTTAATAAATATTTAATTGAGCTGGATGTAAAGCAAGAATTGGCCGCCGATAGTTTACTTACAGCTTTTGAACGGGAAAAGATTGAATATGTTGTCCAGGATGACGGTACTGTTCAATATTGGATTAATTCAACATCCTATCAAAATAATTAAAAAAGAGCTGACGCTAGCAATAATGGCGTCAGCTCTTTCTATTTTCTATGATTGGTTATTCGGCGTTTTGAAAAACTTCGGTCGTTTGCTGCAGCTCTATCGTTTCCATCTCCCGGTTTAATCGTCTTTGGTTCACTTTTTCCAGCGTAAACAGGAACAGATGGACAACGAATACAGCGAGGGCAAATAGTTCGACAGCGTATTCGACATAGTACCAAGACAGCGTGGCTGTTATATCGTAAAGGGAGTGAACGAGCACGGTCACCCAGAGGTTTCGTGTCCATAATAAGATTAAGCCAAATAAGAGCCCCATGTTGGCGAACGTGACGATAGCGCCAATTTTGATCGGCCATGGCTGTGCGGCGCCCAATGTATGGTCGATGCCGAACAGGATTGATGTAAGAAATAGGGCCGCTATCAGGAAAATGTCTCTTCGGCCGCTTTCCCAGCGCTTCGGGAAAATCTTTTTACCAATCACGAGGAAGAGAATGATATAGGCAAGCCGCCAAACCTCTTCTAAACCTGCAAGCGTGTCTGCGAAAATATCGTAGCCCACCAAATCTACCTTTTCGAAAAAGGCCCAAACCGGTTCTGTCGTCGTTTGTTCATCTCCGGGGTCATACGCCTGCATTTCGGCATAATCTTGAACATACTGTTCATAATGAACGTTAAAGTCCTGGAAGGTGTTCGCTGAATAAACATTATTCACCGTACTTCCAAGGAAAAATATCAGAAATGCACCTGTGAATTGAAGCATTAGCTGCCGTTTTGTTTTCGCTTTGCCCTCTGGACTGCCGAGGCGCCGGTAAAGCTTCCAGCCGATAAAAAACGAGGACACCATAAGGGCATCATACAAGGTGCCGGCCAACCCGCTATACCTGGTTAGATAGAGCAGAACCTCCGCACCAACGGTCACGACAAGGATGGAAAAAAACAGCTTCTTTGAAATCGGGCTTGTTAAATTCGTTGTCATAACGTCATTCCCTGCTAGATTTATTTGGTCAATCTATTTTCCTAAAATAGTTACCGCAAGTATCCCAAACCCATTTAAAAACAGCAGGAAAAGGAAACAGCCAAGCATCCACTTCCATTTTCTTGTCACGTTGTTGTCTCCTTCAAATATATTTGGCCTGAACCTTGTCTGCTTCAACACAATTAACAGATTGTAATAGTTATAATTTAACATATCAATAGTCATTTTTCACCAATATAATATTTCAACTTTATTCCAGAACCATGAACTTGACCTCGCCCCATGGATAAATCC
>NZ_BCVP01000012.1 GCF_001591805.1 Neobacillus novalis NBRC 102450 | reverse complement strand
GGGGATATTTTACCAGTTGAAAAGGAATATCCATTAAATGAATAGAGAAACATACGCTTGGTATTACAGGGTAAAAACAAACTTCGCAAGATACCTATAAAGGCACAGCAACAGCCCCTTGGCCCCAATATCTATATGCGTAGACAACCAATAACCCGGTAAACTTTATCGATCCAACTGGATATCTGCCTATTTAAATAGATCGGCATGGAAATATTCGGACTATGAGTCTGTAGGATGATCCAGGCTCTCCAACCTATAAACGTGGTGAAAGTAAAAGAGAATATAAATCTAACCCTACTGAACTTAATTCCGTAATTGAGTAACCAGCAAAAGTAAAATAAGCGGAGATTTTTCGGTTAGATGCAGAATGGAGCTCGTTTCGGGGTATATAAGGGGAGGTTTTCCGATTATGCAAAGCAAAATCTCCCGTTTTTGAATTTTTCAAGGCAATAGGCGGAATCTCTCCGTCTATTTAAGCTTTTTTTAATAATAATTAATAATTAAGCGGAATTTTTCCGTCTATTTATCCGCTCGGGTACAACACAACCGATAAGTGTGGACCCTCTTGATTCTAGATGCAGGAATCAGCAGCTTTTTATCGACCATCTTATAAAGATCAATAAAATTGGTACTCAAAACGGCACTGAAAATGACAGAAGTTTTGACCATCTTTTTTAATTGTACAATACTAATTGTTCATCATAATAATGATGTCATTTGCTATGTCAAAGTTAATGAAATTTCGTAGAAACCTTAATAAATAAAGAAAAAGACTTATGCAAATTCATACGTCATTTCTTATGTCTTTTAATAAGAAAGCACTTGAAAACGGAACCCTTTAGAGACATACTCTTAAGGTTTTTTGTTATTAGGTAAATTTATTTTGGTTTGGAGAGAACTTTGCTACGACCGACATCAACAACAATAAAACGGAGAGTGTGTTAAAATATAGGAATCAACACTCTGGAAATAACAGGGAATCGGGGATTTATGAGTAACGTAAAATAAGGGGGAAAAGACAATAGTATGGAACTTGTAAGAATTTATAAGATTAAAGAATTGGCTCAAGAATTTAATGAATCACCAAAAATTCAAACACGAGGAAGAGATGTAATATTAAGTTACGATTATGAACAAGATACAGGCGAATATGCTTGGAAAAGTATAATTTTTGTTGAAACAATTGCGTATAGAGTTTCAAAAATGAGTTGTGTTGGAGAGGATGTTCTAAAATCATATAATTCGATTTCAGAAGTCAAATATTCACAATGGTTAAATGAAATTAAAGCGAGTTATAGGGGTAGTCAAAAATTTGAGTATAAACATTACTTGATATTTTTTGATGAATATGGCACATATGAATTTATTGCCAAAAATCTAATTGTTGATAGTGGAAATAGAAGTTAGTAATAACAAAAATTATTTCTTTAAATGGATGACCTATGAAAGCTTTACAAAGGAGAGCCATTGGTTCTCCTTTTTGCTATACTTAAGGGGAATAAATGTTTTAAGGATGTGTGTTCGCTTGAAGGAAATGTATCCGAAAAACGGACGAGTGATTTTACATGTGGATATGAATAGTTTTTATGCCTCAGTTGAAATGGCCTATGACCCGTCATTGAAGGGAAAACCGTTAGCCATCGCGGGAAACGTGGAGGAGCGCAGAGGAATTATTGTCACCTGCAGCTATGAAGCGAGGAAATTTGGCGTGAAAACTACGATGCCGCTTTGGGAAGCGAAAAAGCTTTGCCCGCAGTTAATTGTGAGGAAGCCCAATTTTGAACGATACCGTGCCGCATCAATGGGCATGTTTGAAATTTTGCGGCAATATACTACCCTTGTTGAGCCGGTTTCAATTGATGAAGGCTACATGGATATAACTGAAAGCTTCGAATTTGGCAGTCCAATTGAAATTGCCGAAAGTATTCAAAAGAGAGTTCTTGAACAGCTCGATTTGCCATGTAGTATTGGCATTGCTCCAAATAAATTTTTAGCGAAAATGGCCTCTGATATGAAGAAGCCAATGGGGATTACCGTCCTTCGTAAGCGTGATATCCCGAAAGTGCTTTGGCCTTTGAACACGAACGACATGCATGGGGTTGGCAAAAAAACAGCAGAAAAACTGACAACGATTGGCATTCAAACGATTGGTGATTTAGCAAAAGGGAATGAAATTCAGCTTAAAACGCTACTTGGAATTAACGGAATTCGAATAAAAGAGCGGGCAAATGGAATCGATTCTCGACCAGTTGACCCGGAATCAATTGAGGAGTTTAAGAGTATTGGCAACTCCACTACGCTGCCAAGGGACGTGAGCAATCAGCAAGAGCTTTTTCAGGTGCTGGATTCATTGGCAGAAACAGTTTCGGTGAGGTTGAAGCGGAAGAATGTCCTGGCGTCTGCATTGGCCATTACCATCCGATATAAAGATCGGAAGACGATTACGAGAAGTAAGAAGCTTTCGAATCCTATTCTTCACAAAGAAGATATTGCTGCGTTTGCTAAACAGCTTTTTCTAAAGTCCTGGAATGGGGATGCCATTCGGTTATTGGGGATTACCGGAAATGATTTAGTTGACCATGAGCATGCTTACAAACAATTAGATTTGTTTTCCTATGAAAAGGATGCGAAAAAAGAGCCGCTGCTTAAAACCCTTTCGAATCTGCGAGACAAGTATGGGAAAAATATTATTGAGAAGGCAGGAACTCACAAAGTTGACCCCTCACATAATGTTGGAACGGGGACAAGTTTTAACAAGGATTTTCTGCGCAGCTCCCCTAATAAAAAGAATGAAGAAGACTAAAAAGCTCCACTTTGCCGACTAAACAAAGGGGAGCTTTTTGGACATCATTTACAAATATCTACTTCTAAATTGGTCACAGGCCACCAGAAGCTGCCGTCTTTTTCTAACAGTTCATCCGCTTCTTTAGGACCCATTGACCCTGACTCGTAATTCGGAAAGGCGGCTTTTGTTTTTTCCCATACAGCCGAGATTTTATCGACAAACGCCCAAGAATAGGCGACTTCATCCCAATGAGTGAAATTGGTGGCATCACCGCGCATACAGTCATAAAGAAGTTTCTCATAGCCCTCTGGAGTGTTCATCGCATGAACGCCCGTATTAGCGAAGCTTAGTTTCACCTCTTGTGCATCCAAGTGACCGCCAGCCTTCTTGGCATTAAGATGCAGGGTAATCCCTTCTTCCGGTTGAATATGGATGACGAGTAGGTTTGGATTAAGCATTTTTTCGGTTTGATAATATAAATTCATCGGGATATCTTTAAATTGAACAACAATTTTCGTCGATTTTGCGGTCATTCTTTTTCCGGTACGGATATAAAAAGGAACACCAGCCCAGCGGAAATTATCAATCATGATTTTGCCGGCAACGAAGGTTTCGGTATTCGATTCTTTGTCCACCATTGTTTCATCACGGTATTTCGGCACCTGTTTATCTTCAATAGTTCCTCCGCCATACTGACCGCGAACAAAATAGTTATTTACATCATCACCCTCGACCGTTCTTAATGCCCTAAACACTTTTACTTTTTCGGAACGGATTTCGTCCGTTGTCAGTTTAATTGGCGGTTCCATTGCCAGCAGTGCGACCATTTGCATCATATGGTTTTGCAGCATATCACGCAGTGCTCCGCTCGTTTCGTAATAGCGTCCACGTTCTTCAACACCCAGTGTTTCACTTGAGGTAATTTGGATATTGGAGATATAACGGTTATTCCAGAGCGGTTCAAAAATAGCATTGGCAAAACGGATGACCTCAATGTTTCGAACCATTTCTTTTCCTAAATAGTGATCGATTCGATAAACTTCTTCCTCGGAAAAGGCCGTTCTAATTTGCGTGTTTAATTCTTTGGCAGATGGTAAATCATGGCCGAACGGCTTTTCAATGACAAGACGTTTATATCCTTTAACATCTGTCAGCCCATCTGATTTGAGATGAAGGGCAATTGGACCGAAAAATTCTGGTGCCATTGCCAGATAAAAAATACGGTTGCCTTCAAGGTCATAAGTTGTATCAATTTCATCGGCAAATTTCCTTAATGAAACGTAAGAGCTTGAATCCGCTACATCATGTGATTGATAGTAAAAGTGGGAGACAAATTCATCAAGATTATCTTTATTCCCTAAGGCGGATAAAACAGAATCTTTCACGGATTGTTGGAATTCATCAGTAGAAAGGGTCCTTCTTGCAACACCGATTACGGCAAATTTCTCTAATTTATTCCGAGAAAATAAGCGATAAAGGGAAGGGAACAGCTTCCGTTTCGCTAAATCCCCAGTTGCCCCAAATATCATGATTAATGAAGTCATATTTTGCTCCACGTTTGAAACCTCTTTTCTAAAGCCTAGTTGCTTATGTAGTTTTTGCTTAATCAACCTTAAATTTAGCGGTTTTGATTAGGTTTCGCAAATATATTGATTTCCATGTAACAAATTAATTTGGCTGAGGAGAAATCGAAAGAAGTTTGTGCTATATTAACCATATTGGAAAAAGGAACGGTAGAGAGAGGAGTTTTGATTGTGGAGATATTTTTCTTAGGAACGGGTGCAGGCATGCCAGCAAAGCTGCGCAATGTGACGTCGATTGCCCTCAAATTACTTGAGGAGCGTGGGGCTGTTTGGCTATTTGATGCCGGTGAAGCTACCCAGCATCAAATATTACATACATCGATCAAACCGCGGCGGATTGAAAAAATTTTTATTACCCACCTGCACGGTGATCATATTTACGGACTGCCTGGATTGTTATCGAGCCGTTCGTTTCAGGGCGGGGAATCAGAGGTTACGGTATATGGTCCGAAAGGGATAAAAGAATATATTCATGTTAGTCTTTCCTTAAGTCAGACTTATTTAAAATATCCGTTGACGGTTATTGAAATTGACGAGGGTGTTATTTTTGAAGATGAGCAGTTTACGGTTGAAGCCCGCTTACTTGAACATGGAATTCCTTCTTATGGCTATCGGATCGTTGAAAAGGACAGACCGGGTACATTGCTTGCGGATAAGTTGAAGGAGGCAGGGGTTCAGCCGGGACCAATCTTTCGCAACATAAAAAATGGCGAAACGGTTACACTTGAGGATGGCCAGGTACTTGAACCGGGTGAGTTTGTTGGGCCTGAGCAAAAGGGACGGGTCGTGGCGATTCTTGGGGACACTCGGTATTGCGAGAATGCACTATTGTTGGCGCAAGGTGCGGATCTTTTGATTCATGAAGCCACCTTCTCAAAAGGGGAGGAGAAGTTAGCCCATGATTATTTCCATTCGACAACCCATCAGGCGGCAGACATTGCATTACGGGCTGGTAGTAAGAAGTTATGCCTAACCCATATAAGCTCGCGTTACGACCGAAACGCTTGGCGTGAATTGGTCGATGAGGCGCAGGAAGTATTTCCGAATACGGAGATAGCGGAGGATTTTAAAGAGATAAATATTCCACTTAAATAGGAATTCTAGTTGTCAAATTTCGATAACAATTGTGTGGGATTTTTACTAATTGTTATATGGTATAATGATAAAAAGGAGAGGATCCGGCGATGACAGATAGAGAATTATTAGAGGGTATATTTCTAGAGTTGAAAGAGGTACGTAAGGATATTGCTGGGTTACGGACAGATGTGAATGGGTTACGGACGGATGTGGATGGGTTGCGAACAGATGTGGATGAGTTACGGACAGATATGGATGGGTTACGGACAGATATTGACAGGTTAGATAAAAAGGTAGAAGTTCAAAATGAAATCCTTATGACATTCAAGTATGATATTGATTTTATCAGCGAAAAACAAGCAAAACAGGATTTAAAAATAAATAGAATTAGTAAACAATTAGAAGTCTATTGAATTAAAGGCTTCTTTTTTCTTTTAAATATTACTTTTCTAATTAATAAAAGCCACAAAAATGTGGCTTTTATCTAATTAAATCCAGCCGCGCTCGTATTGTTTTGGTGCTTCAATCGTAACGCCGAGTTCTTTAGCTGCTGTTCGCGGCCAGTATGGGTCACGTAGTAATTCACGGGCTAAAAAGACTAAATCTGCTCTGTCATTTTCTAAAATTTCCTCAGCCTGTATCGCTGAAGTAATCAAACCTACTGCACCTGTTGAAATGTCAGCTCCATTCTTAATCGTCTCTGAATATTTCACTTGATAACCCGGATAGACATGAATATGTGCCGGGATAACAGCACCTGAGCTTACATCAATTAAATCGACGCCTTGCTCCTTCATCCACTCTGCGAAAGTTATGTAATCTTCTGCGTTTAATCCTTCTTGATGATAATCATGAGCGGAAACCCTTACAAATAATGGCCCATTCCAAACGGTTTTGACGGCATCAATCACTTCGCGAAGTAAGCGGTAACGGTTTTCAGCGGACCCGCAGTATTCATCGCTTCTATTATTGGAAAGAGGTGAGAGGAATTCGTTTATTAAATATCCGTGGGCACCATGAATCTCAATTACATCAAAACCAGCTTTTGCTGCCCGTTCAGCACCTTTTTTAAAAGCTTCAACCGTTTCTGCAATATCCACCGTTGTCATTTCCTTAGGCGTTTTCATTTTTTCATTAAAGGCGATTGCAGAAGGGGCGATAATTTCGCCTTCTAATACCGCTTTCCGGCCGGCATGGGCGAGTTGAATCCCTGTTCTAGCTCCATGCTCCTTCATTAGACCGACAAGCTCCTGGAAACCTTTTACATGCTCATCACTCCAAATGCCTAAATCCTGAGGGGAAATCCTGCCCTGGGGTGTTACCGCTGTTGCTTCAACAATAATGAGACCAACCTGACCGACTGCTCTTGATGTGTAATGGGTGCGATGCCAGTTTTGTACATGCCCGTCTTCGTTATGGCAGGAATACATGCACATCGGTGACATGACAATTCTGTTTTTTAGCGTGACTCCCTTAATGGTAAGGGGAGAAAATAATTTAGCTGTCATTAACTAGTCCTCCTGTTCGAAATATTACCCTATTCAAAGTATAGCAAACGCTCCCGGTTTTTGAAAAAATTATCACTTGTTTAGAGAGAAAAATAGCCTGACCCCTCACTGTGAATGTAATGGGGGCAGGCTAATCTCGTTATGGTTTTCAGCTAATTTTAAAGTCGTCCCAATACCATTCAAGGTTTTTGTTCACTTCACATATACCTAAAGGAAATTTTTGTCCTCTAAAAGGATCTATATAAAAGCCATTCTTAAATACCCTGCTGTCGACAAGTTTTTGCTTGTGCAGTTTAGAACAAACGATGCAATAAAACATATATATTCACTTCCTTTCTTCTCTTTCCTGACTACTTTTGATGTATGTTATGAATTGGTGTTGAAAAGAGTGTTTGTATTTATTAATTAAATTGACAAAAACTCAACACTTTGCAATGCTATTAATCCATTCAACGCATCAGGCACGAGCAATTGGTACAGTTTGGGGCATGTGTGAACGCATCGGCGTTCAGACATCTCTAATTATTGTTGCCATCCAATTTTGCAAGTCGTTCCAAACCAATTTGAACAGCTAAGCAATCGTCCAAATATCCGAAAGGAAACACATAATCAGGGATAATATCTGTTGATAAAATAAAGTATAAAAGTACACTGCCGAGGATTGTGCGCTTTTCTGCCGAATTATTTTCTTCACAGAAACTCTTGTACATTTTTTTCAATTCAATAATAAAAGGTCCCATACCCCTAACTTGTTCCACTTTTGTTTCAAACTCCTCAAATATCTTCTGCTCACCTTCTTTTGTGTGGGCAAATTGTTCATACTTGGCCAATTCCTGATATATTTGATCCATGTTGAATTGTTCATCCAATAGATTGGAAGTGACAAGAATTTCTTGTATTGTCTCGATGGAATTAAAAATATCAGATGGAGTGTTTTGTTCAATTACATCAATATTGTACCCTGCAGCCTGTAGTAATCTTGCTACTGGAACGCTCAAATGATGGGCAATTAGCTTTAGGTGTGAGGGCTTAGCCTGTTGTTTATTATTTGCTATTCGTGAAATCGTCGCTGTATCAATTCCTGTAAGTGTACTAAGCTTTCGCATGGAAAGTGAACGTTCCTTTAACAATTTTTTTATTAATTGTCCAAGGTTTTGATCCTCGCCTCTTTTAGTTGACATCACACTCGCTCCTTTATGGGTTTACATTAAGTGTTGACGTTTTATCAACAAACTTGAAGTGGACATGCACTATTAGTCAAAGAAATCAATACAATGTAAAAAAAATAAGGAGTGTTGACATTGGCTTGGTTAATCATTTTGGCTTTTGCTGTTTCATCAAGTATAGATAATTTAGGGGTAGGAATTTCTTATGGTATTCGAAAGATACACATTCGGTTAGGCCCGAATATTTTGATCGGTATCATTTGCTTTCTCATGAGTATAGCGGGAATTTCGTTTGGACTTTGGCTTTCCAAGATTCTTCCCGGAATACTCCCTGTGATCTTCGGAGCAGTGTTATTATTTATTATCGGTATTCGAATTATTCTATTGGCGAAGCCGCGTAAAAGTAATGCTTTAAAAGTGAAAAATGAGGACGGAGAGCAGCCCAATAGTATTAAAGGTATTTTAAGAAATCCAGAGATAGCCGATACTGATAAGTCTGGAGAAATTGGTTGGGGGGAAGCGATCATTCTTGGCATTGCATTATCCGCGAATGCGCTTACGAATGGACTAGGTGCTGGATTACTCGGTCTTTCACCGCTTGCTATTTCTTTAACAGCTGCAATTGGCAGTATCGTCAGTGTTTGGGCAGGTGTGAATTTAGGAGCTAAATTAGCCGGTGTTCGGATTGGGTCATTTACTGTCGGTCAATTTGGAACAATTATTAGTGGCGTGCTCATTTTAGTAATAGCATTTACCGCATTTTTCTAGATTAGAAGTTTGGTTAAATAGGGGTGAAAAGTTTGAAAAAAGGTTGTCTTGGTGAGCATTGACAATCTAATGAACACTCGCATGCTCTTCTATATAATACGACAAAAAGAAAGCTAGTATGCTAAAAGGAAATAATAAGTCAAAATCATTAAAGGTCAATTGTTCATTAACCTGAATTAGGATTATGAATAATTGTCCTTTTTCTTTTAGTTTTCCTATTAAAAATTTGATAGTACAAAAGCCCTCCTAGCCTTATAGGAGAGCTTAACTTTTGATAAGTAAGGCATAGTAAGGTTCATTCAAAGATAGACTATGTCAATTCCGAAATCAATGAATCATTGTAAAATACAATGTTATGTTCAGAAAAAAGAACGTATGACTCGCAGCAAAAATGATTCCGCGTCTCGTATCTTTATTCATAGTAATAAACCCCATTTCATAAAACCCATCATAAACACTCCTTGACAGTTTTTTATAGTATATTAGAATCCACAATAACTGTGTCTGTTTTGACAACAAATCCAAAAATATTAACAAAAAAATTGTTAATATATCAATAAGGTGTTGAATATTTATCAATATGAGGGTATTATTCTTATTATAAAAGGGATTTTTAGGAATTGTATTTTTTCATTTTGGCAACTGTAATAATTCTAAGGGAAGGAGAGCCGAATATGTCGGAAGGCAGTGACAAAAATAATCTTGGTTTGAAATTAAAGGAATTATTGAAGGAACGCTCATTATCGATGCGGAAACTTAGCGAGCTTACTGAAATTGATACTGCTACAATTTCAAAGATCATAAATGGTAAACGAAAAGCAAGCCCAGACCAATTGCAAAAATTTGCTGAATGTCTTGGACTTCCGATTGCTGACTTGTTTATTGCTGCGGGCTTTCCCATTGACCAGAAACAGGAAAAGCCGAATTCAGACATTCACATGTCGGTTGATAGTATTCAAAATTTACTCAAATCCTCAAATCTATATGATAAAAAGTTTTCTATCGCAAGTGTTGAACAGCAGTTAGCTAATTATCAACAATATACAGAAACAGAAGAGGGGAAAGAAACGATCCTTAAGGGTTTTGAGGATAAGCTTCAGAAAGTTGGCAGCATTGGTCCATTTATAAGCAACTTAAAGGATATGTTTGAAAGATTCCGCTTGAGAAAGGGTACACCACGTGAACTTGCCTTAATTGGCGCTGCGCTTCTATATTTCATTTTACCCGTAGATGTCATTCCTGATTACATTTTTCCGATTGGCTATTTAGATGATGCAATCGCTGTACAGCTGGTTATGAAGTTATTATTAAAAGAGTCGTAATATCATCTAGGGATGAATAACACGCACAATCAGATACGTTTATGATTGCTCATTATAAGGGCTTTTTGTCATCAGATGATAAAGATGGTAAAGATTTAGCAATGTGATTTAGGTTTCATAATAGAAAGTGGATCTGATTTGTATGAATCACATCCACTTTTTTTATTCTTTTTCTCTAAGCTCTCTTAACGAGTATTTCGTGCCTCTCCACACAATTCCTCCGCGCTTAAAGGTAAGATAGCTTGCTCGGATAATCGAATAAATAAATAGTAATGCTGTAATCGGTAAAACAAGAAACAAGGCAGGGGAGAAAAGCGTCATTCTTTTAATGATGACAACGTAAAGAATTCCGCTCGTCACAATATTCCCTATGCTTAGAAGGACAATCGTTTTGTTTGCGGAAAAAATGGTCAGAAACGGGAGGACATTGGTGACAAACACCCCGAAAATTGAAAATAATACCATACTAATTCGATAGTTTAATCCAGCGAATGTATTTTTTTCAAGCCCAACAAATGCCTCTTTCAAACTACCGTACCATTCAAGCTCAATTAATTGGAGTGCTGTAACAATTCGTTGACGGTAGCCTGCCTTTTTCATTTTCATTCCCAGCTGCAGGTCATCATCCGGTCTCATTTTGATTTTTTCATGCGTGCCAAAGGATTCATAAGCCTCCTTGGAAACAAGATTGAATGCGCCAATTCCTGTTCCAATCTTCGATTTTGGATTGTTTGCCATCCATGGACGCTTAAAATAAGAAAATCCAAAAAGAAAAAAGGCAACAAACGATTTCAGCCAAAAACGGTTCGCGTTTAAATTGGGGGCTGCGGTTAAAAGGTCTATCTCGTGTCTTTCAAAGTAATGGAGCGCCTTCGCAAATGCTTCTTCTTCGAATCTCACATCCGCATCCGTAAATAATAGCCATTTGCCTAAAGCTTGAAGTGTTCCTTTATACAAGGCGTGATTCTTACCTAGCCATCCTTCAGGTAATTCATCGATATGAAGTACTTTTATCCGTTGGTCTTCTCCTTGCAATTCGTCCATTTTTTTCCCGGTGTCATCGGTGGAACGGTCATTGACGAGGATCCATTCGACATGTCGATAGGTTTGCTTCAACTGACTATGGACACTTGCATTGATTTGGTTTTCTTCATTTCGCGCTGCCACGATTACCGATAATAACGGCCCTGTTTCGAGTTCTGGCTCTTTTTCAAGAGCGTCTAAATGTCGTAACCCAATTAGCGCATCTAAAAGAAAAACGAGCCAAACAAGAATGCCTAATGTGAATAAAACTATTAGAAAAATGTCCATTTTCTCAGCCCTTTTTACCTGTAATTAAATAGCTTATCTTTAGTTTAAGGTAAAGGGGGGCAAACATACCACTTTTTAAGTAGACGTTCCAACCTTTAGCTGCGCTTCTAAGGTGTTTCCCATCTTTTTCGATTGGGCTGTTGCTGCTTGAATACAAGAAATGAATGCTTGCTGAACCCCATGTTTTTCCAGCACTCGAATGCCGGCCTCAGTGGTTCCGCCTGGACTTGTTACATCTAGACGTAATTGCTCAGATGATTTGGAGGAGTTTCTCACCATTTCCGCCGCTCCAATCAGTGTCTGTACAATGAGTTCCTTCGCCATCTCCTTTTCTAGCCCAATCTCAGCTGCGCTATTTTCCATTGCTTCGATGAGATAATAAATATAGGCAGGTCCGCTCCCGGATAGTCCTGTTACGGCATCAAGCTGTCCTTCTTCTACAAACCTTGCTAATCCTACGGTTCCAAAGAGCTGCTTCGTTGTTTCCAACTGATGATTGGTGATGCGGCTATTTACGGCAATGGCAGTCGCCGATTTTCCGACCGCAGCAGAGGTATTAGGCATCGCCCTTGCAATCGAAAGTGATTTTCTTGCTAATGTTTCGATGGTATTCATGGAAACACCTGCTAATACGGAAACGACTAGCATTTGCTCGGTCAGGTGCTCGCGAATCCTATCGATGGCTGAGTCTGCGTCCTTTGGTTTCATTGCCAGCATAACAATATCAGCATCTTCAAAAAGTATTTTTAAATCATAGGTGCTGCGAATACCATAACGTTCTTTAAGACCCGCTAATCTTGTTTCATTTGAATGATTGGTTACCCAAATATTATTTCGAGCAATTAAACCATTTTCTAGAATTCCAGAAATGAATGCTTCCGCCATCGAACCCGCACCAACTATCGCGATTTTTTTCATTGCTATTCCTCCTTTTTTTCCAAGAAAACACAAAGACCCTTCATCCAAAAAGGACGAAAGGTCTAACTTCCGCGGTACCACCTTCATTTACCCTGATTTTTTAAAAAAATAATCTGGGTTCACTCGACTCCCGATAACGTGGGATTACGTTAGGTTTTCCTAAGTGCTCATAAGGTAGGTTCAATGATTAAGAGGGCGGTGAAGTCTTTCAGCCGCCTGAACTTCACTCTCTTTCGCCATTTCTCATTTACTAGTCTTATTCATCGCTTTAACGAATTAAATTTTAATTGTGATTATGCTTGAAAAACAGCTTGTCTGTCAAGTACTAAATAGTATGATTTTTTTATTTTTTCCAAAAAGTTATGCAGGAATAATGACAATTGGTGAAAAAATCGCTACACTTTAATTTATATAGTTACTGTCAAAAATTGTTCATAGGATTACTTTATATAACAATAATGTTAGGAGTTTTTTGAATGGCAGAATGGAAAGACGGAATAGCTAAGATTACCTTACCGACACCTTTTCCTGTTGGGGATGTAAATGCCTATTTAATTAAAGGAGAGCGGTTAACACTTGTTGATGCAGGGGTGAAAACGGAAGAGTCCTGGAACTCACTTACCGAGCAGCTGGCTGAATTAGATTTAAGCCCTAACGATATCGAGCAAGTGATCCTTACTCACCATCACCCTGACCATGCTGGAATGCTCGATTTTTTCCCAGATTCATTGGAGGTGTATGGTCATCCGCTAAATGAACGCTGGATCCATCCCACGGAAGCCTTCTTCCAGGAACAAGAAGCTTTTTTCAATGAGCAGTTTCTGGAGTTTGGCCTGCCTGCGGAATATTTCCCGTTCCTTTCTAAGTTACGAAACACACTGAAGTATTCCTGTAACCGATCATTGACAGGACATCTTGTTGAGGGGATGAACCCACCTGGGTTAAGTGAGTGGCAGGTACTTGAAACACCGGGCCACGCCCAAAGTCAAATTGCTCTTTTCCGCGAGGAGGATGGAATTTTGATTGGCGGTGACCTAATCTTAGCCCATATTTCACCCAATCCATTACTCGAGCCGCCGGCACCTGGTGAATCGGAAAGACCAAAGCCGCAGCTGCAGCATAATGATTCGATAAAGAAGCTGTTGTCGTACCCGGTTCGGTTAGTCTATACAGGACATGGCAAGGAAGTTTTTCAGTTAAAAGAGCTGATAGAACTAAGGCTCTTGCACCAGCATGAACGGGCGATGAAGGTCAAAAATTGGCTGAAAGAAGAGCAGCTCACCATTTTTGAGATTTGCAAACGCCTATTTCCGTCTGTCTATCAACGAGAACCGTTATTAACGATATCAGAAACAGTGGCGCAGCTTGACTATTTAACCTCAATCGGGGAAATTAGTAGTAAGCATAGTCAGCCCGTGTTTTATTATGCAATGCATTAAGGAGAACGGGGCCGACTTAGATGGGGTGTTCATATGGTTAAGGACCGTTTAAAAGCTAAGAATATTGTAATTACTGGCGCATCCGGTGGAATTGGTGCGGAAATCGCCAAGCTTTGTGCGGCACGCGGAGCTAATCTTGTTTTGCTGGCACGGAGCATCGACAAGCTGGAGCAGCTTCAGTCCGACTTGCAGCAAAAGTATCAGGTCAATGTGGATGTTTTTCAGCTCGATGTGTCAGATACGAATCAGGTTGAGGTAGTTTTTCAGCGGATTTTTGATACGATCGGGGACATTGATATCCTGGTGAATAATGCCGGCTTTGGGGTATTCCGTGAAGCCCATGAAGCTTCAATCGACGAAATCAAAGGGATGTTTGAAGTGAATGTAGTTGGATTGATGGCATGCACAAGTATGGTTTTGCCTAAGATGCGCGCACGGCGCTTTGGTCATATTATTAATATTGCTTCCCAGGCAGGGAAAATTGCTACGCCGAAATCGAGTGTTTATTCCGCCACGAAGCATGCCGTTCTTGGTTATACGAATTCGCTGCGGATGGAGCTTGCTGATTTCAATGTGCAAGTGACATCCGTGAACCCTGGGCCAATTGCCACCAATTTTTTTACTATTGCTGATGAACAAGGCACTTATGTAAAAAATGTACAGCGGTACATGCTCCAGCCTGAATTCGTCGCACGCAAGGTCACAGACAGCATGCTGACGAAAACGCGGGAAATCAATTTGCCGCGCTGGATGAACTTGGGGAGCGTAGTTTACGTGCTGTTTCCACGGCTGTTTGAGCGGATAGGGAAACGAATGCTTAATTCTAAATAAATGGAAAGCTGCCTTGCCATGGCAGCTTTTTGTATGGAAATTTGGTGTCTGCCCCCGTCGCGATCAGGTCAATCTGCCAAAAACTCATATACGACATCATTTACAACCTCAAATAAATCTGCAGGTGGATCTTCTTCTTTTATTTGGAAAATCCTCTTGGACAGGTTCTCCAAATCTTTATCACCAATCGGCATTGAATCCGCCTCGTAGTACTGTTTAAGACAATTCCTAATCATTTTGATCACAAGTTTTTTCTCCATCATATGCACCTCTCCAATCATTATATCTATTTTTATGATTGAAAACCCATCAAAAAATTTCCATTGAATACGAACGAATATTCGCTTAAGATATGTATATAATGATAAGGAACGAATGTTCGATATTAAAACCTTGTGGGTGAAAAGTCATGGTTGATTACAATCTGTTACCGAAAAACAAAATTTTATGTGTGGACATGAAGAGCTTTTATGCAAGCTGTTCCGCTGTCATGGAAGGTCTCGATCCTTTGAATTGCTATTTAGCAGTTGCCGGTAACAAGGAGAGGCAGGGAAGCGTCGTTCTTGCCGCTTCACCGCGGCTAAAAAAAGAATTCGGCATCAAAACCGGCTCGCGGCTGTTTGAGATTCCCAATGATCCAAGAATTCAAGTGGTTGAGCCGAAAATGGCAACGTATTTGCGGATTGCAACCGAAATTTCTCGTGTGTTTAACCGCTATGTGCCAAAAGAAGCTATTCATGTCTATAGCGTCGACGAAAGCTTTATTAAAGTGGATGGTGCAATTGATTTGTGGGGGGATGCCCATACGATTGCCCGAAAAATGAAGGATGATATTGAGCGGGAATTTCAGCTCCCGTGCGCGGTTGGAATTGGCCCTAATATGTTACTTTCGAAGCTTTGTCTTGACCTCGATGCTAAGAAAATAGGAGTGGAAGAGTGGACGTACGAAGATGTGCAGACAAAGCTTTGGAACGTGTCGCCGCTTCGAGAAATGTGGGGAATCGGCAGACGTGTTGAAAAAACATTAAACGGGATGGGCATTTTCACGGTTGGTCAGCTGGCCCGCTATGATTTAGAAAAGCTGGAGAAAAAATTCGGCATCATGGGAAACCAGCTTTATCATCATGCCTGGGGCGTGGACCTCTCCGATTTGGGGGCACCAATCATCCAAGGACAAATCAGCTTCGGAAAAAGCCAAATTCTGTTAAGGGACTATAAAAAGGTAGAAGAAATTAAGGCAGTTATTTTAGAAATGTGTGAAGAGGTTGCCCGAAGAGCACGGACACATCGAAAGGCTGGAAGAACGATTAGTCTCGGGGTCGGCTACAGCCAAGATGAATTTGGCGGCGGTTTTCATCGCTCCAGATCCATCCAGCAGCCAACAAATGTGACAATGGAGCTTTACCGCGTCTGCCTTGAATTGTTTCATGAACATTATACGGGAAAGACAGTACGGCAGATTTCGATTGCCATCAGTAATATTGTTGATGACCGCGAGCTTCAGCTCGATTTGTTTGATATGGGTGCCTATAAGAGGAGGGAGCTTGGCTATGTGGTTGATTCTGTCCGCAGGCGCTTTGGCTCAGGTTCCCTTCTGCGCGCTGTATCTTATACCGCTGCAGGAACGGCTAAGCACCGGGCAACACTCGTTGGCGGACATAAAAGATAAGGGAGGCAGAACGTATGATTCGCGACCGCGGCAGAATCAAATGGACGTCAATGATGCTTCCTGAGCATGTGAAATTGCTCAGGGATTGGGTAAAAGAAGACGGCTACGAACAGAAAAAGGAAATGGATGAACAGCAGTTAGAGCTCATGAACGAAACCTTATCTGAAGCGATTGAATTTAATCAGTTCGTCACGATTACCCATTACCGAAACCGGAATTATGAAATCGTGATTGGAAAAATTCATTACTGGGATGGACTAACGCAAAGGCTTCATGTCGTTGATCGCTTTGAAGAAGTGCACCAAATTCCGATTAATGCGATTGCCGACATCCGGCTGACAGATGTATAAACTACCACGAGCCTAAAGGTATCGTGGTTTTACGCCCACAGATGTGTAAAAAGAGCGGCCCCAAGTCGGAAAGCCGCTCACGTTTACCCTATTTTTCTTTAGGAACCCGAACTTGAGATTCAAAATTCCCTTTATGCGAGCCATCGCAAAACGGTTTATTATTAGACCTTCCGCAGCGGCAGAGGGAAAAGGTTGGTTTTGTTGTATAGACATTACCCTCGCCATCAAGCAGCTCCACATCACCTGTAATTCTTAATGAACCGTTATCATTTACTTTGATTTGAACCTTTGACATAACTAGCACCCCTTTTAAAATGTTTGTATTAACTTTGAGATAAACTGGTATAGCAGGAAAATGCAAACAAAAGGCTATAGGCATAATAATAAGCAGTCTAAAAAACATATGATACAATCATCATATGCTGAATGAGGGGAGCTTTAAACATGGAAATTAACATAACAGCGGAAGCGGTAAAGAAAATCACCGAAAGAACGGAAGGCCGGGAAGGCTATTTAAAGCTTAAATATGATACAGACGGCTGCGGCTGTGCCGTAAACGGGGTAGTGGCCTTGTGGTTTGTTCAGGAAGTAGACGATGATGAAATCGCGATTGAAACAAATGACAAAACGGTTTATCTTGAAAAATCAAAAATGGTTTTTTTCGATGAGCAAATGAAAATTGATTTTTCGCAAACAACAAATTGCTTTCAATTAAAAAGTCCGCAGCAAATCTTAAATGGACACATGAGCTTAATAATAAAAGAAAAAACAGACTGACCTCAATCGGACAGTCTGTTTTTTAACTAGGTAAAGCATGATCAACATATTTCTGCAAAAATTCATCAATAACCCGTTCATAATCACCCCTGTTTTCGTTAAAAGACTGGGCATGCAGGCCGTTAGCTGCAAGATAGAGCATTTTAGGGCCTTTTTTGTGCTCAAATAAGTCTTTTGTCATGGAGGGGAGAATAAAATCATCCTTTTGGCTGTGAATAAACAGAACCGGATGTTTGATATTTTCAATGACCGAAATCGGCGAGACATTTCGAATCGAATATTTATCGCGCAAGCGCAAGAGAGCATCACCAATCGGAAGTAAAAGACCAGGGATGAGCTTGAAGTCTTTTTTTATCAAATAAGCAAGCTGTTCCTTAAAATCAGAAAACGGGCAATCCGCAATATAAAAATCTGCTCCGTCTTCAAGGAGCCCGGCATATAGAAGCATCGTGGCCGCCCCCATTGATTCGCCATGTATCCCCAATTCAAGTTCGGGTCCTTTCTCGTTTTTGAGCCAGTCAACGACCGTCTTTAAATCGAATTTTTCATAGTGACCAAAGCTGGTCGTTTTTCCGCCGGATTCCCCGTGACGTCGATGATCATAGATCAGGGCATTAAATCCGCGCTCTAAGAACAGGTTCGCATATTTAATTGAATTAATTTTCGTTTCCGTCACACCATGTGAAATTATGATATAGCGGTTGGAATCGTGCGGTTCCACAAGAACAGCTTTAATCGTATAACCAAATGGGGAAGGGATATCAGCCTCTCGCTTTGGAAGGGATTCAAACTCATCGGGATTATACCTGCCAGCTTCCTTTTCCCGCCTTAAAATAAATTCCTCATCCTTCTTTTTCATATACATAACACGGTTTGTAAAGTACAATGCAAGCAATAACCAAAAGAATAACAAAATGAACAGGGCTCGAAATGCCTTCTTCAATTAAAGGACACCTCCCGAGGTAATAGTTATATAGGATATGAAAGACAAGTTCAATCCGCCCATGTTTTAGCATGGAAAAAGCCGCTGACACCAATGAGCGGCTTCCGAGTTTCGAGGATAAGTTTACTGCTCTGAATTCTGTCGTTTCGTTGGGTGGAGTGCCTTTTCGAGTTCTTCAGCGGCAATCATCCGCTTTCCGCCGCCTGAATGATCGGCGTAGTTTTTTCCGCTTTGGCTGTTTCCTTTATCACGCTTTTGGCTCATGAACATAATCTCCCTTCAAGCTGGTCTCATTTAATAAGATGGATTACTAGAAGATTGATTATTCAAGAAAAAATAAATCTAAACCGTTTAACTATGAAGCCGATAATAGCCGGTTTCAATTTGCCTTGAAAGATGAGGGCGAATGATTTCAACGGCATCCATTAACTTATTAAGGTCAACAGAGGTATTGATACCCATCCGCTCAAGCATGTAAACAACATCCTCCGTCGCAGCATTTCCACTGGCCCCAGGCGCGAATGGGCAGCCGCCAAGCCCACCGGCAGATGTATCAAACCGGTCGATCCCTGCCTGCAAAGAAGCTAAAATATTTGCGAGGGCAAGCTTACGGGTATCATGAAAATGAGCGGTTAAAAGGGTTTCTGGGAATTCCGCTTTTAATTTGGAAAATAAGGAATACGATTCATTCGGCGCTGCCATCCCAATCGTATCGGCCACGCTTAATTCATCAACACCCGCTTCGACAAATTCACGGCAAAGCTTTACCGTATCGCTTTCATTGATTTTCCCCTCATAAGGGCAATAAAACGCTGTCGAAATACAGGCGCGGACAAAATAATTCTTTTCTTTCAGTTCATGGATAATAGGCTTCAGTTCTTCTAGACTGTCCTGCGTTGTTTTGTTGATATTTTTCAAATTAAAGCTGTTGCTGACACCGACAAATACGGCAACAGCCCGGCAATCGGTGGAATAGACCCGGTCAATCCCTTTGCGGTTTGGAGCTAAGACAATGTCACGTGAATTTTGATCAAGGCAATCGGCCACAATTTCCGCAGCATCCCCCATTTGCGGCACCCATTTCGGTGACACGAATGAAGTCAGCTCCATTTCTTGAAGTCCGGCATTTCTTAAACTAGCAATAAATTGCTTTTTTATCTCAGTCGGAACAAATAACTTTTCATTTTGCAGCCCATCACGCGGACCAACCTCGATAATCGTCACTTTTTTAGGTAAAGTAAACATCATTTTCCCCCTCTAATGTTCATACTTTCATTGTAGTAGTATTAATTTTAAAAAATCAAGAATTATAGAAATTTTGACAAAATAAGAGGATTTCTGTGTTTTTCCTAGAAGTAGTAAAGGTAAAGACGGATGAAGGGGAGAGACATAATGAGCCAAACAGAAGTAGTTATAGTCAGTGCCGTTCGAACTGCACTTGGAACGTTTAACGGCAGTCTAAAAAATGTATCAGCACCTGAATTAGGCGGGACAGTGATTAAAGGAGCCCTAGAACAGGCAGGCGTAAAGCCGGATCAAGTTGATGAAGTGATTATGGGGAATGTTCTTCAAGCAGGACTGGGGCAAAACCCGGCAAGACAGGCCGCTTTTCACGCGGGGATTCCTGAAAGCGTTTCCTCGATGACGATTAATAAAGTTTGCGGTTCGGGGTTAAAGGCTGTGCACCTTGCAACACAGGCGATTTTGGCAGGAGACGCCGATATTGTCGTGGCTGGCGGGATGGAAAATATGAGCCAGGCACCGTATCTGCTAAAAAATGCCCGTGACGGCTTTAAAATGGGCGATCAAAAATTAGTCGACACGCTCACTTCAGATGGACTCACATGTGTGTTTAATGATTATCACATGGGGATTACCGCTGAAAACCTAGCAGATAAATATTCAATTACGAGAGAAGAGCAGGACGAATTTTCAGCATGGAGTCAGGAAAAGGCCGTCAGAGCAACGGAGGAAGGCAAATTTAAAGAAGAGATTGTTCCTGTTGTGATTCCACAGCGCAGAGGGGAGTCAATCGTTTTTGCAACCGATGAATATCCGAAAAAAGGAACAACGGCGGAAAAATTGGCCGGATTGCGTCCTGCTTTTAAAAAGGATGGCAGTGTGACTGCAGGTAATGCCTCTGGAATTAACGATGGGGCAGCTGCTCTCGTGGTAATGAGTAAGAAAAAGGCGGAAGAATTAGGTCTTAAGCCGTTAGTAACGATCAAAGCAAATGCAAGTGCCGGTGTAGATCCAAGTATCATGGGCATCGGGCCTGTGCCGGCTGTGAGAAAAGCATTAGAAAAGGCATCCCTTTCAATCGAGGATTTGCAATTAATCGAGGCGAACGAAGCTTTTGCGGCACAATCGCTGGCAGTTGACCGTGAGCTCCATTTTAATAAGGACATCCTAAACGTGAATGGCGGCGCGATTGCACTCGGCCATCCAATCGGAGCCAGCGGCGCGAGAATTCTTGTCACGTTAATTCATGAAATGAATCGAAGAAAAGCGAACGTTGGCCTGGCAACACTTTGTATTGGCGGGGGACAAGGGGTAGCAACGATTGTTGAGCTTGCGTAATACCTTTAATTTAAGGGGGAGAAAGTAGAATGAAGAAAATTTGTACATCCTTCCAGGATGCGGTTGCTGATATTCAGGATGGGGCTACATTAATGGTTGGCGGATTCGGGTTATGCGGTATACCAGAAAACCTCATTCTAGCCTTAGCGGAAAAAGGCGTGAAGGATTTAACGGTTATTTCCAATAACTGCGGGATTGATGAATGGGGTCTTGGGCTTCTATTAAATAATAAACAAATCAAAAAGATGATTGGCTCCTATGTGGGTGAAAATAAAGAGTTTGAGAGACAGGTGTTAACGGGGGAACTCGAAGTAGAATTAACGCCGCAAGGCACACTGGCTGAAAAAATTCGGGCGGGTGGAGCTGGGATCCCGGCATTTTATACCCCGGCAGGAGTAGGAACACCGATTGCCGATGGAAAAGAAGCGAAAATTTTTAACGGACGGGAATACCTTTTGGAGGAAGCCTTAACGGCGGATTTTAGTTTGGTAAGGGCATGGAAGGGCGACAAAATGGGAAATCTCGTTTATCACAAAACAGCGCGGAACTTCAATCCGATGATTGCGGCAGCCGGAAAAGTGACGATTGCCGAAGTGGAAACACTTTATGAAGTTGGCGAACTGGATGTGAATTTTATTCATACACCGAGTATTTATGTTCAGATACTTATCGAAGGAAAACAGGAAAAGCGAATTGAGAGATTAACAGTAAAAAAATAGAGTGGGGGAAGGAGAAAAATTTAATGGCAAATGATAAGGCCTTAGTCAGAGAAAGAATTGCAATTAGAGCAGAGAAAGAGATAGAAGATGGCTTTTATGTAAACCTAGGCATCGGGATGCCAACCCTCGTTGCCAATTATATAACTGAAAATAAGCAGGTTGTCCTGCAATCAGAAAATGGACTCCTCGGGATTGGTCCGTATCCTGAGAAGGATGAGGTTGATCCCGATTTAATTAATGCCGGGAAAGAGACAGTGACAGCAATAAGAGGAGCGGCTTATTTTGATAGTGCTGAATCGTTTGCGATGATTCGCGGCGGACATGTCAATCTAGCGATTCTTGGCGGCATGGAAGTATCCGAAACCGGCGACCTGGCAAACTGGATGATCCCGGGAAAGATGATAAAAGGGATGGGCGGTGCGATGGATCTTGTCCATGGAGCCCAGAAAATCATTGTCATTATGGAGCATGTAAATAAAAAAGGCGAATCAAAAATCTTAAAGCAATGCACCCTGCCATTGACGGGAAAAGGGGTAGTCAACCGGATTATCACGGAGCGCGCGGTCATGGATGTTACCGATTCCGGGTTAAGGCTTGTGGAAGTGGCTAGTGGCTATACAGTCGAGGAAGTTGTCAATTCGACAGAAGCAGCATTGTTCGTTGACGAAGAGGTTAAATTAGAATCTTTCTAATAGTAAAGGCAGGCTGCACTATGACAGTCTGCCTTTTTATATTAGGATGATTAAGTGAAATGGTATAATAGAAACGTGATTTCTATAATGGAGGTGTTTAGAATGAAAAAACAAAAAAGACAACAAAATCAATCTAAACCTAAAAAGGACGATTCAGCGGTAACGCTTAAAGATTTAATTGATCCAAACTTAATGAAGCAATTAAAAGAGCAGCAAGATCAGCTTAAGGCTGAGGAAGAGAGAAGAAAAGAAACGGAAGAGCAGCGAAAACGGGAAGAACGCCGATTAAAGGAAAAAAACAAATCGTTTGAAGAGCTATTAAACGAGAGTGGGATGAATTGGAAGGAATTTAAATAGAAAAGGAGAGCTGCAGCCCTCCTTTTTAACGATGCTCTTTATAAATACTTGCCTTCGTTAACTCTTTAATCACAGCAACCTCTTCATCCGATAGAGGCTGGCTTCGAACTGCCTCTGCATTACTCCTAATTTGTTCTGGACTGCTTGCGCCGGCTATAACTGAGGCCACCACAGGATTGGCTAAATTATATTGAAGGGGAACTTCAGTAAATGAACGAGTTCTCGCTACTTTTTCTTTTAACATAGGTAAAATGGTGCGCAGCTCCTCATAATTGTAATCTAGATAGCCCTTTTCAGAAGCCTTTTCTAACAGTTTATCACTTAATAGCCCCTTGGCAAGCGGTCCGCGCGTGACAACGCTAATACTATGTCCCTGAAGCATCGGCAGCGCTTCCTCTTCTGGGCGTCGGTCTAAAATGCTATATTGCATCATCACAGAAACAATACTAGATTTCTCAACAAATTCCCTTATTACATTCGGTCGAATCGACGAAAGCCCATAATAGCGAATAAAACCTTCAGCCTTCAATTCTTCAAAAGCTTCAATGGTTTCATCAATTGGATCTTCAATTGTGCCCCCATGTAATTGATAAAGGTCAATATAGTCAGTCCCTAACCGGTTTAAGCTGTTTTTCACTGCTTCCTTTATGTATGCCTTGGAAGGGTCCCATGCCCAGCCGCTCCGATCTTGGTTCCAGCGATTTCCAACTTTCGTCGCAATAATTACCTGCTCCCGGACATCCTTTAACGCCTGTCCTACGAATTTTTCATTTTTACCAAAATCATATAAATCGGCCGTATCAAAATAATTGATGCCTTCCTCAAGAGCTGCCTCGATGATTCGCTGTGCCGATTTCTCTTCCGTACCAATAGACATACAGCCAAGTCCTAACTCGGTTACATACAAATCTGAATTCCCCAACCTTCTCTTCTTCAAAACATCACCCCGTCCTTTTTCTATAATTTTATTAAAGAACAGGGCAGACTACAAATAACAGGCATTATTTTTCCGTTACATTTTGAACCCAATCGGAGACGAATTCATAATCCTTGTTGTATTCCTTAAGCTTTTGCAGGATCTCCCAACCTTTTCCGACAAGGATAATTCCCTTCTCATGCACATACACCTTCATCCATACCCCTCCAAATAAAGTATGATAAAATGTATGACAAGAACTAAATGGAAAGAACAGGAGAGATCATTATGACCAAACTTGAGGAAAAAACAATCCGAAGTGAAGAAATTTTTTCAGGAAAAATAATCAGTCTTCATTTACAGGATGTTGAACTGCCAAATGGCAAACAGGGGAAACGTGAAATCATTAAACATCCGGGGGCTGTCGCTATTTTGGCTGTTACAGCTGACAACAAAGTTTTAATGGTTGAACAATATCGTAAAGCGCTGGAAAGAACGATTGTGGAAATACCTGCAGGAAAGCTGGAAAAAGGCGAAGAGCCTGCTCTTTGTGCCCGCAGAGAATTGGAGGAAGAGACCGGCTACGAGTGTGAGAATCTAGAATTACTTACTTCCTTTTATACTTCACCGGGATTTGCCGATGAAATCGTCCATGTCTATTTAGCAACAGGACTTACAAAGAAAGAAAATGCTGCCGCTCTAGACGAAGATGAGTTTGTCAATCTAGAGGAATTAACACTTGATGAAGCGGAACAATATGTAAAGGAACAAAAGATTTTTGATGCGAAAACTATTTTTGCCGTTCAATACTTACAATTACAAGAGGCGTTGAAAAACAAATGAATCGTTACTATGTAGATTTACATATTCATATTGGCCGAACCTGGACAGGCAAGCCGGTCAAAATCACCGGTGCCAAATCGCTGACGTTTACGAATATCATTGAACATGCCCGCCATGAAAAAGGGCTTAATATGGTGGGGATTATCGACAGCCATTCACCGGAAGTCATCCTCGAAATGGAAAGCCTGATTGAAAGCGGCGAAATCGTCGAACATCCTGATGGCGGTTTAGTTTATGGTGATTTAACGGTTATCCCTGGTTCAGAACTAGAGATATATGATGAAGGATGCAACGGTCCGATTCACCTGCTAATGTTTTTTCCGAATCTTACCGTTATGAGGGAATTTTCCTCCTGGCTATCAGGTCATTTGAAAAATATTCAATTGAGTTCACAACGGATTTATGTAACAGGTCTTATTTTACAAAAAAAAGTAAAAGAACTTGGCGGCATCTTCATTCCTGCTCATGTTTTTACACCGTTTAAAAGTTTATATGGAAAAGGGGTCAATCGGTCGCTGACAGAAGTGTTGGACCCGGATTTGATCGATGGGATTGAACTTGGATTAAGCTCAGATACCGAAATGGCAGACCAGATTAAAGAATTACACGATTATTCCTTTGTAACCAATTCGGATGCCCATTCGCTTGCGAAAATAGCCCGGGAATATCAGGTGATGGCGATGCAGGAACCAACATTCCTTGAATTGCAAAAAGCATTAAAAGGTGAAGATGGACGAAAAATTGTTGCCAATTATGGACTTGATCCATACCTTGGCAAATATCACAAAACCGTTTGTGCGCAATGTTTAAATCCTGCAACTAATGACGATCAAATATGTACTCTCTGTGGAAATAAAAAAATTATTAAAGGGGTAGCCGACCGAATTCTTGAACTAAAGACGGCGGACTCAAGTCCAGAAGGGCGCCCGCCCTATGTTCACCAAGTGCCGCTCGAGTTTATCCCAGGCTTGGGGCCGAAATTGCTGGAGAAACTAGTCAATCATTTTGGCAGTGAAATGGCGATTCTTCACGAAGTGCCGTTTGCAGCATTAAAAGAAGTTGTTCCCGATAAAATTGCTGACCTTATTATGAAAGCGAGAGAAGGAAAAGTCAATCTCGCAGCAGGCGGCGGCGGGAAATATGGAAAAATCGCGGATTAACATAAAAAT
Organism: Neobacillus novalis NBRC 102450; assembly: GCF_001591805.1. GTDB lineage: Bacteria > Bacillota > Bacilli > Bacillales > Cytobacillaceae > Neobacillus > Neobacillus novalis. The sequence goes on along the minus strand of NZ_BCVP01000012.1, from coordinate 255,074 downwards.
TTTTAACCGACAACCTTAGGCTGTCGGTTTTTTTATATGAACTCTATCAAAATATGGTCATAGAATAACTAGACTGGCATAGAATGTAATAACTGATTTGGAAAAATAGGAGGATACGCAGATGAAAAAACGCTTGTACCAGTCCAATGCCGCTAGTTATTTCCGTGAGCATTCCTCAATTTTTTTGTTTATTGTTGTTTTATTTTTAATGGGAGTCATCTTTGGGGCTATCGTAGTAAATAGCATGAGCATTACCCAAAAAGAAGATTTATTCTACTATTTATCGCAATTCTTTGGCCAAGTTTCTGATGGGAAAGTAACAGAAGACAATGACTTGTTTTTACAGAGCTTTCTCCATAATAGTAAATTTATTGGTCTTATCTGGGTATTGGGAATCTCCATCATCGGGCTGCCTGTTATTCTTATTCTCCTATTTATTAAAGGAATGGTAGTCGGGTTTACGGTGGGTTTTCTAGTTAGCCAAATGGGCTGGAATGGCTTTATGCTAGCATTTGTCTCTATCCTGCCGCAAAATTTAATTATCATTCCCGTGTTTATTCTAATGGCAGCATTCTCAGTCATCTTCTCCATGAGAATGATTAAACAGCAATTTATGAAAAAATACGCACAACCAATCCTGCCGTTTTTTAAAGGATATATTCTCACCATAATTGTAGCAGTGATATTTATATCGGCAGCATCTGGGATTGAAGCATATCTATCACCATGGTTAATGAAAACGATCATTAGTACAGCGAGTTTAAAGTGATTATTATATAATATAAAATATAAACACTTGTTTGTAATAATTTTATTTTGAATCTCTTTTCTCATCTGTTATAATGAGAATTAACAGTGGCGAGGGAGGGACCTCAGAATGGAAACTAGAATTGATAGAATTAAGAAACAGCTGCATTCAGCAAGTTATAAACTAACACCTCAGCGTGAAGCAACCGTTCGAGTGTTGCTAGAAAATGAAGAGGATCATTTAAGTGCGGAAGATGTGTACCTCCTTGTAAAAGAAAAATCGCCAGAAATTGGTTTAGCAACTGTTTATCGAACACTGGAATTACTAACAGAATTAAAAATTGTCGATAAAATTAATTTTGGGGATGGAGTTTCCCGCTACGATCTTCGCCAGGAGGGCGCCGCCCATTTCCATCACCATCTTGTTTGCATTGAATGTGGTGCCGTTGATGAAATTCAGGAAGATTTACTTGAAGATGTGGAAGAAGTAGTTGAACGAAGATGGAATTTTAAAATAAAAGATCATCGCCTAACCTTTCATGGGATTTGTTACCGTTGTCAGGATAAAGATAATGAGGAAGAAAAAACCGAATAACGAATACCAAGTCCTTTTAATGATAAAGGGCTTTTTATTTTACAAGTAAATTCCCTCTTTTCCCTATGAAAAGGTATAAAACTTGTACATTTTGGCATACCTTTAAATAGATAAACGAATATATGGGGGAAGTATGATGATTTCTTTTATCAAAGCTGCACTAAAAACCTTAAAGGTTTTTATTATATTCACTGGATGCACGATTCTCTTTTATTATGGTATCATGTGGGTATCTGAAGAATATCAAAATTATCATCGCTATGATGAACCGGAAGGATCTGCGGTAAAGGTCTCGAATGCAGTAAATGAAAAAAGTTCTTCCTTGTTGGATCGGCTGATGTTGTTTTATTTAAATGGGGAGTAAATGCGATGGAAGATCAATTAAGGAATTTTTTGCAATACCTGCTAGCTGAAAGAGGTTTAGCTAACAATACAATCACGTCCTATGAGCGGGATTTAAAAAACTATCTTCATTATTTAAAAAATAGGGAGTCCATCCTGTCTCTAAATAATGTACAGCGTGTTCATATTGTTCATTTTTTAAGTTTCTTAAAAGAACAGGGAAAATCCTCAAAAACAATAGCAAGACACGTTGCCTCTATTCGGGCGTTTCATCAATTTTTATTACGGGATAAAGCAGCAGAGCAAGACCCGTCCGTCCTTATCGAACCGCCAAGACATGAAAGGTCGATTCCGAAAGTATTGAGTTTACAGGAAGTGGAGAAGCTTTTGAATGCACCAAAGCAAAATGACCATTATGGCATGAGGGATAAGGCGATGCTTGAACTCCTTTATGCGACAGGAATGCGTGTCAGCGAATTAATTGGCCTTGATATTGAACATGTCCACCTTACCATGGGTTTTGTCCGTTGTATCAGCAATGGAAACAAAGAGCGTATCATTCCATTGGGACAAACAGCATCCGATGCCATCAAGCAATTTCTCGAAAGTGGAAGGCCGCATTTTGTTGCGAAACAGCATCACGATAACGCTTTGTTTTTAAACCACCAAGGTAGGCGCCTAACCCGGCAAGGATTTTGGAAAATTTTAAAAAAGGTAACAAACGAAGCCGGAATTGAAAAAGAGCTTACACCCCATACCCTTCGGCATTCCTTTGCCACACATTTATTAGAAAATGGCGCTGATCTAAGAGCTGTTCAAGAAATGTTAGGTCACGCAGATATCTCAACAACACAAATATATACCAATGTGACAAAAACCAGATTAAAGGATGTCTATCGTAAATTTCATCCGCGAGCTTAAGAGAATGCTAGTTTTTGAGTACATTCACAAAAATGTTAAAAAGCAGCTGAAAATTTTGGCGGCTTTTTTCTTGTAATTTCGCAGAGATTTAGTAAAATAGAGATGTCAGACTTCTGACAAATAAATTCACTTTTTTTGGTTAATCTCATTTCAACAGGGCAACATATGGTTGCGCATTGTTTTTTTAATGTAAGAAGGTTTGTACTTTGAGAATTTTCCAGCTCAGGACATTGGCATGGTGGTCTTATTTGCAAACGTTTTCTATTCAAAGGAGGAAGAATTGATGGCTGCAAGTACATATAAACGTATTTTTATCATCGTAATGGATTCAGTCGGTATTGGGGAGGCACCGGATGCAGAAAAGTTTGGCGACAAGGGTGCGGATACCTATGGACATATTGCTGAAAGAATGAACGGTCTTAACATGCCAAATATGGGTAAGCTAGGCTTAAGCAATATTCGTGAAATCAAGGGAATTGAAAAAGCAGCAAAGCCGTTAGCTTTTTATACAAAAATGATGGAGGCTTCTAACGGGAAAGATACGATGACTGGGCACTGGGAAATCATGGGCTTAAACATTCAAACGCCTTTCCGCGTATTCCCAGATGGTTTTCCGGAAGAGCTGCTTTCAGAATTAGAAAAACGCACCGGCCGAAAAATAATTGGCAATAAACCTGCAAGCGGAACAGAAATCCTTGTTGAGCTTGGAGAAGAGCATATGAAAACAGGCGCGTTGATTGTCTATACGTCAGCTGACTCCGTACTTCAAATCGCTGCCCATGAGGAAATTGTTCCACTTGATGAGCTTTATAATATTTGTAAAATAGCTCGTGAATTAACACTTGATGAAAAATATATGGTAGGCCGAATCATTGCCCGGCCATTCTTGGGTGAACCAGGGAACTTTAAACGGACTCCAAACCGTCACGATTATGCTTTAAAACCGTTTGACCGAACGGTTATGAGTGAATTGAAAGATTCAGGATTCGATGTCATTGCCATCGGGAAAATTTCTGATATTTATGATGGTGAAGGCGTTACCCAGTCTTTACGCACGGTTTCTAATATGGATGGTATGGATAAGCTTGTTGAAACCTTTGATATGGATTTCACAGGGATCAGCTTTGTCAACCTTGTTGATTTTGATGCGTTATATGGCCATCGCCGTGACCCGGAAGGATACGGACATGCCCTGGAAGAATATGATGCCCGTCTGCCTGAAGTGTTTGCGAAAATGAAAGAAGACGATCTGTTAATGATTACCGCAGACCACGGAAATGATCCAGTTGCGCCTGGCACAGACCATACACGTGAATATGTTCCATTGCTTGTTTACTCTAAGAGTATGGCGAAAGGAAAAGAGCTTCCTTTACGAGAAACCTTTGCCGACCTTGGGGCAACCGTCGCGGAAAACTTTAATGTGAAAATGCCGAACTACGGTAAAAGCTTTTTAAAAGAACTTAAGGGGGAATAACCTTGAACACAGAGAAAATCGAAAATGCTGCTGGTTTTTTAAAAGCCAGGTATGCTAATACGCCAAAAATTGGCTTAATCTTAGGATCTGGTTTAGGCGTTTTAGCGGATGAAATTGAGAATCCTGTTAAAATACCATACAACGAGATACCAGATTTCCCAATATCAACAGTTGAAGGTCATGCAGGACAGCTCGTATTTGGAGTACTAAATGGGGTAGAGGTTGTTGCCATGCAAGGTCGTTTCCATTTCTATGAAGGATATAGTATGGATAAAGTAACATTCCCAGTTCGTGTCATGAAAGAGCTGGGCGTTGGCATGCTGATTGTTACCAATGCAGCCGGCGGCGTAAATGAAAGCTTCGAACCTGGTGATTTAATGCTAATTACCGACCATATTAATAATATGGGAACGAATCCGTTAATTGGTCCGAATGATTCTCGTTACGGTGTCCGCTTCCCTGATATGTCAGAGGCGTATACCAAAGATTTACGGATAGCTGCTAGAGAGATTGCAGCCCGCTTAAATATTAATGTTAAAGAAGGCGTCTATTTCGGGAATCCTGGACCTGTATATGAAACACCGGCAGAAATTCGGATGATTCGCGGAATGGGCGGTGATGCCGTGGGAATGTCTACTGTGCCGGAGGTAATCGTTGCCCGCCACAGCGGAATGAAAGTTCTTGGTATTTCTTGTATTTCCAATATGGCAGCAGGCATTCTAGATCAGCCGTTAACACATGATGAAGTAATTGAAACAACTGAAAAAGTAAAAGCAGATTTCCTTTCATACGTAAAAGAAATTGTAAAAGATATCGCAAAATAAATGGACTAATAATATAATGAAGTGGTGATAAAGATGAGAATGGTTGACTTAATTGAGAAAAAACGCGACGGTCACGAACTATCAACTGAAGAAATTAATTTTATTATTACAGGTTATACAGATGGATCAATCCCAGATTATCAAGTAAGTGCCCTAACAATGGCCATCTTTTTTAAAGGGATGACCGAAAAAGAAAGAGCCGATTTAACAATGGCAATGGTTGAGTCTGGAGATCAAATAGATTTATCGCAAATTGAAGGCATCAAAGTCGATAAACATTCAACAGGCGGGGTTGGCGACACAACAACCCTTGTTCTTGGACCACTTGTTGCTGCATTAGATGTTCCGATTGCCAAGATGTCCGGCCGCGGCTTAGGCCATACGGGTGGAACGATTGATAAATTAGAAGCGGTCAAAGGCTTCCATGTTGAAATTGAAAATGATGAATTTATTGAACTTGTAAATACGAATAAAATTGCAGTCATTGGGCAAAGCGGGAACTTAACCCCTGCCGATAAAAAGCTATATTCACTAAGGGATGTAACGGCAACTGTCGATAGTATTCCGTTGATTGCCAGCTCGATTATGAGTAAAAAGATTGCCGCTGGCGCTGATGCGATTGTTCTTGATGTTAAAACAGGTGCTGGTGCCTTTATGAAGACACTAGATGATTCCAAAGAATTGGCCAAGGCAATGGTACGGATTGGGAACAATGTCGGCAGAAGAACAATGGCCGTTATTTCTGACATGAGCCAGCCGCTTGGTTATGCAATTGGAAATGCACTTGAAGTGAAGGAAGCGATTGATACCTTAAAAGGGGAAGGTCCTGAGGATTTAACAGAGCTTTGTTTAACGCTTGGCAGCCATATGGTTTACCTGGCTGAAAAGGCTGGTTCCCTTGCAGAAGCACGGACAATGCTTGAAAATGTGATAAAAGATGGTTCCGCACTTGAAAAATTAAAGGTATTTTTGAGCTCTCAAGGCGGGGATGCCTCGATTGTTGACGATCCTGCAAAAATGCCGCAAGCAAAATATGTTTTTGAACTTGAGGCAAAAGAAGACGGCTATGTATCTGAAATCATCGCAGACGAAGTTGGCACAGCCGCGATGATCCTTGGAGCAGGAAGAGCAACGAAGGAATCGGTGATTGATTTAGCCGTCGGCCTCGTCCTAAGAAAGAAAATTGGCGACCATGTCAAAAAAGGTGAATCATTAGTAACCATTTACAGCAATTTTGAAAACGTGGATGAAGTAAAACAAAAGCTATACGAAAATATCAAGATTTCCACATCCAAAGTAGAAGCACCAATCCTTGTTCACGGAGAAATAACCGAATAAAAAAATAGTCAATTAGGGTGTCAGGCACCATGTGAATTTTTCACATAGTGCCTGACACCCTTTTTTTCTTAAAAATAGAGGAAATAATTGTATAAGAATGTTTGTTTTGGAAAAAATGGAGGCTATAAAGAATGGAGGGTTATGCGAATGAAACGATTTGTCTCTTTATTAATGACTTTTATATTATTTACAAGTTTAGCGGGGCCATCGGCTTTTGCTGCTGAAGAAAAGAAGACGGCTGATATTGTCAGCAATGTGAAATCTGCAATATTAATTGAGCGTGACACCGGAAAAATCCTCTACGAGAAAAATAGTAAGGAAGAACTGCCGCCGGCGAGTATGACAAAGATTATGACCATGCTTTTGATCATGGAAGAAATCGATAAAGGAAAGCTTACTTGGGATGAAAAAATCCGTACAAGTGAGTATGCAGCCTCGATGGGCGGTTCACAAATTTTCCTTGAACCTGGTGAAGAAATGACGACCAAGGAAATGTTGCGAGGAATTGCCATCGGCTCAGGAAATGATGCGTCTGTTGCCATGGCCGAGAGAATTGCGGGGTCTGAAGAAGCCTTTGTGGACAAGATGAATGATAAAGCAAAAGAACTTGGCCTCAAGCAAACCTTCTTTAAAAATACAACTGGCCTTCCGGTAAGCGGACATTTTAGCTCAGCAGCTGATATGGCTGTGATGGCAAAAGAATTACTGAAATATGAGGAGATTACCAAATTTACAGGTATGTATGAATCCTACCTCCGTGAAAATACGGATAAAAAATTCTGGCTAGTGAATACCAATAAATTAGTGCGTTTTTACCCAGGGGTGGACGGGTTAAAAACTGGGTTTACCGCTGAAGCAAAATATTGTTTAACAGCAACGGCCCAAAAAGATGGCATGCGTGTAATTGCGGTTGTTTTTGGCTCGCCGACTTCAAAGGAACGAAATGCCCAAGTAACGAAAATGCTTAATTATGCCTTTAGCCAATACCAGACACACCCAATGTTTAAGCGGAATCAAATCATTGGTCAAGCAAAAGTAAGTAAAGGGAAAGAAAAGTCTGTCGAAGCCGTAACAAGTGAACCACTTTCATTACTGACCAAAAAAGGTGAAAAAACAAAAGATGTTGAACAAAAAATTGAACTGCAAAAAAATCTTAAAGCCCCCATTTCAAAAGGGGACAAAGTAGGAACAATTAAGCTAATGAAGGACGGCAAGGTAATTCTCGAAAGTCCTTTAGTCGCGAAAAAAGAAGTAAAGGAAGCAGGCTGGTGGAACCTTTATAAACGTTCATTTGGCATGTTTACCAAGGCTGGGGGGAAATAAACCATTCCGGTTTGTCGAAACTGAGAAAAAGTCCACTTCTTTTAGCGAATTACAACTAGTTTTGTATTTATAGAAGGAAATACTCGCACTAGAGGCGAATTGACTCACTATACCAGATTAAGGAGGCCTATGGATAGTGAGTCTTAACATTGAATTGGAAACGAAAAAAGACGTTTTACTTATTCGCTTAAGTGGTGAATTAGACCATCATACAGCGGATACCCTTCGTGAAAAAGCGACAGCCATTATTGAAAAAAATGATATCCGTCATATTGTCTTGAATCTGGAACACCTTTCTTTCATGGATAGCTCAGGATTAGGAGTTATTTTAGGAAGATACAAACAAATCAAACAGGTGCACGGTGAAATGGTCGTTTGTGCGATTTCCCCTGCAATACAAAGATTATTCGATATGTCCGGTTTATTTAAGATTATTAAAATGGAACCGACTGAGGAATTTGCATTGCAAAGATTGGGGGTCGCCTGAATGAAGAATGAAATGAGCCTCGAGTTCAGTGCTTTAAGTCAAAATGAATCATTTGCCCGTGTAACCGTTGCAGCCTTTATTGCCCAGCTTGATCCGACTATGGATGAGTTAACCGAAATTAAAACGGTGGTTTCCGAAGCCGTGACGAATGCAATCATTCATGGTTATGAGAATAATCCAAATGGAATTGTCTATATCCAAGTTTCGATTGAGGACAGTTTGATTGATATAACAATTAAAGATAGTGGAAAAGGAATTGTCGATGTGGAAGAAGCTCGTCAGCCATTATTTACAACGAAGCCGGATTTAGAACGCTCCGGTATGGGTTTTACCATCATGGAGAATTTCATGGATGAAGTAGAGGTTCTCACACAGCCAGGTCGAGGAACCGAGGTTAAATTACGGAAGCATTTAAATTCCAGCAAAATGCTTTGCAATTAAGGAGACTTGCCGATGGATGTGGAGGTCAAGAACGAAAAAAGTCAACCGTTTCTAAAGGATCATGAGGTTAAAGAACTCATTAAAAAAAGTCAAGCTGGCGACCAAGATGCAAGAGATTTAATAGTTGAAAAAAATATGCGTCTCGTCTGGTCCGTTGTTCAGCGCTTTCTTAACAGGGGATATGACCCTGATGATTTGTTCCAAATCGGCTGTATCGGGTTGTTAAAATCAGTGGATAAATTTGATCTTTCCTACGATGTAAAGTTTTCTACTTATGCGGTACCAATGATTATTGGGGAAATCCAGCGCTTTATTCGTGATGATGGAACCGTAAAGGTCAGCCGCTCACTGAAAGAAATGGGAAACAAAATCCGCAAAGCGAAGGATGAGTTATCAAAAAATTTCGGCAGAACTCCGACTGTTAACGAAATCTCAGAGTATTTGGAGCTGTCGCCAGAGGATGTTATCCTTGCACAGGAAGCAAGTAGAACACCTTCATCCATTCATGAAACGGTTTATGAAAATGATGGTGATCCGATTACATTATTAGACCAAATTGATGATGGCAATGAAGGAAAATGGTTTGACAAAATTGCTTTAAAAGAAGCTATTCGTGATTTGGATGAACGAGAAAGACTAATCGTTTATTTAAGATATTATAAGGACCAGACCCAGTCTGAGGTTGCTCTAAGGCTTGGGATTTCTCAGGTTCAGGTATCAAGGCTTGAAAAAAAGATTTTACAGCAAATGAAGGACCGTATGGATCTCTAATCCATACGGTTTTCTTTATTTAATTTACATGAAAAATAGGCTAATTATCCATACTACTTATACGAGGAAATAATTGTGTGGGAAGTGAATGTATTGGAAAAAACAATCTACATTCGCATGCGGAATCGTGTTCAATCTAAGCCGGATGAAAAAGTACTATTAAAGGATGTTGCCCAAATTATTGCCCCAGAAGCTGTGCTCTCAAATTTAAAATCGATGATGGTCCATCAGTTAACCCAAACGGATCGGAATATTGTCATTATTGATGTCATGAAGGTTATTAATATGATTACCACTAGGTTTGGAGAACTGGAGATTCAAACAATCGGACCTGCGCAAACCATCATCGAAGTAACATTTAAGAAAAAAGGAGTTTCTATTCCTTTTTTTCTGTTAATATGGTTTCTCTTATTTTTTGGTTCAGCGATGGCGATTATGAATTTTCATGACGATGTCAGTATGAGAAGTGTGCAGGAAAAAATATATACAATTATTACCGGTAAGAAAGAGGCAAAACCATTACTTTTTCAAATCCCTTATTCTCTTGGTTTAGGTCTTGGAATGATTCTGTTTTTTAATCATGTATTCAAGAAAAGGTTAAACGAGGAACCTAGCCCTTTAGAAGTAGAAATGTTTAATTATCAAATGGACTTAGATAATTACGTCATTATCCATGAAAACAAGGAAAGTATGAAAAAAACGAATGACGACGATTAAAATTCTAGCCGTTAGCTTTTTTGGATTTGCAAGTGGATTGGCCGTAGGCTCCGGGTTTGTTGCTTTTCTCACCGTACTTGGAATTATTCCCAGACTGACACAGCTGACCAAAACAATGAAAATGATTCAACAGTATGAATGGGCAGTGGTCTTCGGTGCACTTACAGGGGTATTCGCCAGTCTAAGAGACCCAGTTTTACATATCTCACCAATTTTACTAATCCCTTTAGGAATCATTGGGGGGGTTTTTGTTGGGATGCTGGCAGCCGCTCTTACAGAAGTATTAAACGTTCTGCCGATCCTTGCCAAAAGGATTCGGCTGGATGGCGAGATTGTTATCCTCATTATGGCCATTGTTTTAGGAAAAATTTTCGGTTCGATTTTTCAATGGCTATATTTTGTTCATCATTAAGACTTTGAAATTGTCTAGCGTAAGCGCCCAGCGACTAGTAGACGTGAGCTGAGCGGGCGCTAACGCTTTTCTAAGAAAGGACATCAAAGGATGAGTATTCGGAGGCGGGTCATTTTAGTTACTGACGGTGATGAATATGCCAAAAAGGCGATTGAGCATGTGGCGCATGAAATTGGCGGACGCTGTATTTCAAGTTCTCAAGGGAATCCGTCCAAATTAACTGGTCCGGAAATTGTCCATTTAATTAAAAAAGCTCGACACGATCCGGTATTGGTGATGTTTGACGATAGTGGGATTGTCGGTGAAGGTGCAGGTGAAAACGCATTGAAATATGTAGCTTTACATAATGAAATCGAGGTCTTAGGCGTCATAGCAGTTGCTGCAAAATCAAGGCATGAGGAATGGACAAGGATTGACGTAAGTATCGACCGGGACGGGGAGTTAACCTCAAATGGAGTAGATAAATTTGGTATACCAGAACTTGAACCCGGGAGAATAAATGGAGATACCGTTTATTGTCTTGATGAATTGGATGTTCCACTCATCGTGGGAATTGGTGATATCGGAAAAATGGCAAGGCGCGACTCCTACAAAGTCGGTTCCCCAATTACGAAAAAAGCGGTCCAGCTAATACTTGAAAGGAGTGGTTTTTATGACACAAATGCAGGACCAGAAATGGCCAATCCCCGAATCAGTCCATGAAATTGAACACTATATGAAACAACGTGCAGGTCTTGGCGTCAGTTTTGATATAGGGATCAGGAAATTAAAGATTCTAAAAAAGGATGTACACATTTACTATGTAAATGGTTTATGTGATACCCTCTATATTATTCAACTGATTGAAGAATTAGTAGAAATCAATGATCATGAAAAACTGTCCACAGATTTATTTAAGGTGATTGAAAATCGGCTTTTGAATCAATCTGTTGAACAAACGAAAATGCTTGATACAGTGGTTGATCAGGTCCTGTCTGGATTAATCGCCGTCGTAATGGAAGGGGAAAGAACCGCTTTTATTATTGACGTAAGGAGCTATCCAGGGCGATCTCCTCAAGAGCCGGATACAGAAAAGGTTGTCAGAGGTGCCCGTGATGGCTTTGTCGAAAATATTGTCTTGAATACGGCGTTAACAAGAAGGCGAATTCGTGATGGCCGGCTCCGCTTTGAAATGTTAAAGGTGGGGAAACGTTCAAAAACGGATGTTGCACTTGGTTATTTGGCCGATGTTGCAGATGCAGATTTACTCAATATTCTTCGAAAAGAATTACAAGCCATCGATGTTGATGGAATCCCAATGGGGGATAAAACGCTTGAAGAGTTTATCGTGAAGCAGGGATGGAATCCATTTCCGATTGTAAGATATACGGAGCGGGCGGATGTAGCAGCTGCGCATATCTTAGAGGGGCATGTCGTTATATTTTGTGATACTTCTCCAAGTGTGATCATCACCCCGGCAACATTCTTTCATCATGTCCAGCATGCTGAAGAATTTCGGGAAGCGCCTGCGGCTGGTACTTTTGTACGCTGGACTCGTTTTTTAGGTGTGTTAACGTCGATATTTCTGCTTCCGTTATGGATGTTATTTGTGTTAGAGCCTAGTATGTTACCGGAAAAGCTCTCTTTTATTGGGCCAAATGAACAAACAAATATCCCGGTTGTAGTTCAACTAATATTAGCTGATTTTGGGATAGAATTCTTACGGATGGCTGCCATTCATACGCCAACACCATTATCAACAGCAATGGGTTTAATTGCTGCGGTATTGATTGGACAAATTGCGATTGATGTTGGTTTATTTGTACCCGAGGTTATCCTCTATGTTGCAGTTGCCGGTATCGGTACATTTACCACTCCAAGCTATGAGTTAGGAGTGGCAAATAAGATATCGAGAATGGTGCTTTTGATTGTGACAGCAGCATTTCATCTGCCAGGTTTTGTCATTGGCGGCACATTACTATTTCTATTTCTTGTTCACATGCGGGCCCTTAATACTCCTTATTTTTGGCCATTTCTTCCGTTTGAGCCAAAGGGATTCTTACAAATCGTCTTCCGCAGGGCAATCCCAGGCTCTTACCTGAGACCGAGTATTGTGCATCCAAGGAACCGCTTCCGACAGCCGCCAAAAGGATAAAAACGTAAGAAATAATTGCGGTTTTTCCGCTGTTATGCTAAAGTATTTTAATTAAATAAAGGATTTTAAATAGGCAGTTTCTTTAGCGGATTCTGTCTATTATTTATTTATTATCTTTTTAGACTGTGAGTCGTTGTGGAGAGAGGGAAGGAAATGTATTATTACGGAACAACTGGCGTAAATAAAGCTGGGAATTTGGAAATAGGCGGAGTTGATACGATAGAATTAACTCGAGATTTTGGAACACCACTATATGTTTATGATGTTGCATTAATGAGGGAACGAGCACGGGGGTTTAAGCATGCCTTTGAAGAGCAAAACATAAACTCTCAAGTAGCATATGCAAGCAAGGCCTTTTCGACTGTGGCAATGGTGCAGCTAGCAGAAGAGGAAGGCTTATCACTTGATGTTGTTTCCGGAGGGGAATTATATACAGCTTTAGCTGCCGGATTTCCGCCTGAGAGAATTCACTTTCACGGAAACAATAAAAGCAAAGAAGAATTGGAAATGGCATTGGACAACAGAATCGGCTGTATTGTAGTCGATAATTTTTTCGAAATGGAACTATTAAAATCTATTTGCCAAGAGAAAAACGTTAAAGTTAACATCCTATTACGGGTAACCCCGGGAATTGAAGCCCATACACATGATTACATTTTAACCGGGCAGGAAGATTCAAAATTTGGTTTTGACCTTCAAAATGGTCAAGCAGGAACGGCGTTAATCACAGCCCTTCAATTTGAACATTTTGAGGTTCTTGGACTTCATTGCCACATTGGTTCGCAAATATTTGAAACCACTGGTTTCTTACTTGCGGCAAAGAAAATTGTTGAACAAATGGCAGTCTGGAAAAATGAGCTTGGCTTCGAAGCAAAGGTATTAAACTTGGGAGGAGGATTTGGTATCCGTTATACAAAAGAGGATGAACCGATCCCTCCCTCACATTATGTGAGCGAAATAATCAAAGAGGTTAAAAAATTGACTAGTCAATCTTCTTTGAAAATGCCGGAAATATGGATTGAACCAGGCCGCTCGCTTGTTGGGGATGCGGGTATTACGTTATATCAAGTAGGTTCTTCAAAAGATGTTCCTGGTGTGAGGAAATATTTAGCTGTTGATGGCGGAATGAGTGATAATATTAGACCTGCTCTTTACCAAGCAAAATATGAAGCGGTTCTGGCGAAAAAACCATTAGCACGGGCGAATGAGACGGTTTCGATTGCTGGAAAGTGCTGCGAATCAGGCGATATGCTGATTTGGGATTTACCTTTGCCAGAAACAGGGGAAGATGAAATTCTTGCGGTGTTTTGTACGGGTGCCTATGGTTATTCCATGTCAAACAACTATAACCGGATCCCTCGTCCAGCGGTTGTATTTGTAGAGAACGGAAAAGCCACTCAAGTAGTAAAAAGAGAGACCTATGAGGACTTAGTAAGACTTGACTTACCATTAAAATAAGAAAAGCTGCCGTGTAATCCGGCAGCTTTTTCAACAAATTAAGAGAAGAGAGATTTAATCGCATCAATCAGCCAAATAAAGAATTGCTTGATTTTTTCAAAGAAACCTTGTCCCTCTTCGGATTGAAGAAATTTAGAAATGCGGTCTTTTGCTTTATTCAGCTGATCGCTTACTTGTTTCCAGTCGATATTCAAATCCTTTAGCTTATTAAAAAAGTCAAGGAGTCTTTGCATTTCCTTATCGCTAAGCTTAACGTTTAAATCCTTAGCCGCTTGATCGATGATTTTTCGTAATTCCTCATCGTTTTTCGGTTTTTTCTTGGCGATTTCTTCTTTTACTTTGGCAATTAATGCCGCGGCATTCTTATCACCGATGGAGTCGCCCAATTTGGCAGTTTCAACCATCTCTTGGTTTGCCGCCTGTTTAACTTCCTCAGGAATGGTTTTATCTGCTGAAATTTCGTAGGCTTTAATAATGCCTGTTAACGCAGCGGTTCCAGAAACGGCAATTGGTGCCGTAATATAAATATCCGCATCCTTGACTCCCGCCGTAATCAGCGCATTCACATACATTTCATCAGTAACCCAATTGATATTCTTGGTTTTAACGGTAATCCCGGAACCCTTTGGTGCCATGGTAATCGCTGAGGAAGAGATTGCCTTAGTGCCAATTAAAGATTTGGCTACATATTTCCCTAAATATTGATGTTCTTCCTGATTTGAGACTGGAACGATTTGAACATCCTCCGGTGCACCCATTTCTGATAATAACTTGTTTTTTTGCTCTGTTGTTAAATTTTCGCCTAATGTGACAATCATGTCGCCCTCAGCCATGTCGGCTAAGCCCCGGAGAGGAACTGCGAGCATAAAAGTGGTAATTAGCATAATAAGTACTTTTTTCATTGTTTGCCTCCTTGGGTAATCTCATGTTAGTCAAGAGAGTATTCATTTATTAATATAACCGAAACCAATAATATAAACGTATAATTTAACTTAGAAGTTTCATAGATTTTAAAACTTTACTGGTTGAAATGCAAATTTTGTAAGAGAAAATAGATTATTTCTGTTAGATGGTGTAGAATGAAGGACAGAAGAACTCTTGTTGGAGGAAAGTTTTTAATGAAAAGGAACAACTGGATCTTATTTAGCATACTTATCGGGCTATCCGTAATTTGGGGAATGATCTACTGGATTTTTATTGGACCTAATCATAGCTAGATTATTCATTGATGATTTGCCATTTATTCTGTATGATTGTGATTAAGAGAAACATTATAAATTCAACTACATATAATGAATAAGGTTTATTAATGATTTATTTGGAAAAAATATACTATTGCTAAACCAGGGATTTCATCGGTTTATTTGATATAATGAGGGATCTAAATGTTAATTCGTTATAAGAAAACATTGGAAAAAATTGCGATGGGTCTATTGTCCTTTATGCCGAACGAAAAGGACTTAAAGAAGCTCCAGCAAACCATGAGGGAATATGAAACTGAAGAGGATTGGCAGCTTTTTCTCTGGAAAGAGGAAGACATTATTGGTCTCCTTGGGGTCTTGTATCATAAAGATACAAATTCCCTTGAGATTCAGCATATTTCAGTAAATCCTTCCCATCGTTTTCAGGGGGTTGGGAAACGGATGGTTAAAGCACTGAAGGAAATGTATGCCGATAAAGAAATTATCGCAAACGAAAATACAGCTGGATTTATCGAAAAATGTGATATTTGCTAAGGCGGTGTGAGCAGAGCTTTGCTTCACATCATTCATTGTCCAAAATTGTATATCAAGGTTAAGCTGGGCTCTACTGATTCGTTTATGTGGCGCTCCGCCCCTTTACCAAAAGGCAGCGAGTAAATTTTATTCGCTGCCTTTTCGCCTCTTTAATGACTGATCTCGCTCTCGAATAACGTCTGTTCTGTCCCTTAGTTTATGGCGATGAATGAGGCTCATATTCGTAATGTCACTTCCTTGCCCCCAAACCAATCCAGCGCTGGCAGAGGATTTTTTACATACTTCTAACAAGACTGGGTCACAGATTGGTAATTCAAAGCTGGTATAGGCAGCTTCTGTATCAATTAGCGATAATCGTTCTGATAACAATTTGTTAAGCTGCTGTGTATCTAAACCAAGATTGGCCGGCGTTTCAAAAATCTTTAACGCTTTTTCTAATGTTCGTTTCGCCCCATTAAAATTACCTCTGCGGTGATGATAAGTAGAAACGGCTAATAGAATAAGTCCGACCCAGCTGGAATCTTTGTTGCCGGAATCTGTCTTTTTCCATAATTCTTCAAGTACTTCATGACACTCAAAATAATCTCTGTCACCATGAAAATGGGTTAAAAATTGAATGTATTCTTGCGGATACATATAATCCCCCTAATAAAGTGGTTTATATCCAGTTTATCACACACGGGCCAATTCATTGGTTAAAAGGCATAAAAAAACCCGTCAGGATAGACGGGTTTCCTCTTATTCTAATCAATATTGTCAGTCCTCAGGTGGGACTGTGCTAACTATGCAGGTACTTCCGTATTTTTTATATTAATAGACCCAGGAAGCCCCAACGATAATTAACAAAATGAATAGAACAACGATTAATGCAAAACCCGCTCCGAAACCGCCATCCATATTTATTCCTCCTAAAATGTTTTGTTCTTTTCCTTGTCATCATATGTAAGAAAATTGTCCATTGTTATGGGCAAACATCACGTTTTCGTAATAAAGCCCCTCTAGGGTTATTTTTCTATTGGATAACCTAATTGAATCCTCTATACTATTTATAGTCGCAGTAAATAAGTAATCAATTAAAATTTTTTTAGAATTTTGGTGAGAGATAATGCCGTATCAGGTGAAAATTGATGCGTTTGAAGGGCCGCTAGATCTGCTGCTCCATTTAATTAACCGGCTCGAAATTGATATATATGATATTCCAGTTTCTCAAATTACGGAACAATATTTAATCTATATTAAAACAATGACGGAGCTAAAACTTGATGTCGCAAGTGAGTTTTTGGTAATGGCTGCTACGTTGCTTGCGATTAAGAGTAAAATGCTTTTACCAAAGAATGAAGAGGTGTTCGCTGACGAGGACCTGGAAGTGTCCTTTGAGGACGATCCTAGGGATGAACTTGTTGAGCGTTTAATAGAGTATCGGAAATACAAAGAGGCTGCGCATGATTTAAAATCAATGGAAGAAGAGCGCGGCTTAATGTATACAAAACCACCAAGCGACCTATCGGATTTTGCAAAGGGGCTTCAGCCTGGAAAGTCAGAGTTAAATGTCTCTCTTTATGATATGCTGGCTGCTTTTCAAAAATTATTACGACGAAAGAAACTTCAGCGCCCCATGGCGGCCAAAATTACCCGCCATGAAATATCAATTGAAACAAGAATGACGGAAATAATGGATGAATTAAAACAGCTTAAAGGGCGAAAGAATTTTAATGATTTATTTCCCTTTCCAGCCAAGGGTCATAAAGTCGTTACTTTTTTGGCCGTTTTGGAGCTGATCAAAAGGAAAGAAATTGACGTCTGGCAGCAAGAAAATTTTGGAGATATTTATGTAGAAGCTTTTTAAAGGAAAGGATAGATTTGGTTGGATATTATTAATTGGTCGAGCATTATCGAAAGCCTTTTATTTGCAGCTGGTGATGAAGGGCTTTCGTTAAAGCAATTAGCAGAGGTCCTAGATGTAGACGAGCTAAAGGCTAGTGAAATCATTGAGGATTTAAAAAAAGAATATGACCGAGATGACAAAAGAGGAATCATGGTTGTCCAGCTGGCTGGTACCTATCAGCTTGCAACCAAGAAAGAAAATGCGGTCTATTTAAAGAAGCTGGTAGATTCCCCGCATACATCGACTTTGTCTCAAGCAGCTTTAGAGACGTTGGCAATCATTGCCTATAAACAGCCGATTACTAGAGCGGAAATTGAAGAAATTCGCGGTGTGAAAACAGAGCGGCCCTTACATACACTAATATCAAAAGTGTTAATATCAGATGTCGGCCGGGCGGAAGGCACCGGCAGAGCTTATTTATACGGTACAACGAAAGAGTTTCTCGATTATTTTGGTCTAAAAAGCTTGAAGGAGCTTCCACAGCTCCCCGAAAAAGTGGAAGATGAATATATTCAAGAGGAAGCCGATTTATTCTTTTCTAAGTTTCAGGAAACGATTAATTCTTAATCTTCAAACGACAATCAAAATTTATGTTAAAATAAGTATATGTTTTTAAAATGGTTTTTACTGTCATAAATGGAATGAGCATTTCGATAAGGAGCGGGATTAAGTTGCTAATTAAAGAGTGTAGAGGGTTTGAATTAGAAAAGGAACAATCAAATACTTCGGAGGACTTTTTTAACCGGAGTGAGGTTACGTTTACCGAGGACGGCGAGGAAAAAACACTTCACGTTCTTTATGTTCGTTATTTTGATGAAATTATTCAGGAATTTACTCCGTACGAACAAAACTCAATCATGCTTCAAGACGGAAATGAGGTCCAGTTCAAGGATATCGTGGCACTTGTCTGCCTGTTGAAAAATCCTGGTTTGCGCAGACGGAAGCGCCTCTATATCAATTCCAAGTATGAGTTTGCATCCTATTTTCAAGATATTAATTTTGATAAACTGCCTGAAATATTTCTAGCTCTTAAACAAAATAAAGGTTATCAGCTTCGTTCGCCGCTTGAGTTTATCATGCAGCCGAAATAAGAAAAGCGGAAGCGGACGTTTAGCAGCGTATGAAGTGGAGCTAGACGAGGGGGGTAACGATGGGGAATAGGTTAGTAAATTCACAACTAAACGATGTAAAAGAGTTTCTAAGTAAGACTATTACAACTTTAGAGGACTTCCTTAATGAAACAACAATAACAAAGTTGATTGAAGATATCGAGGATGACCGGACCTATACGAAGTTAATCTTTGCAAATTTACGTAGACTTATCGTGTATAGTGAGGAAGGCTTGGATGCCTGCTCGATTATTTTGCAATGTGAACCTTTTCAAAAAGCGGCAGCGGAAAAGACGCTGTACAAAATTTATCATCAATGTATTGAAGAGTTTTTCTCACCAAAGAATGATGCCTGGTTTGAAGACAGTAGGTCCGCCTACACAGGCAGGAATTCCATTAAGTTTTATCGAAATGTCCCGGCTAGCATAGCCCGTCTGCTAAATAGTCTTGAAGGTGAATTCCAGCGGATTAGAGAAGAACTTGAGTATTATGAAACAGATTACCGGACAAAAATGATTCAAACAAAATAATCTTTCGAAATGGCTGTCCTTTTTAACGGGGCAGCCTTTTATCCGTTCTTAAAAAATCTTAGCTATCATACCATTTAGGTAGACTACCAAATTCAAGCGGTAAAACAGCAACGGTATGGGGGGGTAAGATGGATCGGTTTAGTCGATATGTCCATGATCTATTTGAATGGAATGAGCAAATGAAACAGTTTTTAAATTCTGAGAAGGTTAGCCAAGACTCTGAGCTTTGGGAAAAGCTTGATGATTTTGCCGAACTGATTGAAAGCACAGACCGCGACTTATCAAATGAGGAGCTCCTATTCCTTCAAACAAAAGCTGAGCATATCCATGAACATTTGGAAGATTATTTTAAAAGAAAACAAGAAAAAGGGATTGGAGCCATTTGGGTAGTTGAAAAACATATTCCACCAGGTGGTCATTCGCTCCCAGAGCTTCCTTACTCCTCTAATGGATTAGAGCCCTATATATCAGAAGAAATAATGAAACTGCATCACGAGAAGCACCACCAGGCCTATGTTGATGGGTTAAATAAAGCTGAACTTAAGCTAAAGAAAGCAAGGGAGACAAATGATTTTTCATTGATAAAGCATTGGTCTAGAGAGCTTGCCTTTCACGGGTCAGGGCATTATCTTCATACGATTTTTTGGAAAAACATGAGCCCAAATGGCGGTGGAATGCCTAGTGGCCTCCTTAAAGAAGAAATAGACCAATATTTTGGCAGCTTCTCCGCTTTTAGAAACCAATTTTCAGAAGCGGCTAAACAAGTTGAAGGTGTCGGCTGGGCCCTTTTAGTTTGGTCATCAAGGGCAAGACATTTAGAGGTATTACAATCGGAACGGCATATGCTCCTGACCCAGTGGGACACGATCCCGCTTCTTGTCCTCGATGTTTGGGAGCATGCCTATTATCTCCAATACAAAAATAACAGGGCTGAATACGTGGACAAATGGTGGAATATTGTTAATTGGCATGATGTTGAAATGAGGTTTGAAAAAGCAGCCGACATTAAATGGCCGGCACTTTAATAATGGATAGCTCCTAATTTAAGCATGCGACAGCCGTCGGATGCTTTCATTTTTCTTGCCGCTAAACGGGCGCTTCCGCTTTTATTTTTAGGCATATTAGACCTTGTCCCGCATAAAATTGTACAAGGATAAATCAGTAAAGAAGGGGACGAGGTAAATCTGATGAGAATGATTTCAAAGTCAATAATTTTTTTCCTCATGGTCTCACTATTCATTGCAAACATTCCTCAAAAGGTGGATGCTTCCCTTGGAGTAAGTGCTGCTAGTGCTGTCCTAATCGAACAGCAATCTGGCCGCGTCTTGTTTGAGAAAGATGCCCACACAAAAAGGAGAATTGCCAGTATAACAAAAATCATGACCGCCATTCTCGCAATTGAATCGGGGAAAATGAATCAAACTGTTAAGGTAAGTGAAAAAGCAACTCGTGCAGAAGGGTCATCCGTTTATTTAAAACCAGGGGAAAAAATCAAGCTAAACGATCTCGTATATGGCTTGATGCTAAGGTCTGGAAATGATACGGCTGTAGCGATTGCCGAATCCGTCGGCGGAAGTGTCGATGGCTTTGCCTATTTAATGAATCAAAAGGCAAAGGAAATTGGGATGTACAATACCCATTTTGCTAATCCTCATGGACTTGATGATCATGAAAATCATTATTCAACCGCCTATGATATGGCCATCCTGATGCGCTATGCCATGAAAGATAAGACCTTTCAAAAGATTTCCGGCACTAAGGAATATCATGCACCGAATCCAACGGAAAATTGGGACCGCGAGTGGAAAAACAAAAATCGCCTGCTGTCAAAATACAAATATTGCACTGGAGGGAAGACAGGGTTTACCAAACGTGCGAAAAGAACGCTAGTCACAACCGCGACAAAAGGAGATATGAGTCTGATTGCGGTAACCTTAAATGGGCCTGATGACTGGAATGATCATATTTCCATGTACGAAAATGGGTTTAAAGGCTTCGACATGTTTGAAGTAGTCTCGAAGGGGAAAATTGATATAGGCAAAAACAATGACTATGAAAATCATTTGTACGTGAAAAAATCAATTGTCTACCCTGCGACAAGCGCTGAAACAGACTTGTTTTCAGTAAAATATAAGGTATCTAAGGCCGAGAAAAAGTGGTCTTCTTCTAAGAAAGCCGAAACAATTGTTGGCAAGGCAGCCGTTTATTTAGATGGCAGGGTGGTCGAGGAAACCCCGATTTACTATGAAAACGAGCCTGAAAAGAAGAAAGGATTGTTTCATTTTTTTAAGAACATTTTCCTAGCAGTTATCGGTGTGAACGTCAATGGTTAATTATATCTGGGCGTTTTTGGCGATAGTGGGGATTATCTTTGGGCTGTTCAATGGAACAATGGAGGAAGTGAACAAGGCCATATTTGATGGCGCGAAGGAAGCAGTCACACTTTGTATCGGTTTAATTAGTGTTCTTGTCTTCTGGCTGGGAATGATGCGGATTGCTGAGGAGTCAGGCCTGCTTGAACGACTGTCTAAATTATTTCGCCCGCTAGTAAAAATCATCTTTCCTGAAGTCCCAACAAACCACCCGGCGATGGGCTATATTTTATCGAATATGATTTCAAATATGTTTGGATTGGGAAATGCGGCTACACCACTTGGTATTAAAGCAATGGAGGAACTGAAGAAACTAAATGGCGGAAAAAATTCTGCGAGCAGGTCGATGGTCACCTTTTTGGCAATAAATACTGCGAGCATAACGATTATTCCTACTACTGTCATTGCGATTCGCATGAACTATAATTCAGCTTCGCCTACCGAAATTGTCGTCCCAACCATCATTGCCACGATTATATCGGCAATAGGGGCGATTCTGATAGACCGTTATTTTTATTATCGCAGAAGCCGTAAAGGATGATAAAGTATGCAGCTAATCTCGGTAATTTCATTAACTTTTATCCCTTTATTAATCGGATTTATTCTATTATATGGAACATTTAAACAAGTCCCAACCTATGAAAGCTTTGTTGAAGGTGGAAAAGAGGGAATAAAAATAGCGGTATCGATCATTCCGTTTCTAGTGGGAATGATGGTTGCAATCTCCATCTTTCGTGCCTCTGGTGCATTGGACGCCTTAATGAATTGGATTCGCCCCCTAATGAATTCGCTATCAGTGCCGGCAGAAATTGTCCCATTGTTAATCATTAGGCCAATTTCTGGAACAGCCGCACTTGGAATGACAAGTGATTTAATTGCCGTCCATCATCCGGACTCGTTTATTGGCCGGCTGGCATCGGTATTACAAGGAAGTACGGATACGACCTTTTATGTATTAACCGTCTACTTTGGAGCAGTTGGAATCAAAAAAATGGGCGACGCCCTTAAAGTCGGGCTGCTTGCTGATTTAGTCGGAATAGTTGCCGCCATTGTCGTGGTGGCACTAGTATTTGGAACAAAATAAATAGAAAACAAGAAAGTAAGTTCTTTAAATTAGAGAGCTTACTTTTTTCTTTATGAATAAAAATCCCGTTACTTTGAAAAGTGGAGAATTTGTGTCATAATTCATTAGAATAGTAAGATGAAAAGGCTTTGAGGGTAAATAGGGGATATTCCTATTTATAAAGCAGCGTGAAAAAAAGTCAACTTGCATATTCGGAAAAATTTTGAGGTGAACTAAATGGAAAGATTGCAAAAAGTGATTGCTCAAGCTGGGATTGCATCCAGAAGAAAAGCTGAGGAACTGATAAAAGAAGGCAGAGTAAAGGTTAATGGCAAGGTCGTTACGGAACTGGGTGTGAAGGTTACTTCTTCCGATAAGATTGAAGTAAATGAAATCCAAATTGAGAAAGAAGAACCGGTCTATTTTCTTTTATATAAACCAAGAGGGGTCATTTCAAGTGTCAGCGACGATAAAGGGCGGAAGGTCGTTACAGATTTCTTTTCAAACTATCAAGAAAGAATTTTCCCTGTTGGACGCCTGGATTATGATACATCAGGATTATTGCTGTTAACGAATGATGGGGAATTTGCCAATTTACTGACGCACCCTAGCAATGAAGTTGAAAAACTCTATGTTGCCAAAGTCAAGGGAATTCCTTTACGGGAGAGCCTAAGAAAACTAGAAAAAGGAATTCGGCTGGAGGACGGGAAAACAGCACCAGCCAAAGTGAAAATGCTTTCAGGAGATAAGAAAAAACAAACGGCAATTGTTGAGATTAGTATTCATGAGGGCAGGAATCGGCAGGTTAGAAGGATGTTTGAAGCGATAGGTCATGAAGTGGTGAAATTAAAGCGTGAACGATATGGATTTTTGACATTGAGCGGTTTAAAAGCTGGCGAGGCAAGGGAACTAACTCCGCATGAGGTTAAGCAGCTTAGGGCGTTAGCAATAGATAGATCTAAAAAAAATTCATAGAATCGTCACAATTAGTTTCTCTCATAAACACTATATAGATATTGTAAAATGATATAATTTAGACAAACTGTGACAGCTGATTTACTGGGGGGTTCTGTATGAAAAAACGGCGATTAGTAATAAGAACAATCATTTTGCTTGTATTAGGTGCTGCCGTTGCCTATACGCTTTATGCGAATTTTACAAAAGATAATAAACAAAAAGTGGCAATTGGTGAAATGGCGCCTGATTTTGCCCTGGTTGATATGCAGGGAAACAAGCATCGTCTTTCAGACTACCGGGGACAGGGCGTATTCTTGAATTTTTGGGGAACATGGTGTCCTCCTTGTAAAAAGGAAATGCCCTATATCAATAATCAATACCATCAATATAAAGACAAAGGAGTTCAGGTATTAACGGTTGATATCGATGAATCCGCACTCGCCGTGAATCAATTTTCAGACCGCCTCAAGCTTGATTTCCCAATTATGATTGATACCAATAAGGATGTCATGAATGTGTATGGTATTGAACCGTTGCCAGCAACATTTTTAATTGATAAAAATGGCAAAGTGGTTAAATATCATAAAGGCGAGCTGACTGAAAACACAATTAGGGAATTTATGGAGAAAATAAAACCATAAGGGTGCAGGGAGTTTTTTGGAATGAAAGATGTGAAATGTGAATGCGGGCACGTGAATCCACATGGAACCGTGTTATGCGAAGCGTGCGGTAAGATATTGGATGAGCGGGAAAACAAAGATCAATTACTGGATATGCGCTATGAAGGCAGTGCACGCCGCTCACAAACCTATAATAAAACGATTGTTGATAAAATCTGGAATTTCTTTTCGTCTGTAAAGGTTGGGGTCTGGCTGATTGTCCTTACTTTACTTGCATCAATCCTAGGAACCGTCCTTCCGCAGAAAATGTATATTGATCTGCCGCCGGAAGTGTACTACAAACAAGAGTACGGTTGGTTTGGGGAATTATATTACCGGCTGGGATTTCATGATTTATATGGCTCATGGTGGTATTTATTATTAATAGCAATGATTGGAATTTCGCTCGTCATTTGTAGTCTTGACCGCGTTGTCCCTTTATATAAGGCGTTAAAAGTACAAAGAGTAACCAGGCATGTTGGATTCCTCAAGCGCCAGCGTCTATTTGGAATCAATACCGAAATAAATGATAAAGACTTACATTTAGTGAAGGAACATTTAAAGGAAAGACGTTACCATGTTCGCGAAGAAAATGGCGATTTATTGGCGGAAAAAGGCCGATTTTCCCGCTGGGGCCCGTACATAAACCATGTTGGTTTAATCATTTTCTTGTTCGGGGGCATGCTTCGTTTTATACCGGGAATGTTTGTTAATGAGAACTTATGGGTGAAAGAGGGGGAAACCGCTGCTGTCCCAGAAACGGGAGAAACATTTTATCTGCAAAACAATCAATTTATTTTGCAGCACTATGATAAAGACCAAAATAAAACCTTTGAAAAAGCCCTAGAACGTGCCGGTGATGTGGTGAAAAATTACCAATCAAATGTTGTCCTTTATAAACGGGTTAGCGATAACCTGCCTGGGGAAAAGCCAAAGCTTGAGAAGGTAAAGGAATATAAGGTTCGTGTAAATCACCCGCTCGACTTTGAAGGCTATTCGATCTTTCAAGCCTCATTTAGAAGTGAGCTAAAATCAATGAGCTTTTTCTTGGCGAATAAAAACACCAACCAATCTGTTGGTGAACTGGAAATTGATCTTCAAGATCCAAAAGAAACGTATGATCTTGGAAATGGCTATGCAGTGAAAATTCTTAATTATTTTCCAGACTTTGAATTCGCCAAGGACGGCGAGCCGACAACGAAAACGCGAGTACCCAATAATCCAGCTTTTGTCTTTCAGATGATTTCACCGGAAAAGCCAGAGGGTGAAACGAGTTTTGTTGCCATCAAGCAGACAATTGAGCCGTTTGGCGATAATACGTATAAGATGGCATTTAAGGGGATTGAAACCAAAAATACCTCAGGATTTATCGTTCGCAAGGATTCAACGTTATGGGCGATTATTTTGGGTGGAATCCTGTTCATGATTGGTGTTATCCAAGGCGCCTACTGGAACCATCGCCGGATTTGGATCCAACAAAAAGATGGGCAGGTCTGGATTTCGGCACACACGAACAAAAATTGGTATGGCCTTAAACAAGAGATTGAAAAGGTTCTAAGGGATACAAAACTAAACATCCCAGAAGATCAGCAGCAAAGTGAAAAGACGGACAAGGAGGGGATTTAGTTGGCATCATTAAGTAGTAATTTACTGTTTATTGCTTTTATTCTTTATTTAGTTGCAACCCCATTCTATGGGGGAGCGATAAAATCAAAGAAGGAGCTTAATGAAAATAAAGGAACTAACAAATGGGGTGTTATTGCTGTAGCTTTAACAATTGTTGGTTTTATTGCGCAGCTAGGGTATTTTGTTACTAGATGGATTGCATCAGGACACGCTCCAGTAAGTAATATGTTTGAGTTTACAACGTTTTTTGGGATGGCGCTTGTAGGTGCGTTCATTGTTATTTATTTTATTTATCGGACTTCTTTGCTTGGATTATTTACAATGCCTGTGGCCCTTTTAGTTATCGCCTATGCTAGTATGTTCCCAAAAGATATTTCTCCATTGATTCCAGCGTTACAAAGTTATTGGCTCCATATTCATGTTACAACGGTAGCAATTGGAGAAGCCATCTTGGCAATTAGTTTTGCAGCCGGTGTGATTTATCTCGTCAAGGCGATTGATCAAACAAAATCGAGCAAGCGAACCTTTTGGCTGGAAGCAGTGATGTTTTCGTTAATAGCCGTACTAGGATTTGTTGCTGTTTCAACAATATTTTCAGCATCAGGATATCATGAAACATTTAATTGGACAGATAAACATGGGAAGGTAAATGTTATGGAATACACCATGCCTGCCATAACCGGACCACATGAGGGAGAATTACTGACTAAAGAGGGCTTTAAACCCCTAGTCGAAATGCCGGCAATCATAAATGCCAAAAAATTAAATACCGTTATTTGGTCATTAATGGCCGGTTTAGTCCTATACGGCTTAATTAGATTAGTCTTACGGAAGCGAATTGCCGCAGGACTAAAACCGCTCGTGAAAAACATTAATCTCGACTTTGTTGATGAAATTAGTTATCGATCCGTGTTAATTGGTTTCCCAGTATTTACTCTCGGAGGGCTGGTTTTTGCGATGATATGGGCACAAATGGCGTGGTCCAGGTTCTGGGGCTGGGACCCGAAAGAGGTTTGGGCATTAATCACTTGGTTATTCTATGCTGCCTTTATGCATCTTCGTCTCTCCAAAGGCTGGCACGGAGAAAAATCGGCATGGCTTGCTGTAATCGGTTTTGTTATTATTATGTTTAACCTTGTTGCCGTTAACCTGATTATCGCCGGTCTGCATTCTTATGCTGGTTCTTAATTTCCGGCTGAACTAACTTTAACCATATAGCCTTCACTTTCGGATAAGTGAAGGCTTTTTATCAAAAAAAGAAAATACTTTATTGTAGATATTTGACTTTGTCGAATTATTGACACTTTTTATAGGGGTAAATACCACGAAAAGATAGCAAAAAACTATACCATTTTGTAAAATAAACTCTATGGGGGGATTAATAATGGATCGAGACGTGAAAATTTTAGTAGTAGATGATGAGGAAAGAATTCGCCGTTTATTAAAAATGTATTTAGAGCGTGAAGAGTATACAATTGATGAAGCAGAAGATGGAAACGAGGCTTTAATCAAAGCAACAGCAAATGATTATGATGTCATTTTGCTCGACTTAATGATGCCTGGTAAGGATGGAATTGAAGTTTGTCGTGAGCTAAGAGAAAAAAAGGCAACTCCGATAATCATGTTAACGGCAAAAGGTGAGGAAATCAATCGTGTTCAGGGCTTTGAAGTGGGCACAGATGATTATATTGTCAAACCATTCAGCCCACGTGAGGTTGTCTTACGAGTTAAAGCGCTGTTAAGAAGGGCATCACAAACAAGCTATCTGCAAACAGAAACAACAACGAAAGATGTCATTGTATTTCCACATTTGACAATTGACAATGATGCCCATAGGGTAACTGCTGATGGCAAGGAAGTTAGTTTAACGCCAAAAGAATATGAATTGCTTTATTTCTTGGCAAAGGCCCCGGATAAAGTGTTTGATCGTGAACAATTACTGAAAGAAGTTTGGCATTATGAATTTTTCGGTGATTTACGGACGGTTGATACCCATGTAAAACGTCTGCGTGAAAAATTAAACAAGGTTTCCGAACAAGCCGCAAGAATGATTGTAACGGTTTGGGGAGTCGGCTACAAATTTGAGGTAGTTAATGAATGACCTTTTTACGAAGCGTTGTAGGTAAACTTTGGTTTACCATCCTTTTATTAGTTTCATTCATCCTGTTTATCTTAACAGTCATGCTGCTTGAGTTCTTCCAAAATTATAATATCCAACAAACCAAGAAGGACTTAACCCATACAGCTGAAAAAATTGCCCATGTCCTAGAAGTACATCCAAACGATAAATTACCGCTTGGTTTAGAAATATCTTGGGAAATTATCGATGATGTAACTAAAGTCGTCATAGTAAAAAATGATGATGAAATCTATTACTCTCCGAATACAGAAAGTGCGAAAAAATTATCGCTAGCAGATATTAAAAGTGATCCTGAATTATCAAAGGTGTTTCGCAAAAACACAACGGTTGAAAAGGTTTCTGATTTATCGGCTAATGATGGGATGAGAGGCACCAATTATTCAATAATAGGTGTTCCGCTACATCTGCCAGGTGAAAAAAATGGTGCTGTATTTATTTATCAATCCTTAGAAGTGATGCAGGAGACCACACATTCAACGACAAAGTTTATTCTGCTTGTTGCGGGTGTTGCCATTATTCTAACAACTATTTTTGCCTTCTTTCTATCTACACGAATTACTGCACCGCTTAGAAAAATGAGAGAGGCTGCGTTTGAAGTGGCGAGAGGGAAATTCGATACGAAGGTTCCTATCCTTACTCATGATGAAATTGGCGAGCTGGCAACGGCCTTTAATCAGATGGGCAGGCAGTTAAAGTTCAACATGAATGCCCTCAGCCAAGAAAAAGAGCAGCTTGCCAGTATCTTAAGCAGTATGGCAGATGGAGTCATCACCTTTAATCGGGATGGAACAATTTTAATCACTAATCCTCCTGCAGACCGATTTCTCCAATATTGGTATTATGAAAAAGATGGATTTACAAAGGATTCGGAGGCTATCCCATCCCAGGTAATGGAGCTTTTTCAACAAGCTGTTGATACTGAAAAGGAGCAAATTGGTGAAATTTCACTTCAAGGCCGGCATTGGGTCATTTTGGTGAGTCCTTTATATAGTAACCAGTTTATCCGCGGTGCTGTAGCTGTCTTAAGGGATATGACGGAGGAAAGACAATTAGAAAAGATGAGGCAGGATTTCATTGCCAATGTTTCACATGAACTTAGGACACCGATTTCTATGCTCCAGGGCTATAGTGAAGCGATTGTAGACGATATTGCTGAATCACAGGAAGAAAAGAAGGAAATGGCAAAGGTCATCTATGATGAATCATTACGGATGGGCCGGCTGGTTAATGAACTTTTGGATCTGGCACGGATGGAAGCTGGACATTTACAATTAACCTCGGAAGAGATAGATCTTGCGCCATTTATCAGCAGGATTATTCATAAGTTCCAAGGATTGGCAAAAGACCGTGACATTCAGTTGGATGCTGAAATAGAGAAGGTAATTTCTTCTGTTTCGTTTGACCCTGATCGGATTGAACAGGTTTTAACAAATTTAATTGATAATGCGATTAGGCATACCCCAAGAAAAGGGTCAGTTAAGGTTACGATTACTTCAGAAGATAATGGCATAAGGATGGAAGTAAAAGATTCTGGCTCCGGTATCCCAGAGGAAGATTTACCGTTTGTTTTTGAGCGCTTTTATAAAGCAGATAAAGCAAGGACAAGGGGGAGAGCTGGTACCGGGCTCGGGCTTGCGATTGCAAAGAATATTATCGATGCACATCGAGGCCATATCTCGGTTCAAAGTAAAGTCGGGATAGGAACGACATTCTCCTTCCTGCTCCCTCGAAAAAAGTAAGATTTACAAGTAATTTGCCGATTGTTCTTGATTCACGAGGAACAATTAAAGCTCATCCATTAGGATGAGCTTTTTCCAATAATCCTCCCATCATTAAATCAATAACTTTCAGTTAATACCTTCCATTTCGGCTATAAAAAGTCTATATTAATAGGGTGTAACCTTTTATACATAGAAAACGACTAATATTATGAACGGGGAGGGGAAATGATGGACTCCGTTTTCGAGGAACTTTATCAAAAATATCATCATGACGTTTTTCAATTTCTATTTTATATGGTCAGAAATAAAGAACACGCAGAGGATCTGGTTCAAGAAGTCTATATTCGGGTATTCAAGTCTTATGATCGTTTTGAAGGAAAAAGCAGCGAAAAGACATGGCTGTTTTCGATTGCTAGAAACGTAGCCATCGACTTTTTCCGTAAACAAAAGGGCTGGAAAGAAAAATTACTCGAAAAATTTGATTGGTCAACTAATCAGGTGAAGGATGAGTATCCAATACCAGAGGAGATTACCGTCCAGAAAGAAGAAATCAAATGGATTTATAAATGCCTTGAATTTTGCACAATGGATCAACGCGCTGTCATTATTTTGCGCTATCTGCAGGATTTATCTATTGCTGAAACAGCTAAAGCATTAGGCTGGACGGAAAGTAAAGTTAAAACTACGCAGCATCGTTCTTTAAAGGTATTGAAGAAGCAGATGGAAATGTCCTATGAAAAGGAGGCAGTAACTAGTGAAAAAGTCGGAGTGGAGCGATAGAGAGCTCGAAGAACTATTAATGCAAATGCCAAAAATTAAAGATCATCGCGATCCTCGTGACATTTACCAAAATCTTTCACTAAATAAACGTAAAACGAAAACATGGCTGTTACCAGGCTTGGCTGCTGTGGCGGCATTGTTGCTTTTCTTCATCTTAGTTCCGAAAATGAACGATGGGACAAATTTCTCGTTTGATACCGCACAAGAGGAAAAATCATCAGGGAACAGCCAAGCAATGAAAGCAGCTGAAAAGGATTCAACCATTGCAATGAAAGACCAAGCTTCTACACCAAATAAGTCGGTTTCTGAAACGAACGACAAAAAAATGGAGCTTATGAGTGCAGCCAGCATCAAAACAGCAGTCTATGAGGATGAAGTTGGGGATAGAACGGTATTAACCTATTGGATTCCGGACTCACAGGCGCAGATTCTCGTTCCTGTTTCGATTATCGTTCCTGCTGAAAAAGATAAGTCTTGGTTAACACTATTTGTTGATAATATGGCGAACTTAAAGGAAGAGGAATGGGGATTGTCTGATTACTATCCTCTTAAACTTTCGATGAATATCGATGAAAAAACAAATAGTGTGGACGTTGTGGTTCCGGATGATCATAAGTACGGACAAGGATCAGCAGAGGAAACCAGTTTTATTAAAACCTTAAATAATGATGTATCCTCAAATAGCACAATTAAAAAGTTGAATTTCTTTACAAATAACGAAAAAGGTATTGAGTTCGGTAATGAGGGTAGAGTAAAAAATCATGATATTATTGATGTGAAAAAACATGCTTTTTTCTTTCATTTTCCCGAAGGAAGCAATTTGCCATTTTTAGCACCTTCAATAGATGCTTATAGCGATATTCAGAGTGCCTTTGCGGATATGGAGACCAATAACCCTACGTACAAGCTGACAAGCTCTTTGGAGCATTTACAGCCGTTAACCGATGTAACCGTAAACGACAAAACTTTATTTGTTTCATTTAAGAGCATTATCGACATGAAAGATGATCAGTTTACATTAGCTTCGTTTGAGGCGTTGCTGTTAACAGCTAAACAATTCGGCTTGGAAAAAGTAGTTGTCAAGGATTCACAATTAACACATCTTGGACCATTTGATTTAACTAAGGAGACCAAGGTGCCAGTAGCTCCAAACCTCCGTGATATCCAATAGATTTTTAAAATCAACCGAGCAGGTTGATTTTTTTTTGCATAAAATTGAAGTGTAGTCCAAATTATAACAAATATGCTCTAGTCCTGACTCCCTAATCCATATGTTCTAAATCTGATAAACCAACATATGGTGTGGAAGAGTGCGGACAAGTTATAAGGAGGAAAATGAAATATGCGTGACTACATAAAGAGGTTTTTGATTGCCATCATTATGGCGCTTTGTATCAGTTTATTGTTCTTAGGCGGCAAACATTCGGAGGCTGCGGGTATGCACGAGACAAAAGAAATGAAGGATCGCTGGATTTGGCCGGCAGACGGTGTAATATCGGATACATATGGAACGAGGCAGGGAAAACATAAAGGAATCGATATAGCCGGGAAAATCGATACTCCGGTGCTGGCTGTTGATAGTGGAGAAGTAGTGAAAGCCTATTATTCTAATACATATGGGAATGTGGTATTTATTAAACATCCAAGTAATTTGGTAACCGTTTATGCCCACTTAAATAAGCGGACTGTATTACCTGGCCAAACGATAAAACAGGGTGAAGTCATTGGGAAAATGGGGAGAACAGGAGTAGCCACCGGAACCCATCTCCATTTTGAGACCCATCAAATGGAATGGAGATATGATAAAAGATATGCAATGGATCCGGAAAGTCTCCTCGGAAAAGCGGACGTCGGCGAAGCAGTACAGGGTGGAATTGCAAGCATTGTTGAAAATGTTTTAGCGGCAAGCTCCCATTTGCATCCGGAAGTCGAAGGCAAGTCACAATCAAGTATTTCATCAAAAGCTGCCACCTACATCGTCAAACAAGGCGATACCTTGTACTCCATTGCAAAAAAACAAAAGATTACCATAACGAAAATAAAAAAAATAAACCACCTTACTTCTGATCTTATTAGACCGAAACAAGTATTGGTTATTCAATGATTATCTTATGACCCGTGGACAAATATGTCCACGGGTTTTGTCACGAAAATGTTGAAAAACAAGCCAAAAAAATGATAGGTGAAATCTTTCGCTTAACAAAATGACGTTTCTAAAGTATAATTAACTTGTAATTTAATATCGATCTATCTTCGGGGCAGGGTGAAATTCCCGATCGGCGGTATTGAGTAGCTAATACTCTAAGCCCGCGAGCCTTTTTTGGCAGGATTTGGTGCGATTCCAAAGCCGACAGTATAGTCTGGATGGGAGAAGATGGAGGTTCTGCAGACGTTCAAAAAATATTTATTGATGAACGTTTATTAAGCATGCCTTCGTAAATCTCCCTCAAGATTAAATCTTGAGGGTATTTTTTTTACAAGGCATCTGAATTGCTGAACCTCTCTTCCTTAAGCGATGGATCAAAAAAGGAGAGAGGAAAATGAAGAACACAAAGAACACAAAGAACACAAAGAACACAAAGGTAAAAACGATGGTGACAATTGGAATGCTTAGCAGTATCGCCTATCTTTTAATGCTATTAAATTTTCCATTGCCGCCATTCCAAGGTTTCTTATTAATCGATTTCAGCGATATCCCCGCATTGATTGCAGCGTTACTCTTTGGGCCGATTGCAGGAATATTAGTTGAGTTTTTCAAAAATGTTCTAAATTATATTGCGACCGGAAGTCAAACAGGAATTCCAGTAGGCCATATTGCTAATTTTCTAGCGGGTATTCTGTTTATCTTGCCGACGTATTATGTATACAATAAAATAAAGACGAGGAAGGGCATGACACTTGCGTTAATACTTGGCACAACCATAATGGCGGTTATGATGAGTGTATTAAATTATCTTTTTATACTCCCAGCCTATACTGCCCTCTTGAATTTTCCTGACATGCGTAACTATGTGGTACCTGGAATTCTGCCGTTCAACATCATAAAAGGAGTTATCATGTCTTTCGTCTTTATGTTACTGTTCACCCGGATGCAGGCGTGGATTAATAAATTCTCAACGATAAAAAGTGCATAGTAAATGAAAGGCATTCAGGAGTTCTCCTGTTTGCCTTTTTTAATAAAAAAACCCCCACCTAAAAAGGCGGGGGGGTAGTAGCTTAATAATATTTTTTTGACAAAATATTATTCGAATTTAGTTGGATTGCCATCAAATGATTCATCAGCAACTTTGATTGAATCAGTTGGGCAGCCCTCAAAAGCATCCATCATATCATCGATTAACACATCTGGAATTTCAACGATACCTTCATTATCGTCAAGAGTTACAAATGCAATGCCTTCATCATCATAATCATAAATATCTGGTGCTGCAGCGCCACATGCCCCACAAGCGATGCAAGTTTCCTTGTCCACAATCGTATACTTTGCCATGAAAAAAAACCTCCCAGTAATATAACAAAATTATTCTTCCTCGTTTTCCATTCTGAAAATGGAAACGCATTACTCATTTCTATTGTAAAACTGTATGAGCAACTTTTCAATAGAAAAATGCTTTTAAATACTATTGTTTGTTTATTTGAATTTAATAAACTTCCACAATTTCGGGCAACAAGAATCCTCATTTCATGGTAGAATAAAATAAGAAAAAAAGGACATTTTGTCGAGAAAATTCGAAAAAAGTGTGGGGGAGGAGCTTGGATGGCACAATTAGCCTCAATAATACTTTACTGTTTAACACAATTAAACGGGGAACGGACAATATATTCCATCTTCCACCTTTTGAATGGAAAAAAATCATCTCAAACCATCCAAGATGCCCATTTATTTTCGTTGAAAAACTTTTTTGGAGTATACGAACCCCTATCAAGAGAATCCTTCGAAGAAATAATTCAATGGATGCAAGAAAGCGAGTGGATCTGTAATGGTGGCGAACAACGATTCCTTCTTACGCCCGCAGGCAAGTCTTTTTTAGGAAACCATCCATTACCGGAATTCCTAAATGGCTGGGACTATCATCCATTCACAACGCAGTTTTGGGAAAGGCTGAGTCTATTTATTCAGGTCACTTCGAATCTTGTATTCCAAGAATCAAGATACATACCTATCCAAAAAAATAAGCATGTTCATCAATGGCTGAAATCTGTTTTAAAGGAAATTAAAGTACCAAGAAAGGAAATGGGTGCAATTGTTTATTCCGAGCTAGTGGAATGCTTCAATGACGCCAATGAAATTGATCCCTCGCTGTTGGTGTTTCGGCTGACAGGTTTTCAGCAGATTGGATTAACGGCTTCGCAGACAGCTAAAAGACTGCAGCTGGAATATCACGATTACCATATTGGATTCTTAAATACACTCCATTACTTAATTCGAAAAATTAGCGATAATGCCACTCGCCTTACGGTTTTAGCCATGTTAATTCACGATTTAAAGCAAGAAAATGAACTAACACTCTCTTCAAGGAAAACGCAAAAACTATTAAATCAAGGATTTTCACCTGAGATGATTGCAACTTACAGGCAGCTGAAATTAAGTACAATTGAAGATCATTTTGTTGAATTTGCATTAAATGTCGATGATTTCTCTATAGATACTTATGTGGATTCAGAGCTGCAAACGAAAATTCTGGAAATATCCAACCATTCAGCTACTAAAAAGCTAAAGCTGATAAGGGAGAAAGTGCCGGCAGCCACTTATTTTCAAATAAGGTTGGTGCTGGCGAAGTATGGTGATCGGTAATGGAATTAGAAAGTATTTTAGAAAAGCATTTTGGTTATCATTCGTTTAAAACCGGGCAGAAGGAGGTAATCTCATCCATCCTGGCAGGAAATCATACATTGGCGATGCTGCCGACAGGAACAGGTAAATCTTTGTGTTACCAACTACCTGGACTTATTTTAAAAGGGAAAATCTTAATTATTTCTCCACTTCTTTCCCTCATGCAGGATCAGGTAGAGCAATTTAAACGGTTTGGCGAAAAAAGGGTCATTGCTTTGAATTCTTTTCTTTCAACAGAGGAAAGAAATCATGTTCTTAGCAGCTTAAGCAGCTATAAGTATATTTTCCTATCGCCCGAAATGCTCCGGATTCCCTTTATAATGAGAAGACTGCAAGACCTTGACATCTCATTGTTTGTCGTTGATGAAGCGCATTGTATCTCACAATGGGGTTATGATTTTCGTCCTGATTATTCAAAGCTGGGCGACATTCGTCAAAAATTAGGAAATCCCTTAACCCTTGCACTTACCGCGACAGCTACAAGCAAGGTACGAGAGGATATTATTGCTTCTCTTCGAATAGAAGAAATAAACAAAATAGAATCGACGATTGACCGCCCGAATATAGCGATGTATGTTGAAAACGTACCCGATTATCATGATAAGCAAGACAGAGTCATAGAGCTGGTAACTAATCTGCAAAAACCAGGAATCATTTATTTTACAAGCAAAAAAGCGGCAGAACAAATGGCATCATTACTAGTAGATAAAGGGATTTGCCGGGCAATGCCCTATCACGGAGGATTGGATCAAAATTCAAGAATTTTGATTCAACAACAATTTATCTTCGGGCAGCTTGATGTAATCTGTGCAACAAGTGCATTTGGGATGGGGGTAAATAAAGAAAATATTCGGTTTATTATCCACTATCACATGCCGATGCAAATGGAATCTTATCTTCAGGAAATCGGCAGGGCAGGCCGTGATGGACTTCCTTGTATTGCGGTATTATTGCATTCACCTGGAGATGAGCAGCTTCCAATCCATCTTGCAGAAGGAGAATTACCTTCAGAGCAGCAAATTGATTGGCTGTTCAAGAGAATATCGAATGAACAACGATTAATGGATGTTAGAGTGCAACTGCCGAATTCGTTTAAAGAACTTGGTGGTTTTTCAGACATTCAATGGAGAATGGTCGAGGACTTTGTTAACAGCCCGCATCGTCATACAAGTCAGCTTGAAGAGCTACAAGCAGATTTTAAGAAATTAATAAAAGAAAGATTAATCGTTAAGAAAAAAAATATTTTTCAAATGAAAAAATGGGTGGAATCCACTTTGTGCCGGAGAGAATTAATCTTGCAATATTTTGATGAAACATTGTCGGGAAAGATTCCATTCTGCTGTGATCAATGCGGGCTGAAATTAAACGATTACCAAACGGGACAGCAAACACTAACGCTTAAAGAAAATGAGCAGTTGTGGAAGGATTATCTTGCCAAAATCTTAACTAATCGTGAGCTGAGCAAATGAAAAAAAAGTATAATGAATTAATCATAAGTTTAACGGATAAAGATCTACTTTTTCACCTATATATGACCCAAATCATTCTACTGGCAATTTCGTTCATTTTAGGATTTCTCTTATTTGATCATTTCTCCTATTTGAGCAAGATTCACTTGAATGACATTAATATTGCTATTATCGGCATACCTGCTGGTGTTGCTGTAGTTATCATTGATATCGTATTAATGAAATTGCTGCCTGCTTCTTTTTATGATGACGGGGGACTTAATGAAAGGATTTTTAGAAAAAGAAGTTTTATCCATATAATGGTGATTGCCGGGCTGGTCGCATTTAGTGAAGAATTACTATTCCGCGGGATTATTCAAACAAGGGTTGGTCTCATCCTAGCAAGCATAATTTTTGCGATTATCCACTATCGCTACCTTTTTAATTGGTTCTTATTTTTAAATATTATCTTACTAAGCTTTGTTATTGGGATGATTTATCAGTGGACAGATAATTTAGCGGTTACGATTGTTATGCATTTTGTTATCGATTTTCTTTTGGGCATATATATAAAATTAAGACGGATAAAAACGGCTGATGAACAGGGGGGAGCTGCGACGTGAATAAAGAAGAACCATATAGAGATCAAGCGGAGAGATTGAAACAGCGGATTCAAAAAATTAATGAAAAAAATGAAATTGTCGAGGAGGATGACAAATTACCTCCGAGAGAGCAGATTCATCGTCAAAAGAAAAAGAAAACAAAATGGAAGCTAAAATATCCTGTCATTCGCTTACTAGTCCTATCCTTTATCCTCCTTCCTATCATCATTTTTAGTGTGATTTCATATCGTGATGGCGGGAAAAAAGTTAATGGAACAGAAAAAAATTCAGGAGACTCATTGTGGAATGAACCAATCAATTTTGAAAATCAGAAGAAAGATGACGAAATCTTAGACGATAAATCTAACAAATCTGAGGAACCGAAGGAAATAAAGGATGATAATAAGGACTTAAGTACCCCCGTAGAAAAGGGCGAAGAACCAAAGGTCGAACCTGACCAGCCTGTTACTACTAATAATGCCAATTCTTCTGCTCCACCGCCTGCACCAAATGCAGGCAATGCGAATAAGCAGGTTTCAGAAAAGAACAGTCCGCAGCAAGCAGAGAAGACCAATAGCCAACCGAATACGCCACCAAAGCAAGATAAAATGATCTACCATACGGTCCAGCGGCAAGAAACTCTCTATAAACTGGCGAAGAAATATTATAATTCAGCAAAAGGTATTGAGATTATTAAGAAGGCCAACAATCTGACCAGTGACCAAATTCAAGTGGGTCAAGTTTTGAAAATACCGTTAAACAACTAGCCGATCTTAGATCGGTTTTTTGTTTTAGAAACATATTGTACAGGACAAGTTCATATGAATATATGGAAAAGGGGCGGAGCTTAAGAAATGGAGGGTGATAAAATGGATTCTCCAATCCAATTACTTGAGAATACTGATCAAGCAACAAAGCAAATGTTAGAAAATGTGAGAAAAAGGAAGAAAAAGTTTGAAGACACGAAAAAATGGCATTATTTTTCGGTATATGGAACACTCTTATTGGCCTTCTTTTTCTTTGTTTATTTCAATTTTACTATTGCTGAGCATTATTCTTATTCTTTTTTAGCGATGTTATCGGCTGCTTTAAATGATTCCATTAATGTTTTGTTGTTAAGTATGACGATTATTGGGTTTGGGGCTATGAATCTTTTGAGACAACAAAAGGAGAAAAAGGAAAAGGAATTCCAAGAATTGCGCTGTGAAATCGTCGACCGCAGTAAGGATTTATGGAAGAGGGAGGAAGAATGGAAAAACCGCCATATTGTTTTTGAAATCATGAAAAAACAATACGACATCAACCTTTATCACGAAAAAAAATAAGAAGCAGACTTAAACTGCTTCTTATTTCTAAAAAATCGTCTGCCTATCTCTTTCTTCTTTTAAGATTTCAACGGCTTCACGGAACCGCTGTGCATGAATGATTTCTCGCTCACGCAAGAAACGAAGGCTGTCATTTATATCTGGGTCGTCACTAAGATTAATGAGCCATTGATAAGTGGCCCTGGCCTTCTCTTCTGCCGCTATATCTTCATATAAATCAGCAATCGGGTCGCCTTTTGCAGCAATATAGGAGGCAGTCCAAGGCACGCCTGCTGCATTTTGATAAAAAAGAGCGCCATCATGGTTAGCATAATGATCACCAAGTCCAGCCGCTTTCATTTGCTCTGGAGTGGCATCTTTCGTTAATTTATAAACCATTGTGGCAATCATTTCAAGGTGGGCAAATTCCTCTGTTCCGATATCTGTCAGAAGGCCAATAACTTTATCAGGAATGGTATATCTTTGATTTAAATAGCGTAAGGCCGCTGCAAGTTCACCATCAGCCCCGCCGTATTGCTCAATTAAATATTTTGCCAGTGTTGGATTGCACGTGCTGACACGAACCGGATATTGGAGCTTCTTTTCATAGATCCACATTAATACATACCTCCTTTTTTACTTTGATTACTGTCCAGCTCCAGCGCCCAGCGGCTAGTGGACTTCGCTCTTCTCCCTACGATAAGTCAACATCGAATCGCTCCGCTCTTCGTGTTTCCTTTATCTCAGTCGAAGCGCTCCAGTCCATACGCCGCTAACCGGGCGCTTCCGCTTTTAAACTTGCCATGGCCAAGGTGTGTCATCCCAATTCCATGGATAACCGGAATAGCTATTACCAAATTGCAATAACGGACCAAATTGGCTTTCAAATGCTTTTTTTAAATGTTTTCTTTCTTTGACATAATGATTAAATTGGTTAATTGCCTCTATGTCGTCATTATGTGTATCTAAATATAATGTTAACTCGACTAGGACAAAGTCAACAGTTTGAAGCTGTTCCATTAATTGATAGTACTCTGCGGGTACCTGTTTCATGTTTGTGGCCCTCCCTTAGCCCTTTCAAAAGAGTTAAAATAAGGGTCATAGAAATCCTTCCAAAGCGTGCCCGCTCGGAGTGCTTCAGCAGGTGTAAATTGTGGAAGATTCGGTGGTTGAAATCCCATATATAAATGAGGTGGGGTGGAATAAGTTTTTTCAGTTAATGGTTTGCAAGGGTCAAATGGACTGGCGTAAGGATGATAGGTTTTTTGATGAGTATTCATGGTAGCCCTCCCTTTATTCAACATCAATTAATAATATGAAATATTTCTTGTTACATGACATAAAAGTTTAATATATTAAAGGGTTTTTCCATTGGTTGTCGAAGTATAATTAAGAGGGAAGGATTAATACTTTGAGGTGATGGGAATTGTTCGTAAAAAATATGATGATACCAAAGCATGAGTGTTATACGGCACAGGGAGGTATAACGCTAAATGAAGTTTTAGAAATGTTAGAAAAGTATCAAATTGATGGAATTCCTGTTTTAAGCGGCGATAAATATTTAGGGGTTGCAACAAGGTATACCATTTATGAAAGCTATTTTCTATCTAACAAAACCAAGGACGAATATTTAAACTCAACTTATGTTAAAGATATTGCCACACATCAAGAACAGTTTTTAGCGGGTGGAGAAGTATTTGAGAAAACACTTCTCGAATTGAAAGATTTCCCATTGTTAGCTGTGGTCGACAACAAGCGGAATTTTCTTGGAGTAGTAACACGATCTGATGTTCTAAGTTCGTTTGAAAGTGCATTTGGGGTAAATCGCCCGGGAGTGAGAATTGCGTTTACATCTGTTGAGACAGAAGGCAGGATTGCCCGTCTTT
This sequence comes from Neobacillus novalis NBRC 102450, assembly GCF_001591805.1. Taxonomy (GTDB): domain Bacteria; phylum Bacillota; class Bacilli; order Bacillales; family Cytobacillaceae; genus Neobacillus; species Neobacillus novalis. The sequence continues at coordinate 214,438 of NZ_BCVP01000012.1, read as the reverse complement.
CGGAAATTGCCCATCACTTTCATGAGCACATTATTTCACTTGTTACTTTCGATGAAACAGATAAACTCGTACGAAGAATCGTTATGAAGATTGAAAAGAAGGATAATATTGATAAGTTTTCCAAGAAGCTTGAAGAACATGGTTTCCGTATCTTAAGTATTGATGAGGACTAATTAAACGAATTGGGGAATATTTAAAATCCCTCTCATACATTGTATGGGAGGGATTTTGTTTTTTAGTTTAAGTATTGTTATGGTATGATTTCCGTACAACTTTAAGTAAGGAAATGGGGAAAAGAGAAAATGGTTGTTCTTATTGTTGTCCTGTTTATAATTGGCGGAAGCCTACTCTTATATATGCTCCGAGAAGCATTTTTAAACGATGTATCAGAACACGAATTATTTTTTTCTGACTTTCCAGACACATTTGGTAGTGTTTCACTCTTTTTTATTTCGGACATTCATAGACGGACCATTTCAGACAAGATTATTAATGGTGTTAAGGGGAAGGCTGATTTTGTCGTCATCGGAGGGGATCTCATGGAAAAGGGTGTACCCTTTGAACGTGTTAAAGCCAACCTGTTGAAATTAAAGCAAATTGGCCCCGTTTACTTTGTTTGGGGAAATAACGATTATGAAGTTGATTATCATCAATTGGATGCCATCCTTCTCGAGACTGGTATAAAGGTATTAGATAATACAGCCGTTACCTTTGAATCAGAACAGGGCGAGAAGTTATCCTTACTCGGAGTGGATGACTTGAATCAGAACCGGGATCGGCTTGATTTGGCACTATTAGATGCGGAAGCTGCGAGCTTCAAAATTTTAGCAAGCCACTATCCAAGCATCACAAGAAAAGTTCATCCCGAACAAGAAATTCGACTCGTGTTATCCGGACATACGCATGGAGGACAAATACATATCTTCGGGTATAGTCCCCAAAAGCGAGGCAGCATAAAAAAACTCAGGAATACGATTCTGTTAATTAGTAATGGCTATGGAACAACGTCCCTTCCTTTAAGGTTAGGAGCACCTGCAGAAACCCATCTAATTACGCTAAGAAAAGGTAAGGACTTGGTATGATTGTTGTAGACAATTCACCAATAGAACCCTAAGGCATACACTGAAAACAAGTTTATGTCACGGCAGGGGGCAAAAGCATGCGCTTAGAACGCTTAACGGCCAATAAAATAAAAATTTTTTTAACTTCTGATGATTTGTTTGAAAGGGGACTTTCCAAAGATGATATTTGGAAGGATTCAAGCAAATGGAATCAGCTCTTTCATGATATGCTCGAAGAGGCGAGTGAAGAATTTGATGTTGACATACAGGGTTCTGTTGCAGTTGAAATATTTTCCCTTCAGGCCCAAGGTATGATTTTGATTATTACAGTTGATGAAGTAAAAGATGATGAAGAGTTGTTATATGATGGTTTTATTGAAATGCAGGTAAGGCTTGAAGGCTGTGAGGATCTCTTGTATGAATTTGAAGAATTTGAGGATATTATTAGTCTTTCAAAAAGACTGTCCTCGGTAGATCAATTTGGCGGAAGCCTCTTTTCCATGCGTAATCACTATTACCTTTTGATGGATAAAACAGAAACTGTAAATAAAGATAAGGCGGCCTGTATCTTATCGGAATACGGCAACCCCTCCATTCTAAGCCCGATCGTGTTAGCTGAATACGGTAAAGCAATTATAAAAAATAAAGCGGTGGAAACCATTCTACAGTATTTTAAATAAGCGTTACCCGGGATAAATATTTTTCCGAAGGGGTCCGCCGCCCCTTTTTGTTTATTGAGAAAAGAAGAATTCGAACTGGCAATGCTGCTTTAAAATTCCTGTTTGAATAATGATGGCAGCGTTTACATATCCGCGCTTTAAAATAGTGAAATGTGTGTTTTTCTTCTTGCATAAATCAATTAAACGTGTATACTTGTGACTGAAAGCGGACAACATTCGTAAAAGTGATTTCTTAGGAGGATTACAAATGGTAGCCGAAAATGGTACAGAAAAGACTAATCAAGTGGAAAAGAATGATGTGTTGAAATCAACACAAACAGTTATTCATAAAGCGCTTGAGAAGTTAGGTTATCCTGAAGAAGTATACGAGCTCTTGAAAGAGCCGTTACGTATGATGACAGTAAAAATTCCAGTTAAAATGGATGACGGATCGACAAAAATATTTACGGGATACCGTGCACAGCATAATGATGCAGTAGGACCGACAAAAGGTGGAATTCGTTTTCATCCGGGTGTGACTGAAACAGAAGTGAAGGCACTTTCCATTTGGATGAGCTTAAAATGCGGAATTGTAGATCTTCCATATGGCGGTGGTAAGGGCGGTATCATTTGTGATCCGCGTGACATGTCCTTTAGGGAGCTTGAAAGATTAAGCCGTGGATATGTAAGGGCAATCAGCCAAATTGTCGGGCCAACGAAAGATATTCCTGCACCAGACGTTTTTACAAATTCACAAATTATGGCTTGGATGATGGATGAATATAGCCGAATCGATGAATTCAATTCTCCAGGATTTATTACTGGTAAACCGCTTGTACTTGGCGGTTCGCATGGGCGCGAATCGGCAACAGCAAAAGGGGTAACAATCTGTATCCGCGAAGCAGCTAAAAAGAAGGGCATTCAAATTGAGGGTGCAAGGGTTGTTGTTCAAGGTTTCGGTAATGCGGGCAGCTTTTTGTCCAAGTTCATGCATGATGCCGGGGCAAAGGTTATTGGTATTTCTGATGCCTACGGTGCGTTGTACGATCCAAACGGTTTAGATATTGATTATCTATTAGATAGACGTGACAGCTTTGGAACAGTCACTAAATTGTTTAATAACACGATTACAAACAAAGAACTGCTTGAACTCGATTGTGATATCCTTGTTCCTGCTGCCATTGAAAATCAAATTACAGCCGAAAATGCTCATAACATTCGTGCGACAATCGTAGTTGAAGCCGCAAATGGTCCAACGACATTAGAAGCAACAGAGATTTTAACAGAGCGCGGCATTTTACTTGTACCTGATGTACTGGCATCAGCTGGTGGTGTAACTGTTTCTTATTTTGAATGGGTACAAAATAACCAAGGGTACTATTGGTCTGAGGAAGAAGTAGAAGAAAAGCTTGAAAAAATATTGGTTAAATCTTTCAAAAATATTTATGACACAGCCCAAACACGCCGTGTCGATATGCGCTTAGCCGCCTATATGGTCGGTGTAAGAAAAATGGCTGAGGCGAGCCGTTTTAGAGGCTGGATTTAAGTTAATACATTGAAATATCGCAAAAAAACTCCTATCATAGACGATAGGAGTTTTTTGATTGTTTTTTAAGGAGCGTAATGATTATGCAAATAGAAGATATCATCATTGTTGGAGGAGGGCCCTGTGGATTAGCAGCGGCAATTTCATTACAAGAAATGGGGAAAAGGCCATTAATAATTGAAAAAGGTAATCTGGTAAATTCAATTTATCATTATCCGACACATCAAACATTTTTTAGTACAAGTGAAAAGTTAGAAATTGGAGAAGTACCATTTATTACAGATAGCTATAAGCCTAAAAGAAACCAGGCTCTCGTCTATTATCGAGAGGTAGCTAAACGAAAACAGCTGCGTATTAACGCTTTTGAACGAGTCACAAAAGTATCTAAGCTGGATGATTTATTTCAAATCGATACGAATAAACATACCTATTGTGCTCGTTATGTGGTTATCGCAACAGGTTATTATGATCACCCGAATTATTTGAATGTGCCAGGTGAGGACCTGCCAAAGGTTTTTCATTATTTCAAAGAGGCGCATCCTTATTTTGATAAAGATGTCTGTGTCATTGGCGGGAAAAACTCAAGTGTTGATGCCGCTCTAGAGCTTGTGAAGGCGGGGGCACGCGTTACTGTTTTGTATCGCGGAAAAGAATATTCCCCCAGCATCAAACCTTGGATTCTGCCTGAATTCGAAGCCTTAGTCCGTGCTGGCACGATTTTAATGGAATTTAATGCTAACGTGAAAGAAATAACTGAGAATCAGGTCATTTACAGTAAGGATGGAGAAGATAAGGCGATAACAAATGATTTTGTGTTTGCGATGATAGGCTATCATCCAGACCATCCATTTTTAAAAACAATGGGTGTGAAGATTGATTCGGAATCAGGAAGACCGCTTTTTAATCCGGAAACGATGGAAACGAATATAGATGGTATCTATATCGCGGGTGTCCTTGCAGCAGGTAATAATGCAAATGAAATTTTTATAGAAAATGGCAGGTTCCATGGCGGACAAATTGCCCGCTCCATTATAGACAAAGAAGCCAAAGGGTGATAGCTAATGAAAAAGGTTGTTTTATTAACAACAGGCGGTACAATAGCGAGCAAACCAAATAAGGATTCAGGTAAATTAGCTTCCGGTGCGTTAACGGGTGAAGAACTGGCGGCGATGTGTAATTTACCGAAAGACATGGAAGTGATTGTAGAATCTGTCTTCCAAAAAGCAAGTATTCATATTACTTTTGAAGATCTGGTTGTCCTAAAAAATAAAATTGAGGCCTATTTTAAGGATAATTCGGTTTCCGGTGTTGTGGTCACTCACGGAACAGATACTATGGAGGAAACAGCCTATTTTCTTGATTTAACGATCAATGACCACAGGCCAGTGGTTGTTACAGGATCACAGCGCTCCCCAGAGGATTTGGGAAGCGACGTCTATATTAATTTACGGCACGCTATTTATGCGGCATGTTCAAGCGATTTACATGATGCCGGAGCCGTCGTCGTTTTTAATGAACGAATATTTGCGGCAAGGTATGTGAAAAAAGAACATGCTTCTAATATTCAAGGATTTAACGTGTTTGGCTTTGGCTATCTCGGTATTATTGACAATGATCAGGTCGATATTTTTCAGAAACCAATTAAAAGAGAATTTTTTGACATTCAATCACCAATTCCACAAGTCGAAATCATCAAGTGTTACATTGGGGCAGATGGAAAATTTATTAAAGCTGCCCGGGAGGCAGGTGTAGGCGGGATTGTCCTCGAAGGTGTGGGACGTGGTCAGGTGGCTCCAATGATGATGGAAGAAATCGAAAAGGCAATTGAGGCAGGGATTAAACTGGTCATCACCACAAGTGCAGAAGAGGGTTCTGTGTACACAACCTATGATTATGATGGCAGTGCCTATGATCTTTATAACAAAGGGGTAATCCTTGGCAGCGACAATGACTCTAAAAAGGCACGAATCAAATTAGCTGTCGCGATTGCCAGCGGCTTAAAGCATATTCATTTTTAACTAAATAGAATTTTTGAGTTACCAATGTGGAAGGAATCTTTTATTTAATTTATTTTGGATACATGATACGATGAAGAAAATCGATTTGAAAAGAGGTTCATCATGCTGGGAATTTTATCAGCCGGAGTTGCCCCCGGTCTGGCCTTACTGAGTTATTTTTATTTAAAAGATGAATATGAGCCAGAGCCAGTTTCCTTTGTTCTTCGAACCTTTTTATACGGAGCTTTATTGGTGTTTCCAATCATGTTTATCCAGCATGTCCTTGAATCAGAGCATTTGGTTAAATCTCATCTTATCGATGCTTTTCTTAGCTCAAGTCTTCTAGAAGAATTTTTTAAATGGTTCATCCTGTTTTATGCTATATACCAGCATGTTGAGTTCGATGAACCATTTGATGGCATTGTCTATGGAGTGGCCGTTTCCCTTGGTTTTGCTACGATTGAAAATATCTTTTATTTACTGGCAAATGGGATTGAGCATGCGATGTCGCGTGCGTTATTACCTGTTTCAAGTCATGCCATGTTTGGAGTTATTATGGGCTTTTATATTGGAAAAGCAAAGTTTACCGAAGGGCATAAAGCTAAATGGGTCATCCTCTCGCTGCTTTTGCCATTTCTTCTGCATGGATCCTATGATTTTATCTTGATGTCACTTGAACACTGGGTATTTATTATTTTTCCATTTATGATTTTCCTTTGGTGGTTTGGCTTACGAAAGGTGAAAAAAGCGAAAATATTGAGCGCCAATCATTTTAAAAAACAATATCCCGTCCAAAAAACCCTTCAATCCTGATGAAGGGTTTTTTGATTTATTTACTTTCTTGGAATAAAAACACCAATCTAACAAAAAATAGGGTTACTGCTAAAAAGATTTACAATGGGGGTTATTATTCTATGTTAAAGAAAAAAATCCTAAAAAAATTCTTCATCTTAACTTTTTTTCTTACAGTGCCATTATCCTGTTTGGAAAATAATCAGGTTCATGCATTTTCCAAACAGGTAATCCAAAAAGGGGCTGTTGGCGACGATGTCATTGAACTGCAATCCAGACTCCAATATATTGGCTACTATAATGGGAAAATTGATGGAGTTTTTGGTTGGAGTACGTATTGGGCGTTAAGGAACTTCCAATATGAATTTGGGCTGCCAATTGATGGATTGGCTGGGACAACAACAAAGGCAAAATTGACCAAAGCCAGCAAATACAACGAGCAGTTTGTAAAAAAGCAAATCAATTCCGGGAAAAAATTTACCCATTACGGTGGTGTTGACCAAAGCAAGCAAAGTGCACCCGGTAACAAAGCACCGGCCGCCAAAGCGCCAGCAGCTAAAGCACCTGCGGCCAAAGCACCAGCCGCAAAAGCACCTGAGAAGCAAGCAGCGCCGAAAAAACCAACTGCGGCTAACGTTCCAAATGGCTATTCACAAAATGATATCCGTCTAATGGCGAATGCTGTTCACGGGGAATCAAGAGGTGAACCATATATCGGTCAAGTGGCTGTTGCAGCTGTTATCTTGAACCGAGTGAATAGTGCATCGTTTCCGAACACAGTTTCTGGTGTCATCTTTGAGCCGGGAGCGTTCACTGCTGTAGCTGATGGGCAAATTTACCTGACACCAAATGAAACTTCAAAGAAAGCGGTTTTGGATGCGATAAATGGCTGGGATCCAACTGGCGCGGCCCTTTATTATTTTAATCCAGATACAGCCACTAGCGGGTGGATATGGGGAAGACCGCAAATAAAACGAATTGGGCAGCATATTTTTTGCAAGTAGAGAGGTGAATAGAATTGATTAGAGGCATATTAATTGGTATTCTAGCAGCGGGTGTCGCGGGAACAGCCTTTTGGGGCTACCAAGAACATCAGGAGAAAAACGCTGTTCTATTAAATGCAGAAAACAATTATCAACGGGCGTTTCATAATCTTTCCTACCGAATGGATTTATTACACGATAAAATTGGAACAACGCTTGCCATGAACTCCAGACATTCGTTATCTCCATCATTAGTTGAGGTGTGGAGACTAACCTCGCAGGCACATGGTGATGTTGGGCAGCTGCCATTAACATTATTACCATTTAACAAGACTGAAGAATTTCTCGCGAATATTGGAAACTTCAGTTATCGAACGGCTGTCAGGGATTTGGAAAAGGAACCTTTATCGGAGCATGAGTATAGCACCTTACAAACTCTTTATAAACAGTCAGGTGATATCCAAGGCGAGCTTAGAAATGTGCAGCATATGGTTCTGAAAAATAATCTGCGCTGGATGGATGTTGAGCTTGCACTTGCATCAGGAAAAGAGTCAACCGACAATACCATCATTGACGGCTTCAAAACGGTTGAAAAAACGGTTACCGGGTATGAAGAATCCGACCAGGGGCCAACATTTGCTAACATGCAAAAGAAGGATGAAAATTTTAAAAAGATTAAAGGAAAAACTATTTCTCGCCAAGAAGCAATCAAGATTGCTAAAAATTATATGAAGTTTGATGGTAATGCGGAGGTAAAAGTGACCGAAAATGGAAAAGGTGCTGATTACGGTTTTTATAGTGTATCAATAAAAAATAAACAAACTGCTCAAGAAGCTAGCATGGATATTACCAAAAAGGCTGGCCATCCGATTTGGTTTATTAATAACCGCGATATCAAAAAACAAGTTCTGAGTCTAAATGAAGCTGACAACAAGGCGGCGGCTTTCCTAAAAGAAAATGGTTTTAAAAATTTAGAGGTATTTGAAAGTATGCAATATGATAATATCGGTGTTTTCAACTTTGTCACGAATATTAACGGGATTAGAATCTATCCAGAGGCAGTAAAAGTGAAAGTTGCACTAGATAATGGCGATATTGTCGGCCTGTCTGCGGAAGAGTACTTAAAATCATTACAAACTAGAAAAATTGAAAAACCCGCCCTTTCTGTTGAGCAGGCTCGCACCAAGGTAAATCCGAAATTTAAAGTAATGGAGGACCGGCAAGCATATATTGTTAATGATCTTAATGAGGAAGTACTCTGTTACGAATTCCTTGGTACAATTGGAAATGACACCTACCGAATCTTTATAAATGCCACTAACGGCATTGAAGAAGAGGTTGAAAAACTGAAAAATGCCGAGGCAATATATGAAGATGTTCTGTAAGGAAAAGCTGCTGCTTTTCCTTTTTCTATTTCTTCGCCATTACATTTCATGTGAGGAATAAAAAAAATCAATGGCCCCAATAATATGGATATATTGATGTTGGAGTGAATGCTATGAAACGGATTGAAAGTCTTTTAATCAAGGTTGTTATCATCCAATTTATTTTTCTATTTTTAGCGCAGCTAATTTTTCATCAACTGGATATTCTCCCGCAAATAAAACAATTGACTAAATATGAAGGAGTCAATGAAAATACTTTTACAGAAATTCTCCAAACTTTTCAGAGAAAATAAAGCAGGTGATTCTGCTTTATTTTTTTGAATTAAAAAAAGAAGCTTTTTGATATCTTATGGTAAAATATATAGAAGACAACAAAGGAGACAATCATAATTGTATTTAGGAGGATTTATGGAAAAGAAATTATCAATCGCAATTGACGGCCCTGCTGCGGCCGGAAAGAGCACAGTAGCAAAAATTATCGCGGAAAAGCTTTCCTACATTTATATCGATACGGGCGCAATGTACCGGGCATTAACATATAAAGCAATCGTTAATGGGCTTAATCTGGAAGAAGAAGCTTCATTATTTGATACATTATTATCGACTGAAATTAAATTACTGCCCTCTGATAATGGTCAATTAGTATATCTTGATAATAAGGATGTAACAAATGAGATTCGTTCTTCAAAAGTAACCAATTCTGTTTCGTATGTCGCAAAGCATCTGTTGATTCGTAAAGAAATGGTCCGAAGGCAGCAAGCATTTGCCACAGAAGGCGGTGTTGTAATGGATGGACGTGATATCGGAACGCATGTCCTGCCAGGTGCAGAAGTAAAAATCTTTTTACTTGCCAGTGTTGAGGAAAGAGCCGTCCGCCGTCATTCTGAAAATGTACAAAAGGGCTTCCCGTCCGACCTAAATAAATTAAAAGAAGAAATTGCACAAAGAGATAAAATCGATTCAGAGAGAGAGATAGCTCCTTTGAAAAAGGCCGATGATGCAATTGAAATCGATACAACCTCTTTAACCATTCCTGATGTTGTAGAAAAAATAATGGCAATTGTGCACGAAAGGATTGGATTAGGGTGACGTTTTACGGGTTTGCAAAATCGGTTGTTTATGGGATTTTTAAACCATGGTACAGAGTTGAGGCAATTGGCGTTGAAAATTTCCCAAAAGACGGTGGAGTTCTTCTTTGTTCCAATCATATCAATAATTTTGATCCGATAATTGTGGGAATTATGGCACCTCGGCCTGTTCACTATATGGCGAAGGAAGAGATTTTTCGGATCCCAGTGTTGGGCGGAATCGTTAGAAAATGTAATGCTTTCCCAGTAAAAAGGGGATTTGGGGATCGTGAGGCACTTAGATCAGGATTGAAAGTTTTAAAAGATGGCCACGTTTTCGGACTTTTTCCGGAAGGGACAAGAAGTAAGACCGGGGAGTTAGGTAAAGGACTTTCAGGAGCAGGATTTTTCGCATTACGAACAGAGGCGTTGGTGGTTCCTTGTGCTGTTATCGGTCCGTATAAAGCCTTACATAAGTTAAGGGTAGTATACGGAAAACCTATAGCAATGGAAGAAATGAGAAGTACCAAGGCATCCGCGGAACAGGTTACAGAATTAATTATGTCTGAAATTGCAAAACTAATAAAAGAGTATCAATAGGTTCTGCTTGACAAAAGAGCCTATTTGTAAGAAGTTATTAAAAAGGGACTTTTTTCGAATATTCTTTTTTTAACTATGTTTTTTATATGTGGTGAAGGCTCTTGGCTTTCACCAAATCATATATAGATTATATTTAGATGTAAATGGATTAAGGAGGAATACATATGTCGGAAGAGTTAAATCAAGTAGAAGTGAAAAGCTTTGAAATTGGAGACAAAGTAACTGGACAAGTTACTAAAGTAGAAGAGAAACAGGTGCTCGTGGCTGTTCCAGGCAGTAAACTTGATGGAATTATCCCAATTAGTGAGCTTTCAAGCCTTCATATTGAAAAGGCATCCGATGCGGTTCATGAAGGTGATCAACTGGAACTGGAAGTTTTAAAAGTAGAAGAAGAGGCATTGATTCTTTCAAAAAGAAAAGTAGATGCCGAGAAGGCGTGGGAGAGCTTAGAACAAAAGTTCCAAAGCGGCGAAGTTTTTGAAACCGAAGTAAAAGACGTTGTTAAAGGCGGTCTTGTTGTTGATCTTGGCGTTCGCGGATTTGTCCCAGCCTCTCTTGTTGAATCCTATTTTGTCGAGGATTTCAGCGATTACAAGGGTTCCAATCTTACCTTTAAAATCGTTGAACTTGATAAAGAAAAGAACCGCTTAATCCTTTCGCATCGAGCAGTTGTTGAAGAAGAAAAAGGGAAACAAAAACAAAATCGTCTTGGTGCATTACAAGCAGGCCAGATAATTGATGGCAGGGTTCAACGAATTACTGATTTTGGAGCCTTCGTTGATATTGGCGGAATCGACGGTCTGGTCCATATTTCCCAATTATCCTATGAACACGTTGATAAGCCATCAGATGTTGTTCAAGAAGGCCAGCAGGTTCAAGTAAAAGTATTAAGTGTAGACCGTGATAATGAAAGAATTTCTTTATCGATAAAGGAAACACTTCCTGGACCATGGATAAATATTGCTGAAAAAGCACCTAAAGGAAGTATTTTAGAAGGAACTGTGAAACGATTAGTCTCTTACGGTGCCTTTGTTGAGGTTTTCCCTGGTGTTGAAGGTCTTGTTCATATTTCTCAAATTGCTCATAAGCATATTGGAACACCGCATGAGGTTCTTAAAGAAGGACAAGAAGTTAAAGTTAAGGTTTTAGATGCTAATGAGAATGTTCAACGGTTATCATTAAGCATTAAAGAACTTCTTGAAAAAGAGGTTGAAGAAAATCTTGATTATGAGCTTCCTGAAGAATCAAAAGGCTTCCAGCTTGGTGAAGTCATTGGAGACAAATTAAAGAATCTAAGAAAATAATGGTGATTTTACTTGTCCAGATCTGAACGAAAATGGGACCATATCCGCTTCGCTCTTGAAAATAAGCAAAACTCTGCAACAGTTTTCGATGATATAAAATTTCTTCACCAGAGCCTGCCGAATACCAATGTATTCGACGTGCAATTAGACCATTCGATTGGCGGACTTTATTTAAGTTCGCCTATTTTTATCAATGCAATGACAGGCGGCGGCGGTGAAAAAACCTTTCAGATTAACAAGGAGCTTGCCATTGCTGCTAAAAATACCGGGTTAGCTATGGCTGTAGGTTCACAGATGTCAGCTCTAAAGGATAAAGCAGAAAGGTATACCTATGGGATAGTCCGAAAAGAAAATCCTAATGGTATTATCATCGCTAATATTGGCAGCGAAGCAACTACGGAGAATGCAAAAGCGGCTATCGATATGATTGAAGCAAACGCCCTGCAAATCCATTTGAATGTCATTCAAGAACTAACCATGCCAGAGGGGGATCGGGATTTTTCTGGTGCGTTAAATAGAATCGAGTCTATTGTCAATGTGGTGGATGTTCCAGTCATCGTCAAAGAAGTCGGTTTCGGAATGACGAGGGAAACTGCTGAAACCCTTTCTTCAGTCGGTGTCACAGCGGTTGATGTTGGCGGCTCTGGGGGAACAAATTTTGCAGAAATAGAAAATAAGCGCCGTGAAAAGACTTTCTCGTTTTTTAATAATTGGGGCATTTCGACTCCAGTCTCAATCATTGAAGCGGCATCGATTACTAATCAAGTAACGATTATCGGTTCCGGAGGTTTTACCACTGGATATGACATTGCCAGGGGATTAGCATTAGGAGCAAATGCGATTGGTATCGCAGGATATTTCTTGCGAATTCTTGTTGAGAAGGGAATTGCCGCCCTTCAGGAAGAAATCGAAACCCTCCATAAAGAATTAACGATGATTATGACTGCTTTAGGGGCGAAAACGATATCAGATTTACAAAATGCTCCGTTAGTAATATCCGGTGATACATACCATTGGCTGCACCAAAGAGGAATAGATACGAAACGGTATAGCCAGCGTTCAATTAAATAAAAGCTCTCGCATCCGCGAGAGCTTTTTTGGTGTTATTTATCTTTTCCCGTCATTTAATCCACGAGCTTCCTCAGGACTTGAGAGCTTGGTTGCACCGGGATAGTGTAATGCTTGATCCCGGTCGGATTCTACTCTCCTGCTTGCTTTTAATTTTTTCTCTTGGCGGTCTCTTCCCATTATCCACACCTCCTCTTTATAAGATGATTCACAGTGGAAATATTATTCAGGGAGTATGGAAATATATAAAGAATACCAATAATGTGAATAATAGGAGGTGTATGGAATGGAAGGGATCATGTTTTATTGGATATGCTGGGCTTTCTGGGTCTATATGACGTTTATCCTACATAAGCAAAACACATATCGTTTAAAAATGTCGATTATGGTTCTAACCGTAATCATATTATCGAATTATCATTTCAGCATTGGCAGTTTTGAATTGCATGCGAGTGGAATATTCTTATTAGTTGTTTCTTATGTATTTTACAGTCAGGAAAAACTAGGTGCTATCTTTTATTTTTTTATCTGTTCATTAATTGTGTCAATTGCCTATGTTACATTCCATTTGTTCGAAATTTTTGATCCAATTTGGGTGATCTTTAAGAAGGAATGGATGATGGGGATATGCTTTGGCTATCTTGCCATTCTCTTGCAAAAAACGTTAAAAGGCCGCTTGTTGATTATCGTGAGCGGCACCATGCAAGGGGAGTTTTTATATGCCTATATCTTAAATAAGCTTCAATTTACCTATTCTGTCGGGGCTCTTGCTTATTTAGATATTTGTTCATTAATTGCGGCCTTGCTTGCAGGATGGAGCTTTTTGGAAAATGCGGGTTCCATTTTCCAAAACCATTTTCATTTTTTCGAAAAAGCAAAACAAAAATCATCTTAAAATTTGTTCATGTTATGGTTTCCATTGCTAGTTAGGAATAACATTGATAAAATAATATAGTTAGGCCCTTCTAAATGAAAGAAGGGTTTCTTTACTTAATAAGAACTTTAATGGAATAATGCTAACATAACAATATGTTTGTGTAATATATAAGAGAAGGGATGGCGAGTGGAATGGTTAAACCTGTTATTGCCATTGTAGGACGGCCAAACGTTGGGAAATCAACGATTTTTAATCGAATTGTTGGCGAACGAATTTCCATTGTTGAGGATATTCCAGGAGTAACAAGAGATCGGATTTATAGTTCTGGAGAATGGTTGACGCACGACTTTAATGTAATTGATACCGGCGGAATCGATATTGGTGATGAGCCGTTTTTAGAGCAAATTCGTCAGCAGGCAGAAGTGGCAATTGATGAAGCAGACGTGATTATCTTCTTAACAAATGGACGAGAAGGGGTAACGGCTGCTGATGAAGAGGTAGCGAAAATTTTATATAAGTCTAAGAAACCGATTGTATTAGGGGTTAATAAAATTGATAACCCGGAAATGCGTGAACAAATTTACGACTTTTATTCATTAGGCTTTGGTGAGCCAATCCCTGTTTCTGGTTCACACGGACTTGGTCTAGGAGATTTATTGGACGAGGCCGCCAAACACTTTCCAAAAAACAAGCCAATCGAATATGGTGATGATGTAATAAAGTTTTCCTTGATTGGAAGGCCAAATGTCGGGAAGTCTTCCCTTGTTAACGCCATTTTAGGTGAAGATCGTGTCATCGTCAGCGATATTGCCGGCACCACTCGTGATGCAGTCGATTCTCCGTATACATATAATGGAGATGAATATGTCATTATCGATACAGCTGGAATTAGGAAAAAAGGAAAAGTGTATGAGAGTACGGAAAAATACAGTGTCCTCCGCGCATTACGGGCGATTGAGCGTTCAGACGTTGTTCTAGTTGTCATCAATGCGGAGGAAGGTATCATTGAACAGGACAAGAAGATTGCCGGGTATGCCCATGAAGCGGGCAGAGCAATTGTAATCGTGGTCAATAAATGGGATGCGATTGAAAAAGACGAAAAGACGATGAAAGAGTTAGAGCAAAAGATTAGAGAACATTTCTTATTCTTGAGTTATGCTCCCATCGTGTTTTTATCAGCAAAAACAAAAAAACGAATTCATACCCTGCTTCCAATGATCAATTCGGCAAGTGAAAATCATTCGATGAGGGTTGAAACAAGTGTGTTAAATGATGTGATAATGGATGCCATAGCGATGAATCCGACACCAAGTGACAAAGGGAAACGCCTAAAAATTTATTATGCAACACAGGTAGCAGTCAAACCCCCTGTCTTTGTTGTCTTTGTCAATGAACCTGAATTACTGCATTTCTCTTATGAGCGTTTTCTCGAGAATAGAATTAGAGACGCGTTTGGTTTCGAGGGAACCCCTATCAAAATTTACGCGAGAGAAAGAAAATAAAGATAAGGCGGGTGTAATGTAATGCAGGATAAAAAAACAGCAATAGCCGTTATAGGCGCGGGAAGCTGGGGTACAGCTCTGGCGATGGTGTTAGCCGATAATTCCCATGAGGTCCGTCTTTGGAGTCATAATGAAGACCAGGTGAAGGAAATCAATGAATTTCATTCAAATAAAAAATACTTACCTGGAATTGTCCTGCCGGAATTAATCGTTGGTTACGCTTCGTTAAGTGATGCCTTAATGGGTGTGGAAACAGCTATTCTTGCCGTTCCTACTAAGGCGATACGAGAAGTTCTTGGAAAAATGCGTGCTGTACAAGCTGGGCCTGTCATAATTGCACATGTGAGCAAGGGGATTGAACCAGATACACTTTTACGGATTACAGAAATGATCAAAGAAGAAATGCCAAAAGAGCTGTTAAAAGACATCGTCGTCCTTTCAGGTCCAAGCCATGCGGAAGAAGTTAGCTTAAGGCATCCTACGACGGTAACGGTTACCTCGGAAAATATGGAAGCGGCTGAAAAAGTCCAAGATTTATTTATCAACCATAATTTTCGTGTCTATACCAATTCTGATGTCATCGGAGTTGAAATTGGCGGTGCATTAAAAAATATTATTGCTCTCGCTGCAGGGATAACCGACGGGCTTGGCTATGGTGATAATGCTAAGGCTGCGCTCATGACCCGCGGACTTGCTGAAATAGCTCGTCTTGGAACAAAAATGGGGGCAAATCCGTTAACATTTTCCGGATTAACAGGAATTGGCGACTTAATTGTTACTTGTACAAGTGTCCATTCGCGGAACTGGAGAGCAGGAAATATGCTTGGCAAAGGTAAAACGCTGGACGAGGTTCTTGATAATATGGGTATGGTGGTTGAAGGTGTAAGGACAACAAAAGCCGCCTATCAGCTCGCTGCAAAGTATAATGTTAAGATGCCGATTACCTTTGCTCTTTATGATGTCTTATTTAATGGAAAAAACGCAAAAGATGCGGTAGATGTGTTAATGGCCCGTGGTAAAACTCATGAAATGGAAGATTTAGTGAATGTTCTCGAGGAAAGAAATATGGAAGAATAAAATATTAAGAAATTAGGCGTTCAAATGATACGCATTTTATCTAGATTGCATACAATGCTTTCGAAGCATCCTGGTAGTATGACGCTGGAGAACGGGTTATTTAGTCCTCATCGCTGAAGTAAAGAATTCGCCCCTCTTTACTTCAGTTTTTTTTTATTACCTATGTTATAATTAATTTTTGGAATAAGGGGGAATTGTTTTGATGTCACCTGGTATGTTGAAAATGTGGATTTCGATTGCAGGTATGGGGTTTATGTTTCTTGCAATTATGACCATTTATTTAAGCCGCTATAAGCTAAAAGGGGTACTCCGTATTATCACAGCCATTGTTGCCTATTTATTTATGCTTGTTGCCGGAATTACGTTGCTCATTGTTTTATTATATTAAATTACATAAATTTAAAGGTGATTTTATGAAGAGAAAGACGCTAGGCTGTCTGATTATGTTAACAGCAATTTTTTTGTCGGGATGTATGTACCCAAAGGAGGAATTATCACAGAACCAAATTCCATATAAAGATCAAATCCAAGCAGTACAAACGGCAGTGGATGACTTTCAGAAGGACAATGGCGGTATTCTGCCAATCAAAACAAAGGAAGCGGACACGCCAATTTATCAAAAATATCCGATTGAATTTAAAAGAATTACCCCGAAGTATATGGCTGAGCCTCCAGGAAATGCGTTTGAAAGCGGTGGCATCTTTCAATACGTACTTGTTGATGTAGAAACAAATCCAACTGTTAAGTTGTTCGATTTAAGGATGACAGAAACAATTCGTGATCTAAACTTAAGGATAAAATCAAAAGGATATCCGCCCTATAAAAAACAAATAGCCAAAAATGTTTATTCGCTTGATTTTAAACAATTAGGCTATAAAAGCCCGCCGTACGTTGTCAGCCCATATACGAATCAAAACCTCTCCCTAGTTATTACAGGAAATGCGGAGGTATTTGTTGATTATCGCCCTGACCTTTATCAGGAACTTAAGAATTCAGCCAAACAGTTTAAACCAGGAGAGGATATTCGCCCTATTTTGGTGAATGACTCCATGTTTGTTCCGGCATATTCACTGCCTTATACGCTAGATGCGAAAACGAATGAGCCTGTATTCCTAGAAGAATAATTTTGTCATAACCCTTTTCCTATGAAATATATTGTAGGAGAGGGTTTTTTTTATTTTAATAAGGGGGTAAAAATTTTTAAAAAAAGTGTCATAAAAAGATAGGACAACGTCATAAATATAAACTGTCCAAAAATATCTAAATGGATGATATTATCCCACTTTAGTCTATGATCGGGAGGGAATCACTTGGAAAAGGTTGATATTTTTAAAGATATTGCCGAAAGAACAGGCGGCGATATTTATTTAGGAGTAGTAGGAGCTGTACGTACGGGGAAATCGACATTTATTAAAAAATTCATGGAGCTTGTTGTGTTACCGAATATAAACAGTGAAGCAGAAAGATCGAGGGCGCAGGATGAGCTGCCGCAAAGTGCGGCCGGGAAAACGATTATGACAACGGAGCCGAAATTTGTGCCTAATCAGGCAGCAACCGTTCATGTCGACGAAGGGTTAAATGTTAATATCAGGCTGGTTGACTGTGTGGGGTATACTGTTCCGGGTGCTAAAGGATACGAGGATGAAAATGGCCCAAGAATGATTAATACACCCTGGTATGAGGAGCCAATTCCATTTCACGAAGCAGCCGAAATCGGCACACGAAAAGTAATCCAGGAACATTCGACAATCGGGGTAGTTGTGACCACCGATGGAACAATCGGCGAAATACCAAGAAGTAACTATATTGAGGCAGAGGAAAGGGTCATTGACGAGCTAAAGGAAGTGGGTAAACCTTTTATCATGGTCGTTAATAGTGCTCAGCCTTATCATCCGAGCACGGAAACTCTAAGATCGAGTTTAGCAGCTAAATATGATATCCCTGTCATCGCGATGAGTGTAGAGAGTATGCGCGACAGTGATGTTCTTAATGTCCTGCGTGAAGCACTTTACGAGTTTCCAGTTCTCGAAGTCAATGTAAACCTTCCAAGCTGGGTGATGGTACTAAGAGAAAACCATTGGCTCCGTGAAAGCTATCAGGATGCCGTTAAGGAAACGGTTAAAGATATCAAGAGATTAAGAGATGTTGATCGCGTCGTTCAACAATTTAGTGACTTTGAATTCATTGAGCGTGCTGGACTGGCCGGGATTGAAATGGGTTCCGGTGTTGCGGAAATTGATTTATTTGCCCCGGATGAATTATATGATGATATTTTGAAAGAAATCGTTGGTATCGAAATAAGAGGAAAAGACCATTTACTTGAATTAATGCAGGATTTTGCTCATGCGAAAGCAGAATATGACCATATTGCCGACGCCCTGAAAATGGTTAAACAGACGGGCTACGGGATTGCCTCACCAACCCTTTCAGATATGAGCCTTGAAGAACCAGAAATTATTCGTCAAGGGCCACGTTTTGGTGTTAGATTACGAGCGGTAGCCCCATCAATTCATATGATTAAAGTGGATGTGGAATCGGAATTTGCGCCAATTATCGGGACAGAGAAACAAAGCGAGGAGCTAGTCCGCTATCTAATGCAGGATTTCGAGGACGACCCATTATCGATTTGGAACTCGGATATCTTCGGCCGCAGTTTGAGTTCCATTGTCCGAGAAGGGATCCAAGCAAAACTTTCCTTGATGCCAGAGAATGCCAGATATAAATTAAAAGAAACGTTAGAAAGAATAATAAACGAAGGATCAGGCGGCTTAATTGCCATTATCCTTTAGATTTTGGACTCCTTATCGGAGTCTCTTTTTTTTTGTTTTCCTCCAATTTTGGAAAGAATTAGCCTAAAAGAGTAGAATTTCGCTAAACAAAAGAAAAGATTACCATTATTTCATGAAATCTTCTTGATATGCTGAATTTATTGTGATAATCTTTTAACAGAATTACGTTATAGTGTTGGAAACCTTTATTTCATAAGGTTTTTTATAAAAAAAATATATTTAATTGACAAAAGCAGTTAATTTGGATTACTTTGGTAATTAAACCGTGCTATGACGTATAGAAATTAGAAAAATTGTTTAGAAATGTAGATAAGTATTCTTATTTACGAATCTTGATATTTTCTTTGGGAGGAGGTGAATGGCATGAACAAGACAGAACTTATTAATGCAGTTGCGGAAAACAGCGAACTTTCAAAAAAGGACGCTACTAAAGCAGTTGATGCTGTTTTTGATGCGATTTTAGATGCTTTAAAAAATGGTGATAAAGTACAATTAATCGGTTTTGGAAACTTTGAAGTACGTGAGCGTGCTGCCCGTAAAGGCCGCAACCCTCAAACAGGCGAGGAAATCGAGATCGCTGCAAGCAAAGTTCCAGCTTTCAAACCAGGTAAGGCGCTTAAAGATGCAGTAAAATAATTACATAAATTTATTGCTTTAAGCGGTTTGCTAAAGCAAAAAGGCCATGGCGGTGTTCATGGCCTTTTTTCTATTGGAAAGAGGCAACTAGGTATTGTTTTTTGCCTGCACGGAAACGATTGTGCTAATATGTATTTGTCATCTTTACGTGACAGATATATGCTAGGAGGAATTTAGTATGTCAGAAGTGAATCGTGCCCAAATTGAAGAGGCGGTACGTCTAATATTAGAAGCAATTGGTGAAGACCCAAACCGTGAAGGTTTACTTGATACACCAAAACGAGTGGCAAAAATGTATGAAGAAGTTTTTAGCGGATTAACCGAGGATCCAAAGCAGCATTTTGAGACGATTTTTAGTGAAGACCACGAAGAGTTAGTCTTGGTTAAAGATATTCCGTTTTATTCAATGTGTGAACATCATCTCGTTCCTTTCTTTGGGAAAGCGCATGTAGCCTATATTCCGCAAAATGGGCGAGTTACTGGCTTAAGTAAACTTGCAAGAGCCGTAGAAGCCGTTGCCAAGAGACCGCAGCTGCAAGAAAGAATTACCTCAACGATTGCAGACAGCATGATGGAGAAGTTAAATCCCCATGGGGTCATGGTGGTGGTTGAAGCAGAGCATATGTGCATGACGATGCGCGGCGTTAAAAAGCCAGGCTCCAAAACCGTTACCACTGCTGTCCGCGGAGTGCTTGCAGACGATGCTATTGCCCGGTCAGAAGTGCTTACGTTAATAAAATATTAGTTTTGATTATTTCAAATAAATTTGGAGTGGATTGAATGGAAAAGCGCAACCAGCAAAATAGTGATTTTGTGGTCATAAAGGCAAATGATGATGGAGTCAGTGTTATTGGCTTAACAAGAGGAACCGATACAAAATTTCATCACTCAGAAAAACTTGATAAGGGAGAAGTGCTTATTGCTCAATTTACAGAGCATACTTCGGCAATTAAAATTAGGGGAAATGCGAAAATACTTACTCAATTTGGTGAAGTAGAAAGTGAAATGAAGAAATAATAAGGTATTTATTTCCTATAGGCGGAAATGTAATTATTTTGTGAATTCCTGCCCATTAAATATCTTTTGTGATATAATGGTGACTGCATTGCTTATAGGATTTGGGAGAAAAGGCCCTTATTGAATGGCAAGAATTTTCCTTATTAACTTGGGAAATAAGAATACATATAGACATAATACTTTGGGGAAGCAAGGGTGATTAGATTGCCGGACATTCGACAAAAATTCATTAGTATTAGAGAGCAGGTCGAAAAGAAAGTATTTGACTCTTACCTACTCGAATATATTGAAACTCCAATTATTGACGAAGATAAGCTTCTCATCCTTATCTCAATTATGGACCGCCTCGAATTGTCTTTTAACCAAATGCAAAACTATTGCCTTTCAACAATGCTGGTTCAAATTGCCCTTGATACTCATGAACATATTACGAATACGTCTGAAGTTGAAAAAGAACGGCAGTTAACGGTTCTTGCAGGAGACTATTTTAGCGGCTTGTATTATAAACTGCTAGCAGAATCCAAGGATATCAAGGTGATTAAGAACCTGGCAAAAGGGATTAAGGAAGTTAATGAACATAAAATCCTTGTCTATCAAAAGCAAACGGGCGGAATTGAAAAACTGATGACAAGTATCATGCAGATAGAAAGTTCATTATTTGAAAGGCTTGCTGAATATTTTAAAGTGGATTTATGGAATGGAATTCTTAGCAATCTCCTATTTTTTAAACGTTTGCTTACAGAAAGAGAGCAATTTATTCATACGGGGAACTCATTCATTTTCGAGGTGTTAAAGAGGGATGTTTATCCAAAGAATGAATTGAAATTAGCGGATATTTCCATTGAGCTTCGTGATCAATTGTTAATGATTTGTGACAGCTATCTAGACCAATCCAAACAAGTCATTGAAAAAGGAATTCAACAGCTTCCATATTTAAATGATTATTTAGAGAAGAGAATTTCTTTTCTTATAAGTCAGCATCAGCCAATTGCAAAAACTTTTGTGGAAGAAGGGTAATCAGAGATGCAGCAGTCGAAAGAAGAACGAGTTCATGATGTTTTTGAAAAAATATCCGATAGCTATGATAAAATGAACTCTGTCATTAGTTTTCAACAGCATATCAAGTGGCGTAAAGACACCATGAAAAGAATGAATGTACAGCCTGGTTCAAAAGCACTCGATGTTTGCTGTGGGACGGCTGATTGGACGATTGCGTTAGCAGATGCAGTAGGCCCTTCAGGGAAAGTAACGGGGCTGGATTTTAGCCAGAATATGCTCAATGTAGGGATTGAAAAGGTTAAAGAGATAGGGCTAAACCAGGTTACATTGGTTCATGGCAATGCTATGGAGCTGCCTTTTGAAGATAACAGTTTTGATTATGTCACAATTGGTTTTGGATTGAGAAATGTACCGGATTACCTACAGGTATTAAAAGAAATGCGTCGCGTTGTAAAACCTGGCGGTATTGGTGTTTGTCTTGAGACTTCACAGCCTACATTAATTGGTTATAGACAGCTCTTTTATTTTTATTTCCGTTTTATTATGCCGATGTTTGGTAAATTATTTGCGAAGAGCTATAAGGAATATTCTTGGCTTCAGGAATCTGCTCGTGATTTTCCAGGAATGAGAGAGCTTGTGCGCATGTTTGAACAGGCAGGCTTTGATAATGTAAAATACAAATCATATAGTGGCGGTGCAGCCGCTGTTCATATAGGCTATAAGAAATAGTTGATGGAATGTAGACAGGATGAAAAGCTGGGTGAATACAAATGAAATTAAAAATGATGTATTCATTTTTGAATTCGGATATTAATATAATCGAGAAAAAACTAGAAGAGACAATCCAGGCGGATTCTCTTCTTTTGAAACAAGCTTCTATGCATACCTTACAAGCCGGAGGAAAAAGAATTCGTCCAGTTTTTGTTTTGCTCGCTGGTAAATTTGGTCATTATGATATTAATGTGATGAAAAATGTAGCAGTTGCTCTTGAGCTAATCCATATGGCTTCCCTTGTTCATGATGATGTCATCGATGATGCTGACCTGCGCAGAGGACAGCCGACGGTCAAAGCTAAATGGGATAACAAAATTGCCATGTATACGGGTGACTTTGTTTTTGCTCTTGCCCTTGAATTGATGACCAACCTAGAACGAGCTGAGGCTCATAAAATTTTAGCAGATACAATTGTTGAAGTAACGGTTGGTGAAATTCAGCAAATTAGGGACAAGTACCGGTTTAATCAAAATCTCCGCGATTATTTGCGAAGAATAAAAAGAAAAACGGCCTTACTGATTGCTGCAAGCTGCCAGATAGGGGCAATTGCTGCTGATGTAGACGAGGCCATCCATAAGAAGCTTTACCGATTTGGGTATTACGTGGGGATGTCCTTCCAAATAACGGATGATATTTTAGACTTTGTGGCAACCGAAGAAGAACTCGGAAAGCCTGCAGGCAGTGACCTTCTTCAAGGGAATATTACGGCACCAGCCCTATTCGCCTTAGAAAATGCAGCAAACCGTATTGAAATTGAAAAGGTTCATGAAAAAATGGAATCTGCGGATATTCAAAGGATTATTACCCTCATTAAGCAGTCGGGTGCAATTGAAAAATCGGTTAAACTTAGTGATCACTATCTAAGTAAAGCCTTAGCTATATTAGAGGAATTACCGGCCAATAAAGCGAAAAAGACTCTCAAAGACATCGCCAGATTCATCGGGAGAAGAAAATATTAACCACCTTGCGAAATATTCGAAAAAATGATACCATTTTCCATGGATTGTTCTTAGCTAACAATCAATATACATAAAGATGTAGGAGTGGAATTCATGGAAAAAACATTTTTAATGGTAAAGCCTGACGGAGTTCAACGTAATTTAATTGGTGAAGTTGTTGCTCGTTTCGAAAGAAAGGGTTTTCAGCTTGTCGGAGCTAAATTAATGAGTATTCCTAAGGAGCTTGCCGAAGAGCATTATGGTGAACATAAGGAACGGCCGTTTTTCGGTGAATTAGTTGATTTCATTACTTCTGGTCCTGTATTTGCAATGGTATGGCAAGGAGAAAATGTGATTGCAACGGCTCGCCAAATGATGGGTGCTACTAATCCGAAGGATGCAGCAACTGGTACCATTCGCGGTGATTTTGGACTTACAGTAGGTAAGAATGTCATTCACGGTTCTGATTCACCTGTAAGTGCAGAGCGTGAAATTGGCTTGTTCTTTAAAGATACTGGGGTTGTTGAGTATTCCAAACTAGTTAACGAATGGATTTATTAATTTGCAAAGAAAAGGCACTTGTATAGTGATTATACAAGTGTCTTTTTTGATACCGATTACAAAAATTTCTGAATAGTTATACTAGGTTTATTGTGAATGATATGATATATTGATACATAATTCTTTAATGAGTTGAAGGGGGAAAGAGGATGGGAATGAGATACTTAACGGCAGGTGAATCCCATGGTCCGCAGCTTACAACAATTTTAGAGGGCTTGCCTGCGGGTATGCCGCTTGATGCTGCGGATATAAACGAGGAGCTAGCCAGACGGCAAAAAGGCTATGGACGCGGGAGACGAATGCAGATTGAGAAAGATACTGCGGAAATTGTCTCAGGTGTTCGTCATGGCTACACACTTGGATCTCCGATTGCCTTAGTGGTCAAAAACAACGATTGGAAGCATTGGACAAATATAATGGGCATTGAAGCCGTTGAAGCAGGACAAGAGGATGAAATAAAACGTAAGGTAACCCGGGCCAGGCCAGGCCACGCTGATTTAAACGGAGCGATTAAATACGGACATCGGGATATGCGAAATGTGCTTGAGCGGTCGTC
Source organism: Neobacillus novalis NBRC 102450 (assembly GCF_001591805.1). GTDB lineage: Bacteria > Bacillota > Bacilli > Bacillales > Cytobacillaceae > Neobacillus > Neobacillus novalis. The sequence goes on along the minus strand of NZ_BCVP01000012.1, from coordinate 190,250 downwards.
TGCACGTGAAACAACCGTTAGGGTGGCTGCAGGTGCCGCAGCTAAGAAACTTTTATCGTTAGTGGGGGTCGATATTGTCGCCCACGTCGTTGAAATCGGCGGAGTTAAAGCAAACGTTGACAGCACGTTACCATTGCAAGCTTTAAAAGAACGGACGGAAAAATCACCGGTACGGACCTCAGACCCAAATGTAGAGCAAGAAATGATGACAGCGATTGATGAAGCGAAGAAAAACGGTGATTCAATTGGCGGTGTCGTGGAAGTGGTTGCCACTGGAATGCCGGCAGGTGTTGGAAGTTATGTTCATTATGATCGTAAATTGGATGGAAAATTAGCAGCTGCTATTATGAGTATAAATGCGTTTAAAGGAGTAGAAATTGGGATTGGCTTTGAGGCAGCCAGGAAGCCTGGAAGCGAAGTTCATGATGAGATCGCCTGGGAACAAGGAAAAGGGTACTATCGCAAAACAAATCGGCTTGGAGGATTTGAAGGCGGAATGACGACAGGCATGCCGATTGTTGTCCGAGGCGTGATGAAACCGATTCCGACGTTATATAAACCATTGATGAGTGTGGATATAGAAACAAAAGAGCCGTTTTCTGCCAGTATTGAGCGTTCTGACAGCTGCGCCGTTCCTGCAGCTGCCGTTGTTGCTGAAAGTGTTGTCGCATGGGAGCTTGCGAACGCTCTCGTCGAACAATTTTACAGTGACCGCTTTGAAACCTTTGCAGAAGAAATCAAGAGAACTCGGGAATATGCGAGGGAATTTTAATGGATACGATTCACATCCAAACAGAGTCAAAAAAGTACAATGTCTTTGTTGGAAAAGGTGTAAGGAACCAGCTTGACACCTTTTTAGCTAATCATTTTCCGGATCTTACCAGAATATTAATTATTACAGATGAAACGGTAGCTAAGCTTCATCTTGAAAAATTGCTGCTTGTGCTAAAACCGTGGGAGCCGATTATTTACAAGGGACCAAGCGGTGAAAAGACGAAAACCTTTGAAGTTTATTATGATGCCCTATCAACCGCCCTTGAAAATCATCTTGACCGTAAATCGGTGATTCTTTCATTTGGCGGTGGAGCGGTAGGGGATTTGTCAGGCTTCGTTGCCTCCTCCTTTATGAGAGGAATCCCCTTTATTCAGATCCCAACTACAATTTTAGCTCATGACAGTGCTGTTGGCGGGAAGGTTGCTATCAATCACCCGCATGGGAAAAATATGATTGGGGCATTTTATCAGCCTGAGGCCGTATTCTACGATTTAGAGCTGTTAACTACATTGCCTGAACATGAAATCCGTTCGGGATTTGCGGAAGTAATTAAACATGCACTGATTTCTGATGCGAGATTCTATGAATGGCTGCGAAATAATGTTGATGACCTTAATTTAATCACCCTGGATCAACTATCTTATTCGTTAATCAAAGGGATTAAGATTAAAAATGAGTTTGTTAGTCAGGATGAAAGAGAGATGGGAATTCGGGCTTACTTAAACTTGGGTCACACACTGGGGCACGCGATTGAATCGGAAATGGGTTATGGGAATTTTACTCACGGGGAAGCAGTAATGATTGGGATGATTTTTGCTTTGAAATTAAGTAAAAAGCTACTGGGTCTAACCTTCGATTTAGAAGAATTTATTGAATGGGTAGAACAGCTCGGGTATAAAACGAAAGTTCCCAATCATTTATCCTTTGAAAAATTAGTAGCCAAAATGAAACAAGATAAAAAGTCGGTTGGTGATTCGATTCGATTTGTGCTACTAGAGCAATTGGGACAACCGAAGCTTCAGAAAATATCGGAAACAATTTTATTAGAAGAACTTAAACGTTTTTAATAAGGGGGATTTTTCTTATGATCAGAGGGGTGAGGGGAGCAACGACGGTTAACAGCGATACAGAGGAAGCGATTATTCTTGCTACTAAAGAGCTTCTGGCAAAATTAATTGAAGTCAATCAGATAAAACCTGATTCGGTTGCATCCGTATTTATCTCAACTACTGAAGATATTAATGCCGCCTTCCCGGCCAAAGCATTGCGGTCATTTCAGGGCTGGACTTATGTACCAGTCATGTGCATGCGGGAAATGCAGGTTCCTCTTTCGTTGAACATGTGTGTCAGAATTATGATACATGTGAATACCGATCTCTCTCAAGAAGAAATTATTCATGTTTATTTAAAAGGAGCTAAGGTACTAAGACCAGACTTAGGTAATAGTTTGCCATAGTAAAAGGGATCTCTTTTTAATTTTGGTTAAGAAATATTGAAGGGGTGGAGAAAATGAGATGGAAAGAGCAATTATTGACACTTACACCGTATCAGCCGGGAAAGTCAATTGATGCTGTTAAAAAGCAATTTAATCTGGAGAAAATTGTCAAGCTTGCCTCCAATGAAAACCCGTTTGGCTGTTCACCCGGGGTACTTGAGGTCCTGCAAACAAACCTTTCAGGTTTGGCTATTTATCCTGACGGCTATGCCACTCACTTAAGAGAGAAGCTTTCTGAATTTTTGAATGTTGATGAGGAAGAACTTATTTTAGGGAATGGCTCAGATAACATTATCCAAATTATTTCAAGATCGCTGCTGCATCCTAATGCAAGTACGATTATGGCCACTCCAACATTTTCGCAATACAAACACAACGCCGTCATCGAAGGCGCAGTCGTTAAGGAATTGCCTCTTATAAATGGTGAACATGATTTGGAGGCAATGCTAGCGGCTATAGATGAACAGACAAATGTTATTTGGATCTGCAGCCCTAATAACCCAACTGGTACATATATTCCGGAAAATAATTTAATTCCGTTTTTAGATATGGTTCCTCGGCATATCCTTGTCGTTCTCGATGAAGCTTACTATGAATATGTAGTAGCTGAAGATTATTATGATTCCATCGAGTTAACACGGAAGTATGAAAATTTAATTGTTCTTAGAACCTTTTCGAAAATATATGGAATGGCTGCCTTAAGAGTCGGATATGGGGTCGCAAATAGAGCTATCATAAAAGCACTAGAGCCTGCAAGAGAACCTTTTAATGTTAATTCATTAGCGCAGCTGGGAGCAAGTGCAGCAATCAAGGATCAGAAATTTGTCGAAGTATGTAAGGAGAAAAACAGACAGGGTCTATCACAAATTTACGATTTTTGTGAACAAAACCAATTGGACTATTATCCATCACAAACTAATTTTATTTTAATTGATATGAAAGTTGATGGGGATGAGGTTTTTCAATTTTTACAGGAGAAAGGCTATATTGTCCGCTCCGGTAAAGCGCTTGGTTTCCCAACCGCTGTGAGAATTACCGTGGGATCCTATGAACAAAATGAAGGTGTGCTTAAAGCATTAAGCGAGTTTCTAAAAGAAAACTAACAAGAGCATCAGATTATTGTTACTTAGGGGGAAATAACTTGAAAGGCCGTGTTATTGTAATTGGCTTAGGATTAATCGGCGGTTCCTTAGCATTATGTATCAAGAAGGAACATAACGAAGCTACGATTGTTGGATTTGATATTAATAAAGAACAGTCTAGACTGGCAAAAATGCTTGGTGTCATCGATGAGATAGCGGAAACCATTGAGGATGGTGCAATCGATGCCAATTTAATCATTATTGCCGCACCTGTAAACGAAACGAAAGAAATTCTTCAGATGCTGGCTAAAATGCCCCTACATCCAGACGTAATTATTACCGATACAGGCAGTACTAAACGGAAAATAGTCGAAAGTACCTCCAGCTTGAAGGAACGGGGAATCACTTTTATCGGCGGTCACCCAATGGCTGGTTCACATAAAAGTGGGGTTTCAGCTGCAAAAGAAATATTATTTGAAAATGCCTTTTATTTATTAACTCCAGAAGAACATATTGAAACAACGAAAGTAGAGAGATTAAGAGGCTGGTTACTGGGGACAAATGCAAAGTTTTTGACGATTACGCCTGAAAATCATGATTATCTTACTGGGATTGTCAGTCATTTCCCGCATATCATTGCTGCCTCCATCGTTCGGCAGACAGAAAAACTTTCCGAAGCGGAAAGTCTCATCCCACGCCTGGCTGCCGGGGGATTTAGGGATATTACTCGAATTGCCTCAAGTAGTCCGGAAATGTGGAAGGATATTTTGCTGCACAACCGTGAGATATTAATCGAGCTGCTAAATCAATGGCAGGAAGAAATGAAGGGTGTTAAAATCCTGCTGGAAAATGAAAATAGTGCGGCAATCTTTGATTATTTTAACCAGGCAAAACATTTTCGTGACGGTCTGCCCATGAAAGAAAAGGGAGCTATCCCTGCCTTTTATGATTTGTTTGTTGATATTCCCGATTATCCGGGCGTGATTTCTGAAATAACAGGATATTTAGCAAAAGAAAAAATCAGCATCACCAATATTCGCATCTTAGAAACTAGAGAAGATATAAATGGAGTTTTGGTTATTAGTTTTCAAACGGAAGAGGATCGGCAGCGGGCAGAACGCTGTATTGATACTTATTCCAGCTATGCCACATCTATTGGTTCATAAAATGATTTTAAAAAAGGTGATTTTTTATGACGTCATTAAAACTTAAGACAAACATAAATCGGTTATTTGGTGAGCTAACCATTCCGGGAGATAAATCGATCTCGCACAGATCCGTCATGTTTGGTTCGATTGCCTATGGTGAAACGAGGGTAACTAATTTCCTTCCCGGTGATGATTGTTATAGTACGATATCATGTTTTCGTAAGCTTGGGGTTACCATCGAGGAAGACGATAATGAGCTTCGCATATATGGTAATGGATTTGAGGGATTAATAGAACCTGATGAAGTTTTGGACGTTGGCAATTCCGGAACAACCATTCGTTTATTAATGGGGATACTTGCGGGAAGACCATTTTTTTCCACAGTAGTTGGCGATGACTCAATCGGAAAAAGGCCAATGACCAGGGTCACGGTCCCTTTAACCAATATGGGTGCTAAAATGGATGGAAGAAAAAATGGTGCCTATACGCCCATCTCTCTCCGTGGCAAGCGATTAACACCGATTAACTATCAACTGCCTGTAGCTAGTGCCCAGGTGAAGTCAGCGATACTCCTAGCGGGACTGCAAGCTGATGGGGTAAGTACCATCCACGAGCCAGCAGAAACCCGGGATCATACCGAAAGAATGATTCGTAAATTCGGCGGTGAAATCACTAGGGATAACCAATTGATTACTGTTAAAGGCGGACAAAAGTTAAATGCTGCCACGATCCATGTACCTGGTGATATTTCATCAGCTGCCTTTTTTCTTGTCGCCGGAGCCATTGTTCCTAACAGTGAAATTGTTTTGAAAAATGTGGGCTTAAATCCTACCCGAACAGGAATTATTGAGGTCATGAAGAAAATGGGTGCTGATTTACAAATAGTTCAAAAGGATGACAGCTCATTTGAACCATTTGGAGACCTCATTATTAAAACCTCCGCACTAAAGGGAACTGTTGTTGAAGGAGATTTAATTCCAAAACTCATAGATGAGATCCCGATCATTGCCTTACTGGCAACGCAAGCTGAAGGAAAGACAATCATTAAAAATGCGGAAGAATTAAAGGTAAAGGAAACCAATCGAATCGATACCGTTGTCAAAGAATTGAGTAAATTAGGGGCTTCGATTGAGGCAACGGATGACGGGATGATTATCCAGGGACAATCGCAACTCAAAGGCGGAACTGTTTCAAGTCATGGTGATCATCGGATAGGGATGATGCTTGCCATCGCTGCCCTTCTATGTGATGAAGAGGTTATCCTGGAGAATCCTGAAGCCATCTCCGTTTCCTACCCGAATTTTTTTAAACACATTAATTACCTTGCTAAGTAAAAGCTGCTATATGTGCAGCTTTTACTTTTTTACTACACCACAAAGTCATAGTTTATGAAATTAGTGCATAGCTTGTCTTTAAGAAGTATAGGGGGGTAAGACGATGTATATCATTGAAAATGCCAACATTCTTAAGGACAAGCAATTAACGACTTCTTCACTGTTAATTTCAGAAAATCGAATAATCAAGATTCAAACTTCTTTTAATCATTATCGAGTGATGAAAATGAATGTTGAACCCTATATTATGACCCCGTCTTTTGTCCTTTTTAATTCCAAAATTCCGTATAAAGAATCCTTTCCGGAATTGAAAAATTATTTAATTGACCAATTTTTGCTGAAAGGATGTACAACCTTGTTTACATATGTTGATGTTTCCTACGAAAATGAATTAACAGAAAAATTCAAGGAAATGAAAACAGCGCTGGTGGGATGTCCTGTTGACTTTATCATCGGGATAAGAATCCCAGTACGCCTAATTACGCCTAGTCTAATGAGAATTTGTAAGAAAGAAAAAATCCCAGCCATTTTTATCGAACTAGAAGATCCAGGTCAATTGGAAAATGTGCCATGGGGATGGATAAGGGAAGCGATATTCCCGTTCAACAGCCCCTTGATTCCAAAAATTTCTTCTTCGCAGAAGAAGGAAGCGAGGGCCGTTTTGTCGAAATGGAAAGGTATAATGGTAAAAGAAAAAATTCCGGCAATTTATGAGGAAATAGAAGAAAACCAGCCATTGCCTGCCACTGTATTAAATAAAGTAGGTTTATTTCCGCAACGAGCGAGCCTGATGCACGGAACTGAATTGAGCTATAACTTATATTTAAAAGGAAGAGAAATCAATAATGTTGATGAAGTCAAATTATTTCATTATCATGGTGATAGACTTGTAGTTACAGTTCACAAAGGAAAAATTGTCCGGACAGGGGCAAAGGTTTTATTTAAACCAGGATATGGAGAACATCTAAAGGTGCGAACCCCATCTTATTTTTCTTTGTAAATAAAGGGGGAAAAGAGGTTAAAGCCAATGGAGAGAGTAAATAAAATTATTAATATGTTAGAGCAGGGCCAACATAAAGAAGCCTTAGATGAATATAATCTTATATTAAAAAGCGGTCTGCCCGAGGAAAAATTTCTCCTGGGAGAAGAATTGTACCAGTATGGATTTTTAGATGAAGCAAAGATACTAATTGAAAGCCTCCTGGAAATTTACCCTGAAGAAGGCGAACTTCTGGTCCTGCTGGGTGAAATATTAGTGGAAGCCGGAGAAGAGGAAGAGGCGATTCTTGTCCTGGAAAGAATTTCAGAACAAGATGCTAATTTTGCACAGTCATTATTACTGTTAGCAGACCTTTATCAACTCCAAGGACTTTATGAAGTGTGTGAAAGAAAATTACTGAAGGCAAAAAAAATACTGCCAAATGAAATCATAATAGATTTTGCTTTAGGGGAGCTTTACGGAGAACTTGGTGAAATTGCCAAGGCGAGGAACGCCTATGAAACGGTTTTAACAGAAGAAAACGAAATGGCCGGCATTAATATACATGGGCGGATGGCAGACCTTTTAAGCGGATCTGGGGCTTTTGAGGAAGCGCTGGCTTATTATGATAAGGCGCTGGATGGAAAATTAGAGATTAACACATTATTCGGCTACGCATTTACAGCGCTGCAGGCAGGCTATAATCGAACTGCCATTGAAAAATTCAATGAATTAAAAGCACTTGATCCAGAATATCATTCCCTCTATTTACATCTTGCTATCGGATACGAACGAGAAGAAGAGCTGGAAAATAGTTTAAACGCGATTCAAGAAGGTTTAAAACAGGATGAATTTAATAAAGAATTATTTTTCTATGGTGGGAAAACAGCGCTAAAACTCGGAAAAGAGGCGGATGCCGAGCAATACTTCCGGGAGTCACTGGCCTTAGATCCGGGATTCACTGAAGCAGCGCTTATGTTAAATAAACTCTTTTTTCAAAAGGAAAGATATGAGGATGTCCTCGAGTTAATTTCTCAGCTTGACATTATTGAAGATGAGGAGCCCCAGCTTTTATGGGATTCTGCGCTTAGCTTTCAAAAATTAGAGGAATACTCATACGCATTAGACAAATATGAAAGTGCATATACTTTTTTTAAGAATAATGAAGCATTCTTGCTTGATTACGGATATTTTCTAATTGAGGAAGGAAAAACTGACCGAGCCGCCGAAATTTTTAAACAGCTGCTAATTGAGGATCCAACAAATGCTGAGTATATGGAAATGCTTGAACGTCTTATCGATGTAAAGGACTAAAAAAGCTGATTATGCAGAGGAGGGAAACTTTCATGGCAACCCCTGTTTCTGTCAACGAGAAGAAGGACTTTATTCGCTGGTTTTTAAATCATTATCAATTAAAAAGAAGAGAATGTGTTTGGATTCTCAACTATTTAATGAGTCACGATCTCCTAATGGAAAAGGTTCATTTTGTTGAGCAAGCACAGTACTGTCCGCGTGGTTTGATTATGTCGACACATTGTGTGGATAAAGTGCCATTCCGTTTTTATAAAGAAAATGTGATGACAACGGATGCTGAAAAATCTTTCCATGATATTCGGCTTAACCGCGACGAGGATATTTTTATTCAATTAAACTTCCATGCTTCAAATCAGGCACATCAATATGCAGCGGTGCTTGAGGAAAACCCCTTTGTCCCAAAACATCTGCAAGTGAATGAAAAGGATGGAATCATTGCAGAACAATTGTTACAGCATAGTATTGAACGCTTTCAACGTGAACAGCTGCTGCAATTAATTGATGAAGCACTTGATAACCAAGATCGTAAGGCATTTCGAATGCTGACTGAAAAATTAAATAAACTAGCAATGGCAGAACAAAAAGGAAGTTTGCGATAAGCATCCTTCCTTTTGTTTTTTTAAAACTTTACATTTTCTTTTTAAAGTTATAGGAGATAATGGTATTATAGGAATAGTGAAGCAAAAAGGCAGGTGCGAAAAATGAAATGGATACCACAAGATATTGACACTTATTTAAATGCCAAGGAGTATGTAGATACGGCTGTTATTCCCATCTATTCAATTTCGTTTGGGGGTGAAATGAAGCAGTCAGCCGCGGCTGCGGAATTTATTACGCTGTTAACAAGCCAGTTAGAAAGGCAGTTTACCGGGAGATTATTATTATTTCCTCCATTTACATATTTAAAAAATGAAAATAGCGAAAAAGTCTTGAATGATTTACAGAACTGGGAGAAAAATATCGTAAAAGGTGATTTTAAACACATATTTTACCTAACATCCGATATAGAATGGAAAGCACATGAGGAGAAATTAGGCGGGGCATTAATTTGGCTTCCATCGCTTCTGCTGGAGCAGATGACTGAATCCCAAAAGGTGGAAATAATTAATAGCCAAGTAAAACAGCTTTTAATTCTCTTTACGCAAAAATGGCAGGAAAAAGGGTAAAACTATTCAGATTATATGTTTTTAAAATAGTATGATATTGACCTTGCCTGTAGATTGATATATCATTGTTATGTCCTAGTTTTATATGTGTTTAATAATTGTCCGCTGGACTTAACTTCGTGAATAGAGGGGGGGATAAGCATGAGTAAAGAACGCGTTTCAAGAAGACAATTTTTAAGTTATACTTTAACAGGTGTGGGCGGCTTTATGGCTGCGGGGATGTTAATGCCTATGGTCCGATTTGCAGTGGATCCTGTTTTAAAGGCGGAAGCCGGTGGAGATTTTATTCCTACTCCGAAAAAGGTGTCGGAAATAACTAAAGAGCCTGTTCGTGTAGACTTTAAATTTAAGCAAAAGGATGCCTGGTATGAGTCTGAAGTTACGGAAACTGCTTGGGTCTATAAGGATGATAATGGAAAAATTATTGCACTATCACCTGTATGTAAACACTTAGGCTGTACGGTTAACTGGAATACGGATAAAGAACATCCAGATCAATTCTTTTGTCCATGTCACTATGGCCGCTATACAAAAGACGGTACAAATGTTCCAAATACACCACCGTTAGCACCGCTAGATGTATATCCATACAAAGAAAAAGATGGTTACCTTTACTTAGGAAAAGCTAAACCACGGAAGGAGGCGTAATCATTGTTAAACAAAATTTACGATTGGGTCGATGAACGTTTAGATATTACGCCTTTGTGGCGCGATATCGCAGACCATGAAGTACCTGAGCATGTTAATCCAGCGCATCACTTTTCGGCGTTTGTATACTGCTTTGGCGGTCTGACATTCTTCGTAACGGTCATTCAAATTCTTTCCGGTATGTTTTTAACGATGTACTATGTGCCGGATATTAAAAACGCATGGGAATCTGTATATTATCTGCAAAATGAAGTTGCTTTTGGACAAATTGTACGTGGTATGCATCACTGGGGTGCAAGTTTAGTGCTTGTTATGATGTTTTTACATACATTACGCGTCTTCTTCCAGGGTGCTTATAAAAAGCCTCGTGAGTTGAACTGGGTTGTCGGAGTACTTATTTTCTTCGTCATGCTTGGTTTAGGTTTTACAGGTTACTTATTACCTTGGGATATGAAAGCGTTGTTCGCTACAAAAGTTGGTCTGCAAATTGCTGAGGCCACACCGTTCATTGGTTCCTATGTTAAAGTATTATTAGCAGGTCATGAACATATTGTTGGTGCCCAAACATTAACCCGTTTCTTTGCAATCCATGTGTTCTTCCTGCCTGGAGCATTGCTCGGACTTATGGGAGCTCACTTCATTATGATTCGAAAACAGGGCATTTCCGGACCGCTTTAAAATCGGTTTTCAATGAAAGTTTCAAATCTCGACGGAAAAAGGAGGGGATTGCTCGATGCATCGCGGTAAAGGTATGAAGTTCGTAGGTGACTCACGTGTGGTAGCACCTGAATCACGGAAGACGATGCTTCCTAAAGATTATTCAGAATACCCTGGCAAAACAGAAGCTTTCTGGCCTAATTTCCTTTTGAAAGAATGGATGATAGGAGCAGTATTTCTGGTTGGCTATTTATGTTTAACAATTGCTCACCCGGCCCCGCTTGAAAGGATAGCGGATCCTACTGATACAGGTTATATTCCATTACCAGACTGGTATTTCTTGTTCTTGTATCAATTACTGAAATATTCATTTGCATCTGGTCCATATACTGTAATCGGTGCAATGGTTATGCCTGGTCTTGCATTTGGGGGCTTATTATTAGCTCCATTCCTTGATCGTGGACCGGAACGCCGTCCAATGAAGCGTCCGTTTGCAACCGGATTTATGTTACTGGCAATAGCTTCCATTGTTTTTCTAACATGGCAATCTGTTTCAACACATGATTGGGCACAGGCTGAGCGTCAAGGTAAAATTGTTGCAAAGGTTGATTTTGATAAAACCAGTGATGGCTACAAAATCGCAAATGAAAATGCTTGTATTACCTGTCACGGTGATAATTTTCAAGGCGGCGCCGGAGCACCAACATTAATTGGTACTGGCTTATCAGCTGAAGAAGTAGCAAAAATTGCTGTAGAAGGTAAAAAAGGCCCAGGTGGTACAATGCCTGCAGGGATTTTTAAAGGTAATGACGAACAGCTTAAAAAGCTATCTGAATTTATCGCAGAAATAGGTAAAAAATAATTAAATGATAAAAAGCTGACGGGAATCGTCAGCTTTTTTATTGAAATGGGGAGTATTTGTGCGCTTTATTTATCCTCTCTTGGCAAATAGGTCTATTCTCGGCCTTTTACTCATTGTCAATATTGCCGGTACTGCCTACGGATATTATTGGTATGGGTGGCAGCTTAAAGAAACACCAGCCATTTTTCTCCCATTTGTTCCCGACAGTCCGACAGCAAGTTTATTTTTCGTTTTCGTCCTGATTGCCTTTCTACTGGGGAAAAACTGGCCCTTAATCGAAGCACTTGCGATAGTAACACTTTTTAAATATGGAATATGGGCAGTTGTCATGAATATCCTTGTTTATTTTGTTAATGGGGAGCTTGACTGGATTGGCTGTATGTTGATTTTCTCCCATTTTGCAATGGCTGTCCAAGGGTTATTGTATGCACCGTTTTACCGATTTAAATGGTGGCATTTAATCGTAACGGCAATCTGGACGCTGCATAATGATGTGATTGATTACGTCTTTTTCATGCTGCCAAGTTACCATATGCTTGATGATTATATACCACAAATAGGCTATTTCACGTTTTGGCTGTCTATTCTTTCAATTGGACTTGCTTACTATTTCTCGATCCGTCCCAATCGATTTAAACTTGAAATAAAATAAGTCTGTTTCTCTAATTAGTGGTCTAACCTTGTCCACCCCTACATACATTTTATTAGTAATGAAAGGGGGGACAAGGATTGTTGAAAATCAATTGGTTAATTTTATTTGCAATTATTATTATGGTCACTCCCATAACTGCATCAGCCGAACAGCAATCGCCGATGGAGCGGCTCGATGATATTTCTGATGAAGCTCTCCAAATGGTGAAGTTTCATAGATATGAAGATGCTAAAAAAATGCTTGATTATTTTTCTGACCAGTTCACGAGTTTTTCTGGTATTGCAAAGCCCTTATCTGTTGATGAAGTAAGAATTGTTCACACCTCGCATGATGAAGCGATGGAAGCAGCGGTTAGTCCCAACATGAAATACGAGGAAAGAATAAATAAATTAACTAAATTCCGGCTTGTAATCGATGCTATCGCGACAAGTCATCAACCCTTATGGACAGAAATGGAAGAGCAAGTGATGACCACCTTTCATCAGGCGAAGGAAGCAGCGATTAATGGTGATACCGCCCAATTTCATTCAAATTTCAATAGCTTTTTATCCTTATACAATGTCATTTATCCGAGTATGAAAATAGATGTACCTGCAGAAACGATTCAAAGGCTCGATGCACGGATTGATTTTGTTAACGAATATCGTTCGCAGGTTGTCAATAATGCAAAAAGCCAGCAGCAGCTGGAAGCCCTCGATACCGACTTAAAAAATCTTTTTGCCAATATGGCAGAAGATGATGCAGATCCTTCACTGTGGTGGGTTATTATCTCAACAGGAAGCATTATTATCATGACATTATCCTATGTCGGCTGGCGCAAGTACCAAGGAGACAAAGGATGGAAAAAAGACCGCTCAAGAGATCACAAGGATTGATATGAAAAGCGCAAGCGCCGCTGACCAGGACGCTTGCGCTTTTTTAATTTCCAATTGGCATTTTGTTTTCGTCAAGTGTAAAGCCTTCTCCGTGGACATCATGGACAACAGAAATCGATATAAATGCATGCGGATCTACGGAGGTAATTAAATTTTTCAAACGCATAATTTCGTTTTTAGCGACAACGCAATACAAAACTTCACGGTCACTTTTTGTATAGGACCCATATCCTCTTAATGCGGTAACCCCGCGTTCCATTTCATCCATAATTTTTGCGGCAATTTGTTCATTTTTCTCAGAAATAATCATCGCGCCCCGGGCAGAGTATGCACCTTCCTGCATGAAATCAATCACCCTTGCACCGACGAAAACAGCGACAAGTGTATACATAGCTTGTTTATAATTCAAGTATGTAAGCAGCGAAAGGGCAATAACACAGGCATCAAAGATGAACATCGTTTTGCCCATATTCCAACCTGCATACTTTTGGACGAGCCTTGCAATAATATCTACCCCGCCTGTTGTCCCACCGAAACGAAAGATGATCCCTAAGCCAATCCCCGTGAAGACACCAGCAAATAAAGCAGCTAAGGTTAAATCGCTTTGCAGCGGCATATCGATTGAATAGCGCTGAAATATCCATAAAAAAATAGAAACCCCAACTGTTCCTAATATGGTATATAAGAAGGAGTTCCGTCCTAATAACTTCCAGCCGATAAAAAATAAAGGAATATTAAGAAGCAAGTTTGTATAAGAAGGATCCCAATGGAGCTTGAAATAAAAAATCAAGGTAATTCCTGTGAACCCGCCTTCAGCCAGCTTATTCTGCATATTAAAATTGACTAGACCGAACGACATGATGGCCGCACCAAGCAGGATAAATAGAATATTCTTAATTTTAAGGCCAAATACCATAAACAGTCCTCCTCTACCATATATTTCTCTTTTGTGGCGGTTTTTATTATAGCGAATTAATAGCGTTAGAGCAATGAGAAGAGAAAAAGAGCCGATAAAAACAAAAACATTTGTAAATCAACCCCATTTTAGCTAACATAAACATGAATAAATAACATAATGAATGTGATAGTTGCTAATAGAAGAAATGAGGTGTTTTTGAAAATGGCAGTACATAAGACGATGAATGATCTTCAGGCAGAAGTCGATACCTACATAGGCCAATTTAAAGAAGGCTATTTTAGTCCGCTAGCAATGCTCGCAAGATTAACCGAAGAATTAGGAGAGTTAGCGAGAGAAGTAAACCATTATTACGGTGAAAAACCGAAGAAAACCAGTGAAACCGAAAAAGCCATTGAAGAAGAAGTTGGCGACCTTCTGTTTGTTCTCATTTGCATGGCTAATGCCTTAAAGATTGACTTGGAAGATGCCCATAATTATGTCATGGATAAATTTAAAACAAGAGATTCAGACCGTTGGACAAGAATTGAGCAGGAAAGCAGGAGTGAAGACAATGAATAAAATAAAGATTATCATTGCCGGTCCGCGTGGCCGGATGGGGACTGAAGCTGTAAAGCTGGTGACTACTACAAATCATTTTGAACTGGCGGCTGTCCTTGATCACAAGTATGATGGCATGATGTTAAGTGATGTAGCAGGGTTTCAATCTATTTCAAATGTCCCAATCTATACTGATATTGAAAAATGCGTGCAAGAGGTAGAAGCAGACGTATTAATAGATTTAACCACACCCGAAGTAGGCATGTACCATGCCAAAACAGCACTGGAACATAATGTTCGTCCAGTTGTTGGCACAACTGGCTTTACAAAAGAGAATTTAGCGGAATTGGAAGCTATCTGCCGCGAAAAAGAATTAGGCTGTATCATTGCGCCAAACTTTGCAATCGGGGCCGTGCTGATGATGAAATTTTCGCAGCTGGCTGCAAAATATTTTCATGATGTTGAAATTATCGAAATGCACCATGACCAAAAACTAGATGCCCCATCCGGGACCGCAGTAAAAACAGCAGAGATGATTTCAGCCGTCAGAGAAACCAAAAAACAAGGTCACCCCAATGAAAAAGAAACGTTAACAGGCGCAAGAGGGGCGGATTATGATGGGATGCATATTCATTCAGTCCGCTTGCCGGGTCTCATCGCCCATCAGCAGGTTTTATTTGGCTCTGATGGTCAGACATTAACCATTCGTCATGATTCCTACAATCGTGCCTCCTTCATGTCGGGCGTGAAAGTAGCTGTCGAAACAGTAATGAAGCAAAATAATTTTGTTTATGGACTTGAAAATATTTTAGACTAGGAGTCAAAATAATGAATATAGCCTTAATCGCCCATGATGAAAAGAAAAATGACCTCGTCCAATTTGTAACAGCCTATCAGGAAATATTTAAGAAACATACCTTGTTTGCAACGGGCACAACCGGCTTAAGAATTAATGAAGCGACGGGGCTGTCGATAACCCGCTATCAATCCGGACCGCTTGGCGGTGATCAGCAGATTGGTGCAAGGATTGCCCAAAATCAAATGGATGCGATTTTCTTCTTCCGCGATCCATTGACAGCTCAGCCTCATGAACCGGATGTGACCGCACTAGTCAGACTTTGTGATGTATATTCTATTCCACTTGCGACCAATATGGGTACGGCTGAATTATTAATTAGAGGTTTAGAGCTGGGCTTAATCGATTGGAGAAATATCGTTAAAGAAAATGGTGAGGAAAATGGAAGATAAATCGTTACATATTCTTGCTTTCGGTGCCCATGCTGATGATGTGGAAATTGGCATGGCAGGTACGATAGCAAAACTGGCTTCTGAAGGGAAACGTATCGGTATTTGTGATTTAACAGATGCTGAGCTTTCCTCCAATGGGAATGTCACGTTAAGAAAAGTGGAAGCGAGCCTTGCAGCTGAAATTTTAGGTGTTTGCTTACGGACTTCGCTGGCATTTCCAGATAGGGGTTTATTCTTAAATGATGAATACATAAAGAAGATTGCCGGTATCATTCGAACATACAAACCACAAGTTGTCTTTGCTCCCTATTTTGAGGACCGCCACCCTGACCATGGGAATTGTGCCCGTCTTGTTGAGGAGGCGGTTTTTTCAGCTGGGATTAAGAACTATCACACAGAAGAAGGAACCGAACCCCACCGTGTAGAAAAACTGTATTTTTATATGATAAATGGTTTCCATAAACCGGATTTTACCACGGATGTCACAATGTTTATCGACAAAAAGCTGGAAGCATTAAGGGCATATAAAAGCCAATTTGAACAAACAGACCAAAGCTTCAATACGCCGCTCGTTAATGGCTATATTGAAACAGTTGAAGCAAGGGAAAGAATGTTTGGTAAATTGGTTGGCGTTACCTATGCAGAAGGCTTTAAAACAAAGGTGCCAATCCTTGTAAACCGAGATTTGATGGGAGATTGAAATATGAGGAAACTAAAAATTGGAATTACTTGCTATCCAACCGTGGGTGGATCAGGGGTAGTAGCCGCTGAGCTTGGGAAAATGCTGGCAGAAAAGGGCCATGAGATTCACTTTATCTCTTCAAGTATTCCTTTCAGGCTTAATAAAATGTACCATAACATTTATTATCATCAGGTCGAAGTCAATCAATATTCTGTTTTTCAATATGCACCCTATGATATTGCCCTAGCGAGTAAAATGGCTGAGGTAGCAAATCGGGAGAAATTAGATTTGCTCCATGTTCATTACGCCATTCCCCACGCAGTATGTGCGATATTAGCGAAGCAAATGAGTCACAGAGATATAAAAATTGTCACGACACTACATGGTACAGACATAACAGTATTAGGGTATGATCCATCATTAACAGATGCGATTAAATTCGGTATCGAAAAATCCGATGTTGTGACCGCTGTTTCCAAGGCATTGGTTGAGCAAACCTATGAGCTGATTAATCCGGATCAGCAAATTGAAACTGTCTATAATTTTATTGATGAGCGAATCTACCATAAAAGGGATGCTAGTACACTAAAGGGAGAATACGCGATTAAAGAAGAAGAGAAAGTGATCATCCATGTCTCAAATTTTCGGGCTGTCAAACGTGTACAGGATGTAGTGAAAACCTTCGCGAAGATTTCCGCCACAATGCCGGCAAAATTGTTGTTAGTTGGCGACGGACCTGAAATGACTTTAGTTTGTAAACTGGTAAGGCAGCTTGGGTTAGAGGACCAGGTCCTTTTCCTTGGAAAACAAGAGAATCTTGAGGAATTATATTCCATCAGTGATTTGATGCTGTTACTTTCTGAAAAGGAAAGCTTTGGGCTGGTGGCTTTAGAGGCAATGGCCTGTGGCGTGCCGTGTATTGGGACAAATGTTGGTGGAATCCCAGAAGTCATTTTGCACGGAGAAACAGGATTTATTTGTGAAGTAGGAGACATAGAAGAGATTTCAAATAAAGCAATTACGCTGTTAAATGATCAACATCTTCATCGGCAGTTTTCCAAACTATCAGTGGAAACGGTTAAAACAACCTTCAATGCCGCTAAAATTGTAGAACAATATGAACAATTATATTTTAAATTAATGAATTAAGGTGACGTATGATGATAGAACCTTTTTTATCAGCCAATCCTGTGTTAAGGAAATTAGAGGATGCCGGCTATGAAGCCTATTTCGTTGGCGGTTCCGTTAGGGATTACCTTTTAAAGAGAAGGATTAGCGATGTAGATATTGCTGCATCAGCAACACCTGATGAAGTGAAAGCAATCTTTCCGAAAACGGTCGATATTGGAATTGAGCATGGAACGGTGCTTGTGTTATTTAACGGCGGCTCGTATGAAGTTACCACCTTTAGAACGGAAGCGGAATATCAGGACTATCGCCGCCCAAAAGAGGTAGCGTTTATCCGTAATCTTCAAGAGGACTTAAAGCGCAGGGATTTTACAATGAATGCGATTGCGATGGACCGAAATGGAAAACTAATTGACCCCTTTGATGGACAGACTGCGATCAGAGATAAAATAATTCAAACAGTTGGTAAGGCAGAAGAACGGTTCGGTGAAGATGCGTTAAGAATGTTGCGTGCGGTTCGTTTTTTAAGCCAGCTCGCTTTTACTATTGAAAAGGATACGATAAAGGCATTAATCAAACAGATTGATTTACTTAAGAATATTGCTGTGGAAAGAAAAAAAGCAGAGTTTGAAAAACTTTTAAATGGCAAGAATCAGAAGGAAGCCATCAAGGTTTTGCTTGATACGAATCTATTTCTTTATTTGCCGGGTTTGGCGACTAAGAAACGGCAATTAAAACAATTGTTAAACTTTCAATGTGAAAGTCTAAATAAAAATGAAATGTGGTCAATATTGCTTTTTTGTTTAGAAATAAAGGAAAAGTCGGCGGGGACATTTTTAAGAGAGTGGCGCATGCCAATTAAAGACATAAGAGAGATACAGAAAATGCTGCTCTTCCTAGAAAAAAGACTACAGCATGAATGGTCCGTTTATGATTTGTATAGGGCGGGCCATGACAACATCCTATCCGTTGAAAAGCTATACGTGGTTATTAACGGGATACGTGAAACGGATTCAATGGATCATTGGTTAGACCTGTACGAGAATCTGCCAATCAAGCATGTCGCTGACATAAATGTCACAGGAAACGATGTGATGAAATGGCTCGATAAAAGCGGCGGCCCCTGGCTGAAAGTGACGCTATTGAGGATAGAAGCGGCAATCGTGGCAGGGGAATTGGAAAATAATAAACAAAAGATTAAGGAGTGGCTATTGACGTGCAGTCCGAATTAAGAAAAGAGTTACTCGATGCCTTTACTAAAGCCGGCGACGTCTATTTATCCGGGCAGCATCTTGCTGAGGTAATTGGCTGCTCAAGGACAGCTGTGTGGAAGCACATTGAGGAATTAAGGAAAGAAGGCTTTGAATTAGAAGCTGTTCGAAATAGAGGCTATCGGATTCTAAAAACACCGGAAAAGATAACCGCCGATGAAATAAGACTTGGCTTGACAACTGAATTCATCGGCAGGAACATCCACTATCAAGAAAGTGTGGAATCGACACAAAAAATTGCCCATAAGTTCGCATCCGAGGATGTACCGGAAGGAACAGTAATTATTGCGGAAGAGCAAAGATCCGGTAAAGGCAGAATGAATAGAATTTGGCATTCGCCAAAATATACAGGCATTTGGATGAGTTTAATTCTTAGGCCGAATATCCCGCTGACCAATGCCCCGCAGTTGACACTATTAACGGCTGTAGCTGTTGTTCAAGCGATGGAAGAAATAACAGGGCTGCAGCCTGAAATAAAGTGGCCCAATGATATCTTACTGCATGGAAAAAAGGTAACGGGAATCTTAACAGAACTGCAGGCAGAAGCAGACAGAATTCATTCCATTATTATTGGCATTGGCATTAACGTCAACCAGCGGAAAGAGGAATTTCCAGATGAGCTCCAGGAAATAGCCAGTTCACTTTCGATTGAAAAAGGGGAGACAATTTCCCGGGCTGCGTTAATTAGAAGTGTTTTTAAACATTTTGAAAAACTGTATCTACTCTATTTAAAGCAAGGCTTTTTTCCGATTAAGCTTCTCTGGGAAAGCTATGCAGTCAGTATCGGCAAGGAACTGAAAGCGAGAACGTTAACAAATGTAATTGAAGGAACAGCACTGGGAATCACCGATGAAGGTGTTTTAAAAATAAAGGACCAATCTGGTGTCATTCACCATGTTTATTCAGCAGATATCGAACTATGAATCGTATCAGTAAGATTAATATTCCTTGCATGTAGTATGTACATTTTGTATGATAATTTCAATGGGCAGTATCCCTGGGAACTGCACCGTCTTGTGATAACAATTAAAAAGGTTTCTGCCTAGATCCGTTTTTACGGACCGGGACAGAGGGATGGAACACGCAAAAGAGTAACAAAGATCCTCTGCCTTCAGAAGGATCTTTTTATTTGCTCTTCGAATTCGTTTTATCGCCTCTCCCATTATAAAAGGAGGGAAAAAGATGAAGCAGACAACAGATTTTTTGAAAATGAAGGAAAAGAACGAAAAGATTGTCATGTTAACAGCCTACGATTATCCATCTGCTAAACAAGCAGAACAGGGGGGAGTTGACGTTATTTTAGTTGGCGACTCACTTGGAATGGTGGTTCTAGGTTACGATTCTACTATCCCAGTAACAGTTGAGGATATGATTCATCACACGAAAGCCGTTAAACGCGGAGCAAAAGATACATTTATTGTCGTAGATATGCCGTTCTTGACCTACCATCTATCAGTTAGAGATACATTAATAAACGCAGGAAGACTCATTCAGGAGACAGGCGCTCACGCTGTAAAACTTGAAGGAGCTGACGAGGTTATTGAAAAAATCTCGGCCCTTACAAAAGCCGGGATTCCAGTTTGTGCCCACCTTGGTTTAACACCGCAATCAGTCGGTGTTTTGGGTGGCTATAAGGTTCAAGGCAAGGATGCGCATGCAGCGAAAAAGTTACTCGAAGATGCAAAAGGGTGTGAAGAAGCAGGTGCCTTTGCTGTTGTCTTGGAATGTGTACCGAAGCAGCTGGCAGAGGAAGTGGCAAAGTCCATTTCCATTCCTGTGATTGGGATTGGAGCGGGAATCAGTGTGGATGGCCAGGTGCTTGTCTATCATGATATTTTAGGCTATGGTGTGGAACGAGTGCCGAAGTTTGTCAAACAATACCATTCCGTAAATCCGTTTATGATTGAATCGATTCAAGCTTATGCAGCAGATGTGAAAAATAATCAGTTTCCGGAAGATAAACATACCTTTACGATGAAGGAAGAGGAACTAAAGGTATTATATGGAGGCAAAGAATGAAGGTTATTACCACCATTAAGGAAATAAAGGAAGAAATCGTGAAACAAAAGGGGTTAGGAAAATCGATTGGCTTTGTCCCAACAATGGGATTTCTCCATGAAGGTCATTTAACCCTGATAAAGGAAGCAAGGCAGGAAAATGATATTGTCGTCATTAGTATTTTTGTCAATCCTTTACAGTTCGGCCCAACAGAGGATTATGCGGAATATCCCCGCGATTTTAAGCGTGACCAGGCCTTAGCCGAAAGTGAGCAGGTTGATTACCTTTTTTACCCGTCAGTGGAAGAAATGTATCCCAATGACTTATCTGTAAGAGTGACGGTTCAAGAACGGACCGATGTTTTATGCGGGAAATCCCGTCCCGGTCATTTTGACGGTGTTGCAACTGTCATCACAAAATTATTTAACATTGTGATGCCGGATAGAGCCTATTTCGGTAAAAAGGATGCACAGCAGGTGGCGGTCATTGACGGTTTAATTTCTGATTTTAATTTTCCAGTCGAGCTTATTGCCGTCGACATTGTTCGCGAACAGGATGGGCTGGCAAAAAGCTCCCGTAATGTCAATCTCTTACCTGAGGAACGAATTCAGGCAGCAGTGCTTTATAAAAGCTTAGTAGTGGCAAAAGAAGCAATTGACCAAGGGGAACAAAGTCCTTCTCGATTAATGGAATTAATCAGTGGAATGATTACAAGTGAATCAAACGGAAAAATTGATTATGTTGAAATTTTCTCTTATCCAAGGTTAAAACCATTGGAAAAAATAGAGGGTTCCATAATCATTGCACTCGCTGTAAAATTTACTAAGGTTCGCTTAATCGATAATTTCATTATTCAGCTAGACTAGACTTGAAAAAGTGACAACAGGGGAGGAATACGTTTGTTTCGTACTATGATGAACGGAAAGATCCATCGAGCAATCGTGACAGAAGCTAATTTAAATTACGTTGGCAGTATTACCATAGATGAGGATATTTTAGACGCTGTAGGCATGATAGCGAATGAAAAAGTCCAAATTGTCAATAACAACAATGGTGCCCGGCTTGAAACCTATATTATTCCCGGTGAAAGAGGAAGCGGTGTTGTTTGCCTAAATGGCGCGGCAGCCCGCCTTGTCCAAGAAGGGGATATCGTTATCATTATTTCATATGCGATTGTAGCGGAAGAAAAGGTAGCCGCTCACAATCCTCGAGTCGCGATCATGGATGAAAACAATCGCATTAAAGAACTTATCCATAAAGAACCCGCACTCACAGTTATGTAAGTCCCCGATTTCCGGGGATTTTTTTGCTAATAGGAAAGTATAAATTTTTTTCAAATTTACACTTTCCTATGTCGCATAAGTGCAACTACGCTTCTGTCTTCGCCCTAACGGGCTCGCCAATCGGCGAGTTTTCTTTATACTTGCCGGGTATGTTTGTTTTCTTTTTTGTTTTTTTATGATACCGTTTAATGAACGAAAGTCCGGGGTGTTAATGGAATGTCAGATAAATTTGTTGTAATTGATTTGGAAACAACGGGGAACTTGCCGAAAAAGGGCGATAAAATCATTCAATTTGGTGCTGTAGTCATTGAAAATGGAATCATCACGGATAGATATTCGTCACTAATTAATCCGCAAAAATCGATTCCGGCTTTTATCGAAGAATTGACCGGGATTAATGATGAAATGGTCAAGAATGCCCCGTTGTTTGCTGAAATATCAGAGAAGGTCATGTCTATGCTTGACGGGGCTTATTTTGTGGCGCATAATGTGCTTTTTGATTTATCATTTCTTCAAGAAGAATTAATCCAAGCCGGATTTGAAGGATTTTATGGTTCTGTTCTTGATACGGTGGAAATGGCAAGAATTCTGTTTCCTACAGCTGATGGTTATAAGCTTACAGATTTAGCGGAGAAAGAAAACCTGCAGCATGACCGCCCGCATCAGGCTGATAGCGATGCCCAGGTTACCGCCGAATTATTTCTTATTCTGCTAAAACGATTATCATCGCTGCCGCTCATAACGCTTAAGCAGCTTACACAGTTATCAGGCGGGCTAAAAAGCGATTTGCAGCAGATGCTCGATGAAATAACAACTAATAAGAATATGGACGCAGAGGAATTCCTCAATTCTATTGAAATGTATCGAAATTTAGCATTAAAGAAACGGACTCCATTAGGGGAAAATGACGAAGCATACAAGATAGATTTTCTGTACCCATCAACTGATAAAGAAAAAATTGGGGTTGTCAAGCAAGGCCTCGAGTTCTTTGAGAAAAGGACTGGCCAATTTAGGATGATGGACACTGTTTATCAAGCATTTCATAATAAAAATCATACCCTAATCGAAGCAGGAACCGGGGTAGGAAAATCGCTTGGCTACCTGCTCCCGGCTGCCTGGTTTTCAAAACAATCAAAAGTTCCAATTGTCGTCAGTACACATACGATTCAACTGCAAGAACAACTTCTAAAAAAGGAAATTCCACTTTTGGAAAAAATCCTTCCCTTTAAAATAAACTCGGTACTTCTTAAGGGAAGAAACCATTATTTAAGTTTAGAAAAGTTTTCGCAGACATTGATGGATGAAAACGATAATTATGATACCATCTTAACAAAAATGCAAATTCTCGTCTGGCTGACTGAAACAGAAACCGGTGATAAAGATGAATTAAATCTTTCAAGCGGTGGGTTTATTTACTGGAATAAAATCAAAAATGAAGCGCCTATTTTTTCACAGAAAGAAGAATGGAAGGAAAAGGATTTTTATCTAAAAGCAAAAAGGGATGCAAAAGCGGCAGATATAATAATTACCAACCATTCTTTGTTATTAAGTGATATTAAAGGAGAAGGCTCCATCTTACCTGCCTTTGAATATGTCATCATTGATGAAGGCCATCACCTAGAGAAAGTGGCAAGCCAGTTTTTTGGCCATTCTCTGGACTACCTATCTGCGAGGCTGATGATCGGTCAATTTGGACTTTATGAACAAAAACAACTCTTTTATGAAATGGAAGGGTTACTTTCGGCCATCCCTAGACAAAAGGCAAAACTGCCTCATACCTTTGAGTTGAACCAAATGGTCATCGACCTTACCTATGAAATGGATGAATTTTTTAAGCTAATTGCCATTTATGCAAAAGCGAAGCTGACAAATAAAAAAGGCTTTAATCGAATAAAAGTTCGATTTACTCATTTTGACAGCGAGAAAGAAAGAAATGCACTTGTTCATAGTGCGGAAAGGGCTGCTTTTTTACTGAAAGATTTACATTCAGCTATAATGGACCGCCTCGAATCAATTAAGGGAGCGAAGGGTACCTTATCAGCGGCAGAAAAGAATAAATTGGAAGAACTCTATTTATTCGGCCAGGAACTGGCGGAGTTAAGGAATACAGTGATGAAGTGCTTCTTAAAAGAATCCAAGGAAGTAAAATGGATTGAAATGGATACCCGATCACCACAAAATATCACCACCTTTTTGGCGCAGCCTGCTTTTGTGGCAGATCAGCTTAGAGAAAAATTTTTTCAAGTAAAAAAGGCCGTTGTCATTACTTCTGCCACTCTAACTGTTAATCATTCTTTTAGCTATATCATGAAAGAATTAGGTCTTAATGGTGATGTAACTGTTCAACAATCGATTCCTTCACCATTTGAATATAAAAATCAGGTTCAACTATTTATTCCTGAAGATTTGCCTGCCATAAATTCGGTTACGTTGGATGAATATGTCATTGCGATAACTGAGCATATTATCACGATTGCTGAAGCGACAAAAGGAAGAATGCTGCTCCTGTTTACGGCTTATGACATGCTGAAGAAAACATATGAGCTCATTAAAGAAAGCGGCTTTCTAAATGATTATGTTCTGATAGCCCAAGGAATTACCAGTGGCAGCCGTACACGGCTAACACGGAATTTTCAGCGCTATGATAAGGCGATATTACTGGGGACAAGTAGTTTTTGGGAAGGTGTTGACATCCCAGGTGAAGATTTATCTTGCCTTATTATCGTCAGGCTCCCGTTTAGTTCACCGGAGGAGCCGCTTACTGAGGCGAAATGCCAATTAATTAGTGAGCAGGGCGGAAATGCCTTTTCAGAATACTCCCTGCCAGAAGCGATTCTTCGCTTTAAGCAAGGATTTGGGCGCTTGATTCGTACCGAAAAAGACCGTGGAATTATGATTGTATTTGATCGTCGCATTGTTACGACCAAATACGGGAAAGCTTTTTTGAAATCAATCCCGTCTATCCCTGTTAAAAATGGAACGATTAATGAATTGGTTGAGTTGATTCATTCTTGGTTATGATAATATTGGAAATTCATCACATCCTATAAGTAAATAAATGGGAGGGTTGTGAATGAGAATATTGTTATTGTTAATGACCATATTTGTTACAGGCACTTTTTCCGTACAGGCAGAACCATTTATTTCCGAAAAAGTGGAAAATATTGATTTAAAGTTAAAGGAAGATGAGGCAGCTGTGTCTTTTTTGGGTTTTACTAAAGGGGAAGCAATATTGCTCCAAGGCCCAAATGATAAAAATATATTAGTTAATGCCGGGGGTAAAGGGACAAAAGCAGAATTGGAAGCTTGGTTAAGTCTTTATGGTGTAAAAGAAATCTCAGCCTTATTTCTGACAAACAACGGACAGGAACTATCTTTCGATAAACTCAATCAGCTGATAGCTAAATATAACATTAAAGAAATAATTACTACGCGAGAGATTTCCAACCAACTGACAGGAAATTTAGAGCAAATAAAACAAATTTCAATCTTACCTTGGGGGTCAGGGGCAAAGAAGGAAATTCTCCCGCAGATGACGGCTGAAGTCCAGTTCAGTGGCCATGAACAAGATGAAGGCATGGATTTGACTCTGCAATTTTTTAAACATACAATTTTTTTGATGAGTTCATTTAGCCATCAATCAGAGCAAATCCTCCTTAAGAAAAATCTCAAGGATGTCAATATTTTCAAGCTTCCGCATTATACTAGGGAAGACTCTTTATCCGGAAAATTGATTGAATATCTTAATCCGCAAATATCCATCCTTTTTGCAGAAGAAAAGCAAAAGCTCGATCGTGACATCCTTGATGATTTGCATGATACATGGTCTGAGATTTATTTAACAAAAAAACAGGCTGCGACAACGATTAAATTAACTAAAACAAATTATGAAGTCATTACCATCCCAATCATGCCGGAAGAATAAGTGCAGGCTTTCATAAAAAAAATCATCTATATTAGCCGTGAATCACCATCCGTTAAAGGTATATTCCTGTTATAATAATTGAGAAGATTCTAGAAAAAGAGGAGAATATGGATGGAAAGTAAAATTGATATTATTTCAACAGTTAAAATCCAGTATAGTCCGGATTTGTATAAGGTTGTTGATGCCCTTAATCGAAGCTTAAAAGATAAGGACCTCATGTTTGGACTAGCCCTTGATAAAGAAGATCAAAATAAAGCGATTTTTACCATATATCGTACATAAAGAAGTGATTAAATGAAAAAATGGATTTTATTTCTCGTGTTATTCATTGTAGTTGTTTTGGGAATTTCGATAAAAGTATATTTTTCATCAGTGGAACCTGTAAAAGCCGCTGAAATAAAGGCTGTCGCGCTGGCAAATGAAAAGACTGCATTAAGCAAAGTGGTAGATTTTCATATTTATAGCGGCTTAGAAACAGTTGATGTAATTGAAGGGAAAGATAAAAAGGGCGAAGAAATTATCATTTGGATTCCCGAAAAGAGTAAGAATCTGATTGTAAAAAAAGCAAGTGATGGTCTATCTAAAGAGGAAGCCATTCAAAAATTATTAGAAGAAAAAAACCCCCAAAAAATCATCTCAGTCCGGTTGGGAATGGAAAAAAATATCCCATTATGGGAAATTTATTACCGTTCTGAAAATAATTTAATAAATTATTATTATATTGACTTTGAAACTGGTGAGTGGCTGAAAAAGATTGAGAACCTATAGCATCACTGGAGACGGGAGGAAGAGGAATGGAAATAGAATTAGCAGATAGGGTACTGGCATTAACCCCTTCTTCAACATTAGCCATTACGGCTAAAGCAAAGGAATTAAAGGAACAGGGAGTAGATGTCATTGGGTTAGGTGCCGGGGAGCCGGACTTTAATACACCTAACCATATTTTGGAGGCAGCCTATCGTTCAATGAATGAGGGGCATACAAAGTACACTCCTTCAGCAGGATTACCTGCCCTTAAAAAGGCGATCATCAAGAAGTTTGAAACCGATCAAGGGCTTAGCTATAAACCGAATGAAATCATTGTCGGTAACGGGGCAAAGCACGCACTTTATACCTTGTTTCAGGTGCTGATAAACGATGGTGATGAGGTTATTATTCCTGCTCCTTATTGGGTCAGTTATCCTGAACAAGTCAAACTAGCGGGCGGAGTTCCTGTTTACATTGACGGACTCGAACAAAATCAGTTTAAGATTACACCGGAACAACTAGTTAGTGCAATTACAACCAAAACAAAAGCTGTTATTATCAATTCTCCCAGCAATCCAACAGGTGTTTTGTATACAGCGGAAGAGCTGCTGGAACTAGGAAAAATTTGTCTTGAGGAAAACATTTTAATCGTTTCTGATGAAATTTATGAAAAGCTTATTTACGGAGAGGCTCGGCATGTTTCGATTGCCGAACTTTCATCAGAGCTTAAAGAGCAAACGATTATCATTAACGGTGTATCCAAGTCACATTCCATGACTGGCTGGAGAATTGGCTATGCTGCCGGCAATAAACAGGTGATTGAAGCGATGACTAACTTAGCGAGTCATAGTACTTCAAATCCTACAACGACCGCTCAATATGCGGCAATCGCTGCCTACAATGGTCCGCAAGAGGCTGTTCGGGAAATGCGTCTGGCATTTGAAAAAAGATTAGCGATTATTTATGATAAATTAGTAGCTATACCTGGCTTTACTTGTGTTAAGCCGCAAGGGGCTTTTTATCTTTATCCAAATGTTAGGGCAGCCGCCGAGATGACTGGTTTTTCTCATGTCGATGATTTTGCCGAGGCATTACTAGTAGAAGCGAAAGTAGCCGTCATTCCTGGGTCAGGTTTTGGCACACCTGATAATATACGCATATCCTATGCGACTTCATTAGAGCAATTAGAAAATGCAGTTTCCAGAATACACCAGTTTGTTGCAGCGAAAGTTAAGATATAATCTTCTTAAGAGGTTTGGCAAAAAGTCTGCACATGGCAGGCTTTTTGCTTTCCAAAGATGGATACCCAATCTTCTTACTCGAATTGTTTGTTCATGGTATACTTATCAGGAGGTGTCCTAAAGATGAAATCAAACATATTATCATGGCTCCAGGAAGGTAATATTATCGTTCCTGCTTTATTATTTTCTGAGTATCGTAAACTTAATTTAAATGAAATTGAACTTGTTCTTTTATTAAATATTCTAACCTTTTTAGAAAAGGGACATGAATTTCCTACTCCAGAAGAACTTTCAGCACGGATGACGATTTCCGTGTCAGACTGTAACGAAATGCTTAGAAGGCTGATTCAAAGAGGCTTTATTGAAATCACTGATGAATATTCGAATGAAGGCATTCGTTTTGAAAAATATTCGGTGAAACCTTTGTGGGAAAAACTCGTAGACCAGTTCCTAATAAACAACAAAACAAATAAAGAAATGGATAAGAAGGCTGAAGAGACCGATCTATATACTTGTTTTGAAAAGGAATTTGGCCGCCCGTTATCTCCCTTTGAATGTGAGTCCCTTGGGATGTGGATGGATGACGATCATCATGATCCTATCATTATTAAAGCTGCGCTAAGGGAAGCCGTAATGTCGGGAAAATTAAATTTCCGCTATATTGATAGAATTCTTTTTGAATGGAAGAAAAGTGGAATTAGAACGATTGAGCAGGCGAAAAGCCACGGACAAAAATTCCGTCAAAAGCAAACACAAAAGATGAATCCAAAAGTTGAATCCCAGAAGTCTTCTGTCCCTTTTTATAATTGGCTCGAACAATAATCATCATGACGAGGGAAGACCCCCTCGTTTTTATTTTGTTGAAGGGGTGATCATATGCTTAATAATACTGAAATCCGTTATTGTATGGATCAAATGGGTGAAATGTTTCCGGAAGCCCATTGTGAATTAAATCATGCTAATCCATTTGAACTTATCATTGCAGTGTCTTTATCGGCACAATGCACGGATGTCTTAGTCAATAAGGTCACGAAAGATTTGTTTGAAAAATATAAAACACCTGAAGACTATTTACAGGTTTCAATTGAAGAATTGCAAAATGATATTCGTTCGATCGGTCTTTATCGAAATAAGGCGAAAAATATTCAAAGCCTTTGCCGGATGGTTCTAGATGAATATGGCGGCGAAATCCCGATAGATCGTGATGAATTGACCAAGCTGCCTGGTGTGGGCAGGAAAACAGCCAATGTGGTCGTGTCGGTGGCTTTTAACATCCCGGCGATTGCGGTCGATACCCATGTTGAAAGGGTGAGTAAGCGGCTGGGGATTTGCCGCTGGAAGGATTCAGTGCTGGAAGTAGAAAAGACACTGATGAGAAAAATTCCGGCTGAGGAGTGGTCTGTGACCCATCACCGGTTAATTTTCTTTGGCAGGTATCATTGTAAGGCGCAAAACCCTCAATGCCCAAGCTGCCCATTGTTAGAGCTGTGCAGAGAAGGGAAGAAACGGATGAAAGCGAAGGCTGCCGTTAATGGGTAATCAAGAACGGGAAGTATCAGAGTTACTAGTGGAATGGCGCACTACGAGAGAACAGCTGGAGGCATTATTCCGTGAACGTCATCTCGGAAGCACTCAGGAATTGATGGAGCAGGGAATTAATTTATATGTGCGATTATTATTTCTTTCAAACGGACACCCAGTGTCCTTAGGTGCAAGTATTCCTTTAAATCAATTTGATTTAAAGCCGGTTAATATTGAGGAGAGATTAGCGTTTATTAAGTCTCGTCCAAGCCTATATCATTCATTTCGACAGTTGTCGGAATTGATGGTTGAACAAGAAAAATTGTTTGTAAAGAATAGGATTATGAAAAAATCGTCCAGGCCAAAGGCCTAGACGATTTTTTTTACTTTAAGATTCACGGGATCCTGAACCTTGGCCTCCTGTTGGGTTTCCAGGGGGGGGAGTAACGGGAGGGATGGTATCGCCGGGATTACCCTGGTTCCCGCCATTCCCTTTTCCGTTATCATTTCCATTCCCGTTGCCTTTATCATTTCCATTATCATTTCCATTATCATTCCCTTGGTCATTGCCCTGACCATTGCCATTGCCATTGCCATTATCATTACCATTGTCATTCTCTTGATTATCTTCATCAACTGGTTTTGGTATGTCAATCGCAGCTGTGGCCGGGTCGCTCTTTTTATCGCCGCGAATCGCGACAATTGTAAAGGTATACTTAGTTCCTGGAACTATATCAGGGACGGTTAAAGTATTACCTGTTACTGGGAAGTGTTTTGGACCAGCCCCGTTATCAACGGTTACATCGAAGGTTACATTATCATTACCCGTTTTGTAATCCCAAGATAAGGTAATTTCCTTTTTGCCTTCGTCATATTTCGCTGCAGCATTAACCGGAGACTCAAGTTTGTTATATTTCTCTGATACTTTTTTTGGTGAATGTCCTTTGACAGCATATTCGGTTATTACTTCACTAGCCGGTGTGAATTCCCCTGCAAGGACTGGCGGCATCGAGCCTTTTTCAATTCTGACCTTTTCTACACTATTGGGCATTGTGAAATCAGGAGTGTCGATATCCTTTGAGACATAGGACATTACATTTTTAAAAAGTAACTGGGCAATGCTTCGGCCTTCAACTGTTGAAATGGGTGTTTTCATGTCCTTATATCCCGTCCAAACAGCAGCAGTGTAATTGGTCGTATAGCCAGCAAACCATGCGTCAGGGACAGAGCTGGACTTGATATTATATTTTTCCATATCTTCAGCGGTATAGTTCGTTGTCCCGGTTTTACCGGCAATCGGAAGGCCTGGGACTTTTGCCTTTGTTCCTGTCCCAGGGGAGACGAGAACGCTTTTTAGCATATCGCTAACCATGAAGGCGGTTGAATCCTTCATGACCACCTTTGGTTCCGGTGCAGTGCTTATTTCCGTTCCATCGCGCAATTTTATTTTCGTGACTGCATGCGGCGTTGTGTATATGCCCTTATTACCAAAAGCACTGTAAGCACCGGCCATTTGAAGCGGCGAAACACCCGTTTCAAAGCCGCCTATGGCATATGCTTCAGAAATTTCTTTTAAAGGAATCCCAAGATTGTTTGCAAAATCCTTCGCTTTATCCAAACCAACCTGTTGTAATGCCTGGACTGCGGGGGTATTTCGAGATAATTGCAGAGCCGTTCTAATTGTCATTGGCCCCATATATGTTTGGTTCCAGTTTCCAAACTTCTTCCCGTTGGAATAGGTCATTGGTTTATCCTCAATCATTTCAAAGGTTCCCCAATTTAAGTGTTCAATTGCTGGGCCATAATCAAGCACGGGTTTGATAGTAGATCCCGGCTGACGCCTAGTGTCAGTCGCATAGTTAAAGCCGCGCTTTACCTGTTGGTTCCTGCCGCCGCCAATGGCGCGGATTTCCCCCGTCTTCGTATCAAGAAGGGAAATGCCAGCCTGGAATTCCTCATCAGGGTAATTAATAATCTCATTTGTGTTAAGCATATTATAAACATATTTTTGGGCATTTTGATCTAATGTCGTATAAATCGTTAACCCATCTGTAAAAATATCAAGATCAGTATTTTCCTTCACTTCATCAATAACCGCATCGACAAAAGAATCGAAAGGCTTTTCGTCCACAGTACGCTGATCTGGTTTCAATACAGTGGCTGCAACGGAAACTTTTTTTGCTTCTTCCATTTCTTGTTTTGAAATAAATCCATGCTGCTCCATTAATGTTAAAACGATATTTCGTCTTTTCTCAGCTAAATCTGGATGGTCAAATGGATTGTAATTGTTTGGGCTTTGCGGCATCCCGGCAATTTGCGCAGCCTCTGCTAACGTTAACTCATTTAATGTTTTGCCATAATAGATTTTTGCTGCCGTAGCCAGTCCATTGCTGTTTCGAGATACGTAGACTTTATTCACATACATTTCGAAAATTTGAGTCTTTGTATATTGTTGCTCAAGTTTATAAGAAAGCCAGGCCTCCTGAACTTTTCGTTTTACGGTTTTATCCTGCGTTAAAAATACATTTTTAACAACCTGTTGTGTAATCGTACTGCCGCCTTCTGCACCAAATCCACGCTGGAAATTGGCCAAAACAGCACCGCCGAGGCGGATCGGGTCAATCCCGTGGTGTTTGTAAAAACGATAATCTTCAGTTGCGATAACGGCATTTTCAAGTACCTTAGGTATATCCTTATAGTTTACATATTCGCGATTAACGGCACCCACTTCTACCAACAGTTTTTGATCTTTATCTAAAATCTTCGAAGGGATGGGGTCTTTTAATAATTTTGGGTCAAGTTTGGG
Source organism: Neobacillus novalis NBRC 102450 (assembly GCF_001591805.1). Classification (GTDB taxonomy): domain Bacteria; phylum Bacillota; class Bacilli; order Bacillales; family Cytobacillaceae; genus Neobacillus; species Neobacillus novalis. The sequence goes on along the minus strand of NZ_BCVP01000012.1, from coordinate 157,957 downwards.
AGCATCCTTTACTAAATAGGCGAAAGCACCAACTCCAGTCAAAATACCAACGATTCCAAGAACAACAAGGCTCAGAAAAATTTTCTTAAAAATCCCGCCCTTTTTTTTCTTGGCTTTTGGCTTTCCATTGGATTGGAGTTTCTTTCGGCGCTCCTCTCTTGATTTATATTGTTCAGCCATTTAATTTCCTTCCTTTCTAACCTCTAACCATTATGTAAAATGGTTAAAATCTATCTATGATTTTAATATAGTCAATTCTTGGTTGATATCCAAGTGGAATGTGATGACCCTGTTGTTCAATTTCTTCTTTTGTGATTGATTTTCTTCCCCCATTGGCCATTCTTTCCCAAAAGGTTAACAAGTGTTTGGCTTCAAGCAAATAAACCTGCTCGAACCTTGAAAAGCGCAGAATAACAAAACAAATGCCTCCTTGATTAACGACTTCCTCCATATGCTGGATTTGATGCTGATGAAAATTTTTTAATGGAAAAGAGGTTGGGTTCTGTGTTTCCTTTGCTTCAAAATCAATATATTTTCCTTTATAGACGCCGTTATAGTCGGTAGTTGAAGCAAGTTTAAAATAGGCTTCTTTAATGACTGCTGCACTGCGATTAGGATAATCAACCTGGACGATTTGCACTGGTGTCGGTTTTTTATGAATGACGGCAATTTTTCTTTCTCGGTAAAATTCATTCGTTTCGTTTAAATCATCCTCAAGTGTCATACCGCGGTTACTATATGAGCTGTTTTTTCTATTTCCCCCAGTTCTAGCAGTCCCAATTTCATTTGGTGTGTACCTTTTTCCGTTTGGATAGTTAAAGTCCATGTTTTGCACCTCTCAAACTATTCCCTATCATATCAAATCTTTGCGAGATTGGCGTGTATAAAAAACCTTTGCAGGCACACCCTAATATAAATTGTACCGTGTTTGTCAAAGTTAAGCATGATTCAATTTTCGTAAAAGGATAAAGCCATCTGACTTATATTCTATTAAAAAAATCGTAAGGGAAGATACTATGAATCATTTTACGATACAGGAACAGACAATCATTCGTCAAATTCAAAGTGAAACGGATAAAAAGAATATCGATAATATTTCTAGAACCGCTGCCTATCTAGCCTATTTTAAGAATAATCCGGATATAATTTGGTCTTTCCTTGCAAGTATGGTCTCAAGAAATGGGGGCTGGAATATGTGTGACCTTGCAGGTTCAATATTTCCCCATTTGATCGCAGCTAAAACAAGAAAGCAGCTTTTCTTAACGTATGAGCGAGCTAATTGGCTCATTTTTCACGATGTATACCCGCAATTATTGGTCTATCAATATTCGACGAAAATAAATCGGCCAATGTTTCATTTACTTCCATATTTCAATGTTTCATCATTTATTCAAAAAGAATGGCAAAGATATTGGAAAGAAAACGACAAGGATAGGCTTACAACCGCTTTAATCATTAATGAGCAAAATGTGATTCAAACACCAGTAATCGATCATCCTGTTTATAAGAAAAAGGTATTCCGTTCACTGATTTTTTCCTTACAGGACTGGCTCCATTTTAGCTGTGTCTTGTTTCCAACCTGTGGTGGCGAAGTCTATGGGGCTAGTGTCAATGGCTTCAAATCTCTTTCGAAGAGAATAAACTTAGGAAAAAGACTTGCCGAGATTCTTTTCCATCCCCGGCTTTTTCCTTATTTTTTTGAATTCGCGGAAAAAACACCGCATACCGGTTCAAGGTATGATTATGAACAATATTTCAAAACAATGACCGTTCGGAACACACCGATGCTGCGAACGAGCTTCCCGGTTATTGCTCATCATCAGCATGTTTTTGATGATTGGAGTTTGCGAAGAAAGGTTTCCCCAGTATGGCTATATTTCCCTGTAAGGCATCAGCACCCCATCCATCTTACTGACTGGTACTTCGCTAAGTCGAACCAGCTTCAATTACTACTCTCAATCCAAAAAGTATTACAGTTGAAAAAATGGGAATAAAAAAAGCAAGGCATCCCTTGCTTTTTTTATTCTTGTTATGTTGAAGGACGATCTGGCCCTTCCATTTTTTTATCACCGTAGCCAACTCTTTTTTCTGCTTCTGATTGTGTTTGTTTATTGGTTTGTTTTTTCTTGTTGGACATAATAACACCTCCGATTATAGCTTGTACGATTTTGTGTTTTTTCATGCGAATTAGGGATTATGTCGAACTGTCATCTTGTAGAGGCAGTATTAACACTATCTTTGACGAATTGCTTCTAGTTTTGTCAAGCAAGAAGGAAGCGGATTAAAGAAGGAGAATACTACCTAATAAAATAGTGCGAGGAGGGTTTTTTTAAAATGAATAAGCCATTGGCTAATAAGGAAAAACTGCTGACCATGCTGACAGGAATATACGATCAATTAGAAGAATTGGAGTCCGTTCTCGAGGCATCTTTCTCCGAGCAACGCGTTCATTTGAACATGGAAGAACAAGGTAAATTAATTGTCCCGATACAAAAACTAGCTTTTATGGAAAAGGCATTAAAAAAGATCGACCCAATATATAATGAAGAAATTCCAGATTTCAATCCAAATCAGCTTTCAAAAACATTAAAGCTTGAATTAGGATATTAATTGCGGCAAAATAGTGGTATTGAATGAAAGCAGCACAAGTTATTATTGCTGCTTTTTTCTTTTATAGGAGGGGATAAAGATATGATGTCTGAAGAAATCATCCACATTACAGAAACTCTTCTCCAGCATAATCGTTTATTTTTAGAGTATTATCAGGAGGCACGGGAAACAGGAATAACTAAAGATTTTCATGAGGTCATTAAACCGTTTGCCGATGAAGTTAAGGCATTAACTGAGCAGTGGAAAGGAATTATGATAAAGTGGCTCGCAGAAACTTCACCCAAGCATATACATTTAAAGCAAATTGACACGACAACAGAACATATTGAACTGCTTTCCATACAGTGTTTTTTTTCGAACACTAGTAAAAAGAGATTCTTAGATACCAATCGAACCGTAGAATTCTTCCTCCAGGAAATTCTAAAAGAGGTTGGGAAAGATAAAAGAGATGCCTAACAGCATCTCTTTTATCTTGTTCAAGTATTTTCGATGAGGGAGTTTTCAATATCGATTTCAGGTATTACTGCGCCTTGGTTTTCAAGTTCACGAACAAGCTGGCGATATTCTTTAATGCTAATTTCGTTTTGAATATAAGCTTTCTTAGCAAAATCCATTAGTGCGTTAACATCATCTGTATTGTAATCCCGACTTTGAATAAATTTGCTTTTTAATTCACGAATATCCATTATATAGCTCCTCCTTCATCATTTTTTCCATCGTAACACGAAATAATGGAAAAGCTTAGTTTTTCAAATATTTAAACTTTAGACAGGATTCCCCTTAATTAGACATTGTACTAAGTTTCAAAATAAGCACCTTTCATTTCTTCCCTTCATAATGTGTAATAGAGAATATAAAGAGGAGATGTTTGCCCATGCTTGGTAATAAAAGACCAAATAACTATTTAAATTATGGATTATCGGGGCAAATGATGCACCAAGTTCCAATTGGTTACCATGGGAGTCAGCAGCCTTTAAATGTAAATCGTAATCAGCCGCATCATTATCAAACGCAGCCGCAAAATTACGAGTGGATGGCTTACCAACAACAAAATTCCTACTACCCGCAATACCAGCACCATGGTCAAACCTTTAAACCGGGATTTAACCCCCAAAATATGATCAACCCTAACCAGCCATACATGCAAAAGGATTCACAATTTTTATTCCACAATCCACTTGTACCAAAGGAAGACAAAGTTAACCATCAACCATACATGCCAATGAATGGTTATCCAATGATGAACCCTTACCCCAAACAAATTAATATGCCAAAAAACCCCGGCGGCGTGCAATCATTTATGAATTCCTTCAAGTCACAGGATGGGAAAGTGGATGTGAATAAAATGGTCAATACCGCGGGCACAATGATGAATGCAGTAACCCAGGTCTCATCCCTTGTCAAAGGATTTGGGGGAATCTTCAAAGTATAATAAGAAAAGCACAAGCGCCCTGTTCAGCGGCGTATGGCCTGGAGCACTCCAACTGAGATAAAGGAAACACGGTGAGCTTCGCTACCCGATGTTGACTTATCGTAGGGCGGAGAGCGGAAGGACACTAGCCGTTAGGGTGCTGGAGCTGGACAATTCTCGAAGTCGAAATTTGTACATTCTTATCTCTCGAAAAAGACGGCTATCGAAATAGCCGTCTTTTCCTATTCCTCAATTTCAATAATCTTGCCTTTTTCTTGTGGGATGCGAATTTGTAATAAACCATCTCGGTAAGAAGCCTTTACCTTTTTTTCATTAATCGCATGTGGAAGGGAAATCGTTCTTGATGATTGCTGCCGCATAAACTTGCGGCGATAAACTTGGTTGTGGTCGTCTTCTTCGGTTTCTAATTCATTATTTTCAACAGAAATGGTTAAATAGTTCCCGGTAATATTTAAATGAATTTGTTCTCTTTTAACACCGGGAAGCTCAGCAGTAATAATATGTTCCTTCCCAGTTTCAACTGAATTTACAGGAAAACCAGCTGCAGCGGGAAATGGTGTATTGAAAAAATCATCAATCGATTGTAAAAACCCACGGACTGGTTTATCTGTGAAGAAATCGTTCATTGATTTCACCAAATCACGAAAAGGTTCAGGCAACGGCTTTTTAGGGTTGTTTTTTTCATTTGGAGGCATGGATGACATTAACATTCCCTCTCTTTCCATTATTTCACTCCTTATCATATGCTGTAAGAACTAGGTAGGTGCCGTCATATTATTGCAATAACTTTTTGAACGATTTATTACAACTTGTTTCTTTGTGATAAACATCACATTAATTAGTTGCTAAAATTTATATGCTTTAGCGGTAATTTAATGGAAAGCGAGGAAACTATATGTTCTGTTATCAATGTGAACAAACTCCATCAGGTGGATGTACAATCATGGGCGTTTGTGGTAAAGATGAAACAATTGCAAGCTTACAAGACACAATTATTTTTGGATTAAAAGGGATTGCGGCCTATCGTACACATGCAAATCAACTAGGGATTACAGACAGCTTTGTTGATACGACAACACATGAAGCACTCTATTTAACATTAACGAACTCCAACTTCAATGTTCAAGAACATATCGACATGGCGATGAAAGTAGGGGAGGCAGCTGTCCGGGTAATGGAAATGCTCGATGAGGCGCACACAAAGCGATTAGGGATCCCTGAGCCTATTCGTGTTAGTCAAAACAAAATTGAGGGCAAATGTATCGTCGTTACAGGGCATAATCTGTTTGCCTTAGAGGAATTATTGAAGCAAACAGAAGGTAAAGGAATCAATATTTATACTCACTCTGAAATGCTTCCTGCCCATGGCTATCCGGCGTTAAAAAAATATTCTCACTTGAAAGGCAATATCGGCAAAGCTTGGTATGACCAACGCCGTCTTTTCGAACAATTCCCAGGCGCGATTCTAGCAACAACCAATTGCGTAATGCCAATCAAAGGAACCTATGCGGACAGAATGTTTACATATGAAGTGGCAGGACTTGAAAATGTTGAAAAAATTATTAACGATGATTTTGCCCCGTTAATTGACAGGGCATTAGAGCTTCCTGAAGCGGCAATCGATTCAGATGAAACATTGCTCACAGGCTTCCATCATGAAACGGTCCTAGGGATTGCACCTGAAGTCATTGACGCCGTCAAGGCTGGGAAAATTAAACGGTTCTTTGTCATAGCCGGCTGTGATGCACCTGGACATGGCGGTGATTACTATCGTGAACTGGCAACATCATTACCGCCGGAAACGGTAATTTTGACAACGTCCTGCGGTAAATTCCGTTTCAATGACGTTGACTACGGTGTTGTTCCAGGAACAGAGATTCCTCGTTACATCGATTTAGGCCAGTGCAACAATTCAGGCTCAACTGTGAAAATTGCAATGGCGTTAGCGGATGCGTTTGGTTGTGAAGTAAATGAACTTCCAGTTAGTATTGTTCTATCTTGGTTTGAGCAAAAAGCAGTAGCGATTCTGCTCGGGCTGTTCAGCTTAGGAATCAAGGATATCCGTATTGGGCCAAAACCGCCTGAATTTATCTCGGAAGGAGTATTGCAAGTCCTCCAAGATACCTTTAATTTAAAATTGATTGGTACAGCAAAAGAAGATATCGAAGAAATGCTTCAGCTGTCTATAAAATAATGTAAAGAACCGCAGCCTAGTGGCTGCGGTAGTTTTTTAGATAAGATTGATTTCTTCCATAAGAATCTCAACATCGACAATCATGTTTCCTTCATCATCTACTTCAATTAATTCTTCTTTTTTCATTTTTGTTAATGTCCGGCTAATCGTTTCTCTCGTCGTTCCAATCATATTGGCTAAATCCTTGTTGGTAAATTCGGACTTTAGAAGAATGGTCCCATCGTCTTGTTCCTCACCGTGTTTCTGCGCAATCCGGATAAGTAATTTGATAATTTGTTCATAAGTATTATTAAGAATTTGTTCCTCAAGCCGGTTTTGCAGATCAACAATTTTCTCGCCAAGCACCTTAAACACCTTAATACATAACTCAGGATTTTCAATCAGAACCGTTTCGAATTGGGAAATCGGCACGGCAATCAGCTTAGATGGTTCAAGCACCTCTGCATAGGCAGGGTAATCCCCTTTTCTGAAAAAGCCGACATGGGGAAACATCTCACCCTTTTTCATGATGGCGACAATCTGCTCTTTGCCATTGATATCACTTTTGTAAATTTTGATTTTTCCATCATAAATAAAATAGACGTTTTCAAGCGGGTCCCCTTGGAGGAAAACATGGCTTTGCTTTTTCCAATCCCTTGCAATCGCAATATCGGTAATCTTCGATAATTCAAACTCATTTAATTCGCGAAAAAGAGTGAAATCAGAAAGTACCTTTTTAATTTCTTCTATCCTCATTCTATCACCCTCAAATTATTTTCAATTACTATCTATTGTAACAAATATTCATCCAATAGTTTATTTTTAATTTAATGTAGTAGGAGCCGAAGTTGTTTTCTTTTGTTCATGGAAAATAATACCAGTTGTTTGGAAGAAAAAATTTTGTATTTTGCTTTTATCACGAACGTTCATTCGCTAGAATAGAGGTATTGGGGTGAGGATGATGAAGATAAAAAAAAGCCTGCCGGAAATACTGGCAGAATTACAAATAAATGATGACTTTAAAGAAAATATCGTTACCTGGCAAACAATCGAAGAGAAACCGGCACAATCCGTTCCAATGCCTGAAGACTTAGATCCGCTTTTAAGAAAAGCGCTTGAGAGCCGGGGAATTGAACAGCTTTATTCCCATCAAAGGTCTGCATATGATCAGATTCTAGAAGGTAGAAGTATTGTTGCGGTAACACCGACGGCTTCGGGAAAAACACTCTGCTACAATCTTCCTGTTCTACAAACGATTCTAGCGAATCCGAGTGCGAGAGCTCTTTATATGTTCCCGACAAAAGCGCTGGCACAGGATCAGAAGAGTGAAATCAATGAAATTATTCAAGCGGCCGGTGCCGATATTAACAGCTACACGTATGATGGAGATACACCAGCCAATATCCGCCAAAAGGTAAGGAAGGCAGGGCATGTGGTCATTACCAACCCTGATATGCTCCATTCAGCCATTTTACCGCATCATACGAAATGGGTATCATTGTTTGAAAATCTTAAATTTGTCGTTATTGATGAGCTTCATACCTATCGGGGCGTATTTGGAAGCCATGTTGCCAATGTTATTAGAAGATTAAAACGCATTTGCCATTATTATGGGAGTAATCCTGTGTTTATTTGTACATCGGCGACGATTGCCAATCCATTAGAGCTTGCACAAAACTTGACGGAAGAGACAATGAGCTTAATTGATAACAACGGTTCGCCGAGCGGGACGAAGCATTTTCTCTTTTATAACCCGCCGATTGTGAATAAGCCGTTAAATATTAGAAGAAGTGCCACCTTAGAGGTTCGGAAGATTGCCGGTGAACTATTAAAAAATAAAATTCAAACGATTGTTTTCGCCAGAAGCAGAGTCAGGGTCGAAATTATCTTGACCTACTTACAGGAATTGGTAAAAAACCAACTAGGGGCTAAATCCATTATGGGCTATCGGGGCGGCTATCTGCCAACAGAACGAAGAAAAATTGAGAAGGGACTCCGGTCTGGTGAAATATACGGGGTCGTCAGCACGAACGCACTCGAGTTAGGCGTTGATATTGGTGCGCTTCAGGTCTGCATTATGACGGGCTATCCAGGTACGATATCAAGTGCATGGCAGCAGGCAGGAAGAGCAGGAAGAAGGCATGGGGAGGCCCTTGTCATCATGGTCGCCAGCTCAAGTCCGCTCGATCAGTATATCATCCAGAACCCTGATTACTTTTTTAATAAAAGCCCGGAAACAGCCCGAATTAATCCGGATAATCTAATCATCTTAATTGATCATATGAAATGTGCCGCCTATGAACTTCCGTTTAAAGTTGGGGAGCAGTTTGGTAAGGTCGAAACGGAAGAATTGCTGGAGTATTTAACCGAGGAACGAGTCCTTTATCGTAACGGGAATAAATGGCATTGGATGAACGATTCTTTTCCGGCACATAACATTAGTTTACGATCGGCTTCACAGGAAAATGTGATTATTGTTGACCAATCCGATGTGGCAAATGTAAAAGTCATCGGGGAAATGGATCGCTTTTCTGCGATGACGCTTCTCCATGATGAAGCCATTTATTTACATCAAGGGACACAATTCCAAGTTGAGAAGCTTGATTGGGACGAAAAGAAGGCATTTGTCAGGGAAGTAGATGTCGACTATTTTACCGATGCCAACCTCGCTGTCCAATTAAAGGTATTAGAGGAGGACAAGCTCCAAACCTTTGATGATACCGAAATTGGCTTTGGGGATGTCAGTGTCCGGGCAATGGCAACGATTTTTAAGAAAATTAAATTTGAGACCCATGAAAACATTGGGTCAGGGCCAATCCATCTCCCTGAAGAAGAGCTTCACACGAATGCGGCTTGGATTTCTTTAAATAAGCCGTTCGCTGATATCGGGCATGAACGACTTGAACAAGGACTGGTAGGAGCCGCACATGCGTTAAATCATATTGCTCCGCTATTTGTAATGGCCGACCCGCAGGATATTCATGTCATTCCGCAAGTAAAGGCTGACCATAATGAGAAGCCAACGATTTTCTTTTATGATCGTTATCCGGGAGGAATTGGCTTAAGTGAAAAAATCCACAGCGGGATGTCAGAAGTATTTGCCGAAACAAAAAAAATGATTGACCGCTGTCCATGCGAATCCGGCTGTCCATCATGTATTGGAGCAGATACGGTAAGTGAAACAGCCAAAAAGGATACACTAAAAATTATTAATTCATTTTTAGAACCTTCTGAATCGGACAAGGAAGTGCAGTAATGTCGTTAAAAAGTAAATTGAATCGCTTAAAGCCTCATTTATCCGTGGCGAGCCAGTCTGTAAAAGTCGATAACCAGTCTGATCCTGGTAAGATTGACGTACCATACCTCGAGCGCTGGGAACAAGAAGGGGTGTTCCCTTATTTCCTCGGTCAAGATTACTGCTTAATCAGGGAAGTGAAATACCCGCTTTCACAGCAGCATGGACAATATTGTTTCCGGGATTTTCTTACTGCGGTGGACATCTGGAACAAGCGTCCGATCAATCACCCATTATCTGCACGAGGGCATCTCGCAGAGGAACTATTCTTCTTTGATACAGAAACGACGGGACTTGGCGGCGGGGTAGGTAACACCATCTTTCTCCTTGGTTATGCCAGCGTTTCTGGAGAACAGCTTGTATTAAGACAGCACATCCTGCCGCACCCGGGTGCCGAAGTTCCTTTATATCAAAGTTTTTTAGAAAAGGTGAATTATAAAACGCTAGTCACCTATAATGGAAAATCGTTTGACTGGCCGCAAGTCAAAACAAGGCATACCCTCGTGAGGGAACATGTCCCAAAGCTCCCAGCATTTGGCCATTTTGATTTATTCCATGGTGCAAGAAGGTTATGGAAGCATAAATTAGAACGTTTGAAATTAGCTGTTGTAGAAAAAGAAGTTTTAGGAGTAGAGAGAATTGATGATATTCCCGGATATTTGGCGCCGATGATTTATTTTGATTTTATTGAAAGTAAGACACCTGATGGCATGCTTGGGATTTTAAAACATAATGAAGTGGACATTTTATCACTTGTAACGCTGTATACTCATCTCACCTTTCAACTATGTGGGATCGATGCGTTACAGTCAAGACCTGAGTCCTATGAAGTGGGGCGCTGGTTTGCCTCATTAGGAGAAAAGAGTGAGGCGGAACAAGTTTTGGGTAAACTGACGACTGGCAGTGATATGACTTCCTTCCAGGCAAAGCTTACCCTGGCCTTTCAGAGAAAAAAAGAACGTAACTGGGAAGTCGCAAGAAGATTGTTCGTGGATGTTGTCAACTGTGGTGATAACCGAATGAGTTTGGAAGCTTGTATAGAACTTGCAAAAATCTATGAGCATAGATTAAAAGATTACCAACTAGCCATTGATTACTGTCAAAAGGCCATTTTGTTCAGAACGCAATCGAAAAAAACAGTCAAATTATCTGGCCAATTGACTACGGAACAGCTTCAAGTCAGGCTAAATCGCTTAGAACGAAAATATGCAAAATTTCCTGGGTAAGCGCAAAATTCGGCAAAAATACCGATGAGAATTTTATTTTCAGCAAAGTTCGATTATTTGCCACAAATCTGTAATAAATCCTGCAAAAAATCAGCATTTCGATATTGTTTATCAAAGCTAAATCAGGTAAAATGTGAAGTTGGATTGAGCAATAAACGACGAAAAAGCTTATGGAGCTGGTATTATGTACAAAGCAATATTATTCTTGTTTTTTATTGTCGTATGTTTGACTGCTTTTGTGTTTACAAACTTAAAAGATGGCTTTTATTCCTTATTATAAGAAAACTAGGCAGGGTGGAAGTTGGAAATATTCATCCTGATTAGTGAAAAATAGGTATTTTCATTAGTACAAGAGTAACTCCTTCAACATAGGCTGTTAATGTAAACAGAATAATTGAAGGGAGAGTATTATATGTATCTTGGAACCAATTTTATGCCGCCAGTCATTCATCCGACTAATCAAATTGTCAACCATACGTTCTCAACAACGGTGGTGCCACACGTTCATCCAACACATGTTACAACAGTCAATCACCATATGTACCAACATAAACATTACTGTTGTGAAACAGCTTCATGCTGCGAAGATGTGTGTAGTCAACAAATTAACTGCTGTAACCCATGTGCACCAGGCGGAATGCCAGGCTTTGGAGCAGGAGTCCCAGGCTTTGGAGCAGGAGGCCCAGGCTTTGGAGCAGGAGGCCCAGGTTTTGGAATGGGAGGCCCAGGCTTCGGACCAGGAGGCCCAGGCTTCGGACCAGGACCATTCATGGGTCCTAGACCTTAAGTGCAAGTGATGTCGATTGCAAGGGCTTCTTAGCCCTTGTTTTTTAACGATTACTTATTAATATGATATGCTCTTTGTATAAAAATGTTTGTCCATTTTAAATTTTTTTTGCAGAGGGGGACGTTTTTGATTAAAGTGCTGGCTATTTCGGGTTATAAACCCTTTGAATTAGGTATATTTAAGAATGACCATCCTTCTGTCCTCTTTATCAAGGCAGCGATTAAGAAATCTTTAATACCACTGGTTGAAGAAGGATTAGAATGGGTGCTGATCAGTGGTCAATTAGGTGTGGAACTGTGGGCGGCTGAAGTTATTTTTGATTTACAAACAGATTTTCCTGATATTAAGCTGGCGGTAATTACTCCTTTTCTAGATCAAGAGGCATCATGGAAGGAAAATAACAAGGAATGGTATGAGTCTGTGCTTGCACGAGCAGATTTTATTGATTCAGTGACAAAAAAAGGCTATGAGAAACCGTGGCAATTTCGCTTGAAAAATCAATTTTTTATTGAAAAAAGCGATGGAATTCTGCTTCTTTATGATCAGGAAAAGGAAGGAAGCCCAAAATATCTATATGAAATGGCAATCCAATATCAAAAGGAAAATGCTTATCCTCTTGAGCTTATTACTTTTTACGACTTACAAATGATTGTTGAGGAAGAACAATATAAACGGACTGATTTTTAAGGAATGATTAAGCAATTTGTTCATATATTAAACTGATTGTAATCTTTGAAACAAAAGAAAATTGACAAAAGAGGTTATTTTTGAAAAAATATAGGGAATGATTGGCTAAACTTGAGGTGATTTAGATGCTATCCGATAAAGTAAAATTAACTGCTAAGGATATTTTGGAAAAAGAGTTTAAAACAGGTGTACGTGGTTATAAGCAAGAAGATGTGGATAAATTTTTGGATTTAATTATTAAGGATTATGAAACCTTTCATCAGGAGGTCGAGGATCTGCAGCAAGATAATCTTCGACTGCGTAAACAGCTCGAGGATTCTTCAAAAAGGCAGCCAGTGGCGCAGCCTGCTGGAACAACAAACTTTGATATTTTAAAGCGTTTATCCAATTTAGAAAAACATGTTTTTGGCAATAAACTTTACGATTAACAGATTATGCCGGGTTTTCCTAATAAAAACTATTGAATTTACAGCAAGAAATACATATAATAATAAATGTATTCATTAATTACGTTCGGGTAATCGCTGTAAGAAGCATTTGCGTTCTTGCAGAGGAAAGTCCATGCTCGCACAAGCTGAGATGCTCGTAGTGTTCGTGCCTAGCGAAATCATAAGCTAGGGCAGCTGAGTCAAGACTCAGTTGACGGCCGGGAAAATACCTAAGTCCTTTGGATATGGTATGAATACCTATAAAAGTGCCACAGTGACGGAGCCTTTCTAGAAATGGAAAGGGTGGAACGGGTAAACCCCACGAGCGAGAAACCCAAATAATGGTAGGGGCACTTTCTCTGAGGAATTCAACGAGGAGAAGGACAGGTTCCAATGTGAATCTGTAGATAGATGATTACCACCTAAGTACGAGGCATCACTGCCGTTTGCAGTACTATGGTACAGAACATGGCTTACAGAACGTTATTAATGGGAATTTTGCTGGATCATAATCGGCTCTCCTCATATGGGGAGCTTTTTTATTGGCGAAAACTGCATCCCTTTGTTTCTTTTTGTCAATAATGAATCTGATAAACTAAGTTCATAAGAAGAAAATACATACATACACTTGAAATGGATTAAGGGTGAAAATATGGGAAACTATCAATTAATCGCTACTGCGGCGATGGGGCTCGAAGCTCTGGTTGCCAAAGAGGTACGGTCGTTAGGATACGACTGTGAAGTGGAAAATGGGAAAATTATCTACTCTGGGGATGAATCTGCGATTGCCCGCAGTAATTTATGGCTGCGCACGGCAGACAGAATCAAGATAAAAGTTGGCGAATTTAAGGCCTTCACGTTTGATGAATTGTTTGAGAAGACGAAGGCACTGCCATGGGAAAAATATCTCCCAGAAGATGCGGAATTTCCGGTCATTGGGAAGTCAGTCAAATCAAAGCTGTTCAGTGTTTCCGATTGTCAGGCAATCGTCAAAAAAGCAGTGGTTGAACGGATGAAGAAACAGTATAAGCGTGACAGCTGGTTTGAAGAAACGGGTGCTCTTTACCGCATTGAAGTAGCTTTGTTAAAAGATGTGGCTACAATTACGATTGATGCCAGCGGTCAGGGCCTGCATAAACGCGGCTACCGACTCGATCAAGGGGAGGCACCATTAAAAGAAACACTGGCTGCTGCGCTTGTTTTGTTAACCAACTGGAAGGCTGACCGTCCTTTTATGGATCCTTTCTGCGGCTCCGGCACCATTCCGATTGAGGCGGCAATGATAGGACAAAATATCGCTCCGGGCTTTAACCGAGAATTTGCATCAGAGGGCTGGAAGTGGATTTCGCCGAAAGTATGGGATGATGCCCGGATAGAAGCAGAAGATTTGGCAAAATATGACCAGCCGCTAGACATAACCGGGACAGATATTGACCACAGAATGGTGAAAATGGCTCAAGAAAATGCGGTCGAGGCTGGTTTTGCAGATATCCTCCATTTTAAACAAATGCAGGTTAGAGATATTACGACCAGCAAGGAATACGGGGTTATTATTGGGAATCCACCATATGGCGAAAGACTCGGGGAGAAAAAGGCTGTCGAGCAGATGTATAAGGAAATGGGCCAGGCCTTCAACAAACTCGATACATGGTCCAAATATATTCTGACATCAAATGAAGACTTCGAGCAATTTTATGGGAAGCCGGCAACGAAAAAGAGGAAGCTATTTAATGGCTTTATTCGGACGGACCTTTATCAATACTGGGGTAAAAAGCCCCCGCGTCAAAATACAATTGTGGAATAGACGGTTTTTATGGGGGGAATAAGATGCAGAATCGAATGCCATTTGAGGTTTCAAAGACTGAATCGTTTTATGATAAATTAAGCGAATGGATTGGCGACTTATTTTATGATATTTTGCCAGAAGCTGGTTTCGAACTTAGGGATGAGCAAATTTTTATGGCTTTTCAACTTGAAAAGGCGTTTAAAGATAAAAAAGTAATCTTTGCTGAAGCGGGTGTGGGAACCGGGAAAACGATTGTTTATTTACTTTACGCGATTATGTACGCTAGATACACGAATCGGCCAGCTGTCATTGCATGTGCAGATGAAACTTTAATTGAGCAGCTCGTCAAAAAAGAAGGCGATATTGCCAAATTAGAGAAAGTATTGAAGCTGAATATTGATGTTCGGCTGGCAAAATCGCGTGATCAGTACTTATGTTTAAAAAAGCTGGATCAGGTTAGAAATGATGATTTTTCAGATGAAATTTCTGAAATTTATCTCAAGCTCCCTGATTTCGTCCACACGGCAGGCTCGATGCAGTCGTTTGAAAAATATGGGGACAGAAGAGATTATCCCACTTTGTCAGATGAACGATGGTCTGCTGTTAATTGGGATCCTCTTCAGGATTGCTTTGCCTGTGAAAAGCGCCATCGCTGCGGGCTGACTTTACATCGGGATTTTTATCGCCATTCTACCGATTTAATCATCTGTTCACATGATTTTTATATGGAACATATTTGGACGAAGGAATCGCGAAAGCGGGAAGGTCAGCTGCCGCTATTACCGGAGCATTCTTCTGTTGTTTTTGATGAAGGACACCTGCTGGAATATGCCGCCCAGAAAGCGTTAAGCTACCGCTTTACCGATTATACATTAGATACCCTCTTAACAAGGTTAATGGAAAATGAAGTGCGAGATAAGACGTTGTATACGATTGAAGAGGCTTTATTAGAAAATGAAGCATTTTTCGATGCGATTTCCCAGTACTCTGCGCTATCACAAGGCTCAGAAAAACAAGTCATTACCAAACATCCATTAGTAATGAAATCGTGCCGAAAACTACTTTCAACCTTGCAAACATTGGAGGAAGAGTTGGTCTTTGAAAGTGAGTTATATGTTATTAATGAGTATGACCTGAAAATTGTGGAGGAGTATGTGGAACAAATCACCTACTCATTATCCCTTTTCCTGCAGGAATTAAACGGAATCACTTGGTTTGAAGAGGACAAGGGTGAACGGACGCTTGTGATCATGCCGAAAATGGTTGAAGAGGTAATGCGCGATGAGGTGTTCTCACAGAAAAAGCCGTTTGTTTTTTCGTCTGCGACACTGGCAAATCAAAAATCGTTCGATTATATTACAAGTAGTCTTGGTGTGAAGGAATACTTATCCTTCTCGGTCGCATCTCCTTTTGACTACGAAGATAAAATGAAGCTGTTCCTGCCAAGGTTTTCGAACAATGATATTAACCAAAAGACAGACTATCTGCTTGATCAAGTACGCCAATCAGAAGGCCGGGCGCTCATTCTGTTAAATAATAAAGATGAGCTGGCACATGTTAAGGAAAGGCTTTCTAAAACAGTCCCATACCCGGTCTATTTCGAAGGGGATGAAGAAATCAGCACGCTCGTATCGAAGTTTCAAAATGAAGAGCATGCGGTTCTTTGTTCGATTCACCTTTGGGAAGGTCTTGATATCCCAGGCAGATCGCTAGAAAATGTCTTGATTTTTTCGCTGCCATTTCCTCCAAAGGACCCAGTTTTTACGGCAAAGAGAGATGGGGCAGACAATCCGTTCTTAGAGGTGGATTTACCTTATATGCTCCTCCGTCTGCGTCAGGGAGTAGGGCGATTGATTCGAAGTGAACAGGATCAGGGAACGGTTCATATTTTATTGGACGAAGATATTGCTCCTGGTGTGTTAGAAAAAATCAAAGAAGTTATGCCAACCGAGGCAATAGAATAAAGAGGAAGCGCCACATTAGCAGGCGCTTCCTCTTTATTTTTAGCCGAAAGGAAAGTATAACTTTCCTTTCAGGCATAAGTGCAACTACGCCACTGTCTTCGCCTAACGGCTTGCCAATCGGCGAGTTTTCTTTATCTACCCAAATAACTTTTACCTTCGGCGGTCATTTTATCAGGCGACCAAGCAGGTTCCCAGACTAGATTGACCTCCACCTTTCTTGTTCCCTCGATTCCTTCCACACAATAGCGAACCCCGCTTGTAATGCTGTCATGAAGCGGGCATCCGGGAGTTGTCAGCGTCATCGTAATGGTAACATCAGCATCATTAGCAATTTCAACATTATA
The DNA here is from genome assembly GCF_001591805.1 of Neobacillus novalis NBRC 102450. GTDB lineage: Bacteria > Bacillota > Bacilli > Bacillales > Cytobacillaceae > Neobacillus > Neobacillus novalis. The sequence goes on along the minus strand of NZ_BCVP01000012.1, from coordinate 141,225 downwards.
GATTAGGCCTAAATCAACAACGTTAATATTTAACTCCGGATCATAAACAGTTTTTAACTCATTAAGGACTTTTTCTTGTAAATTCATGGTAAACACCTCACTATTTTTTTAGAACGCTAAGAATACTGTAAGAAATAAGAATAAACACAATGGATAGCACAAACTGACCGATGTTAAAAAGGATTGCTGCTTTTGAAACTAATGCAATAAAGACAATTAAAACAGCGGCGATGAATAACGAAAATAAAGGAACAACCACCTTTTCATTCATCATCTCTTTTAAGGAAGGAACCTTATTTTTACCGATTTCCTTACTATATTTATACGTCCACCAAAGGAATGGAACAATCTTATATAAATAACCAACAATACTTAGGACAATCCACAGTAATAAATAGCCATAAATCAATGGACCTGCAAGCACTGAAAATGACTTTGTCCATAGGACGATAAAGGCTGCTAAATGTATGAGATTTCCAAAGCCAATCGCTATTAACGCGAAGGTAAACGGTTTATCCAGTTTTTTCTTTAATCTTTTTTTAATGATGATGCTTATATGCCAGCTGAAAATTGAAAATCCAGCTAATAGTAAAAAGAAGCCAATTTTTAAAAGAACACTATTATCAGCAATGAAAGATATAATCGTCATCACTAGGCCTGATATGTATACTCCATACACATATCGCGCCTGAACCATCGGAAACCCATGAGATAGGGAAAACATTGGCACCATCTTATAGGAGAATCCGAAGATTAATAACGTAAACCAGCCTGTTATTCCCATTAATAGATGAATCTTAAAAATTGTTTGATAGTATTCGATTCCAATCCCTGTTTTTAAACAATAAATTAAAGTTATTCCTATGAAAATAGTTATAAACAAGCAAACCAATGCTGAACCAACAAAAGCGGTAAGAATAGTTGGTTTTGCCTGCCTTTTTAATGTCATCACCATTTGAAATAAGAACATTAATATACCAAGTAAGGTAAGGACCCCTGGAATGATGGCCTTTTGCGGTGACCAATAAAGCATACCTGAAAACGACGCAATTCCTACTGCAGTTACGAAAAATTGGATAAAGCCAAATTTTTCATTCCATATGTTTGTAAGAAAAGCAACAGGAACAAGCTGGTACATCGCTCCCATTGCCACCATTAACGCCCAGCCAAGGATTAATAAATGTGCTGAGGACCAGATAGCCGGAATTCTAAAACTTCCGTCCACCATCATCTGTCCATTTACTAAAAGAAGTATTTGGGAAAAAACTAGAGCGATAATACTAAATATGATAAATGAGAAAGGAAGCTTCATATTTGTTTCATTTCCCATGTTTTGAGGAAGCATGGCTGTTCACCTTCTTAGCGAAAAATTTCAATCTTAAAACTTCCATCTTCTTGGGGTCCTGTTCGCTGCTGATAGCCCAGTTCTTCAAGCTGCTCGTAAAGAAACATGGGCCTTCGGTTATTAATAATCGTCAAAACCTCGTTTTCACCAAGCGTTTCCAAGGCAGCTAACGTTCTCATCATCGGCTGTGGCGGCTCTAATCCGCGATTATCTAAAATCATTCGAAATCACCTTTCTTCTACGCTTTTTTCGTAAACGTTACCTTCCAATGCTTTTTATCCAGTTCTTCTTCTTCATGGGTAAATCCTTTTGCTTTTAGCACAGCGAAAAGCGGGACAGGTTTAAATGGTGCATGGAGGATAAAGATATCATTTGCCCCAAGCTCCTTAATAGCCTCCATAATTTTTTGAAAGGGTTCGATTTTATTTTTCAAATCCTCACGTACGTCAAGTTCAATGATTCTCTGTTCCATCTGCTAACATCTCCTCTTATTTATTATCGCTTTAATAGAAAAGCTCTTGTTGCAACGCCTCACGGTTGATTAGGTAAAACCCTGCTTGGTCCTGTGTAATATACTCTTTTTTCTTAACATGATTGATTGCCCTGCTGACCGTTTCCCTGGAAGTGCCAATCATATTGGCTAATTCTCGATTGGTGAACTGGGTTGTCAACTTATATTTTGCTCCCGTCTTTTCACCGTTCGATTTACAAAGTCTGATAAGCAGTAAAATAATTTGTTCATACGTATTATGGAGAACTTGCGCTTCCAGCCTTCCTTGGAGGTCAACGATCTTTTCGCCCAACACTTTAAATAGCTTTATGCAAAGTTCGGGGTAGGAAATAAGGATTTCTTCAAATTTATCAATTGGAATGACGATGAGATTGGCATCTTCCATCACTTCCGCATGTGCCGGGAAATTCCCTTTTCGAAAAAATCCAGCATGTGGGAACATTTCTCCAGGTTCAAGGACGGAGATCAATTGTTCTTTGCCTGATTGATCCGTTTTATAAATTTTGATTTTTCCACTATGAATAAAGAATACTCGGTCGAGAAGGTCATCCTGCATAAACACATACATCTTCTGTTTATAAAAACGCGTTTGAGCAATTCTTACGAACGGTGTAAGTTCTTCCGCAGACAATTCCTTGAAGATTGGTACATCGGACAACCTTTTAATAATGTCCTCTTGCTTCATTAACATCACCTTCATATTAGTAATTCAATTTAGCTTCATTGTAGCAATGATTTCACACTGATAATGTGACCTCCATCATAGGTCATTCATTTTTATTGAAAATAATTCTCAATGTGACAACTTTGTGAAAAAACATTCATCTATGTGTAAACCAATACATAAAGAATATTTAAAATAAGCGGAGATTTTCCGGATAGACTGCAGAATAGAGCTCAGTTCGGGAGATATAAGCGGAGATTTTCCGATTAAGCAAAGCAAAACTACTCATTTTCACGTTTTTCAAGTCAATAGTCGGAATCCTTCCGTCTATTTTGCTATTTTCAGAGCAATTTTCTAATTAAGAGAAATTTCTCCGCTTATTTATCAAACTCGCTTTAGCATCTAATGAACTTACGAGTGGTTTTGTGAAAAAAAGAAAATTTTAAAAAAGGCTTAGAGATATTTGCATCTCTAAGCCTTTTTGACTGTGAAATATACTGTGAATTAGGGTGTGAAGTTTACGTGATTTGCTATATGATTTGGTCAGCGATTTACCGTATTGCAGCTCACAAGAAAACCCGCAAAGTTCAGCTTTGCGGGTTTTCATCTTTTTTGGCCAATTTCTCATAGCATTCAAAGCAATAATTCTCTTTTTCTTCGGTAATGACACCATTAAAGAAGCCATCCAAACAATAAATCTCTTTATCGCAGCTCTTACAAGTTCCAATTAGTTCCCGCATATTCATACCCCCTGTATTAACAAAATCATCTTTAAAGTGTGATACCACGCACTAAGTGTAAGACAATGTTTCCTTATAATGAAGGGGAAGTTAACAAACCAAAAGGAGTGATAATAATGCAAACTTATGCAAAGGTTATCAATGTACCAGATTTCCCGCCACGTGAAAAACATCCAACCATCTTTAACGGTTTTGACGAATTAGCCTCTGGCGAGACAATGATGATTGTCAATGACCATGATCCAAGACCGCTTTTATATCAGTTCATGATGGAAAGACCTGAACAATTTTCTTGGGAATACCTAGAAGAAGGTCCGGAAACCTGGAAAGTGGCAATCAGCAAAAAGTAATTAGTCATCTAAGATATGTAAAAACTCTTAAACACTTAACTCTCTCTAATATTTACATGAATATTATTTTTCCAAGAAACATCCTCTTTTCCCTATAAATATATTTTACAACAGAAATTTATTTCTGTTGTCTTTTTTATTTCTCCGCCTTTCTACTTTTCTGAAAAGTATGATAAAATTTGGTTATAAAAAGGGGGAACTTCGATGAATGTCACTCAGTTTGAAAAAGAGTTCTTGGAATATGTGAAAAAAATGTCTGCCTATAATGAAGCATTAGGACTAATTTATTGGGACTTAAGAACAGGAGCACCTAAGCAGGGGGCGGCGCAAAGGTCCGAAGTAATTGGAATGTTATCATCAGAAGTCTTTAAAATGTCTACTTCTGAAGAAATGGCAGCATACATAGCTAATTTATCCAAACAGCAAATGTCCGAAACGACCAGGAAAATTCTTGAAGAATGCAAAAAAGAATATGATCGAAATAAGAAAATTCCTGCCGAAGAATACAAAGAGTTTGTTATCCTCCAATCTAGGGCAGAAACTGTTTGGGAGGAAGCAAAGGAAAAAGCTGATTTTGCTTTGTTTAGCCCCTACTTAGAGAAGCTGGTAGCCATGACAAAACAGTTCGTCAGCTATTGGGGCCATGAAAAAAATAAGTATGATGTGTTATTAGATATGTACGAACCTGGAATGACAATGGACGTTTTGGATCAAGTTTTTGGTGAACTAAGAGAAAAAATTGTCCCTTTGGTCAAACAGATTGCAGAATCTGCTCAAAAACCTAAAACGGATTTTCTATTTGAAGAATTTCCAAAGGAAAATCAACGCGAATTCAGTTTAAAAATCCTAGAGAAAATGGGGTATAACTTCAATGCAGGCAGACTGGATGAAACGGTTCATCCATTTGCCACCGGCTTAAATCCTGGTGATGTCCGCGTAACAACGAATTATGATGAAACTGATTTCCGAACAGCCGTTTTTGGTACGATTCATGAAGGCGGTCATGCCCTATACGAACAAAATGTTTCCAAGGACTTGATTGGGACACCGCTTTGCTCAGGAACGTCAACGGGGATTCATGAATCACAATCCCTTTTCTATGAAAATATCGTAGGAAGAAGTTTTTCATTTTGGCAAAACAACTATGAACTGTTAAAAACATATGCAAGCGGTCAGTTTGATCAAGTGGAAATGGAAGACTTTTACCGGGCGGTTAATGAATCCAAGCCATCCTTCATTCGAATTGAAGCAGATGAATTAACCTATCCGCTCCATGTCATTATTCGCTATGAAATTGAAAAAGGGTTATTTAATGATGAAATCGAGGTCAACGATCTTCCTAGAATTTGGAATGATATGTATGAAGAGTACTTAGGAATTCGTCCTGAAAATAATGCACAGGGTGTTCTTCAGGATGTCCATTGGGCCGGAGGCAGTTTTGGCTATTTCCCTTCATACGCCCTAGGTTATATGTATGCAGCTCAATTTAAGCATAAAATGCTCGAGGAGCTTCCAAATTTTGATCAATTAGTAGCGGAAGGTGATTTACTTCCAATTAAGGATTGGCTGACAGAAAAAATCCATCGCTTTGGAAAAATGAAAAAGCCGCTGGAAATATTAAACGATGTAACAGGTGAAGGTTTAAATGCTAAATATTTAATTGATTACCTTTATGAGAAATACGGAAAGGTTTATCAGTTGAAGTGAAGAAAACCATTCCCATTGTTCTAATCGCCTTTAGTGCAGCATTATGGGGAATCATCGCTATTTTTGTTAGAAAATTAACGAGCCTTGGTCTTACTCCGATGGAAATTGTTGCTGTCAGAGTAGTGACAGCAGCTGTTTTACTAACGTTAATTGGAATCGTAAAATACCGGGGTCATTTGAAAATAAGCCTCACTGATGTTCCGTTATTTATTGGTACGGGGATATGCAGTATTGTTTTATTTAACTGGTGCTATTTTTCGGCCATTAATCAAATGAATTTATCGATTGCCGTGATATTATTATATACTGCTCCAGCGTTTGTCACCGTCTTATCCTATTTTTTTCTAAAGGAAAAAATGGATTCCGTAAAACTTATTTCGGTCACAGGAACAATCTTAGGCTGCGTTTTGATTGCCGGAATTAGTGTGACCGATACTGCCACAATCAGTGCCGCAGGCCTGCTAACAGGGCTTGGTGCTGGTTTCGGCTACGCACTTTACAGTATATTTGGTAAATTTGCCTTGAAAAAATATTCACCATTTACCGTTACACTTTACACTTTTATTGTTGCGGCGGTTACCTTGCTTCCGATAACCGGACTGTGGAGGAAGGGGAGTGTGCTTGTCTCCGGAGACGTTCTCCTATATGGAATTGGTCTCGGGCTGTTTCCTACCGTCATTGCTTACTTATGCTATACAAAAGGGCTTGAGAAGGTAGAAAGCAGTAAAGCGGCTATCATTGCTACGGTCGAACCTGTCATCGCAACGCTATTAAGTGTTTTACTCTATGGAGAGGGTTTTGGGATAATCCAAGCTATCGGATCATCTATCATCCTATTATCTGTATTATTGATTAATCTTCCTAAAGGGTCTTTTAGTAAAATACAAAAGGAAAAGGCTTCAATCGACTTAGATTGAAGCCTTTCCCTTTTCAAATTACCACTTACTCCATGTCTGGAATCCCTTAGAGCCTGGTGGTGCATTTTGGATGATATCGATAAACGGTATCGTGTAAGCGAAAAGAATGAGCGCTGCAGTAATGCCAAGCCATAATTTCCAGTTTTCAAACACCATTGGTGCTTTTTCTTCAGGGTTCTCTGCTTCAGCAACCGGGAATTCCTCTTCCCCTTTAGGAGCAAAGAAAGCTAGATTTACAAAAATGATTAAGACGAGAATAATACCAAGGAATAAAATCGTCCCGCCAACAGCTTGGGCAATTTGGTAAGGAATCCATTCTGCCGCTTGCTCGGAACCGCCGTAAGTGGAGAAAGCAGAACGTCTTGGTCCGCCAAGCAGCCCTTGGATATGCATTGACCCGGACATGAAGACCATCCCAATGAACCAAACCCATGCCTGAATAATCGCTAATTTATTCATTGCTTTTGTTAATCTACGTCCTGTTAAATGCGGAACTAACCAGTATGAAATTCCAAAGAACGTTAACACAACCGATGTTGCTGCTGTTAAATGGAAGTGACCAGTAATCCAAATCGTGTTATGCACGACTTGGTCCATTTGGTTGGAAGCATTGATAATACCACCTGCACCGGCAGGAATAAATGCAGCCATGCCAATGAAAGGAACGATAAAACGGGCATCGCCCCATGGAAGTACTCTAAACCAGCCAAACAAACCTGTTGCGCCCTTGCTGCGTCCATATCTCTCAAATGTTGCGAATAGAGAGAACGCCGTCATTAATGATGGGATCACAACCATGAAAGTAAGGATTACCTGGAAGAACTTCCAAGCTGGATCAATTCCCGGCTCTGTTAATTGGTGGTGGAAACCAACCGGAATCGAGAAGAGCAGGAACAGGATAAACGATAAACGTGCCAGTGAATCTGAGAAAATTTTTCCGCCAATAATTTTAGGAATAATCGCATACCAACACATGTACGCTGGCAGTAACCAGAAATACACTAATGGGTGGCCAAAATACCAGAACAATGTACGGCTGACTAGGACATCAACAGTATCAACTAAACCAAGTGACCAAGGAAGTAATTGGAATAAAACCGTAGCAGCAACACCCAGTGTCGCTACAATCCACATAACCGTATTGATTACTGCCATAAAACTTAGTAATGGACTTGGTTGACCAGGATTATTTTTACGCCATCTAGCATATGTCATGATTTGTGCTGCACCGTCAATCCAGCTGCCGACAATCACAAAGGTTAAACCTAAATAGAAAATCCAATGAGCCTTAAGCGGTGCATAAAATGTATAAAGTACGGATGCTTCTTTAAGTAAGACCATCGTAGCGGCCATTAATGTACCGACTAGCATGACCCAAAAGCCAATCCAGCCCGCCCGTCTAGCGGCGCTCGAATGTCCACCGGTTGTTCGGCTCACCGCCGCATATTGAAATCCCATAATAAAGAAAGTAGTTAAAACCAGACCCATTAATACACCATGGACTGTTAAGATTTGATAATAATCAATTCCCCATGGAAGCTCCCATTTGCCGGAACGGACAAGAGTTTGCAGGAGCCCCATTAATCCGCCAAGAGCAAGCGCCGAAAAGGCAACAAAAAAGTGTGCCATGGAAAGCTTTGCATCACGCGGGTCAACTTTTACTTTTGCAGCTGTAGAAGTAATCATTATTTTACCACCTCAATCTTTGAGAACATTAAATGGTGTCCAGCACCACAGTATTCGTTACAAACAATTAAAAATTCGCCTGCTTTGTCAAATGTTGTTGTATATTCACTGATATAGCCAGGTTCAAGCATCATATTAATATTTGTTCCGGCTACTTCAAAGCCGTGTATAACATCCTTTGTCGTAGCAATAACTTTAACCTTCGCCCCAAGCGGGACTTCTACTTGTGCTGGAGTATAAGAGAAAGCTGATGCGACATAGACTAATTCATAATCCCATGCTTTCCCATCCACTTTATGTAGGCCTGGTTCATTAAATGGTTTTTCTTGACCGACCGTTTCCGGATTAACGGTGGTTAAACAGCTTGGCGGCTTATTGCCAAGATAGAAGGCACTAACCCCAACGACTGTCAAAAAAATGACCAGGCAGCTAATCCCGAAAATCAGCCAAATTTTTTCTAATTTATGCATGTGCATAATTTTCCCCCCTAAAAAGTTAAAAACGATCTACGAATAGGTAATAAACACTTACCCATGTGACAATGATAAAGATTCCCAAAAAGAAAACGGATGCTAATGTCCCTTTGAGAGAAGAGCGATCTTCCATCTCTGTTTTTTGATTTGTTTTCAGAACCGTTTTTGCCATCCCCAAGACTCCCTTCCGAAAATTAAAAATTAATTAAATTAGTTCTCTTTCATCATACAAAACAATCGTGAAAGTAAAATACTAAATTTGTAAGTTCACAAATTGTTCATTCCTTAGATATGTACTATGGTAATGGTAAAAACTTGATGTAACAGTGATTTATATCACAATTAGCAGGGCGTAAATGTGAATAAAATGTGAACAATCACACCTTACCTGTGATAAAAGTAATTGATAAAAACTTCACATACATTAAAATCCTAATTTTTTAAGGGTTATCAGCAGTTTTCAAAAATATAGACATTAATGGACATACACTGTTTTTGATGTTAAAGTAATATTATGGAAAAGTTATTTAGGATGAATGAGGCTGCAAAAATTTTAGGTGTAACAGTCAAAACACTGCAACGTTGGGATCATTCCGGCAAAGTTACCTTTGTTCGCACTCCCAAAGGGCAAAGAAGATTGCCAGAAAGCGAGATTAATAGATTAATTGGAAACGATGCTGACAAAGAAAGTGAAAAGAACTTAGTCATTTATGCCCGTGTTTCATCACATGAACAAAAAACGAAAGGAGATTTACAACGACAGATTGACTTTATCAAACGTAATATAGATTTGAACTCCTATAGGCAGGTAACGGTAATCGAGGATGTGGGTTCAGGACTAAATGACAAACGAAAGGGACTTGTCAAAATCATGAAACTCGCAGAAGCTGGATTAATAACAGACCTTGCTATACGATACCGTGACCGACTTACCCGATTTGGGTTTGATTACTTGGAAACTTATTTTGAAAGCTACCAGGTTACATTACATATTTTAGATGACCAAACAGATGAAAAACCGCCTCAAGAAGAGCTTGTGGATGATTTAATTGCCATTATTACCAGCTTTTCAGGGAAACTTTATGGGATTCGAAGCCACAAAAATAAGATGGTAGAAGAAAAGGTAAAGGAGGTTTTGGAAGATGTTGCAAACCTACCAAACGAAACTGCCGACCATTCCACTACATAATGGTCTCTCGTCGGATGGTTATCTCCAAGAATATGCGGCGTATTTTGGCAGACTGGAGCGAAAGCTGTTTGTGCAATCTCATGTCAAAGGGGCTGCCTCTTCCAGCCTCAAAAAGACTTTCATGATACAATTCGGAATTACTGCCAGGCAATTTAACTCTATTAGAATGCAGCTGGATGGAAAGGTCTCTTCTTTTATTGAAAAAAGAAAGCTGGATATTCAAGAGCTAAGGTCTAAAACAAAGTACTTGCAAAAGGTAATTGACAAGAAAACCTCGCAAAAAGAACATATACATCAAAAACTTCAAATGATTCCGCAAAACAATCCATCCTTTATAAAAATGGTGAAAAGATACCGCAACATTAAGTTCTATCTTCATCAAAAGAAGCGAAGGCTGAGAAATCTTAGTCAAAAATTAGAAAAACTAGAGTTGGACGTTAAAAATAAAACGATCCGTATCTGCTTTGGTTCAAAAAAGCTGTTCCATAAACAATTTCATTTAGAAGAAAATCAATATAAGCGCCATCAAGAATGGCGAAATGACTGGCTCGAAGCTCGAAGCGGACAATTTTTAGTGATTGGATCAAAAGATGAAACTTATGGAAACCAAACCGCCACTTATGATCTTAAAAATACACTAAGATTACGTGTTGCCAATCATTTCACAGACACATTTGGAAAGTATATTGAATTTCCTTCTGTCACCTTCCCCTACGGCCAGGAGTGGATTGACAAGGCGAAGGTTCCTAGTATGGGCTTTACGCGAAGCGGACGCCCGCAAAAATACTATTCTTCCATTACCTATCGTTTTTTGAATCGGGAAAAAGGCTGGTATGTCAACGCAACCGTTGAAAGAGAAACCCCACGTGTTGGAACTTCTAATGTCAATGGATTAATTGGTGTTGATCTAAATGCTGGATTTCTTGCGATTAGTGAAATTGACAGATTCGGTAATCCGATTCATAGCTGGACAATAAAAGCCCCTATGTATAGCAGAAGAAAAGAGCAAGTACTCGCTTCCATGAGTGATGCCGTAAAAACGGTTCTAGATTACGCAGTGTTGGTTCATAAAGATGTCGTGATTGAAAAGCTGGATTTTTCAAAGAAAAAGACACAGCTTCGAGAAATGGGCCCTTCCTATGCCCGGATGCTTTCCGGCTTTGCTTACTCCACGTTTCAACAATTGGTGGAGTCAAAGGCGGGGAAGGCAGGAGTAAAAATCAAACGAGTCAACCCAGCCTATACCAGCCAAATCGGGCAAATGAAATTTATGGCACGGTATGGCCTCAGTTCTCACCAAGCAGCAGCCTGCATGATTGCAAGGCGCGGTTATCATTTCAAGACGGAAAAGCCAAAATATGATACGATTCTATCCTTTCCGAAGAACTTTGATAAACATCAATCCAACTTTAGTAATTGGAGAACCATTACTAACCACTTGAAAAAGGCATATTTTTTTCACGATAAAATTGAACTGTTTAAAGCAGATATTTAGGTATGAAAATTGGAGCAACGCTTCCTTTTTACCTGCAAGGAAGAAAAGGACCACGTACTCCAATTTGTGTTGTATTACATGTTTTACCAGCGTGGCTAACAGCCTTTCTAGAGTATCAAAAGAATCCTGTGCCGTGTAAATGGCATTGCGACGGGAACGATAAAGTTTATAGAAGTTGACAGACTTTTTTGGACGGATGTTCCCATTCTGGAATTAGGGCGTGATTCCCTAACGCAATTCGCAAAAAACACTGTTCGTTTTGCGTGCTAAACGAATAATTATTTGTTTAGAACATGTAGATTTCTTTATGTACAAAGATGTCTATGTTTTTAGGAACGGTAGTCACATTTCAAAATAGTTAAAATATAATAAAAATAAATGTCCTATTTTCCTTCAGAAATGAGTGTGTTTTTGTGGAGAAGTATTATTGTGAAAAATGCCGGCTCCTATATAATGAAGCAGCAATCTGTAAAATTTGCGGGTTAGTTGCGGGAAATAAAATAAAAATCGAAGTGCAAAAACAATCAGAAAAATAATCAGTTAGGGTCTTAAAAAAACACTGGAAAAGATTGTGTAATGATGTGTTGTAAAATCCGCGCTATAATTGAAGTGCACAACAACAACAACCTTCAAAACGTTTGCTTCCCTACTCGGGGAGCTTTTTTTTGTCTATTGAGCCTTATGAATAATATATGGTAAATTGGTAAAAATACCCTTACGACTATTGAAGGAGTATGATGATGCCTACGATTATTTCAGTTGCAGAGGTTATTCCTCCATATGAAATTAACCAAGATCAAGCGTCGCAATTTGCCAGAGAGCTTTTTGCTGAATCATTTAAAGATATTGAGAGACTATTGAAGGCCTTCCAAAATGGACAAATCGAAAAAAGACATTTTGTGAAAGGTCTAGAATGGTTTAAAGAGAACCATTCTTTTGAAGAGAAGAACCATGCTTATATAGAGTCTGCGGTTAAACTAGGAGCAGAAGCGATTGTCAAATGCTTACACAATCAAGACTTTCTTAAGATGCCGATTGCTTACGAAGAGGTCGAGGCCATTTTTTTCATTTCATCTAGCGGCATCTCAACACCTAGTATTGAAGCGAGAATTATGAATCAATTGCCTTTTAATCCGCATACGAAAAGGATACCGATTTGGGGGCTGGGCTGTGCAGGAGGGGCTGCCGGGTTATCAAGGGCTTATGAATATTGTTTGGCTTACCCTATGGCAAAAGTCCTTGTTCTGTCTGTCGAGCTTTGCAGCTTGACGTTTCAGAAGAATGACCTTTCGAAAAGTAATTTGATTGGAACTTCTCTTTTTGCTGATGGGGTTGCCTGTGCATTGGTTTGTGGTGATGATGTAAACCATAAGGATATTTGCAAGAAGGGATTGTCACCATTCATCATCGCCACCCAATCAACCCTCATGCCTGATTCTTTGGACGTGATGGGCTGGGAAATAAGAAATACAGGCTTATTTGTCCTTTTCTCTCGTGATATTCCCCATATTGTCGAGGACTGGCTTAGGCCGAATGTTAAGGGATTTTTAGACGAATATGAAATCGAGCTGGAACAAATCGACTGCTTTATTGCCCATCCCGGTGGAAAAAAAGTCATCGATTCTTACGTGAAGGCGTTAGATATCCCAGCTTCCATGACTGAGGTATCGCTTGAAGTTTTAAAGCAGTTTGGAAACATGTCTTCGGCAACTATTCTTTATGTGCTGCGGAGATATATGGAGATGGACATTCCTAAGGGCGCAATTGGACTTGGAACCGCTCTTGGTCCGGGATTTAGTTCAGAATTACTTCTATTGAGGTGGATGTAAATGGATAATTTTCTTCCATTTGTTTTATTAATTGGTTTCATCGCCATTCAGCGTATTGTGGAACTTTTTATCGCCAAAAATAATGAAATATGGATGAAACGGCAGGGAGCCGTAGAATTTGGTAACAAGCACTATAAGTATATGGTCTTCATGCACCTGCTCTTTTTCGTCACACTTTGTTCCGAAAAAATTTTATTAAATCGCGGACTATCACCGATATGGCCAATATTTCTAGCTATTTTTATCCTTGCGCAGTTCATAAGAGGCTGGGCTATTTCCTCACTCGGAAAGAATTGGAATACGAAAATACTTGTCTTAAAGCATGGGCTGGTAATCAGAAAAGGGCCATACCGCTTTTTAAAGCATCCTAATTATTTTGTGGTAACGACGGAGCTGCTTGTCTTACCATTGCTGTTTAATGCCTTCTATACGGCGATGCTGTTTACGATTTTAAACTTCATAATCCTATCAATCCGGATACCTCAGGAAGAAAAAGCGCTTAGAATGTTAACGGAATATGACGAAGTCTTTCAAGACTGCCATCGGTTTATCCCAAGGATTGTTAAATAAATGTGACAGATGCAATGCGAATATTGAAAATGATTATCAGTCATGCTAAAATGAAGGCAACGATGAAAATCATTCTCAGGTAGACTGATAAGGAAGGTGTTACATATGGCGTTTGCGTTTGTTGGTGGAACGATTATAATCTATGCATTTGTCATGAAGCACGTCTTAAAGAATGTTACCCAATAATGAATAACTAATTAATTGGCCAAGGATCCATACCTTGGCCTTTTTGCTGTTAAAAATAAAAGCTCTGTCAAGATAGGAAAAGTTTGAATTATCGTATAAAATAAAAATTATTACTACATTGTTAAGGGGAATAAATAAAAATGGTGCAAACAGCCAATCAGAATGAAACGATACAAACACTAAAACATAAAATTGTTTCGATATATGACTATTTAATCGAGCATCAAGATACAGTGCAGGCCGAAAAGGTAAAGCAGCTCGCAAGAAAGTTAGACAATAAAGAATTCCTGATTGCATTCTGCGGTCATTTTTCCGCGGGAAAATCAACAATGATTAATCAAGTAGTTGGTGAAAATTTACTGCCATCAAGCCCGATTCCGACTAGTGCAAATCTAGTGAAAGTAAAATCCGGTGAGGATTACGCCAAAGTGTTTTTTAAACATGAAAAACCGAGGCTATATTTAGCGCCCTATGATTATGAATTAGTTAAAAATTATTGCAAAGACGGGGACCAAATTGAAGAAGTAGAGATTAGCCATAGCGATTCCCATTTACCGGCTAATACAGTCATTATGGATACACCAGGTATTGATTCTGCCGATGATGCCCACCGGGTCGCAACGGAATCAGCCATCCATCTTGCTGATTTGATTTTTTATGTAATGGACTATAACCACGTTCAAGCAGAGTTGAACTTTTTATTTACAAAGGAATTGACGGAGGCGGGGAAAGAAGTTTATTTGGTTATCAACCAAATTGATAAACATAAGGATGAGGAATTAAGTTTTTCTGAGTTTCAAACCAGTGTTGTTGATTCGTTTGCCTCATGGGGTGTAAAGCCGGCAAGGATTTTTTATACTTCATTAAAGGATTCAGACCATCCATCCAATGAACTTAACGAGCTTCAAGGATTTATTGCGGAAAAATTGGCTGCAAAAGACCAATTGTTAATTCCGTCAATTTATCATTCATTAAGAAAAATTACCCAAGACCATCTTAACGAGGAAAATAGGCAGGAAGAAGAAAAGCTAGGCCCAATCCTTGAACTTCTAAATGAATTATCTGAGCAAGAAAAACAAGGATTATCCATCAACTATCAAAATATCACGGCCAATCTTAAAGTTATAAACGAAGGAACCTTAGTGAAAGAAAAGGAATTTGACGCTGAAATTGCTCAAATTATGAAAAATGCGTATCTCCTGCCGTTTCAGACAAGGGCATTAGCAGAAAGTTTTTTGGAAAGCTGCCAGCCCGAATTTAAAAGAGGCTTCCTGTTTTCTAAACAAAAAACCCAAGAGGAAAAGGAAAAACGCTTAGATAGTTTTTATCAAGATCTGCTTGAAAAAACAAGGTCACAGCTGGAGTGGCATTTGCGTGAATATCTCCTTCGAACCATAAAGGAATCGGAACTGGATCAAGCTGAGCTAATTAGCATAGCACAATCCTTTTCCATCAGCGTTCCGGTTGATGTCTTAACAAAAACAGTGAAGCCGGGTGCACGTGTCACTGGTGACTATGTTCTTCATTACACAGAGGATGTAGCCAATGAAATTAAAAGGATCGCAAGGAATCAACTTTCCGAATTTAAAGACCATTTTATCGCTGCCTTAAAAGACCAGTCGACAATCGTAAAGGAAAAGTACGAAAAGGAATTTAACAAAATCGAGAGATATGTAAAGGCATTTGCAGCGTTACAAAAGCATGAACAAACGATATTTTTAAGAGAAAAGACAATTGATGACCTGCTTATGCAATCAGTAAGCTTCGAGGAAGATGTGTATCAGCTTTTTGCGCAAGAGGAAGAGGAATTTGAGGTCATCCAATATCAAGGGGAAGCTAACTCTTCAGAGAAGAAAACAGACAATATCGATAAACCGCTTAAAGCAGCTGTTCTTGTTGAAAATTCGAGACATCAAATCCTGCCTGAAAAGAATCATTTGAAACACACAACGGAGAAGCTTCATTATGCTTCAAAATTAATAAAAGACCTCCCAGGTTTTCAAAAGCTTGCAATAGAAATAGTGGATAAAGCAGAAAGATTGGAAGACAAAGGGTTTACTGTCGCGTTATTTGGGGCCTTTAGTGCCGGAAAATCTTCGTTTGCGAATGCACTGATGGGAGAAAAGGTGCTGCCTGTATCACCCAATCCAACTACAGCTGCTATCAATAAAATTAAGCCGGTTTCTGCCAAACATCCGCATGGAACTGTTCTAGTGAAGTTTAAGGAATCAACTACCATGCTTGAGGATGTCAATCGTTCCTTAAAGGTTTTTGAATTACAGGCCAGCAACTTCGCAGAGGCTGCAAAGATCAGCGGCCAGATTCTGCTTGAGAAGGGGCAGGAAGGTGTTTTAGAGAAAACACATTATGCCTTTTTGCAGGCATTTAGCAAAGGCTCTGCCTCCTTTGTTCCATCATTAGGAACAGTCAAGGAAACAAATTTAAGCGAATTTCACGAGTTTGTTGCAATCGAGGAAAAATCATGCTTCGTTGAATGGATTGAGCTTTATTATGATTGTGAGTTAACAAGAAAAGGAATCACGCTTGTTGACACCCCGGGGGCTGATTCCATTAACGCCCGTCATACCGGCGTTGCCTTTGATTATATTAAAAACTCAGATGCGATTCTGTTTGTCACCTATTACAATCATGCCTTTTCAAAAGCAGACCGTGAATTTTTAATTCAGCTCGGCCGTGTGAAGGATTCCTTTCAAATGGATAAAATGTTCTTCCTGATCAATGCGATTGACCTTGCTGAAAATGAGGCTGAGAAGGAAACGGTAGCGGAATATGTCGAAGAGCAGCTGCTGAAATATGGGATCCGAAACCCGCATCTTTATTCGTTGTCAAGCCTGCTTGCCCTAAAAGAAAAGACGACTCCAAATCTGAATGCCGATTCTGGCATAGATACGTTTGAGCAGGCCTTTTATCAGTTTATTTCCAATGACTTAACGGAAATGGCCATTTTAGCAGCAGAAAAGGAAATGACACGTGTTCGGGAATTAGTAACCAAACTCATTCAAAGCTCTAGTGAAGATAAGGCCGTCAAAGAGCAAAAACGAACAGAGATTGAAGAGCAAAAGGCAGAACTTTTTTACGTTTTTGAAAAGCAAACCGCTGATGCCCTCCTTGGGCGAATGAACCAGGAGGCAGAAGAACTAATCTATTACATTAAGCAAAGAGTATTCTTACGGTTTGGCGATTTCTTTAAAGAGGCGTTTAATCCATCAGCCCTAAGGGATGACGGGCGTAATTTAAAAAAGGCTCTCCAAACTGCACTAGACGAATTCTTAGAAAGTTTTGGCTTTGATTTTGCGCAGGAGATGCGGGCAACAACCGTTAGAATCGACCGGTTTGTTGAAAAGCAGTTGGCTGATTATCAATCAGTTCTTATGCGCAAACTTCTTGAAATCAACCGGGATCTTTCTTTTTCTGCATTTGAAAAAAGGAAGGGAGAAGAGATTGATTTCCCAATTGCCTTTAAAGATGCCAATCAACAGCTGTTCGCGAAATCCTTATCATATTTTAAAAATCCAAAGTCTTTTTTTGAAAAAAATGACAAACAAAACATGAGTGATGAACTTACAAATGTCCTGCAGCCACTTGCTGAAGACTATTTACAGCATGAAGCAGGACGCTTGAATCGTCATTACGCTAACGAATTGTTAAACGAATTCAATCGTTTAGTAAAGCAAATGAATGAGCAGTCAGATGATTTTTATTTAAGTTTGCTTTCTGCCTTAGATGGCGGGGTTTCTCTCGAACTCTTAACTGATATACAACAAAAGCTTACGGTAGAAATCAAATAAATGGGGGGAATTTAGATGAAATATGTTAAAAACAAGGAATGGTTATTGAAAAATTTGAATGATACGAATGTAAGAATTGTCGATTGCCGATTTTCCTTAGCTGCTCCTCAAAAAAAGCATGAAGAATATCGAGAAGGCCATATTCCTGGGGCTTCCTATTTCGATTTAGAACAAGATTTGTCAGGTTCTGTTCGTGACCACGGCGGCCGACACCCGTTGCCGGATTTAGCTGAATTAGTAACGAAGCTAGAGAATGCAGGCATTAGTAATCACACAACAGTCATCGCCTATGATGACGGAGACGGTGCTTTTGCCGCCCGTTTTTGGTGGCTCCTCCAGTATCTTGGGCATGAGGATGTGTATGTGCTTGATGGAGGGTTTAATGGCTGGCTAGAAGGAAATTATCCACTGTCAACAGACATTCCTGCCTTTGAAAAGACTGAATTCCAGCCAAGCTTGAATGCTGAATTAATCGCCGCTACTGAAGAAGTGAAGGCATTCGTCAAAAATCAGCTAGATGACATAATTTTAATCGATTCACGAGAAGAGAAACGATATCTTGGATTGGAAGAACCAATTGATAAGAAAGCAGGGCATATCCCTGGTGCGATTAATAAACCATGGATGGAAGGTTTAGAAGAGGGACAATATATTCCAGCTGCGGAACAAAAACAAAGATTTGCAGATGTAGATCCAGATAAGGAAATAATTGTTTACTGCGGCTCGGGAGTAACAGCCACACCCAATTTCCTCGCCTTAAAGGAAGCGGGATTTGAAAAGGTAAAACTTTATGTTGGCAGCTTTAGCGATTGGATTTCCTACGCCGAAAATAAAATCGAATAATTTTTTGGTCCCGCTTATGTTATAATAGTACTCGTGTAGTTTTTTAGGATATTAAAAATAGGGGGCTGAAAATTGGAAAATCAAAAACCTTCACTTATGCTTGTTGATGGAATGGCCCTGTTATTCCGTGCATTTTACGCCACGGCAGTGTCAGGACAATTTATGATAAATTCAAAAGGAATTCCAACTAATGGAATTCATGGCTTCGTTAAGCATTTATTTACAGCGGTATCTTCATTTAAACCGACACATCTCGCTGTTTGCTGGGATATGGGTAGCAAAACGTTCCGAACCGAGTTATTCGCCGATTATAAAGGCAATCGGGGTGAGGCACCAGTCGAGCTTATCCCGCAATTTGATTTAGTAAAAGAGGTAGTTGAATCATTTGATATCCCGAATATTGGCCTGGTTGGATTTGAAGCAGATGATTGCATTGGCACAATCGCCAAGCAAACAAAGGATTATGCACATGTTTCGATTTTAACTGGAGACCAAGATATCCTTCAGCTCCTTGACGATAACATCTCCGTTATTTTATTGAAAAAAGGCTATGGAAATTACCTTGTTCATACACCGCAAACCTTCTTTGAAGAAAAGGGGATTACTCCAAGGCAGATGATTGATTTAAAAGCCTTAATGGGGGATCCAAGTGATAATTATCCTGGAGTAAAGGGGATTGGTGAAAAGACGGCGCTAAAACTTTTACAGGAATATGAACATGTTGAGGGAATTATCTCCAACTTAGACCGATTGTCAAAGTCACATAAGTCAAAAATTGAGCAGGATTTGGAAATGCTTCATTTATCGAGAATGCTCGCCGAAATAAAATGCGACGTACCCGTTAGCTGTGCTTTAGAACAGGCCGGACTTCGCATTGAAAAAGAAAAAGCGGTCAATAAATTAATGGAAATTGAGCTTCGTGGCCTGCAGCGGCTGCTGCCGTTTGATGAAGCCATTATATCCTAAGGTAAAGGTTGTCTCGGGTTCGGGACAACCTTTTACTATCGGTTAATTACTTTGTGTTTTTCTTCTTCGCTGCATTCTCGAGCTTACTTTTTGGTTCCTCAGCAAATTCAGCGTCTTGCCCATACCCTTGTGGTGTTACCCCTGGTGCTTTCACACCGCGGTTTCTTTGGCTTTTGTTGGTCATAAACGTGTCACCTCCCCCTTAACAACTAGCATTTCCATTAGGAATAATAAAACTCGGGATTTCTAACAATAATGGTAGAGGTGATATGATGAACAAAGGTGTTTATTTAGCGCTGATCAGCATTGGGCTTGCTCAAGGATTAAAAATCCCCATCCATTATCTAAAGAAGAAAGAATGGCGCCCGGAATTGTTTTTTGGAACAGGCGGTATGCCTAGCTCACATTCAGCAGGTGTTTCTACTCTTACCACTTATATTGCCTTAAAAAGAGGACTGTCAACTGTTGACTTTGCTCTCTCGCTTATCTACGGACTTATTGTCATGTATGACGCTCAGGGCATCCGCAGGCAAACAGGAGAACTCACATTAAAGGTCAACTCGATGAACGATTTAATTGAAAAAGTCCAAAAGGAAGAAAGCCTAGAATTTAAACAGAAAGACGCGAAAAAGTTAAAAGAAATGTTAGGGCATCAACCCGAAGAAGTGGCAGGGGGAGCCTTATTTGGAGCATTGATTGGTGTTATTGGTCATCTATGTACAAAAAAGGATAGGAAATTTGCGGATTTTAAGTTAAGATTTTAAAGGGATGTTTCAAGTATGATGGGAGAGGGATGGTAAAGTAAGTGAGGTCAGTAGAGGATTATTTGCACTTTTTGGAAGGAAAGGGCTTTCAATTAGATGAGGATGCAATCGGTTTTATTTACTTTGGGAAACACTACACAAATGCTTCCGATGAAATGATCAATACAGCGATTGAACTGACATTAAAGGCGCAAAAACGCTTTGATGGCAGTTTTTATGTCGCATTACTCGAAACGCTAATTTCGAACAAGATCAGCACAAGGAAAGATGCCATAAAGTTTGTAACGGAAAAGGAATTACTCGCGATTTAACCAAACAAAAAACTCCCTTCGTGATAAAGGGAGTTTTCTTTATTAGCTTTCAAAACCCTTATTTTTTCTAAATAAAGTGAGTTTATTTGGAGGTAGCTCCGCGCATATCATCCCCATAAAAATAAGGATACAGCCAAACAGGGCACTGTAAGATAAACGATCCTGGGCCCAAAAATAACCCGTAATCGCGGCGAAAACCGGTTCCATCGCAAAAATTAACGCTACCCTAGTAGCAGAGGTATATTTTTGGAAATTGGTTTGGATAAAAAATGCGATTGCTGTAGCAAAGATACTAGTAATAAATAAAGCAACAATTACATCTTGTGAAAGTAAAATTTCTGCTTTAAAAGCTGTTTTCCAATTCTCAAAAAGAAAAGAGGAAAGAATCGATAATAGGGCAACGGTTGAAATTTGGATGGCTGTTAATAAAAGCGTTGGGTACTTACTGCTAAATTTCCCAGTTAGTATGATGTGCAGTGCAAAACTAATCGCGCAAATAAACACAAACCCATCGCCGGTATTTAAGGACGTTACGTCTGTCATGGTCAGAAAAAAAAGACCTGCTGTTGCGATTAGTACGCCAAATAGCGCATTCTTACTTGGGTACTGTTTTAGCAAAAGCAGTGAAAATAAAGGGACTAAGACGACACTTAAGCCGGTGATAAATCCAGCTTTTGAACTGGTTGTATACAAAAGGCCAATGGTTTGGGTCACATAGCCTAGAAAAAGCCAAAACCCTAGAAACACACCTGAGGCCATTAATTTGAGATTCAATTGTTTTAGCTGTTTCTTTTCAAAAATGAGCAGGCAAAGAATAAGTAAAACAGCGGCAATTAAAAAGCGGATGCCATTAAAAGCAAAAGGCGGGAGAAAATCAATTGCATTTTGGACCAACACAAAAGTGGTTCCCCAGATTAATGTAACTAGAAGTAAACTTATATCAGCGAATAAAGGTCTTTTCATGATGACTTATTAGGCTCCTCACCTGAATTTTTTTGAATGGCTAGTCTTGCTAATTCATCGGCGAGCTTGTTTTCCACACTTGGGATCCATTTCATAAAAAACAACTCAAACTTGGCTGCTAAATATATGGCTTCATCAAGTAGTGGTGCGTATAATTTGTTTTTGACAAATTGCTTTTCTATAGCATTATTCACTAATTCCGAATCAGTTCGAAATGAAACGACCGAATTGACATAGCCCTTTTCAAGGCAAATTTTCAATCCGTTAATAAACGCATGAAATTCCGCTTCGTGGTTTGACATAATTCCAAGCGGAATCGAATACTTTTCAACAGTGCCGTTTGCCTTAATAAAGATCCCCGCACCACTTCGTCCGGGATTACCAGCACTTGCTCCGTCAATATACACCTCAATCAATTGTAGTTCCTCCATTTTTGTAATAATTAAGTTTATCATAGATAAAGAAAGGAATGCAGGAAAATATTTTTTCTATTGCCTAAGTGGGCATGATATAAAAGAATATATTTAAGCATATAGAAATCATACATGAAAGGCTGAAACCAATGAAATATAGGCTTGAGTGGAATCATAAATTAAAAAATAATCAAAAGGTTCAATTTTCATCTGATTGGGTATCCGGTGAAACAGCTATTCAAATAGGAGAAGAACTGGAGGGATCCGGAAAAGCAGCCGATTTATATTTTTATGATGAAAAAGGGACGTCTTGGATTTTAAAGGAAATGAAAAAGCTGTTAACCGAAATCGAGGATGACCCTCATGAAATTACCGTTTACTTTGACGGGGGATTTTTAAAAGAATCGAATCAGGCAGGGCTTGGCGTTGTCCTGTTTTATAAGCAAGGAAAGAAGAAATACCGCATCCGTGCGAATGAACGCTTAGATGAAATGGATACGAACAATGAAGCTGAATATGCTGCTTTTTATTATGCACTAAATATTTTAGAAGATTTGGGTGTCCATCACTTATCATGTGAATTTAAGGGCGACTCACAGGTAGTTCTAAAGCAGCTTGAAGGGGATTGGCCGTGTTATGAAGAAGCGCTTAATCGCTGGCTTGACCGCATTGAGGAAAAAATGAAAACGCTTGGTCTTGTTGCTAAATATACTGTTATTTCAAGAAAAGAAAATAAAGAAGCAGATAAACTGGCTACCCAGGCCTTAGAAGGGAAAGAAATCTTTGCCAAAACATTAATTCTATGAAATATGGGGTGTTCGGAAATAGTGAAGAATTCAGTCAGAAAAGAGCTGCTTAGTCAAGTTGAAAGCTTGATGAATCAATATTGTGATGGGTGCTTTCTCCATCAACAGTTAAAAAAAGAAGGCGGGCGCAGATTGGCACACCGGTTTTGTATTTCTCAATGCACTGTCGGGGAAAAGCTCCAAGAATATGGTGAAAAGCTGACATAAAAAGGCTGATAATTTCTGTCAGCCTTTGAGTGGTTAGGATCATATAGGATTATAGTTTTACTACGTTAGCAGCTTGTGGTCCGCGGTTTCCTTCAACGATTTCGAAAGAAACTTCTTGGCCTTCTTCTAATGATTTGAAGCCGTCGCCTTGGATTGCACTGAAATGTACGAATACATCGCCGCCGCCCTCAACTTCGATAAAACCAAAACCTTTTTCATTGTTAAACCATTTTACTTTACCGTTTTGCATGTACTTCTTCCTCCTAAGCCTTTCAAGACACTAATGTTAGTCCCAAAGATAAATATTATCATGTAATAAATAAATTAATTATTCGCTTACATGATGCTTTAAATATACAATAATGGATTTGGGCAGTCAAGAAGGGAAAACGGATTTTTCTAAATTATCAATTTTCTTGTAATAGTTTATTCACTTTACGGATATAAGACAAAATGGGAAAATGGATTTGGGGAAGTATATAAAAGAGGAGCAATTGGTATGAAATTAATTATTGCCGAAAAGCCGGACCAGGGTTCGACGCTAGCTTCAATCTTTAAACATAAAAAACAAAATGGTTTCATTGAAATTTTTCCAAATGACGTTTTTCTTAAGGGGGCATATGTAACCTGGGCCATTGGTCATATCTGTCAATTAGTCTCACCGGAAAAATACCAATCGGGCTGGAAGAAATGGACATTAGATAATTTGCCCATCATCCCGGCACACTTCGAGTACGAAGTAACAAGAGATAAAGCGAAACAATTTGCGGTCATCAAAAAATTGGTTTCCAACCCTGAAGTAACAGAAATTATTCATGCGGGGGACGCCGGCCGTGAAGGTGAGCTAATTATCCGAAATATCCTTAGGTTAACAAAATGCCGAAAGCCGATGAAAAGACTATGGATCTCCTCATTAACAGCCAATGCCATCCGGGAAGGATTTAAAAAGCTGTTAGACGAGCAAGAGACGAGGAGCTTGTATTTTGAAGCCTATACCCGTGCATGTGCGGACTGGGTAGTTGGTATGAATGCGTCACGCTTGTATAGTTTATTGCTGCAAAAACAAGGATTTTCAGATGTTTTTTCAGTTGGAAGGGTACAGACACCTACATTAGCGCTTATTGTAAAAAGAGAACTAGAAATTGAGAATTTTAAGGCAGAGCCGTTTTGGGAGGTCGTTGCTAATTTTTTAATCAATGGTAAAAAATATAGCGGGAAATGGCAGAATGACGGGGAAACTCGTGTAAAAACAAAAGAGTTAGCAGTGAAAATAGCTGCATTTTGCCGGGAAAAGCCTGCTGAGGTCAGCGAGGTTCTTTCAGAGAGAAAGGAATTTTTTCCGCCGCTTTTATATAATCTATCAGCCTTACAAGCAGAAGCAAATAAACGCTTTAAATTCTCGCCGAAAAAAACGCTGGATGTTTTGCAGAAGCTATATCAAAAAGGAAACGTCTCCTACCCGCGTTCGGACTCACGCTATGTAACAAAGGAAGAAGCGAATACATTCCCGGAGATTTTAAACAAATTAAGTCAGATTAAAGATTATCAAAACTTCTTTCCGTTGCCATTTGATCAGGTTGCGGATAACAAACGATATGTAAATGAAAAAAAAGTGACCGACCACTATGCGATTATCCCAACTGAACAAATTCCGAATGTTGAAAGACTAAGCCCTGACGAGCGAATCATTTATGATTTGGTGGTAACTAGTTTAATAGCCGCTCATTACAATAAGGCGATTGCCGAATATACAACTGTTACTACATTAGTTGATGGACGAGCTGCATTTATCTCAAAAGGTAAGGTGCAAATCGAAGAAGGCTGGAGAAAGGTACTGATTTCAAAGGACCGGGAAGATGAACCGGCGCTCCCTTTGCTTACAAAAGGGGAGCAAGGGCAGACGGAAAAGGTAGAGGTCAAAGAAAGTCAGACACAGCCGCCAAAGCGCTATACCGAGGGTCAGCTGATAACGTTAATGAAAACAGCAGGCAAGCATATTGATGATAAAGAGCTCGAGAAAATATTGACAAGGACTGAAGGACTGGGAACGGAGGCAACAAGGGCAGGTATTATCACGATGCTGAAGGACCGTTTATACATTGATGTCAGTAAAAATTTAGTGTATGCGACAGCAAAGGCAAAGATATTGATTGGGGCAATTGGTCAAGAAATTCTTGCTTCACCAGAAATGACCGCGAAGTGGGAGCAGAAATTGAAAGAAATATCTGAGGGGTCTGCGGCACCAAAGCAATTCATGGAGCAAACCCAAAAGATGGTCATCCATTTAATTTCTTCAAGTATTGGTCAAGCTGCTAATTGGTCTTTTTCGGAGGATGTCCGCGAAAATTTTGCGCCCAGCAGGCAAAAAACAAAGAGACAGTCTTATACAAAACTGGGACCATGTAAAAAATGCGACGGGTCAATCGTCGACAAAGGAAGCTTCTATGGTTGTTCCAATTACCAAAAGAATCAATGTAATTTCACGATTTCAAAAAAAATTCTTGGAAAAAATATTACCCAGAAAAATTTAAAACTGCTCCTCACAGAAGGAAAAACAGAGGTAATTGAAGGATTTACAAACAAGGACAAAACCTTTAATGCAAGGCTTTTTCTTGATGAACAGGAACTGAGAATCAGATTTTTATTTGCGGATGAGCAGCGAAATAATTCCAGGTAAGATATGTTCACAGTGATAAACAGCCTTGTCACTCCATTTTTTCTATAGTAAACTTTGTAGGGATATGGGGCGGAGCGCCGCAAAATTGGTTTTAAGTGATGAAGGACAATGGAGGGTACGGGATGCCAACACCAAGTATGGAAGATTATATCGAACAAATATATATTTTGATTGAAGAAAAAGGATACGCACGGGTGTCAGATATTGCCGAAGCCCTGTCAGTACATCCCTCCTCAGTAACGAAAATGGTTCAAAAACTGGATAAAGATGAATATTTAGTATATGAGAAATATCGCGGTCTTGTGTTAACATCTAAAGGTAAAAAGATTGGCAAGCGCCTAGTCTTTAGACATGATTTGTTAGAGCAGTTTTTAAAAATTATCGGTGTAAAAGATGAGAATATTTATCATGATGTAGAAGGCATTGAGCATCATTTAAGCTGGGATTCCATTGATCGTATTGGTGACCTTGTTCAGTTTTTTGAAGAAGACGAGAGCCGGATTGAAGAATTGAAAGAAATTCAAAAACAAAACGAACAGGAACAAGTATAGAAATAAAAAGAAGCACCTAGCGGAATGCTAGGTGTTTTTAAAATAAATTTGGATAATGGTCAAAGGATTGGTCGGTTTCTGGCGATAACGAAAGATTCCCGTCTGAATCCTCAATAGACTGAACACCTTGGATACAGCCATTTTCTGCCTCTAGTAATGCCTTTCGATAAGAAATGATCCGACCATCAGAAGTGACAAAGCTAATGATTCCCCCAAAATGGTTTCGATGAACACCTTCGATAGTTTCCATTTGAAATCCCCCTTTTCTCTTTTATTATTCCTTTATTGGATGAGGAATAAACAAAAAGGGAAGGAAAACAAAAAAAAGCATCGGAGAGGTTCCGATCCTTATTTTTCCACCCAAGAATAGGGTGTTTCCTGATATACATAATAATTGAGCCAGTTGGAAAAGAACAGGTGGCCGTGGGATCGCCAGCGATTAATTGGCTTTTGTGCAGGATCGTTATTTGGAAAGTAATTTTGCGGCATATGAATCTCCAAGCCTTTATTCAAATCTCTTTCATATTCCTGTGCAAGTGAATCTGATTCATATTCCAAATGCCCCGTTATCATTACATGTTTCCGATTTCGAGAAGCAATTAATAACGCACCAGCATCCTCTGAAGCGGCCAATAATTTTAATTCCGGGTTATTCAAGATCGCTTCAATTGATACATCCGTATAGCGTGAATGGGGAGCGAAAAAATGATCGTCAAAACCGCGAAGTAAAATATCATTTTGTTCGAAAATTTGATGCGCATATATACCGGAACATTTTCGCTGCAGCTCATATTTACCTATTTCGTAATGGTAGTAAAGCGAAGCCTGTGCTCCCCAGCAAATATGTAATGTTGAGGTTACATTTTTATTGGTCCATTCCATAATTTCCGTTAATTCGGTCCAATATTTCACTTGATCAAAATCAAGGAGCTCAATTGGAGCACCGGTAATAATCATCCCATCAAATTTCTGATTTTTGACGGTTGAGAACGTAGTGTAAAACTGCTCCAGATGCTGTTTACTAGTATGGGTAGATTCGTAGGAATCGGTTGTCAAAAACTTGATATTTACCTGCAAGGGCGAATTTCCTAATAATCTTAATAGCTGTGTCTCTGCCTTTTCCTTTTCAGGCATTAAATTCAAAATAAGGATATTTAAAGGCCGAATGTCCTGGCTAACCGCTCGTTCATCGTCCATGATAAAAATATTTTCCTGCTCAAGAATCTCCCGTGCCGGTAAAAGTTTTGGAATGTTAATTGGCAAGTGATCATCCCCCTCTTCTTATGTGTAATTTCAAAATGGTACATCCATTAATACAATGCCATACAGATAAAAGTCAATGAATATTATAAAAATTCGATATTTACATTATAAACATTATTATTAATTCAGCAAAGATAATAATTTGTTCATATTTATTTATCGGATTGGAAGCGCTTATTTGGTACAATGAAGTGGTAGTTTAATTTAAAATGTTGAATGTGGGGGATTAATGTGACTATGAAAACATCTGTGAAATCAGACATTGAAATTGCACAAGAATCAACGATGAAACCAATTGTAGAAATTGCCGAAAAAATTGGTTTAGTAGAGGATGACCTCGAGCTTTTTGGAAAATATAAGGCAAAGCTTTCTAATGAAGCACTAGCTAAAATCAAAACGAAAGAAAGTGGAAAAATCATTCTTGTCACCTCGATAAATCCCACACCTGCTGGTGAGGGAAAATCGACGGTAACAGTGGGGCTAGCAGATGCCTTCACTCGTATCGGGAAAAAGGCCATGATTGCAATGCGTGAGCCATCATTAGGCCCAACAATGGGAATTAAAGGCGGAGCGACTGGTGGCGGCTATTCACAGGTCTTGCCAATGGAAGATATAAACCTGCATTTTACCGGGGATCTACATGCAATTACGACTGCTAATAATGCGCTCGCAGCCTTAATTGATAATCATCTCCAGCAAGGAAATGAATTGAACATCGATCAACGGCGCATCGTCTGGAAACGGGCAGTTGATTTAAATGATCGTGCCTTAAGAAAAGTAATTATCGGACTTGGCGGCCCGCTTCAAGGTGTTCCAAGGGAAGATGGCTTTGATATCACCGTGGCATCGGAAATTATGGCGGTCTTATGTTTAGCCACAGATTTAAAGGATTTGAAATTACGATTATCACGAATGGTTGTTGCCTATAATGCTACCAAGCAACCCGTAACAGTCGGTGATCTTGGTGTCGAAGGCGCATTAACACTATTGTTAAAGGACGCCGTTAAACCAAACCTTGTTCAAACAATAGAGCATACGCCGGCACTTATTCACGGCGGTCCGTTTGCCAATATTGCTCATGGCTGCAACAGTGTGATTGCGACAACCGCAGCAGCTAAGCTAGCTGACTTTGTCATCACTGAAGGCGGCTTTGGCGCCGATTTAGGGGCAGAGAAGTTTTTACATATTAAAGCTAGGAGCGCCGGGATTAAACCGGAAGCAGTTGTCGTCGTTGCGACCATTCGGGCTTTAAAAATGCATGGCGGCGTTCCAAAAACAGAATTGGCAAAAGAAAATATTGCCTCATTGACACTTGGATTTGCCAACCTGCAAAAACATATCGAAACCATCAAAAGCTTTGGACTTCCGGTGGTGGTTGCGATTAACAAGTTTATTACAGATACAGATTTAGAAGTTCAAACATTATTGGAATGGTGTCAAAGAGAAAATGTTGCGGTTGCTTTAACTGAAGTTTGGGAAAAAGGCGGAGCAGGCGGCATTAAACTTGCTGAAGAGCTATTAGCCGTCATTGAAAAAGAAGAAAACAAGTTCCATCCGTTATACGACTTATCTGATTCGATTGAACAAAAGGTTAGAACGATTGTTCAAAAGGTATACGGCGGCAAGGATGTGGAGTTTTCTGCGAAAGCGAAAAAACAACTACTTGATTTTGAAAAGTTCGGCTGGTCCAATTTAGCTGTCTGTATGGCAAAATCACAATATTCCTTGTCCGATGACCCAACAAAGCTTGGCAGACCAACCGATTTCATCGTGACGGTCAGAGAGTTTAAACCGTCGATTGGAGCAGGCTTTATTGTGGCATTAACAGGCGAGGTCATGACAATGCCTGGCCTGCCTAAAAAGCCAGCAGCCTTAAAAATGGATGTCGATGAAAATGGTAATGCAGTTGGACTTTTCTAAAGGAGAAATATGACATGTTTGATCCAACAGCCTTTGATAATATGAAGGTGGTTATTGAAGGTGCCCTTTATGATCTGGATAGCAGCGGTGCCATCGTCATTACCGATCGAAACGATCTTATCAATATGGCGAAAATGTCCCGTCAGTTTAATGTATCCTTTCAATTACCCAACAGTTCGATCACAGCCGTCATCGAGATGAAATCGATGCTTGTTAATTTGGCAGCGGAGCTAATACCAAACTCTCAATCAGGACAGCTTGCCGGATGCCATGTGAAATTGCAATTTTTCCTTGAACATCATGATAAGAAATTAGATTATCATGCACTTGAAGCTATCCTCTTGAATCTGTGGGGAGAAACGAGAAAAATAACAATGGCTGTGCAATATGATCCCTTGGAAAGCGAAAAAAAGGTTTCAAATGTCATTACAGTGGAATTTGATCGACTGATTAGTGAAGACCAATTGGATGATTTGGTGGTAATGACAGAGGTCATGACTACCAGCTTACAGCAATTAGAACATTTTTATTATGAGAAATAACCTTGTGTAGAGCCGGCTAATAAATCGGCTCTCTTTTTTTAGGTCATATATTTACAATATTGAAAATTATGGTTACTATTAGTAGTAGGTACCAATATTGAAAAGGGGGAGAGTGCCGGTGGTTAAAACCGCTTGGGTTACGGATAGTACAGCATTTTTGGACGAGGAATTAAGAAATCATCCTGATATTTATACGATACCATTAACAATCTTACTTGATGGTGAGGAATTTTCCGATGGGATTGATCTAACTCCCGCCCAGTTATTTGAACGATTAAAGCATCAAAAAAATCCGCCAAAAACCTCGCAGCCATCTGTAGGAGCCTTTCAAACATTATATAATCAACTTGCAAAAGAATACGACCAAGTGGTCGCTGTCCTTTTATCAGAAAAATTAAGTGGAACGGTATCCTCAAGCGAACAAGCGGCAAAGCTTGTCGAGATTCCAGTCACCACGTTTAATTCTAAAATCCTGACCTATCCAATGTCTGCTTTACTAAAAAAAGGATTGGAATTACAAGAGGCCGGTCATAGTTTAGAGTCGATCATGAAAAAACTTGAAACAATTAGGGACACAAATGAGACTTATGTTCTTGTTGGCAGCTTAGAGCAGCTTCATCGCGGCGGCAGAATGTCAGGATTGCAATTCTTTCTAGGCAGCATGCTGAACGTAAAACCTATTATATCCATTGTCGACGGAGCTCTGACTGTGAAAGAAAAGGTGAGAAGCGAGAAAAAGGCTAAAGAAAAGATCCTTGATTACTTCAGGACATCCTACGAAAAGTCTCAATTAAAAGAAGTATATATCCTGTACGGATTACATGTAGCACCAGCCGCTGCCTGGAAAGTTGAACTCGAAGAACAATTCCCAGAGTTGAAAGTGATTTGCTGTCCATTAGGGGCGGTCATTGGCGTGCACGCAGGAGAAAACACCCTTGGAATCAGCTGGCATAATGGCTTGTAATAACAAACAAAAAGTAACCTCAAGTATTCGGGGTTATTTTTTGTTTGTTATTCATGCTAAAATAGCAGGGATGAAGGTAGGTGCACGATAATGAAAAATCAACTCATAGAAAAAACAGAAGAATATGTTCGAAACGAACTTGGTGAAGATGCGACGGGTCATGACTGGTTCCATGTTGACCGTGTTCGGCGTCATGCCTTATATATTTGCAGGGAAGAAAGGATAGGAGATCCATTTATCGTTGAAATGGCTGCGCTTCTCCATGATATACCTGATGAGAAATTGAATGAAAGTGCTGAACAAGGAAGAGAGAAACTGGATTCCTTTTTCAAAACAATCACGCTGCCCGACGTGGCAAAAAACCATATCACACAAATTATCGAATCGATTTCATATAAAGGCGGTAGAAAAATTGCTCTTGAATCTGTTGAGGCAAAGATTGTTCAGGATGCTGACCGTTTAGATGCGATTGGGGCAATTGGTATTGCCAGGGCATTTGCGTATGGCGGAAAAAAAGGACAGCTCATTTACGACCCGAATATCAAGGTCAGAGAAGAAATGAACATGGAAGAATATCGAAAGGGTAAATCAACAAGCATCCATCATTTCTATGAAAAACTGCTAAAATTGAAAGAATTACTGAATACTGAAGCAGCCAAAAAAATGGCGGAGAGCCGCCAGCGGATGATGCTGGACTTTTTAGAACAATTTTACCAAGAATGGGATGGACAAGAATCATGAAAATGCTCACAGTGGAAAATGTTTCGAAAACGTACGGAGAGAAACAGCTATTTAACGATATTTCCTTTACGATTAGCGAAAAAGAGCGTGTCGGTTTAATCGGAATCAATGGCACCGGAAAATCCTCGCTATTAAAAATCATTGCTGGCTTGGACACTCCTGATGACGGTAAAATTACCGCTGCCAAGGACTATTCCATCGCGTTTTTGGATCAGCAGCCAGAGTTGGATTCCGGTAAAACGGTTCTTGAACAAGTTTATCATGGTGAAGCGCCGATTTTAAAGCTGATGCGTGAATATGAAAAAACGTTATTGGAGCTAAATAGGAATCCGAATTCGCCAAAGGTTCAGGATGAACTTTTTCAATTACAAAAACAAATGGATGCCCTTAATGGCTGGGATGTTAGCACAAATGCCCAATCGATTTTAACGAAATTAGGAATTGAAGATTTTACAAAAAAAATCGGCGAGCTTTCCGGCGGGCAAAAAAAGCGGGTTGCCCTTGCGCAAGTATTAATTGCCGAGCCTGATTTACTCATCTTAGACGAGCCGACAAACCATCTTGACTTTGATTCCGTTAAGTGGCTCGAAGATTACTTAAGCCGGTATAACGGGTCGATTTTATTGGTTACCCATGACCGTTACTTTTTGGATCGGGTTGCTAATCGAATGTTTGAATTAGATGGCGGTAATCTTTACAGTTACAAAGGAAATTATGCGGCATTTATTGAGTCGAAAGCGATTCGTGAGGAAAATGAGGCGGCCACCTTTGAAAAAAGAAAAAATCTGTTCAGACGAGAACTTGAATGGATGCGACGTGGTGCCAAAGCGAGAACAACAAAGCAAAAGGCGCGGATTCAGCGTTTCGATGAATTAGATGAAAATCTTTCAAGCGGGAAACTGTCTAATGAAAAACTGGATATTTCATTAAATGGGAGCAGGCTCGGCAAGCAGGTTTTTGAATTGAAAGATGCTTCGAAACAGTACGGCGAGAAAACCATCTTACATCATTTTGATTTACTCGTTAAACCAGGAGATCGGATGGGAATTATCGGCCGCAATGGAACTGGGAAATCAACCTTGTTAAATATTCTTGCAAAAAAGATTTCACTTGATGACGGTGAATACATAATGGGACAAACGGTCAAGATTGCCTATTATACGCAGGAAAGCGAAGACATGGATGAAAACATGAGAATGATTGAATACATTAAAGAAACGGCAGAGATTGTTGAAACTTCCGATGGGAAAACCATCTCGGCCGCACAAATGCTTGAACGCTTTCTCTTTCCATCGTTTACACATGGCACGCCCATTCGTAAGCTTTCAGGCGGCGAAAAACGCCGGCTCTACCTGTTAAAGCTTTTGATGACGGCACCTAACGTCCTCCTGCTAGACGAGCCAACCAATGATTTGGATACACAAACCTTGACCGTTCTTGAGGATTATCTTGAAGAATTTCCCGGAGTCGTAATAACGGTTTCCCATGACCGCTATTTCCTCGATAAGGTAGCGGAACAGCTCCTTGTTCTACTTGGTGAAGGAGTCATTAATTCTTTCTATGGAAACTACACGGAATTTCTTGATAAAGAAATCGCTGAAGAACGGCAAAAACCAGTAACAGTTTCTAGTCAGCCTTCGAAAGCACCAGAAAAAGAAAAGAAGAAAAAAATGACCTTTAAAGAAAAAAAAGAGTGGAGCGAAATTGACGAGCAGATTGCAAAAACAGAAGCCCGGCTTGAAGAAATCGCAATTGAAATAGGAAATACGGGCAGTGATTTCACGAAAGCACAAGATTTGATGAAACAAGAATCGGAATTGAATGAAACGCTCGAACATTTAATTGAACGATGGTCTTATTTGGCTGAACTAGCTGAAAATGAGTAGAGTGTAACAGTTCGACGCCGAGCATCCCCAATGAATGTATGCACACCATTGTGTTAAACTTGAGGGAGAAATCAAAAGAATTAGGTGATGGGATTGAAAATTAAGGCAATCGAACCGACTCCAAGTCCGAATACGATGAAAATTATTTTAGATCAAGAACTGCCAATGGGGAAAAGCCATAATTATAAAAAAGAAACAGCGGTTGATGCACCAGCCATCATTCAAGCGATTTTACAAGTTGAGGGAATTAAAGGTGTCTACCATGTTGCAGATTTTCTCGCTGTTGAACGAAACGCGAAATATGACTGGAAGGAATTATTGCCAAAGGTCCGCCATGCCTTTGGTGAAAAAGCATCCGATGCTGAGAGTGTTGAAAAAGTTGATGAACATTATGGTGAAATAAAAGTGGAAATCCAATTGTTTAAGGATATTCCACTCCAAGTGAAGCTGACAGACAGCGGGGCGGAGCGCCGGTTTGGCATGCCGGAATACTTTTTAAAAGCAAGGGAGCGGGCGCAACTTCCGGAAGATAATTATATTCTTTTACGGAAATGGCAGAATCAAGGTGTCCGCTATGGTGAATTTGAGCAAATTGGGCAGGAGGTTGTCGAGGAATTAATCGCGGCCTATCCTACTTCACGCTTAGAAGAATTGGTGGCAATAGCTCAAGCTGGCGAAGCGACTTCTCCGGGGCAGAGACCTTTACGTTCACGTATGAAGGTTTCGATGGAAGAATTACTTAATCCCGATTGGCGGGTACGTTACCAGGCCCTCGAGCAAATGGATGATCCGGAACTTGACGATTTACCGGTCCTTGAAAAAGCATTATCTGATGAGAAGCCTTCCATTCGCAGACTAGCAACTGTATACCTAGGAATGATTAAAGAAAAAGAGGTTCTGCCGCTTCTCTATAAAGCGCTGAAAGATAAAACGGTGACCGTCCGAAGAACGGCAGGCGATTGCTTATCCGATTTGGGTTTTCCGGAAGCTGCTGGTGAAATGGTCAATGCCTTGAAGGACCCCAGCAAATTAGTTCGTTGGCGTGCGGCCATGTTCCTCTATGAAGTCGGGGATGAAAAGGTGCTGGCAGCTTTAAAAGCTGCCGAAAATGACCCTGAATTTGAAGTGAGTTTGCAAATAAAAATGGCTATTGAACGAATTGAAGGCGGCGAGGAAGCCAAAGGTTCAGTCTGGAAGCAAATGACAGAAGCAAGAAAAACAGACAATTAAGTGGTCAAATAACAAATGATTTAGTATTCTAAAAGGGAAGAAATGGAGTGAGGAAATATGTCTAATGCTTATGAAGAATATATGAAACAAATGGTTTTACCTATGCGCGAAGAGTTAACAAGAGCGGGTTTTGCTGAGCTGACAACGCCTGAAGCTGTTGAGGAGTTTATCGAAAAGACAAACGGGACAACACTTGTCGTTGTGAATTCCGTGTGCGGCTGTGCCGCCGGATTAGCCCGGCCGGCAGCAACGCAGGCTGTTTTAAACAGTGCGAAAAAACCGGAACATCTTGTGACGGTTTTCGCCGGCCAGGATAAAGAAGCAACCGCAAAAATGCGCGAGTATTTTGAAGGTATTGAGCCATCATCGCCTTCAATGGCCTTGATAAAGGATAAAAAAGTCGTTCATTTTATCCCACGCCATGATATCGAGGGAATGCCAATGGAAACAGTGATGCAAAATCTAATCGGTGCCTTCGAAACAAACTGCTAAAAAGGATGTCTTTGACGTCCTTTTTTTTATACTCAAAAACCATTCCTCGTTAAAGTTATAAAAATATTTCAAATTGTTTTTTTCCATTTTTGCAAAAAAAGAAGTATAATAATTTTTAAGTAACCCAAATTTCACAATAAAGTTCTTATAGAATAAAGGGGAATGAAAAATGAACAAATGGCTCCGTAAATCATTATTTGTAATGGTTTCCGCTTTAACCTTTGGTCTTGTTACACCAACACAGCTAATGAATAACGTAAATGCAGAGAAACTGAGTGACAGGGATGCCTTTGAAGCATCAGCTGCGGACCGCAGTCTATCTTCAGGTAATGCATTTTTAGAAGAATCAAAGTTTGATAGAGAAAAGTTTATCGAGGAATTAATCAAACAGGCGGAAAATCAATCCTATCAAAAGTTTGGTACAAAAATTAAGCCAGTAATCGAAAATGAATTTCGTGAAATTATTTTGCCAAATATCGAAAAAGCAGTTGATGAAACCGCAGCGCAATTCCCTGAGGAGGATTTAAAAAATCTAACGATAACCGAGCAGCCAGGTTCCGGACATTCTGAAAAAATTTTTAATATAAAAAATGGTGAAACAGGAAAAGATATTTTACGATTCCATGTTAGACGAGATAATCCACCTAAAGCCGGATACTGGTTTAATTTTCATTATCATACCTATCATGATGATTACCAAAGCCATCATGAGCTAGGGGCAATTTATTGGGCAAAAAATACACCGCCAAAATGGATGAGTTAGTGTTAGATTTGCGAAGTGATATGAAAAAAATTATTATAGAATGAAACCTTTTTATCAGAGACTCGTAAATAGACTATTACCTAATTTGGAGGAATGAAGGAAATGGCAGTAAGTTTATCAAAAGGTCAAAAAGTTGATTTAACAAAAACAAATCCAGGGTTGGCGAATGTGGTTGTCGGTCTTGGCTGGGATACGAATAAATACGATGGCGGACATGATTTTGATCTTGATTCTTCTGTATTCCTTTTAGGGGAAAACGGAAAGGTTAGCAATGAAACAGACTTTGTTTTCTACAATAATCCACAAGGGGCTAACGGAGCCGTTGTACATACTGGGGACAATCGAACAGGTGCCGGCGATGGTGATGACGAAACAGTAAAGGTAAATCTTTCAGCCGTTCCTGCTAATGTTCAGCGAATTGCTTTTACCATTACGATTCATGATGCTGAAAGCAGAAACCAAAATTTTGGACAGGTCTCAAATGCCTATGCTCGAATTTACAATGAGTCTAATGGTGAAGAACTAATCCGATATGATTTAGGCGAGGATTTCTCAATTGAAACGGCGGTTATTGCCGGTGAATTATATCGCCACAATGGTGAGTGGAAATTCAGTGCAATTGGCAGCGGCTACCAAGGCGGATTAGCAGCGCTCGCAACGGATTTTGGCCTATTAATAGGTTAATAATCAGAATCGAAGAGATCCACACATTTTTGGGTCTTTTAACAAAAATTATCGTTTTTTAATCTAGGAGGAATTTCTTTAATGTCAGTTTTGAATCATATTTTGGACACATATGCATTATTCTTCGATTGGGATCATTGGGCACAGGTATTAACCGATCCAGTCAGTTGGGGACTAATTGGTACTCTAATCATTTTAGAAGGGCTGCTTTCTGCTGATAATGCTCTGGTATTAGCCGTAATGGTCAAGCACTTGCCGCCTGAAAAGCGGAAAAAAGCCCTTTTCTATGGTTTGCTGGGTGCATATTTCTTCCGATTTCTCGCAATCGGAATCGGAGTGTACCTCATCAAGTTTTGGCTCATTAAAGCACTTGGAGCAGCGTACTTGGCATGGTTATCGATAAAATATTTCATCGATAAGCGTAATGCGGGTGCAGATGATGAGGAAGAAGATGCCAAGGGTATGAACCAAGGCGGGTTACTGATTCGTTTATTTGGTACCTTCTGGGGAACGATTGCTGCTGTTGAGCTAATGGATATTGCCTTTTCAGTTGACAGTGTTCTTGCCGCTTTTGGTGTCAGCGACCAAATCTGGGTTTTATTTGTTGGTGGAGTCCTCGGGGTATTAATGATGCGTGGTGTTGCAGGCGTATTTCTTACATTAATTGATAGAGTTCCTGAACTTGAAACAACGGCTTATATCTTAATCCTTATCATTGCTGCAAAGATGTTACTCAGCCTTCCTGCAATTGGTTTTGAATTGGAATCGCTGCATTTCTTCATCATCTTACTTGTAACATTTGCTGCAACGTTTATCGTTCACTTCATGAATAAGAAAAAAGAAAGCAGCAATGAAAATCATTTATAAAGATTGTTCTAAGAGGGGAGCCGACGAAAGTCCGTTTCCTTTCTTTTTTACCCTTTACAGAGGAGAAGGCCTAAAATATGGAGTTTTTTACATACTTTTATGAAGAAGAATTAAATAAATTTTTCTATCAAAAGCCGCAAAGGTTTAATAAATTTTCTAACCGTGAGCTTTTGTCCTATGGGTTGGGCGCAACCCTTTATATGCCGGCGACGCGCCCGAATATTCATCAGGATATTCTTTCAAAGAAACATGAAGGTTTGACCTCACTCGTCATTGACCTGGAAGATGCCGTTGGCGATAACGAAGTTTTTGGTGCCGAAGGGCTGCTGATTGCAGAATTGCTAAAATTATCAGGAGAAGTAAATAAGGGCTTTATTAGTTTTGAAGATTTGCCATTAATGTTTGTCCGTATCCGTAACCTGGAGCAATTTAAACGAGTAAG
Organism: Neobacillus novalis NBRC 102450; assembly: GCF_001591805.1. GTDB lineage: Bacteria > Bacillota > Bacilli > Bacillales > Cytobacillaceae > Neobacillus > Neobacillus novalis. Next base: position 103,459 of record NZ_BCVP01000012.1, on the reverse strand, counting down.
CGAGCAATTAGGAGATGCGACTAAACTTCTTACAGGGGTGGTGCTTCCTAAGTTTACTGCCAAAAATGGCGAAGAAATACTGAGGGAGGTACTAAGGCTTCATTCGGAGCAACATCCTTTTTATGCCATGCCAATCCTGGAAACAGCTAGGGTTATTCAAAAAGAAACGAGAATGGAAGAATTAATGAATATTAAGCATCTTCTTGATCGAAACAAGGAAAATATCTTAAATGTGCGGATAGGTGCCACGGATTTTTGTGGTTTGTATGGGATTCGCAGGAGTGCGGATACAACGGTTTATGATATTTCGGTATTAAGAGATTGCATTTCTGACATTGTTAATGTCTTTCAACGATTCGATAGTCCATATGTGGTTTCCGGACCTGTTTGGGAATACTTTTCAGCGAAAAAAAGAATGCTGAAGCCGCAGCTTCGGCAAACACCGTTTCGTGAACGGTACGGGGTTGAGGGATTGAAATGGAGAACCAAATTGATAGATGAAAACGTGGATGGGTTGATTCAGGAAATCCTTATGGATATTGCAAACGGTTTAACTGGAAAAACAATTATCCATCCCTCCCATATCAAAATTGTTCAGGCCCTCAATGTGGTTTCCTATGAGGAATATATCGATGCCAGTAATATAATCAATGCCGCAAATGGAAATATTGGCGTTATGAAAAGTGATTTTGCGAATAAAATGAACGAAATCAAGCCGCATTATTATTGGGCCAAGAAAATGATCTTAAAATCACAGCTTTACGGGGTGCTGCATGAAGAATTCACAAACATTGATCTTATCAAAAGAGAAGTTTACGTATAATATCCTTGATTCGCTTAAAACGGAACTTGAGGTAGGAGAAAATCCGTACCATCTGCCTATTGAAGAGCTGTTTACGATGGCGGCTCGCATCAATAAGAAGCGCTCATTTTTGTTTGTCAGTAAAGTGCTTGGCAAACATTTGCCGATTAATCCTAACAAAGGACTACTGACAGCCGCATTATTGGCCGCTAGATTTTTAGAATCTGTAAAGGGCTTGGAATGTGTGGAAAAGGAGAGGCTGCTGTCATTATTTTCAACCAGAGAATCCTTTCAGAGATGTTCCTTTATTCCAAAAGATGTCCACCCTGTCATCATTGGTTTTGCTGAAACGGCAACCGCCCTTGGCCATGCCTTCTTTGATTGCTTTCAAGCCGCTGAGTATTTTCATACAACTAGAGAAGAGCTCTTGGATGGAAAACCTGTCATTACCTTTGAGGAAGAGCATTCCCACGCGACTTCGCATCGCTGTTATATTCCATTGGAAATACTTGATAATGAACGAGAAATCATTCTTGTTGACGATGAAATGACAACAGGGAAAACAGCGATAAATATTATCCAGTCGATTCATGCCAAATTTCCAAGGCGTGTTTATACGGTAGTAAGCATTTTGGATTGGCGTTCCGAAGAAAATCAAGCTGAATTCTCCCGCCTCGAGGAAGCTCTTGGGATAGAAATACATGTCGTAAGTCTATTATCTGGTCAGGTGCGCGTAAAGCAGCTGAAAGAAATTGACAATCTAACGAAAAGAAATGAATGGAACGGGAGCGGGGAGCCAACAGTTGAATTGCTGCAGCTGGCTGATTTTTTTACAGCCACGCCGAACGCTTCTATTAATTCGTTAAACAAGTCGGCTTTTATCGAAGAGACTGGACGGTTTGGTCTTAGAAGTCATGAAAATATCGCCCTTGATGGCAAAGTTTCTGCCGCTGCTTCTTTTTTAAAACAAACCAGAACGGGTGGAAAAACGCTGTGTCTTGGAACAGGGGAATTCATGTACCTTCCAATGAGATTAGCCGCTCAAATGGGGATTGGCGTTTACTATCAATCAACTACTAGAAGCCCAATATATGTTGAAAACAAAGAAGGTTATGGGGCTCGGTTCGGGGTTAACTTTGTAAATCCCGAAGATCAATCTGTTTCACATTTTGTTTATAATATTCCCCCAGGTCATTATGATGAATTATTCATCTTTTTCGAAAGACAAGTAGAATTCGAGAAACTCCAACCTTTACTAAATAAGCTAAGAAAACTAGAAATTAAGGCGATAAAGATTGTCTTTTTTTCTGAACTCAGAGGTGAATGAAATGCAGCAACTAAGCAGCAAACCTGCTAACATCGGTTCATATCAAGAGAGTGACGTGCTTTTTCTCCTTAAGGATTTAAGTGATATTCAGCTCGAAGATTCCGCGGTTAATCGAGAATTGCAAATCCAATCAGGCGGACATTATAGTGAATCCTTGCCGATTGAGTACCAGCCGCCAAAAGAGTATGTCGATTTATTTTGGAAAACATTGATGGAATACAAACAAAAGGTAGCAATTTGTGTAGGGATTGTGGCTGAACAAATCTATCAATTAAAAGGGAAAAATGCGATTCTTGTCTCCCTTGCCCGGGCCGGGACGCCTGTAGGAATCTTGATTAAGAGATACTTAAAAATGCGCTATAATGTGTCATTGCCGCATTATAGTATTTCCATCATCCGGGACAGGGGAATTGACGAAAACGCGCTTCACTATATTATTGACCAGCATCCAAATGGAACGATTCAATTTGTCGATGGCTGGACAGGAAAAGGCGCAATTTCGATGGAGTTAACAAAAGCCTGCCGGGATTTTGCACAAAAATATCGGATTAAGCTTGATGATACGCTTGCTGTCATTGCTGACCCCGGCTACTGTACGACTCTTTACGGAACAAGGGAAGACTTTTTAATCCCAAGTGCTTGTTTAAACTCGACTGTCTCCGGGCTTGTAAGCCGGACAGTTTTAAATGATAAATACATCGGCAATGATGATTTTCACGGAGCGAAATTTTACCGCGATTTGTTTCCAGACGATGTTTCCAATGAATTCATTGATATGATTTCTTGTGAGTTTACCTTTATTGCTGAGGAGGCTGCGGAAATAGCTTCGCAAATGAGCCAAGAGAAAATCGAAACAGGTTTTTTAGGAATGGAAGATGTAAAGAGAATCCAAGCTGAATTCGCGATTGAAAGCACACATTATATCAAGCCTGGCGTCGGAGAGACGACTAGGGTTCTTCTCCGTCGGGTTCCGTGGAAGATATTAATGCGTGACCCTTCTAGCCCTTTTGTCAAACACATCCTTATGCTGGCCCAAGAAAAAGGGGTTGAAGTAATAGCCTACCCTAATTTGAACTATTTGTGCTGCGGCTTAATCAAATCGGTGAAGGAGAAGCAAGAATGATTTTTGCATCTGACCTTGACCGCACCTTGATGTATTCGAAACGGGCAATCGAAGAGCTTGGCGAACCCAAAGAATTAGCAGCGCTTAAACCAGTTGAAAAGAAGGATGGAAACTGGGTCGCTTATATGACAGAATCCTCCTTCCTCGCGTTAAAAGAACTGTCCAGGCAAAGTCTATTTGTCCCGGTTACAACTAGAACCACCGAGCAATTTAATCGATTCGTGATTTTTGCTCACGACATTCCGATTAAATATGCCATTACTTCAAATGGAGCTATTATTCTCAATCAAGGTGTGCCAATGGAAGAATGGACGGAGCATATTTTTGCCCGGTTGCACAAGGAGTCGGTTCAACAAGCTGAATTGCTAGCGATTTTACAGAGGGAAGGATTTCATTTTGATGGCCAGAAAAAGCAGGCAGAGAAGCTATTTTTTTATTATATCTTAAATAGTCTGCCTTCTCTGTTTGATAGAAAAGTGCTTAATGAGTTGGTGTTAAAATATGGCTGGAGGATTTCCTTGCAAGGAAGAAAGCTGTACTTTATCCCGCGGGCAATCAGCAAAGGGGATGCCCTTGAATTTATTTGTAAGCGAGAGCGGACAAAAGCGATTGCGGGAGCGGGCGATTCCATCCTTGATTGGGACTTCCTGCAGAACTGTCAATATCGTTTTGTGCCAAGACATGGCGAGCTAAAGGATATGGAAAATACTAATGGACTTACATATACGCAGAAAAAGGGCGTGGATGCAGGTGAAGAAATTCTTCACCAGTTTTTAACATTGATTCCCATTAGCTCTAGTTCTTTTTAACTAACCGGTTGAACACAAAAAAATAAAGGCTGGAAAAAGCTGCGAAGCTGACCAAAAAGAATAGAATTGATACGGGTATTGATTGCATCACAGGGGAGAGCAGCAGCGTGAACACAAAACTGATTACCAAAAGATCAAGATAAATAAACGCATCAGAGGTCAAAACTTCCATAACGGTATTTATTTCCTCATCAATGAGCCCCATCTTCGGGCGCTTATATAAAAATCTCATTCGAGTCACCTACTTTAGTTTGGGTACTCCATTAATATGTAAGGACAAGGAGAAAGGTGAACAATGAGGAAATAGCATAAAATAACGAAACATTTTTAGCCGAGTTTCGTATAAACAAATGAACACTTTTGGTAACTGTGATATGATGATAAGGTACCTTTACATAATTTAACTAACAGTCTTGAAAATAAGCTTTCGCTCTCAGAGGGAAGGGATTATGAATGTATCCACCATTAAATCAATTAAGCGTCCGTCCTGTAGGGATCCTTTCCTATGAAAACTGGTCTGGTATGTTGAAAAAACCATTGCCAGATCGGCCAAATTATTCACTGGAAAATGGAACCATTCAGATTGGGCAAGTACTGGGGAAGTTTTTGGGAATACCGATTGATACGGACGACTATTATAACCAGCTTTTTGATTATGTTAATAATACGGCAGAATGGAATCTGCATTTGCTAAGTGAGGAGTCACTTGATAAAGCGATCAATAATGCTCACTTTCAAGCGATTCAAAAAGTATTTAACATTAATCAGGAACAGAAGCTGTCGGTTAACCGTTTTACTGCTTTTCTTGACGGGGAGCAGCTTTTGTTAAAGTCGAATGTACCTGTCATCCATCGGAAATTACGAGAATCGATGATTGCAACGCTTGAATTGTACACAAAACTCGAACCGGAGGGCTTGAAAAACCACGAGCTGAGACGAGTTCTCGTTGATCTCGTAAAGTGGTCTATCAATCATTTGCAACCATTATTGGAGACGGCCGACCCACAAAAAGCAATGCCGAAATTTTTATGGTACGGTGACTTTAAGAAGAGCCATCAATATTTTTTATTTTATTTAAGCAAGCTTGGCTGTGATATTGTTATTTTTCATCCTGAAGGTAAGGATATCTTAGCCGGAATAATGGATGAGCCCGTTTTCACGCATCGTTTCCCAAATAACCAGCCTGCGGAACCGTTTCCTACGGAAAAACGGACCCGGAAAACAACGGTTGCTTACCGGGCCTCAAAAGAGATAGAGACAATATTAAACCAAGAAGGTTCCGGCCTTTACAAACCATGGCAATTAAGGGATTACACGCCTTCTTCCATTACATTAAAAACAACCTATGATGAGCTGTTTATTCTTTGTAAAGAAATAGCGATGATTCGCCCTGATTTCGAAGTGAGGAATGGGGAAGTTAAAATTCCTACGATTTTCGCAAAAGTACAAGGGGTAAGCAGGAATCGAAAAGAATACTGGGAACGGCTGCAAGCGCTCAGCCAATTGGAGCATAGTTTACTGATTCGTAAACTGCCTATGACAATCGCAAGCACCAGCGATTTCCGTTTCCATTATCGAAATGCACTGGGCAGGGATGGTTTAATTGTCCCTGAAAATATGATGCGGTCGCACTACTGGCCCTATTCTTTTTTAGCGGCAGGCTTACAAAAAGGAATCGCCAATGCTGTTAGAAGCATCTGCGAAAAACCTGGATTAAAGCCTTTACCGAATGAAAGTTTAGAAGATGTGAAAATGTACCTGTTTACCCAGGCAATGTTCATGCAAAAAAATATTATTCAATTACTGGAACGATTTGATTACTCCCAGCATGTCCCTAAATTGATTATTTACAATAATGAATTAACCGGGATGCTGTCGAGATCAGATGCGGCACTGCTACTGCTGTTAAATCAATTCGGTATTGATATCGTTCTATACAATCCGCCAGGCCATAATGATATCGAAAATTACCTCGATGACCAATTATTTGATAAACATTGGCTTGATGACATTGTATTTGAAATGGAATATAAAGAGCCATCTCTTTTCAAAAAAGGGCTTTTTCAAGGAATCTTAAAAAATTTAAGGGGAGATTAACAAGTGAATCTATCGCCAAATCCATCAAACGGCTTAACTCCTGCAGCCGTGGACGACAAATTAACAGAGACAAAAGCTTCTGACATTAAACTTGCCCTTCGCAAGGAGCCGGAAATTCAAAATTTGGCCCGCACGATTGATGAGCGGGATCAGATTCAAGTGCTAGAGTTTGGGAAAGAACCGGCCGTACAAATATCGCGTTTTTCCGATCAGATTTTAAGCAATATGCGGACGACAAAAGTAGAAGATTCTGGTGAACTTCTTAAACATCTTGGCCGGATCATGGATAAATTTGATGCGAAGGACTTCCAAAAAACCTCTGGCGGCATCTTCGGCAAGCTCTTTAATAAAGGCGAAAAAATGATAGAAAAGCTGTTTGGAAAATACCAAACGATGGGCCAGGAAATTGACAAGGTATATGTTGAAATTTCTAAATACCAGCACGAAATGGTCGATTCAACAACCATGCTTGAGCAAATGTATGAACAAAACTATCAATACTATTTAACACTGGAAAAGTACATTGTTGCTGGTGAGATAAAGGTCGAGGAGCTAAAAAATATTCAGCTTCCACAGCTTGAGGCACGTGTTGCATCAGGTGACCAGCTGGCAAATATGCAATTGGATTCATTGAAGAATGCGGTAGAGCTATTAGAGCAGCGGATTTATGATTTAGAAATGGCGAAAATGGTTTCCTTACAGACGGCACCACAAATCCGTTTGCTGCAAAGAGGGAATACAAAGCTAATCGGAAAAATTAATTCCGCGTTTGTTACGACGATTCCAATTTTTAAAAATGGCTTAATTCAAGCAGTGGCAGCAAAAAGGCAGAAGCTTGTCGCTGATTCGATGAGTGAGCTTGACCGCAGGACAAATGAAATGCTCCTTAAAAATGCGCAAAACATTTCGCAGCAAAGTACGGATATTGCAAGGCTTGCCGGCGGTCCAAGCATTAAAATAGAGACGATCGAGGAGTCTTGGAATATTATCATCAAAGGGATGCAGGAAACACGAGCAATTGAAGAAGAGAATAAACGGATGCGGATTGAAGGCACTAAACGTTTAGAACAGCTGCAGGATAACTTTAAAAACATGAAACAATCATAGTTACTATAAAATTTCTTAGTTGGGGTGAATGGTTTGGCTATTAATTTACAAAAAGGTCAACGAGTGGATTTAACGAAAAGTAATCCGGGATTATCCAAAATCTTGGTAGGATTAGGCTGGGACCCGGTTCAGAGCGGGGGCGGCGGCGGTTTCTTTGGCTCGCTGTTTGGCGGCGGAAGTGCTCCGAATATTGACTGTGATGCCTCTGTTATCATGTTAGGAGCAAATGATAAGCTCCAAAACAATAAAGATGTGATTTATTTTGCTAATTTAAAAAGCAATGACGGCAGTGTTCAGCACACTGGAGATAATTTGACGGGGGATGGAGACGGGGATGACGAGCAAATAATTGTCGAACTAAGTAAAGTCCCTTCAAGAATTCAAAAGCTTGTTTTCATTGTTAATATCTATGATTGTGTAAAAAGAAAACAACATTTCGGCATGATTCAAAATGCGTTTATCAGAGTCGTTAATCCTAACAACAACCAAGAGCTTATCCACTATAATTTGTCAGATAATTATGGCGGGTTAACTTGCCTGGTTGCCGGTGAAATATACCGCCACGGCAATGAGTGGAAGTTCGCTGCCGTAGGCACCGGCACGACAGCTGGCAGCCTTAGTGAAATTGTTCGCAGTTACAGCTAAAAAAATATAAAAGTTCTTGATGGGGTGATTAATATGGGAATTAATTTAGCAAAAGGACAAAGAGTGGATTTAACCAAAACGAATCCTGGGTTAACAAAGGCAATTATCGGCCTTGGATGGGATACCAACCGCTATAGCGGCGGACATGACTTTGATTTAGATGCATCCGCATTTTTAACAGATGCAAACAACAGAGTGATTAACGATTTGGACTTCATTTTTTACAATAACTTAATTCATTCTTCAGGATCGGTCGAACATACAGGGGATAACCGGACGGGCGAAGGTGAAGGGGACGATGAACAAATCAAGATTAATTTCAGTAAGGTTCCGTCCCATGTTCATCGGATTGCGATTACCGTTACGATTCATGATGCCGAAGCAAGAAGCCAGAATTTTGGCCAAGTCTCAAATGCCTTCGTTCGTTTAGTCGATGAGGATACAGGCAGCGAAGTTCTAAGATATGATCTTGGCGAGGACTTTTCAGTTGAAACCGCAGTAGTGATCTGCGAGCTCTACCGCCATAACGGCGATTGGAAATTCAATGCGATTGGCAGCGGTTTCGCAGGTGGACTAGCATCACTTTGCCGGAACTTTGGATTGGAAGTTTAATTTGCTTAGGGAAAGCTGCCACTTTGGCAGCTTTTTCTATTGATTGGCCACTTAATCAATTGAATAAACTGCTCCACTCCACTAAAATTAATAGATATGAACGCCAGATAAGGGAGTGTCAGATGTGAAGCAATATTTACAATTATGTGAGCATGTGTTAAAAACGGGTACCGTGAAGGGCGATCGAACTGGTACTGGAACAATCAGCACCTTCGGTTATCAAATGAGATTTAACTTGGAAGATGGTTTTCCGCTAATTACTACTAAGAAGCTTCATTTAAAATCGATTATTTATGAATTGCTTTGGTTTTTAAAAGGCGATACGAACGTTCGCTACCTGCAGGAAAATGGCGTCCGTATTTGGAATGAATGGGCTGATGAAAATGGTGAATTAGGGCCGGTCTATGGCCATCAATGGCGTTCCTGGACAGGGGCAGATGGGAAAACGGTAGATCAAATTAGTGAATTAATTGAGCAAATCAAGACAAATCCAAATTCAAGAAGACTGCTTGTCAATGCCTGGAACGTTGCTGAAATTGATAATATGGCGCTGCCGCCGTGTCATTGTCTGTTCCAATTTTATGTGGCAGATGGGAAATTGTCTTGTCAGCTCTACCAGCGCTCAGCGGATGTATTTCTCGGTGTCCCCTTTAACATCGCTTCATATGCACTATTAACGTTAATGATTGCTCAAGTGTGCGATTTAAAGCCGGGAGAATTTATACATACCTTTGGCGATGTTCATATTTATCAAAACCATCTTGAGCAAATAAACGAGCAATTGAAAAGAGAACCGCGGGCACTGCCAATTCTAACAATCAATCCGAATGTTAAGGACATTTACTCTTTTGAATTTGAAGATTTTAGCCTAGATGGATATGAGCCACATCCACATATAAAAGGAGTGGTCAGTGTATGATTTCCTTTATTGTTGCTATGGATGAAAATAGAGTTATCGGCAAGGATAATCAGCTCCCGTGGCATCTGCCTGAGGATTTAAAGTTTTTTAAGAGGGTGACAATGGGACATCCGATTGCAATGGGGAGAAAAACGCATGAGTCGATTGGCCGCGCGCTCCCGGGCAGGGAGAATATTGTGATTACCCGCCAGCCGGGTTATCAATCCGAGGAATGTAAGGTCTTTTACTCTGTGGAGGAGTTCATCAAATATAGCCGTGAGCAGAAGGAAGAAATTTTCGTCATCGGCGGGGCGGAAATTTTCAAAGAAACATTTGCCTTTGCAGATTGTCTTTACATTACGCTTATTCATGAAGAGTTTGCAGGGGACACTTTCTTTCCGGAATATGATGTAGATAACTGGGAGCTCAAATCCTCTGAAAAAGGGACAAAGAATGAAAAAAATCCTTATGATTATGAATTCAGGATCTATCAACGAAAAGCACAGTAAACGAAAAGAAAGCATCAGCGATTATGCTGATGCTTTTTTTTCAATATCATAAATATGTCCCATTTAATTCGTAATCCGCTAATTTTGCAAGCATACCTCTGAATTCATGGGGATGGCAAAACTCTTCCTCGTGGAAGTGCGCTTTAACCCAAGCAATTAATTCAATCGGGCTATTAAAGTATTCGCCGCTTCGGTCACTTTTACGAATGGTGTATCTTCCATTGTCATCATCAATTGTTACCTCAACAGGGAGGGCTCCATCATAACTGCTTAGTGAAAATTCCATCCTCATCACATCCATTCTATAGGGTTATAAATTTTCATTAGTATATGATACTATTGTTCAAATTATATGCAAAATTTAATCAGTTGTCAAAATATTTAAAAAAATTATATTAAACAAATGGACATTGACTTAAACGGTGGTTATTGTTAAATTTGTCTATAGAGTTATATATGTGAGCTCTATAAGAGAAATGCTAAACATCACAGCTAGGTTAATTTTAACGGATATTGTGAAATTACTATGAATTATTCCCGATAATTAACCCAAAATGAAGTTTCAATACTATAATCATAGTAGAAATACACAAACTTGAAGGGGATGTTAATCCATGTTTTCTAATATCGGAGTACCCGGATTAATTTTAATTTTAACGCTTGCACTGATTATTTTTGGACCGAAGAAACTTCCGGAAATCGGAAAAGCCTTTGGACAAACTTTAAAGGAATTTAAAAAGTCTACCCGTGAACTTACGGACGATGTAATGAAAGATATCGATGAAGTAAAGAAAGATGTGACTAAATAAGGTGTAAGATTTCCGTCTTACACCTTTTTTTCTCGAGATTTGTAACTATAAAACGCGTGAATACGTGTTAATCTTCAACCTATGAAATTGGCAGGGGAAGTACATGGAAGATAAAGAATTAAATTTAGTTGACCATTTAGAGGAATTACGCAAACGGATTATCATATCGGCACTGGCATTTGTTGTTTTCTTTATTGCAGGTTTTATTTATGTCGATGATATCTATCGATGGTTTGTTGGTGATATGAAACTTATGGTTCTCGGCCCTAGTGATATTATGTGGATTTATTTCATGCTGGCAACCGTTATTGCCGTAGCAGGGACGATACCAGTATTAGCGTTACAAATTTGGATGTTCGTTAAGCCGGCTTTAAGACCGATTGAGAGAAAAATAACTCTCTCCTATGTTCCGGCATTATTTTTCTTATTTCTACTGGGTCTTGCCTTCGGGTATTTTGCTATTTTTCCGATGGTTCTCGACTTCTTGGTGAAAATGGGTCAAGATATGTTCGTTACAAACTTCACAGCTGAGAGATACTTTAGCTTTATCATGAATATGACACTCCCATTCGGGGTGCTGTTCGAACTTCCAGTAGTGGTAATGTTTTTAACTTCACTAGGGATTATTAATCCCTTTGTTTTAGGAAAAGTTCGTAAATATGCCTATTTTGTTCTTATCATTATTGCTGTTGTTATTACACCACCGGACTTTATGTCTGATTTTGTTGTGACCTTGCCGCTCCTGCTTCTATATGAGATTAGTATTAACTTATCGAAATTTGTTTACCGGAAACGGTTGAAAAAGTTGGAGCAGGAAGAGGATGAAATTATCGAAGCCTAAAGACCTTACGAGATGTAAATCTCATAAGGTCTTTTTTTGCTTTCTTTCAAGTTGGATTTCCACCTTAAATAATAAAAATATGCTTAAAATGCAGTTAAGGAATCTTTGTGTATTTTTTGGAAAATTCAGGACGTATTGCCCAGCATTATACTACAATTGCCTTGAAATTAAGTTTTTACTTATTTTTATGATTAGTGGAGGGGAAAGCGGATGAAGAGACAGAAAACAGTATATGAAGCCGCAATCGACCATGGATTTAGCCGGCGCGACTTCCTGAAAATGTGTACGGCACTTGCTGCTGCACTTGGGCTTGAGTTCACACAGTCTGAACAAGTGGTGAAAGCCATGGAAACAAAAACAAGAGTACCGGTTGTTTGGCTGCAATTTCAGGATTGCACAGGCTGCTCCGAATCATTTATTCGATCATCACAACCAAAGACTGAAAGCGTTTTACTAGAAATGATTTCACTAGAATATTCTGAGGTGCTATCGGCACCATCGGGACATCAGGCAGAGACTTCCATGAAACAAGTATTAAAGAATTACAAGGGAGAATATATTCTAGCCGTTGAAGGCAGTATCCCGGATGATGATGCCTTCCTAACTGTCGGAGGCCAATCTGCAAAAGCAACCTTCCTTGAAATGGCCGCAGGCGCAAAAGCAATTGTAGCCTATGGCTCCTGCTCATCATGGGGGGGAATTGCCGCTGCCCATCCAAACCCTACAGGCGCTAAGCCAGTCACCAGTTTTGTGAAAGACACGCCAACCATCCTTGTTCCTGGCTGCCCGCCGATAGCCGAAGTCATGACAGGCGTAATTGCCCACATCATTACATTTGGAAAACTGCCGGAATTAGACCAGTTTGGCCGCCCGAAAGCTTTTTATCGGCACCGTATTCATGATAAATGTAATCGCCGCGCCTATTTTGACGCCGGTTTATTTGTTGAGAATTTTGATGATGAGGGAGCAAAACAAGGCTATTGCCTCTATAAAGTCGGCTGTAAAGGCCCGACAACCTACAACTCCTGTGCAGAAATGCGCTGGAATGGCGGCGTAAGCTATCCTATTCAATCCGGCAATCCATGCTTTGGCTGTTCAGAAAAGGACTTCTGGGATAATGGTCCATTCTATACAAGGAGAGCAAAAATTCCTGGAACGCAAACAACGATTAACCCTGATAATGTAGGATTAGCCGTTGTTGGCTTAGCTGCAGCGGGTGTTACCGTACATGCTGCAGGGACGGTAATCAAGAAAAAGTTAGATGACAAACGAGGTGAAGAACATGAGTGAACGTATTGTAGTAGATCCAATAACGAGAATTGAAGGTCATCTTCGTGTTGAAGTAGATATAGATGAGAAAGGTGTCATTAAAGAAGCCTACAGCTCTGGAACCTCTGTCCGCGGACTAGAGTTGATCGTGAAAGACCGTGATCCAAGGGATGTCTGGGCATATGTCCAGAGAATTTGCGGTGTATGTACAACCGTCCATGCGCTTACATCTATTCGTGCTGTTGAGGATGCCTTAAAAATAAAGATTCCTAGAAACGCCCATTTAATTCGTGACATTATGAATGAAGCCCAATTTGTTCATGATCATGTGGTGCATTTTTATCATTTGCATGCATTAGATTGGGTCGATGTTGTCAGTGCAACGAAGGCAGATCCTGCAGAAACATCTAAAATTGCCCAGTCAATCTCCAGCTGGCTCAAATCATCGCCAGGCTATTTCACCGATGTTCAAAATAAAGTGAAAAAATTGATTGAAAGCGGGCAGCTCGGACTTTTTGCCAATGGCTATTGGGGTCATAAAGCCTATAAGCTCCCACCTGAAGTCAACTTGCTTGCTGTGGCACACTACCTTGAAGCATTGGATTGGCAAAAGGAAATTGTTAAGATCCATACCATTTTTGGCGGTAAAAACCCTCATCCCCATTACGTTGTAGGCGGGATGGCGACACCGCTTGATATTAATAGTGATAACGGTGTCCATGCCGAAAGATTGATGCATGTTTCCCAATTAATCGACCAAGCTAGAGAGTTTGTTAATCAAGTGTATATTCCAGATTTACTAGCAATCGGATCGTTTTATAAGGATTGGACCTATGGCGGCGGATTAAATAATTACCTTTGCTATGGTGATTTTTCTACTGGTGATATTTATGATACAAAGCTCTACCGGATGCCGAGAGGGATTGTCTTGAACGGTAATCTTAATGAAGTGCTGGACATTGACCTTAAAGACCCTAAACATATTCAGGAATATATTGATCACTCTTGGTACACCTATGATGGCGAAGATGGCGGTAAAGGAAAGCACCCATTTGAAGGGGAGACGACACTCAATTATACCGGACCAAAGGCGCCGTTTAAGACATTGGATACTAACAAGCAGTACAGCTGGCTGAAGGCACCACGCTTTAAAGAGCATCCAATGGAGACGGGTCCGTTAGCACGGATGATTGTCGGATATGCATCTGGAAAAGAAGAGATTGTCAATATTGTCGATGACACCTTGAAAAAGTTAGACTTGCCAATCGCTGCACTCCAATCAGCACTTGGAAGAACCGTGGCCCGCGGTCTTGAAACGGTGTTAATTTCCGGCTGGTTACGTAATGATATGGATGCGCTTTTGAAGAATATTAAGAGCGGAAATCAATCAACATTTGACAGGACAAAGTGGGAACCAAGCACCTGGCCGGAACGTGCCAAAGGTGTCGGCTGGATGGAAGCACCACGTGGAGCGCTTGGACATTGGATTGATATCGAGAAGGGGAAAACGAAAAACTATCAGGCAGTTGTCCCAACGACATGGAATGCCTCACCGCGTGACCACAAAAATACAATCGGGGCCTATGAGGCAGCCCTAAAAGGTACACCGATGTTAAACAAAGAAGAACCGCTTGAAATCATGCGGATTATCCATTCCTTTGATCCATGCCTTGCTTGTGCTGTTCACTTAACCGATTTGGAAACCAATAAAACGACTGAAATTCGTTTAGGTTAGGAGTTGAGAAAATGGGTGCGCCAAAATTACCGATTCAAACACCTGGCCCGTTCCCTGAAATTCCGGCAATAAACAGCGAGAACTCGTATCATAAGGATGAGCCAATCATTTATACAACGATGGAAAACGATGTAAAGGTGTATGTCTGGGAATTGCCAGTGAGACTTTACCATTGGATTAATGCTGCAGCCATTATCCTTTTGATGGTGACAGGAATCTATATTGGAAAACCATTTGCCGGAGCAGGAATTCCTGAAGAAGCCTATTATTCCAACCTGATGGGCTGGGCAAGATACATCCACTTCTTTACTGCATTCGTGTTTACGGCAGCTTTTCTCTATCGGATGTATTGGTGCTTTGTTGGAAATAAGTTTGCCAAATTTAATCCATTTCGCTGGGTGTTTTGGAAGGATACATTCCATACGATTAAGTTCTATCTGTTTTTAAAAAATAAAAAGCCACACTTTGTCGGCCATAATCCGCTTGCACTGTTAAGCTATTGGATCTTTAATTATCTCGGTTCCGTGATTGTGATTCTTACTGGTTTCTTTATGTATTTTGAACCGCAGAAAGAAACCATTTGGGCAAAGATGTTTGCATGGGTTCCCTATATCTTCGGGAACAGCTTCACAATGCGTTCTTGGCATCACCTGACGGCTTGGGCGTTCATGCTCTTTATTGTCCTCCATGTCTATTTAGCTTTCCGTGATGATTACCTTGAACGCTGTGGTTCCATTTCATCTTTGTTTACAGGTTATAAAACAGAACCGAAAAAAGCAGTTGGTGAAAAACATGATAAATAAAGAACAAAAACAAAGGATAACCATTTTAGGAATTGGCAACACCCTCTTCTCTGATGAGGGTGTTGGCGTCCACCTTTTACCTATATTAGAGGAAGCACTAAAGGATGATAAAAATATTGAAATTATTGAAGGTTTAACGGACGGGATGAAATTACTAGGACCGGTGGAAGATGCGGAATACCTAATCATCATTGATGCAATTAATGCCGGCAAAGAAGGCGGAACGATCATAACTTTAGTTGGAGAAGAAATTCCAGCGTATTTTGGCATTAAAATGTCTGTCCACCAGTTAGGCTTTCAAGAAGTTTTATTTGCCGCACAGATGCGGGAACGCTACCCAAAACAAATTGTCATGTTTGGGATGCAGCCGACATCGCTTCAATTAGGTGTTGAGCTTACCGAGACCAATCAAAGAAAGCTGGGGGAACTTGCCGAAGTGGTGATTGATCAGGTAAACCGGTGGAGACATGTGTCATGAGGCGGGGGGATTTCTTAAAGGAAATGACCGGCAGCCTGTTTCAAACGGTTAAATCTGTTTATGAGCCGTTTTTAAGAGAAGACCTGGAGAAGGTAGAAGTCGCGGCAGACCGGGCATTAGGGATCACCTGGCTGCCGTTAATGAAAGAAACCGAGCTTTTTAGCGACCTTGAACTGAAATTTATTAACGGGAAACCAGTAATAGTCACACGAAATGGAACGAACATTCAGGCAATTGATGGAGTATGTCCTGGCTGTTCGCATCTTATTATCATTACAACACTATTTTCAAGTGGCAAATGTTTGAATTGTCAAAAAGAATACAATTTTAAGACACAATCTGGTGATTTACAGCTTGAAAGCTACCAAATAAAACGTAAAGACGATATGTATTATATCGGTTTTTATAAGCATAAGGAACTGGGTGGTCATCATGCATGAGATGTCTTTGATGGGCGATATTCTTCAATTGGTTCATGAGGATGCAGCCGCAAAAGGGATTGGAAGAATTGAAAAGGTTGAAATCATTGTTGGTGAAATTTCCAATGCCATGCCGGATGCCCTTAGGATGGCGTTTGCTATTTTTCGTGAGCAAAATCCAGATTTGTTTTCTGAAGCGGCTGAACTTGTCATTCATCTCGAAGAAGCAAAGGCTGAATGTGTCCTGTGCGGGCGCCAATATAAACCTGATCAAAAGATTGCTTTATGCCCAAGCTGTCAAATACCATCTGGAAAAGTCATCACAGGGGAAACATTTCAGGTTTTATCATACGAAGGGAGTAATCGGCAATGAAAGTAACATTAAGAACAGATGTCTTAACGAACAACA
Organism: Neobacillus novalis NBRC 102450; assembly: GCF_001591805.1. GTDB lineage: Bacteria > Bacillota > Bacilli > Bacillales > Cytobacillaceae > Neobacillus > Neobacillus novalis. The sequence continues at coordinate 86,767 of NZ_BCVP01000012.1, read as the reverse complement.
ATAAGGCGGCAGATTTCAATCGGGAGCTATTCCAGAACTCAAAAACCTTGGTGATTAATCTGATGAGTTCTCCTGGTGCAGGAAAGACAACTCTCCTGGAGGAAACCGTAAGGGAACTTTCGGGGAACTACCGGATTGCGGTGATTGAAGGCGATTTAGCGACGGAAAGAGACGCAGACCGGATCCGAGCAATGGGCGCCAAGGCCGTCCAAATCAATACCCATGGCGGCTGTCACCTTGATGCCCGTATGGTTGCGGCCGCATTAGCCGAGTTTGATCTGGATGAAATCGATCTTCTGTTTATCGAAAATGTTGGCAACCTCGTTTGTCCATCCGGCTATGATCTTGGCCAGCACCATAAAGTTGCTGTTCTAAGCGTGCCGGAAGGAAATGATAAAATTCCCAAATATCCGCAAATGTTTATGAGAACCGAGCTTGTGCTGTTAAATAAAATCGATTTATTGCCCTATCTCGATTTTAATGTGGGAGAGGCTAAAAAGGACTTGACTGAAATTAATCCGCAGTCGATGTTAATTCCGGTATCCGCACGAACACAGGAAGGTCTGTATGAATGGTTTGCCTGGATTGAAGGAGCCTACCTGAAATGTGTACAGCAGTAAGGATTGCCGTCCGCGGCAGGGTGCAGGGCGTCGGCTTCCGGCCGTTCGTCTTTCAGCTTGCCGCAAACTATCAGCTAACTGGTACTGTTCAAAATAATATGGACGGTGTCAAGATTCATGTTGAGGGAGCTCGTGAAGCCGTTCATTCCTTTCTATCGGACTTGAAAAATAAGGCTCCAAGACTTTCGAAAATTAATGAGATTTTGGTAGAAGAGGCTGAGCCCGAAAATAAAGCCGAGTTCACGATCATTGCGAGCGAGCGCAGCGGCACCTCCATGCTCGTCATTCCAATTGACTCTGCCGTTTGCGAGGAATGCCTAGCAGAAATGAATGAACCGACTGATTTTCGCTATCAATACCCATTTATCAATTGCACCCAATGCGGCCCGCGCTACACAATCATTGAAGAATTGCCCTATGACCGGCCGTATACTTCGCTGAAGAGTTTTCCAATGTGCGAGGATTGCCGCAAGGAATATGAAGATCCAACCAATAGAAGACATCATGCCCAGCCGATTGCCTGTCCAAAATGCGGACCAAAAGTCCAGTTATTTGATGACGACGGCCATGAAATCCATTCTAGGATTCCGATAATGGACACGATTAAGCTTTTAAAACAAGGCAAGATTGTAGCCATCAAAGGGCTTGGCGGCTATCACCTTTGCTGTGATGCCGCTAATGAACTAGCTGTAACGGCTTTAAGAAAGAGAAAAAAACGCCCATTTCGGCCGCTGGCTATCATGGCTGCTTCCCTTTCAACGATAGAACAGCTGACGGAATTAACGAACGATGAACGTGAGCTTTTGAAAAGTCCTGAATCACCGATTGTTATTCTGAAAAAAAATAACCACTATCCATTAGCAGAAAGTATCGCTCCAGGAATGAACACAATCGGTGTCATGCTTCCCTATACACCGCTGCATCATTTACTTTTTGCCGATCCCGAATTATCCAGCCTTGTGATGACAAGCGCGAATCCATCTGGGATGCCGATCTTGTATAAGGATGAGGAGGCATGTCATTATTTAAAGGGAATTGCCGATTACTATCTCGTCCATAACCGGGAAATTCTCCATCCGCTTGATGATTCCGTTGTCCAAATCAACGACGGAAAGCTTGATTTTTTGCGCAGGTCAAGGGGCTATGTCCCAGATCCATTTACGACAAGTAAAGATGTGACAGGGATCGTCGCTTTCGGCGGCCATCAAAAAACAACATTTACGATTGGCCGAAATGAGCAAATTTTTGTCGGCCCCCATATTGGCGACTTGGAAAATATCGAAACAATCGACCATTATCAGCATGAATTAGCGCATCTTTTAAAATGGATTGATACACCGAAGGGCCTGGCTGTCCTTGATGTCCACCCCGGCTATCATGTGCAAAAATTGGTGCAGGAATATAATTTTTCTGAAGTTATGGAAGTCCAGCATCATCATGCCCATATGGCCGCCTGTATCGACGAACATCAGATTTCCGGCCCGGCCTTTGGAATAATCCTTGATGGAACGGGTTATGGTCTTGACGGCAATATCTGGGGCTTTGAAATCTTCCATGGCGATGCTGCGGGCTTTGAACGGCTGGCTCATTTACACTATACTCCCCTTCCCGGGGGTGAAAAGTGTATCCGCGAACCGTGGCGGAATGCAGCTGCGATGTTGATTTCACTTCACGGTGAACGAGGCTTAGAGCTTGCTAAAGCAATTTTTACCGATAGAGTTTCGGAGATTGATCTATTAACAAAGATGATGGAAAGAAATTTGAACACTGTCCATGCCGGTACGTGCGGCAGGCTGTTCGATGCCGTTAGTGCGATCTGCGGAGTGACCAAGGTGTCAAGCTATGATGGGGAAGCCGCAATCCAGTTAGCCGAATTGGCAGACGAAGCCATCAGCTTCGAACCATATCCATTTGCCTTACTAGAAAAAGAGCTTTTAACGCTGGATTTTCGGGCGATGCTGCAGGGAATCGCTTTGGATGTTTTGGCAGGAAAAGATATTTCTAAAATAAGTGGAAGATTTCATGAAACGGTCGTTCAAGCAATTACGTCTGCAATGGAGAAATTATCAGGGAAAAATCCGAATGCTGAAAAGACGATTGTATTATCGGGTGGAAGCCTTCATAACCGTTATTTACGGAAAAGAATCACCGCTGAATTAACAAAAAGGAACTTTAAGGTATTTGTCCCTGAAAATATCCCTTGTAATGACGGCGGATTATCATATGGGCAATTGGTTGTTGCCGCAGCAAAAAGGAGTGCAAGCCAATGTGTGTTGGAGTACCAGCAAAAGTTATTTTAAAAAAGGAATATAGTGCTGTTGTGGATGTCATGGGTTCACAAACGACGGTCGGAATCATTTTTGTTCCAGAGGTAGAATTGGGCGATTTTGTGATTGTCCATGCCGGTCAAGCGATGAGCATCGTTGATGAAAGCTATGCGCGGCAGAGTGTGGAAGAATGGAGGAGGCTTATCGATGCTCGAAATTCTGAAGCAGTCAAGTAATCCCGAAATATGCCGGCCGCTTGCTGAGGCCGTAATCGAGATAGCACTGGAATTTAACCGGAAATTCGGACGGAAGCCGGCATTCATGGAGGTATGCGGCTCGCATACAATGTCACTGGCGCGAACCGGTGTGAAGCAAGTCTTAAAGAATGAAGTAAATTTAATTTCTGGCCCCGGCTGCCCTGTTTGTGTGACCGACCAACGATCGATAGATGCGATGATTGCCCTTGCAGAAGGAGAAAATCGAATTATTTGCACGTTTGGTGATATGATGCGCGTACCGGGTTCTGCCAAAACCTTGCTAGATTCGAAGATTGCCGGTAAGGATATCCGCGTATTGTACTCGCCAGTTGATGCCGTAAGGGTTGCCGAAGAGAATCCTGACAAAGAAGTCATCTTCCTTGGGGTTGGTTTTGAAACCACGATTCCCATCTTAACGTTAATGATTGGTGAGGCAGAAAAGCGCATGATTGGGAATTTTTCAATCTGGATGACGACAAAGCTGGTTGAACCGGTTCTTCGCTTTTTATTGGATGCGGGGGAAGTCAATTTAGACGGATTTCTACTTCCAGGTCACGTTTCAATTGTATTAGGGGAAGAGTCCTATCAATATTTAGTCGATGAATATCAGATTTCCGGCGTAATTACCGGATTTGAAACAGCGGAATTGCTGTCAGGGATTTACAAATCCATCGAGTTAGCCTTATCAGGGCAGGCCGCAATTAGTAATAATCATCCAGCGATTGTCAGCAAAACCGGGAATCAAGTTATTCATCAGTGGCTGGATAAGTATTTAACCAACTGTGATGAGGCATGGCGCGGGATTGGTGTCATTCCAAACAGCGGTCTGGATCTAAAACCGGAATATGACCAATTTAATGCAAAGAAAAGGTTTACGGTTGATGTCGGCGAGCCGAGGAAAACGAAATGCCGCTGCGGTGAAGTCATCCGCGGCCTAATAGCGCCGAATGAATGTCCGCTGTTCGGTAAAGCCTGCCACCCGATAAACCCAGTCGGCCCGTGCATGGTATCGGCCGAAGGAAGCTGTGCTGCTTATTATCAATACATGAGGGAGAGCTTTTGATGGAAAAATATATTAGCTTAGCACACGGTGATGGCGGTGAATTAAGTCATCGACTCATCCGCGATGTATTTATCGAGGCATTTGGCGATGGGAATGCTGCCATGTTTGATGCTGCCTCCGTCGCGATTTCAGCTAGCAAAATTGCCGTGACCACCGACTCGTTTGTGATTAAACCGATATTCTTTCCGGAAGGTTCTATCGGCAAACTAGCGGTAGCAGGCACCGTCAATGACCTCGCAGTCAGCGGTGCTAAACCCGTTTATTTAACCTGTGGCTTTGTCATTGAAGAAGGCTTCCCGATTGCGGATTTACGACGAATTGTCACAGATATGGCGAATGAAGCGAGAAAAACAGGTGTGAAAATCGTCGCTGGCGACACAAAGGTAGTCGAACGCGGCTGTGCGGATGGGGTGTACATCAACACAACTGGAATCGGAGTCTATGAAGCTAACATCGGCTGCAGCCTTGAATTTGAAGAAGGTGATGCCATCATCGTCTCAGGCACCATCGGTGATCATGGAATCGCTGTCCTCGCTGCACGAGGCGAACTCGGCATTACTGTCCCGATTACTAGTGACTGTGCCTCGTTAAATAGAATGTTAGAAATGGTCTTGCAGCATACAGAAGGTGTACGAATCATGCGCGACCCGACCAGAGGAGGGCTCGCAACAACACTAGTAGAAATTGCCGAGGATTTTAATCTGACGATGAAAATCAACGAACTTGATTTACCTGTAAAAAAAGAGGTACACGGCGTTTGTGACCTATTAGGGTTCGACCCGCTTTACATTGCTAACGAGGGCAAGGCAATTATCGTCGTTGCTGCCAATGAAAAAGATAAGGTAATCGATCTATTGCGGGAATTCCCTGAAGGAAAAGACGCCGTCGTGATTGGATCCATCATTGGAAAAGATAAAGGACAATTGCTATTAGAAACACCGCTTGGCTCTAAGAGATTACTAACTAGGTTATCGGGCACGATGTTTCCAAGAATCTGCTAAAAAATAGTCCCCATTTCAATTCGTTGGAATGGGGGCTTTTAATTATGTTTTATTCCTTTCATCCAGCCATGCTTGGAATTTTACGTAATTAAGGTATTCTCTGAAAGCTTCTTTTTTCAAACCATTCTCAATCGCAGACTGAATTAAAGCCTTCCACTCCTTGTCCAGTTCATAGTTTACAGATTCATCGTCTAACAAGTAATCGATACTGACCTCTAAGGGGATTGCCACCTTTTTTAAAAACTGCATCGATGGATTTGATTGCAAACCCCGTTCTAATTGGCTCAAATAAGACTTTGAAACATTTGCTTGCTTGGCAAGTTCTGTAAGTGAAAACCCCTTATTTTCCCGCAGCTGTTTGATCCGATATCCAATCATCACCCTCATCTCCTACTATTAATGCAAAAAATTCACACCATATCATTCATTATAAAGTACAATATATTCATTATAAAATACAAAATAGTAAGAAAATAAGAGAAAACTAGAGATAAAGCCCTGAAAATGTTCTTAATTAAGAAAAATTGCCTATATTTGGGGTTTTTCAAGTTGGTTCCTTTGGCATATACTCAACTTATAGGTTCGTTAATGAGAACAAACACAAGGAAGTTGATGAATATGATTAAAAAGACCACCAATTTCGTTCTTAATAAACTGCGAAAGAAGTTTCATACATTATTTAGAACGAATGAGGGAGGGGTTGTCATTCGACGCACACGTTTGAAAAAGTTTAAAAAGAAAAGTAAAAAGGTGGTAATTGCAGCTCAACTTGTAGCTGTCTGGTATCTCCTGATAGTAACCGGTTTGTATCTTACATCCGATACAGGTGCTTACTTTAATGATGTTAAGAATGTTAGCGGAACAATAAGTGTTGCTGAAGATTTTTGTGTTGATGTAAAAAATGGATCAGACTTCTGGCACAAATACTGTAAAGGTAATGCTGGAATCGGAAATGGACCAGACGCCCTTGATAAAGATACTGGTGAGGGAACCGATGACAATCCAGGACAAAACAAAGGTGGCTGTGATGACCAGACCAATGCACCTTGTTCAGAGGTAAAAAAAATTAAAGAAACACACACGAGCAATTCAATTAGTTTAACCTGGGAGAATCCCAACCAAGGAAATAGAAACTTTAGCCAAGTAAAGATTTATAAGAATGGGGACAAGACACCAGTCGGAAATAATATAAAAAATGGTCAATTTGAGGATAAAAACTTAGCGGCCGCTACAAAGTATAGCTACAAAATAACAACGGTTGACAAATCAGGAAAAGAGTCAAAAGGCACAACAATAGAAGTTACTACAAATGAAATTGGAATAGATAAGAAAAATTCCTCCGAAAATACTAGACCATTTGATGAGACGACTGAAAAAAGTCAAACAAATGATAACAGCGAAATTTAAATAACAATGGTGGTGTAAGTATGAAAAAAATAAAAAAGATTTTTAGTATTTTAATAACAGCAATTCTATCAATTACCCTGATATTTATGATCTTTGTCGTAATATCGTCAAAAGCTTCCGGTGGTGAACCTAATTTCATGGGTTACCAACTTAAAACAGTACTTTCCGGTTCGATGGAACCAACCTTTATGACAGGTTCAATAATTGCAGTTAAGCCAGTTGAAAATGCAGTTAATTTGAAAAAAGATGACATTATTACCTTTAAAGAATCTGAAGACAAACTGATTACACATAGAATTATTGATGTTAATAAAACTGGGGATCAAACCATGTATGTAACAAAAGGTGACAACAACAATGCTAAAGATAGTAATCCAGTAATAGCCCAAAATGTAGTTGCTAAATATTCCGGCTTTACAATCCCATATGTTGGTTATTTATTAGATTATGCTAAGTCAAAAAATGGAATGGCTTTATTGCTTATCCTTCCAGGATTACTCCTACTTGCCTATTCAGGTATAACAATTTTTAAAGCTATCAAAGAGCTGGATAAGGGGAAAGGAAATGACGCTCAAGGAACTGTTTAACGGTTGCATTCCTTATGTAAAAGCATAAGGGTTCAATAAATACTACATATCTCTAAAAAGAGGGATAACTAGGAGGAGAAAGAATGGGTATTAAAAAGAAATTAGGTTTAGGAATCGCCTCAGCAGTATTAGGATTATCTTTAGTGGGTGGAGGTACGTTTGCGTATTTTAGTGCTACCACGCAAGCTACAGCAGCATTTCAAGCAGGAACGCTAAAGCTTTCAGCACATCCAACTGAAATCATAAATATTAAAGATATTAAACCAGGTGATACTATGCGACGTGATTTTAACCTTAATAATGATGGCAGTCTTGATATTCATACTATTAATTTAGCTACAAAGTACTCAACAAGTGGAGCAGTAGATCGATTTGGAAAAAATTTAGGAGACTACATCCAAGTTTATACCCTATATCATGGAGCACCAGCAAATAGTACGCCAATTTACCTATCAACACTTTCTGAGTTAAAAAATATGAGCCCTGAAATACTTCATGAAACGTTAGCTGGGCACGTTCCAACAGCGGATCTTAAAAAAGGTGAATCTCATAGATTTATGGTGGAGTTTAGGTTCCTTGATAATGGGGAGGATCAAAGTGCTTTTCAAGGAGATTGGCTAAGTCTAGAATGGACATTCAATGCTAAGCAAGGTGCCGGAGTAGCTAAATAATAGCGTTTTTACCAAAAGGTGGGGACTGATTCCTGCCTTTTGGTAATTCTAACATTGTGAGATATTTTCCATAAATATTAAAGTGATATTTGCAAAGTAGATAAGATTTATTATTATAGCCAGTTAATTCATTTTTATTTTTTTAGGAGAGAAAAGTGTATGTGCCGAAAAGAAAGCGATTAAACCCACCTTTTTCTAAGTAAATGGGGATTCGAGGAGATACAGTTATGCAAAAGAAAATAATGTTTTTGCTTTTACTAGTAGCTTTTTTCATTTTCTTTTCTTCTCCCATAAAATATGCGAATGCTAAAGGAGTTGAAAAAGAAATTGATATTTCAACAAGCCCAAATAAGGTCTTTTTTGATATAAGCAATGCTAAACCAGGAGACACATATATGAAAGTAATAAAAGTCCAAAATAATGGAACAAAAGACTTTAAGTATCTTTTTACACATCGTTTTTTAACAGGATCTGAAAAGATTTATAATGAATTGGTTTTAACAGTAACTGATAAGTCTGGTGAACTTTATAAGGGTAAATTAAATGACTATAAAAAACTAGATTCTAGAATATTAAAAAGTAGTACTAATGAAGACCTTACTTTTAGTATCTATTTTCCTAGTGATCTCGGAAATGATTTTCAAAGATTGAGCTGCGAGTTTCAGTTTAAGTTCTATGTAGAAGGAACATTGGGTGGTACACTTCCAGTTAATGGACCTAAACTTCCCGAAACCGGAACCAATATGTTTAATATTCTGGTAGCTGGAGCAGTATTAGTTTTAACAGGTTCTATACTTCAATTCATAATTAAGAAACGTAGAAAAATAGTGAAACGAGTATAAGAGGGCCTTGGTTTTTGAAATTTGCTAAATCAGGGTCTATTTTATATTTATGAATACATAACCTTTATAAAAACAAATGAAAAGTCCAAAAAAATATAGCATTGGAGTTGTTTAAATGTATTCTAAACTCTGCCCAAAATGCCATCAACCATCCTTCAGCAGCAGTATTTCAGACCGATGGCTCTGCCCAACTTGCAGCAATGACCTCACCCATGAAAGACCCCACGACGCTGAAACCCGCAGACGAATAAAGCCACAATTGTATTTAATCAAAAAACGCTCTGCCCAACCTAACCAGAAATCCGAGCCACAGGTGAGCCCTTATTTATTCAAATCATTTGACTAAGACAGACCAAGGACTGTGGTCTGTTTTTTGATGTAAAAAATTCACAAAAATTTAGTAAACCAATCATAATTAGACACATTTCGTGGTGGATTGGGTGTATAATATAGTCAAACGGGTGAAAAAGAGGATTGATATTTTGTTATTGAAAAGCCTAGAGTTCAAAACTGATGTTGGACAGAAGGTTAAAGTCATGGAGATTCCTGTATTGGAGGAAGATAGCACGTATAAATTTATGATCCAAGTCCGTTTACAGACGTTTCTAACGTCGATTTGCCGGGAGAAATTCCCGAAAAGATGCTACTCCTTTAAAGATTATATGAAAAAGGTCATGAAGTGGCCAGAGTATGAGCAATTATTTAAGGTTGGAGAACTAAAGAATAACGCATAATTCCATTCGAGTATCGGGTTCCGATGCTCTTTTTGTTTTACCATTTTGAATAGTTTAACTATTAAAGGTGCCGATAGATTGTGTTTCATTCAGTAGGTTAAACCTGTATAATACTAAGCAGTATTCGTAGGGATGTGAATGTATGAGCAAAATAAAAATTGTCACCGATTCAACATTGGATATTTCAAAAGAAGCAGCTGAAAAGCTGGGCATTATTGTTGTGCCTTTAGCAATAACGATAAATGGAGAAACCTATTTAGACCGGGTTGACTTAGAACCGGCTGAATTTATTGAAAATATGAGCAGCTCTAAAGAACTGCCGAAAAGCTCACAGCCTTCAACCGGCGCCTTTCTTGAAGTCTATGACCGCCTTGGGAAAGAGGGCTATGAAGTCCTATCCATCCATATGACTGGCAAGCTGAGCGGAACGGTGCGCTCAGCTGAAAGTGCTGCGCAAATGACCGAAACCAACGTATCGGTGGTTGATTCCAAGTTTATTTCGAAAGCCCTTTCCTTTCAGGTGAAGGAAGCTGCTGTGCTTGCAAAACAAGGGAAGAGCATGGCGGAAATTCTCGACCATATCGAGACAATCCGCCAGTCTACAAAATTATACATAATGGTTGACACATTAGAGAATCTTGTAAAGGGCGGGCGTATCGGTAAAGGAAAGGCGTTTATCGGCTCGCTATTAAACATCAAACCGATAGCATCGCTTGAAGATGCAGAATATACACCGGTTACGAAGGTGCGCAGTCATTCACAGGTTGTTAAATTCTTGGCCAAGCAGTTTGCCGAAGATGTTAAAGGAAAAACCATTCGCGGTGTCGGAATTGCTCACGCTGAAGCATATGGGTTATCTAAAAAGATAAAAGAAGCAATAAATGAATTAACTGGGTTTCAGGATATTGAAATCGACTACACCGGCCCAATTGTCAGCACCCATACAGGACCGGGTGCACTTGCCTTAATGTATTATTTTGAATAAGAATCTCAAGACTGGATGGTGCCTGACACCATCCAGTCTTTTATTTGGGTAAAAATAAAATTTTTGGTAATCCTAAAAGAAATCAATATTCAAAGGTGTTGCCAATGATTAAATGGTTGCTAGGAAAAAAATCGCAAGAACCTTCAAAAGCTCATAGTTTCATTATTGATGAACTTAAGGAACAAATAAAAAGCGAACTAAAGGCTGGTTCTGACCTTACCTTTAGAACCTTAAAAAAAGATAAACAAGAGCTAGTTTTTTGTTTTATGGATAGCTTAGTTAATAAACCTAGTCTAGATGATTTTATTATCGCTCCGATTCAAAAGAATACACAAATGGAATGGACCTGCGAAGCAATTGCTCAATTACTGCCTATTTCAGATTTGTCAGCAGTTAATCAATTAAATGAGGTCGTCACAGGAATTATCGAAGGTAAGGTTTACATTTATGTTGAAGGACATCCATACGGATTACAAGCTGATGTAAGTAAGACGGTTGAAAGGGGCATTGAAAAAGCTGAGACGGAATCACTTGTTTATGGCCCTAAAATTGCTTTTACAGAATCACTTATTGGAAATATAAATATTATAAGACACAACCTAAATGATCTTAACCTATGCATGGAAGATTTGACGGTTGGAACTAGATCGAAATCCAAGGTGAAGCTAATTTATATTAAAGACATCGCAGCCGAAGAACACGTGAATGGATTTCGAGATAAAATTAATCAACTTGAGATTGACCATGTTGCTGGCGCAACAGTCCTTGGGCAATTAATTGAAAATAATAGTTGGACCGTTTTCCCGCAATTAGTGACAACAGAACTTCCCGACAGGGTCACGATTGCCTTAATGAGAGGAAAAGTAGTTGTTCTAATGGATAGGAGTCCAGATGCCTTATATGGACCAACACCTTTTTTTACCTTTTTCGAGTCCACTGAAGATGTTTATATGCGCTGGAATATGGGACTTGCTCTACGATTTTTACGGTTACAGGCCGCTTTTTTATCTGTACTGCTCACACCAGCATATGTAGCAGTTTTGACCTTCCATTACGAGGTGATTCCATCCGCATTACTTGTTTCATTGGGACGTTCTCGGGCAAATGTACCATTTCCACCTGTGTTTGAGGCACTTCTACTTGAATTTTTTATTGAGCTCCTACGAGAGGCAGGAGCTAGGCTTCCAACCAAAGTCGGTCAAACTATGGGTATCGTTGGTGGTATTGTCATCGGACAAGCGGCAGTTGACGCTGGGTTCACGAGTAATATTTTAATTATTATTATTGCCCTTAGCGCGCTTGGCTCTTTTACCACTCCTAGTTATTTAATGGGTACGGCAATAAGGATGGTTCGTTTTCCGATCATTCTTTTAGCAGGAATTTGGGGTGGAATCGGTATCATGATTGCTTTTTGTTTTTTCATCATTCACCTCTTAAAATTGGACACGATGGGTGGGTCTTATCTCTCACCTGTCTATCCGTTAAGATGGAAGGACTTAGGCTATAGTTTCTTCCGGGTGCCAACGCAATATCTTTCGAAACGACCAATAACGAACCACCCAATGGATGTGCAACGATTTTCAGCCCAAAAAGCGAAAAAAAAGGATGTAGATGATTAGGAGCGAATAACATGAAAGTCAATTTACATCCGAAGGAAAGTTTACTTTTTAACGCTTTTCAACTTATATTTATTATCCACTCCGTCCAAGTAGGGGTGGGGGTTGTGGGACTGCCGAAAATTGTCTTTTTAGAGGCGAAACATGATGCCTGGATTGCCGTGTTCTTTGCGGGAGTTCTCACCTCTGTTATCTTGTGGTTTATCATCATGATGTTAAGGCAGTATGACAGTGCTGATTTATATGGAATTCATGTTGATGTGTTTGGAAAATGGTTAGGAAATCTTCTTAGTTTTGGTTATATGATCTATTTGACAGCTTGCTTCTTCGTGATATTTATGAATTATACCGAAATTGTCCAGGTTTGGATTTTTCCTAATTTACCAACCTGGCAGCTAGCATTCATCCTAATCTTGTTAGCCGTTTATGCTGTTCATGGTGGCATTCGAGTCATTGTTGGTGTTTCTTTTCTCTCCGTTATGGGGACTTTATGGATCATCCTGGTTTTATTTGTCCCGTTGCGTTATGCAGACTTCACGCATATTTTTCCAATTATGAATGTGGACATTAAACACATGTTAAAAGGTATTCAGAGGACATCGCTTTCGATTATGGGTTTTGAATTAATCATGTTTGTTTATCCATTTGTTAAGGAGAAACACCGCACTCTTCTTTATGTCCAAATTGGGAATCTCTTCACAACGTTTACCTATACACTAGTCACTTTTATATCCATAGTCTTTTTTGCAGAAGATGGACTTAGGAAGGTCATTTGGCCAGTGATATCGATGTTAAAAATTGTCCGTCTTCCCAATCTTGAAAGATTTGAATTTATAGCCGTCTCCTTTTGGATGCTCGTTATTTTACCTAATTTGTGTCTCTACTTATGGGCATCATCAAAGGGATTTTCTAGAATCATAAAAAGGACGCAAAAAATGGGGATTTGGATTATTGCAATTGTGGCTTTTGGAGCATCCTTCTTCATTAAGGCCAGATATCAAATGAATATTGTGACAGATCTAATTGCAAAAGCTGGCTTTTATGCCGCATTTTGTTACCCTGTCGTTCTTTCCATTATTGTCTACTTGAAGAAGTGGTTGTTAAGGAGGAAAAAATCACATGTCAAATCGACTTAAATGGAAAATGCTCTCAGTGCTTTTTTCATGTGTCATGTTGATTTCAGGGTGTGTGGAGAAAAAACAATTAGAAAAGTTGGGATTAAGTACGGCAGTGGGATACGATTTGGAAAAAGAAAATCATATTAGAGGTACAGTGGTTATCCATAAGTTCGATCCTTTGGCTAAAAATTTGACCGAGATTATTACTGTTGAAGCCAATACGAGTAAGACTCTAAGGCAAAAGCAAAATCTTGAAACGGACCAAAAGCTTGTATCTGGCCAGCTTCGCTGTGTCATTTACAGTAAGGAATTAGCGGAACGAGGAATTGTCCAACTGGTTGATGCCCTAGATCGTGATCCTACTATAGGGAATACCGTTTATTTAACAGTGACGGATGGTAAGGCTTCTACGATTATGAATATGGACAAAGAGAATCAAAAAATTGATCTTGGGACCTATCTATATAATTTAATTAAACAAAATGTCGAGAGTGAGCAGCTTATTTTGCCGACACTATTTGAATTTAATCATCGCTACAATGACCATGGAAAGGATCCAGTCTTACCGATACTTAAGCTTAAAAACGGGAATGTTATTCTTTCAGGAGTCGCTCTTTTTCAGGATGATCGTGCTGTGGCAGAATTAAAAGGGGACAATATTTTTTATTTGAAAATCCTATCAGATAAATTTAAATCTGGGACACATGAAATGGGTTTTGACCGGTCCAAATTTAAAAAGCTTATCATGAATCAAGAAGGAAATGCCTTTAGGACCGTTTACAAAAAACTATATCTAAATATTGATAATATTCGCAGTCATACAAAAATCAAATTGGTTGATAAAAAGAATCTCCGTTTTAAGGTAGCAATAAAAATCCAATCTAGGTTGTTAGAAGCTACAGAGCCATTAGATTTAGCTAAACCGGCGAATATTGAGTATATAGAAAAAGTGGTAGGTAAGGAAATGGAAAAGGAAATAAAAAAGTTACTCATCTATTTCCAAAAGAATAAAGTCGATCCAATCGGGATCGGAAATGAATATATAGCACATAATCGCGGAAAAATGCTTACTAAAAAGGAATGGAGAGATAAATACAAGGATGTTAAATTTGATGTTCATGTCCAAAACACGATAGTAAAATCAGGAGTAATTGATTAAAGCTTGAATACTTTCTTCTTTTCAAAAAGTTTGTTAGACTATTCACGTAATAGAAAAGAAAAGTATGCAGGTGATAGGATGAAAATTCGGTTTTTGTTGTTAATATTGTTTATTTGTACCCTGTTAGTGTCGGCATGTGGGCAAAAGAAAATCGAAAATGAGGTTACTTGGCCGATTAAGGATTTTTCTGCGACCACACAAGATAATAAGCCGTATGGATTAAAAGATTTAAAGGGGAAAGTATCGATTACAGCTTTTATCTTTACAAGCTGTGCAGATGTTTGCCCACCGATGACGTCAAATATGGCAAAAATACAAAAAAAAGTGAAAGCGGAAGGCTTAAAGGATGTGGAATTTGTTTCCTTTAGTGTCGACCCAACTGTCGATTCTCCTGAAGTATTGACCAAGTATGGCAAGCAATTTGGGGTCGATTTCAAGAATTGGACTTTCTTAACAGGCTATTCACAAGAGTTTATTGAAGAATACGCGGGGAAAAACTTCAAAACGATTGTCAAAAAACCTGAAGAGGGCAATCAAGTCATTCATCAAGTCTATCTTTATTTAGTCGACAAGGATGGGAATATTAAAAAAACATATAACGGCTACCAAAATGTCCCTTTTGATGAAATAATGAATGATATTAAAGCATTACAATAGACCAATAAAAGGGTCTATTTTTTTTGCCAGGAATATGATATAGTACATTTTTGTTTTGAATGATTGGTGTCGTGTTATAATAAAATTAGTTTAGAAGGCAGGTGAATAAAAAATGAAAAGGTTTTTCACTCTTCTAATTCTCTCGACATTATTCTTATCATCCTGCAGTCAGTCAGATCAATTGGCACTACATCAAGAGAAGAAGGCAGCAGCTCAAGTTTTTAACCCGATTCCTGCTGATTTCGTTCCGCGGAATTTCACCGTGCTGTCTGCTGGCGACTCCTTAACTCAGGGTGTGGGTGATAGTACGGGTCAAGGCGGTTACTTGCCCTATTTAAAAACAATGCTTGAAAAAGAAAAAGGCATTCAGCAGGTGGATTTCTATAATTATGGGGTAACCGGAAATCGGACGACACAGCTCTTAAAAAGGTTAAAGACACCTGAAATGAAGGCTGCTTTACAAAAGGCGGACATGGTTATAATTACAATTGGCGGAAATGACATCATGAAGGTAGTAAAGGATAACTTTTCCAATCTGCAGCTTCCTGTTTTTACAAAAGAAAAAGAAACCTACCGCCAACATTTAATACAAATTTTCGAGGCGATTGTTCAGGAAAACCCACACACATCAATTGTATTAGTCGGGCTGTACAATCCGTTTTCGAAATGGTTTTCTAATGTTAAAGAAATGGATGAGATTGTTTCCGATTGGAATCAAGCCGGTCAATCCGTTATTGCTAATTATCCTAATGCCTATTTTGTACCGATTGAAGATTTGTTTTTAAATACAGATGAAAATCTTTTGTTTACTGATAATTTCCATCCGAATGACAAAGGATATGAACTGATTGCCGAGAGATTGAACGAGACAATGGAAGCACGGGTAATTCCTGATTTAGCGAAGAAAGCATATCTGGTGACGACAGAGGAGAATTAGTTTTTATGAAAAATAAATGGAAAATAGGATTTCTTGTCTTGTTGGCAATCAACCTTTTATCCGCAATTATTATCATATCATTGATTATGTATCCATCTGCAGATAAAGAAATAAGCAAATGGAAGGCTCCAGTGGGCGATCATGTTTCCTTTCATGTGAAGTCTAATAAAGCCGATTTAAATAAGCTTATTAATCATTATCTCAAACAAGAAGCTGCCGATTCTCCTATTGCTTATCGGGTATTATTGGGGGACGAAGTGGAATTATACGGAACCTTGCCGTTTTTTAGTGAACAATTAAATATGAAATTAACATTTGAACCAGAAGCCTTAAAAAATGGCGACTTGATCCTAAAGCAAAAAACGATGTCGATTGGCAGCCTAAACCTGCCAATTTCGTACGTTCTAAATATAATTAGTGACAATTATAAGCTCCCAAAAGGAGTGCATATTAAACCAAATGAAAAACTTATCTACGTGAACATGCAGCAATTAAAGGTGAAGAGTGATATTAAAATTAAAGCGAACAAATTTGATCTGAAAAAAGATGACATATCATTTACCTTATTAGTGCCTGTTAAATAGGTGCCTCGTTCATTGGAGGCACCTGTTTTTTCAATTACTTTAAGAAGCTTTAATCGTAAATTAATCCCTAATGCTGATAAATTGAAATTCTGGTTTTTCTTTCGTTAAGCCTAAAAATACGATTGTACAGCTTTCATTGGCCTTGAAATGAAGCTGAGGGATGGGCAGGATAACGGTCCTGGTGCCCGCTTCCCTTACTTCGAGGTCTACGGTCATCGGTGTTAATGCTAAATATTCTGTTGCTTGTTTATAGGAAAGATTTGGAAAAACGATGTCCCTGTCCTTTACGGCGATATCAAGCAGCTGAGTGTCTGGTGATAGGTGGATGAAACGGACCTTTGCTTCATTCGCTGGCACCTGAGGGAGATTTTGAAACATCAAAAGGCGCATCTTTTTGACATGGTCAATGGTTGCCAGTGTAAAGGATTTACCTGGCTCCACGGTAATTTTTTTATTTAAAACACTATCCACCATGTTCCCTGCCGGGTAAATATCGATATGGTATTTACCAGCTTGTAATGAAAGATCCGTACTAACATTTTTGAATGGCAGGTCTCTTATCATCCGTTTCCCATTGATATATATATCGACATTGGGGGAATCATGAGAGGTATGAAGGAAACGAACCTTTGCTTCTTCTTGGTAGATTTGAGAATAAGTACGCATCATATTCATCGCTTTATTCATGTTCTTATAGTGTTTTAAATAGAAATGCGTGTGTAGGCCAGGGTTGGAATATTTATAGAATTGTGCTAATAAATCATACATGGCTGCTTTTTGAAGATAATCCGCATGGTTTCTTTTTTCAGACATACGAGCAACTCCTATCAAATCGTTTACATCATAAGTTATTCATGTTTTATTAGGTGGGTGTCTATTTTCCTTACACGAATTAGAAAAATATTCATTTATGATTTACAAATGGATAAATTACACATATAATGATTACAAATAAGTCTGAAAGTGGGTGACGTGCAATGTTAATTGAAAATAAGAAGAAAATTCATTATTTGAATATTGTTTGCACAGCCCATAAATTCTCTATTTGGGAGAATTAATTACCCTTATTCCCGTATGCGAATAAAACCATGGGCTGTGTGTGCCTATGGTTTTTTATTTTTTTTAAAAATTTTCGCTGGAGGAATAAGAATGAATTTACAATCAATCGGTTTAACTGAGATAGAAACAAAAGAATTTGCTCAAATCAACAGAGATGAGGATTTAATCCTTGGCAGGGTGGCACTAGAGCATAAGCGGATGTACCGTGTATGGACGGAAGTTGGAGAATTATTATCTGAAGTAACGGGGAAGTTCAGCTTTCAGGCAAAATCCCGGGAGGATTTCCCGGCAGTTGGTGATTGGGTCGCAGTAAAGCCTCGTCCTGAGGAAGGAAAGGGAACGATTATTTCCGTATTACCGCGAAAAAGTAAGTTTTCAAGAAAATCAGCAGGGGCGACGGCCGAAGAGCAAATTGTTGCGGCTAACGTGGATACTGTTTTTCTTGTTAACTCTTTAAATGAAGACTTAAATTTACGAAGAATTGAGCGCTATTTATTACTGACATGGGAAAGTGGTGCAAACCCTGTTATTGTCTTAAGTAAAGCTGACCTTTGTCAAAATATTGAAGAGAAAATAGCAGCAGTGGAGGCCATTACATTTGGCGGAGTTCCTGTCATTCCGATTAGCGTAGAAACGCTTATCGGTCTGGAAGCGCTTGAACCATTTTTACAGCCGGGAAAAACAATCGCATTGCTCGGGTCCTCTGGTGTCGGGAAATCAACCTTAACGAACAGATTATTAGGGGCAGAGAAGCAATTGGTCCAAGCGATTCGTGAGGAAGATGATAAGGGAAGACACACGACCACCCATCGGGAGCTTATTCTCCTGCCGAATGGATGCGTCTTGATTGATACACCGGGGATGCGGGAATTGCAGCTTTGGGAAAGTGCAGACGGTTTAGCGGAAACCTTTTCTGAGATAGAGGTCTTAGCGGAAAATTGCCGATTCCGTGATTGTCAGCATACGGATGAGCCAGGCTGCGCCGTGGTGACTGCCATTAATGACGGACAGCTTGCGGCTGAAAGGCTGGCCAGTTACATTAAGCTGCAAAAGGAGCTGGCATTTATCGAAAGGAAAGCCAATAAACGTGCCAAAGCAGAAGTGAAAAAACAATCGAAGACCATTAACAAACAAATGAAACAACGGAAAAGCCGTTAATGATTATTCATGCCGAGGCAGTGTAGAACTGTCTCGGCTTTTTATTATATCAAAATTTCTTTCATTGAACTTTGAGAATTGTCTAGTTCCAGCGCCCTAGCGGCGAGACGCCTTCGCGCTCCGCCCAACGTAAGTCAAGCACGGATGCGCTCCGCTCTCCGTGTTACCTATATCTCAGTTGGAGCACTCCAGGCCTATCGTGAGCTGATCAGGGCGCTTGCGTCTTTCTAATAAAATCCGATTCGCTAATAAATTGAAATATTCGCTAATAAGTGTACCAGATACGCTAATAAACCATCTAGATTCGCTAATAAACCCCCGAAATTCGCTAATAAAGAAATCAGACATAAATTCTTAACAATTTTCGCTAATATTCGGAAGGGTTTTCTCCCGCTTTGTAGAATTTTATCATCAAAATGTAAGGGAGTGATTTGTTTGATCGTAAAAGCAAGGACTATTCCATTAAAACTTCTCATTTTGGCGGCAATAATAAGGCGACTCCCGTTAAGTCACCAAAAATATCAAGCCATTTTAGGGGAATTCAAAAGACGAGAGGCCGGATATCAAGGTGAGGTATCACTAGATTACTATCTCCGTTCTCTTCCACAGGAAAAATATCTGATACTTCACGATTTAAACCTCCCTGATGGCGGTTACAACTGCCAAATCGACACTTTTCTTCTAACACCTGAATTTGGAATCATTATTGATGTCAAAAATATGGCTGGTAAGTTAATTTTTGATACTGAAAATGAGCAATTTATTCAAATAAATAATGACAAAGAAAAAGGGTATCCAGATCCGATTGCCCAGGCTGAAAGGCATAAAGCTTTTATTAGAAAATGGCTCGCTGCGAATGGTTTTCCCCCGATCCCAATTGATTACATGGTTGTCATCAGCAACCCGTACACTACATATGTGGTTTCCGGCCCCAACGCCCGCAATGTAAAGCCACGTGTTTGCAAGGGGGACGCTTTTCTAAGAAAAATTCAATTTTTTGAAAACCTGTATTCTACTTCACTCCTCAATCCGAAAGAGCTTCGGAAAATTTGTCGCCTTCTTGTGAAAATGAATACTCCACCGACAAAATTCCTTCTTGAAAAATTCGGAATAAAACAGTCTGATCTATTAACGGGTGTTCTTGACCCATGCTGCAATTATCTGCCCCTTATCCGTAAAAAACAAAAATGGTATTGTCCCCGCTGTGACAAATATTTTGTTGATGCCCATATAGCTGCGTTGATGGATTACTTTCTATTGTTCGATATGAAAATTACTAATCGGCAGTTTCGGGAGTTTTGCCATTTGGATTCGATTCATACTGCTAAAAGACTGCTGATGCTTTCTGGAAAGGTAAATTATTCGGGTATAAAAAAGGGAAGGGTATATTTTCCGAAGGTTTTTCCATGGTAAATTTCAATACGCTAATAAATTCTTAAATCCGCTAATAAACATGGCAGATTCGCTAATAAATTTGTAAGAATCGCTAATAAACTCTCGAAATTCGCTAATAAAAAATTGAGGGAGTATAATTGACTGCTTTTCTTGTGGGAAAAACATGTTTTTCAGACGGGCAAGTCTCTTCTAATTGCTTTTTTACGCCAATTCGACGTCTAAATTGTATAATCTCCCCCACACCAGCTGTTTTTTTCCTAAAGTAACTATATTTAAAGCAATTTGCGATATTTTAAATGAAGGCATAAATTTTTGGCTTTGAGAAATGTCTAGCTCCAGCGCCCTAGCGGCGAGATGCCTTCGCGATCTGCCGTATACATCTGAACGCATGCGCTCTCCGTGTTTCCTATATCTCAGTTGGAGCACTCCAGGTCATACGCCGCTGACCAGGGCGCTAGCGCTTTTCTGGTTTCAAACAGCAGATTTTATTTTTGCAGAAACTTTCGATATACTCTTAGATAAGATGAAAAGGGGTGGGAACGTGGAAAAGAATCATCAAGTAGCAACGTTTGCCGGCGGCTGTTTTTGGTGTATGGTGAAGCCGTTTGATGAACAGCCGGGGATTAACAGTGTTATTTCCGGCTATACAGGGGGCACGGTTGAAAACCCGACATACCAGCAGGTTTGCTCAGATACAACCGGGCATTATGAAGCCGTCCAAATAAATTATGATCCAGCACTTTTTCCTTATGAAAAGCTGTTGGAATTATTTTGGCAGCAGATTGATCCAACCGACCCTGGGGGACAATTTTATGACCGTGGTCAATCATATCGAACGACTATATTTTACCATAATGAAACACAAAAAAGGCTTGCTGAAGAATCAAAACAAGCATTACAGGAAAGCGGGCGGTTTAATAAGCCGATTGTTACACCGATTCTTCCGGCTCAAACCTTTTATCCTGCTGAAGACTATCATCAAGGCTACTATAAGAAAAATAAAGCCCATTATGAGTCCTATCACGTTGGGTCAGGTCGTGCGGGCTTTATAGAGAGGCACTGGGGGGAAGAAAATGCAAAATAAAGATTTGAAAAAAGAATTAACGCCAATCCAATATGAGGTAACGCAAAATAACGGAACGGAGCCGCCGTTTCGAAATGAGTACTGGAATGAAACAAAGGAAGGAATTTATGTCGACATTATTTCCGGAAAACCGTTATTTAGCTCACTGGATAAATTTGATGCCGGCTGTGGCTGGCCAAGCTTTACTAAACCAATTCAAACGGAAGAAGTGCTTGAAAAAACCGATACGAGCCACTTTATGATTCGCACAGAAGTAAGAAGTAAATCGGCAGATTCCCATTTAGGTCATGTGTTTAATGATGGACCTGAACCAACGGGTTTGCGCTATTGCATCAATTCTGCTGCCTTACGGTTTATCGCGAAAGAAAACCTAGAAGAAGAAGGGTATCCGGAGTTTACGAAACTGTTTGAAGTGAAATAATTCTCCAAAACTATATTCAGGCGAATCACCCGAAAAATTATCATTGTCTTGCTCGAAATAGGCGAATGCACATACAGGTCAAGTATCTCCTTCATAATGTAGGAATGAAAAGACACAATTTTTGTGAGGAGTGAAGGCTAAATGTATGGATATGGTGGATATGGTGGTTTTGATGGCTGCTGCGGCGGCGGATATCCCGCAGGAGGATATGGCTATGGTGGCGCAGGATTCGGTTTTGGAGGATTTGCGTTAATTGTCGTCCTGTTTATCCTCTTGATTATCATTGGAGCAAGCTGGGTTTATTAATGAAGAATACCAAGGCTGACTTTAGAAGAATTCTAAAGTCAGCCTTTTTCTATTTTTTATCCAATGATTACTTTTTCTTTCGGATAATGGAATTTTTCCTTGCTTCCCTTTCCTCTAAGCATCAGCAAACAAGTAACAATCCCAAGCCTTCCGACAAACATTAGCATGATAATCATGAATTTACCAAATGTTGATAAATTCGGGGTTAAACCGAGCGATAAGCCATTGGTGCCAAAGGCAGATGAAACTTCAACAATTACCTCCATTACTGGCCCGTGTTCGGTAATCGATAAAATTAAAATCGAAACTAAACAGAGAAATGCTCCGGTAGTGATAACAATAAATGATTTTAAAATATCTTCGCTTTGCAGTTCTCTTCTAAATATCTTTATCGAGCTTTTTCCTTGAGCATAAAAGACAATCGCTAAAAAAACGATTGCAAACGTAGTTGTCCGAATACCGCCGCTCGCACTGCTTGGTGATCCGCCTATGAACATTAATATCGACATAAACATCTGACTGCTGGGAGTAAACTCATTTAAATCAACCGTCGCTAAACCAGCACTCTTGGTTGTAACGGAATGGAATAATGAGAAATAAAAAGATTCATGCCACGGTTTATTGACGAAAAATTTGCGGCTTTCTAATAAAAACAGGAATAGTGATCCGACTGCGGTAAGAATGACGAAAGTGATCGTCGTTAATTTTGTAAATAAGCTGAAATGGAACTTCTTTTTCCGTTTAAACGATAAAATGAATTCCATGGTTTCGACAATCACGGGAAAACCAATTGCCCCAATGACAATTAATAAAATAACAATGGATTGAACAAAGTAGTCGCTGCTAAACGGAATAAGTGACTCCCCGGTAATATCAAAACCTGCGTTCGTTATCGCACTAATGGAGGCAAAAAATCCGTGTTTAAAAGCTGTTAACGGGCTGTCGTAATACGACAGAAATCGAATGCCTAAAATAATTCCGCCAATAATTTCAAAAGAAATAATCGTAATGAAGATTCGTTTAGCAAGCTGAACCAAGCCGGAGAGGTTCGATTGGTTTTGGTCAATCATGATCAGCTGCCGCTCTTTTAATCCTACTTTTTTCCCTAACATGACCCATAGGAAAGTACTTAAAGACATAACCCCTAATCCGCCTAATTGGAGTATTAAGCAAAGAAGAAAAATTCCCAGGTTGTTAAATGTATCTTTTAGCGATACCACACTCAAGCCGGTTACGCTGACAGCACTGGCAGCTGTAAACAGCGCATCAATAAAACTTAAATGGACATTTGGCCGAAGAGCGAAAGGGATTTTTAATAATAGTGTAGAAACTATTAAAGCAGATAGGTAAAAGATAACAATTAATTGTATCGTTGATATCTCTTTGGACTTTTTTTGGATTTGTTTTATTGGATTCATAGGCTTCATTCCTTAAGTAATCTATCAGTATTCTATAATAACCAACATAAAAAGTAAAAGAAAGGTTAAATCCCCATGCTTCTTCCTGCTTAATTATGACAGATAACCTCAATAAATTTGATGAAAGAAACAAAAAAATGAATCATACAATTTCTATAAGACCTTGAGAAAAGTGGTGTCATTTGTGGAAAAGTCCTTTTTAATAAAACCAATGCTTGATGAAGACTACCCTGTTATTGATTACGGTAAAGGGGTCTATTTATTTGATATGGAAGGCAAGAAATATTTAGATGCTGCTTCAGGTGCTGTTACCGCTAATATTGGTCATGGCGTTGCCGAAATTATGGAAGCCATGCAGGAACAGGCAAAAAAGGTCTCGTTTGTCTATCGTTCGCAATTTACAAGTGGAGCGGCTGAGAAGCTGGCCGAAAAAATCGCTGCCTTATTACCGGGAGAGCTAAATTGGAGTTTTTTTGTGAACAGTGGATCGGAAGCAACGGAGACAGCGATGAAAATGGCGATTCAATATTGGCAGGAAAAGGGGATTCATACGAAAACGAAGGTGTTATCAAGATGGGTGAGTTATCATGGGATTACATTGGGAGCGCTCTCAATGTCGGGACATACGGGCAGAAGGGCGCGGTTTGTTCCGCTGTTGGAGGATTTTCCGGTAATCAATCCGCCATATTGCTACCGCTGCCCCTATAATCTGACGGTACCTGCGTGCAATTATTTATGTGCCAGAGAGTTGAATCAAGCGATTGAGCGAATTGGGGCGGAGAAAATCGCTGCCTTCATCGCTGAACCGGTTATTGGGGCAGCAGGCGGAGCCATTGCACCACCGAAGGATTATTTTAAAACAATCAAAGAGATTTGCGAGGCTCATGACATCCTGTTTATTGCTGATGAAGTGATGACAGGCTCTGGCAGGACGGGAACGATGCTTGCTTGTGAACATTGGGACATTATTCCTGATATTGTTGCCTTAGGGAAAGGGCTGGGGGCCGGCTATGCACCAATTGCGGCAGCTGTCGCCAGTGAAAAGATCATGGAGCCCATTTTGGCCGGGTCAAAGTCAGTAATGAGCGGCCATACATTAAGTGCCAACCCGCAATCATGTGCAGTGTCGTTAGCTGTTCTTGAATACTTAGAAAAAAACGAGATTATGAAAGAAGTAGAAAATAAGGGAGTGTACTTAAGAAACGAGCTTGAAAAGTTAAAAGGCCGATACCCATTTGTTGGCGATGTCCGCGGCAAAGGGTTGTTACTCGGGATCGAATTCGTCGAGGACCGTTTTACGAAAACACCGTTCCCAAGAAAAGCTTTGGTCACACAACGGATGGTAGCGCTCGCAAAAGAAAAAGGCCTCATCGTCTATCCTGCCGGTGCCGGAATTGACGGTGTGAATGGGGACTCGATCATTATTTCTCCGCCATTAACAATCGCTATAAAGGAAATGGAAGAACTTGTATTATTATTAGCCGAAACATTTGAAGCCTTTTCAAACCAAATAAACTTAAAAATGGCTGGTGACAATTAGATGGAGAATCCGTTTGGAAAAATCACAACCTTGGAGCGTGTCTTAGAATTATTTCATGAGGGGATGACCTTGATGTTTGGCGGATTTGGCGGGGTCGGGTCGCCGCCGGCACTCATCGATGGAATACTTGAAAAAGGTGTTCGCGAGCTGACCTTGATTGGAAATGATACCGGTTTTCCGGATATCGGCATCGGTAAATTAGTCAGCCGGGAAAGAGCTGTAAAAGTAATTGCCTCACATATTGGTTCAAACCCAATTGCCGGTCAGCTGATGCATGACGGAAAGCTTGAGGTCGAGTTTTCGCCGCAGGGTATTTTAGCCGAAAGAATTCGTGCCGGGGGTGTGGGGTTAGCTGCTTTTTTATCTGATATCGGGATGGACAACGAGCTGGTCTCCAAGGATAAACCCCGCTTCCAGCTTGATGGGAAAGACTATTTGATTGAAACCGCCTTAACGGCAGAGGTGGCGATTGTGTATGCGAAAAAGGCCGATGAGTATGGAAATTTAATCTACGATAAAAGTGCCCGTAATACAAATCCTATTGTTGCAATGGCAGGGGCAATTACCATTGCAGAGGTTGAAGAAATTGTTCCACTCGGAAGTCTTAATCCGGAAGAAATCATTACCCCGGGTGTGTTTGTTGATTATCTGATTCCATCGAAGGGGGTGAACTGGAAATGGGCATGGGAGTAGACAGCCGCAGCCAAATGGCCAAAAGGGCTGCTGAGGAAATTCAAAGTGGAATGGTTGTTAACCTTGGGATTGGCATCCCTTCTCTTGTTCCCAATCATTTATCGGCAGAGACAATGGTAATGTTTCACGCCGAAAACGGCATTACCGGAATGGGACCGAGTCCAGCTAAAGGAGAAGAAGATGAAAACTTATGCAATGCAGGCGGATTTCCCGTCACGCTGAATAGCGGCGGTTCCTATTGTGACAGTTCGATTGCTTTTGGGATGATTCGCAAAGGGAGAGTCGATATTACCATTCTGGGTTCACTTCAGGTTAGTCAGAATGGCGACCTTGCCAACTGGATTGTGCCGGGGAAAAAGGTTCCAGGCATGGGCGGAGCGATGGAACTCGCTCAAAAAGCGAAAAAAGTGATTGTGGTCATGAATCATTGTGACAAACATGGAAACCCAAAAATAGTTACCTCCTGCTCACTGCCATTAACCTCATCATCATGTGTCAATCTTATCGTGACAGATTTAGCTGTTTTTCAAGTAACCGGAGAAGGCCTTCTTTTAACAGAGTTGTTTGCCCCCTTTAACGTGGAGGATGTGATCAATAAAACAGGGTGTGAATTTAAAATAAGTCAAAATGTTCGCAGCATCCCGTACTAAGCATAAAACTGGCGATGAGGAGTGAATCATTTGAAGAAACATGAAATCCGCATTAAACAGTGGTTAAAGGAGAATCGAGCTAGAGGGGCAAGGCTTTTACAAATACTTGTTCAGGAAAATAGCACAAGGGGGAAGGAAAGCAGCACACAGGCGATTATCATTGAAAGATGCCGGCAGCTTGGTTTAACACTTGATATTTGGGAACTTGGCGGTGATGAACTTAAGGGCCACCCTGCCTATTTCTGTGACCGCAAAAGCTTCGACGGAAACCCTAACTTAGTTGCCGTATTAAAAGGCACAGGCGGCGGCAAATCGGTTATTCTAAACGGGCATATCGATGTCGTTCCGGTTGGAGACGAGTCTAGCTGGAGGCATGACCCGTTTAGCGGGACGATTGAATGTGGAAAGCTATACGGCAGGGGTGCAACAGATATGAAGGGCGGGAATGTATCTCTGTTAATGGCGATTGAAGCGTTAATTGCTAATGGAATAAAGCTTAAAGGGGATGTCATCTTTCAAAGTGTGATTGAGGAAGAAAGCGGCGGAGCCGGTACACTTGCTGCCGTACTGCGTGGGTATCAAGCTGATGGGGCGATTATTCCAGAGCCGACCAATATGAAAATCTTCCCGAAACAGCAGGGCTCGATGTGGTTCCGAATTACGGTAAGAGGCAGGGCAGCACATGGCGGAACGAGATACGAAGGGGTAAGTGCAATTGAGAAATCAGTGGTAGTCATTCAAGGATTACAACAATTAGAGAAAGATCGAAATGCCAGGATTACAGACCCTCTCTTTGATAAAATTCCCATTCCCATCCCAATTAATATTGGAAAAATAGCAAGCGGAGAATGGCCATCTTCAGTGCCTGACACCGCTATTATCGAGGGGAGAATGGGTGTATCTCCGGAAGAAACGATCGAAGCGGCACAAATGGAAATGGAGAATGCTTTGCGGGAATGGAATCAACAGGATGAATGGTTCCGCGAAAATCCGCTGCAAATTGAGTGGTTTGGCGGGAGATGGCTTCCGGGTAATCTTGAAAGTGATCATCCATTAATGAATGCACTTACAAGTAGTTTTAGCGAAGTCCAGGGGGTCAGCCCTATCATCGAAGCAAGTCCCTGGGGTACGGATGGAGGGATACTATCTACTGTTGGCAATACTCCAGTGGTCGTCTTCGGACCAGGGATAACTGAAACCGCTCACGATGCCAATGAGCATATTGACCTTGAAGATATGTTCGCTGCAAGTGAGATCATTGCCCTAACATTACTGCGTTGGTGTGGTGTCAATGACGTTTCAGAAAATAATAAGTAAGCGGGGTTTTCGTAGATTATTATAGATTCAGGGGTGAAATGGATGAACCAAACGGCATCCACCATTTACCTGGAGGGAAGCAGTTATTTCCTCGAGGTTTATCTAGATCCTTTTAATAAACGTATCCGTGTCGATAATTATCGTGGAAATACAAAATTACTGTTAGAAAAAGCCGAAGAGCTCGTTGAACAACATCAGGCTGAAAAGTTAATTATCAAAGGCCGCAGCGAAGATTGTCTGCTGTTTTTTGAATATGGCCTTCAGCCTGAAGCGGTTGTCGATCGCTATTTTCTTGGTTCGGATGCCCATTTCTATTCAAAGTTTTACACACAGGAGCGCAAGCGAAATGATCATTGGATAACAGAGGATGGAATGATTCGCAGTATTTATCAATTAGATACCTCCATCCAAAAAGCGTATCCGCCAAAGGAATATGAATTAAGGAAGGCTGACGAAAGCTGTGCGGCGGAGCTTGCGGCGCTGTACCGGCAAGTATTTCAAATCTATCCAACCCCGTTGCATCATCCGGAATATGTAAAAAAGGCGATGCAGGAGGGAACGGTCTATTATGTCTTTTTCTATCAAGGAAAAATTGTCAGTGCTGCTTCTGCAGAAATAAATGCTTTTTATAAGAATGCTGAATTAACAGATTGCGCAACATTAACGGAACACAGAAAATACGGCCTAATGAAGATTATTCTTCAAGAACTGGAAGCTGAGTTGAAAGGCCAAGGAATCTTTTGTGCTTATTCGATTGCTAGGTCGTTATCCTTTGGCATGAATGCCGTGTTATATCAGCTCGGATATTCGTACCGTGGAAGGTTGATGAATAATTGCTATATTTATGACAAGCTTGAAAATATGAATATGTGGGTTAAAAATCTGGCAAACTGCTAAAAATCGGGCTTAGAGGTGACAGCTTTTCGGCACCTTTGCAGCTCGTTCAGAAGGGCAGGTGACATAAATGGTTCAATTAACTGCATTGACGCAAGAAGTTCTTAGTGCAATTCTAAAAAGTATTGATGAAGGGATTCATGTTGTCAATACAGATGGAAAGACGATTTTTTATAATGAAGTCGCGGCGAAGCATGATGGCATGGATGTGAAGGAAGTGCAGGGAAAGTACTTAATTGACGCATTTCCCTCGCTGACAAAAGAGTCAAGTACCTTGTTAAAGGTGATTAAAACGGGGAAGCCTATTTTCAATCAGACACAAGTGTACTTAAATATCCATGGGACGAGAATTGATACGATTAATACAACCCTGCCTATCCTTCTTGGCGAAGAAATTATCGGTGCTGTTGAAATAGCTAAGGACTACTCAAGGATGAAGCTTCTTGCCGAAAGTCTATTAGATTTACAAAAGGGCTTAAACAAAGGCAGTCGGAAAAAGGTATTAAAGCAAGTGAATTATACCTTCGGTGATTTAGTATCTGTTAATCCCGCCTTTATTAGCATGAAGGACGAGGCAAGGAAACTCGCAAAATCAGATTCCCCCATTCTCGTTTACGGCGAATCGGGAACGGGAAAAGAATTATTCGTTCAAGGAATTCATCACGAATCACACCGCTCGAGTGGTGCGTTTATTGCGCAAAATTGTGCGGCGATTCCTGAAACGTTGTTAGAAAGTATTCTTTTTGGAACAGCAAAAGGCAGCTATACAGGAGCTGTTGATCGGAAAGGGTTATTTGAACTTGCTGATGGCGGAACCCTTTTCCTTGATGAACTACATACTATGCCGATTGAACTGCAGGCAAAGCTATTAAGAGTTTTAGAGGATGGGATGGTTAGAAAGGTTGGCGGTTCGCAAAACATATCGGTCGATGTGAGAGTCATCGCAGCGATGAATGTGCATCCAAGCATTGCCCTCCAAAATCAGGTGCTCCGCTCCGACCTTTTTTACCGCTTAAATGTGTTTACCTTTTCGCTGCTCCCGTTACGGGATCGCAAAGATGACATCTTATTCTTAACTGATTACTTTATTAAGGAATTTAATCGGAAATTGGCGAAAGACATTCATGGCATGGAGAAGAAGCTGGAGTTATTCTTTACCGGCTATCATTGGCCCGGGAATGTGCGCGAATTAAAACACACCATCGAATATATGATGAACGTATGTGAGGACAAGTTCCTGAAGTTTGAGGATTTGCCTCACATGTTAAAACATCATCCCGACCCTCCAAAAAGTAAAAGCGTTCCAGCTGAAAGTCTATCATTAAGAAAAAATATTGAAGCATTAGAAAAAAGTCTTATCCGTAATGCCCTTGATTTATGTGATGGGAATGTTAATCAAGCGGCGAAGCTTTTAGAGATCCCCAGACAAACCTTGCAATATAAAATGAAAAAAATGACCCCCTAAGCTGCCGATTTTTCGGCAGTTTTTTCATTGATTAAAGGCTGAAGAATACGAATTTTCAATCAAATGCACATCCAAAAGCATTTCATGGAGTTGGCACGCTTCTTGCATAGTATTAAGTAAAGCAGGCTAAGGGGGAATTCATAATGAAGCAATTTTTATTTAAACCAAACAGGCATTGGCAAGATATCGAGCTTTGGAAAGATGTTACCGAAGAGCAGTGGAACGATTGGCTTTGGCAATTAACGAATACAATCCGGACATTAGATGATTTAAAAAAGGTGATTAACTTAACTCCCGATGAAGAAGAGGGTGTCAGGATTTCGACGAAAACAATTCCCTTAAATATCACACCCTATTATGCTTCGTTAATGAATCCTGACGATCCGCGCTGCCCAATCAGAATGCAATCCGTGCCGATTTCAAAGGAAATTTATAAAACAAAATATGACCTTGAAGACCCATTATATGAGGATGAGGATTCGCCGGTACCAGGCTTAACGCACCGTTATCCTGACCGTGTCCTTTTCCTAGTTACTAATCAATGTTCGATGTATTGCCGTTATTGTACAAGAAGACGCTTTTCCGGACAAATTGGAATGGGGGTGCCAAAGAAACAGCTTGATGCCGCCATCTCCTATATAAGGCAGACACCACAGGTCCGCGATGTATTAATTTCCGGGGGAGATGGCCTGTTAATCAACGATAATATTTTGGAATATATCCTAAAAAATTTACGTGAAATCGACCATGTTGAAATTATCCGGATTGGTACACGGGCACCAGTGGTGTTCCCGCAAAGAATTACAGAAAACCTCTGTAACATTTTGAAAAAATATCATCCGATTTGGCTAAATACCCATTTCAATACTTCAATCGAGATTACCGAGGATTCGAAAAGGGCATGTGAAATGCTCGCTAACGCCGGCGTTCCGGTTGGCAATCAGTCTGTTATCCTAGCAGGAATCAATGACAGTGTGCCAATTATGAAAAGACTGATGCACGATTTGGTGAAAATTCGTGTCCGCCCATACTATATTTATCAATGTGACCTGTCAGAAGGAATTGGCCATTTTCGGGCTCCAGTTTCAAAGGGACTCGAAATTATTGAGGGGCTTCGCGGCCATACGTCTGGATACGCCGTACCTACTTTTGTTGTTGATGCCCCTGGCGGCGGTGGAAAAATTGCCCTGCAGCCGAACTATTTAATTTCGCAAAGTCCTGAAAAGGTCGTCCTTCGTAATTTTGAAGGGGTGATTACCTCCTATCCGGAGCCTGAAAATTATCTGCCCGGCAGAGCAGAAGGCTATTTTCAAGAAATTTATCCTGATATGGAAGAGAAACGGTCGCTTGCCGGCATTGCCGGTATCATGAATGATCAACATTTTAATCTTGTACCTGAAGGGTTGACAAGGCTAAATCGCCGCAAGGACTACAATCAAAATCCTGACCATACGACTTTAAAGGATAAACGAGGTAAGCGCGATGAATTAAAGGATAAGAAATTTAGGGCATTGAAAGAGAAAGAAAAGGACAGCCAAGAAACGAAAAATGCAGTCAATTCGGCAGAGCCAATTAAGGAATAGGGGTGGACTTGGTGGAAATTGCATGTGAATGGTGCAGCGGGATAAATGTCAATCATACTACTGACTCCGTTTTCTGGGAATTACCTGATGGCTCGCGGGCAATTGAAATTAGCGCAACTCCCACTTATTGCTGCCGGGACTGTGAGATGATTTATCAGAGCAAACCAATAATAAAAGAAATAGAAAATCATTTGTATTTAATTGATTGTAAGCAAATTGGAAAGGTGATTTCCTTTGAAGAGCTAATGAAAATACCGAGATTACTGAAAAAGAATTATTTTGACTTCTCATCATAATGGAAGCAGCCTGAAATTTAAGGCTGCCTTTTGTATTTAAATTACTGGACGATAACTTGTTGATTCGTTATAGTAGTCCTAAGAAAAAACGAAATTGGCTGAGAAGGGCGATTTACGATGAGGAAATCTTTTTATCACTTTTTAATGAACTATAGACACCCGGCCCCAAAGGATACCATAAGTTTATTTGCAAATGCGGCTTTTTTGGATGTTGCCTTTCCGAAATCGGCAGATGATTACCATGAACTTAGTTCATACCTAGAACTAAATGGACATTATTTAGATTCGATGACTGTCTTTGACGAAGCTTGGCAGCTCTATCTGAGTTCAGAAAACAAAATATAAGTGAGTATGAATCGCCTCATTATCGGAGGCGATTTTTCCATTTTATAAATGCCATGCGCTTTTATTTCAGGCGGTGCATATACTATTGTAATCAAAATTCACGGCTTATTTTTTGAGGGGATGGGAGGACATGACAAAGAGGAAAAAACCGAATTATAAGATCGGTGATACGGTCGTGATTACTATATATGGTACTGTCGGCAGGATAACTGATGTCAAATGGCTCGACGGAAAGTACGTGTATGAAGTAAATAAAAGTGATGGTCTGTTCATTGAATCCGCCTTACAATTACTTTCGGAGTATGAAGGCACGGTATTGGAGCAAGAACAAATTGATATCGAATATAAGTTTTTCTTTGGAGATTTAGTTCAAGTCAGTGGGTATGGTGCAGATTTATTTAAAGTGGTTGGCTTTCGAACAGAGATTTGGCGTTACAAAGAAGACGCCTGGGAAGATGTCATTTATGAGTTATCTAGGGTAAGTGATGGGGAATGGCTCGAAGCAGGTGAAGAGGAACTGACACTTGTAGCAGATGCGGAGAATGCTGATACATTTATTCAAAAGCTGGGACTCCTATACTTAGTGAATAAGCAGGAAAAGGCAGCAAGTATACCTACAACACCAAACATGGTAAGAAAAGCGGAATTCGAAGAAATTGAACGAAAGAAAGAGAAAAAGGAATTAATTGACAACCTTTTGGACATATTTAATGATTACCGGATATTATATGAAATGTTTCAGGATCAGGAATACTATCAAGTAATGCGGGTGATTCTCCGGAAATTAGAAAGTCTAGGAAGCAATGATGGCAAAAGCCATGTATAGTTACCATCTGGATATTTCAATAAATAAATACAAAACAAAGGGAATTCCGGCCCATTTAATCAGAAAAAACATCGTGTCAGTAATCTTTTCAAACAGACGGAGGGTGAACCCATCCTCCCGATTTACATCTTCTATCCATGCCTCAAGCTTTAATTGAAAATATGACATCCTCATCACCTCATAATGTTCTTTTCAATCATCCTATGCTTGTCCATGCGAAAATAGACATGGTCTCTTGTTAAATAAAAGGTTCTAAAAAACTATCTATATAGCCTTAGAGGTATACCTGTTCATTACAAAACGTAAATGGCATGAAAAAGCTATATTCATCATACATTCTCTAAAAAGGGGGCGATGCTAATGAGAGAAATTGAAGTATTTATCGATACAGAAGAGATTGCCGAATTTTTCTTTCATGAGCTTGTGAAAAGGGGATACGTTCCTAGTGAAGAAGAATTAGAAGAGCTTGCAGATATAACGTTTGAATATTTAATTGAAAAGAGCATTATTGACGAAGAGGTAGAAGATGAATAAGAATCTATTAGCGTTAGATTCCTTTTACGATAGATGATGGGAGCAGCTCATTCGTTTTTTTTCTCCCTTGAAACATCTTTTTTAGATAAAAATAATGGTATTCGACAAAAATAGTGGAGTTTCTATGGAGGATTCGACAAGGTGAATGGCTAATTATTAGAATAGGTGATTAATTCTAATAATTGGAGGTAAATGATGATCAAGGTATTAACAAAAAGAGCCAGTATCAAGTATGATGTGACGATCTTTCAAACTCCAAAGTACCGTGAAAATAAAGGTTACAAAGAGGTTTACCGTACGATTATTTCGGCAAATAGCCGTGAACAGTGTTTGCGGGAAACCTTCAGCACCTTTAACGTAACCGACAGAATACCGGCAAATTATAAAGGAAGATTTCTCGCAACCGGCGATATCATCCTGATTGATGAAGCTCGAAGCGGCCAGTATTATTATCAATTAAAGCCCGGCGGCTGGTTCCCCATTAATCGAATCATCCTGCTCTAAAATGAACATTCAATAAACCTAAGGAAATACCCTTAGGTTTATTTCCAGCTGATAAGAAAGTATAACTTTCTTATCAGGCATAAGTGCAACTACGCCTCTGTCTTCGCCTAACGGCGAGTTTTCTTTATTATTCTTTCCTTCCTGCTGCGTTATGCTCTTTTGCGTGTGCTTCATGTTCCGCGACAATGGCCTCAGCAGGGATGTGATTGTTTTTCTTTGGTGAATTTATTCGGCTTCGGTGTTTTTTTCCCATCGTTAACTCCCTCCTTATACAAGTAGCTTCCCACAAAAACATAAAATCATGTCCTTTAGTTTATCGGAAAGGTTTTGCTTTAAAAGTGATTATGATATAGTGGCTATGGTACAGAATAACTACTATCCTGTCCTTATATTTGATTGGAGGTCTATTAATGAGTGTACATATTGGTGCAAAGGAAAATGAAATTGCCGAAACGGTCCTGCTTCCGGGAGATCCGCTTCGAGCGAAATATATCGCTGAAACGTTTTTAGAGGATGCAAAATGTTATAACGAAGTCCGGAATATGTTTGGATTTACTGGAACATATAAAGGAAAACGGATTTCTGTTCAAGGAACTGGAATGGGTGTTCCTTCCATTTCTATTTATGTAAATGAATTAATCCAAAGCTACCAAGTGCAAAATTTAATTAGGGTTGGTACGTGTGGCGCGATTCAAAAAGATGTTAAAGTTCGCGATGTAATTTTGGCGATGACAAGTTCAACAGATTCGAATATGAATCGTCTTACGTTCGGGCATGTTGACTTTGCTCCTGCTGCTAATTTTGATTTACTTAGAAAAGCATATGATGCAGGTGTTGCCAAAGGGCTTAATTTGAAAGTAGGAAATATTTTTACAGCAGATTCATTCTATAATGATAATGCTGAACTTGAAAAATGGGCCAGATATCAAATCCTTGCGATCGAAATGGAAACAACGGCGCTTTATACATTAGCAGCTAAATTTGACCGCAGAGCACTTTCCGTTCTAACTGTCAGTGACCACATCTTAACAGGTGAGGAAACTACTGCTGAAGAAAGACAATTGACCTTTAATGATATGATAGAAGTGGCCTTAGAAGCAGCCATCAAGGAATAATACTTCCTACCTCTTCCCAAAAGGAAGGGGTTTTTTCTATCTTTTTGAAGGGCATTGTCTTTTATTATTAATTTCAGTAACTTTTCTTGTGTATTTTAATAAAAAAGATGTTATTCTAATCACTAAGGGTTTACTTTTATGGTTAATGAAAGTGGTGAAGGCTTTGGAAGAAGAGAATGTTGAACAAGAGAAGACTGCAGAAGGAAACATGGAACAAGAGCAAGCAACAGAGAGCAAATCCAGTTTTATTCGATTGAAGAAGTTTCACTTTATCATGCTGTTATTTTTCATTGTATTTCTATCTGCGGGGATTACGACATTTGCCCTGGCGTTTGGAAAAGAAAAGGTCGTAACAGTTGCTCCTCAAAGGACAGAATTTAATAAACTCTATGAAGCCTTTGATACATTAAAAAATGGTTATTACAAGGACTTGGATCAAAAAAAACTCATAAATGGTGCGATAAACGGGATGGTGGATTCGCTTGATGATCCATACTCCGATTATATGAGTAATGAGGAAGCTAAAAGCTTTCATAGCAGTATTTCTTCTTCGTTTGAAGGAATTGGTGCCGAAATTCAAGAAAAGGACGGGCATATTGTCATCGTGTCCCCGATAAAAGGCTCTCCTGCTGAAAAAGCCGGATTAAAGCCTCATGATATGATTACGTCAGTCGATGGAAAAAGCCTGCAGGGAATGAATTCAACCCAAGCAGTTACCCTAATCAGAGGGAAAAAGGGAACGAAGGTCGAATTAACGATTCAACGCCCGGGCATAGATGCTCCGATGACCGTGCCAATTATTCGCGATGAAATCCCAATTGAAACTGTTTATGGTGAAATGGTCGATGAGTCTATCGCAAAGGTTCAAATTACAAGCTTTTCAACCAATACTTCAAAAGAATTAGTTGATACCTTAAATGATTTACAGAAAAAGGGAATGAAAGGTCTAGTCTTAGACTTGCGGCAAAATCCTGGGGGCTTATTAAACCAAGCGATTGACATATCAAGTATGTTTGTCCCTAAAGGAAAGATCATTGTCAAAGAAGAAGATCGGAATGGCAAGATTACCGAAATTCCTTCTAAGAATACGGGCAATCCAGACCTGCCATTAGTGGTGTTGATTGATAAAGGCAGTGCAAGTGCTTCCGAAATTCTTGCCGCCGCCGTAAAAGAATCCGCCGGTATCCCGCTTGTTGGTGAGAAATCGTTTGGAAAAGGTACTGTGCAGACGACATCTGATTTCAAAGACGGCTCCAACATTAAATATACCATTGCCAAATGGCTGACGCCGGATGGAACGTGGATTCATAAAAAAGGAATTACCCCGGATGCAGAGGTTGCTCTCCCTGACTATGCATCATTGCCGATTATTAATCCGGATAAGGAGCTTGCCTTGTCGACATCATCTGCGGAAGTGGAGACAGCGCAAAAGATGTTGAAGGCGATTGGCTATGACCCAGGCAGAGAAGATGGCTTCTTCGACGAGAAAACGAAAGAAGCTGTTACTCAATTTCAAACCGCGCAAAAGCTTCCGGTTAATGGAGTATTAAAAGGCGAATCAACCTTGAAACTGATGGATCTTTTAAGAGAAAAAATAAAAACAAATGATACGCAAATGCTAAAAGCGGTTGAGGTTTTAAAAGGACGAATGAAATAACAAAATCGAACCCGATTCAAATGAATCGGGTTCGTTTCTTATGTCTTATCGGAAAGAGGAGTGGAGGGAAATGACGTTGAAAAAAACGGAAGTTTATATTTTATCAGGGTTTTTAGGCAGTGGAAAAACAACTCTTTTAAAACGTTTACTAGAGGATGAACGTAAATCAGCGAGAAAAGTCACAGTCTTGATGAATGAATTAGGAAAAGTATCGATTGACTCTAATGCTGTTGAAGAAGATGTATCGTTAAAAGAATTATTAGGCGGCTGCATTTGCTGCTCGATCCAGGATAAGCTTGAAGCCCAGCTTCAAGGGCTATTAATGGAAGAAAAGCCGGATG
Source organism: Neobacillus novalis NBRC 102450 (assembly GCF_001591805.1). Taxonomy (GTDB): domain Bacteria; phylum Bacillota; class Bacilli; order Bacillales; family Cytobacillaceae; genus Neobacillus; species Neobacillus novalis. The sequence goes on along the minus strand of NZ_BCVP01000012.1, from coordinate 49,661 downwards.
TCATATATATTGAAACGACTGGTGCTGCCCATCCTGTTGAAGTGTTGGACGCTATTCTTTCTCCGTTGTTTGCGGATCAATTGAATATTAAAGGTATTATTACAACGGTTGATGGCACGAGATGGAAGGACAGGAAATCATTAAGTCCCCAGCTTCAGCAGCTTGTCCTTGAGCAAGTTAGACATGCTGACTTTATCATTATTAACAAAATGAATGACTTGAAGGATTCAGAACAAGCGGCTATATCCTATGAAATTCAAGCCGTTAATCAAACTGCAAAATGCTTGCTAACGAATTATTCTCAGGTTTCGATTGAACAGCTTAGAAGTCTATCTGTTTCCTTTGAAAAGGCATCACAACGAATTGATATAAATTTATCCACCTTTGTCTACCAATTTAAAACCGCAATTAATCATACTAGGTTTGAGGAATTCTTAAAAGAACTGCCAGATACCATCTATCGAATAAAAGGATATGTGAAATTTGATTACGCGGTACAGCCGTTTTTATTTCAATTTTCATATGGAATGCCGCTTTACATCAAGGAAGAGATGAATTTGCCGTTAAATCTCGTATTTATCGGTGAAAATATCGATTGGAATCGGATTCGGAAACAGTTGGAAAATATTGGTAAATGAGAAAATAATCAGTTTGGAATGAATGATAAGCAGATATTCAGGTAACTCTTTTAATGTGGCTTAAAAACCATTAAGAGGGGGTCTGTAATGAAGAAGTTAGCTTGTTTTTTGGTGTTAATCCATTTCCTCCTAAATGGACAAGGGGTTCAAGCTGCATCTGATATAAGCTATAAAATTGAAATGCCGGATTGGAAAGAAGTTAATCACATAGTACCGAAATACACAAAATTCACCGTCCTCGATGTTGAAACAGGCAAACGCTTCAAAGTCCAAAGAAGAGCAGGAAGTAACCATGCCGATGTACAGCCGTTAACAAAAAAAGATACGAAAATAATGAAAAAAATATATGGCGGTGAATGGAGCTGGAAACGGCGGGCGATCATCGTTATTCATAAAGATCAATGGATTGCTGCATCGATGCACGGAATGCCGCATGGTGCAGGGGCATTAGAAAATAATTTTCCCGGCCATTTTTGTATTCATTTCTATGGGAGTACCACTCATCGGACAAACACAATGGACTTATCTCATATGCTGATGATTTTGAAAGCAGCTGGAAAATTGGAGGAATATCTGGGGAAAGCGAATCCATACGAGGTGATTAATGCCTATGTAACAGGCTTTAAACAGCAGGATAAACGGATTACTTCACAGGTTTCCTTACAAAAAATAAACTGGAAACCCATTTTAGCAAGTGTAGAAAATATTAGCATTTCCCGGATGGAAATGCTCCCCCCTGAGGACTTAACCGAGGAAATCAGCTTAGATGTTCCTGTTGAAGTAGATTGGTACATAGAAAACAGAGGCGGGCAACAATTTAAAGGAAACATACATCTGGTGCGGTTTTCACCTATCGATGCTTGGAAAGTGGATTCACAGAATTTTTTAAAAGAAAATAATCTCCATTAAAAAACACCTCTTTGAAAAGGTGTTTTTTAATGGATTATCGGGGCTGCTCACCAAATTTGATAAAGGTTCGTTCATCCTCTATTAAGCCGCAAGCACCGCATTGAACACGATAGTCTGGTCCGTTATATGGAAGGTGAAAGGGTTCTAATTCATTTTCTTGATATTCCCTGACGATGTCACCAGAGTGGGGGTCGAGCTTGACAGCTTGGGAAACTTGCTGGACGATATTAAAGCGACTTCGATTCGTTTTGCAGTTTGGGCATTTGTATGGAGTAGACATAGGATCCTCCTTCCTTAGTATTGTTAACGTCTATTTTTTGCAAAAACGCTAGCAAATATGTAACAATTCAGATGGAGGAAAAAAGGGGGGGATGGATTTGGCTAATGATCAAGTGAATTTTGATGTTTTATTAGCGGAATACCGCTCGATTTGGAACAATCGGATTTTGCTTACAGAGGAAAAGGGCAGCAAAGAAAAGTTAATTGAGGCAATAAAGAGAGAGCTGTTAGATGAAAACTCACATCCAAGAGTCAGAAAAAGCCCATTTGAAAAATATTTTTCTGCTAGTAAAAGAGTGATGAATGCTTCGGTTTCGTCAGAAACAAAATTACTATTAATAAAAATTCATGTCGAAATACTGGATGAACTAAGTTAGGAGAGAATAATTGTGAGGAAGCTTTTAGTTGTTTTTATTTCGGTCCTGCTACTAATTGTAGCTGTGTCTTGCAGTAAACAAAATGATGCTTTACCAGAAATGATAAAAGTGGATTTATCGGTTAAACCTGGGACAGGGAAAGTAGATCAACCGATTTCATTTGAGGCAAAGGTAAGTCAAGGGAAAGAAATGGTGAACGATGCCGAATCGGTGATATTTGAAATTTGGCGGGCAAAGGATGAAAAACACGAAAAAATTGAAATTAAACAGGCTAAGAACGGAATCTATCACCTTGAAAAGTCATTCTCACAAGAGGGAACCTATTACATCATTTCTCACGTAACCGCTAGGGATATGCATAATATGCCAAAGAAAGAATTCGTTGTCGGCACTCCAAGTGAACCGGAAGACCCTAAAGCAAAAGATTCGATGGAAAATATGGACATGGGTGATCATCAAAAAGATAACAACCATGAAGGTGATGGTCATTAATCATTAAGTGAAAAAGACAGCCCAGCGGCTGTCTTTCATTCCCTATTGAAGGTGATGGGGATATCCTCAATTTTTTCGCGGTTAATCGGCATGACAATCGATAAAACCCCATAGCGCATTTCAGATTTCACTTTTTGAATGTTAACAGGATAAGGCAGTGTTATTTCCTTGGTGAACTTACGATTTGGCCGCTCTTTTATAAAATACTTTCGATTTTGCACCAAAGTTTTATATTCACCAGTGACCGTAAGCAGATGATGATGAATGGAAATATGCAGATTTTCCTTCAATACCCCCGGAATTTCAGCCTCGACAACAAGCTCATTTTCTGTTTCATATAAATCGCATTTCGGAAATAGTTCTGAAACAGTCTTTATTGGGTTTAGGGATGGTGAACTTTTATTTTGGCTATCGAATACATTATTCCAAAACTTTTCCGATTGGTATTGCTGCGCAGTTTCCATCCATTTTTTTAATCGATCGATTTCCATCAATTCACTCCTTCCTTAAGAGCAGTTAATTCATCATATTTTTTAACAGGAAAAACATGCAAAAAAAAACACAATTACAAAATTTCCGTCACATCGATCTGCGAGTACTGCATATCAATATTCTTGGGGATTTTCACTTCAAGGATGCCATCTTTATAATTTGCGATTGCCCCTTTCCTTTTGACAATAGCCGGCAGGGTGATGGTATTTGTATCTTCATGTTCAGGGATGTGCTCGATTATAAGTTGATTAGAAGTATGATAAAGACGAAGCTTTTTAATCCATTCTTCGTTTTTTAGCGGAATTCTCACGAAAACATAATCGTGTGTCTCAAAAGCAGTCGAATCTAACACCCCTGAGGCAGGCCGCTGCTGGGAGGCAGTATTTTGAAACCCGTTGAACATTTCCTGCGGGTTCATCATTCCCTGCATATTTCCAGGCATGATTTTTCCAATGATATCCTGGACATAATTGTTGATTTCCTCCGGCTTCATATTTTTCATTGAGTCCTTCATATCTTTACCAAAGGGTAGCATATTCCAAGGGAACATTCCTTTTCATCCTTTCAGGCGTCCGTAAATCCGAATTTGGTCTAAGAAGGATTGATTCGAACTAATATCAGTGATATCCCATAGTATGCAATTCACATCCTTTCCGTTAATTAAGGCTGGAAGTTAATTATTTGCATATATATTTGATTCTTTTTAACATATAGTATAGAGAGGAATTCTAACTATAGAGAGGTAATGTTTGTGAGAAAAAAGATGGCTTTGATTACAGGGGGAGCTACTGGTATTGGTAAACAAACAGCAATCCAGCTTGCAGAAAAAGGGTATCAGCTTGCGATTAATTATCGCAATAGTGAATCAGAAGCAGTTTCTTTGGCAAAACAATTAACGGATTGTTTTGGTACGAAAATCATCACTGTTCAGGGGGATGTTGCAAATTACGATGATTGCAATCGAATTGTAAAGGAAACTCTTTCAGCCTATACAGCCGTGGATATTTTAGTACATAATGCTGGTCCATACATACATGAAAGAAAAAAAATGACAGATTACAGCTTTGAAGAATGGAATTACCTAATCCAAGGAAATTTAAGTGCTGTATTTTATTTGACGAAGTTGATTATTCCTTTAATGCGACAACAACAGTGGGGAAGAATTATTACCCTGGGGTATGATCGGGTGGAAACGGCACCTGGCTGGGTTTATCGTTCCGCCTTTGCAGCAGCGAAAACGGGATTGGCCTCACTAACCAGGACACTGGCAATTGAAGAAGCGGAACATGGGATAACTGCAAATATGGTTTGTCCCGGTGATATTATCAACGAGTGGAAGGAAAAAAACATCGAAGAATCGTTTGCTGCGCTAGAGGGAATTGTTCCGGTAGGAAGACAGGGCACTGGGGAAGATATTGCCAGGGTTATTGCCTTCCTAATAGATGATAGATCCGACTTTATTACCGGAAGCATTATTCCCGTAACAGGGGGGATAGATGTATTAGGGAAAGCCTTTAAAAACGTAGATGGTGCCGAGTAAGGCCTAATTAGTGTTGTATGAAAATTGTTTCTTTTGTGGATAATAGCTAGTAATCATCTATGAAGGGAGCAAAGAAAATGAGTTTTAACATCAACAGAATTAACCCTAATCAAACCCAAGTTTTTTTTCATGATGGCCGCTTTGAAACATTAACCGACGAGGAACTAGAAGAATTTTTGCTCCAAATGGGTCTAAGTGAAGTAAATGAAAGCATGGAACAAAATGTGACGGATTAAATAAAAAAGCAATCGGTCGTTGACCGATTGCTTTTTATGCTTCCAGCAAGTGGGACGTATCTGTTTGCATTGAGCCCTTCCGGAGAAAATGGAAGGTGTAAAGGTCTTTCGGAATTTCATACAAATCATATATTTCGCCATTTGCGTTTAATTGCTGATAGATTGATGGTTTGGTCTCGTTTGCTTTAATAACATACGGCAATTTTTCCGCTGCCCTTATGGAGCGGATATTAACCTTGCGAATCCGCATAAAAACAGTTTCAATCCCCATTTCGTAAAAGAGCTCCTGAAAAAAGGCTTCTTTAGCTGGGCTGTTATAGCCCTTGCCGTGATATTCTTTTCCGAGCCAAGTCCCTAAAAATCCTGCATTATCTTCAATATCAAACAAATTAATCGTGCCGATTGGTGCGCCCCATTCATCTAGAATAGTCCGGGATATTAATTCACCGTGCTCCTCAGCTTCAATTGTTTGTTTTGTAATAAATAAGAATTCTTCATATGAGTCAGCTTTATGTCGTACAAAAGGGAAGACATCAGGGTGCGTCATTAGTTCGTACAATGTGTGGCTGTCATGAAGATCGCGTTTCTTCAGCATGATTATCCCTCCATTAGGGCATTCCGATCCCGTGTCAAAAGAAGCGGACCACCCTCGAAATTTTTTATATAGGTACTAAAAAATTTCGGGGTGGGAATCGAACCCACTAGAACCAGTAAACTGGTGGCGCACCATTTGCCTTCCCTATATCATTTTTTGCTAATAGGTTATGTTCGTAAACCCCCATGTATTTAGGTCTAAAACAGTTTCACTTAGAGTATAATACAAGAAAAAAAGAGAAAAATAAATAGTTTTTTTGTTGATTTTTTGTAAAAATTTTTTATCATTTTTCTACAAAATTCTACACCTCTAAATAAATCAATTCCCCGCCAATCATCGTCCATTTCGGTTTCGCTAAATAATGGAAAGGATGATGACTCCAAAGGACTAGATCAGCTTCTTTCCCTTCTTCAATGCTTCCAACCAATTGGTCGATTTTTAGATTTCTAGCAGGGAGAATCGTAATCCCTTCAAGAGCCTTTTGCTCTGAAAGCCCTTCTCTTACGGCAATGCCTGCACAAATGTTTAAATATTGAATAGGCGTATACGGATGATCAGTTGTTATCGACACTTCGACGCCGTGGTTTGTCAGCTCCTGATAGGTTTTCCACGTCTTATTTTTTAATTCGACCTTTGATCTTCTCGTCAGCGTCGGGCCTACTGAAACTTTTAGATTCATCCCAGCCAGTTCACTGGCAATAAGATGTCCTTCTGTACAATGCTCAATCCGTAAATCAAGATTAAATTCCTCGGCTAATCGAATGGCCGTAATGATATCGTCTGCACGGTGGGCATGAATTCTTACGGGAATTTCTCTTTTTAGCGCCATCACAAGCGGAGTAATTCGTAGGTCTTCAGGGTTATCAGCATGGATTGCTTGATAGAAGGCTTCCCTTAGCATCCCCATGATTCCCATCCGAGTAAGCGAGTCGCTGTTGCCATTGCTATGAATTCTTTTTGGATTTTCCCCTAACGCTATTTTTAATCCGGCTATGTCTTGGACAATCATCTTCTTGATATTTTTACCTGTGGTTTTGATGACAGAGGTGGTACCGCCGATTACGTTTGCGCTCCCTGGCATGATATGAACGGTGGTGATTCCGCTTTTAACGGCATCGGTGAAGGCTGGATCGAGCGGATAAGCGCCATCAATTGCCCGAATATGGGGCGTAAGTGCTTCAGAGGTTTCGTTTGCATCATTTCCGGCCCAGCCGGTGCCTTCATCATACAGACCTAAATGGGTATGAACATCGATAAAGCCGGGAAAAAGATATAAATCCCCGCAATCAATGATTTTTACATGTAAATCGGTCGTAATGTTCCTTCCTACTTTTTTAATTTTCCCTCCTTCAATGAGAACATCACCGTATTTAAACGGTTTGGAAGTAATCGGATAAACAAAAGCGTTTTTTAACAGTATTTTTGTCATAATAAAACCTTTCTGTACGTTGATAATAGTATTTTATCTATTTTATCAACTTCCGTGCCAAAGGAAAAGGAGCTAATCTTAGCCTGGTGAATAAATTGGCGGAATTTTCATAAAAACCGAAACCTTTAAATGCGTAAAGCGTAAATAGTAGGTAGGGTTAAGAAATTTTTTCTAAGGAGGAAATAGAAATGATAAATAATGACGAAAGATTATTAGCTGCTGGGATTTATGTATTAAGCTTATTTTTTCCAGTTTTAGGCCCATTAATCATTTGGTTAATAAAAAAGGATGAGTCAGCCTTTATAGATTATCACGGCCGGGAATATTTTAACTTTTTAATTTCTTATACGGTTTACTTCTTTATTAGCGGGTTATTAACGATTATCATAATCGGCTTTGTGGCAATAGCGGTTTTAGCAGTTATGCTGTTTGTGTTTACTATTATTGCCGCCATCAAGGCCTACGAAGGGAACGAATATCGCATTCCATTGATTTTCAGATTGATAAAGTAATGACCAAAAAAAACCTTCAAAGTTTTTTGAGGTTACATTAATAATGAGGAATTATACCTTTTTAATTTTTATTCTAAGTAAAAGAACTCTGTTGATTGGAGCGGAAGGCGGCGAAGACTCCTGCGGGAGTACGGGGCAGGGGAGACCCCGCAGGCGCCAAAGCGCCGAGGAGGCTCCCCGGCACGCCCTATGGTGCGCGAAGCCGCCTGGAGCGGAAATCAACAGCCAATTTAGACACACAATCCAAAATTTAAGGGACTTTTTCAGTGCCCTCAAGTTTTTTGCCTAAGTTTTTGAACGTTTTTATCGTTCAAACGTCATATGATTGAAGTCAGATTAACAAACCAAGGGGGAAAGAACATGGATCAACTAGCAAATTATATGCCTATTTTAGCACCAATCCTGATTATTCAGCTTATTTTACTGATAGTAGCCATCATTGATCTCGTTAGAATTGAAAGAACCAATGGGCCGAAGTGGTTATGGGCCCTTATTATTTTGTTTATTAATATTATCGGACCAATCCTTTATTTTGTGATTGGAAGGAGAAGTAACTGATGTCCCTTATTCAAATAAGCGGTTTAAAGAAGCAGTTTCAAGGGACTGAAGTGATAAAAGGGCTTGATTTCAGCTTAGACAAAGGGAAGTGTATTGCCCTATTGGGGCCAAATGGAGCAGGGAAAACGACAACACTGAGGATGCTTTCGGGCTTGATGAATCCGACTGAAGGAAAGATTACCTTTACTGAGGCGAAAAAAGGGGAGGATATTCGCGACTTAATCGGATACCTCCCGCAGTTTCCTGTGTTTTACGATTGGATGACAGGGCTTGAATTTTTATCCTATGTAGGCAGATTAGCTGGATTACCAGCTAAGGAAGCAAAGGATCGATCATTAGAGCTCCTGAAGCTAGTTGGAATCTTAGATGCAAAAAACCGAAAAACAGCTAAGTATTCAGGCGGGATGAAGCAAAGATTAGGCATTGCCCAAGCACTGATCCATCGGCCAAAGCTGATTATGCTCGATGAGCCGGTGTCTGCTCTTGACCCAATTGGCAGGAGGGAAGTATTAGATCTTCTTGAAGGTTTAAAGAAAGAAACAACGATTCTATTCTCGACACATATTTTAAGTGATGCTGAAGAGGTTTGTGACGAAATTTTGTTCTTACATAATGGGGGAATTGTCGAATCAGGAACGATGACAGAGCTTCGTGAACGGCACCAGCAGGCTAAAATCGACTTATTTTTTAGGGGAAAAGCAGTTCAATATGCTAGTTTTCTTGAAAACCATGAATTAACACAATCGGTGATGCTAGAAGGAAGTCGGGTTAGTATTTTTGTGAAGGATATAGCGCTTGCTAGACGGGCCTTCCTGCAAGTGATAGCAGAACAAAACTGGCCGCTTGAAAAATTTGAAGTAAGCAGCATGACCCTTGAAGACGTGTTTATGAAGGTGGTGGGGAAATGAACCAATGGCTGACGTTGTTACAAAAAGAGACATTAGAGATGTGGAGAAATTTCAAGTGGATTTGGGTGCCGATTACCTTTATTTTATTAGGGGTAAAGGAACCGTTAACCGCCTATTATATGCCGCAAATCCTCGATGCAGTTGGCGGGCTCCCAGAGGGTGCAGTCATACAAATTCCTACCCCATCTGCTGCTGAGGTGTTAATAAGTGGTTTAGGTCAATATACAACCCTTGGTGTGCTAATCATCGTCCTAACAACGATGGGGATTATTGCCGCTGAAAGAAAAAGCGGTGTGGCTGCGATGATTTTAGTAAAGCCTGTGTCCTTTCAATCGTTTATTACCGCTAAATGGGCTGGAAGTGCTTTATTAATGTGGGTTTCCTTTTTTATCGGTTATCTGGCAACCTGGTATTATACGGGTCTATTATTTGAATGGGTTCCATTTGATCAATTTCTCCAAACCTTTTTCTTTTATGGCCTATGGCTGACGGTTATTTTAACGATTACGGTCTTTTGTAGTGCATCGCTTGCGAGTCCAGGAATGGCTGGGTTTATTTCGCTTGCAGCTGCGATTGTTATAAGTCTAGTGAGCAGCACCCTTTCTAACTGGCTTGAATGGAGCCCGGCACAGTTAACTACCTATGGCAACGAGGTTCTTATTAATCAAGGAATTTCGGACCAAACCTTACCAGCCGGCATATTGGCCGTAATCTGTATAATAATCCTATTATCGTTAAGTGTATTTATTTTTAGGAAAAAAGAACTTGCGGCGTAATTTAATCTTTTCGTTTTGTGAAATTATTTCTGTTAGAAAATCTTCTATCATTTTTTTCTTTATAGTAAATAAACTAGTATAAGAGGAATGGAGAAGGAGTTTTCTAGATGAAAATCAACGAATATTACGATGACTCAGCCAATATTAGCTTAAATGGCAGTATTGCTGCGTTAGTTCCAGCAGTCATTATTGTCTTTGGAAATCTTTCTTTCTATAAAAGTCAAGAAATAATGTTATTAACAATCCCATTTCTAGCTTATAGTTTTATCTGCTTTCATTTCTATCTTTTTAGGATGAAGCAGTCGATATTAATTGCTAGAAACATGGTTCATGCTAGACATAAAAGCGGTAATGATTCTTTATTTGCAGCCCGGCATCTTCTACTATGTTCCCTAAATACCCACACGCCAAGTTTACAGTTTTACTTTACAAATGGTGATTTGGCAGGAAGGATAAAGAGGTACCGTCGAAAGGGTTTAAGTCGAATACGGCCTTCGAAAATGTATGCCCTTTACAATCCACAGGAAGAAGCCATTGGTTTTTTTGAGGTGAAAGGGAAAGGTAATATCAAGATTGGAGCCTTCGACCAAGAAAGGCGCTATTTAGGCTGCTTTGAAAAAAAGAAGCTTACGTGGCGAAAAAATAAAAAACAATTGCTCGACGCGGCTGGAAAATCTATCGGCGCAGTAGAAGGGTCGTCTGTATTTATGGATGAGAAGGTAATTCATTCGGAGAATCAGCCCGTTTTGCGGCTTCGCAGAGGATGGATGCCGGTGGAGTGGAGCAGTTATTTCCCAGAACCAAATACACCTGTACTCTCGTTTTCGGGAACTTTATCGGACAAAGAGAAGCTTTTGCGAATGTCATTTTTAATAAATGAATACTTTATCGAAAGGTAGAGGTTTGTACAGTTCCCCTCATGATGAATGTTTGATATGATAATAACAAAATGAACATCACATCTGGGGGTCAAATCATGCAAATCAAGGTAATAAAAGGTCATGGGTCTGGGAATGATTTTCTGTTAATCGATGAAATTTCGAATGCGTATACTTTCACGGAAAAGAATCGGGCAGAGCTTGCCCGTTTGTTATGCCATCGTGAATCGGAATTAGGGGCTGACGGGATTCTTTTTGTCATGAATAGCGTTCATGCAGATGCAAGGATGCGCGTATTTAACGCGGATGGTTCTGAGGCTTCGATGTGTGGAAATGGACTTCGGCTGGTTGCAAGATATATTTGTGAATTGTATGGGCGCAGTGAAGCTGTCATTGAAACCATGAAGGCAGACTTAAAGGTTAGTAAACAGAATGACCTGTTTCCGGATGTCCACACTTATCAAGTGGAAATTTCTCCGGTACTGTTTGAATTAAAGGCATTGCCTTTAAAGTTAAACCAGCCGACACTTTACAACGAGAGAATTAAAGAGCTGTCAGCGGAGTTAAGATTTACAGCGGTGGCAGTGCCTAACCCGCATTTAATTGCGTTAGTAACGACGGAGCAGCTTCAAAGTGATATCCAAAAGCAGCTTAGTGAAAAAGTAAATGGCCCCAATGAATTATTTCCAGACGGTGTAAATGTCAGTTTTGTTAAGCAATTAGACCATGGGGCGATATACGTACGAACGTTTGAACGGGGTGTTGGTTTTACAAATGCCTGCGGTACAGCAATGTCAGCTTCCTCCCTTGTTACCTGCTTACAAGAAATAAACCCATTTGAACAACCGATAACGGTTTATAATAATGGCGGGAAAGTCCTATGTGTGGTTCATAAAATCGCCGCGGATTACAAGATTGACCTAATCGGAAATGCTACCTATCTATACGAAGCAGCGGTTGAGGTAAATCTTGAGCGCGAATTAGTTGAAATTTCCGATAAAGAAGAATTAACAGAGCAGGACGTTTATGAAAAACTGCAATCCGAGGCACAGCAAATAATAACTGAGATGTTAAAAGGATAAGGAGGACCTTATCCTTTTTTTCCCTTCTTCAGGACCTCTAGGACTGGTGCAAAGGGCTGAATTTGTTTTGTTTGGAAATAGTCCCGAAACGGATCTCCATGTTTTTGCAGCCGCTTTAATGCGTTTTCCATATTAAAGGTGATAGGACTAAGTTTTTCATCTACTTCCTCCCAATAGAGTGGTGTAGCAACTCCCGCAGCTTCATTCCCGCGCATTGAATAGGGGGCAACAATCGTTTTCCCTTCCCCATGCTGGACATAATCAACATAAAGTCTGTTCCCGCGATTTTTTTTCATTCTCTCGATCGTAAAGGAATCAGGGTCTTGTGCAATTAAATATTCAGCCATAAAGCTTGTAAACAGTCTTGTATCGTCGTAAGAGAATTTTCCTTCCGGTAATGGCAGATAAACTTGCAGGCCCTTATTGCCCGAGGTCTTAATAAAGCCAATCAAATTAAGGTGGTCAAGCACTTCTTTTATCAATAATGCCGCCTTAACAGCCAAATGGAAGGCATCCTTTGAAGGCGGGTCTAAATCAAAGACAATTTCACTTGGCCCCTTGCTGTGGATGGTTTGAAAGGGAACGTGGAATTCAATCGCTAATTGATTTCCCAGCCAAACGAGGGTTTTCAAATCATTGCATAAAATATAATCAATTCCGTCAGCAGATTGAGTTCGAATAAATTCCGGTGCATAATCCGGACAGTTTTTTTGATAAAAAGCCTCCCCGAACATCCCGTGCGGATAACGAATCACAGTCAGCAGGCGATTTTCTAAAAACGGCAGCATAAAGGGAGAAACTTCCCGTAAATAATAAATATAATCAATCTTTTGGATATGATGATTCTCCCAAAGCGGTTTATTAGGATGGGTGATAGCTAAATCAGCCGGTAAATTTTTTTGTTGAATCATAAATTGTTCATATGTACATTCGGCTGGTTCCAAATCGAAGCGGAAATGGTCGAAATGCGGCTCTCGAAGTTGATTATCGTAGAGCTCTAAATATTTCACTTCAAGGCAGATGGCCGGATTTACATAAATTAATGGCCCCTCTTCACGAATGATATTTTGTTTTATCGTTTGCTGTAATGCTTGTTTTTCTTCCGGTTTAAATCCGAATAGAACCTGACCAACCACATGAATGTTTTTTTCCTTATACACGCTAACATAAAAATAGCCGTTTGTTTTATCAAATGAAGTGACAAAACAGCTTACATATTTCCAATTTTTATATTTCAACCATTGTAAAGTGCGTTTCCCTTCCTCCCAAAGGCTATTTCTAGATTTAGCAATAATTCCTTCGCCATCGTATAACACCACTTTTTCCCATAGGTCATTAAAATCCTCGCAGGGATAAACAAGTTGAAGTAGTTGGCGATTATAGGGATTAGAATTTAAATCTAGGTCAAGTTGTTGAAATAAGTTAATTAACTGATCTTTTCGTTTAAGGAAGGGCTGATTTAGCAGTGGTTTACCTTTGAACATCAACAAATCAAAGGCCATGATCCGGCAAGGAGACTTCTCTGCCTGCTCGGAAATTTTTTTTACTGCCTTTAAACGACCCCGGATCTGGATGGCGGAGAAATTGGCTTTATAAGGGTTTTCCAAGGCAACAAGTTCACCGTCAAGCTGAAGTGGTAAAAAAGCGTTAAATTGCTCCTCATAATTACGCAAAAATTTTTCGATTTCAGGAAATTGAGGGAGCAGCGGCTTTCCGTTCCTGCTTGTTAACGTTATTCCGTCAACGGTCCACTCTAATAGTGCTCGAAATCCATCGTATTTAACCTCGTACAGCCAACCAGGCCGAACGGGAAGATCAAAGGTAAGACTTGGGAGCATCGGTTTCATCATAGTATATCCCCACCTTTTCTATATTTTGTTTATTTTTGCGCTTTTTCATTCTTTTCCAAAAGTTTTAAGGAATGTCCCTGATAAGGTGACGCAAAATATAAATAAAAAAGAATGGAGAATAACTTTATGCATACGATGTGGAAGGGCAGTATCAGCTTTGGGCTTGTAAACATTCCCATTAAGCTCCATACAGCAACAGAAGATAAAGATATCAAGCTCCGTACGCTCCATAATAAGTGCAATGCCCCGATTAAATATGAAAAAATCTGTTCAGTTTGTGAAGAAGAAGTAAAACCGGATGACATTGTCAAAGCGTATGAGTACACGAAAGGAAAATTTGTTGTCCTTGATCAAGAGGACCTTGAAAAGCTGAAAAAGGAAAACGAAGAGAAAGCAGTGGAAATTATTGATTTCGTCAAAATCGAACAAATTGATCCAATCTATTTTGACCGAAGCTATTATATGTCCCCGAATGAAGGAGGCAGTAAGGCATATTCTTTGTTACGAAAAGCATTACAGGAATCACAAAAAGTGGGTCTTGCGAAAATAATCATCCGTTCAAAAGAGCAGCTGGCGGTCATCCGTGTTTATGAAAATACGTTGGTCATGGAAACGATTCATTATCCAGATGAAGTGCGTAAGTCAGGAGACGTACCCAATGTTCCGGCAGAAAATAAAGTGATCAAGAAAGAGCTGGACACGGCTATCTTACTTATTGACCAATTGACATCGGAATTCGAGCCGGAAAAGTATACGGATGAGTACCGTACAGCACTGCTTGAACTGATTGAATCAAAACGCAATGGAAAAGAAACAGTAACTGCTGCAACAAAAGAAACACCTTCAAATGTTACCGATTTAATGGCTGCCTTACAGGCATCAATCGACCGCACAAAACCAAAAAAAGCCGCAGCACCAAAGAAGAAAGCTGCAGCAAAAATGAAGAAAGAAGCATAAAAAAAATATAAAACCGATTCGAAACTGCCGAATCGGTTTTATACTTTGGCCCACATATTTTCAGAATTTCCTAGTTTTAGAAATGGGTTTGACTAAATGCTGGAATTGCGATAAAATAGAACTATATTAAATATTTATTGGATATGGAGGGGGATGCACGTGGTTTGGCATCACCTTTTTATCTATTTATAGTTATAAGTTTGCTAGAAATAGCATGGAAGCAAACAAACTAGTGTTCAAAAACAGTCCTAACTAAGTACAAGGGGTGATGAGTTTTGGCGTTTGGCAGAAAAAATGATGAAGAAATCAAACTAGAAGAAACCAAAATTTGGGTATGTAATTCAGAGAATTGTAAATCCTGGATTCGTGACAATTTTAAAAGCAGTGATGTGCCCCTATGTCCAATTTGCAAAAGTGAAATGAGTGAATCAACAAAAGAACTTCAAGTGATTCATAATCATAGTAAAAATTTTATGTAGGTATATGAAAAAGCAGGAGGATATTTGTCCCCTGCTTTTTTTATTCTTCCAAATGGTCCTTGCAAAACTGCAGGACTAACTCTTCTTCATCCTCTTCGAGTGCAAAGTCTAACACTTTTTCAGTTTCTTTTTCAAAAAAATGGTACTGGGAAAGTCTTTGTCCCTTCTCATCGCTTACAAAAATTATTTTTAATCCAACACCTTTATCAGAATAAAGTTCATCTTCCACATCGACATCAAGATCTAGAAAAAACTCATAGCGGTCACCTGATAATAAACCAAATGGATCTTCTAGTTTATCAACTAAATAGCTAGTAATATTCAAGCGGATCATCCTTTACATATTATTTCATCGTCTTATTATACACTCTTTTTGTGCTTTAAGAAAAATTAGCATCAGATTAATCAATTTATGGCTAAATTAGCGATCCTTATTTGAATTTAATGTGAATAAATGCACAAAAGAGATAACAAATATGGGAGAATGCGGTAATATAAATATGTAATAAATTATGAAATAAGCGCAGGTGAAAAAAGGCGACTAATAATGTGAAGTATTTCACAAGGAGGAGAAATTGAATTGACTGTAACGATAGAACCATTACATATTCAATTACAGCCGTATTTGTTAGCTAGAAAAAAGTTTTATCAGCTATTACACTTGTTATTTTCTATGCCAGCAAATGTAGATGCATTATTTGAAATCAAAAAAGAAGTAACCTTTAAAGAATTATTAGGGCAACTCCATGAAGGAGGAAAAATCCTTGATGACTTTTTTCAACACCTGAATTTGGAGCAAATCAAAAGGGAGCAGCAAGAGTTCCAAAGGCTCTTCATTGGCCCGGGTCCATTAGGTGCACCTCCATGGGAATCGTACTACAGGAGCAGAGAACAACTCTTGTTTGAAGAATGGACCTATCAAATTAGGGAGCGATACCACCGATTTGGTCTCCAATATTGCAAAGAGAATAATGAACCAGACGACCATCTTCTACTTGAACTGGAATTTATGGTCTATCTTTCTGATTTATGTTTGTTCGCAACGAAGGATCACAGGTTAGACAAATTGCTAGCCACCCAGATTAGCTTCCTTGAAGAACATTTACTGATCTGGATTCCATATTTTTGCGAAAAAGTTATTGAAAATACAAGTAGTCAATTATATTTGGGAGCAGCGATGCTGCTTGAAGATTTTTTGAGCTTTGATTTGGAATCATTAGTGGAAGTAAGGGAGGGTTTACTATTATGTCTGAAAAACATCCATTAACGAATATGTTAGCCAATAAAATGCAGCGGCGTACGTTTTTGAAATGGTCTGGGGCAATCGGTTTACCTGTGATTGCTGGTGGAATCGGCACAAAGATGCTCGTTGAACGGAATAAAGAGGCAAAGGCAGTAAGTACGAAAGACAATGAGAAAATTATTTCTACCTGCAGCGTGAATAACTGCGGCGGGCGCTGTGTAATTAAGGCGCATGTTAAGGATGGGGTGGTTGTGCGGGTCAGTACCGACTCACAAGAAAGCGGAGACTTGTCTACTCCGCCATTGAGGGCATGTGTCAGAGGAAGAAACTACCGACGGATGCTTTATCATCCGGATCGTTTAAAATACCCAATGAAACGGGTTGGCAAGCGGGGCGAAGGAAAATTTAAACGGATTTCATGGGATGAGGCTACCCGGACCATTGCATCAGAAGTGAAGCGAATCGGTGATAAATACGGCCCAGAATCCAGGTATGATAACTATGCCTCGGGACAATGCTGGGGACTTCATGGCGGCAGTGCTTCAGTAAGGAAATTATTATCGCTTACCGGCGGCTTTCTAAATTATCGTAATGATTATAGTTCCGGTGCGGGTAATGTAGCAACGCCCTTTACGTACGGAACAAACAATTCAGGGAGCAGCTTTGATTCGCTTTTACACTCCAAGTACATTATTTTATGGGGGCAAAACCCTTCTGAAATGATTTTCTCGACACCATACCGTGAATATTTAATGCAGGCAAAGAAAAATGGCGCAAGAATAATTGTCATTGATCCGCGTTATACGGATACAGCCATCGTATTCGCAGATGAGTGGATTCCGATTCTGCCAACAACGGATAATGCGATGATGGATGCGATGGGATATGTCATTATTACCGAAAACCTGCAAGATCAAGCATTTCTTGATAAATACTGTCTTGGCTTTGATGGTGAGCACATGCCTGATGGAGTAGCGAAGGTAGAGTCGTTGAAAAGCTATTTACTGGGGGAAAACGATGGTACCCCAAAAACTCCGGAATGGGCCGAAAAAATTTGCCAGATACCAGCTAATAAAATTCGTGAAATTGCCCGGGAGTACGCAAAGACAAAACCGGCAGCTCTTATTCAAGGCTGGGGACCGCAGCGTCATGCGTATGGAGAACAAATTATGCGCGGTGGTGCACAGTTAGCCTGCCTTACAGGAAATGTTGGCAAGCTTGGCGGCTGGGCTGCCGGTACTGGCTATTGGAATCGCTCGAATATCGTTTTTCCATTTTCCTATGATAATCCAGTAAAAGCGTCTATTCCCTGTTTCCTTTGGACAAAAGCAGTCGAAATGGGAACAGAAATGACTGCAGCTGATGGGCTAGAAGGAACAGAACGATTAAATACGAATATTAAATTAATTTTTAACATGGCCGGAAATATGCTTATCAACCAGCATGCGGATATTAATAAGACACGCAAACTTCTGGAGGATGAAAGTAAAGTAGAATTTATTGTTGTCAGTGATATTTTTATGACTCCAAGTGCTAAGTTTGCTGACATTCTATTACCGGGAACGACGTTCTTTGAACGCTATGATATTGGGATTCCATGGTGTTTTGGGGATTACGTTGTGTTTGGCGAAAAAACAATTGAGCCGCTTTATGAATGCCGTGATGAATATGATGTCTTTGCAGAAGTAGCAGATAAATTAGGTGTGAAAGAAAAGTATACAGAGGGCAGAACCATCCTCGACTTGGTGAAGGAGAGTGTGGAGAGGACAAGAAAAGAACTGGATGCAACCTTTCCAACCTTTGAGGATTTCCGTCAAAAGGGGGTCCATCATTTTAAATACGATGGCCCACTTGTAGGATTTAAAGAGCAAATTGACGACTTTGAGAACAACCGATTTGAAACACCTTCCGGAAAAATTGAATTATTCTCAAAGACCTTGTGGGATATGAATCAGCATGACGAAATTCCAGCAATCGCCAAATATATACCATCTTGGGAAGGCCCAGAGGACCCATTAAAGGCGCAATATCCATTGCAGCTTATCAGCTGGCATTATAAGCGGAGATGTCATTCCACCTATGACAATCAAGAATGGCTGGAGGAAGCTGCAAAGCAAGAAATGTGGTTGAATCCTAAAGATGCAGACAAGCGCGGAATAAAAAATGGTGACCGTGTGCAGGTGTTTAATGAGCGAGGCAGTTTATTGATTGATGTAAAGGTGACACCAAGAATCACTCCAGGTGTAGCAGGGATCCCTCAAGGTGCCTGGTATACCCCTGACACGAATGGACAAGATCAACGGGGTTCGGTTAATGTGCTGACATCACAGCGGCCAACACCTCTTGCAAAAGCGACTCCGCAACTAACAAACCTTGTTGAAGTGAAAAAAGCGTAAGGAGTGAGGGCGTTGGCACAGTTAGGGTTTTATATTAATCAAAGTCTTTGCACTGGCTGTAAAGCCTGTAGTGTTTCATGTAAGGATAAAAATAATCTTGATGTCGGTTTGAATTTTCGCCGGGTTTACACCAATGAGGAAGGAACTTTTATCCAGCAGCCATCGAGCGGTTTTGTGAATAACATAAAAGCTTATTATTTCACCATTGCCTGCAATCATTGTACGAAACCAAGATGTATCCCCAGCTGCCCAACAGGAGCAATCTTAAAGAATAAAGAAAATGGGGTAGTGACCATTGATCAAGAAATTTGTGCCGGAGCGCAGCTTTGCGTTAAGGCTTGTCCTTACGGTGCCCCGCAATATAATAAACAGAAGTTTAAATCGAATAAATGTGATTTTTGTATCGACCTTCAAGAAAAAGGCGAGGAACCAGTGTGTGTGGCAACTTGCCCAATGAGGGCAATTGAATTTGGGCCGGTTGAAAAGCTGCGAGAAAAATATGGGAGTGTCAGCCAAATTAAAGGGATGCCAAGTAATTCGATTACCCATCCCAATATTGTCATTACACCCCATAAAGATGCGAAATTGTCGAGCTCATAAAAAATAATCAGTTGCCGCGCCAAAGGATTATTGGTGCCGCAACTGAATTATCCGGGTGATTCTATGTCTTTGATTCTGAATTGGTTAGAAAGTCTGCATGCCGATGTGAAAATAACGGAAAAATGTTCAAGGCAGAGAAACTATAGGTCCACCTGCACTGTTTGTGCGCAGGCATGTAAATTGGAAGCAATTTCATTCATTGAAAGAACATTGGTAATAGATTCACAGCGCTGCAATTCCTGTGGAGATTGTATCATTGCCTGTCCATTGTCAGCCATGAAAGGCTTAGCAGTAACAAGAGAATTTGTTCATACCAGTCTCATTTATAGCGAGGCCTATACACCAACGGAAAAGGAATTGTTGATTTATAAAAAAAGAGGACTGAACGCTATTCAGATAACCGATATTCCACTAAATGAACAATGGGTTTTGGCTCTAAATGAAACAAATCGAATATTGAAGCTCTTAGGTGAAAAACCGATTGAAGTTGTGCAAAATAGTAAGGAGGAGAAGCTATCGCGGAGAGCCTTGTTTTCCTCACTGCAAAAAGAGGGGGAACAATTAGCTAGAAGTATGGCTCCAGTTTCGTGGAAGATGGAAGAAGATGAATGGAATCTAACAAAGTATTATCAAGATTTTCAATTTTACTTTGTTGAAATGGATCAACATAAATGTACACTTTGCCAGGCATGTTTTTCCTTTTGCCCGCAAAAAGTGTTTCGTTTAGAAGATTCTGTTTTGCAGATTCATCATGTAAAATGTGTGAATTGTACTGCCTGCACAGATATTTGTCCAGAAGAGGCCATCCGAATAAGGCCAGAAATAAAGGGAAAAAGTGTGACGGTTGAGAGTTTTTTTACAAAAAAATGCCGTGATTGCGGGCAAATATTTTCTTCGTTTAAGAAGGGAAAAGAGAAATGTCATATTTGTGTAAACAGGGACCCTGAGTGGTTAAGTCCATATTAAAACATAAAAAACGCCAGAAGCTCTGGCGTTTTTTATGTTTTAATTGGATGAAGGAGAAGATGAGATTCGAACTCACGCGACGGTCGCCCGCCCTAGCGCATTTCGAGTGCGCCCCCTTATAACCACTTGGGTACTTCTCCAAGTATTGTAAAGAGCGGGTGAGGGGAATCGAACCCCCGCCGTCAGCTTGGGAAGCTGAAATTCTACCATTAAACCACACCCGCAATACCTAATTAATACAGTAATTATTATACCATAATAACTTCGAATGCGGTAGAAAAAAATAGCTTTTTAAGGGGCAGACAGCATGTTATCTAGAAAAATTTAAGCGATCGTGAAGCAGGAAAAAAGGTACGGTCGCACATAGGTGTGTTAGCCCTGTGCCTTGGGTTTAATCGCAAACAGAGCGACAATAGCTGCCAGGATGCTGAGACTGCTCATGACGATAAAAATCCACTGGTTTGAAACTTTCATTAGCATAGCAATAATTGGCGGTCCTGCTGCGACCCCAATAAACCTCATCGACGCATAAAACGATGTGATAGTTCCACGTTCCTTTTTTTCTACCCCATCAGTAATAAGTGTATCAAGACAAGGAAGCCCAATACCGATTCCAATTCCACTGATTAAAAACATAGTAATCATATACCACAACTTAATGGAAAACCATAAAGCTCCAATCGAAAGAGCGGCAGCCAGTATACCTCCAAAAGTTAACCATTTCATCAATACTTTATTTTTTTTGATGATTTTTCCGCCGATAAAGGATGAAAGGCAAAGTGCTCCAAGCGGTAACGCAAGAAAGAAACCTTTTTTCATATCCTTAATTCCATATTCTTTTTCGAATATTTCCGAAAGGTAAAACAGAATTCCAAATAGGACGAGCATGAGGATACCGCCAATAAAAAAGATGGCATAAAGCCAACGACCCTTTTCGCTAAAGGTCTTCTTAACGCCATTAAAGAAATCCCTAAACGGGACCGGTTTTTGAGAACTTTTTGGGGATTTAACTAGAAAAATCATCATCACAATAGAAACAGCACAAAAGACTGGAAAAGAAAGAAAAGGCAAAAACCAGATAAATCCTGCCAGAAATGCCCCGAAAATGGGACTTAAGACCTTTCCAAACGTATTAGATGTCTCGATAAGTCCCAAACAAACACTAACATCATCCTCATTTTTAAACATATCCCCAACTAATGGAAGTACGATTGGAAAAGCCCCGGCGGCGCCAACTCCTTGAAGAGCACGACCCGCTAAGATTACCCAATAAGCATTATCCAATTTCCATGCTGCCCAGCCGGAAATAAGTCCGCCAATTCCTGCAATGATGAGGCTTGGGATGATGACCTTTTTCCTGCCGATATGGTCTGATAGATAGCCGGCGATTGGGATTAAAAAAATCGCGACGACTGAATAAACCGTAATAATCATACTGGTTTGTAACGATGAAATATCTAATTTCTTTTCCATGGAAGGTAAAATAGGTATCAACATAGAATTTCCCAATGTCATTACTAATGGAATCGAAGAAAGTGAAAGAATTGCCCACTTTTGCTTTGAAATCTCATCCGAACGTTTATTTCCTGCTTTAGTCCTTTTCTTTTTTGCTGCAGGTGGGCTTTTCGATAATTGCTCAATATGATCCATTTTTTCTCTCTATCCCGCCTTTATTTTATTTGTACTGTTAATATGGCTTTTTTCGATATAAAAAAAACTTAGGGAAATGAATCCTTTTAATGGCAGCAAGGGGGATAACCGATTTTTAAAATTCTAAAAATATCTCTTGACAGTTGCAGCTAAATTTAATAATATTGAAAACAATATCAAACTAAATAGTGCAAATTGTTGAACAAGAGGAGTACACATATTTATTTCTTTGCAGAGAGTCGGGGGTGGTGAGAGCCCGATAGGAAAGGATTTGTGGAATGGACTTGTGAGAGGTATCTTGAACAAAAGTAGGGATACACGGAGTTCCACCGTTAAAAGGATAGGATATCGAGCGATAGCTCTGTATCTGAAATTGAGGAAGCAATTTATTTTTGCTTCAAATTGAGGTGGCACCACGATTACAGAATCGTCCTCTATATGCGTAACGCTTGTTATGCATATAGAGGACGATTTTTTTTTATTTAGAAAGGAGTAAAGAAATGACTGTCAAAACTGACTTTATAAAAAAAGAAATTCGCGGGGATATCCACACGCCAATCTCGATTTTGCAAAAAATTAATGGGAAAAAGAAGTTTTTATTGGAAAGTTCTCATAAATTTAATGATTCTGGCCGCTATTCCTTTATTGGAGCAGATCCAGCGTTTGAACTAATTTCGTATGGGGCTGTTAACGAAATTATCAATCGAAATGGCGAAAAAAAGACGTTAACAGGAAATCCTTTAGAAATAGTAAAAAACCTATTGCCGATAATGGAGTGCGACGAAATACCGATTCCTTTTATTGGCGGCGCAGTCGGGTATGCAGGCTATGACATCATCAGACAGTACGAAATCATAGGGGAAGAGTACCCCAATGGCCTAAATATGCCTGATGTCCACTTAATGTTTTATGAGGAAATCATTGTGTATGACCATCTTGAGGAAAAGGTATTGATATTTGGTCTTCCGCTTTTAAAAGAAAGTAATCTGGAAAGTGTCGAAAGCAAAGTAAACCAAAGGGTGACGGAGCTGAAACGGCCGTACGATTTTCCTGAAGAGGAGCCTTTTTCGCTTTCAGGATTTAGCTCAGAAATAACAAAAGAGGCATTTGTTCAAAATGTAGCAGCCGCAAAGGAGCATATCGTAGCAGGCGATATTTTTCAGGTGGTGCTTTCAAGAAGGATGAAATCAGTATTCCAAGGCTCAGCTTTATCGCTTTATCGAAAGCATCGCTCCCATAATCCTACACCATATATGTTTTATATCGATTTCGAGTCCTATACCGTTATCGGCTCATCGCCCGAAAGTTTAATTAAAACAAGAGGGAGAACGGTAATCGCAAATCCAATCGCTGGTACAAAAAGAAGAGGGAAAAACGCTGCGGAAGATTTGCAGCTCGAAAATGAATTATTACAGGATGAAAAGGAGCTTGCCGAGCATAAAATGCTGGTTGATCTTGGCAGAAACGACCTAGGCAAAGTAAGTGAATTTGGTTCCGTACAGGTTGAGAAGTACATGGCAGTAGAAAAGTTCCGCCACGTCATCCATCTTGTCTCAGAAATCAGCAGCCGCCTTCAGCATGATAAAACAGCGATAGATGCGCTTGCTGCCTGCCTGCCAGCCGGTACCGTTTCAGGAGCCCCAAAGGTGAGAGCAATGGAAATTATTAATTCCTTAGAAAAGTCAAAACGCGGGCTTTATTCTGGAGCAATAGGTTACTTATCAGTAAACGGAAATATGGATTTTGCCCTAGCGATTCGCACGATGATTTTGAAAGAAGGAACAGCCTATATTCAAGCTGGAGCGGGTATTGTTTTTGACTCCCATCCAGAGTCAGAATATGAGGAAACCGTAAGCAAGTTAAAAGGCTTTTTGGAGGGACCTTAGGATGATTTTATTAATTGATAACTTTGATTCTTTTACATTTAACCTATACCAGTATTTAGGGGAATTAGGAGAGAAAGTAGTTGTTTATCGTAACAATCAGCTTACGCTGGATGAAATAGAAAGTCTGAATCCAACAGCAATCATCCTGTCGCCGGGTCCCGGAAAACCCGAGGATGCGGGAATATGCATAGAATTGATTCAGACCTTTTACCAGCGATTTCCGATTTTGGGAATTTGTCTTGGTCATCAGGCCATTGGTGCTGCTTTTGGCTCCGAGATTAGAAGAGCCCAGAATATTAGGCATGGCAAAACCTCCTTCATCATTCATAAGGACAGCAAACTATTTAATGATTTGGCGTCACCATTAGAGGTCATGCGGTATCATTCATTGTCAATTGAAAAAAGTACGATCCCTGTGGAGCTGGAATGTATTGCTCATTCAATCGAAGACCAAGAAGTGATGGCCATTCAACATAATCAATATCCCGTTTTTGGGCTCCAGTTCCATCCAGAATCGATTGGGACTCCATCAGGAAAACAAATACTCAAAAATTTTTTACGAGCGATAGAAAGGAAGGAAGCAGATGAAGAATTATTTACTCCAGTTAGCTGAGCAAAAGTCATTTTCTGAAAATCAAATGAAGGATGCGATTGATTTTATTTTGGGGGAAGAGGTTTCTGAGTCGGAAATAGCCGCCTTTTTAATGGGATTGAAATCAAAGGGGGAAACAGTTGACGAAATTGTCGGTATTGTACGGGCGCTACAGGCAAATACGCTGCCATTTAAGAGGAATTTTGCGAATGTTCTTGATAATTGCGGGACGGGGGGAGATGGTTCATCAAGTTTTAATGTCAGCACTACATCCGCCTTTGTCATTGCAGGTGCTGGAGTCCCCGTTGCCAAGCATGGAAATCGAAGCATCTCAAGTAAAACGGGAAGTGCCGATGTCCTTGAGCATTTGGGTGTAAATCTAAATTTACCGGCTGAATGTACGGAAGAAATTCTCGAGAATATCGGAATCGCCTTTCTATTTGCCCCACATGTTCATCCGAAACTTAAAAAGATAATGACCGTTCGTAAACAACTTAAAATACCAACCATTTTTAATTTTATCGGGCCGCTGACAAACCCGATTGAATTAGATTACCAACTGCTTGGGGTTTATCGGAGGGATTTAATCCATGTCTTTGCTGAGGTGTTAAAACAATTGGGACGAAAGCGAGCAACGGTCATCAATGGTGCGGGTTTTATGGATGAAGCATCACTACAGGGCGAAAACCATCTTACCATTTTGGACAATGGAATGATTACCAATCATTCCTTCTATCCCGAAGAGGCAGGCCTGCCGCAATATGAAAATAGCTGTATTAAGGGCGGCGATGCTAAGGATAACGCCGAAATATTGATGAACGTTTTAAAAGGGAAAAAAGGAGCATACCGGGACACGGTATTGCTAAATGCAGGTATCGGAATTTTCACTGCTGGCAAGGCAGACACGATTAAAGACGGGATTCAAACAGCTAAGGACATCATTGATTCAGGGGCAGCGTATGAAAAGCTAATAGCCCTAATTGAAAAATCCCAAGCGGTGCAAAGGGAGGCGATCTAAGTGGGAACGATACTTGAGCAGATTCTTGAACAAAAAAAGCAGGAAGTCAATTTTCTTCGTGAAAACAAGAGTTTCATCCCGGAACAACACGATGAAAGACGTTCATTTATTAAAAAGCTGCAAACAGCCGAGGAATTAGCGATTATTGCCGAATTCAAACGGGCATCACCGTCAAAAGGAATCATCAATAACAATGTGAATCCAGCTGAGCAAGCTGCAGCTTACGAAAAGTTTGGTGCTAGTGCGATATCTGTTTTAACAGATCAAACTTTTTTTAAAGGATCTTTTGCCGATTTAAAGTCCGTCCGTGAGGCTGTGGAACTGCCAATTCTTTGCAAAGACTTTATTATTGATCGGATTCAAATCGATGAAGCTGCTATACAGGGAGCTGATTTGGTTCTGTTAATCGTCGCGGCGTTAGAGGACAAAAGATTAATTGACCTGCATCAGTATGCAAAAGATTTGGGATTGGAAATATTGGTGGAAGTCCATAATCAAAACGAGTTAGAAAAGGCAATCAGAATGGGTGCTGAGCTGATTGGCATTAATAATCGCGATTTGAAAACCTTTGAAGTGTCACTTGAAGTCACAGAAAAATTGGCCGCCCTGGTAAAGAATTCTGGCGCTTATTTGATTAGTGAAAGTGGCATTCATGTTCAGGAGGATGTTAAACGAGTTAGAAATGCTGGTGCAAACGGGATTTTAGTCGGTGAAGCCTTAATGATGAGCCTAGACGTAAAACAAACTTTTAGCGATATTCGTATGCCGATTAGTAAGGAGATAAGACAATGAGGGTGAAGATTTGTGGAATAATGGATGTTAATACAGCAAAAGTTGCAATAGATTACGGTGCAGATGCCCTCGGGTTTGTGTTTGCAGAAAGTAAACGCAAGATATCACCGGAAAAAGCCGGAGTAATTATTTCACAGTTACCTAAGGAAGTCATCAAGGTAGGCGTATTTGTTAACGAGACAGAAGATGAAATTGAAAGGATAGCTGCAATTGCTGGCCTGACTCATATCCAATTACACGGTGACGAAACAGCGGTTTTCAGTTCGGCTTTATCCTTACCGGTGATCAAAGCGGTAAGTTTTCAGAGCAATGATGCTTTGGCAAGTTATCATCAATATCCATGTGAATATCTGCTCCTTGACGGCCCAAAAGGAAAATATAGGGGCGGAAATGGAACGGCATTTGAATGGACCGACGTTAATACCAATCTTCTAAAAGAAAAAAAAATCATCCTTGCAGGAGGATTAAATGCAGATAATGTTGAAGAAGCGATCAAAATAATCAGCCCATATATGGTGGATGTTAGCTCAGGAGTCGAAACCGATGGGGTAAAGGATTTCACAAAGATAAAGTCATTTATCGAAAAGGCAAAAGGGATTCTATTAGTTTAGGAGGAGAAGGACATGACGACATATACATTACCAAATAAAAAAGGCCATTTTGGCATGTTCGGCGGAAGATTTGTTCCGGAAACATTGATGAAGGCCGTCTTGGAATTAGAGCAGGCCTATGACAATGCTAAAAAGGACGCTAGCTTTCAAGCAGAAATCGATCGATTATTAAAAGAATATGTGGGCAGGGAAACCCCGTTATATTTTGCTGAGAATCTTAGCAGGCATGCCGGGGGAGCAAATATATACCTCAAAAGAGAGGATTTAAATCATACCGGTGCTCATAAAATCAATAATGCAATTGGGCAGGCGCTCTTAGCCGTTCGAATGGGGAAAAAGAAGATTGTTGCCGAAACTGGAGCCGGCCAGCATGGGGTTGCGACCGCAACGGTTTGTGCGCTTTTAAACCTTGATTGCATCATTTTTATGGGTGAGGAAGACATTAAACGCCAAGCGCTGAATGTTTTCCGGATGGAATTGCTCGGTGCTAAGGTAGTCAGTGTTACAGCTGGAAGTGCGACTTTAAAGGATGCAGTTAACGAAGCGCTAAGGTACTGGGTTGCTAATGTGGATGATACCCACTATTTATTAGGATCTGTTATGGGTCCACACCCATTTCCGACAATAGTAAGGGATTTTCAAAGTGTAATTGGCAAGGAAACAAAAGAACAATTTCAACTTCGCAATAGCAGCCTTCCAGACGCAGTCGTGGCTTGTATCGGCGGCGGAAGCAATGCGATGGGAATGTTTTATCCATTTATCGAGGATGAGGAAGTCAGTTTATATGGTGTAGA
Organism: Neobacillus novalis NBRC 102450; assembly: GCF_001591805.1. Classification (GTDB taxonomy): domain Bacteria; phylum Bacillota; class Bacilli; order Bacillales; family Cytobacillaceae; genus Neobacillus; species Neobacillus novalis. Next base: position 22,126 of record NZ_BCVP01000012.1, on the reverse strand, counting down.
GGCTGCCGGACAAGGCGTGGATACGGATTATCATGCCGCTTCACTGACAAAAGGGAAACCAGGTGTTTTACATGGCGCGTTAATGTATTTACTCCAAAATGATGATGGGCAAATTCAAGAAGCCCATTCGATTTCAGCCGGTCTAGATTATCCTGGAGTCGGTCCTGAACATAGCCATTTAAAGGAAGTCGGCAGAGCCAAATACTTCTCAATTACGGATGAAGAAGCACTTGATTCCTTTCAGCTTTTATCAAGGCTGGAAGGAATCATACCTGCACTAGAAAGTGCGCACGCCATCGCTTATGCCGTAAAACTGGCTTCTGAAATGAAGTATTCGGAAAATATTGTTGTTTGCTTGTCAGGCCGCGGTGATAAAGATGTTGATGCAGTGAAAGCAAGGCTAAAAGGGGGAGAAGGAAAATGAACCGATTAGAACAATCCTTTAAATTACTAAATGAAAATAATGCGAAAGCCTTTGTTCCCTACATGATGGCGGGGGATGGCGGTTTAGCGTGCTTGGTTGAACGATTGGTGCTTCTCGAAAAATTCGGAGCTGCTGCCATTGAGGTCGGTGTTCCATTTTCAGACCCGGTGGCTGATGGCCCAACGATCCAAAGTGCAGGGATTAGGGCGCTTGAAAATAGGACAACATTAAAGGGAATCATAACTGAACTAGCAAAAGCACGTGAGGTCGTTACGATTCCCATTATCCTGATGACCTATCTTAATCCCATTTATGCTTACGGGATTGACGACTTCGCCCGAGATATTCAAATAGCCGGGGTGGATGGTTGTATTATTCCAGATCTGCCGCTTGAAGAAGAGGATATAATTGCACCACAGCTTGCTGATGCGCAAGTGGAATTAATCCGCCTGGTTACACCTGCCACCCCACTTGAAAGAATAAAGGAGATTGCTGGCAGAGGAAAAGGGTTTTTATATGCGGTTACCGTAAAAGGGATAACAGGAACGAGAAATTTGTTCGACAATGACTTAAATGAATTTTTAAAAGCCGTAAAAATGCTAAGTCCAATTCCGGTTTTAGCCGGATTTGGGATTTCAAATGAAGACCAAATAAAAGAATTGACCAAAAATTGTGATGGTGTTGTTGTCGGTAGTAAAATCGTTGAATTATTTGAAAAAGATAAACTTTTTGAAATGGAAAAATTGATGTCGGTATTCAAGCAAGAAGCAAAGATCGTGTAGTTCAACAGTTTGCTCCGTTCCACGGAAGTGACGTGATTTCAACTTCTTGATGGCTATGGATATCTCCTATATAATGTGTTTATAGTCTTTCAAGGAGCGTAGTTTAATTATGAAGGAAATTACTGTTGATGAACTTTTTACACTAAAGGAACCAATAATTATTGATATACGCTCTCCCATTGAGTTTAAGGATGGTGCAATTCCGGGAGCAATAAATATTCCGATTTTTTCAGATGAAGAACGTCAAGAAATCGGAACCATATACAAGCAGCAAGGACAGGCAGCAGCAAAATGGCGAGCGATGGAGCTTGTTTCACCTAAAATCCCGGAGTTACTGCGGACAATTAAATCTTATCATACAAGTGGTGAGCTTGTGGTTCATTGTTGGCGCGGGGGGATGCGCAGTAAAGCGGTGATCACCTTTTTGGAATTTGCGGGAATTTACGCTTGGCGTTTAATCGGTGGTTATAAAGCATACCGGCATTATATCCTCGAACAATTACCAACGATGCTTCCGAATAAAGCAATCGTCCTCCATGGATTAACCGGTGTTGGTAAGACCGAGGTGTTAAAGCAATTGAAAAAGAAGGGCTATCCTATCTTAGATCTTGAAGAAATGGCTGGTCATCGTGGATCGATTTTTGGGACAATCGGACTTAGCGAAGGGCATAACCAAAAAACATTTGACTCGCTTTTATTTAAAGGACTTCAGGAAATTCAAGGGTCAGAATATTTTCTCGTCGAGGCTGAAAGCAAACGGATTGGTAAAGCCGTTCAGTCAGAGGAATTAATGAATTGTAAGTTCAAAGGTACTAACATCTATATTCATACACCACTTGAACAACGGGTTACCCATCTTGTTTCGGAATATGTGATCCCATATGAACGAGAACCATGGTATTACGATAAAATCTCGCTTGGAATTGAAAAGGTTTTGAAACGTGTAAAAGATGTAGAGATTAAAAAAATCCTTATCGAAGCATTGAAAGAACGGAATTATCGCGTCATGATCCAGGTTTTACTTGAATCCTATTATGACCCGCGTTACGATCATGCCAGACTGGAGTACGAAGAAGAATTTTTTGATATTTTTGCGGATAACCCGATTGATGCAGCTCAAAAAATTGCAGCTAAACTAGAAGAGTTAGCGCGTAAACCAGTTTCAAAAGCGCTAAAATTATAGCAGCCAAAATTATTTCCTTTTTGAAGCACACATATATTATATGTGTGTTTTTTTGTGTTATGGGGAATACACACATATAAGGCCATTTTAATTGGAAAATTAATAGTACACTAGGAAATTTTTTGTTCGCAATTAACACACACTAAACAATATTCATTACATAAAAATATATTGATTTAGGTCAATTCCAGATTCATTTTTTTGTGAAATGATAGGAATAATGGTGATGTAAAGATACATATGGATTAAGGGGGAAAGATGAATGAACAAGCCGATTGCAGATAAAAAAGCTCGATTGGAAGATTTTATTGGCCCCAATCTTGGCTATTTGATTGATCAATTTGAAAGGTATAAACAAGACCCGGCTACAGTTGAACACGATTTAGGTTTATTCTTTGAGGGGATGAATGAGGCTGACTTTTCAACGTTAGTCCCAAATCTTCCAGCAAGTTTAGAATCGAGTCCTGTCCAATACGAAAAAATAGTCGCTGCAGCTAAGCTTGCTGAGAATATTCGTACCTATGGGCATCTTGCGGCAAATATTTACCCATTAGGAAATCATCAACCAGATATAAGCCACCTTGAGTTTGAAAGCTATGGACTTAGTGAAGAGGATTTAACAAAGCTGCCTGCCGCCATTCTTTCTAGGAATGGGCTGTCAGCTCATCAAACAGCACTGGAAGCCTATAACTATTTAAAGGAAATCTATACCAAGGAAATTGCCTATGAGTTCGATCATGTCCATGATGTGAAAGAGAAAAATTGGTTGTTAGAAAGAATTGAAAGCAGGCAATTTCTTTCGCCTTTATCAAGAGATAAAAAGCTTACAATCTTAAAGAGGCTATTTGAAGTGGAAGAATTCGAAAAGTACCTGCACAAAACCTTTGTTGGCCAAAAGCGATTTTCGATTGAGGGACTAGATATAATGGTTCCGCTCATTGATGAAATTATTTCGGGGGCCGTTCAAGATGGAGCGGAATATATAAACATTGGGATGGCACACAGAGGCAGATTGAATGTTCTGGCACATGTACTAGGAAAACCGTATGAAAAGATTTTTGCTGAATTTCAGCATGCACCCAATAAAGAACTCGTCCCATCGGAAGGGTCGATTGGAATTAACTTTGGCTGGACAGGGGATGTAAAGTATCACTTGGGATTGAATCGTCAGCTCACAGCTGACCATTCAGGAAGTGTAAAGGTAACCCTTGCTAATAACCCCAGCCATCTTGAATTTGTGGGAGCAGTTGTAGAAGGATTTTCACGTGCTGCACAGGATGATAGGAAGAAGCCTGGATATCCAATTGAAAATTTCAAATCAGCCCTGTCGATATTAATCCATGGAGATGCAGCATTCCCAGGCGAGGGCATCGTCGCTGAGACGTTAAATTTAAGCAGGCTTAGCGGCTATCGTACGGGTGGGACTATTCATATTATTGCTAATAACACGATTGGCTTTACAACTGAATCTTGGGATTCCCGTTCAACTCGTTATGCAAGTGATCTTGCAAAAGGATATGAGATTCCTATTCTTCATGTAAATGCCGACGATCCAGAGGCATGTATTGCTGCCGCCATGTTAGCGGCCGAATATCGCTCTGTTTTTCATAAGGATTTTCTCATTGACTTAGTGGGCTATCGCAGATTTGGCCATAATGAGATGGATGAGCCGATGACAACGAGCCCGCAAATGTATGCACTTGTTCAAAAGCACCCTACTGTAAAAGAAATATATTCCACAAGCTTGAAACAGGAGGGAATTGTCACTGAGGAACAGCTTACGGATATTCATAACGAGATCCTGCAAAAACTAGAGGCAGCCAATAGTAAAGTTACAATGCTAAAGAAAAAGGAAGAGGAAGAGTTAAAGATTCCGGAAGCTCCTAAATTCAATAAGGAGCAGGCATTAATTTCAACCAAGGTTCCTTTAGAAACTTTAAAAAGGATAAACAGTGAATTACTTCAATGGCCAGAAGATTTTAATGTGTTTAATAAGCTTGAAAAAATTTTAAACAGACGGGCCGCTATGCTTGATGAATCAGGAAACGTGGATTGGGCATTAGCCGAGACGCTTGCTTTTGCAACGATATTAGCGGATGGCACCCCGATTCGGATATCTGGGCAGGACACTGAACGCGGGACATTTGCGCAAAGAAATCTTGTCCTTCATGATAGCAAAACGGGAGGAACCTTCGTGCCCTTGCATCATTTTTCTGATGCTAAGGTATCGTTTGCGGTCTATAATAGCCCGTTAACAGAAGCAGCAGTAGTTGGATTCGACTATGGATATCATGTCTTTTCCCCGGAGACATTAGTGATTTGGGAGGCACAATATGGTGATTTTGCTAATGCGGCACAGGTTATGTTTGACCAGTTTATTGCTGCAGGCAGAGCCAAATGGGGACAACAATCCGGGATTGTCCTGCTCCTGCCTCATGGATACGAAGGACAAGGTCCAGAACATTCTAGTGCCAGGTTGGAGAGATTTTTACAATCAGCAGCTGAAAAGAACTGGACGGTTGTAAACCTTACTAGTGCAGCCCAATACTTTCATCTCCTCAGACGTCAAGCCGCGATGCTTACAAGAGAAGAGATACGACCGCTTGTGATTATGGCGCCAAAAAGCCTGTTACGAAATCCACTTGTTTCTTCCTCAGCAAGTGATCTAAGTGAGGGAGAATTCAGGCCGGTGATTGAACATTTCGCCGCTTCCAGGGAAGAGGCAAAGGTTGAGAGGGTTGTTCTTTGTTCTGGTAAAATTGCGATTGATATTGCGGAACAACTGAAAGAGGCAAATGGTTTTGAATGGCTGCAGGTTATTAGACTGGAAGAAATTTATCCATTCCCTACAGAGGAATTAACGACTATATTTTCTAAATTTAACAATATAAAAGAGGTGCTCTGGGTTCAGGAAGAACCCAAGAATATGGGCGCTTGGAATTTTGTTGAACCACGAATACGTGAAATAGTTTCTACTGGAATAAAGGTTGATTATATTGGACGTCGACGCCGTTCAAGTCCTGCTGAAGGTGATCCAAATGTTCATAAATTAGTTCAATCAAAAATTCTTCAATTGGCATTAACGAGGGTTGAAGTTGAAGAAGGAGGTAATTAATTATGGCTGATATAGTAGTGCCAGAATTAGCAGAATCGATTTCAGAAGGAACGATTGCGAAATGGTTAAAGAATGTCGGGGAACATGTCGAGCAAGGTGATTATCTAGTAGAACTGGAAACCGATAAAGTAAACATAGAAATTATCTCAGACTTTTCCGGGGTTCTTACAGAACAGAAATTTACAGAAGGCGATACTGTTAAAGTGGGTGAGACAATTGCCACTGTGGAGGAAAGTGCTCAGACTGCCTCGCAAACTAAACAGGCCGAATCAACTAAAAATGAAAATATGGAAACTTCTTCAAAGAATGCTGGTGCCAATACCCATTTAGAGAATCCGTCGGCGGAAAATAGCGAAAATAAGACGTTGCCTCCAATCGCTTCTCCGGCAGCACGACGGCTTGCAAGGGAGAAGGGGCTCGATTTAAATGAGATTCGGACAACGGATCCACTAGGAAGAATTAGGAAACAGGATGTCACGTCTTTTCAACCGAACCCCAATCCAAACAATAAGTCCGTGCCGAAAGTGGAACCAAAAGGAGAAAGTACACAAGATAGTGAAAAACCAATCATCTATGAACGGATGTCAAGACGCCGGCAAACCATTGCAAAACGGCTGGTAGAGGTTCAGCAAACGGCGGCGATGCTGACGACATTTAATGAAATTGATATGACAGCTGTAATGGATTTGAGGAAACGAAGAAAGGACAAATTCTTCGAGGAGCATGATGTCCGGCTTGGTTTTATGTCCTTTTTCACCAAGGCGGTTGTAGCCGCCTTAAAGAAATACCCTTATATTAATGCTGAAATTCAAGGGGATCAGTTGCTGGTTAAAAAGTTTTATGACATTGGTATCGCTGTTGCGGCTGAGGAAGGACTTGTCGTACCTGTTGTTAGAGATGCCGACCGAAAATCGTTTGCTGAAATTGAAATGGATATTATGGAGCTTGCTGAAAAGGCAAGAACAAATAAATTAGCGTTAAAGGATTTACAAGGAGGAACGTTTACGATTACTAATGGCGGAGTGTTTGGCTCCTTATTTTCTACGCCAATTCTAAATGGCCCGCAGGTCGGAATCCTCGGAATGCATAAAATTCAGCTTCGCCCTGTGGCGATAGATAAAGAGAAAATGGAAAACAGGCCAATGATGTATGTGGCGCTTTCCTATGACCATCGGATTGTGGATGGGAAGGGGGCCGTCAGCTTCCTTAGTAAAATAAAAGAATTATTGGAGGACCCGGAGAATTTACTTCTTGAGGGATAAAATGATCTATGCTTTAAAAAAACCGCTGAATCTCTATTCAGCGGTTTTTCCATGTATAAATGACTAACGATTCTTGATCGGCCTTAATCCGCGGCGCCTGATTTCATCCTTTAAAATCTTGATCCATTCCTTTTCTTTTCCAGTCTTTAATGCATCCCGATACGAAACAACCAACTGCTCGTTACTCATAATTTTCAATTTGCGAATGCCCTCCTTGGAAAGTGGATTGAATATTCAGTTTTAATTATTGTAATGGTTTTCTCTGGTTTTGAGAACCCCTATTTAACAATTAAAAAAAGATTCACACATTTTTCACAAAGAGTAATTATATTTTAAAAATATTGAATATTCATATAAATATGGTAACATAATTTTGACAGCGTTTTATTAACTATTTCATTTAAAAAGGACAAAGGGGGATATAAGTTTGTCGACTTTATTGAATGTAACGATTGGGGAATTATTAGAAAAAAAGGCAGATTCGCATCCAAAGCATGAAGCGGTGGTTTATTCAGACCGCAATTTACGCCTAACTTACCGTGAATTTGATGATATTTGCCGAAGGGCCGCAAAAGGTTTTATCAAACTGGGTATTGATAAAGGGGAACAGCTTGCAGCCTGGTCGACAAATACGCCAGAATGGCTGATCACCCAATTTGCAACCGGGAAGATGGGTGCAGTGCTTGTGACTGTTAACACGAGTTACCGCACAGCTGAACTGGAATATCTGTTAGAGCAATCCGATGCCACGACAATCATTTTAATGGATACTTGGAAAGATTCATCCTATATTGAGATGCTTTATGAAATTGTACCGGAATTAAAAGGTAGTGAGCCTGGCAAGTTGAAAAGCAGACGCTTGCCTTTTTTAAAAAATGTTATTGTTCTTGGAAATCAAAAATATCCCGGAACCTATTGCTGGGATGACATTTTAAAACTTGGTGAAACCATTACAGATGAGGAATTAAATGAACGAATGGCTTCTCTCGACCCAGAAGATGTCATTAATATGCAGTACACCTCAGGGACTACAGGGTTCCCAAAAGGGGTGATGCTCACCCATAACAATATCGTCAATAATGGCTTTAATATTGCGGGCTGTATGGAGCTGGAAGCAGAAGACAGGCTTTGTATTCCTGTACCGTTTTTCCACTGCTTCGGCTGTGTCCTCGGAACGATGGCATGTGTTTCTGTTGGTGCCACAATGGTTCCGGTTCAAGAATTCAATCCCAAAAGAGTTTTACAAACCGTTCAAGATGAAAAATGTACAGGGCTGCATGGTGTTCCCACGATGTTCATCGCCGAATTAAATGATCCTGATTTTGAAAAATATGACTTATCCACGCTCAGGACAGGGATTATGGCTGGTTCGAATTGTCCAATAGAGGTAATGAAAGCTGTTATCGAAAAAATGGGAGCTGCTGAGATAACGATCGCATACGGGCAAACAGAATCATCACCAGTTATCACACAAACAAGAACAGATGACCCGATTGAATTGCGTGTTGAAACGGTAGGTAAGGCACTTCCGAAAGTTGAAGTGAAAATCGTTGAACCTGGGACGAGTAAGGAAGTGGCTCGGGGAATACAGGGGGAGTTGTGTACTAGAGGTTATCATGTTATGAAGGGGTATTATAAAAATCCTGAGGCCACAAAGGAAGCCATTGATAAAGATGGCTGGCTGCATACTGGTGATTTAGCTGTAATGGACGAAAATGGCTATTGCAAAATTACCGGACGCTTAAAAGATATGATCATCAGGGGAGGGGAAAATATTTATCCCCGTGAAATTGAAGAATTTCTCTATTCATATCCAAAAATTCTTGATATCCAGGTTGTTGGTGTTCCCAATGAAGTTTATGGAGAGGAAGTAATGGCTTGGATCATTTTAAAAGAAGGGGAATCAGCCACAGTTGAAGAAATTCAGGAATATTGCAGAGGGAAGATTTCCAAACACAAAATTCCGCGTTACATAAATTTTACTGATTCTTATCCAATGACGGCTTCAGGGAAAATTCAAAAATTCCGCCTTAGAGAACAATCTGTTGAAAGTGTAAAAAATTAAGAGCTGTTTCGAGCGGAAGGACTGTTGCGCAAGAATGCTCCAATTGATTATACTAGTAATTGGACAACTAGCGAAAGGAACGGTGGCAGCAATGATTCATTTATCTTGGCGAGAACGGGAAACAGTTAAGAAAGTAAAATGTGTTCACACCGATGCGAAGAAATATCTTGTCAGTAATACCTTAACGGCGGGGAATTTCTATGACGTGAAAAATGAAACAGAAGAGTTTTATTACCTTATCGATAATACTGGAAAAATCGGCGGCTTTTACAAAGAATATTTCCAAGACGCCTAAATCCAATAAATGCCTGGCTAAAAACAGCCAGGCATTTATTTTATAATTTTGCCATTATCTTGCGTGTGGAAACACCCTGCGGACGGTATCGGTAAAATCGTTAAAGAAACCGGAGATTGGTCTGCCATTTCGAATATCGCCTGAATAGTTATTCATTCGATCATAAAAATCCGGGTTAACCGATACATATACATTGTCGATATCGCGATCGACTGATTTAACTGCACGGGAAATTTTATCTTCAATAGTTGATGTTAATTCGTTACGAGATGAACGATCCAACTTAGCAGCAACGTAAGCGTTATTTTCGGTTACGATGACATTTGCTCGGTCCACTTCAGGTAAATCCGCTACCTTATCTGCAGCCTTATCAGCCACTCTCATTTTTGATTGATTGTTTCCGTTGTTTCCAACATTATTTCGATTATCATTACGTACATCTCTTACATTGTTACGATTCATATTTCGATCAAGCCCTGTGTCACTTGTATCAATACCCGTAATGGCAGGACCGCCGGGGTAATTAGGATTGGTGTAATTTACCCTAGTTGGTTCTGTTGCATTTCGGTTGCGGGCGACATTATCATTGACATTATTCCGTGCGCAACCGGATAAGTAAAGACTAAAGATGAGGGTTGAAATGACAAATAAACTTTTTTTCATGTTGTTTTAACACTCCTTTTGTCTTAGTCGTACAAGATTAGGATGCCAAATTTGAATCAAACTATCCTGACAAACAAAATGGAAAAAAATAAAATGGTTATGTTAAAATGTAGGTACTTTTAGTTGTTTATTGGGGTGTTATGTTTGGTTTATTTTTTAGTTGGAATAGGTGGGATAGCAGGAAGTTTGCTCCGTTATGGCTTATCTTTATTAGCCGTACATATTTGGGGGAAAGACTTTCCAATTGGAACGCTCCTTATTAATCTTAGCGGTGCATTTTTCCTTGGCTGGATTACAAGCCATTTTGTCTATGCTAAAAAGCTTCACCCAAACTTAGTAACCGCACTTTCAACAGGGGTTATTGGCTCCTATACGACATTTTCAACCTTTTGTCTGGAAACTGTTGATTTATTTGAAAAAAGTGACTATTTATTTGGGATCTTGTACATAGCTTTCAGTTTACTTGGTGGTCTTCTATTTACTCATTTGGGAATTCAGTCAGGAAGAAATGGGAAAAACGAGGTGCGAAGATGAGCGGAATCATATTAGTTTCAATCGGGGGATTTTTTGGTGCAATCAGCCGGTTCGTTATTAGTAAGCGAATCCAAAGCAGAATAACAACGGTTTTTCCTTTAGGGACGTTAGCTGTCAATTTAACTGGTGCTTTTTTATTAGGTTTGCTAACTGGTATGCAAATCAATCGGCATATTAATGCATTATTGGGAATTGGATTTATGGGCGCTTTTACAACCTTTTCAACTTTAAAGCTTGAATCCGAACAGCTCAGAAAGGATAAAAAATATAAGGTCTTTTATCGATATTTAGTCTTAAGTTATACATTAGGTATCCTATTTGCCTTTTTAGGCATAATAATCGGAAGAAGGATTTAAAAAGAAGCGCCTAGCGGGCGCTTCTTTTTAAATTATTTATTTATTTATTTTTGCTTTGCCTGTACCAATTCTGTTTTTTTCGTTTGATAAAGTTTATGGCTTATCATGGTTTGAATAATTAAGAATGTTCCACCCACTACCCAATAAAGCGGCAAGGCAGCCGGAGCAGTATAAGAAAACATGACAATCATTAATGGAGAAAGTAATCCCATGAATTTCATTTGCTGCTGCTGCGCAGAAGGCATATTGGTTTGCGAAACCTTAAATTGAAAATAATAAATAAGCCCGGCGATAATGGTAATATAAATATCAGGCTTTCCTAGACTAAACCAGAGAAATTCATGGGTTTTAATCACTTCAGACCCGCGAATCGCATAATAAAAGGCAGTAAGAATAGGCATTTGAATCAACAGTGGTAAACAGCCCATATTTAATGGATTTACCCCATGCTTTTTATATAGACCCATCATTTCAGCCTGAAGCTCTTGCTTTTTCTTTGGATCCTTTTCGGTCTTCATTTTCTTTTGAATAACATCCATCTCAGGCTTTAGGACATCCATCTTTTCTTTCATGCCCATTTGGTTTTTATACTGTTTTAGCATTAAGGGCATTAAGATAAGTCGGATTATGACCGTCACAAGGATAATAGCGATCCCATAGTTTCCGTTAAATAATTCAGCGACAGATTTAATGAAAATCCATAACGGATGAACAAGGTAATCATGGAAAAAGTTTCCGTTTGTACCGCTTGGATCCTGTGAAGAGCAACCAGAAAGCAATAAAGTTGTTAACGATAAAAGAGCAATTAGATTTATTGAAGAACGTTTCGTTTTCATATTTCCTCCTAAAATGTTGTATAGAAATGTTAAGTAAAAAGGAAGGAAATAGGTTCTTCGGAATCATCCTGAGAATATTCTTTTTTTCGTATATATTTTACAATTCTGATTAGAATATAACTGCCATTTAAACAGCTTTTTTTCTTATAAAAAAATAATGGATGAATAATTTTTGTGTTCGCTGGATTTGAAAGGGAGCCAATAAATGAATATTCCACACCCCAAGCTAATAAAAATTTCAGTATTAATCCAAAGTAAATACTGATATAAAGAGCGTTCAGGGTATTAATATCCGAATTATCGATAAGTAACTGAAACAAAAATTATCACCTCGCTTGTGTAACCAATGATATGAGTATATAGGAGAACAGCCAAATAATCAATTTAAACTATGGCAAAATACCAGTGTTTGAAAACTTTCCTAAATGTGTATCAGCGGTAATAAGCAACAACACCGGTTCCATTTGGAAGCGGTGCTGTTAATAACGATTATTTTTCAAGTAGTGGTTTATTCCAATGTGCAGTCAACATGTGATAAGCAAATTCCACGTTATCTTCCGCTGGGGGCTCGACATCCTTTAATGGATATTCAAGTCCAAGTGCTTCCCATTTATAGACCCCGAGTTTGTGATAGGGGAGAATCTCAATCTTTTCGACATTTTCCAGCGTTCCAATGAATTCACCCAGCTTTTGCAGGTCTTCAGGATCATCGCTTACAGTTGGTACCAATACATGGCGGACCCAAATAGGTATCCGTCGATCTGATAAAAATTTTGCAAATTCAAGAATATGGTCATTTGCCATTCCGGTTAATTGGATATGCTTTTTCCGGTTGATATGTTTTAAATCAAGCAGGATTAGGTCAGTGTACTGCAACAGTTCTTCAAGCTGTTCGGTGAAAAGCTTAGAGTGAGAGAAGCAGCCCCCAGAAGAATCAATGGTTGTATGAATCCCTTTGCTTCTACATTCTTTAAATAATTCAATTAGAAAAGGAATTTGCAATAAAGGTTCACCACCGCTAACCGTGATCCCGCCTTTGGAAGCTTGGATGAAAGGGAGATAGCTCATCAAATCATTCATGATTTCGGAAACGGTCATTTGTTTGCCCGTGCCGATTTCCCAGGTATCTGCATTATGGCAAAACTGGCAGCGCAAAAGGCAGCCTTGTGTAAAAACAATATACCGAATCCCTGGTCCGTCGACAGTCCCTAATGTTTCAATGGAATGAATATTTCCGTTCATGATGATATTCCCCTTTCGTTTATTGGAAGGGAGCTCCTCGAAAGGGGCCCCTTACCAAAACTTCAATTTACAATGATTCATGGAAAGTACGGTTGATAACGTCAAGCTGCTGTTCTTTTGTTAGTTTAATAAAGTTTACCGCATAGCCAGAAACTCGAATCGTTAATTGTGGATATTGTTCTGGATGCTCCATTGCATCAATTAATGTTTCTCTATTAAAGACGTTTACGTTAAGGTGATGTCCAGTTTTAATGACATAGCCGTCCAAGATGGAGACTAGGTTGCGAATTTGTGTTTCTTCTTCTTTACCTAATGCTTTTGGTACAATCGAGAAAGTATTGGATATACCATCCATTGCATAGCTGTAAGGAAGCTTTGCAACAGAAGATAGAGAAGCTAATGTTCCTTTCGTATCACGGCCATGCATTGGGTTGGCACCAGGTGCAAATGGTTCACCAGTGCGGCGGCCATCAGGCGTATTACCGGTTTTCTTGCCGTACACCACGTTTGAAGTGATGGTTAATACTGATAACGTGTGAACAGAATTACGATACGTTACATGTTTGCGTAATTTTTTCATGAAGGTTTCAACAATTTCTACTGCGATGCTGTCAACACGATCATCATTGTTCCCATATTTAGGGTAGTCACCGGCTGTTTCAAAATCTACAGCCAATCCATTTTCATCACGAATCACTTTTACTTCGCCATATTTTATTGCACTGAGGGAATCAGCGACAACGCTCAAGCCGGCAATTCCTGTTGCCATTGTACGAAGTATTTCTGTATCATGCAGAGCCATCTCAATTCTTTCATAGCTGTATTTATCGTGCATGTAATGGATGACGTTCAAAGTGTTAATGTAAAGACCTGCAAGCCATTCCATCATTTGATCAAATTTTCCCATGACTTCTTCATAATTCAACACTTCAGCAGTGATTGGCTGATAAAGCGGCCCAACCTGGATCTTTAACTTTTCATCGACACCGCCGTTGATGGCGTAGAGAAGGGCTTTGGCAAGGTTTGCACGAGCGCCGAAGAACTGCATTTGCTTGCCGATTTCCATCGCGGATACACAGCAGGCAATTCCGTAATCATCGCCGTATTCAGGGCGCATGATATCGTCGTTTTCGTATTGAATGGAACTTGTCTTAATCGACATATTCGCACAGTACTTTTTAAAGTTTTCTGGTAGCTGTGGTGACCATAGAACGGTTAAGTTTGGTTCTGGTGCCGGTCCTAAATTATCTAATGTATGAAGGAAACGGTATGAGTTCTTGGTTACGAGAGCACGTCCGTCCAAAGACATTCCGCCAATTGATTCTGTTACCCATGTTGGGTCACCGCTAAATAATTCATTATAATCCGGTGTGCGGGCGAATTTCACAAGGCGCAGTTTCATGATAAAGTGGTCGACGATTTCTTGTGCTTCCGTTTCTGTTATTGTACCATTTTGCACATCTCTTTCGATATAAATATCAAGGAAGGTAGATACACGTCCAAGGCTCATTGCAGCTCCGTTTTGCTCTTTAATCGCTGCTAAATATCCTAGGTATAACCATTGGAATGCCTCTTGGGCAGTTTCGGCAGGGCGGGAAATATCAAATCCATAGCTGGTGCCAAGCTCTTTCAACTCTTTAAGAGCGCGAATTTGTTCAGCGAGTTCCTCGCGTAACCGAATATTATCTTCTGTCATAACGTTGCTGGTATTTTTATAATCGTTTTGTTTTTCTTTGATTAAGAAATCGACACCGTATAATGCAACACGACGATAATCACCAATTATCCGGCCACGGCCATAGGCATCAGGAAGGCCGGTAATGATGGCTGCTTTACGAGCAAGCATCATTTCGTCCGTATAGGCATCGAATACACCTTGATTGTGCGTTTTTCGGAACTCAGTGAAAATTTTTTCGATTTCAGGGTTTAATTCGTAACCATAAGCTTCGCAGGCTGCTTTGGCCATCCGAACTCCACCGAAGGGCTGCATCGAACGATTAAATGGTTTATCCGTTTGAACACCAACAACCTTTTCTAATTCTTCATTAAGATAGCCTGGTCCATGGGAAGTAATTGTAGAAACCGTTTCCGTATCCATATCGAGAACCCCGCCGTTTTCACGTTCCTGCTTGGTAAGTTCCATTACTTGTTCCCAAAGTTTGTTTGTAGCGTCTGTTGGACCTGCTAAGAAGGAGTCGTCACCTTCAAAAGGAGTGTAGTTTTTTAAGATAAAATCGCGAACGTTAACTTCCTTGGACCATGTCCCGTTAATAAATCCATTCCATTCTTTCATTATTATTCACCTCGTAAGTTTCTAAAAAATATATAACAGATGAGATATTTTTATCTTAAACTTAGTATAACAGGTTAGTTTTGAAATGTGGGGCATAAATTAGGGGATAATTGTTAAGATATTGTGAAGTGTTGATGTTTAAGGGTTTTAAATGGTTTGGATGTGACTATTCTATGAACTTCTCTTCGACGGAGTGAGAACTGTACTATATAAAAGCAGTTGATTTTGAAAACTGTTATATAAAGAAAAGTTGACAATATTAACATATTAATAGTGATAACCTATGAAACAGCAGGCTTTGAACAATGAAAAAAGCAGGGATACTGCCCCTGCTCTTAATTGACTACAATATCAGCAATCATCGGCCCATTATGCGATCGATCTGAATGTGCCTCACAAATTATCCGGTAAGTACCTGCTTTATCGAATTGAAGTGGAACAACGGTTTCCTCACCTTTTTTTACTGTTCCTTTTATTTTTGTGCCTTCAATATAGAAAGGATGTTTTTCTCCGTTAATCCCACTAATAAACAAATTCACTTTTTCACCCTGTTTTAGAGAGATTGATCCAGGATCCCACCGATATACCTCTAATTCCTTACCATTTTTCATTTTCGTCTTGAATTCTACTGTTACCATATGAATCTCACGGGTATCCTTCTCTGATTGGTGATTAAATACGGCAGAATCACCTGCTTTTAACATAAACCATGCTGAAATACTTGCAAGGACAACTCCTATCGCTAGAAAGAAAAGCAATGTTTCTTTTTTTAAGACTAAGAATCTCACCCAATAACCCCCTCATAAATTTGTCCTATTTAATACTTATGCTGAGTAGGTTAGGAAACTTGTCTCTTTTTTTATATATTTTTTTAATAGGATAAGCGGTAAAGGGAATCGCAGCATTTTTGTTGTAAAGAATGCAACGGTTGAACATCTTAGAAAATGTCTAGAATGAAAATAACGAATTGTCTATTAAACGAATATATCTCTTTGTTTTTCCTGGCGAAAAGTTTATATTTATATCAGGAATGAAAAATAGGTGGTTATTTTGTTGGGGATTAGAAAAGAAAAAATAATAAAAACAGCAAAAATTATTTTTCCATTGTTTTTATTAATCTTTGCAATCATAGAAATTAAAAAGTTTACCGGAGATTTGAATGTCCAGTTGCTTAGAAATGAGATCAATCAACTGAACTTCTGGATTTTATTGCTGATTTTAACGATTACCTTTGCTGCGGTTTTACCAATGCTGTTTTACGATGTTATTTTAGTCCGCATCTTAAAATTAAAGGTTCCAAAAAGAGAGTTATTAGAACAATCGTTCATAGCTAATTCTTTTTCCAATTTAATCGGTTTTGGCGGTTTGATTGGTGCTATGCTGAGAACCTACTTTTTTCACAAACTTGAACAGGATAAACGAAGGCTGCTTGGGAACATTGCCTCGGTTTCACTTTTTTATTTAACCGGGATTTCAGCGCTTACCTGGATTGTGACGCTTGGATTCCGGCACTTTCCATTGTTTGCTGATGTAAAGTGGCTCTACTTTGCTGTACTAGGTGTAGGTCTTTATCTGCCGATTTTTTTAATTATCCATACGTTTAAGTCGAAAAAAAATCAGACCCTGATTACGGCCAATGTTAGTATTAAACTTGTTATCGTTTCCATAGTAGAATGGCTGGCAGTGTTTATGGCTATTTATATTTTAAGTAGGATTTTGGGCATCCCAATCTCTTTTAAAAATCTTTTTCCTGTTTATATTGTGGCAGCATGTGCCGGTATTATTAGTATGATTCCTGGGGGACTCGGTTCGTTTGATTTAGTTTTTATCTGGGGAATGCAGGATTTACAAGTTCCTGAGGAGAAAGTTTTGGTCCTGTTATTGATTTATCGAATTGGCTATTATTTCATCCCTTTTATCATCAGCTGTGTGTTTTTTGTAAAGCTATATTGGGACAAGTGGAATCAATCCTGGAATTATTTACCTAAAGCAATTATCCAAGGATTAAGTCATGTCATTTTAACGATGCTCGTTTTTTTATCAGGATTAATTCTGCTTTTATCTGCTAGTGTTCCAGGAATCATGTCCCGGCTAAAGATAGCCCAGGAACTATTGTCTTTTCCAATTATTAATGTTTCCCACCAATTATCGGTGGCGGCTGGATTTTTACTGTTGGGTTTATCCCGCGGAATTGAATACAGTGTCAAAAGGACATATGAGCTGACAATGTTCGCCTTAATTCTTGCGGCGCTATTCTCAATCTTTAAAGGAATAGATTATGAGGAAGCAATTTTTTTAATCATTGTAGCCTTAATCCTTAGAACATCAAAAGGACAATTCTATCGGGAAAGTTATGTTCTGACATGGGGGAAGACCATTTTTGATGTCACAGTCATTCTGATTATTACTTCGATGTACATTTTAATTGGCTATTTAAATTTACCAATTGCTAAATTAACGATTCCGGAAAAATTGTTACCATTTGTGATTGTAGATTACCGTGACTTATTTTCTAGTGCCTTTATTGGGTTGGTTATTGCGTCATTAATCCTATTTACCGGCTATTTAATCAGCTTCCGCAAAAAATGGAAATTTGAGAAGTCGCTGGGTCGTGAAAAGGAAATCTTAACCCATTTGACAAAATATCAAGGAAAGGTTTTATCCCATTTGATGTTCTTGCATGACAAATATATCTTTTGGAATTGCAAGAAAAATGTCTTAATCCCTTTCCAGCAATACGCTGATAAGCTTGTTATTCTAGGAGATCCCATTGGTGAGCAGGGAGAAATATCTAACGCAATCGATGAATTTCAGGAAATTGCTGACTTACACGGATTTACTCCTGTTTTTTACCAAGTCAGTGATGCGATGCTTCCCTATCTACACGGACATGGCTTTGCTTTTTTTAAATTGGGAGAAGAGGCCTTTGTCGATCTTAGAACCTTTTCACTCTCAGGAAACAAAATGAAGAGTCTGCGTGCGATAAAAAACAAATTTAACCGTGAAAAATTTTATTTTGAAGTGTTGCATCCACCTTTTACAGATGAGTTCTTGGCTGAACTAGAAGAAGTTTCAACCGAATGGCTCCAGGGGAGAAAAGAGAAGGGGTTTTCATTAGGATTCTTTGATAGGGGCTATTTAAACAAAGCGCCGATAGCGATTGTTAAAGATGGTGAGAATCGAATTATCGGCTTTATGAGCATCATGTTTGTGTATGATGATTATCAAACCATTTCCGTTGATTTAATGAGGCTTAGGCCAGAAGCAGAATCAGGAACCATCGATTTTCTGTTCCTTTCCTTAATTGATTGGGCAAAGGATCAGGGGTATCACCGATTTAATATGGGAATGGCACCGCTGGCAAATGTGGGACTATCAAGATTTTCCTTCTTAAGTGAAAAAATTGCCGCGCAAATTTTCCTGCATGGTCACTTTATTTACCACTTTCAAAGCTTGAGAAAATTTAAAGCGAAATATACAAATATATGGGAACCGAAATACTTGGCTTACAGACGTAAAACATCCTTACCTCTCCTTATGACACAAATTACGTTATTAATTTCGAAAAAAAGAGCTTAGCTTACCGCCGGTTGTGAATATTCCTAAACCGGCTTTTTTCCTGTATAATTTCCACTTTGCACCAAACTTTAGGAAAAAACTATTTATTTTTCCAAAAAATCTGGTAAAATCAAAGAGGAATTAAACGTAAAAGGGTGTTTAAGATTGAATAAATTTATTTCTCTTCTCTCAGTTGTACTCCTACTACTTACGAACCAATTAACTGCCAATGCAGCGGAAAATCAGCAATTAGCTCTAAAAAGTGAAGGCGCTGTCTTGCTAGATTCAGATACTGGTGCTGTGCTCTATGCAAAAAATGCGGAGGAAAAAATGTATCCCGCAAGTACTACTAAAATCGCAACCGCTATTTATGCGATTGAAAAAGGGAATTTAGACAGTATCGTTACGGTCAGTGCTAATGCAGTAAATCAAGATGGAACCAGGGTATATTTGAATGAAGGGGAACAGGTTCCGTTAAAGAAGCTGATCCAAGGGATGCTAATTAACTCGGGAAATGATGCGGCAGTGGCGATTGCTGAGTATATGGATGGTACTGTTGAACAGTTTGCAGAACATCTTAATGAATATCTAAAAACAACGATTGGGGTCAAAAATACCCATTTCATCAATCCGAATGGATTGTTTGACGAAAATCATTATACAACTGCAATGGACTTAGCATTAATGACGAATTATGCTATTAAGAACCCTGTTTTTTCTGAAATTTTCGGAACAAAAAAACTTGAGTGGGAAGGGCAGTCATGGAAAACAACGCTTTTCACCCATCACCGGATGTTGAAAGGTGAATTGCCTTACGAGGGGATTACTGGGGGGAAAACAGGCTATACAACCGAAGCAAAACAAACCTTGGCCACGACTGCCGATAATGGGAAAATAAGGTTAACTGCTGTTGTTCTGAAGTCTGAGCAAAAAATAGAAAAATATTCGGACACAGCTCTTTTGTTGGATTACGGGTTTAAGGATTATCAGCATGGGACAATCAAACAGGGTGAAATTTTTAAAACGGATAATAAAGAATTTTATCCAGAAAACGATACACTTTTTACAGAAAATGTCGATGGATGCATTAAAAACCTGGATAGCAATGGGATACTGTCGATAGAGAATAAAAATGGCCAAGTGATCCAGTCGATTCAATTAAAGTATAACGAACCCCCTAAGCCCAAGGTAGCTGCTAAGAAAATGGAAGAAAAACCAATAGAAAAAGAAAGTAAACAACCGCTTTTACAGGTAAATGTTATTTTTGGGTTTATGATTATCGCATTTGTAGGAATCTTTATCGGTATTCGAAAAAAGATGAATAGCAAATATTAAAAAGCCGTGGAAAGAATTTCTTTCCGCGGCTTCTTTACTTATTTCTTTTCAAAATTAAGCGGACGTGAGTCGAATGAGGCGGGGGAGTCAATTTGATCTCTGTCATCAACGAAGCTTCGTGTTCCAATAAAATGACTATTATCTGCTGAATTTTGCCCAAAGCCCTGATTTTTTTTATCATAGTTATGCCAGTCAGCTAAAAGATTTTGACCGATATTTACTGCAGAAGCATTTTCAAAGGAATTAATTTTAATCATAAAGATATTAATATTAATATATGGAGTTGGAGCGGGCATTTCATCTCCTCCTTTTTCTTGCTTTTAAATATATGCGTTTCTTGAACGTTTATGAAGAAGCGGAATAAAAGGATTAAATTACAAACCTGTTTAGTAAGATGGAAGTAGGCAAGTTAAAAATGTTTTACTTTGTTGTGACGTACCCTTTTTAAGGGACGAAGGGGGTGTGGATAGATGGATATGGAAAAATTAAAACAATGGATGGATGTTGCCAAGAATATGCATGGAGGAGATTTCTGGAGTAATATATTTGACCAAGAGTTCACCAAGCAATTTATGAATGACCAACAATTTAAAACACCTTTTTCAAGCGGCGATGGGCAGTCGATTCGGGAAGAGAAAAATTCGCGGACATTCCCGATTATCGATGTGTTAGAAAGCGAACATGAAGTAATGGTCATAGTGGAGCTTCCAGGGGTTAAGAAAGAGAATATTGAATTAGGGCTCAACGGCGATATCCTAACCATTAAAGGCAAGGCCCTGCCAATCCATCCACAATTTAAAGTCACCTATTCTGAAAGGTTTTATGGAGAATTCCAGCGTCAAATTAAAATACCTGATACCGTCCGTCCAAATCAGCTTAACGCCAAATTTTGGAATGGTCTATTGTTTGTAAGTTATCAGCGCACGATTGAAAAAGGAGAAATCATTCCCATCGATTAGCTATATTAACCGTCTCCTTTTTATAGTGGACATGTTAAGCTGTTTTTTCCCATATAAATGAAGTATGGTAGAAAATAAGGGAGCGTTTGTGAGCATGTCATTAAAAAATTTATTCCTTATATTCCGGAAAAATGAATATGAAAAGGAATTAGAGAAAAAATTGTCTTCCTTGGAAATAAATATAATGGAAATAAAAAGTACTCTGCAAAGCTTCCAAGAACAAATTCCGACAGAAAAGATTATCAAAACAAAGGAACCACCGATTATCATCGAAAAAATTAATATTGAAAAGATAATAGTGGATAAATATGAGCTCAATAATAATTTTGGCCAGCTGGGAATTAAAGAATTAACAGGCAAATTAAACATTGGGGCAACATATGGCAGTGAGTATACACCTAATCTAGCTGAAGAAGAAAAAGAGGAAAACAGCCGAACCAACAAAAAACAAGAGCCCTTTACAGAAAAAGGCCCGAAGGTGAATATTAAAGGAAAAAACTAACATGAGTTTCAACTCCCAACGCATGCATGGAAATGTATTATATATGAGTAGTACACCAACATAATAAAGGCGGTGTGAGCAGAGCTCGGCTTCACTTATCCAAAGTACGAAATGCATAGTTTCACCTCGACTG
This sequence comes from Neobacillus novalis NBRC 102450, assembly GCF_001591805.1. GTDB lineage: Bacteria > Bacillota > Bacilli > Bacillales > Cytobacillaceae > Neobacillus > Neobacillus novalis. The sequence goes on along the minus strand of NZ_BCVP01000012.1, from coordinate 589 downwards.
CTTATAGCGATTTGTTTATGCGGCGCTCCGCCCTTTTTCCACAGAAAAAGACTAAAGTGAAGGTCCTTTAGTCTTTTGAAAAAATTATTACAGCCTGCTCTCCACTTGTTGACATACTTCATCTGCAGACATCCCGTTTGCATCAATAACAGAACCTTTTGTGAAGGTATCCTGCATTCCCATCATGTTAGAATCCAGGCCGGTAATAACACAGCAATCACAATTTTGAGCATCTGCTTCGTGTTTCAGTTCGACCACATCATAACCCTTTTCCTTTAATGCCTGCTGAATATTTGTAAGAGATTGTTCCACTCCAACTTTTGCCATACAAAACACCTCCTCCTCTAGATTATCATGCCAAAGTTTAAGGTAAATATTCTGTATAAAAGAGATAATTTTCCAAAAGCTAATAGGGGAGGTGTGCATATGGGAAAGCGTAAAAAAGACGCATCGACAATCGGGCTTAATTCTGCGCAAGTAGAAGGTCAAGGAACAACAACAACCGAAACAGGCACAAGAGCAGAACCGTCATCTAGAAAAAAACAAAAAAGATACTAAGAAGAAAAGCGCAAGCGCCCTGGTCAGCGGC